>NZ_CP110888.1:1632500-1892500 GCF_026240795.1 Thermoanaerobacter sp. RKWS2
TCCTTTCCTCCTGAAACACCAACAGCTATTATATCTCCCTCTTGTATCATATTAAAATCTTGAACTGCTCTTCTTATTCTTCCAAGTATTTTTTGCATACTATCACCCCTTCAATATTAATACTATTCACAGGAATATGTCAATACAATTGAATATTTTGGCTAATTATGATATAAAAAAGTTATTAGAAGTTATGAGGAGAGATGTTATGGCAGACGTTATATTAAGAAACACAAATATTAAAAGGATTTTAAATGGTCACCCTTGGATATACAAAACTGAAATAGATAGAATTGTAGGAGATTACACTCCAGGTGGAATTGTAAATGTTTTAAATCACAAAAAAGAATTCATAGGAAAAGGATACATAAATCTAAAATCCATGATAACTGTCAGATTATTGACCAGAGATATTAATGAAGAAATAGATGAAGAGTTTTTTCGAAGAAGAATTAAAAGAGCATGGGAATACAGAAAAAAAGTTATGGACAATTTAAACTCCTGCAGAGTTGTATTTGCAGAAGCAGATTTTTTACCCGCTTTAATCGTGGACAAATTTGGTGACTATCTTGTTTTGCAAACTCTTGCATTAGGTATAGATAAATATAAAAATACAATAGTAAAGCTCCTTGTTGAAATATTAAATCCCAAAGGCATTTATGAAAGAAATGATGTAAATGTAAGAGAATTAGAAGGGCTTCCACAGCAAAAAGGATATTTGTACGGCAAGTTTGACACAATGCAACAATTTGAAGAAAATGGAATAAAATTTTGGGTAGACATTGAAAATGGCCAAAAGACTGGGTATTTTTTAGATCAAAAAGAAAACAGAAAAGCAATTCAAAATTACGTTAAAGATGCAGAAGTTCTAGACTGTTTCAGCCATACAGGCTCATTTACAGTACATGCCCTTCACTATGGTGCAAAAAGAGTTGAGACAGTCGACATCTCTGAGGAAGCCATTGAAATGGCAAAAAAGAATGTAGAACTCAGTGGTTATCAAGAAAGATGTAATTTCGTATGTGACAACGCCTTTGACCTATTAAGAAGATATGACAAAGAAAGCAGAAAGTTTGATACTGTAATACTAGATCCCCCTGCCTTTACAAAAAGCAAAGAAACTGTAAAAGACGCATTAAGGGGATACAAGGAAATAAATTTAAGAGCATTAAAAATTCTAAGAGAAGGAGGCTTTCTCATCACCTGCTCTTGTTCACAGCACATAAAACCAGATATGTTTTTAGGTGTCATTAAAGAAGCAGCCAATGATGCTAAAAGAAATGTAAGACTTGTAGAACAACGTACTCAATCAAAAGACCATCCAATATTATTAGCCTCTGAAGAAACTCAATACTTAAAGTGCCTAATTCTACAAGTCTTATAAAAAAGAACACTTTCCCTATTTTTATCATATTGTGTAATAGTGAAAGTGTATAAATGAGGTGAAAAAATGGAGAGGCAACAATTAGGCTCCAGGCTTCTATACGAGGGTACCGTCGGATACGATGTTCTTCAGCTTCAGATGATTCTTCAAAGTTTAGGTTATGACCCTGGTCCAATAGACGGCATTTTTGGGCCAAGAACCAAAAACGCCGTCATGAGATTTCAAAGAGACAATGGTCTTAAAGTGGATGGAATTGTAGGACCTGAGACAATGAGAGTTATAAATATGCTCATACCTTAAAATTTCCTGCTTCCCGGCTTTACAAGAGGAATGCCTTCTTTGCAAAGAGGACATTCCTCTTTTCCATATGTCTCAACATACAAACTTACTACAGACTTAAAAGGAACTTCAAAATTTACCTTTCCGTCGCTTCTATCAACTATACTTCCAACTCCTATAACATTGCCTTTTAAAGAATTGACTAAATTTATAACCTCTTTTACAGAACCTCCTGTAGTAACAACATCTTCTACCACTAATACATTTTCTCCTTCTTTGATTTCAAACCCTCTTCTTAGCTTCATCACCCCTTCTTCTCTTTCTGCAAAAAGAGCTTTTGCTCCAACTTGACGAGCAACTTCATAGGCCAATATAATTCCTCCAATTGCAGGCCCTATTACAACATCTATTTCGTGGCCTTTAAATTTTAATGCCAATTCTTTACTAAAAATTTCGCTGTATTTAGGATATTGAAATATTTTCGCACACTGCAAATAGGTATTGCTGTGTTTTCCTGATGTCAATAAAAAATGTCCTTTGTTAATTACTCCTAACTTGCTAAAAATCTCTAAGACTTCTTCTTTTTCCATTTTCTCATCCCCTTTAATCAACCTTTAAAGAACCTATAATCTCATTTATGTCTTCTATATTGTTTAAAACCATATATTGTTTTATGCCCTCAATAACCTCAATTGTGCAATTGGGATTTACAAAATTACAAGTGCCAATTGCCACTGCCTTCGCCCCCGCAATCATAAATTCTAATGCATCTTTAAATGAACTTATACCGCCCATACCTATAACAGGAATTTTCACGGCTCTCGCTGCCTCATACACCATCCTAAGGGCAATAGGCTTTATAGCAGGTCCAGACAAACCCGCAATCACGTTCTTAAAAACAGGGGTTCTTGTATCAATATTTATAGCCATTCCTGCAATTGTATTAATTAAAGATACAGCATCTGCTCCTCCATCTTCTGCTGCTTTAGCACAAACCCCAATATCCGTCACATTTGGTGTTAATTTTACAATAACAGTTTTTTGTGTAACTTTTTTACTTCTTTTGTTATATTAAATATATCATCAGGATTTATTCCAAAAGCCATACCACCTTTTTTCACATTTGGACAGGAGACATTTATTTCAATTCCATCAACACCATCTATATCAAGCTTCTTTGCCATGTAAGCAAATTCCTCAATGGTTTCTCCTGCAATATTTACTATTACAGCAACATCATAATCTCTTAAAAAGGGCAGCTCTTTCTCAATGAAAGCATCTACACCCGAATTTTGAAGCCCTACACTGTTTAGCATTCCACAAGGAGTTTCATAAACTCGTGGAGGTGGATTACCTTCTTTAGGTTTTACTGTAAGTCCTTTTACAACTATTGCACCTAATTGATTTAAATCAATATATTCTCCGTACTCTCTTCCAAACCCAAAAGTACCTGAAGCTGTCATCACCGGATTTTTTAACTTAAGTCCCCCAACTTCAACTTGTAAATTCAAAACTCCACCTCCTCTGCCCAAAAGACGGGACCATCTTTGCACACTCTTTTGTACTCAAAACCACCATCTTTTTTCACTTTGCAAGCGCATACAAGACAAGCTCCTATGCCACAAGCCATCCTTTCTTCTACAGATATTTGACAAGGAATGTTATTTTTAAGAGAAATATCTTGTAATATCTTTAGCATAGGTTTTGGTCCACAGCCATATATTATGTCAATCTTATCAATTATATCTTCAATTCCTTGTGTCACCATTCCTTTTTTCCCAAAACTTCCGTCCTCTGTCGTGACAATAACTTCTCCTAAATTTTTAAACTCCTCCACAAGAAAAATTTCACTTTTAAATCCCAACGCAATATACGAATTTTTTGCTTTGATTTTTTTAGCAAGGTATAGAAGGGGAGGAATGCCTATTCCCCCTCCTACTATTAACACATTTTTGTCCTCATATAGTTCAAAACCATGTCCGTGAGGACCTGTTACTTCAATTGTGTCTCCTTTTTTCATTTTGGATAAATTTTTAGTACCTTCCCCTTTAACCTGATATACAATTGTCATTGATTTGTCATCAGCAGAGCATACGCTTATAGGCCTTTTTAGAAAAGTCTTGCCTTTGCAGTCTACCATTACAAATTGGCCTGGAGAGGGTATTCCCCCTTCCACTCAAATACCAATTTATAAATGCCACTGGCTATCTTTTCATTAGACAATATCCTGGTCTCCATTTTTCACCTCAACAAGCAATGTATTTTCTCTTAACAAGGCCATTGTTAATCATGCCTGTCATAAGAATTACTTCTGCTCTCGCCGCTTGTGCATACTCATATTCAGAATATACATCTTTCCAGTAAGGACTTTGATATGCATAGATAACGCTACGTGAAGAATTTATTATCGCGCCAAGTCCATTCTCATCAAAACAATCCATTATATCTTCAACAGTCCCCCCTTGTGCCCCATAGCCTGGCACTAGAAAGAAACAATTTGGCATTTCCTTTCTTAGCACTTTTGCCTCCTCTGGATATGTTGCCCCCACTACTGCACCTATAGAACTATAGCCATACTTCCCAACTGCTGACTTTGAAATCTTATTTATTATTTTAGCAACTCGTTGATATACGTATTCTCCTGTTGCAGTTTTTATATCCTGTATATCTTTAGAACCTTTATTTGAAGTCTTGACAAGTGCAAATATACCCTTATCGTATTCAATCGCATCTTCTACATAAGGCATTATAGTGTCTTCACCCATATAGGGATTTACAGTAATCGCATCAAATAACTGGTTTTGCATATATGCTTTTGAATACATTTTTGCAACCTCTTGTATATCTCCTCTTTTAACATCCGCTATTACCATAAGCCCTAAACTTTTAGCGTATTCAGCAGTTTTGAAAAAGCTTTAAATCCTTCTATCCCATAAACTTCATAAAAAGCAACTTGGATTTTGACCGCAGGCACAACATCGTAGACTGCATCTATTATACCTTTATTAAAAAGGTATAAAGCTTCAGATATGCCTTCAATATTTTCTCCTTTTCTCTTAAAAGCAACGTCTTTTATAAATTGTGGAGTTTTTTCAATTCTGGGGTCAAGCCCCACTACAACAGGGCTTTTCTTAGCTTTTATACTCTCAATTAATTTATCAATAAACATCTACACCATCCTCTTATTGAAAATTTATTCATTTTATCGCATAAATATTCCTTTATTAATTATACCTCAATTTTTTCAATTTTTCTATCCCTTGCATATTTTATTTGACCTTCAACTATTGTGTATTCCACAACTCCTTTTAGCTTCATACCATGGAAAGGTGTGTTTTTTCCTTTTGATTTAAATTTATCTTTGTCAACTACATACTCTTCATAAGGGTCTACAATCACAATATCCGCTATCGACCCTACCTTTATGCCACTGGATATACCTAATATTTTCGCAGGATTTATGCTCATGTAATTGACCAAATCTTTCATGTTTATTTTACCTTTTTGTACAAGGAAAGTATTTATCACGGAAAAGGCTGTTTCTAAGCCTGATATTCCAAAAGCAGCCATGTCGTAAGGCACTTTTTTGTCATCCTTAGTGTGAGGGGCATGGTCTGTCGCGATTGCATCTATTGTGCCATCTTTCAATCCTTCTATTAATGCTTCTATATCCTCTCTTGTCCTTAAGGGTGGATAAGCTTTTGTGTTTGTATCGTAATTGTAGACTGCTTCATCTGTCAAGGTAAGATTGTGAGGAGTCACTTCAGCAGTTATTTTCACTCCCTTTTCTTTCGCTTCTCTTATAAGTTCGACACTTCCCTTTGTTGAGATATGTGCGATGTGAATCCTTACACCAGTTGACTTTGCAAGTATGATATTTCTTGCAAGCATGACTTCTTCTGCTTCTCTTGGTATGCCTTTTAATCCTATCATTGTGGAAATTACTCCGCTATTCATTACACCTTCGCCACTTAATGTTTTGTCTTCACAGTGAGTTATCATGAGTAAGTCATACATTTTTCCATATGTCATTATCCTCTTCATAAGCCCTGCGCTCATTATTGGAAAACCGTCATCAGATAAGGCAACAGCCCCTGCTTTTTTAAGTTTTGCCATCTCGGTTATTTCTTCACCTCTCATTCCCTTTGTCATAGCTCCTATAGGTAGTACTTTTACAACTCCTTCTCTTTGCGCAATGCTTTTTACATATTCTACTACTATTTCATTGTCTATAGGAGGATTTGTATTTGGCATGCAGGCAACAGTAGTGTAACCTCCTGCTGCTGCAGCCTCTGTACCTGTTTTAATAGTCTCTTTCTCTTCAAATCCCGGCTGCCTTAAATGTGTGTGCATATCCACAAAACCTGGGAGTACATATTTGCCTGTCGCATCAATTACTACTGCATCCGAAATTTCTATATTTTTATCTATCACCTTTATTATTCCATAGTCTATCAATATATCCGCTGTGGCTTCACTTCCAAATCCATCTATTACCGTACCGTTTTTTATAATCATCCTCATTTTAATTTCTCCTTTCACAAAGTATTTTTAAAAGTGCCATCCTGACAGCGACACCATTCGTTACCTGTTCTTCTATGACAGAATACTCAGCATTTGCTGCTTCTGACGTAACTTCAACATTTCTGTTTATAGGTCCTGGATGCATCAATATCGCATCGGCTTTTGCAAGTTTCATTCTCTCTTTATTTATCCCAAAATATTCTCTGTATTCGTCAATTGATGGGAATAGTCCACTTTTTTGCCTTTCCAATTGAATTCTTAGTCCCATCACTACATCCGCATCCTTTATAGCTTCTTCTACATTGTAGTAAGCTTTAACTCCCATTTTTTCTATTTGGGGTGGCATTAAGGTTGAAGGGCCTGCAACTCTCACTTCCGCCCCCATCTTTTTAAGACCCCATATATTTGACCGTGCAACTCTGCTGTGCATAATGTCTCCTATTATTGCCACTTTTAATCCTTCAAAGATTTCTTTCTTTTCTCTGATTGTCATCATGTCCAACAAGGCTTGGGTGGGATGTTCATTTATACCATCTCCTGCGTTTATGATAGAGGCATTTGTGTATTTTGCCATAAGATGCGGCGCTCCACTCATGTTGTGCCTTGTTATTATCACATCCGCTTTCATCATCTCAACAGTCCTTATGGTGTCTATTAAAGACTCCCCTTTAGCAACACTGCTGGTTGCCACTTCTATATTGCCGTAATGGGCTCCTAAATACTTTGCTGCCATCTCAAAAGATAGTCTTGTCCTCGTGCTAGGTTCGAAAAAAATCGTCACAACTGTCTTTCCTTTTAGTATCTGTGAATATTTTTCTCCATTTAGAATTTTTTTCATCTCCTTTGCAGTATCTAAAACTTCCAGTATTTCTTCTTTCGATAAATCCTTAATGCCTAACAGGTCTTTTCTATTCACATTACCTTCCTCCTTTTAAAAAAGAGTAGTAACCACATCACAATAATGTGAAATGGTACTACTCTTTTTGTATAAAATATTCTCTTTTGTTAAAATTAGGGTTTTGAATTTTGGCATAAAAAATCCTCCCTTTTTAGAGTTTAATACTCCGGGAGAATATCTATCATTCTCCCTTTTTAGCCTCGCTGGGCTAAATTAAAGGTGCTACTTTTCAGTTATTACAACTCTGTTGACTTTGTCTACTTCCTCCAACATCACATTTACTATTTCATTTTTTGATGTTGGAACATTTTTACCTACATAATCTGGCTTTATCGGCAATTCCCTGTGCCCTCTGTCTATTAATTCTGCCAGCTGTATTGCCTTAGGCCTCCCTAAATCGATAATTGCATCCATAGCAGCCCTTATAGTCCTTCCTGTGTATATCACGTCGTCCACTAACACCACTATTTTACCTACCACATCCACACCTATATCTTTTTTCTTGACTACAGGCTGTTCAAGGTCTGTGGTAAGGTCATCACGGTATAGGTGATATCCAATGACCCTACTGGAGGCTTTTTCCCTTCAATTCGCGATATATACTTCGCTATTCTTTCCGCTAAAGGCACTCCTCTTGTCTTAATGCCTACCAAAACCACATCTTCAATGCCTTTATTCCTTTCCACAATCTCATGGGCTATTCTTATCAAGGCTCTGTCTATGGCTTTTTCATCCATTATCTCTGCCTTTATCTTCAACTTCCTAACCTCCACAAAAAAACTTCTTGCACTGGCAAGAAGTTTTTTATGCTACATTATTTGTAACCTTGCCAGCCTCACAGGACTGCTTAAAGGACTTCGTTTTTTATATATTATCACATTCTTTTCAACTTGTCTATAGGGAATATTTAAAAAAAATAAAAATTGTGCTAAGATGTTAGTATTGACACCAATATTAAAAGAAGGATGTGACAAAATGGAAGTAGGAAAAGTACCTGTAGAAATACTGAAAAGAAGTGTTTTCCCTTATCTTGGCGTTAAAAGAAAAGAAGTTTTAGTCCACTCTCAGCTTGGAGAAGACAGTAGCATAATCGATTTCGGCGAATACGTGGCAGTCCTTTCAACAGACCCCATAACAGCAGCAGACAAATTAAGTGGCTTTTTATCTGTCATAATATCCTGTAATGATTTAGCTTCTTGTGGCGCAAAGCCAATTGGAATATTATCAACTATACTACTTCCTGAAGGTACTGAAGAAGCTACTTTACATGGCATCATGAAAGAAATAGATAGAGCAGCAAAAAAATTAAGCATTGAAGTTTTAGGAGGCCACACAGAAATAACCTCTACAGTAAACAAGCCTATTATAAGCACAACAGCAATTGGCATAGCTAAAAAAGGTGAGTACATAACCACAAAAGGCGCAAAAATAGGCGATGATGTCATAGTTACAAAAGCTTTAGGCCTTGAAGGTACAGCAATTTTAGCAACTGATTATGAAGATTTGCTGCTAAAGGGCTACGATAAAGATTTTGTCTTAAAAGCACAAAACTTTATAAACGAAATAAGTGTCATAGAAGAAGGACTTATTGCAGCACAAAATGGTGCAAATGCAATGCATGACATAACAGAAGGCGGAATACTAGGAGCAGCCTATGAAATTGCAGAAGCCTCTGGTCTTGGCATTGAAATATATGAAGAAAAATTGCCAATACGCCCTGAGACAAAAGAAATTTGCCGTTTTTTTGACATAAACCCTTTAAAGCTCATATCCAGCGGTTCAATGATAATTACTGCCAGTAATGGAGATAAAATAGTCAAATCTCTATCTGAAAAAGGAATACAAACTACAATAATAGGTAAAATTATAAAAGAAGGGAAATATTTAATAACATCAAAAGGAAAAGAAGAAATAACTCCACCAGAGCGAGATGAGATATATTTAGTAAATAGAGATAGGATTCTTTTATAATTCTATCTCAGGGTGTAAACAAACTTTTTATGATATGTTGGCATTTTGCATAAGTGAAGCGACTTGACAGCCCGGCACTCAACCGAAAATGTTAAAAAAGGAGAATAAGAGAAAGGACCAGCCCGTTCAGTTGAGTGCCGGGAAACTTAGCGAGACCGAGGAGCGAAAGTGGGGCCGAAGCCAAGGATGGCGGAGGCGGGCACCTGAGGCAAGGAGGTCGAATGTGCCCGGAACCCCGCTTGAGCCTGAGGTCGAGCGCTAGTTTAGTCGGCGATGTTACCTGGATCGAACGATGCAAAATGCCAACAAAAAATAGAACCAACAAAAAATAGAACTTTATCAATAAAGCGAGATAGGATTTCCTTGTAATCCTATCTCTATTTGTTTCTCAATATTTCAATCAACCTTACAAAATACTCAGGAAGTGGAGCTTCAAACTCCATGTAAACTCCTTTTGTAGGATGAATAAAGCCTAAAACACGCGAATGTAATGCCTGCCCTTCCAACTTAAACTTTTGCTTTTTAAAGCCATAAACATGGTCTCCTACAACAGGATGACCAATATAAGCCATGTGCACTCTTATCTGATGAGTCCTACCTGTCTTTATAACCGCCTCTACTAATGTATTTTCTTTAAAACGCTCCAAAACTTTGTACAATGTAAGAGCATATCTTCCATCCTCTATTACAGCCATCTTTTTTCTGTCAACAGGGTGCCTTCCTATAGGTGCCTCAATTTTCCCCTCTTCATCTTTTATAACTCCCTCTACAATAGCAACATATTTTTTAAAAACACTTCTCTCTTTTATTTGATTAGAAAGGCTTATGTGGGCCTTATCATTTTTAGCAACAACCATCACACCAGAGGTATCTTTATCAAGCCTGTGAACTATACCCGGCCTTAAAATGCCGTTAATTCCCGATAAATTTTTACAGTGGTAAAGAAGTGCATTAACAAGTGTACCACTGTAATTTCCCGGTGCCGGATGCACTACCATTCCCTGCGGCTTACTTATCACAATTATATCGTCGTCTTCATAAAGAATATCCAAAGGTATATTTTCTGGCATTACATCAATTTTCTCTACCTCTGGGATATTTACAACAACCTCATCATTCTCTTTTACCTTATAACTGGGCTTTACCGTTTTACCATTTACAAAAACAAGCCCATCCACAATCAATTTTTTAATATAAGACCTTGTGTAATCTAACTCTGCCGCAAGAAAAACGTCTATTCTCTTTCCCTCATCCTCTTTTTCTCCCTGCAAAACTATCTTATCTACTACGTTCATCCCATCACGCCTTCTCCCTAAAAATCATAAGATATCCTAATATAATAGCTCCTATAACTATAAAAGAATCTGCAACATTAAAAACCGCAGGGAAAAATTTAAAATCAATAAAATCCACGACATACCCCAGCCTCATTCTGTCAATTAGGTTTCCAATAGCGCCCCCCAGGATCATAGCAAGTGTATAATTATACACACTATTTTCTGGCAATTTAATCATAGAATAAATTAGCACAGCTCCTACAATTAATGTTATCACTATAAAAAAGAGTCTTATTCTGAAGCATACCAAATGCCGCACCTTTATTTTCTACATAAGTAAGATGAAAAAAATTCTTTATAACAGGATAACTCCCTATAGGCATAAGATATTTCACTGCAAGGTATTTTGTCACTTGATCAAATAAAATCACAAACGCTACAATAATTATCTCCAAAGTCAATTCCTCCTATGTATTCATTTGTTTTTGTAACCATATTGCTGTACGAATATATTATACAAAATAAAACATTTTAAAGCTATAGGTTTAAAATATAGTGCTCATAAGATATAATGAAATTATGGGGGAATATATACTAAATTGCATTAATTCCTCCGCAGAAATTTAATATAAATTCAGGAGTGATAATTATGGAATTCCCAATAAAACATAATATTTACACATATTCCGATTATCTTAAATTGGAAGATGGTGAAAGAGTAGAATTAATTGAGGGTAACTTTGTCGCTATGTCACCTTCACCTTCAAGAATTCATCAAAAAATAATTACAGAAGTTTCAAGGGTTATAGGGAATTTTATTAAAGAAAAAAATTTAGAATGTGAAGTTTATGTGGCACCCTTTGACGTAAGATTAATAGACAAAGATGAAACTGAAGAAAATTGTAAAAATGTTGTTCAACCTGATATTTCTGTGATATGTGATAAAAGTAAATTAGACGATAAAGGCTTAAAAGGTGCACCCGACTTTATAATCGAAGTCGTTTCACCCTCAAATGCTTCTATTGATTACGTTAAGAAACTCTATTTATATGAAAAATTTAAAGTAAAGGAATACTGGATAGTAAATCCCATTTCAAAAAATATATTTGTCTACAAATTGGATGAAAAGGGTCAATATTCAGAACCCGAAAAATATACAATAGAAGATACTATAAAAGTTAATATTTTTAAAGAATTAGAGATAAATATCGCAAAACTTATTAAATAGCTTTGAAAGGTTTTTCCTTTAGAACTTGAGAAGTATACATAAAGTTTTTACGGTATTCTTAACCTTCCATCTCATTTAAAATTTCAGCCACATCCAAAAAATTACTATCCTCCACATAAATCTTTTGGAATTGCTTTAACGCCTTTTCTTTTTGTCCTAATTTCATATAAACTGTCCCCAGTAAATACCTGAATATCTTCATCTCTTCAGTATCAGTTTTTCTCTTTCTCATTGGTCCTTTTTCTAAAACTGCTAGAGCCATATCAGGCTTATTGAGTTCTATATAACAATCAGCCATAGCATTGATTACATGCAAACTATTCTTATACTCCTCTGGCAATGAATTCATAAGTTCAAGTGCCTTTTGGTATTGCCCAACCTTAATTAAAAGATTAATGTAACGAGTTTTTGCCTCCAAATCCTCCGGATACTTAAAAAGATATTTTTCAAAGCACTCATTAGCTTTTTCATCTTCTCCTAAATGGATATAAATAATTCCAATCTCTTTATACAAAGAAATTGCATCTGGTTCTATTTCAATAACTTTTAAAAAATTATCTAAAGCACTTTTATAATCTCCACGATTATAAGCCACCTTACCCTTCTCAAAGAAAGAAACTGCCTTTGAAATAGGTTTTTTACTTAACGTAAAAATAAAACGCAAAAATTATAAATCCTAATATTCCCAAGGGAGTATATGTAAATAGCAATATAAAAGAAGCAATAAACAACAAATACTGAGGAGCTTTTGAAGGCATTTTTTTCAATATTTCTGGTGGATAAGTTATACTAACATTATTTATTTGAGTGTTAGGTGAAGAACTGACTTGTTTTTTCTTTTTATTTAAATAATTGATGGTATAAAGACCTGTCCCCGGAATCCCAAAAGAAGTATAAACTCCCCGGGGACCTACCCCTATTCTCGCACCTCTTTTCCCCACACTAAAACCTATACCGCTTTTACTGACATTTATTCTAACTCCTTTACCCAGACTAATACTTCTTCTAAATCTCCAGCCCAATGGAAATCACCTTCTTTCAAATTACTGTAATTTTTATATATTCCCTTATAAAACACCTTTCAATTTATCTAATAATCACAATATTATCCCCCATTTTATTCACATTTAAAACCGGTGAATCATAAAAATCCCCTAACTCAAAAGACAATTCAAATGGAAATATTACATACAATTTATCAATTTCAGCGTAACTTATGAATGACTTCTTATTTGACTTGAGATATACTTCCAAAAATAAAAGTTTCAATTCTTTATTCTTTATTTCAATCGTGTTAGCTTTCTTATATATACCTGGTTTTTGTGCTTTTGATAAAACTCCCCATTCTACCATTGAAGAGATTATTTTATCCGTACTAAATTTAACTGTACTTCTTTCTCCCCATATTTCAAATATTCTCTGTCTTACAGTATCTAACTTAAACTCTTCTTGAATACTCAATAACTTACCTATAACAGTGCTAATATCACTAAATAAAGGAAAAGCTGATATAAGCATAAACCAATGAATAAACTTTTTTCTCCTTCAGACACCTTATCAAATAATACCACTGCTTTGTCTCTCAGATATTTAAATTCCTCCGGAACATCTACCCAACTACTTATTAAAACATCTATACTTTTTCCTCTATTTACCTTACTTTTTACTTGATCCACTAAAAACGCATCTAACTCGTCCTTTATTTTTTTAACATCTTTTTCATTTTTATAAAATTCTACAACTTTATCAAGCCATTCAAGTTTTATTCTTCTAGCAAAACCTACTTTTTTCATCCTATTTTCTCCCTCTCCTTAAATATGACTTATGTGCACAAATGGAACTATAACTTCTTCAATTGAAATACCACCGTGACTTATCATCTGTTCTCCTTGAGCACCAAAAGCATTATTTTCTTTACATATTATAAAATTGTATTCCTTAGGAAGACCAAAACCAATCCATTTAAAAGATTTATCATCATATAAACTTCTCCCATAATCTATTCCACTCTCATATATCCTTACCCTTTCTCCAGCTTTTTCAACAAGAAGCCCTTCATTTAATTTCCCTTTGCCTATTGATGCAATATTTCCGTGATCTGAAGCTATAAAAATCTCATATCCTTTAGAAATCAATTTTTTTAAAAAATCCTCCATCCTACTCTTTTCAAGCCATAACTGTATGTTTTGATATAATCCTTCAATTGATAAAATCGCACTATGTATTAGTTCATCTATAATATTGACAACAATACCTACTATCTTCGCATTACGGTTATTTATTATATCATTTATTTCTCTTTTATTGAACTCCATAACATTTTTTATGTAAAAAACATCATCACCTTTATATCCTTGATTCATCCAAAACTTTTTCCATCGTTTTTCTTCGTAATTTGTAGAAAAAATCGTATCTTTAAAATATAAAGGTATATCACCAGAGAAAATTGCCTGCCTTGAAATGGATGTCAAAGTTGGGATCCATGCAAAAGACTTTTTCTCTTCAATATTCCACAGAGCATTTTTATTCAAATATCTTCTTATCAAATACCAATTATCTACCGACATACCATCGAAAACCAAAAGTGCTATCCTATCATATTTTTGTTTTTTCATAATATAATTCAAATACCATGGAATTTGATGAACCATTACAGGTCCATTTACATAAGAAATTGAAGTGAGATTGCTATAATTCAAAACAACCCATTCCATAAAACTGTTTTCAATCAACTTACTTATCTCATTAAATTCATTCTCATTTAAAGCAAGTTTTTTACTATAAAAAATGTTCAAAACCTCTGCCCATAAAGAAGACAAATTCATCCAATCCCTATACGACTTACTAAAACTCAACAACTCCTTTATTTTTTCTATCATTTTTCTATATTCTTTCAAATACCTTTCATTCTCATCATACAAAATTCCAACATACGTCCATTTGGGAAGCCTTTCAATATTTTCCACTTCTATAGGTTCAATATATTTTTCATAAAAAATATTATCAAGATATGCCCTAATGTCATAGTCACTAAAATCAATTTTGGCATTATGCGTCCCTTCTATTAAATCATTGATATAATTCTTCCATTGTACCCTTACAAATCTAAAAAATCTATCCTTTCCTGATAAAATTTCATTTAAAGGTACATCTTTCAAATTCTCTTTCTGCTTTAATTTATACTCCAAATAATCAGAAAGCACCTTAGGTAGTTCCATATTTTTGTAATACAGTCGTAAAAATGTCTTTACAAGCTCATTTAAATTATTTATGTGCTCTGGAATAATTCCAAAAACAGCCTTCATCACATAATCTTTTGTCCCATTTTCCCCCAACACATTTCCATCGTATAACTGATATGCCTCATAAATTTTCCCCAAAAAGTCCGTACCCAATTCTTTTAAAACAGCATAATCAAGTTTTGGGAAAATTTCTTTCAATGATATGGACACATGATGAAAAACTGTCTGTATATCATAAGGAATTTCATTTATTTCTTTACACTTAAGTATAAATTTCTTATTAGGTTCTACAAAAGAATCATAAAATTTTCTATAATTTAATTCATAATAAAACCTAAAACTATCCGGTTCCTGATAATTATATACCTCATATTCATCCTTATGCAGCATCTCTATAATACTTTCTTCATTTAAAATGTCATCTTTATCCTCCAGCAATATAAGATTAGAACCTTCTAAAGATAATTTATCTCTGATATAATCCTTAATCATAGAGACTCACTCCAAATACACAATGTACAAAGGCTTTAACATGGGCAATATATCCATAGACTTTTCAATTTCTTCTTTCCATCTTCTTTCCTCATTTTCTAATTCCACAAGTCTCCGACGCCTTACAGCCTCAAGCCCTATCCTTAAAATAGCTTCTTTTCTTAACTTAAAAGCGTATTCATATCGCTCTTTTTCCTTAAGTAAATTCTCAAAATAATTCTTCTTTATTTTCTCAAAATAATCATAAGCTATATTTTTTGCAGTATCATGTATAAAATCATACATTTTCTCATCAATTGATTTATACCCCTTGAAAATTACTTCTTTTTCATTCTTCAAAAAAATATCCCACATCAGATTTGCAGAAGCAATTCTTACTTTTTTATCCTTGTTTAAAAAAACGGGAAAGACATGTCTAAACTTCTCAGAATCTCCATTAATGCTAATTTCCCATAAAGACCAATATCCTTCTTCATTTGAAACATCTTTTAAATATAAAATCGGTATCTTGCTACTTTTTATATATACAGGCAAATTTTTTATCATATTTTTAATTTCTTCATTATTCAACGAAATCAAATTTTCATCCAACATATCAATAGAAATTTCTACCCCTTCAGCAGCCATTTTATTTATATACATATCCCTAATCCACTCATTAATCGGTAACCCACTAATTTTACTTACTACATTTAAATCAAGTTCCTTCTCTTCTCTCAACAATCCTTTTATCCTACTTATTTGCTCTGCCTTTTCCTTTATTTTATCTTCCATAATACTTACGTTATACTCTATATCTTCAGGCATCTCAATGCTTCTCATATAAAGCTCCGTAAAATCCATCTCTGACTGTACAGAGTCAAGTATATCACCCATCTTATCAACACCAAACTGCTCATAAATCACTCTTAATTTTTCTTCCAAAACTTCCCTCACTCTAAACTCAACCGTATCCTTCAGCATAAAATTTAAAACCAATACATCTCGTTCCTGCCCTATTCTATCAACCCTACCTATCCTCTGTTCTATTTTCATAGGATTCCATGGCAAGTCATAATTTATAACAATATTGCAAAATTGTAGATTTAAACCCTCTCCACCAGCATCAGTCGAAATCAAAAAATCTTTGTAATTTTTAAACTCTTTCAATGAAGCATCTCTTTCTTCCATAGACATAGAACCATTTAATATAGCTACTTTATATCCTTTACTTTCAAGAAAATCCTTCAAATATTGCTGTGTAGCTAAAAATTCTGTAAAAACAATAAATTTTTGACTATTTTTATACTCCATTGAAAGCTGATCAATAAAATCTATAAGCACCTCTGCTTTTGCATCAATATATTGACTTTCAGCTTGCTTCGCCAATCTTAAAAGTTCCTCTAACTCATCTATTTCTTTTTTTATATCAAGAGATTTTATTTTTAGCAATTCATCTAATACCTTTTGTGCGTCATATTCAAAAAACATATCTTCTTCAATAGATTCTACTCCTACGACCTCATTTTTTAAAAACTCAAGCCTATTTTCTAAATTAACTTTTATAGCATGGGTACTGCTTGTGACTAACCTTTGCATAAGAACCATCAAAAACCCAATATAATATCTTTTTTCCTTTTTAGCTCTGTTATATCCCTCAGCTACATACTTCGTAACTTTCTCATAAAGTTCCCTTTGTAAACTATGCTTTATTTCCCATGATATATTCACCGTTTTCGTTATCCTTTTCTTAAAAAGCGGATTGCCATCTCTATCAACAGCTTCTCTTTTTTCCGTACGAATAATATATGGAGCAACTTGCTCTCTTACAATAGCTTTCTCATTAGGAAATGCTTCTTTATCAATAAGTCTCATAAGCCTCAAAAACGAATCTGTTTTCCCTTGATGAGGTGTTGCTGTCAATAATAAGAGATAAGGACTCGCTTTCGACAACTCAATTCCAAGTTTGTGCCTTGCTACATCGCTGCTCGAACCTGCCAAGCGGTGAGCTTCATCTACAACGATTATATCCCATCCAGCCATAACGAGGTTTTCCATTCTTTCTTTATTAAATTCTTTAATGCGCTCTTTCGTCCACCCCTGTCTCTTTTCAACAGGTTTTACTGAATCCAATGAAGTTATAACTTGTGGAAACTTATCCCATATATTTCCCTCTCCATAAATTCTCTTCAAAACTTCAAAATCCTGAGGAAGTATAATTTTAAAATCTTCATTAAACTTTAATTCTAACTCATCATGCCATTGAGTTATAAGCCCTTTAGGACTTATAATCAA
This sequence comes from Thermoanaerobacter sp. RKWS2, assembly GCF_026240795.1. NCBI lineage: Bacteria > Bacillati > Bacillota > Clostridia > Thermoanaerobacterales > Thermoanaerobacteraceae > Thermoanaerobacter > Thermoanaerobacter sp. RKWS2. The sequence continues at coordinate 1,650,070 of NZ_CP110888.1, forward strand.
AATTCTTTTCACAAGCCCTCTTGCTTTAAGCTCTTTTATGATAAGTCCTGCCTCAATTGTTTTTCCCAAACCAACTTCATCCGCCAAAAGATATCTTACTGTACTCTTTGACAGTGCCCTGTTTAGCGCATACATTTGATGCGGCAGTGGTATAATACTGCCGCCTATCGAAGACAAAAAACCCTGAGCCAGTTCATTTGAAATGCGCGAAGCTATGATTACATATTTGAAATAATTTAAGTCAAAGTCATTTTTCTTTTCTGTACTTACAAGCCTTTTATCTGACACAGTATAGGTCACCTTTTCAATCGGGTCATATATGCTGTAAGACACATAACCCCACAGCTCAAATACATCAATTATTTTCATTGCTCTTTTTTTATCAATATCAAAAACCCAATCTCCAACTTTGAACAAATCAACCACCTAACCTTGTCACTGCATTATCATAATACATGAGTAAAGTTTGGTCTTCTTGCAGCACATTTTCAGGTAGCTTTTCGCCTATTTTTACAATCGTTTCATAATCTTTGTTTTTCCAGCAATTTTTGAAACCAGCTCTTATAGCTTCTGTCCTAAAAACTTTAAGACGCCCCGTAACATTTTTATATTCCTCAAATTCTTTAAGTAATCTTTTTTCCCTCAGTTTTTCAAGGTCTGCCTGCTTATTTGCATCTGGCACATACCATCTGCCTGCCTCATCTTGCAAAAAGTTTTCCTGTAGTAAATCCAAAAGCTCTGGCAATTTTTCATATCTTAGCTGCTTTAACTCCTCTAAAAACATAGGCTGTATTTCCTGATATGTCATAGGTTTATTTAAAAGCTTATATTTCAACCACTGTATTGCTGTTTTTTCATCCTGTATTATAAAGGCAAGTTGCTCATTAAGTTCTAATTTGAGCCTTTTCGTATCATAAATAGCCGCCTGATCCGGTAAAAAGTACATTCCATCCCTCTCTATAAACCTCTTTTTCAACCCCTCATAAAACTCAGCAGCACTCATTGGAATAGTAGCACTCTTTTGTATGTGAAATGCAATCATACTATCATAAAGCAAATATTCCTGTCTTTCTGGTATTATATCAAGTTTTCCATTTGTCTCTATAACAACAGGCAGTTTTTCTAAATGCTGTCTTATAAAATCCCATACTCCCTCTTCCGTTCCAGCTTCTTTCAAAAACCTTTTTATAAACCCTTCTTTAGGCTTGTAAGCTGATATTATAAGGTCTTGTTTTACAGCAGTTGTCGTAGTAACTTGCTTAAAACTTCCTTGCTTTTTATCTAAAGTTCTAACATTTGCTATGACAAATCCAGCTTTTAAAATTGCCTCCTGTATTGCATTCCATACAGCATTTTTGGAATTGTGAAATTCCACAGTCATCCATCTTCCCGGCTTTAATATCCTGTACATCTCTGAAAAAGCTTTCTCCATAAGCTCTTGATATTCATGAAGCCCTTTTCTCTGAACTTTATTTATAATAGCTTCTGTTTTATTGTTTGTAAATACTTTAAGCCATGCCTCCCATAAAAAATTAAGTTCACTGTACATCAAATTATCTCCAAATGGAGGATCTGTGAAAATGTAATCTATGGAATTTGAATTAATTAATACATAGTTTGTAGAATTAGTATATAAGGCAAAGTATTCTTTAATATTTTCTTTTACGGCATTTACTATAATTTCACATTTATCCTTAAATAATCTCAAAGGATCTATTTCTACTCGGAGGGTAGGTATATACAATGTTCCAGAAACAGTACTACCTTTTTTAGTTGGTGTATATTTATACATTAGCGTAGTCCTTATCAAAGAAGCAGTAAAAGCAAATAAAATTTTTCTATCCTTTATCCTCCCATACAACGCACTCAAAACCCATAAATTCCTCTTAGTATAAAAATGATGTACATGTGTTATGCCAATTTTATCGTTCCTTCTCGATTCCTCCCCTTCAGGCATTCTATCTGTTGGATACCAATAGGGTATATCCATCTCTTCAATTTTCTGTATAAGTTCCAAATCAAATTTGTCAGGCTCTTTTTCATACCTCTGCTTACCTACTGTATAATTAATAAGAACAGGTACTTGTTTTGCCTGTTTTATTGTTTCACCAATAGCCTTATCATAAACAGTCCTCCACGCCCTCTCAAGACTTGTTTTGGTTAATTTTGCACCACAGTGAGGACATTTAAATTCATCCAGAACTTTTCCATCCTCTTTGTCTACCGCAACATCCCAAAAAACTATTTCATTGCTGCAGTTAGGACATATAAACACATCTGACCACACAGTATAATTTATTTTTCCTTTTATAACATTACCTTCCACATCCCGTTGTGGTACACCTTCTACAGTATGTATGGTTTTATACATCCACCCACATTCTTTTTCTACTTCCTTCAGTATTCTCTCTGCCTCTTTTTTAAATTCTTCTACATCAACAGGAGTATTGTAATTGTAAGCTATAAAAGTAGCAGCAGGAGATAAATCCCCAAGAATGGCTCTTCTTGCTCCCCATTCTACCTTTTTACCCTCTTTTTTAAACTCATTTTCCACTTTAGCCTTAAACTCGGCATCAGGGTTGCCACACATCTGTGCAGCAACCCCTGTCATACCAGTTCCACAAAACCCATCAAACACGATATCTCCCGGTTTTGTATAATGAAGTATATATCTCATGATCGCTTTGTGAGGCACCTTTGTGTGATACGAATGGGCATTGTATATAGGATCATTTTTCCCTTCAGATACATCTGCCGTATAGGGTTCACAATTGTAATCATCCTTTTCTTCAACATAAGGTTTCCCGTATTTTTCAATGAATTCACTTATAAAAGGATTTGGGCATGCAGTATAATAAGGCGGATCAGAAAGTTCTATTATATCTTCATCTTTCCCAATAGGAAATCCCTCTATATCTCTTACTTTATCAAGCATTTCTTTTGTTAATTTCACCAGTCATTCCCCCGTTTATTTTATAATAATTCTTACTTTGTCCTTATCTTTGCCTTTTATAAGAAAATCGACATTTTCTAAAAATCTCTTTTTAAACTCATCTACTGTTACAGGTCCATCATAGGTTATCGCAGAAATAAACTCATTTATTTCAATCTCTACTTTTTCAAGACCAGCAATTAAGTCTTTTACTGCTGATACAAACAGATTATCCACTTTCTCCGGCAATTCTTTTTTATTCAAAAAGTCACGTATAACTTTTTGTTGGTCTTTATTCAAAATTTCCATTCTTTCTTGAATCATTGGATCTTCAATATTATCTAATAAAATTTTAGTCCATTCCTTATACAAATTTTCTATTTTGTCTTCAATTTCATCCAATTTTCCAAACACAGGAACTTCGCCACTTTTTATACTGTATCCACAATTAGGACATAGCACTTCTGTTTTTATATTTTCTTTTCCAAAATTATAACAGGTTTTTAATGAAGCCAATACCTTTTCAATCTCATCAAATTTGTTAACAGGAAATATTCCTACATCTTTAAGCTTCTTAAGATTATTAAACAGATCACTTGCCATTATTTTCTTTTTACGCTCATCTCCATTATAATCAAGCCTGTGTTTCTTATGATACTCAAGGTACAAATCAATGTACTCTATTTTCAATTCTTCTAATTCCCTTGTCAGCCTTTTTATATCTTCACTTTCTTTATTATCAATTTCCTTTGTAAATCTTTCTACTTCATTTTTCATTGCATTTATATTCTGCTTTAATTCAATTTCTTCGGGTAATTGCTGTTCGGCAGAGGACAAGTATTTGACAAGCTCTTCTACTTCATTTTTAAAATCAATTATTTTTTCTATCTTCTTTACTGTCTCCAGTGTCTTGAATTTTTCCTTTAACTCCTCTTCAGCATACTTAAAGTTTCTTAATTTCCCAGGGGTATTAAAGGCTTTTAAACTGTCAAGAAAATCTCTAAAATTATTGAGCAAATCTTTATAATTTTTTATTTCAAACTCATCAAATACAGGTTTGCTCCATATAGTTTTATTTGAAACAACAAATTGATTAACAGTTACAACTTTTTTAGCCAGTTCTTCACTCCTTGAAACCATTTGCCTTATAGCTTCTTCTGGTTTGCTAAGACTTGCATTTACTAACCCTGATGGCAAGCCTAACAAAGTAAATAGAGTTTTTAATTCTCTGACAGGTATATCTCTGGGCCTCTCAAAACTATCAAAATCTACAAGCTCCCCGACATTCATATTAGCAAGAGAATCAATTGTAGTTGCATCATAAACTTTATTTTTTATCCTCAAGATTATATCTCCGCTGTACACAAGTGCACAGAGCAAAAGGACCACCCACTGCACTTCTAATTTGAATCTTTTATCAATATCCTCACCGTTTACATTCTCTATAATATCTTCTCTATTTAAAACTTTCCCTGGTGGAAGTTTATATAATTCATTTAAAAAATAATTAGCATATTTTGAATTTCCGGGTACAATATCATCCCCTAAAATTAAATCAAAAGACTGCAATACTTTCTTGCCTGTTTCTGTCTTCTTGCCAGCTAAATAATTCATTGCACTTTTAAAAACTTCGTTTAAATTTGCCTCTGTGATTTTTGTGTAAAATGTAGGATATTCACTGTATTTTTCACTGAAATACAATGATAAGCAAGAAGAAGCCGCCTCATCAATATAACTTTTAATAGTATCATAATTAGCTGTTTTTCCTTTAAGCCAATAGATTATACTTTGTGTTTCTCCTTTATAAGAAACATTAAAACATTTTGACACATTATCTCTTATCCATTTAGTAATATCCTTTTGAAAACCATTAGCTTTATCTTCATAAATTTTTTTCTGGTCACTGGAGGATAATTCACTTAATTCCATAGCGGCAGCGTATTTTTTAATTTTCTCTATTATTTCTTCATCTGCATTAATAAATTCAAAAAACACTTCATCTTCTTTTCCATTTAAAATATATTTTTTATTATAATTAGCTTCAACAAAAGGAGGCAAAAAGTAAATATAAAAATCTCTTGGAGGCTGAGCTGTACTCCTTTCATCGGGATATCCCATGAAAAGATAGCCATATCTTTTAACATTTTTCTCATTCCAAATAAGACTGTATTCCCATATTCTCATATTTTTTTGTTTTAAAGTAGCATTCCAATCAAGAACCTTTATAAGCAAATCAAAATAGTATCTGTTAAAAGTATCATCTGATAATAATTCTGCCTTTTCCTGGATTTTTGCATCATAATTTATACCTTCTCTTACCATGTCAAGATAATACTGCTGATTGTCTGGATTGTATGAAATATATTGCCAGCTCAATGTTTTCATTATTTCCTTCATTATTGTTTCTATAGTCGTTATTAAAAAGTCCTCTTCTATCTCTGGCATTTTTATATATAAACACAAATCATCTTTAATATTTTCAACTGTTATACCAACAGATGTATGTATATCTCCTGTAGTAAACCTATGAACACTTAATGCATGTACAATTCTTAATGCAGCATCTTTATATTGAGGTCTTGTAAAGGAATGTTCAATTAAATCTTCTACAACAACGCTTTTATCAACTACTCTCTTTATATCTGGCTCTGCCCTTAATGAAGGATTGTCTCTTAAAAACTTCCAATAAGAATCATAAGAAATAATTCCAGGCTCATCTTCAGGTACATCTTTGTCTAACAGTTCTCTCATAAGATGTGATATTGTTTTTAAAACTTCTCTTTTCTCTACAATAAACATTTTTTCAAATACTTCTATAAACATAGGATGTATGGGATATAATTCCACAAATTCTTCGATTCTGCTGGAAATACTTTTATACAACAGGCTGAATTTCTCTAAATGGCTCCTTATCCATGCTTTTTGTCTGTCATTCTTTTTTAATAATCTTTGAGATACTACGTAGGAAATATCTTCCCTTTTAATTATTAACTGTTCAAATCTGTCCTTCATCTTTAATACAGTTTGTGCAACAGCATTAAATGCCGGATTATCAAACAGGGTCTCCTGTACTCCCGTCATAAATCTCAATCTTGTAGACTTTGTTATTTCTCCTATTTCTCTTAAAAAAGTTAAATCGCGAATCAATTCCTGTTCTTTCCTTGCTTTTAGAAAATCTAATAATTCATCAACCACTATGAGATAGCCTTTGTCCGGAAATTTGTCTTCAAATTTACTCATCATTTCCATAAAAGCATCTTTGTTATTTGTAACTTCATCAATTGGTGGAAAATAAAACTCTATCCCGTATCTGGCAAGGTCCTTTTCTATCTCTTTCGTAATTATATTTCTTAAGGGTGTATTTACAGCCCCAATGTCAAATCTTAAAACTTTAAATTTTCCTGCAATCTTTCCCATCTCTTTTTTTAACTCTTCATGAGAAACATAATCTAACATTTCCTTATTTTCTGCTACTGCTGAAATTACAGACATTAAATGGGATTTACCAGTACCATAATTGCCAACTATAAATATACCCTTATTGTCAATTGTTTCATCAAACTGTAATTGGGGTATACAAATGTTAATAATACTATCTGCCATCCCCTCTGATACTACATAGGACTTTACAAGCCTTTTTGCCTCGTCGATCTTGTCTGCATCCTTAAGTTTTATAACAGTTTCAATCGGTTCATACTGAATAAGCTCACCATACCTCATCCTACCTTCCTCCTTCTATACTTATAACAATAACATCCAAATCATTCTTTTTATATTTTCTATGCTCTGAATGCCCTATTTCAGCATATGTCAATATACCATTTACATAAATACCTCCCCATGAAGCAATTATTTTTCTGTATCTGCTTATATTTTTAAGCAATTTTAAAGGGTCTATCTTTAAATGATTAGAAAATAAAATCTCTATGTTATCTAATATTGTAACATCTGTTTTACTTTGAAACAAAATTTCTTCCATAAAATCATCTACATAGTAGCAACGTTCTTCAAAAGGTATATTAATTAATTTTTCTGACAGCTTCAAATTTAAGTTTATGTAATCATAGTTATAATCAGAAGAAATTTTCTTGAGAATTTGCGTTTTTCCACTCCCAATTGGTCCTACTAATAAAATTAACTTGTAATATTTATACGGTAGCAAAATAAAAGCATCCTGTATATCTTTATAAATGGACATATTACCCTTTCCCCCTTTGGACATATATATTTATTTCGATAAAAGTTTACAAATTCCTGCATGTGGATAAAAATATAAGAGAGTTTGCTGTTTTTAAGCAAACTCATGTATAAATCATTCTTTTAATTTTAATAGCCGTGTAACCTCATCATCTCTTCCTAAGAAATAATTTCCAATCACATTGGAATTATTAATCAACTTTAATTTAATATATCTGTTCATTTGGTAGCTCACTTTTTTCAAGGTATTTTAACCTTCTTATATTAAAAGCTTTTAATGTACCTTCTAATACATCACAAGCATGTTTATTTATAACAGGATTCTCAATTGCTCCAGCTTTAAAACTAAACTTGTGTTTATTTTTCTTGTCTATATTAACAAAAATTATTTGTTCAGCATCACCAACAATTGCAAGATTGGGATGTAGTGCACCTCTTTCTCATGGAGAAAGCTGTTCAAGTATTTTATCAGATGATTTTAAATGATATACCGGTTTTAAATACTCATTTGTTAAATAAAAACAGGCATGAATTTATGTATATTGTCCGTTTTTTTATTATTTTATTTTTTCAAATTTACCTTTAGTCAAATGATATTTATTTAAATCAATTCCATTAAAGTCTGAAACTTTACTACCTACATTTATAAAATAGCCTGCTTCTTGAACTCTTGGTATATTCTGTGTAAAATCAAATTCTGAAAGAAGTTTGAGTTCCCCTTCAAATTTTATTTCATTAGAAAATTTGAAAAATTGTCTTAATGGAAAATTAGGTTTTATACTTGCTGTACCATTTCCAGTAATGTTCCATTCACTAAGTTCTTCTTCTGTTACATCAATACTCAAGTTTAATAATTCTAATTTTCCAAAACCATATTTAATATCTCCACCAATATAAACTTTAGAAAAAACATCTAACAAAAAATCATTATAATCTTTGTCCTCATTCTTTTTACTTTCATCATTTTTATCATTTTCTTTTATATCTTGGTCATTATTTCCATTTGTTATTAAAGAGTTTATATCTTTAATAACTTCTTCTTCAAACCCAATTAAACCTACCCAATAAAGTTGTTTACTTCTATTATATAAATCTAATTTTGATTTTGGAAGTATATATTCAAATTCATGCAAACTTTCATCTTTTGCGCTTCTTAATAGTGGTTCTATAGCTGTTGAAACAAGAGTATCAACAAATTCGAATTTAAATTTTCCCTCAAGGTAATCTCCAAGGTAAAAATCGCCTTTATTATATCCTGGAAACAAAGGATTAAAATTTACCTCTTCTTCATTTCCTATAACAGGATAAAAATTAGTAATTTTTTCAAAGAATTTTTTAGCACTCTCAATTTTTCTAAACCCGATTGTCTTTAAAAATTGATTTGTTAAAGCTCCCCACATTGTCCAGCCAGGAATAAAAATTTCAGTTTCATTAATTACTCCCCACTCAACAGAGCCTATATGTATTGGCTGATTTTGTTTAAAAATTAGTTTGAACCATATCATTTTTATTCCCCCATTGCCTTTGCATGGTATCGGGCATAGATCAGAGCTTTTTCTAATGATTCTTTGTAAAATAACAATTCGTAAATATCTTTAGACAATTCCTGAAAAAAATCTTCAGCTTTATTAATTGCACTATATTTAGATTGTAAAAAAGGCTTTAAAGTTTCTATTGGCTTTTTAATAAATATGTCGCTGTATTTCTTATCATCTTTTTTATCTTTGCTTAAACAAAAAACATAATAAGCATACACACCGTCATTAGATAAAACTCCTAACGCTTTATCTATGAACCTTAAAATTTCTTTATCTTTTTGAGAACTGTTTACTATATCGAAACCCAATTTATTTAATGTATACTCAAGATTATTTTCATTCATTTTTGTTCACCCCCATTAGGGTCAGTCTTTCCGGTATTTAGTTGGTTTGGAATAACTTTTTCACAATTTTTATCCTCATCTCTTATTTCTAATACAATTCTTCCAAACCCTCTTGTTGTCATACCACCAATACCTAATGTCTCAAAGAAGTGTTTGGAATCGCATAAAGCTTCCTTTAGCATAGTATAATCAGGCAAATCTCCGACTTTATCTAATAATCCTTTAAAAGCCGATTTGTCATGTATTCTTAAATCTCCATAGAATATCGTCCCTCTTGGTATTGCCTCAGAAGTAAAAAGTGCACCTTCTTTTGCTGCTCCTGTTATTGGATCTATTGAGACAGATGTTCTTACTTCAAGATTGGAATTTACAATTTGAGAGAATAAGCTTTCAGGGACAATAACAATTTTATCAGGAGTAAACTCAAAATCGCCAATCTTTATTTCATTTAGATTGATTGAAAGATTTCCCACTTTATAAGGTAAATAAATCCATCCAAGATTTATGTGCCCTTTATCCTTCCCCTCCTCTAATTCTTTTAAAGCAATACAAAATTTTTGTTCTTCTGAATTTAATTTTTCATCTATTTCTCCTTCTATCTTTTCATCATATAATTTAGCATGTTTTAATATTTCCTTTGTTGTTATCCATTTTGTTCCAAAACGTGTAAAGACTGGGAAAAACAAAATATTTAAATCACTAAAATGAATCAACCCTTGCCAGCTTAAATCTTTCTTTGAAAATCCAAATCCTTTACAGATAATACAATGTCCACAGTGTCCTGTTTTGCCTTTATCATCTGCAGCATACGGAGCATTTGATATCTCCGCTTGAGGAGTATTATCCTGCCCTGCACAGGTAATTTTAGCAGTCACATTACCATAATAGAAATGCCAGTCATTATTATTCCACTTGCTTGGATTTTTCTCAATCCACGTTTTAATTTTTTCATCCAAAGTATTTTTATCAATACTTTTAATATCATTCATGGCAGGCTGTTTATTTTTAATTTTTGATATTAACTCAAGCATCGCATAATATCTCCAAGTTCCTGCTAAACTTGAACCAGGAATTTTAGGAAGTTTTGTTATTGGATCTCTTACAATTGTATTGTCAACTCTTCCTATAGTGTATCCGCCTGTCCCAATATAAATTGGGTCTGTTGCCATTCCATAAACTCTTAACTCTTTAACAGAATCATTATTATACATTTTTTAAGCCTCCTTTAAAGTTGTATGCCAGAATTCAAACATATCTAATAAAAGCTGTAGATTCTCTAATGTCATTTTCCTCTTCAGTTGCTCATAAATCTTAACATCTTTTTCTGACTTATCAATATCAAGTAAATCTCTTATTCCATCTGCAAGGTCTTTATCATTATTTAGTTTAAGAATATTTACAAAGCTTGAAGCAAGAAATGCTTTTATTCCTTCCTTATCATCCTCTTTTTGATTTTCATCATTTACTAAGGCTTCCCATTTTTCATATATAACGGAGATTAATTTTTGAAGTTTTGTACTTCGAATACTTCCATTTCTATTTTCTTTACCAAATAGTTCTTTGAATTTTTTAAACTTCTCCCACGTCTCTAAATCATACGGGCGAGAACTTTTAAGTGCTATCTTCCTCTTCCACCCCTTGTTTTCTCCATTATTATCCTTCTTCTCGTCATAATAAATATCATTTCTTCTTGTATTTGTATCTAAAAACTCAAAATCAAATGTATTGGGGATTATATTAGCTTCTTCATCATTATCAAATTTATCAATATTTACTATCCAATGTTTATATTTATCATTTGGCTTTATATAAAATTCATAGCCATTGGTATGTTTGCCCCAATATAAAGAATAATAATTATGAGTATTGTTTAATGATTCCTCAATCTTTTGACATTTCAATATATCCTTAATTTTAGATGCTTTCACTTCTATTGTTAGTTTTTCTGTATCCTCTACATCCCTCCTAATTTTTCTTAAAGCTTTTACGCCGACATATAGCGGCTTTTTATAATCCTGCACTACTATTCCTATATGGAGTGGTAGTTTTCCATAAACAAATTTAAAGTTTTCATAATATTTTTTCATGACATTGTCAATCAAATTCGGCACATATTCAGCAGGTATAATAAACTGCCAGCTAATTGGCGTAGGTTCTATAATTGAGATATATGGTTGATAGTATTCAAATTTGGTATTATCTGTATACACAACAGATGCTATTACATTTCCATTGCCTGTAGATTCTTTGAGATTAAATTCCTTACCTGCTTTTAAATCTTTTATATAAGATATTAAATAAACTTTACCCTTATCAGCCCAAAAGAGAGCATCTCCATCCTGATATTCTCCATCCGGTATATTTTCATTTGTGTTCTTAACTTTAACATTTTCCCAATAAAATCTCTTTCTTCTACTCTCCTGAATACCTGCATAATCACATATATCTAATTTAATATCCTCAAAAAATTCTTTTGTACTATCCCATATCCTTCTTAATCTTGCTGGAGAAGGATTTTTTCTGAGGAGAAATTGAAGGATAAGTGTAGATAAAAATTCTATGTCTGAATCAGTAAGATTATTCCACTTTATAATTTCTTCATTCCAGTCAATCTTTGAATTCAAACTACTCTTTTTTATCCATTCTTCCCAATGCGTACCCATTATTGAACCGAAAAATATCTGTTTTATGAAATCGTCAAAAGATTCATTATTTCTTTTACAACCTATATAAGCTTCTGCAGCCAAATATTTTGGGAAAAAAGAAAAATTTTCTAGTAATGCTACCTTAAATTCACTTTTAATTTTCTCATACTCATTTTTTATCATCTCAGCAAGTTCCTCAATCGTATTTTGGTAACCTGAAGTAATAATCTTATTGTTTAAAGGTTCTTCCCACCACTTACTCTGACGTAACTTTTCTATTAATTCTTTAATTTTTTCTATATTTCTTTTTAATGTTTCGAAAGTCCCTTTTTTCTTGCCCAATTTACTTTTTTCTTCGGGAGGCGTCAAAGGACTTTTCAACATTACATTTAATTCTGCAATATTTCTTTCAATCTCTTTTACATCAAAATACTCACTTACATCCAAATTAGACAACAATAATAAAATAAAATTTTTTACCCATAAAATGCTCCTTTTAAAAGTTTCATTTCTGACTATCATACTATTTAACATATCTCCATTTAACCAGTCATGAAGCTCAAACTTCATTATCACCAATGCAACTCCATCATTTTTATCTTTCAATTCATCCATCCAAATAGTTTCTTTACTCGTATCTTCAAGCCATTTGTCAATCCTACCTCTTGTTTTCTTTTCAAAACAAACATCACAAATATTTTTATCATCATTTCTTCTATCTGATTTGAAGACCAATCTTTGCCCACAAACCTGACATATACCAATTGCACTTCCACTTTTAGTTTTTAACAAACATAAATCATTTTCTTTTTTACTCCAATCTGTTTTTAAGAAATTTTCCTTAGATTTTTCAAGAAGATAGGATAAGTTCATTAAGCCTCGAGAGGCTTTAGTAAGAAAAATAGCAGGATAAAATTCATCAAATGATTTCTTTTTGAAAATACTTACAATTTTATCTTTTATTTCTTTTAAATCATCACTTAGTTTTGCTAAACTACTTTCAACTAAATCTACTCCTAAATCTTTACCTACCAAGAAATAAATTCCTGTTTCATCACGATATATTTCATTTCCAATAGGATAATCATATTCTAGAAGTTTTTTAATTTCATCATCGATTTCCTTTGAAACTTCCCTATACCATTGTATTTGTTGAGGTTTATAACCTTTTTCTGCAAGCCCAAGTTTATCGTATTGTATACCAAGAATACGCCAGTTAATATTATTAGGACTATCTTTATAATAATTTAACTTAGTTTGGCTGTCTTTACTGATAGTGAAGCTAGCTAATACAGCTTTAAACATCGTAGCAGTCATATAAGCTTGATCCCATAAAGAAACGTCATTAATTGGAAATCTGCTATCACTTAGCAGTTTGGAATACCAATTTTTAATTTCATTCACAACATATTCTCTAATATGTGCCCAGTTTGGATTTTTATCATAACCATTAGACAATAAAAAATAGCTGAGATTATTGTAAAAATAAATTCTTCTCTCATCTAAATCTTGTAATTCAACTTTTTCCCTAAAAGAACCAAAAGCATTGGAAAGCCAAAGAGCACCTTCTAACTGATCTGAAGGATTTCCTTTATCTATACCCGAATTTATATTTTCGCAACCGCGAAAGAAAATTTTATTAATAAAATCTTCACCATCTTCATTTTCCTTTAATGCATCCCCTTTAAAAAAGATTATCCAATCAAATTCTTTTTCAAAAGGAAAGCTTACTTTTTGATTAAATATAAAATCTTTTAAATTACTTTTTTCAGTCTCATATTCAAAAGGAGTTTTATTGATTTCATTTGCTATCTCATGATAATCTTTATAACTACTAAATGGTAAATAGCCAAAATTGGATTTGAAATCAGTTTTAAATTTTTCTTCATCATTTATGCCAAAATTTATATTCCAATAATTTTGACCATTTTTCTCGTGCCAAAATCCAATATGTGTTTTACCTAAATTAAATAGCAATGCACCTATTTCAGCTTTTAAAATCTCATCCTTATATTTCTTTAAATTTTCTAAATTCAACTCTCCCATTTTAACCACCCTTTTTCTTTCAGCCCATCACTTATATTTAAATCTTTGTTAGTAAAATAATACTTAACTTCGCATAATTCAAAAGTTCCCCAGCCAAGTTTTGTTTTTGCTCCTATTCCATTCTGTGATACTTTTTCAATTGCCGATAAAAGATTTTCTAAATCTTTTTCAGCTTCCTTTTTTAATTCTTTATTTTCTTTTAATATCCCATCAAAAGGAATATATATAATCTGCAAAATCCCTTCTGTACCTTCTGGAACCACTTCATAATAAATTGGTTGAATCCCTGCTCTTTTTCTTCTGTCATGGGGATTTATTACTTCTAAAGAAAGTCTGTCAAAATATGTAGGATAAAATATGGCTCTTCCTTTATGTGTTTGAAATTCTATTGGTAGGTTTTTATTATCTTTTTGAAGTTTCTCAGAAATTTTCTTCTGAAGAATAGCTTGAAGTTCCTCGTATGAATTTTTGTCTTTAATTTCACCTATAAAATCTTTGTCAACTTTCATCCCAAGTTCAAACAATATAAATTCTAAAAGCTTCTCTTTAAATTTTACTAAATCTTTACTATTTTCTTTCAGATAATCCTCTAACACTTTTATACTTTCTGAGCCTGCACCAAATATTCGTAAGTAACTATCAATGATTTCTTTTCTTTTTTCAAGGTTGGCCTCTTCATTAATCAAATCTTTAAATGCGCTCGCTAAAGAACCTTTCCAACCGCTTCCTCTTATCATAGGTACTTTAAAAACTTTTTCTTTTAAAATAGGGTTTTGAATTATATAAAATTCATCATCATCTTTTGAGAAATATGGCTGTTTTAATTTAAAATTTGCCTGAATTATGAACGAGTATGGTGGAAGTTTTTTTACATAGATATCTGGATAATTATTATCAGTGGTATTTTTATCTTCCTTAATAAAAATACCAGACATCTTTTGTACGGTTTGAAATTTTTCTGACCAGATAGAATATTCTCTTTTATTCTTTTTAAAATTATCAAGTTCATTATCTTTTTTTGTTAAATCTTTAAATTTTAATTCCAGATAATTGCTTACTTCTGTTTTACCATTTTTAAAAGCAGTAAAATTTGTAATAGCTTCTGCAAAAGCATCATACTTGGGCATTTTAATCACTCCCATATAGATTTATTAAATCAACAATAGATAAAAATCCTCCAACAAAACTTTCCTCTTCTTTTTTAATTTCTTTTTTAATATAAGGTAAAATTTTCGAACCCTGAGGCAAATCTTCACTTTTGCTCTTTCCTGTTTTCCCAAATTTATAGTGTCTGTCCTTACTATTACTTACAGTAGTCCTTATCTCTGCTTTTTGTTTTATTAATTCTTTAATAACATCTCTTAAATCTTTATTTGAATCTTGATTATTGGAATTTTGATTGTCCGAAATCTTATTTAAAATTTTTATTTTTTTATTATTTCCTTGAATTAAATCGTCAAAGTTACTAACTGATCTTAAATATTTCTCTGAGCCAAATTCTTCATCGTTCTTATTCTCAAATAAACTAAAATTAAACTTTTCTATTTTCCAATTTTCACCATTATTATTTTGTTTTACTGCTGTAACCCTCAACTTGCCATAACCAATATTCCATTTACCACCCCAGTAACCGTACTTATCCATAAAATTTAAAAGAGGATAAAATATGCTGTTTAGTATTTCTTCCTCAACTAAAAATTTTATCTCTAAACTGCCTTGATAAGAAGCGCTTCCCCAATACCAATTCTTGTTAGGTATAATTCTCCCTTTCGGTTTTTCTTTGAAGTTCCTTTCATCATATTTTACCTCTTTTATCTCTATTAAACCCTTCCATCCAGTAGTCCCAA
The DNA here is from genome assembly GCF_026240795.1 of Thermoanaerobacter sp. RKWS2. NCBI lineage: Bacteria > Bacillati > Bacillota > Clostridia > Thermoanaerobacterales > Thermoanaerobacteraceae > Thermoanaerobacter > Thermoanaerobacter sp. RKWS2. The sequence goes on from NZ_CP110888.1 coordinate 1,665,619, forward strand.
AAACAATAGCAGGTATTGAATAGCCAGATTCAGTCAAGGAATTGATAATAGTTTTTATAACAGTTCCACTTTCTAATATTTTTTGTCTTAATTTTTTTCTTCTTTTTTCTCCTCATCATCTTTACCTTTAGATTTTCCTTTAACTCTATCAAATCTACCTGTGTTCCTATCAAAATGTTCCTCTGTCACAATACTTCCAAAATAGCAAATAACCTCAAACCAAAACCTTAAACTCCCCATTAAAGAAGAAGGTCTAATCTTTCCATTCTCCTGCCATGCGTCACCTGTCCACAATGGAGTTATTGTTTCTAAATGAACAGTAACTTCCTTCTTACTCATATCAAAAACTCCTTTACATGCTTTTTAATAATATAATTTAAAAACAATAATGTAAAAAAAGAAAAATATTGTAGTAAATAATTAGTAAATTTCATAAACATGCTAACCAAGATTTTCTCATATAACATTATTCTATATAACTTTTCAAAATCCTTCTAAAAAATTGCATTTTTTATAGAAAAATGTCGTTGAATTCCATAATAAAATAAGGAAAAATTCAACGATAGTAAAAGTAATTACGATAAACAAAAATAGACATACTACCCATAATTGGCGAAAAAAATATAGAATAATGTATAAAGGATAGATAGATTGCATAAGGCATGTAGTAATCCGCTATAAAAAAATACCCCCATAATACTTAAGAAAGGCCCGTTTTTGCTTCCTAAAAAAACTATAAATTAGAAGACATATCAATATCATTGTTTATTTGATCCATTAGAGATACTAAATCCAGTTATGCTATAGTTTTTATGTCAATTGCTAAGTCTCCTCAAAGCTCAGCAGTAATTCTTTTATTTCATATACTAATTTGTTAAATATTTTTTATCATTTTTTCTTAAATGCTTCTTTAAAATATTGATTATACATAACTTCCTAAATTAAAAAAACAGATGGGCAATAACATTAGTAGCCCAATCTGTTTTAAACAAATTTAAATGATTATGGTATTAAAGTTAAAATTAGATATTTTAAGGAATGTATTGATAATGTATCGTGCCATTATCATCAATTGTATAAGGCATATTTGCTTTCTTAAGAATCTCTACAATAATATTATTTTTTTCGCGGTTTTTTTCATTAAATTGATTTATTAACTCATTTATTCTTTGTGCATTTGCATTATTCCTATTTTCTTTAAAAGCAATATAAGCATCAACTATTTTTTCACCAAGGTCAATTTGTCCATTTACAAATTCTTGTAATTGTTTTACAATTTCATAATTTGCATCATTAACATTTTCTTCTAATGATTGAATTGGAGTTTCAAAATTACATAAATTAAGAAGAGCTATCAATTCATTAAGTATTTTATCGTAATTCTGGATATATTCACTAACCAGAGCTTGTTTAGACTTTGTATTTATAGAAAAAGTATTTCCTACCGGCCTTACATTCCCCTGTGGAAAGCCTAACTTCCATAGTACTGGCTTTATCCATGTGGAAAGTGCATACGTATTCCATAATAATATAAGTATTGGTATTATACTTGCAAGAGATAAAATCTTGACATATTTCCAAGGACGAGAATTTTCAATGACATAACTTAATGGTTCTTCTATACCTTTTGATCTTTTTTCTTTTTCATACTCTTTTATTTGTCTTCTAAATGCTTTTTGTTGTTCATTTAAAGGCCATTATACACACCCCTATATTTTCTTACTAACACACTTAGTCTTTTAAATTCATAAACATTTTTAAACTATTTCCCTTTTACCCATATTTAAAGTTCTATAATTCCATATCATTGAAAATTTCAGCTATATCCCAAAAATAACTGTCCTCCACATAAATCTTTTGAAATTGCTTCAGTGCCTTTTCCTCTTCCCCTATTTCCTATAATAAACAGGTCTAAGTAAATACTATAACCTTCATATCTTAATTATAGGCTTTAATTCCTTATAGGTAGGCTAAAAACGCAAAGATAGATTTAACAAGTATTAGCTTCGTATTTGCGTTTCAATTCCTTATAGGTAGGCTAAAAACAATCAATGCCTCTATTTTCATACCAGTGTGCAACAAGGTTTCAATTCCTTATAGGTAGGCTAAAAACGAGTGGTATTAATGCATGGAGAGTATTTTGAAGATTAGTTTCAATTCCTTATAGACTCCCATGCCGCAAATGCAGCACCAGCAGAGGATGAAAATGTCCTTTTTTGATGATATAATCAGTACAGCGGCTGGTGAAGAAAGGTCGTTCTTACCTTGGTGCTTTGAGCCCGACTCATAGACAGACTCCAACGACCAGGTGCACCACAGATTGTTGCTCCCTTTACGGGAAGCACGCAGGATAGAATAACCCCTTATGGTTGTTGCACCAGCTCTTCAATTTTACAGTCGCTATCGTTCAAATTTTAAAAAAGGAGTTGGCTCTTTCATGGATTTAGTTTACTCTCACGTTTGCGGATTAGATGTCCATAAAAAGAATGTCGTAGCTTGTATAATAACACCAGAAGGTAAAGAAATCCGCACTTTTTCAACTATGACCGATGACCTTATTGCATTAAAAGAATTTATTAAAGCTAAAGGTTGTTCTGTTGTTGCTATGGAAAGTACCGGCTCTTATTGGAAACCTATTTACAATCTACTTGAGCTTGAGAGCATTAAAATCCTACTCGTCAATGCTAAGCATATTAAAAATGTCCCTGGTAGAAAAACCGATGTAAAAGATGCTGAGTGGATAGCAAGTCTCTTACAACATGGCCTTTTGCAAGGCAGCTTTGTGCCAGATCGTGAACAAAGAGAACTTCGCGAGCTTGTACGCTATAGAAAAAGCCTCATTGAAGAAAAATCAAGAGAACTTAATCGCATACAAAAGGTTTTAGAAGGAGCTAATATCAAACTGTCTTCGGTAGTCTCTGATATCAACGGGGCATCCAGTCGTTCTATACTTGAGGCTATTATAAATGGTGAAGAAAATCCCGAAACCCTGGCTGAGCTTTCTCAAGGCAAGCTAAAAAATAAAATGGATGAACTAAAACGCGCTTTAAAAGGCTTGATCAATCATCACCAAAGGATGCTTCTGGAAATACAGCTTAGACATATTGATTACCTTGATGAAGAAATAGCAAAATTAGACGAAGAAATTAAAAATCGAATGCTCCCTTTTGAAAAAGACCTGGCACTGCTGGATACAATCCCTGGAGTCGGAAGAAGAACTGCAGAACAAATAATAGCCGAAATCGGCACGAATATGGAACAGTTCCCCTCTGCTGCCCATTTGTGTTCTTGGGCAGGGTTGTGTCCAGGTCATAATGAAAGTGCTGGTAAACAAAAGTCTGCAAGAACTCGAAAAGGTAACCAAAAATTGCGAAGCTCTCTTATTGAAGCTGCCAGAGCTGCCTCAAGGGCAAAAGATACTTATCTCTCAAGTCAGTACCACCGCATCGCTGCTCGAAGAGGAGCAAACCGTGCAGCAGTTGCAGTGGCACATAGCATTTTAATTATAGTTTATCATATTCTCAAGCAAAAGCAACCATATATTGAATTAGGTCCTACTTATTATGAAGAGAAAAAGCGTAATATGATTATTCGTCAATCTTTAAAAAAGCTAGAGTCTTTAGGCCTTAAGGTCACGGTCGAATCTGCAGTGTCTTAACTTTTAATTTAACTTTATTAACCATTTATTTATCCCATATTTTTACATCGGTATGGGTTTAGTTTTTTGTTGCCTTTTTGAGAGACACTATTTTCAGGATAGGTAGGCTAAAAACTGCAGAGATATATTTCTATGCCTTGCGTTTTAGAAAGTTTCAATTCCTTATAGGTAGGCTAAAAACTTCAGTAGCGGCTATGGGCGGCAATGCAGAAATGCTGTTTCAATTCCTTATAGGTAGGCTAAAAACGCTTTTGCAGAAGCAGAGATAGAAAGATTAGTAGAATGTTTCAATTCCTTATAGGTAGGCTAAAAACCTTTTATTTTTTTATCCCTCATAGGTAGGCTAAAACGTTTCAATTCCTTATAGGTAGGCTAAAAACATATATTCCTCAGCGCCTTGTGGAGAGAGCTTATATACGTTTCAATTCCTTATAGGTAGGCTAAAAACGATAAACCCAAAATTGTTGGTTATGCAGCAGTGTTGTTTCAATTCCTTATAGGTAGGCTAAAAACAAATTAAATGAGGCTAATAGAATGATTTCGCAAGCATGTTTCAATTCCTTATAGGTAGGCTAAAAACTGACGATATCACAACTAAGTTGCTATTTTGGTGTAAAGTTTCAATTCCTTATAGGTAGGCTAAAAACCCTTTGTAAGAAAAAATAGTGCCAGAAGATACTGGAGTTTCAATTCCTTATAGGTAGGCTAAAAACACGTGTTGTAATTCTCTGTAGCTGAGTATCTATTTCGTTTCAATTCCTTATAGGTAGGCTAAAAACTATCAAGGAATGTTGGCATTAGCATACAGAACAGGGTTTCAATTCCTTATAGGTAGGCTAAAAACCCGTTATAATCAAATATAATAAAGAACAAATTTTCTTTTTTCATCTTATCTGTCAAGTATTTTAACTTTATTATACCATATTGTTTGACAAAATCAACTATTTTCTAAAATTGAAAAAATAATTTGTCGTCGATCCTCGACATTTTTTGCATTATCTTAGGTCGACGACAAATTTATATTAATAAATATTCTTACCTTACTTTTCCTTTAATACCTCTAATATTTCTCTTAAAAGTTTTACTTCCTCTGATGGTTCAGGTGGTGTTTGTTCTTTTTCTTTTGCTTTTCGCTGTCTAATAGTATTCATAGGAGCTACTATGAAAAAATATATGGCTGCAGATACGATAATAAAGTTAACAACAGCATTAAGGAAATTACCTATGGCTATTGGTCCTAATTTAAGGGCAGAAAAATCAGGAGCTCCAAATATTGTTCCAATCAGTGGAGTTAAAACATCCACAACTAATGAATTTACTACTTTGTTAAAAGCTGCACCTATTATTACAGCTACTGCTAAATCCAAAACATTTCCACGCATAATGAATTCTTTAAACCCTTTTAACATATTTTTCTCCTTTCAACAAGTGATTGATTGTCCACACTTTATATTTTATCACTAAAATGTTAGTTGTTAAGTCAAAAAATTGGCAAAATAATACACCACAAAGTTATCTCCCTTCAGTTCAATAACTATCTACTTTCCTACACTCCTCTAACCCAAAACGCTATTGCCAATGCAATTCCCCATAAAACTACAAAATTCTTTACTTTCTTATTGTCAAACCTTTGTGATACTTTTGCTCCCCAATATCCTCCTAAAGCAAATCCTATCATCAGAATAAAAGCAAAAGGCCATACTACTTTTCCACTAAAGAGTAAAACTAAACCGGAAGTGACATTTATAAAAAGTGAAAGAAGGTTTTTTATACCATTTGCTGTGTGTATATCGGTAATACCTGCTATGCCTAAAGTGGCAAGCATTAAAATGCCAATACCTGCTGCAAAATATCCTCCATAAAGAGAAGTAAGAAATTGAAGTATAAAAACTATTACTAAAGAGCTTTTTCTTTCACCTCTATCTCCATTTAAATTAAATTTATGTATTCTGTCATTTAATGCTAAAACCACAGTAGCGAACAAAACTAAAAAAGGCATAATAAAATCAAAGACTTTGTGAGGAGTTATCATAAGAAGATAAGCTCCTAAGATACCCCCAAGTAAAGAAGGCAATGTCAGAAACCTTAAAAGCTCTTTCGTCTGATACAGTCTTTCTTTAAATGCCCATGCACCTGTGACAGAACCAGTCCAAAGAGCAACAGTATTTGTTATATTGGCAGATAGAGGATTTATTCCAACCCATACAAGAGCAGGAAAGGTTATTAAAGTACCCCCACCTGCTATTGCATTAGTAGCTCCTGCTAAAATAGAAGCCACTAAAATTATTACGTAATTACTCATTAGATTATCTCTCCAAATTCATCAAATTTAAATCTATAGGCTCTTGGCAGTAAATCTTTACTTGGGTCCTTGTAACCTATCGCTATTATCATGGGAACTATTTTTTCCACATCTATTCCTAAAAATTCCTTCATCTTTTCCTCGTTAAAACCATCCATAGGATGAGTTTCAAGGCCATAAACTCTTGCAACTATCATTATATTCATTGCAAAAAGTGCAGTATCTCTTATGGACTTTCTTTTAGCTTGCTCCATGTCTTTCCACACTTCAAGGACCCTTTCTTTTGCTGATTCTCTCCTTTCTTTTGGCATATACCCCAGTTCTACAGAACTGTCTAAAACTCTGTCTATATGTTCAAAAGCTGCTTTTGGATTTGCTATTAAGACAATTACAGCCGATGCATCTTCCACTTTTTGTTGGTTAAAACAGATTTCTTTGAGAATTTTCTTTTTTTCTTTGTCCTTTATAACTTTTACCTCCCAAGGCTGAAGATTATTAGCTGAAGGCGCTGTAGCAGCTACCTCAAGGACTTCTTTTATAAGGTCATCGGATATTTCTTTTGTCGTGTCAAAAAATGTGATAGACCTTCTCTCTGTTATAAGTTTCTGGCATTCTTTCATACTTATACACTCTCCTTTTTTAATCCAGAATTACAAAACTAACCTAAAAATGGTATGCCAGTTTTTAAAAAATGCCGATAATAGATTTATATTCTCCATAAAAGTATGAAATCCTTCCTGCCTTTTTGAAAAAAGATTTAGAACAAACTCTTTTGAGTTATAATCGAAATAACAACGAATTTTTGCATATTGTTAATTTGTTTACTTTTTCATCCCTCAAACGTCTTTATTAATGAAAAGCTATAAGGAGGAGGAGTTAATGTGGCAGGATTTGTACAAAGCTGCATTCTATTATTTACTTAAATTGGGTGTACCACAGGCTGACGCTGAAGACATAGCCCAAGAAGCTCTGCTTTCCACATACTTGAATTTAGACGGCATTCAAGAGGGAAAGCTAAAAGCTTATGTTTTGACTGCGGCGCGAAACAAATACACTGATTATCTGCGCAAAACCAAAAAAGATGTGGCAGTTTCTATTATAAATGTCTTTCCTCAAAGTACCTTTTCAGAGTTTCAACAGATTGAAAATAAAGAAGTAATAAAAAAAGCAGTTAATAGGCTTACTCTCAATGAGCAAAAGCTCTTTTACCTTAAATTCATATTAGAAATGTCAAATGAAGAAATTTCCTCTTACTTAAAAACCAATTCCAATACAGTAAAGACAATGGTATGGAGACTAAGAAAAAAATTAAAAGAATATTTAAAAGAGGAGGAGAAAAGTTAAATGGGATCAGGTTTAAATAAGCCAATAGGCGATATACCTTTTGACGAAAAAGCTTTTTTGCGCAAAGCTCGTTTTAAAAGCATACTTCGCATAATAATAATTTCTTTAATTATCGCCATAGGTGTTTTTGTATTAACCATCATAATTTCTGAAATGATGCTGCAGAATCAAGAAAACCGCATAAATAGCTTTTATCCGGATATTGTTAAATTTACAGAACCTAATACCTTCGCAATTTCAGGAGAAAGTTATAATGTCAGGCTATTCGGGCGGCAAAAAGAATATTATCTTTTAAGGTTAATAGGAAATAAGCCTTATCCTGCCGGAATAGTCACAGTTGATTTTGATATCTGGGGAGGAGAGCAATTTAAAGGAGACAAATCTTTAGCCATACCAGAAGGTACAAAAGAGTACCTTGCTCCTTATGCCGTGCCAAAATTAAAATTTTACAATCCCGCAGTAAAATACGATAAAGTTATAAGAGAGTTTGATGTACTAAAAAATATACCTAACGATAATCTCGTTGAAATGGCTTTATCTTTTGACAGGCCTTTAACCCTCAGCGAAATTAAAACTATTATACCTGAGGATTTAAAGCTAATGTGGGGTGCTGTTTTGGTTTATGAAGAAAAAGATTATAAGCAAAGAAGCTATCTTGCAGAAAGATTGGTTGGAAACCCATATGTTAATAGCCCTAATGGCGAAAAAGAATTTTTAAAAGAACTGGAACGACTTAGTAATGTACAAAGTTATTCTTCAACTAATCTAAAAAGGACAGTGAATTTCTTAAAGGAAAACGTGATAAAATACTACGGCGTCGTCGTAGTGGGACACCCCGAATCTTTGCAAGAACTATCTTCTAATTCAATTATCACAGGAGCAGTTTTAGGAATAGTAACAGAACCATATTAAATTTCTTACTAACATTTTTTCACCTACATAAAGAGGTAATATACTACTTATAATCAAAATATTTTTCCAAAAATTTTTCTTTATCCCAGCTATGGTCTTTTGCTAACTGCTCCTCTGTTACATTGAAATAATCATATCTTACATTATCCTCTTGATCTGGAACAAGGTCATCCCATGTAACATCTACATAACGGATTTTGTTGTCAATTCTTATCATATTCCAAGCATGAGGCATAGACCCACTATAATTAAAACCTGTACCAGCTACTCCAAGGCTATCAATCCCAGCTAATTGAGCAAGTAAATTAAAAGCTGCAGCATATCCTTGGCACACCCCTACTCCTTTTATCAAAACTCCATAAGCAGTATAAGATTCTGGTGGTATAGTGTTATTTATCAAATTTTCATAATCATATTTGGTATTCTTTACAATATAGTCGTGGATTGCTTTGACTTTATCTATATCAGACATATCCGGTTTTATTATTTGGTCAATAATTTCTTTAGCTTTAATATTTATTTCATCTTTCATTTTTTCCAATTTATCTTTAGGATACATATAATCAAACTTTATACTTACTTTATCTATGACATTGTTAAAACTATTTGCAGAAATAGTCCACTTATTAGCATAGCCAACTTCAGGATGATGTGCTAATACCAGATCTACAACATCCGATATACTCTTTAATATATCATTAACTGTACAACTACTTCCTGCAGAATTGCAAAAAAAATCACTAAGTGTAAAAGTTATTTCATCTTCATTGTTTTCAAGTGCATTTTTAATTAAAAGATACAACTCCTTTTTACTGGTTATATTAGAAGATGAAAAAGTATTAGTTTCGCTAACTGTGTTTTTTGGTAAAGTTATTGAACTTACCCTTGTTCTTTGATTGGAAGAATTGATTATTATGTACCCATTATCGTATATTACTTCATCTCCAAGGGCTTCACCAACAAATCTTAAAGGCACATAGGTATAGCCATTTATAATTTGCGGCGCCACTACTAATTCATAACTTTTTCCATTAACTTTTGCAATTTTGTGGCCAATTATAAGTTGTACAGTCGTTTCGCCGCGAAAGGCTGTAACCGTTTTAGTTTTTTCTTCCCAGTTTACCTTAGCACCTAATGCTTCAAAAAATGCCCGCATAGGGACTAAAGTTGTGTCATTTTTTATAACAGGCTTTTGTTCAAAAACTACATTTTGGCCATTAATTGTAATTGTTATATTTGCCGCTTGTGCTGAAATAGGAATTAATATAGAAAAGGCTACAAAAACTAATAGTATTAAAGATATCTTTTTAAGCATTATATATCACCTCTGAACTTTCTAGAGACTAATATTAAACTATACAACAATATTTCTCTATCTCTTTAATAATTATACTAAATCTCAGAAAACTTTTTTATGAATAATTCAACAAAAAAGGATATAAATTATTGACGAGGGTTTGTTTCGTATGTTATAATAAAAAGCGCGCAGGGGAGTAGCTCAATTGGTAGAGCAACGGTCTCCAAAACCGTGGGCTGCGGGTTCGATTCCTGTCTCCCCTGCCATTATTGAAAAGTTAATGTTTCCAGCAAACGAACCCTCTCAAAAAATCCGAAGTTGTTGGGAGGGGTTTTATTATTCCTAAATCGCTACCATTCAGAAATTTAAAACTAATAAACTTATCTTAACGTTAATTTTACGGTTCTTCTGGTATAATTATCCATGCAATTAAATAAGCTAAAAGTCCAGTTCCCCAAAATATTATTAGAAATGCCCAAATGAGTCTTATAATTGTTGGGTCTACATTAAAATACTCTGCTATTCCTCCACATACGCCTCCTATCATTCTTTGTGTTCTTGAGCGATAAAGTTTTTTTGACATTATACACACTCCTTAATTTTTTATTTTCTTCTCTAATATGACCTTCAAATACCAATTTTTTGTGGTCTTTTTACAACACCTCTTCCTCTTAAAATTAATATACCAGAGTATTATTACTCTTGCAAACAATTTATTTGTGATAAAATATAATTAAAAATAACCAATGTGGGAGGTATCATCGTGAAAAGCTATAGAAAAGAGTTGTGGTTTGAAACAAAAAAGAGAAGAGAATTTATAAACATTACACCTCTTATAGAGGAATGCGTTAGGGAAAGCGGAATCAAGGAAGGGCTTCTTTTATGTAATGCAATGCACATTACCTCGAGTGTTTTTATAAATGACGATGAACCAGGCTTACATAAGGACTTTGAAAATTTCTTGGAAAAATTAGCCCCCGAAAAACCCTATGACCAATATTATCATAATAGTTATGAAGATAATGCAGACGCTCATTTAAAGCGTACAATAATGGGTCGAGAAGTTGTAGTAGCTATAACAGATGGAAAATTAGATTTTGGTCCATGGGAGCAAATCTTTTACGGCGAATTTGACGGAAAAAGGAAAAAGAGAGTATTGGTCAAAATTATAGGTGAATAAAAAATCTCCAGTTTCCCGGAGATTTACAAAGTCCTTTTATAATCTTCATTACTTATCTTGTCAGTTTCCTCTACATAACCAGCATTTTCATCATCATAGTCATCATCATAATTGTCCAAACCGCTTTTTGTCTTATTAAATCGTGCAACCTCTTGATAAGAATCCTCTGCATCAAATTGAATTTCTTCTTTTAAATCCTTATACCCCCATCCAAAGGGGTATTTTATCATTCTCTCTTCATTCGGCCTTGAATTCCTTAAATCTTTTAATTTCAAATCATTATTTTTAGCGCATTCTGCACAAAGAGCAGTATAAGGAAGGGCTTCTAATCGTTCTTCTTCAATTGGCTTATGGCAGTGAGTACATATGCCGTAAGTACCCATTTCCATCCTCTTAAAAGCATCTTCTATTTGCCTTAAAATATGTTTTTCGTTGTCTTTGAGAGCATAATTTTTCTCTACTTCATAAACTTCAGAAGCAAAATCTGCCGGATGATTATCCAAAAGAGAAAGTTCTTGATAATACTCTCTCTGTGCAATTCCGCCAATGCCATCATTGTAATTCATTTGATTAATTGTGCTTAAGACCTTTCCCTTTTCTTTTAATAGTAATTGTCTAAAGTGTTCCAGCTTTTCACTATCCATCATACCAACTCCTATTTAATATAACTTTTGATTTACAATCTTAACTATATCCGCTATAATACTGCCAATTAGAGGTAAATTTAACATCACCAATTTTTGAAGTATATAAAGAACTATTGCACCAAGTATTGTAAAACCTACTGCTATTCCAAAACCTCTTGCTACCCCACCTATAAAGTTTAACCACAAAAGCCTATAAGGGCTTTGCATAAGCTCGACGTAATCAGCAATTTTCATCTTCTCCATCATCTCTGACATTTGGTCCAACTGCTTTTTTATTGCAGTTAACATAATATTATTATTGTTTTTATATTCGTCTTTATTCAAGACTTTTTCCTCCTTACATTTAATTTTTCCAGTATAGTTTTCTTTATTACTGTAAAATAAAGCCTTTATAAACGTTTATTTATTCATTAGAAAAAATATGAAATCAATCTTGTATTTAATAATAGTTTATCTCAAAATATAATTCAAGTGAAGTGTTATTGACTTTTAATTTTGCACATATTATCATTAATTTAAAGTACAAATTGTAGGAGTTGATAAAATGGATTTAAGTTTTAAAACAAAAGTAGTACATACTGGAAACTACATAGATAAAGAAATTCCTCCAATGCCAAAAACTCTTCCTATCTATCAAACTTCTGTTTTCACTTTTGATACGTTGGAAGAAGTTTACGATTATCTTGGTGGTAATCCTTCAAGGTATATGTACACAAGACTTGGAAATCCTAATCAAACAGCAGTGGAAGAATTAATTGCCAGTTTAGAAGGTGCGGAAGCAGGACAGTCTTGTTCATCAGGAATGGCGGCAATTTCTTCAGCTTTGTTGGCAGAAGTAAATTCAGGAGACCATATAATCGCCGCAAAAGATATATACGGTGGTACAAACAGTCTTTTTAATGCAGAATTTAAAAGACTTAATATTGATGTAACTTTAGTGGATTTCTCCGATTTAGAAGCTGTTGAAAAAGCTATAAAACCAAACACTAAAGTGATATACATGGAAATCATGACAAATCCTCTAATAAGAGTTTTTGACGTTGTGGAAGTTGCAAATATCGCAAAAAAGCACAATATAAAATTGATTGTTGACAATACTTTTACAACCCCTTATTTGATAAAACCAATTGAATTAGGAGCCTATGCTGTAATACACAGTGCAACAAAATACATCAACGGCCACAGCGATGTCATCGCCGGACTTATAGCAGGTAATAAAGAATTTATATCCCGCACAAAAAGAATCACACAAAACTTCGGTGGTTCAATGAGTCCATTTGACGCTTGGCTGGTTTTAAGAGGAGCAAAAACTCTATTCTTAAGAATGAGAGAACACTGTAAAAACGCAATGGAACTGGCTAAATTCTTAGAAAGCCATCCAAAAGTCAAAAAAGTGTATTATCCCGGACTTCCTTCTCATCCTGACTACAGCGTTTCAAAGAAGTTGTTTAAAGATGAGTTTGGAGGTATGTTAAGTTTTGAAATAGAAGGTGGAGAACCTGAAGTAGATAAGTTTATGCAAGAGCTGAAACTGGTGAAATTTGCTCCTTCACTGGCAGGAGTACAAACCATGATAACTCATCCAAAATCCACTTCCCATAGGTCTCTCAGCAAGGAAGAATTAAAGCGTTAGGAATTTCAGAAGGGCTTATAAGAGTTTCTGTTGGAATAGAGGAGATAGAAGATATTATAAAAGACTTTAAGCAAGCTCTTGACAAGATATAAGAAAAGAAGTTTAGGGCTTTCCCTAAACTTCTTTTATATTTCATCTAGCGCTTTTAATACCTCTTCAACGTGTCCATCTACTTTTACCCTTCTAAATATTTTTCTCACAATTCCTTCAGAGTCAATGATAAAAGTTGACCTTTCTATTCCCATTTTCTTTTTGCCAAACATGTTTTTCTCTTTGTATACCCCATATTCTGTAGACACTTTCGCATCTTTGTCACTTAGAAGAATAAAAGGAAGATTGAATTTTTCAATAAACTTCTTATGAGAAGTTTCATCATCTAAACTTATACCTATTACGACAGCATTTTTCTCTTCTATTGACTTTATGTTATCTCTAAAAGAAACAGCTTCTTTTGTACAACCTGGAGTGTTATCTTTTGGATAAAAGTATAAAACAACCTTTTTACCTAAAAAATCTGAAAGGGAAACTTGTTTTCCATCATGGGTATTTAAAGTAAAGTCAGGAGCCTTTTTACTTAGCTCTACCATGCTATCCCTACTTTCTAAAATTATTTTCTTTAGATAATTATTATTCTTTATCTAAATTATATCTATTCTCTTTAAAAAATTCAATAGCTTCTTATCTCTCTCATCAATTCTTCAAATTGGGAAAAATCAAGGGACTGTTCTCCATCAGATAAAGCTTTATCGGGCTCAGGGTGGATTTCTACCATTATTCCGTCTGCACCAGCAGCTATTGCAGCTTTTGCCATCGGTATGATTAAGCTTCTTTTCCCTGTACCATGGCTTACATCTGCGATAATAGGCAAGTTTGAAAGTTCATGAATTACTGGAATAGCAGCTATATCTAAAGTATTTCGCGTATAAGTTTCAAAAGTCCTTATACCTCTTTCACACATGATGATGTTGGCGTTTCCTTCAATAGCAATATATTCCGCTGCATAAAGCCACTCCTCATATGTGGCTGAAAATCCCCGCTTTAACAAAACAGGCTTTTTGGTTTTTCCTACCTCTTTGAGAAGTGAAAAATTCTGCATATTTCTTGAACCTATTTGAAAAACATCAGCATATCTTTCAACAATTTCAACATCCCTCACATCCAAAACTTCAGTTACAACAGGCAAATTGAACATATCGCCTACATTTCTTAGCATTTTAAGTCCATCAATCCCTAAACCTTGAAAAGAATAAGGAGAGGTGCGGGGCTTATAAGCTCCTCCTCTTAAAGCATTTGCGCCCCAGCTTTTAACTATTTCTGCTGTTTTTACAAGCATTTCTTCATTCTCAACAGCGCAGGGTCCTGCTATTATAAGTTTGTCTTTACCCATAGTTATATTCCCAATTTTTATTGATATTTTGTTATTTTTGTCGCCAATTATTTTAAGGTTCATTTTCATCACCTTCATAAAACTTCTTTTAAGCTGGATACAAAACTTTTAACTTCCTGTAACATTTCAGATTTATTATACCCTTTAGCAATTCTTTCTACAAGTGCACTCCCTACAATAATTCCATCACTGAAATCTTTTAATTTTTTCGCCATCTCCGGAGTAGATATGCCAAACCCTATCGCCTTTGGCATATTGGTGTATTGAGAGACCATTTTCATATATTCTTCAATGTCAGTTTCAATGTCTTCTCTTGCTCCTGTGACACCTGTAATTGAAACGCAATATACAAATCCTTTCCCGTTTTGCGTAATTAATTTTATCCTCTCTTTTGATGTTGGGGCAACTAAAGGTATTAAATAAATATCGTATTTATCTGCTTCTTCAGAAATATCTTTTCTCTCTTCAATAGGCAAGTCTGGAATGATAAGCCCATCTATCCCTACATCTTTTGACTCTTTTAAAAATTTTTGTATGCCATATTTGAATATAGAGTTATAGTAGACAAGGTAAACCAGAGGGATATCACTTTTTAACCTTATTTTTTCTACTATTTTCATTATATCAGGAATTTTTACACCTTTATTTAAAGCTCTTTGTGAAGAAGCCTGTATTGTAGGTCCATCAGCTAATGGATCAGAATAAGGTATTCCCAGTTCTATTATATCCGCTCCTGCTTCTTCCAAAGCCAAGACTATATCATAAGTCGTCTCTATATCCGGGTCTCCTGCTGTTATAAAGGTTATTAAGGCTTTGCGCCCTTCTCCTTTTAAGACTTCAAACTTTTTGTCAATCCTATTCATAACTCCACCCCCAATACTTTCGCAACTGTATTTACGTCTTTATCTCCTCTGCCTGACAAATTTACAATGATAATATTGTCTTTCCTTAAATTTGGAGCCAGTTTCATAGCATATGCCAAAGCGTGAGCGCTTTCCAAAGCTGGTATTATCCCTTCTGTTTGAGATAAGTCCATAAAAGCCGCCAATGCTTCTTCGTCTGTCGCATATACATATTGAGCTCTATTACTTTCTTTTAAAAAGGCATGTTCTGGACCTACCCCCGGGTAATCCAGTCCTGCAGATATAGAGTATACTGGCATTATTCTCCCCTCTTCATCCTGTAAAAGATAAGTCATCATGCCGTGCAATACTCCTACAGAACCTTTTGCCATTGTAGCTGCATGTTTCCCTGTCTCAATTCCTTTTCCTGCAGCCTCCACGCCTATCAATTTTACCTCTTTATCTTCAATGAAGGGATAGAAAATTCCCATGGCATTACTGCCTCCGCCAACACAAGCAATCACATAATCAGGAAGTCTTCCTTCTTTTTGAAGTATTTGCTCTTTTGCCTCATCCCCTATTACTCTTTGAAAATCTCTCACCATAGTAGGATAAGGATGAGGCCCAACAACAGAACCCATCACATAAAAGGTATCGTTTATATTTGTCACCCAATCCCTTATTGCTTCATTTACTGCATCTTTTAAGGTTCCCGTCCCTGATTTTACTGGTGTTACTTTTGCACCTAAAAGTTTCATTCTAAAGACATTTAAAGATTGCCTTTTTATATCTTCTTCTCCCATGAATATTTCGCATTCCATTCCAAACATTGCAGCAGCTGTAGCAGTTGCCACTCCATGCTGTCCTGCCCCTGTCTCAGCTATAACTCTCTTTTTATTCATCCGCTTTGCCAATAAAATCTGTCCCAATACGTTGTTTATTTTATGGGCTCCTGTGTGGTTTAGGTCTTCCCTCTTTAGATAAATTTTCGCCCCGCCAAGCCTTTTAGTAAGATTCTCAGCATAATACAAAGGTGTAGGTCTTCCTGAATATTCCCTCAAGTAATACCTATATTCTTCCATGAAATCTTTATCCTGTTTAGCTTTTTCAAATTCCCTCTCTAATTCTATAAGCGCATTCATCACAGTCTCTGGCACATACTGACCTCCAAAACGTCCAAATCTTCCACTCATCGAATACCCCTCACTTTTTCAATAAATGATTTCATTTTTTTAAAATCTTTATAACCTTCTGTCTCAACGCCACTGGAGACGTCAACAGCATAGGGATTTACTATTCTTATAGCTTCCTCTACATTGTTTTCGTTTAGCCCTCCTGCCAAAATTATTGGAACATTCAATTCAAATCCTTTTAAAACTTCCCAATTAAATGTTTTTCCTGTACCACCGTATTCGTTTTTTGTCAAAGTGTCAAATACAAAACTATTTACTCTAAATTCTTTTGTTTTTTCCAAATCTTCTTTGTCTTTTATGCGTATTGCCTTCCACACTGTGAAATTTTTAAAATTATCTATATAATCCTGTGTTTCATCACCGTGAAACTGTAAAACATCGAGATTTAGTGTTTGAGCTATCTTTAATGCATTTTCCACTGGTTCATTTACAAAAACTCCCACTGTTTTAATCTCTTTATCAAGAAGGCTTATGAGGTATAAAGCCTGTTCTACCTCTACTTGTCTTTTGCTTTTTGCAAAGACAAATCCTACATAATCAGGTTTTAGCTCATTGGCATATTCAATATCCTCTTTTCTTCTCAGTCCGCAAATTTTTACTTTTACCAATTTATCCTCCTCCTTTTGCCTCCCTTACAAAATCAGTGATTTTGTCAATATCATCTATAATTTTCATAAAAGTCTCGCCAATTAATACGGCATCTACTCCCAAAGAAGCTAAATACCTTACATCTTCAGGTATTTTTATTCCACTTTCGGAAACAATTATTGTACTTTGAGGTATATATTTAATCAAATTTTCTGTTGTGTTTATATCTACATTAAAAGTCTTAAGGTCTCTGTTATTTATACCTATTATGTCACATTCAGCTTCTAATGCTATTGCAAGCTGCTGTCTATCGTGAACTTCCACAAGCGCATCTAAACCTACACTTTTAGATAAATTATAGAAAGTATTTAAGTTATCCCCTAATACGGAAACAATGAGAAGTACTGCGTCGGCTCCTAAAATTTTTGATTCATATATTTGGTATTCATCCACAATAAAATCTTTTCTCAAAATAGGTTTTGAAGTGACTTTTTTTACTTCACTAATGTAATTGTCATCCCCTTTAAAAAATTCCTTCTCTGTCAAAACGGAAATAGCGTCAATATCAACTTTCTCATACACTTTTGCAATTTTTACTGCATCAAAGTCTTCTTTTATAATTCCTTTAGATGGAGAGGCTTTTTTTATCTCTCCAATAATTGATATACCCTCTTTTTGAAGTGCTTTCTTGAAATTGCCAGAATAGCCTCCTTTAATTTCGTTAATTAGTTCCTCTACTGGCTTTATTCTTTTTTCTCTTCCACCTCCTTTTTTTGTGTCTCACAATCTCATCTAATACCATCAACTAAGCCTCCTTTGGTACTCCAAAATCTCTGTAAGCTTATCAAGAGCTAAACCCGTATCTATTAGATAATTTGCGACTTTTATTCCTTCTTTTAAATCTTCCACAACTTTTCCTATATATAAGGCCGCTGCTGCGTTTAAAACGACTATATCTCTTTTAGGCCCTTTTTCACCTCTTAAGATGTTTAAGATTATTTGAGCATTTTCTTTAGCGTCTTTGCCTTCTAAATCTTCAAGTTTTGCATAAGGGATACCGTAATCTCCTGGGTCTATCACATAATCAATGACTTTGCCTTCTTTTACTTCACTGACAAAAGTAGGAGAAGTAGTAGTTATTTCATCAAGGCCATCAAAGCCGTGGACCACCATAGCCTTTTCAATTCCCAATCTTAAAAGTACTTCAGCAAGAGGATGAGTCAATTCTTTATCATAAACTCCTAATACCTGTCCTTTTACAAATGCGGGATTTGTTAATGGTCCTAAGACGTTAAACACCGTCCTTGTGCCTAATTCTTTTCTTATCCCTGCTACATGCTTCATTGCAACGTGGTATTTAGGTGCGAATAAAAATCCCATTCCTTTTTCTTCAATTAATTTTTTTGTTTTTTGTGGTTCTGCCTCAATGTCAAATCCCAATTCCATCAAAACATCTGCACTTCCACTTCTACTGGAAACAGCTCTATTGCCGTGTTTTGCAACTTTTACTCCTGCAGCTGAAGCAATTATAGCAACCGCCGTTGAAATATTGAATGTCTTCCCACCATCGCCACCTGTACCACAAGTATCTATCACATAGTCAGAGGCAAGTTCTACTTTTATTGCGTTGTCTCTCATTGCCTTCGCGAAACCTGTTATTTCTTCCACACTTTCACCTTTTAATCTGAGTCCTATTAATATGCCCCCTATTAAAGAAGGAGTTGCATTACCACTCATAATTTCATTCATAACAGCATAAGCTTCTTTTTCTTCAAGGCTTTCCTTTAAGACAATTTTTTTAATAGCTTCTTGTAACATGGTATCCCACCTCCAAAAAATTTCTCAAAATTTCTTTCCCCTGCTCTGTCAAGATAGACTCTGGATGAAACTGTAAACCATATACAGGGTACATTTTATGCCTTACTCCCATAATCACTCCTTCCTCTGTATAGGCTGTAATTTCTAAATCTCTTGGAAGGGTTTGTCTATCTATAACAAGAGAGTGATATCTCATTGCCTCTATAGGATTCTTAATATCTTTAAATATCTCTTCTCCTTTGTGAAACACGAGAGAAGTTTTGCCATGCATTATCTTATCTGCTTTCACAATTTTTGCACCATATGCATATCCAATCGCTTGGTGACCAAGACATATTCCTAATATTGGAATTTTGTCCCCTAAACTTTTAATGACATCAACGCATATGCCTGCATTTTCAGGCCTTCCCGGTCCAGGTGATAATATAATTTTTTCGGGATTTAGTTTTTCAATGTCTTTAACAGACACTTCATCATTTCTTATTACAAATATTTCTTTGCTCATTTCTCCCACATATTGATAAAGATTATAGGTAAAGGAATCGTAATTATCTATAATCAGAATCATCAAAGAACCTCCTTAAGAGCCATTGCCTTATTTAAAGTTTCATAATATTCCATCTCAGGAATTGAATCATATACAATACCTGCTCCCGCTTGAACGTAAGCATAACCTTCCTTGAAGAGAATAGTCCTTATTGCTATGCACATGTCCATATTGCCATTGTAGGAAAAATAACCAACAGCTCCTGCGTAAAAAGACCTTCTCACATTTTCAAGTTCGTCTATTATTTCCATCGCCCTTATTTTTGGTGCCCCAGAAACTGTACCTGCAGGAAGACAAGCTATAAGAGCATCAAAAGCCGTAAGTCCTCTTTTTAACTTTCCTGAAACAGTCGATACAATGTGCATTACATGAGAGTAAAAATCTACTTCCATAAAACGCTCTATTTTTACACTTCCAAATTCACTAACTTTTCCTATGTCGTTTCTTCCAAGGTCAACTAACATCACATGCTCTGCCCTTTCCTTTTCATCTTTTAAAAGTTCCTCTTTAAGTCTTAAATCTTCTTCTTCATCTTTTCCTCTTCGCCTTGTGCCTGCAATGGGATTTGTAGTCACTTTGTCTCCAAAAACACTTACAAGGCTTTCAGGTGAAGAACCAAGAAGCTGAAAATCACCAAAGTCGATATAGAATAGATATGGAGATGGATTTTTTGACCTCAATCTTCTGTAAACCTCAAAAGGGTGCGAATTAACTCGTGCTTTTAATCTTTGTGACAGTACTACTTGAAATATGTCTCCTTTTTCGATGTATTCTTTTGCTTTTTCAACAATTTGGCAAAACTCTTCTTTGGTGAAGTTGTAATTGACTTCTTTTCCCTCTTGAGGTGAAAGGTCATGAAATTCTATGTTAGTTGATTTTATCTCTTGCAAAAGACCGTTAATCTCTTGTAAAACTTCCTCATACTCTACATCTTCATCAGGATATACGTTATAAACAGTATAAATTCTGTGTTTAAAATGGTCATAGCAAATAAAACTTTTATAAAACATAAAGTATACGTCCGGTATATTTATTTCATCAGGGTTTTTATCCGGCAGTCTTTCATAAAGCCTTATCGTATCGTAAGATACATAACCCACAGCCCCCCTACAAAAGGAATATCAAGTCCTAAAGAATTATAATTAACCTGTAAAACATTTTTTATCTCTTCAAGCGCCATACCTTTTTTATGCTCTTCTCTGTCTGTGATAATTTTTATATCTCTGTTGTAACTTAGAATTAATAAATATGGGTCTCTTCCTATAAAGGAATATCTCCCCCAGTTAGTACCTCCATTTGCACTTTCCAGTAAAAATTTGTTTTTGCCTTCAAGACTATAAAAAATGTTTATTGGCGTCAATTCATCTCCGTTTATTTCTGCATAGACTGGGAAGACATATCCTCTTTTTTTGTGTTCGCAAAAATCTTCTTTAGAAATGTTTACCACTTTATCACCTCCTGAAAATCGAGTAGGAGGCGGTGACTAACCGCCGTCCTCTCACACCACCGTACGTACCGTTCAGTATACGGCGGTTCGGTAAATAAATAAGTGAGATTACCTCCATATATTAGGCGTAGATTTCACTAAGCACTCCTAACCTTTATCTTCGAGTTCCACTCTATTTTCTGTTAGGCAGTCCCTATCAGGGTTGACAGCTTTCAAACATGAATAGTCTATCCTAATATCTACTTAAATACTACCGTCAAGTCCTTCCCTTACCTATCCTTTCGGTAGGTTCAAACAGTACTATGACTTGAGCTGACTTCTGAATGTTCAGCTATATCTCACGATATAGGTTACTCATGGAGAAAATTTATTCTCGACTTGAGCATATCATTCAGACCTCCCCGGGTAAGAACGATAACCTTCATCTCATATATCTGCCAGATTTACTGTATGGGGTTCGGGTAGTGTTGGACTTCGTTTTGTAATGCAAACTCATCCGCCCCAATTCAGCCTCCTATCTGGTTCTTGTTCATCAGACCGAGATTTTGCCTGCCGCTTCCTTCAGATTCCACCTCACGATGGACACCCTTGCGGTTCGGCTAGTGGTTCCCACTACCAAGCCCACAGCGGACTTTCACCGCCAAGTTATCGCCCATGCCGGGCGCACATTAAAAAAGTCACTCCGCCCATTGGGGCGAAGTGACTCGCGGTGCCACCCAATTTGTCCTGTATTACTAAAAAAAGCATTTCACCAAAAGGGCGAAATGCTCGCTTGTGCCACCTTTTTAACACAGGACCACTCTTTCGGGTACGGAGATTCCTCGATACCCTGTCTTTTTAACGGTAGACCACCGGATACTGCTACTTAAAAGTTCGCATCTCACCTCACGGGCCCATTCAATATCAGCTACAGTACTCGGCTCCCACCTCCCGAGCTCGCTTTGACTAAACGCTGATATCTACTCTTCCCGGTCATTGGTTTTCATACATATTTATATTGTGTTATTTTAATTCTATAACGCATTAAATTATTTGTCAATATATTTTTATGCAAGTCAAAGTTAATTATACATAATATTTTTTTATCTTCTCGTCAATTGTAACTCCTTCAGGTTTATAATCAATCTTTACAACAGATATGACCCTACTTGCTCCTTCTTTTATACAAATTTCCTGTGCTTTTTTAACTATCTCTAAAAGAGTATCAAGTTCTCCTTCCATTGTAGTCTCCATTGGTCCCACAACATACTTTACACCTGTGCTCTTTATATATTCTATGACTTTATCTACAATGGGATACACCTTTTCTTCAGAAACTACAGGCAATACCTGTAGGCTTAAATTGACAACTGGCACTTTATCACCTCAAAACCTTTTTAAATTTGTTTAAGAGCTTGATCCAAATCCTCTATTATATCATTGTAATCCTCAATCCCCACTGAAATTTATTTCAACGTCACATTCTTCTATAATACCCCTTGTCAACACTCCTCTTATCCCTACTTCTTCTGTTGCTTTAGCTACTTTCATAATTCCTAAATAAAGACATTCCCAAATGAGTATGAGCATTTATAAGACCCGGCATTACAATTTTTTTGTTCCATCTACCACTTTATCAACTTTTATATCTGGAACAATATCACCTTTATGTTTTATGGTGTCATTTTCAATGTATATATTTGTATTTTCTAAAATCTGCTCTCCTTCTTTCATAGATAATAAACTAACGTTTTTTATAAGAATAGCCATTTCAACACCTCCTCAATAAAATATAAAAAGGGGAAAACCCCTTTTTATACTTCAACTTGCTGCTCAATGTGAGAAGCACATCTTGCGCAAATAGTTGGATGCTCTTTTATAGTCCCTACTGTTTCACTGTACATCCAGCAGCGTTCGCATTTTTCCCCCGGTGCATGGGTTACCACAATCTTTAAATTATAATCTTCACTTTCATAAGCATTTTGAGGAACAGGTTCTTCTGGTTGGTGAAGTACCACCTTTGAAACTATGAACATATATTCGAGGTCATTAAAGCCTTTAAAGAAATCATAAAGCTCTTGAGATGGATATATATCCACTTGTGCCTCTAAAGAGTGACCTATCTTTTTGTCGGTTCTCGCTATTTCAAGAGCTTTAGAAATATATTTTCTTATGTCAAAAAGTTTTTCCCATTTTTCTATTATATAAGGATTATTGTATTTTTCTTGGACTTGAGGCCAATCAGCTAACTGAACACTTTCAAAATTATTTTGACTGTCGTGCTTCATATATGACCATATTTCTTCTGAAGTAAATGTAAGCACTGGTGCTATCAACCTTACAAGAGTGTCTAAAATAATGTAAAGTGTCGTTTGAGCCGCTCTTCTCTCTTTAGAAGTAGCAGGATAAGTGTACAATCTGTCTTTTAAAATGTCCAGGTAAAGGCTACTCATATCTACTACACAGAAGGTATGAACCAGATGGAGAAAATCGTAATACTCATATTTATCAAAAGCCTCTGTAAGCTCTTCAACTACTCTGTTAAGCCTATATAAAGCCCATTTATCTATCTCTAAAAGCTCTTCGTAAGGGAGCATATCCTTATCAGGGTCAAAGTCATAAAGATTGCTTAACAAGAACTTACTAGTGTTACGTATTTTTCTGTACGCTTCTGTCATCTGTTTTAAAATCTCTTGTGAAATTCTCATATCTGAAGTAAAATCAGCAGAAACAGTCCAAAGCCTCAAAATATCTGCTCCATATTCTTTAATTACATCAGCTGGGTCAATACCATTCCCTAAAGATTTTGACATTTTCCTTCCTTCACCGTCTACAACAAACCCGTGGGTCAATACGTTTCTATAAGGTGCTTTTCCACGTGTTGCCACAGATGTCAAAAGGGAAGACTGGAACCATCCTCTGTGTTGGTCTGAACCTTCTAAATAAAGCTCTGCAGGCCACTTTAGGTCAGGATGAGTTTGCAACACAGCTGCATGGCTGGAGCCTGAATCAAACCACACATCCATTATATCTGTCTCTTTCCTAAACTTTGTAGAACCGCATTCGCAAGTAATCCCTTTTGGCAATATCTCTTCAGCTGACATTTCAAACCATGCATCTGAACCCTTTTGCCTGAAGATCTCTTTAACTGCATTTATTGTATCATCATTTATAAGCGGTTTCCCACACTTTTCACAGTAGAATATAGGAATTGGCACACCCCATACCCTTTGCCTTGAAATACACCAGTCTCGTCTATCTCTTACCATGTTAGTTATGCGCTCTTCGCCCCATGAAGGATACCAATTAACTTCTTTAATAGCTTTTAGTGCCTCTTCTCTAAATCCTTCCACAGAAGCAAACCACTGTTCTGTCGCCCTAAATATTATTGGACTTTTACATCTCCAACAGTGAGGATATGAGTGGGTAATACGGGTTTCTGCCACTAATGCATTAGCTTTTTTCAAGTCTTCCTTTATGACCTTGTTAGCCTCTTCATAATACAGCCCAGCATATCCTGGCGCTTTATCTGTAAAATATCCCTTATCATCTATTGGATTTAAAACATCAAGACCATACTCTTGCCCAACTAAAAAGTCTTCTTCCCCATGGCCGGGAGCAGTATGAACACATCCAGTACCAGCTTCTAAAGTTACATGCTCACCCAAGATTATTAAAGAATCTCTGTCATATAAAGGATGGGTAGCCTTCATGCCCTCCAAATCTTTTCCTTTAAATACAGCAACTATTTCATAATCTGAAAGGTTAGCTTCTTTCTTTACAGTATCTAACATATCTTTTGCCATTATATATACTTCGTCTCCAAACTTTGCAAGCGCATAATCAAACTCTGGATTTAAAGCAATTGCAAGGTTAGCCGGAATAGTCCATGTAGTAGTTGTCCATATTACAAAATACACATTATTAAGATTCTCAACAATTCCCTTGAATTTCCCTAAATCATCTTTAACTCTAAATTTTACATAAATAGAATCAGAGGTTTCATCAAAGTATTCAATTTCTGCTTCTGCCAAAGCAGTCTCACAGCTGGGGCACCAATATACAGGCTTTAGACCTTTATAGATATAGCCTTTCTTAGCCATTTCACCAAATACTTCTATCTGTTTAGCTTCATACTCCGGATTCAAGGTAAGATAAGGATTATCCCAATCTCCCCTTACTCCCAATCTTTTGAATTGAGCTTTTTGCTTTTCAATCTGAGAAAAAGCAAAATCCCTACACACTTTTCTAAATTCTGTAGGACTTACTTCATGCCTTTTTATACCTAAAGTTTTTATAGCTTGCTGTTCAATAGGAAGACCGTGTGTATCCCATCCTGGCACATAAGGAGCATCATAACCCCTCATTGTTTTGTATTTCACTATAATGTCTTTTAATACCTTATTCATAGCAGTTCCAATGTGTATATCTCCATTAGCATAAGGCGGCCCATCGTGTAAAATATATTTTTCCTTGCCTTTATTTTTTTCCAATGTTTTATGATAAATATCCATTTCTTCCCATCTTTTTAATATCTCTGGCTCTCGTGTTGGCAAATTAGCCTTCATAGGAAAATCTGTCCTCGGCAAATTAAGTGTCTTGTTGTAATCCACTGAACATTACCTCCTCTTCAAATATTATCTTTCAAACTAAAAATAAAACTTCTCGTCAGGGACGAGAAGTTCGCGGTACCACCTACTTATTAAGACAAAGAAAAACTTTGTCTTAATCTCTCATTTAAGATAACGGGAAACCCGGCACAGCTTACTCCTATTTCAGCCTGCAGCTCCGAGGTGATTTTCAGTAGAAACGAACTTATTGGCTCGCACCTACCGCCAACTCTCTGGAAGTCGCTTCTACTTACTCGTCCTCATCATAGCTTTTAACAATATTTTTTTACACAATTATATAATACCACAAGTTTTTCGTCAATAGTATGCATATCTCATGCAGTCAGAGCAGATTTCACTTTTACCCCAGGAAGACTTCCAAGTTTACCAGTAAGAGCCCCTATTTCATCCGTTGTACCATCAACTATTAAAGCGATAACCGATACTCCCCTATCTTTATAGGGTATACCCATTCTCCCTACAATAATGTGGCCGTACTCACTCAATATGTGATTTACCCTATCTGCCACATTTTCTCTATTTTTAATTAATATTCCAACAACCCCTAATCTATTCTGCATCCTTCTCCTCATCCTCATCTGGAATCAATTCTTTCTCATCTATTGAAAGTATTGATTCCAACTGGGCTTCTAAAAGAGATTTAAATTTCGCTTTAAAAACATTTAATTGCTTGCGATATCTTTCTAACTCCATTCTTATTCTTACAACTTCTTGATTTGCCTTCTCTAATATTTTTTCTGCATTTTGTTGTGCATTTTGTATGATAAGTTGTGCTTCTTTTTCTGCATTTCTTTTCAATTCCTCTGCAGTATTTTGAGCAACAATCAAAGTATTGTTTAAAGTGTTCTCCATATTTATGTAGCTTTGAAGTTTTTCATTCATTATATTAATTCTATCTTTTAACTCCGCATTTTCTTTGTATAACATCTCATAGTCTTCCATAATTTTATCCAAAAACTCGTCCACTTCCTCTTCATTATAACCCCTAAAAGACCGCCTAAATTCTTTATTATGTATATCCATAGGCGTCAGCATAATATTACCTCCTTTTCTTTTGTAACATTATATAAACCTTAGAATATGTACAGAAACGCGACCTTTTTTTGTATTACCTCCCACTTCTTCTAATCTAATTCTTCCAAAACCACGTAAAGAAATTACATCTCCCTCTTTTACTTCTGAAGAAGGGTCCTCTGTATACTCCCAATTTATTTGAAGAAGACCGGACTTTATAAGTTCTGAAGCCTTCGTCCTTGATATACCAAAACCTGCAGCTGCCACACTGTCAACCCGTAGTGAGGCTACGGTAGAAAAAATGTCCTTATATTTTATTTCAGGTTCTATCACATCTTTCAAGTCAATTGAATTAACTCTTACCTTCTCTTTCCCGACTTTAAAAAGGTTCATAAGTACATAACTTTCCACATCTTTATGTAACAATATGTCACATTTATCCTCTTTTACAATTATATCGCCTATTTTTTGTCTTTTTATCCCTAACCCTAAAAGTGAACCCAACACATCTCTATGAGATAGCTTAGAAAAATTGCCTTCAATTCTTACAGCGCAAATAGGGGTATCTTCCGGCTGTAAAAAATCGGGGTAAATAATTGCTATCTTTCTTTCTGCTAAAGGATATCCTCCATCTAGATTATAGTTTATATCTTGCTGTCGATACTTTAATATAGTTTTTTCAAAAATTTTTTGTTCAGAGAGGCTTAAAAAGTCTGTATATTTTACTCTTTTAGATTTTAAAACGCCTTTAATTATGTCTTCAAATCGGGATACAGTAAATTCTTTGTCCATCATATATACCTCATCAGTAATAATACTAATTTAAAAGCTAAAGGACGAACTAAATACTGAATCACCAAAATCGCCAAAACCGGCGAAAAATCTATCATTAAATTTCTTCCAATAGAAGACCTAAATTGTAATGTCCTAAAAGGCTCAAGTATTGGTTCTGTCGTTACGATCACAAAACGAGAAAGTGGATTTGACATATTCTCCATTCTTAGCAAAGATAAAATAACCCTTATCAATATAAGCCAATTTATAACTTCAAAAAAATAATCCAATGCTGTTAAAATTGCAAAATTTACAGGCAAAATCATTTCCTCCTTATCAATTTAGATTGTATAAAGAATTTACTTCATCTTTTATATCCCCTGTAATGTCAAAATTCTCAGGCGCAACTAAAAATATATAGCCAGATATCTTCTTTATCTCTCCATTAAGAGCATAGGCTGCACCGCTTAAAAAATCCACTACTCTTTGAGCTTCATTTTTGTCCATCTTTTGTAAATCTACAATCACCGGTTTTTTATTTTTTAATTCATTGCATATATTCATCACTTGTTCAAACTTTTCTGGCTTTAAAATCAAAACTTTTACTTGGGTCTGTGTATGAATATTGACAATTTTAGGCTTTCTATCGTAAGGTATGACAGGTTGTAAAGAGTCTACTTCTTCTTTCTCTTCTTCTGGCTCATCGATACCAAAGAAACTCATTAATTTATCAATCACTTTTGAAGACATTAATTATCCCTCCACATTATATTGTCTTTGCCCAAAAATAGAAGTGCCAATTCTAACAATATTCGCCCCTTCTTCAACTGCTACCCAATAGTCATTGGACATGCCCATTGACAAAAATTCTACTTGTACATTATGTTGCTTAATTTCTTTTAGCTCTTCAAATAATTCTTTCATCTTTCTAAAATAGGGCCTTACCTCTTCCGGTGGAAGGTAAGGAGCTATTGTCATAAGCCCTCTAATTCTTATATTATCATATTTTTCCATTTCTTTAACAAAATTATGCATTTCTTCAGGAGGAATTCCGTATTTACTTTCCTCTCCACCAATATTGATTTCCACCAAACAATCTATTATGAGACTCTTTTGTTTAGCCCTTTTGTCTATTTCTTCTGCCAGTTTAATACTATCTAAAGAATGTATCAACTTAACTTTGTCAATAATGTATTTCACTTTGTTTGTCTGTAAATGTCCTATAAAGTGAAATTCTACCTCATTTTTTAAATAAGGATACTTTTCATTTAACTCTTGAACCTTATTCTCACCTATATCAGTTATGCCACAAGCAATAGCTTCTTTTATAGTTTCTACACCGAAAGTTTTAGTAGCTGCCACAATTAATATTTCCTCCGGATTTCTATTTACCTTTAACGCATGCTCTTTTATGTTTTCTTTTATCCTTCTTATATTTTCACATATAGTCGTATTTATCCCCCTTATTTGCTCAAGTAATCCTCTCCATTTACCGCTATTTCGTCATACACTTTTAATCCAGATGTTTTATCAACGCTTTCTACAATCGCATATTTGCCATCTGTAGCCTTTATTACTACTTCTTTAAAAGTAGGAACTTTGCCATTTTTTATTACAAAAACTCCTTCTTTTCCTTCTTTTTGTACAATAGAAGAAAGAGGTATTTTAAGTCCATTGTACTCTTTAACTTTAACTTTTACATTTATTTTAGAAGTTTTATAAAAGTTGGGATATTCATCTATCATCTCAATTATTCCTATATATAATTTATCGTCACCTTTATAGGTTTTTATAACTTTTCCCCGCAATTCACCACCATAATTATCAATCAAAATTTTCACATTACTATCTTCTTTTAATAAGTCCTGTTGTTTTTCATTTAAAACCAACGCTAAATACCACTCCAAATTATCCACTATTTTTACAAAAGGGTAATCTCCTTTTACCTCTGTACTAATTTCTTTGGATTGAAAGTTTAAATTTTCAAGTTGTGTCGGATTTAAATTGAACATATCTTTTTCATGTAGAATACTTTCACTGCCATCGAAATAGTAACTTACAATTCCTGACTCTGGTGAATTTACAGTAATCACATTTTTTTCTACATATTTTTCTAAATACTCCTTTTGCTCTTTTAAGTTTTCAATTCTTTGGAGCATTATTGGCCCTTTACTTAAAATTTCTTCTTTTTTGGCTTTTAAGTCTTCAATCCTTTTTTGTATTTTATCTGCACCAGGGCTATTTTGCTGTATCGCATTTTGATAATTTTGCTCTTCTTTCTTTATTATGTCGTCTAATTTTTGAACATCTGAATAAAAAGGTATATTAGTATCCTGATTTTTTAGTTCTCTGTTTACCTCATCTAATTGATGTAGTTTTTCCTCATCGAAATCAGCAGAATAAACTTGCACAATAGGAGTACCTTTGGGAACTTTTTCTCCACTTGGTACAAGTTTTTTTATTTTACCATCAAAAGGAGCATTTATCATTATTTCATTCTTTATCACATATCCTTGGGCATTAAAGGCTATTAAAATACTTCCATAAGTCACTACTGTAGTTTTATTTTTGTTTGCAAAAGTCGTTATCCCTACTTTACTTATGTAAACTATCACCAATAATATAACTATAATTTTAGCTAACCTTTTCACATCTCTCACCTATCAATATATTCTATATAAATGCCGATTTTCCTTCTACAAATTTATGCATATATTCATTTTATCACAGTTTTCGATATTTTTATAGACAAAATAAGGAGATGGTGAATTGCCCATCCCCTTATTTTTTATTCTACCGGTTCTAATCTCGCAGTAAAATGCCTCAATATTGGCGGCTCATAAGTAAATCTATATCCTTTTATTTTATCTCTTCTTGCATAAACTCTTTTTACAGCCTCTGCTATAACATCCATATGACTTTTAGTGTAAACTCTCTTAGAAATTGTAAGGCGCACAAATTTATTTATCGCTCTAGTTACAATTATACTGTTTTACCTAAAATTTCTTAACTGTTGATACCTCCTATTTTTATTTCCCCAGCTTGTAATCGTTTAATAATTCTTTAAAAAAAGAGAAAATTTTATTTATGAGCGACGACTTCTATTTCTATAAGGGCACCCTTAGGAAGACTTTTTACTTCAACTAAGGAACGGGCAGGTGGATTGTCTTTAAAATACCTTCCATAAATCTCATTAATTTTTGCAAAATCCCCCATGTTAGTGACAAATACAGTTGTCTTTATAACATTGTTAAGGTCCATTCCGGCAGCTTTTAAAATCGCTTTTATGTTCTCTAAAACCCTTTCCGTCTGCGCTTCAATACCTCCTTCTACAAGTTCTTCTGTAGCAGGATCAATTGCTATTTGCCCTGATGTGTACAAAAAGCCGTCTATCATGATAGCTTGCGAATATGGTCCAATAGCCTTTGGCGCAGCATCGGTGTTTATTATGGTTTTCATTTATTTTCATCCTTTCAGTAAAAGTGTTATACAATATGTAAAACTGAATACATAGAATATTATACCATTAATATTTATGGCTTATCAATATTTTTTTAATGATTATAAAATTTTTTGCACTCCTTTGTTGTCAAAAATTTTAATATTAAACCCAGTGAAAAATAACGTAATATTGAAATAAAAAGAGAAAAATCTCATTTACCTTGTGTTTTTTTATGTTTTGGGCAAAAAATTGTGGATAAACTTAATTATTTAATTTTGACTTTCTTTGACCTTTATAATATTAATTAAAGTAGAAATACAATTTAGTATGTGCAGGAGGTGGTAAGTATGGTATTAAGGAGTGGTTTTCTCCCTTAATCGTACTTCCCATCTCTGCACTTCCCAAAAATACATTGAAAAAGGAGAGGTGAGAAGTCCGCCTCTCCTTTTTTCATTTTTTAAAAAATTCTATAATGGTGGGTAATAACACCCTATTTAAAAAAATAGAGCACTTGTTCTAAATACCTGTTATATTATAATTGTTCAAATACTAAAAACACTCAAAAGGCCAGAATAAGTGCATAACAATTATATCACAAAACTTTTAAAAGCTGAAGATATAATCAAAATGTCATAACAAAAGTTAAAGTATCAAAGAGGGAGGCATATGGATATAGGAATTTTGAACGATTTAGAAAGAGGATACCTTATTGTGTGTAAATAAGAGTAACAAGGGAATATAAAAGCAAATACTGGATAGCCTCTGTATCAAATGAGGTCTAGAGTATAATGAAGTTATTTTCATTTAATGTATAAAATTGCTAATAATTACATTATGTTCTGATCTAAAAAGTAAGGGCAGGCATTCAGAAAACACCTACCCCACCTCTTGACAAAGAATTTTGATGGTGTAAAGAGAGAAAGTGTCTACAAAATGTCAAAGGAACAAAGAAAATATAATAAAATATAATGAAAAATACAAACAAAAAAAGACTCAGGAGATAAAGAGAACAGAGAAGCTGTAAGAGAAGTCAGCAGAAACTTGTGCCACAATTGCGAAAATGTCACTATATCTCATTATTTGCCGTAAAGTTGCACTACATATACTGCCAAATACAAAAGGTGCACGTCTGCGAAAATAAGCAGAGGTGCGCCTTTTGATTCGGATTTTTGATTTAAACATAGCGAAAATGAAAAAATCCGTACCACTTTAACTGATTTATACGTACTACTTTCAACTCTTTGATTTTTTCATTCTTTTGGTATTATTTCTGATATTTTTTGTTCAAATTTTCCTCTGAATATTTCTTCTTTCATCATTAAGTGTGAATCTAAATCATGAAAATTAAACGCACCTGTTCCAAGTGCAAAATGCACACTTTGATTTATTCCAACACTTGACTCCGACATGCAACCTATCATAAGCTGTAAATTTGCAGCTTTAGCCATCTCAACAATTGCTAAAGCATCTGAAATACCCGACTTCATAAGTTTTATATTTATGTAGTCTACTGCTTCTTCTTTTATAAGCCTAAGTACATCACATTTAGTACGTGCACTTTCATCTGCTGCTACAGGAAATGGAGAATTAAACCTAACAAATTTTAAGCCATCTATATCATTTGCTAGAACAGGTTGTTCAAATACTGATACGTCAATTCCCATATTATATACCTTTTTAATAAATTCAACTGCTTGCTTATGAGTATATCCCATATTTGCATCAACAATATATTTTGCTCCTTTTGTTACCTCAAAAATTGATTCCATAACTTCAATATCTTCTGCTAAGTTTTCACCAACCTTGATTTTTATAACCCTAAAGCCCTTATTATATATAGATTTTGCTTCCTCTATACGATTCTTAAAACTATCTATTCCTACTGTTTTATCCGTTTCAATTTTATCCTTTGCACCACCTAATATCTGATAAACAGGAATTCCTATTTCTTCTGAAAAAGCATCAAGCACTGCATATTGAACAGCTGCCTTTAAACTTGGAGTTGCAAACATCTTATCCGTAATATCAAAAATTTTTCTATAGTTTTTCACGTCTATTCCTGTGATTGTTTCCTTTACAAAATTTTCAAATTGTAATAAAGCTTCTACTCTTTCTCCATTAACTCTAAATGAAGGCGATGCTTCTCCATACCCTTTTGCACCACTATCAAGGGTTACTTCTACCTCAATGTTTGTTGCCTCTGATGAAATGCTCCCAACGATATGAAATGGTTTATAGAAATTGTACCTTTTAAGTGTAAATTTTATATCCACTATTTTTCCCATTTTCTCTACCTCCGTATTTCTTTAAAATCTAATACTTGAATCTCATATTTAAAATCATAAATATTTTTATACTCTGTTTCTGCTTCACCAACCTGATTATCATAAGGATCATTACGCCAGAATACTTTCTTAGGTGCAAAGTCTTTCATAAAATCAGAATTTGCCACCATTCTAAATGCATCAAGATTACCAAAATAGAATTCTCTTAATTCTTGATTGTTTTTATAGCGCCCACCAAAAGATAGGTCGGCAGGAAGCCATCCATAAGGTGGTATAAAGAATAATGCCCAATCATGCGGTGACGCTAGGAATGGGGTTATATACCAGCCTGATTGCCATCTGGCAGGAATACCTACAATCCTGCAAAGGGTTATAAAGAGGAGCGCCTGAAATCCACAGTCTCCTTTTAAATTACATGCAACAAACTCAGGAATATTTTCATATAATGCATAAGGATGTACATAAGAGTAGTTAACATTTAAGGTTATCCAATCATATATCTTCTTTGCTTTTAGATAGGGGTTTTTCTCATCTCCTACTATTTCTTTAGCAAGTTTCTTTAAATATGGTGTAAAAATTATATGAGGCGGCTCCTCTGATAAAAAGTCATAATTATTTATTTCTTCGGTATTTGCTGGAACAACTGTGTTTACCCATTCTTTTATAACATATTCGAATTCTACAAAATATTCATTTTCTTTTTTACCTTCAAAATAGATTGTTCTTTGAGGGATATCGGAAGATGCTAAAAAATACTTTTCATGACTTGCTGAAACAAGTTTTACATCTTTCTGCTGAAATTCTTCTTTTGGAAATGGTAACCAAACTTTCACTTTCTCTTCCTCGATGTCTTCTACAATTTTTAGAGAAATTTTAGCACGAACCTTATATTCTTTCGGCTTATCACCATTCAGAAGTTCTCGTAACCTATTGTCATTAAGATTTCGTGACTCTTCTCTACTTTTGTCTTTTTTCATCCTTTTCTGGTAATCCGGAATCGCATAAGTAATATTCTGAACAAATCTTTCCTCATACATTCTTTTTCCATCAACCATAATGTAATCCAAAAATCCTTTATCAAGTAAAGTATAAAATTCTTCATTTGTAAAATTATTTATAAGCTCTCTTGCTTTGTTAATAGCTGTCTCCTCATTATAAGGATAATTCTTTAAAAGTCTTTTTACTCGCTCCTTTTCAAAAATTAATCTCATTCTAAGCTCATTTGGAAGTCTTCTTTCAAGCCATCTTTCAATGAGATGATTTGCTTGGTCAAAATTTCCTAAATATTCTTCACGAACAATTTCCTCTGGAAGCTTAACATTCATAAATTCCACGTTCTTTTTCCCCCTTTTTTATTTTAACATTTCGGTTTTTGCAGAACCCCAAAACCCTCATAAATTCAGGAGTTCTGCTATATATTTTCAAAGGAATTCCCACGCTTTTGTAGAATTCCTATATATGACAAACACAAAAACGAAACGGAGGAAATCCTATGAAAAACAAAGCTAAACAATTATCTCTTGATATTGTTACTAATGGCTTGGGTGTTTAAAGCCTACCAGCTTTTATGATAATGATTCTTTTGATATTGAAAATGCTAATTCTGCTGCTGAATATAAAGCCCCCTCAGCCTGGCATTGACTCTAATGGTATCTCTACTTGCCCCCGTGACCCTTCCCTTAAGATGGTTTACGACGTTATAACATGGAAAAATGGCAGAGCTTCTCTCATCAGCATTCTTCTACACTTTACAACTTCCTGCTATTGAAAAATCCAGTGTAAATGTCCATTTCAATTTCCTGATTGTAAGAGGGAAAACTGCTTTCTTCCTTCACATAAATTCTGGTGCCGTTTATCTTCATCAATACTTTAGAACCTCTGCGAGTAATTCCAGCTGAAAGGCCATCAATTAATCTGAAAAATCTGTACATTGGCAATAGAACCTCAGGGAAGTCGGACGGCAGTTCGTTTTCAAGATGATGATGATACTTTATCAAATAATACACCTTATCGTCTATATTATATAACGCCTTGCTTAAATCAGCGCTTCGAAATGCATGAAAATAACCCTTTTCAAACACTTCTTTCGGATTTACTATATCTCCTATCTTCAACTCCGGCTGTACTTTCCCAATATCATGCAGAATAGCTGCCTCTACAAGTGCATTCTTATCCATCCCCGGCAATTCCATCAGACCTTGTCTAAAAGCATCTGCAATTAATTTAAGCATGTTTACGACGTGCCTGAAACCACCATTTCTGATTACACCGGTTATCTTCACCATGCCTGTACTTTCGTCGTACTCATCCATATACTCTGGAACAGATTTCAGCCGTGCCTCTATACGCTGGTCAGGAAGCATGATCGAAAATGCCGTTTCCACTTCATTTTGACTACTTCTCAATTTTTGCATCATATTGTATTCCGCTGCTTCATCTCCCATGAGAAACCATTTTAGTACTACGTTATAGTCAATGTAGCCCTTTGCGCCGTTTTCTTTTTCTACGATAACCACACCTTCTTTACTTTCAAGCATTACTCTTGCAACTTCTCTTAAATCGGCATCCTGTGAAACTACAGGTAAATTAATATATCGGCCTATAGTCATATTTTCCATCAAATTACACCCCTCTAATCTTTTTGTTTGTTCAGATTCTATAGAAAACAAGCCTGTTCGTGCCTACTGCTTCCGGCAGTAATATGAGAAATCCCTTACCTCCATATCTCGCAAAAACTATCTCCCAAAAACAAAATTGTTTGTAAAATATACAAAAAATATGGTCCCTCAGATAAAACCTATTTACTTATTGCACTAAAAGCATAAAAAGCGAAAAAAGCTTAACCAGGCGTGTTTCAAGCGCACAAAAAATGTTCATTAAGTATATGATAATTTTTATCATTATATACACTAAATGTACAGTTATTGAGCACGTTGATAATTTGAAAAACATGCTTTTCAATGCTTAATGTGCTTTTCGTGCAAAAAAATTATATAAAAAAGTAAAAAAAAGTAAAAAGGAAATAATATTTATGTCCACATAGCCCTATCACCAGACAAGTATTCATCTTAGGTTAGTTTTTAGCTTGTATGTATGATAATTTTTATTGTAGATGACTCAACCTTTTTATCTGTTAAATTCATACAATGTATATAGATCTAACCTTGTATTTTTGTTTATAATACCCGCTTTCTAAACTTTTTTGCTTTTTTGATATTATTAAGCTTCTTATTCTTACATTCGCCTTTATTATACCATATCAGAATGTTTTGCAATATAGCAATAAAAAAATATACCCACATGTGTAAATAAGAGTAGCAAGGCAATATAAAAGCAAATACTGGATAGCCTCTGTATCAAATGAGGGCTAGAGTATAATGAAGTTATTTACATTTAATGTATAAAGTTGCTAATAATGACATTATGTTCTGATCTAAAAAGTAAGGGCAGGCATTCAGAAAATACCTACCCCAACTCTTGACAAAAAACCTATAAAAACTTCAACACCAAAGATTTTGGGTGCTTTATTGTGACATATTAAATTAAGAATAACGACAAAATGAAAACTGTGATTATTGCTACTATTCCCATTATTAGGGTTGCAACAGTTTGAGTCTTGTATGCAGTTTTAACATCTATCCCACCAAACTGAGAAACAACCCAAAAATAACTATCGTTTGCATGGCTAACGGTCATAGCACCTGCACCTATTGCCGCAACCACAAGGGCCTTTGCAATATCTGAAGTAAATCCTAAAGATGGTAGTAGCGGAAGCATTAATGCTGATGTCGTTATAAGGGAAACGGTCGAAGAACCTTGTGCAGTTTTAATTGCTGCTGCAATAATGAATGGCAAAAACATACCAAGATTTAATCCCGACAAAGTTTGTCCGAGATAATCACCTACTCCTATTTCTTTAATGACATTACCTAATGAACCACCTGCTCCAGTTATAATTAATATTGTTGCAGAATCCTTTATTGCTTCGACAATCCAGGAATTTAATGTTTCAGAACTTAAATTTGGTAAAAGCAAAAATGCAAAGAACATACCTATTAAAAGTGCATTTACAGGTGTTCCTAAAAATACAAATAGTTTATCAAAAAAGCCCTCTCCAAATGGTTCACCTGGGAACTTTGCGATTGAGCCAAGTGCCATTAAAATTATGGGAACAACAATTGGGGCAAATGATTTCCAAGCATCTGGAAGTTTGCCGTACTTTTTTAAAACTTCCTCATAGCTTATGCTTTCATCAATATTAGCTTGATATTTTGAAGCAACTTTATTAGCAAATATATTACCTGCTATCATTGCTGGTATCGCTACCAGAAGTCCTATTAAGATAACCAGTAAAAGATTATTAAGTTGAAGATTAGAAGCAGCCGCAATTGGACCTGGAGTCGGCGGAACTAAAACGTGTGTTGCATAAAGTCCTGTTGAAAGTGCTATAGACATTGCAACAAGAGATGTTTTAGTTTTCTTTGCTAAAGCTTTGTTCAATGAAGAAAGAATTATAAATCCACTATCACAGAAAACAGGTATAGAGACAATGTAACCTATGATACTCATTGCTATTGTAGGTCGCTTTTCTCCTACAAACTTAATAATTGCCTCAGCCATTTTGATTGCAGCACCTGATTTTTCAAGAATGGTTCCTATGATAACACCAGCTATTATTACTATTCCTATGCTTGTGAGGGTGTTGCCAAAGCCTTGAGTAATTATCCCTGCAATTTTATCGGATGGCATAAATGCTGCAAAAGCTAAAAAATATGATGCGAAAATAAGGGCTAAGAATGGATGAAGTTTAAATTTTGCTGTTGCAATTACGATAAAAAGTATAGTCAAGAATAGAATAAAAACTAAATATGGACCTGACATTAAAACCCCTCCTTTATTTTTTAAGCCTTTATGGCTTTGATTAACCTAAAAATTCTCTCAGCAGATTTTTCTAACAATGTTGGTGCGTTTTTTATGGCATCTTCAAGGGACATTGGCTTTTCCATAGTTGAAAAAACGCTGCTAACTCCAATCTCATAAAGTTTTTCTATATCTTCAACCGTTCCTGCTATTACAATAAGCGGTTTATTATGCTTTTTGCACAATTTAGCTATTCCTGAAATTGTTTTCCCAAATGCTGTTTGAAAATCTATTTTCCCTTCACCGGAAATTACTATATCAGCTTCTTTTATTTTTTCTTCAAGTTTTAATGTTTCAGTTATTATTTCTATACCACTTTTTAACTGCGCATTTAAAAATGCCATAAGTCCTGCGCCTAAGCCACCTGCAGCTCCTGAGCCTGGAACATCTATTATTTTTTTATTAAAATACTTTTCTAAAAGTTTACCATAATGTTCAAGGTTTTTATCTAAAACTTCTACCATCTCCTTTGTAGCACCCTTTTGGGGACCGTAAACTCTTGATGCGCCATTTTCTCCAATTAAAGGATTTGCTACGTCGCAGGCTACGATAAACTCACATTCCTTTAGTCTATCATCAAGGTTTGAAGTATCTATTGAGTAAATTTTTGAAAGTTCCCCACCTCCAAGACCTATTTCTATGCCATCTTTATCATAAAATTTAACTCCTAACGCTGATGCCATGCCAGCACCACCATCGTTTGTTGCACTTCCACCTATTGCTATAATGAATTTTCTGCAACCTCTATCTAAAGCATCTTTTATAAGCTGACCGGTTCCATACGTTGTTGTAATCATGGGGTTTCTCTCATAATCCTTCAAAAGATAAAGTCCTGAGGCAGCAGCCATTTCTATAACTGCTGTTTTGCCATCACCTAATATTCCATAAAAACTTTCAATATCTCTAAATAAAGGATCTTTTACATTTGTTTTTATTATTTTCCCTCCAGTTGCATCAACTAATGATTCAACAGTTCCTTCGCCACCATCTGCCATAGGGACTTTCTCGATAACGGCTTTTGGGAAAACCTTTAAAATTCCTTTTTCTATGCTATCTGCAACCTCAAATGCAGATAAACTTCCTCTAAACTTATCGGGAGCTATAAGAATTTTCATAACATCACCACCATTTTATTTTTATCATAAAAAGTAACTTCATTTACCTTCAAGTGAAATTAGCGCTGCTCCAAGCGCTCCAATAATCTGTGGTTCAAATGGGATTACAAGTTTTTCACCGAGCCTGCTTTCGATGGCATAAACTACTCCCTGATTTTTGGCAACGCCCCCTGTCATCATGTATTTTCCTTTTCTTCCTATTCTGTCGACCAGGGAAACTGCTTTTGAAGCAACGGCTTTATTGAGGGCATGTATTATATCCCTCTGGTCCTTATTTTGGGCAATAAGAGATATTACTTCCGATTCTGCAAATACAGTGCACATACTGGTAATCGTGATATTTTCTTTTACTTCCTTATGGACTTTTGCCATTTCTTCTATTGAAATCCCTAACGTTCTCGCCATTACTTCAAGAAACCGGCCTGTCCCTGCTGAACATTTGTCATTCATTACAAAATCAATGACATTGCCGCTGTCATCTAACCTTATCACTTTGCTATCCTGTCCACCTATATCTATAACAGTTCTAATAGCATTGTCTACAAAAAACGCGCCTTTCCGTGACAGGTAATTTCAGTTACAATTCTATCTGCAAAGGGAATGCTTACTCTTCCATACCCTGTTGCTACTATTGATGTAATATCCTTTTTTTGAAGTCCTGCACTGTTTAAAGCAATTTCAAAAGCTTTAAAAGCACTTTCTAGAGCTTTAGGACCTGTTGGAATAATAGAATATGATATTATGTTTTTGTTTTCGTCGATTATGACTACATTTGTAGAAGTAGAGCCACTATCCACTCCTACAAAATATCCCTTCTTGGCTCTCTGTTTTTCCATCTTTTTTATACCGGTTGATTCCAAAAAGGCATCTATTCTTGTTAAAATCTGGCCGCTATTTGAATCGTTATAGTCAGTTTCAATTTTTAAAAGTGGGACGTCTGCTTTGCTTTTGAGTTCAGCATACTCATAGGAATAAAAATCACAGAACTTTATGGTGTTGTATATTATCCCCTTGAATTCTTTATTGATTAACTTGCTTCGATCTTCTGCCATTCTCATACAGGGTGTTAAATTGAGAAGCGATTCCGCATAGCTTTTTAATAAATTATCTTTTGCTTCAATATTGAATACTCTTTCTTCACCTGTGCAGGTAAAATTTATTATATTTGCTGTACAAGAATTTATGATTTTTTCTATAACATCATCTTTAAGCCTCGCACCTAATATAGCAATGCTTTCAGTGGATTCCTTTTCTTTATTAAAAGACTTGCTTTCTAGAATTTTTAGCAAATTCTCTTCAGCAAAATTCTTGTTTTTAAAGGCCTGATACGCTTCTATAAATTCAATTATTTCATTGTAAAAAAGATCTATTACGAGAGGATCTTTTTTTCTGGGCAGGTCTAGAAGATAGATAAATTTTACTTTACCTTTTAATACATCATAAAGTCTTTTTATACTATCACAACACGCAGTTAATATAACCTCTTCAATATTATTTTCAATTATATTTTCCAAAACCCCTTTTGCAAAACTGCACATATTTGAATGAATCAGTGCTTCAGCACGCTCATGAGATTTATATCCTGACTCAAGTCTTACCGGTTCTTCTCCAAAGGCTTCGATTATTTCTACAGGCGTGTATTTACAAATGTACCCTATCAATTTTTCACCTCCAGAAGGATTACTAGAGCATTTCAAGAAAGGCTTCGAGCCTTGTCCTATTCTGTCCCTCTTGATTATTTCTTTTGTCTACACAATCCCCATCTAAATAAAGAAATGGAATACCCAATTCTGAAGCAAGATTTTTAATTATAAACGTTCCACCCATCGACTGTTTACAGCCCAAATGACAAAACTGTATAATGCCGTCCGGTTTTATTTTTTCTATCAGTTCTTTGATTCTTGCAACTCTTCTATTTATTTCACCATTAAAAGAGTTTAAGATAAGCTTTTCAGCGATTCCCTTGAAAGGGTCGTTTTCATCAATTTCATCAAGAAAATCATAATTTAAGTCACTACCAGCAATGTGAAATTTATCGCTGAAGTTAAAGTAATCTTTAAAATTTTTCTCAAATATAGGAAGAAGGTGTATAAAAAATATGTTTTTTCCACTTCTTTCAGGAGCTCTTTTTATATCCTCCACTAACATCTCATAAAAATGTAATACTTCCTTGCTTCCAATGAATACATGGGATGCAAAGAGCATATACATTTCAAAGGTCATAGTAGGTATAAATCTTTTTTCTCCCGCATAATTTAAATATTCTCTCATAAGTGCTCTTGTTTTATTTTCCGTTTTTACAACTTCCCTCAATTTATCAGTATCAAGCTTTCTATTAAAAACTTCCCCAAGCTTTTCCGCCACTTCCAAAAGCTGTTTTTTTACATACATTACGGCGTTTTTAGAATATTTGTAGGGAATATCAATAATGTACAGTGGAACCCCGTGTTTTTTTGAAAGATACTTGAAAGTAGGTATATTCGCATCACAGATCATAGAAGTAGTCATCATAAATTTAGGTTTTTTGAGAATATTAAGCTCACTGGCTCCTATAAAAGTTTTATGGTAACTGCATAAAGTATTTGACATGCCTCTCGATTCGGCAGTATCAATAAGATAATCTTCGATGAAGAAGCCTGACATGAAAGAAGAATATGCTTCAATAAATAAGGGTTTTATATCCATAGCAATCAAAAATTCAGAGGGTGCAAAGAGGTTTACCCAAGCAGAATTTTGAGGATTTGCTAAAGAATCTTTTATGCTTTTTATAGAGTATTTATTTAGGTAATGAAGAGATTTGGGAATCCTTTTGTCTTTGAAAAAGCTCACATAATAGTAAGCAGCGGTAAGACCAAAATTTATTAGCTTATTTACTTTTTCCGGTCTATTCATATTATCTTTTATAATATTGGTATAAATCTTTACTGTATCCATTTTATCACTACCCCGTAAACTCCTTTCCTTACAGAAGTGATTTTTTCTCCAGTTGATATTTATTTCTTATCTTCTAGATAAATATCTCCTTTCGTGCACTCTTTCTAAATTCAAGGCCATGTATTTTCAGGCAAACAATATTTTCCGGCAATAATAGCTCTCCCAGCTATTACCGTTATCACTATAAAAAAGAGTCTGTTCTGAAGCATTCCAAAAGTCACACTCTTATTTTCTACATAAATAATGATGAAAAAAGTTCTTTATAACCGGATAACTCCCTCTATGCATAAGATATTTCACTGCAAGATACTTCGCAATTGGTCAACAAAAACCGCAAATATTACAATAATTATCTTCAATGTTAATTCTTCCTATGTATTCATTTGTTTGAGTTGGTATATTTTCCGTACAAATATATTATACAAGAAAATTGTAATTTAAACTATAGGCTTTAAAAAGTAATAGCAATATAAAGATAAAATCAAGATTAAATGGTTTTTATTTTTTTCTGTACATTTTTAGTTTTTCTTTTTTATTTTTCTGCTTTTTTAATCTATGTAGTAAATGAAAAAAACGCCTTGAAATTTACATTTTTTGGTTCTATAATAAATATTGTGATGGCTAAAAATCACCTATATAAAGAAATAGCGCACTCATTCCGAATGCCTGCTATAATAAAATCGATTTAAACGGCAAAATTCATCAAAAAGGGGGTATAAAAATTGATTGTAGGATTGGATATGGGAGGGACACACGTTGATGCTGTAATTATTGATAGGGGCAATATTATAGATGCAGTTAAGACACCTACTGACCACATTAATTTATTTGGATCCATATGGGAAGCCTTAAATCACCTGCTTAAAGGTAAAGATATCTCAAGTGTTAATCGTATAAATTTAAGTACCACTATATCAACAAATGCTATTGTTGAAGGTAAGACTGCTTCCGTTGGCATGATTATAGAAAGTGGCCCAGGTATGGAACCTTCTTTTTAGCATGTGGAAAAGAAAATATTTTTATTACAGGATATGTAGACCATCGCGGTAGAGAAATAAAGTCCTTTAAGCCGGAGGAAATACAAGAAGCTATTTTAAAATTCAAGGAAAAGAATATAGAAGCATGTGCAGTTGTAGCTAAATTTTCTGTCAGAAATCCTATACATGAAATAGAAATTTGCAAGCTTTTAAAAGATAAATTTTCTCCTGTGACTATGGGACATACTCTCTCAGGAAAGCTAAACTTTCCACGGAGAGTTTATACTTCCTACTTAAATTCCGCAGTATATTATGTTTTTAAATCATTTTGTGAAAGTATAAGGGAAGCCATGAAAAAAGAAAATATCAATGTTCCTGTCAATGTGCTGAAAGCCGATGGCGGTACCATGAGTTTGGATACAGCACAAAAATATCCGGTAAATACTATTTTGTCAGGACCTGCTGCTAGTGTAATGGGAGCTCTTGCTTTTAATCCTGGCGATAGAGATGGGATTCTTTTGGATATCGGAGGTACCACAACGGATATTTCTTTTGTGGCGGATGGAGTCCCACTTTTTGAGCCGCTTGGTATAAAAATAGGTAATTATAACACACTTGTAAGGGCAATTTATAACGTTTCTATTGGCCTTGGTGGGGACAGTGCAATACATGTTGAGAATGGGGAAATAAAAATAGGGCCTCACCGTGAAGGACCTCCGATGGCGATAGGTTGTTTAGTACCTACTCCTAGTGATGCTATGATAGTCTTGGGTCTCCTAGACTTTGGCGATAAAGAACGTGCAATTTCAGCGATGAAAGATTTGGGTGAAAAATTACAATTAGATGCGAAGGCAACTGCAAAGCTTATTTACAGAAAAATGGGAGAGATAATAAAACAAGAGGTAACTAACATTGTTAATGAAATTAACAGTCGCCCCGTTTATACAGTAAAAGAACTGCTATATGGAAAAAAATTAAAACCTAAGTATATTTCTCTTATAGGTGGTCCTGCTAAGGCTTTAGCTCCTTTATTAGAAAAAGAATTTAATCTTCCTTGCTATGTTCCAGAAAACTATGAGATAGCTAATGCAATAGGAGCAGCTCTTGCTAAGCCAACTGCTGAAGTAACAGTTTTAGCTGATACTGCTGAAGGAAAACTTTCAATACCTGAAATAGAGATATATGAGAAAATTGGCAAAGACTTTACTGTAGATAAAGCCGAACAAAAAGCATTGGAGCTTTTAAGAGAGATGGCTTCC
Source organism: Thermoanaerobacter sp. RKWS2 (assembly GCF_026240795.1). Classification (NCBI taxonomy): domain Bacteria; kingdom Bacillati; phylum Bacillota; class Clostridia; order Thermoanaerobacterales; family Thermoanaerobacteraceae; genus Thermoanaerobacter; species Thermoanaerobacter sp. RKWS2. Next base: position 1,709,744 of record NZ_CP110888.1, read on the forward strand.
GTTATAGGAGCTTCTGATAAGGACTTTGAGGGTGAAATAACAGAAAAGACGAGTTTTAATATGGTAAGAGGTTTCTATACATGTGGTAAAAACATAAGGGTGAGAGCTCAGATAAAGCCTGGTTTACTATATGAACTGAGAGGTGTAAATCATGTTGAAGTCTAAAAACAAAGTAGGTCTTGTATTTTTCCCGGCTTTTGATTGGGCAATAAGCCATACACACCCAGAGCGTGAAGAAAGGCTCTTATATACCCAAGATCAGGTATTCGAAGAAGGAATAGCGGACATTGAGGGAATAAAATTTTATAATCCTAGTATAGCTACTGAAAAAGATGTTGAGAGAGTGCATTTTTGTGTACCTGATGTAATGACAAGGGTAACCCAATCTCATCTTATATCTGCAGGTGGTGCTATAAAGGCTGCTGAAGTAGTTATGAAAAAAGAAGTGGATAAGGCCTTTGCTATAGTAAGGCCGCCGGGACATCATGCTCAAAGGGTGGTATTTGGAGATCGGGGTTTTTGTATCGTTAATATAGAAGCTGTTATGCTGGAAAATATAAGACAAAGATTTGGGAATAAAAAAGTAGCCATAGTGGATACAGACTGTCATCATGGTGACGGTACTCAGGATATATATTGGAATGATAGAGATACTCTCTATATATCCTTTCATCAGGACGGAAGGACTCTTTATCCAGGTACGGGCTTTATTGATGAATTTGGAGGTCCATCAGCTATAGGATATAACATAAATATACCTTTGCCACCAGGAACTGGCGAAGAAGGTTTTCTCAATGTACTTGATAATCTCGTGATACCTATATTGAAAGAATATAAGCCTGACCTTATTATTAATTCTGCAGGTCAAGATAACCACTATACAGACCCTCTTACAGATATGAAGTTTACTGCTCACGGCTATGCAGAGCTAACCCACAGATTGAATCCCGATATTGCAGTCTTAGAAGGTGGATATTCAATTGAAGGAGCACTTCCTTATGTAAATCTAGGTATAATTCTTGCTATGGCAGGGCTTGATTATTCTCATGTAAGAGAACCAGACTATGATCCTGAAAAACTCAAGCAATCGCCAAAGATTACTGAATATATAAAGAAATTGTGTGATGAGATTTACAACCGCTGGCAAAGACGCGAGGATATTCGTAGAGAAACCATTAAAAATCAACAGTATATATTGAGGCCCAGAAGTATATATTATGATACTGATGGAATACATGAAACACAAATCCAGAGATTTAAGGTATGCCCAAAATGCTCAGGCGTCAATACAATTCAATCCCGTTCTGATTGGAGTATTGAAATATTTGCCATTTCTATTCCAAGAGATGCGTGTAAGGCTTGCATTGATGAAGGATATAATTTATATAATCAAATACCAGCGGGGAAATATTATAAAGTATATTTACAAGATAGGGTTAATGATGTGTTTATGAGTAAATAAGGACTTGATGAAGACATATTTACCCCCTAATATAGTGTAAAATTATTGTATGATTTTTTAAAAATAAAAAATAAAGGTTCTTTGTCAAAAGTTAGGGTGGGTATTTTCTGAATGCTCGCCCTTTAGTTTTAAATTGAAATATAATGTAATTATTGTAAATTTTACGGAAGAATTAACAACATTAAAAGAAAGATAGGTTCTCAGAAAAAGTATTTTTATCACCAATGCTAGTATTTAATAATTGTCGTGTACCATCTAGTGTATAGGAAAGACCTCAAACCCTCTGAAGGCATATTCTTAACATTAAGTAGGAAAAGGCAGTTGGTGGGGTAAGTAAGAACCCCCTTACAAAAAAATAATGCACTTATTCTGAATACCTATTATGACAAAAATTAGTCAACAACCAAAAATCATTAAGAGGAGGCATCAGAATAAGTGCATAACAATTATATCATAAAACTCCGGGGTAGGCTCGGAAAGCCCCTTTACCGTTTGTACTTACCACCGACTCTCTGAAATTAAAGCACCTTCCTGCTACTTCCATTTCTAACATTCAGCATTTTTCAGTAATGACAATCGTTAAATAGCTCTCTAAAGCATTTATTATATAGTCATGTGGTCAAATTCGCAAAACAAAATAATAGTTGAGACTAATTTTGAGTATATTCAAATTTTTCCAAAATCATTTTTGCATATTCTCTAGCGGAAAATAAAGAATGGTCTCGAAAATTTCCACATTGAACCGGATTTGCGGCCGGAACTTCCTCGGTAGTTAAAACCTTCTTAAGAACATTTATAAGCTTATTTTTAACTTCTTCTTCGGAGCTTTCTCCAAATTTTACAAGGTAAAATCCCGTCCTGCAACCCATAGGGGAAACGTCAATTATTCCATCTAATTCCTCTCTGAAATAAACCGCAAAAAGATGTTCCAGAGTATGAAGAGCTGAGGTAGGAAGCTCTGATTCATTGGGCTGTAACAATCTTATATCGTATTTTTCGACTATATCCCCCTTCTCACCCTTTAAAACGGCCGCTTTTCTAACATAAGGCGCTTTTACCTTGGTATGATCAAGTTCAAAGCTCTCCACTTTTATCACAAATACCACCTTCCTCGTTATCTTATTCATATAAGTTTTTGCTGAAATACCTATCTCCTCTGTCAGGGAAAACTACCACAATGTTGCATGGTGCCTTTGCCTTCATCGCTTGCCTCATGGCTGCGGTAAAAGCAGCACCTGAAGATGGGCCAACTATTAGTCCTTCCCTTCTATGAAGTTCTTTTACGGCGTTAAAAGCTTCTTCATCCGATATTTTCTCTACTTCGTCTATTAAAGAAGTATCCATGGTATCTGGTATAAAGCTATTACCTATTCCCTCGATGTTATAGCATCCTACTTCACCTCCACCACCAATTATAGATCCTACGGGATCTGCCAAAACTGCCTTAACTTTATTATTTTTTCTTTTAAATATTTTACTACACCTGTAAAGGTTCCACCAGTCCCCGCACCGGCAACAAATAAATCAATATTTCCGTCCAGCTGCCTGTATATTTCGGGACCGGTGGTCTCATAATGAGCCCTGACATTTGCCATATTAATAAATTGATTTGGAATGAAGGAACCCTCTATTTCTCTCGCAAGCTCTTCGGCTTTTTTTATAGCCCCCTTCATTCCCTCTTCTTTTGGGGTATTTACTATCTCGGCTCCCAGAGCTTTCATAAGAAGCTGCTTTTCTACGGAAAATTTATCGGGCACCACAAAAATTACCCTATATCCCCTATTTAATGCCGCTAGAGCAAGACCTATGCCTGTATTACCTGCAGTTGGCTCAATAAGTGTGCCTCCTTTTTTAATAATCCTCTTTCTTCAGCATCTTTTATCATATATAGACATGCCCTATCCTTTACACTTCCGCCCGGATTTAAAAACTCCAACTTTGCAAATATGTTAATGCCTTCGGGTATCTCGAAATTGCTTATTTTTAAAATAGGCGTATTTCCTATAAGTTCCCTTATGTCCTTTAAGTATTCCATGGTGTTACCTCCTTAGAGCATTAAAAATATCTTCTTTTAAATCCTCAACATCTTCTATACCAACAGAAAGTCTTATCAACGTATCTTTAATCCCCAACTTCAATCTTTCTTCTTCAGGTATTGAGGCATGTGTCATTTTGGAGGGAATTGAGATGAGGCTCTCAACAGCACCTAAACTTTCCGCAAGATAAATAATTCTTAATCGCGAGATAAATTTTTCTACTTCATCCTTGTCATCCAGCTCAAAAGAAATCATACCTCCAAAACCACTGCACTGCTTCTTCATAACCTCATGTCCTCTATGTTCCTTAAGTCCTGGATAATAAACTTTTTTGATTTCAGGCAATCCTTTAAGCCATTCGGCAATTTCCCGAGCATTTCTGTCATGCTTTTCCATCCTTATGCCCAAAGTCTTTATACCCCTTATTAAAAGCCACGAATCTTGCGGTCCCAACACCGCACCTACTGAATTCTGTATGAAATGCATCTTTTCAGCTAATTCTTCGCTATTCACAACAACAAGTCCCGCCAAAACATCACTGTGCCCTCCAAGATACTTGGTTGCACTGTGTATTACTATATCCGCCCCAAATTCCAGAGGTCTCTGGAAAAAAGGCGTCATAAAGGTGTTATCAACAATTGTTATGATTCCATATTTCTTAGAAAGTTTAGATATTTCTTTAATATCTGTAACGTCCAAAAGGGGATTTGTTGGAGTCTCTATAAAAATAGCTCTAGTGTTATCATTTATAGCATTTTCTACCATATCTAAATCGGTAGTATCAACAAATTTGGCTATTATTCCGAACTTCTTGAAAATTCTATCAAAAACTCTGAAAGTGCCGCCGTAAACATTTTTTGTAATCAATATTTCATCACCATAATTAAAAAGCATGATTACCGAGGAAATAGCTGCCATTCCTGAAGAAAAGGCAAATCCCCTAACTCCTGCTTCCAATTCACAAATAAGCATCTCCAAGGCTTCCCTTGTGGGATTGCTCGTTCTGGAATATTCGTACCCTCTATGCTTTCCTATTCCGTCCTGTTTATAGGTGGTTGCCTGGTAAATAGGGTAGCTCAAAGCTCCCGTTTTTTCGTCAAAGGGTTTTCCTCCATGGATTAAAAGAGTATTAAACCTCAAAATAACCCCTCCCTACTTAACGCCTTTTGCTATAAATATGCCTACTTCGGCTTTAGAACCTTTTTTTGATACAGCTCTTGCAGAATATCCTGAAAATTCCACAGATATATTCTTAAACCCAACAATCTGCATCCATTCTGCAATCTCCTTGCGATCAAATCCGAGCCATACGTCACACATCTCTTCCCTAGCCCACTCAAACTCGTGTTTTTCGACATCAATTATGGTAATAACCCCACCGGGTTTTAAAATCCTATGCATTTCCTGGATGCCCTTAAGCGGATCATCCACATGGTGAAGAGCCATATTTGTAAACACAAGGTCTACTGATCCATCCATTAACGGAATATCCTGCATTTTCCCTTTTATAAAAAGAAGATTTTTTAAACCTTCTTTCTCCGCTTTCTTTTGAGCCATTTTTAGCATTTCACTGGATACATCAATAGCAATTACGCTATATAAGACTTTTGCAAGTTCCAGAGCTATAAATCCTGTGCCAGTTCCTATATCTGCAGCTATAATATCCTTATCTTTAACCATTCCTTCTGTGACTCTTGTTTTAAGCTCATCCGGAAAATAACACTTCCTTAACTCATCCCAATTGTGGGCAATATTGTCGAAATAACTGATTATTTTTTTGTCCATATCATCACTCCTTAAATCCTACTATTTATATCGGAATACTTGGTATTATAATAGCAAAAAAAATCCACCACGTCAATGGAGAATTTTTCTATTCCTTTTTCAAACAAATCCAAGCTTACATCCAACGCTTTAACCGAATGAGTTTCTGTAATTTTTTGGGAAGCCATATAATTAATAAAAAAATTTACCAGCTATAAAGGAATGCCTCTGAAGCAAGTGACTTTGTGAAAAGCGGCCGTTGCACATCTTTTCAAAGCCATCTGTCGATGCTTTTGCACTTTTTCAGAAATAATTCATTGGTAAATATTGTAAATTAGAGACCTAAGAGTATTCAACTTTCATGTTGACAATATAGATTATATAATTTAAACTAAATCTATAGGAATAGTTTAAATTCTTAGCTAATTGCAAAGCAAATATCGAAGTAAAAAAGCAGGATTATTCGGGATTAAATAGCAAAATCTTTGATTTATGTAGATCTAAATTCTTTAGGCCACAACAATTTCTACCATGTACTATCGTACACCATTTTAAGAGAAGGGTCACGTGGAAATGTAGGGATATCATTAGAATCAATACCAGGCTGAGGCAGGTTTTGGGTGTAAAAAGAAGTCGGAATAATTCCAGAATAAATTAACATTGTGTTTATCCTATGTAAGAATTCGGCAAAAGCAGGGAATTCTTTTAAAATATGTAGCACAACCCATGAATTTATGAGAATTTTGGGGTTCTACAAAAACCTATTAAATTCTGAAAAAATGGGGGGTAACAAATTGGACGAGATTTTACGGCAAAAGTTGAACGCTTTAAAATCATACATTAAAGAGATGGGTAGTCTTGCTGTGGCCTATTCCGGCGGTGTAGACAGTACATTTTTGATAAAGGTAGCCCATGATGTACTAGGAGACAAAGCGTTGGCTGTTACAGCTCGCTCTTCTACATACCCTGAAAGAGAATTTAATGAGGCAATAAAGTGTATTCAAGAAATTGGGGCGAGACATATAGTCATTACATCTGAAGAACTTGATATTGTAGGTTTTTCCAGCAACCCTATAGATAGGTGTTATTATTGTAAAAAAGAACTTTTTCAAAAGGTATGGAAAGTTGCAAAAGAAAACGGAATAGATCATATAGCAGATGGCTCCAATTACGATGATTTAAATGATTATAGGCCTGGCATGAAAGCAGCACAGGAACTTAATGTAGTCAGTCCACTCAAATTCGCAAAGCTTACAAAAAAAGACATAAGGGCATTGTCAAAAGAAATGGGCCTTCCAACGTGGGATAAACCGTCATTTGCATGTCTAGCTTCCCGGATTCCCTATGGTGAGTTGATTACCCAGGAAAAGCTATCGATGATAGATAAAGCTGAAAATTTCCTTATAGAGCTTGGCTTCAGGCAGCTAAGAGTAAGGCATCATGGTAATATCGCCAGGATTGAGCTGGGCGAAAAAGATTATGATAAAATCTTAAATAGAGATTTGATGAAAAAAATAGCAGCAAAATTGAAAGATATAGGCTTCACATATGTGACATTAGACCTAGAAGGATATAGAACGGGCAGTATGAATGAGGTGCTGAAAGAAAACACTCAATAGAATCACTCAATACGGTATTGAACTCTTTTAAAAAAATACGTACATTCTCCGCGATGACGGAAGATATACTAGCGATGGTGAGCTAGATAAAAAATAAAGTGTATACGCATGCAACGATGGAAAGTACAGGTTCGTATTGGTAATATAGACGATGTTTTTGAAATAGTCAATTAATCCGATAATAAATTTATCACTTAAACTTATGAGGGTGTATACAACCCCTCCAGCGAGTATAGCAATGTTAAATCCAAATTCCATTGACAATATAACAGATAGTACGTCGCCAGCTATCGACATTACCCTGTTAATACCCCACATTACGGCTATTATCTCGTCCTTGCCACTGGCGCTTAATATCTTTATACCTCGTGGGAAGGGGATCCCCATAAAAAGCCATGAATCATAACCAAAGCCGCTGACATAAGTGTTTTATTAAAGCTTGATGTGTTAATTTCTACCCCGGTTATATTCTTGCTATCCCCAGCCAGTGCATACAGTATGTCCCTTCCACCGCCAGGTCCGATTATCAATACTTTGTCGTTGTTCCCAAAAAGAAAAAGGCAGATATTCAAGTCATTTTTGTATTTATTTAAGCTGCTTATTTTACCGTCAAAACATAGTCGCATTGGTAGTACCATCAGTCGTCAATATCATCTCATTGGGATCTCCTTCTATTTTTATAACATCTGTTCTGGAAAATGTATTCCATTTAGTAAATACAATTTTACCTTTTTTGCCAGATTCGGAAAAACTGCCAATGGTATGAATAGAGTCACGGTTTCTTTATCCTTCCTCTGCTACATTCCTAATGGCAGTTTAAACGGTAATAATCTGCTTAAAAATGCCGTTAAATCCTGAATTTTGCCGAAAATCGTCAGCAACCCCAGGAAAATTAGAAAAGTTCCCAAGATTACTGATATAATATTTTGATATTTCTTTGTTTCCTTTATAACATTAATCGCCTCTGGCATATAGTAACCTACCAACAAATATGGCACTGCAAGGCCTATAGAAAACAGGAACATGGTCTTCATACCGATTAGCGTACTTCCCGTTGTGGCAGTATATATCAACATGGAATATAATACCGGCCCTATGCAGTGGGAACACACTATAGCAAAAAATAGGCCTATTAAAAAAGTAGTAAGATACCTGGAAGATGTTTTAATGTCATGTGCACTGTATTTACTTAAAAATGAAAAGTTTAAATTGATTAAACCGATTAAATTTAAACCCATTGCTATAATCAGTATCCCACCGATTACGTTCATTACCGAGATATAGCTGCTCAACCACTTGCCTATAGTACCTGATAATCCACCGACTAAAGTAAAAACGATTGTAAAGGCAAGTACGAACACAAAGGTATTAATGAGAATAAACTTTCTCATCGTCCTGTGAAATTCTACGTCCTTTAGATCCTTTATGGACATGCCGGTTATCAGCGAGAAATATACGCTTATCATGGGTATTATACATGGGGATAAAAACGAAGCAACGCCTGCTATAAAAGGTAATGCATAAGTCACCTATAGCCCCCCTTATTTTAAAAACCTTTCGTCCCATTTATATACTCTGGATTTAACCCCACCTATGTCCCGCAATTCTAATTGAATATATTTGGTATTGGGTGTAATCAAACTTTTGCCGTTTATCTTTTTTGGTATTTTTATAAAGGCGACAACGTGATGCCCCGAGCCCTCTATTGACCACTTTACATTGTCAACCTTTAGACCTTCGCTATTAGTAAACAATACCTTTCCGCTTAGGTCGAGTTGAGATAGATCCACCTGATGGTTGTCTAAAAATACCTGAAAAACCAGATTGTCTTTATCATCTTGTATGGGATTCATATAGCTTACGCCTATGCTTATATCGCCTTCATCGTTGGTTATCAGAAGATCCTGAGGATTTATCTTTGTAGTAGATGTGTTTGCTGCTTTTAATGTATCTTTTTTCTCCGATGTTTTATTATTTTGAGTCACTTGCTTGGGATTGTCTGCTACGTTTTTTGGTTTGGAAAATTTTGATTCAAAATAAAACACAGAAGATATTAATGCTATCACAATGATAGCAAAGGTCATTCTTTTTACTAATTTGCTCATAAAACAAAACCCCTCCTTATGCCATAATATATCATCAAGGATATAATGTATAATAATGTCACGATAAGCCCGTCCTCAATAGCTTCCCCCTGGATACTACTTCATTCCCCTTCACTTCATCCCTACTGCGTTTTTTGAGGACATACATAGCGCACAAACCAGCAACAATTATTACCGCGCTTAAAACATGGGCAATGGAAAAGGGCCCAAATACTATGGGGTTTGTCCTAAAGAACTCAACAATCCCTCTGTTTACGCTAAAAAATATCAAATACCACAAAATTAACTGTCCATTATAATCGACGTTTTTGCGCTTTCTCCACAATACAAAAAACAGGATGTAATCCAGCGTAAATTCATAAACCTGTGCTGGATGAACCCATTGTCCATTATATGGGACACCCCAAAACCATTTTTTTGACATAGGAACGCCAAACACGTCACATCCAATCCTGCCAATTGCCTGGCCCAATGCCAGCGAAGGCGCAACTATATCGGCAAAAACCCAAAAATTCTTGTTGTGCTTCTTGGTATACCATATAGCAAACAATGTCGCAAACATTATAGCACCCTGTATAGACATGCCGCCGTTATTTATTTTTATTATATCCAGTGGATGGCTTATAAAATATTTAGGGTTAAAAAATATTATATAACCCAGTCTTCCACCTATAATCCCGAATAATACCAAATATAAAAGGAAATCTAAGTATTCGTTAGCATCTATTCCTTTACGGATCGCTTCTTTGTATGCTAGTAACAATCCAACAATGATTGCAATAGCTATCATCAGGCCAAATAAGTACACAGATATGTGCCCTATTTTAAATAACTCAACCAAGAAAACTCCCCTTTCTTAAGTCTTGTTTTCATATTTGAATAGTCGGAATTATGTCAAAAAACTATATAATGGTGGCCATCAAAAGCCACCCATCATGTAACTGTTGAAGCCATGCATACCCTCCATGGCTTTGTACATTTCTATCATTCCGTTTTTCCCGATAGACTCCATCACAGCAGCCATATTGCCATACCCGTTATCTCTCATTATCTTTATCATCTTTTGATAGTCGGAATCTGATAGGTTCTCCATAAGTTTATCCATGCCATTGAAATCTCTTTTCTCCATGAGATTTGCCATATCTGTTAGTCCATTTTCTTTCATAATCTCAATCATGTTTTCATATCCATAATCATTTTGTTTTACATCTTTTGTTTGATTTACAATTTTAACTGGATTTTTAGGGAAAGTTGTACTGTTAGTACCTTTTGCCAGAGCCATCTCTCCAATTAATCCTATTAACACAACAGATAATACAGCTGTCATTAATAACTTACTTTTCATTTTTTATTACCTCCTATTTTCAATTATTTTAAATTTTCTATCTCTTCTTTAAGCTTTACAGCCTCGTATTCTAGCTCTTTTGTCTGTAGTTCTTTGATCATTCTATCTATTTCTTCTATCTGCTTCTCCAACTCACTGTCTTGCTTTACTAGCCTCTGTATGCTCTCTTCTATCTCGATCTTTCTGCTAATAAACTCCTCAGTTTTTTCTTCGCTGATTTTTATTACACTTTCCGCCATATTTTCCATCTTATCTTTTTCCGCCTTAAGCTCATCAATCCTCTGTCGCAATTTATCCCTAACTTGTAGTACTTTAAACCTAGCTTGCTGTAATTTTTGCATTTTCGCATCAAGGTAGCTACCAGTGCTGTTAATACCTCTATTTTGCTCTTGTTGTCTTGTCTTATTTAAGCCGCGCCTTCTAATATCCATTAATTCTTCAAAGCTTATGGTGTTATCGTATATCATCTGTTTATACCTTCCGAATTGCATGTCATCAATAATCCCTTCTGCGTACATCCTTTTTAGCAACGTCATCTTTTCCTCAAAATCATCTTGCACATAACTATCGCAGGAATCCTCTCTATAGCTTCCACACCCCCTTGGAAATCCATAATAATCAAATGTCCTAAACAATCCACCACCGCATCCCATTATTACGACACCCCTTTCTTCTTTTTCAGTTGTTCTAACTCTTGCTTTATCCTCTCTTCCTTTTGGATTTTATTTAACTCTTCCTGAATAGGATCTGTTTCATCCAATACGTCTAGTGCATTTATCTCAATAAGCTCATCCATAGCAGCTACCCTGTTATTTTTCTCTTTTATCTTCTCTTGCGCCCTGGCTATTCTCTGATTTATATTTAAAATATCACTGGAAACCCCTGCAATAGCTTCCTTAACCATTATTTGAGCGTCAGCTGCACGATTCATGGCAATTAATTCTTCTTTTTGTTCTGCAGATCGTAAATATGCCTCTCCAGTTTCTCTTTATTAGCCGCGATCATCTTTATCTTTTCTTCTAACTGCTTCAGTTCTTTTGAAATCCGTTCTTCTTGTTCTGTAAGATCCATCTTTTTAGATAATGCCGCCTGGGCTAAATCTTCTCGGTTGGAAGCAATTGATAGATCAGCCTGTTCTTGAGCCAATCTTATTTTATCCCTTATATCTGAGAGGTTACTTTCAAGCCTTTTCTTAACCGTAGTAACCTCGATAAGCGACTTATTTATCTTATTTAATTGTTCTCTCAGCTCTTCAAGAGACAGCTCTAAAGCCTCTTCAGGATCTTCTAATTCATTCAATATTGAATTTGCTTTTGCTTTAAAAATCGACTTTATCTTATCGGCCAACCCCATTTTTTATTACCTCCTTTTTTATTCTCACATATACATCATACACTTTAATTGTGGAGAAAATATGAAGAAAAATGATGCGTTATAAGGAGTATTTTAAAACTTACCTGGGCATCTTAGGCTTGAATCTTTTAAGCCTCAAGGCATTGGTAACCACAGAAACCGAACTAAATGCCATAGCCGCCCCTGCAATTGCAGGATTCAAAAACCCAAAGGCAGCTATTGGTATACCTATTACATTATAAATAAATGCCCAGAAGAGGTTCTGCTTTATATTTCTCATGGTGGCGCGGCTTAGTCTGATAGCAGTAGGTATTCCCATCAGATCACCGCTCATTAGTGTTATATCAGCGGCTTCAATGGCCACATCTGTGCCTGTTCCTATAGCAATGCCTACATCTGATGCGGCCAATGCCGGAGCATCATTTATCCCATCTCCCACCATAGCGGTTATCTTGCCCTGTCGTTTGAGCTTCTCAACTTCTTCCGCCTTATTCTCGGGCAATACCTCAGCTAAAACATGCTCTATGCCTACCTGCTTTGCTATAGCACTGGCTGTTCGCCTATTGTCACCTGTTATCATCCAGACCTCTATTCCCATTTTCTTTAATTGATCTATGGCCTGTTTTGAGTTTTCTTTTACCGTATCTGCTACCGCCACAATCCCAGCCAGTTTGCCGTCAACTGCCATTATCATCGCGGTCTTGCCTTCTTCTTCTAATTTATCCAATTTATCTTCTATGGCGTCTATGGGTATTCCTTCTTTTTGCATAAGCCTTCTATTCCCAACGTAAATGTCTTTGCCGTCAATTCTGGCATATACTCCATGCCCAGGTATCGCCTTAAAGTCCTGTGGATCATCCAGACTTATATTGTCGCTTTTTGCCCTATTCACTATTGCTTCCCCTAAAGGATGTTCTGAATTCTTTTCAGCTATAGCTGCAAACCTCAATATGTCGCTCTCATTATAGCCATTTACTTTAATTACGTCAGTAACCTCCGGCTTGCCTTTTGTGATTGTGCCCGTCTTATCCAGGACGATGGCATTTATCCTATGAGCTCTCTCCAGATGTTCTCCACCTTTTATAAGTATGCCGTTTTCTGCACCTTTACCTGTACCCACCATTATTGATGTGGGGGTAGCAAGCCCCAGTGCGCATGGGCATGCAATAACAAGAACGGATATAGCGCTTGTTATACCCATGAATAGATTGCCAAACCCAAAATACCATACTAAAAATGTTATCGCCGCTATTCCTATCACTACAGGTACAAATATACCCGAGATCTGATCTGCCAAACGCTGGATCGGTGCCTTAGAACCTTGAGCGTCTTCTACTAATTTTATTATCTGTGCCAGTGCTGTATCTTTTCCTACTTTTGTGGCTTCAAATTTAAAGGATCCTGTCTTGTTTATCGTCGCACCAATAACTTCATCACCGACTCTCTTTTCAACAGGTATAGATTCACCTGTGAGCATCGATTCGTCTACAGCCGAATAACCTTCTATGATCTTGCCATCTACCGGTATTTTTTCACCTGGCCTTACTACTACTATATCTCCTACCTGAACTTCTTCAACAGGTATGTCAACCTCTTTTCCGTCTTTTATTACCCTGGCAGTCTTAGCCTGAAGTCCCATGAGTTTTTTAATAGCCTCAGAGGTCTTGCCTTTTGCTACTGCCTCTAGGTATTTGCCCAGAAGGATTAATGTTATTATGACAGCAGCTGCTTCAAAATAGAGCTGTCCCCGAACACCGACAAATACATTATATACGCTGTAAAAATAAGCTATTGTCGTACCCATGGCGATTAACACGTCCATATTTGCAGATCCACCTAATAAAGCGTGATAAGCACCTTTATAAAATCTATAACCTATGATAAACTGTATTAGGGTAGCTATAACCAATTCTAAATATGGATTGCCCAGGACAGTCATTATGCCAAATCCAGATTCTAAAATCATATTTAAAACCAATGGTATTGATAGTATTGCCGATATTATAAACAGAAATCTAAGATGTCTTATTTCCCTGTCTTTCTCTTGTTTATCTACATCAACACCTTCTGTTTTTTCAATGGCATCATAACCTACTTTTCTTACGACTTTTATAAGATCATTTACACTTACCTGTTCTGCATTGTAATCTATAACAGCTGTTTCTGTTGCAAAATTTACACTGGCATTTCTCACACCCGGTGTTTTACTTAATGCTTTTTGAATTCTCATAGCGCAAGAAGCACATGTCATGCCTTTTAGCTTTAAGGTCGTCCTGTCTTCTATAACATCATATCCAACATCTCTGATCTTTTTCACAAAGTCATCTACGCTTACATCTTGCGGATTATATGTTATAGTGGCTTTTTCTGCCGCAAAGTTTACATTGGCTTCGCTTACACCGTGCATCTTTTTTAGCGCCTTTTCTATCCTTGAAGCGCAGGATGCACACGTCATGCCTTTAAGTTTAAAACTTACTTTCGCTGTCTCTTTATTCATAACTTCCATATTAAAGCCTCCTTATCTTTTTGTAATCATATTCCGTTTCTATGCGTCATAAGTTTAATCTTTTATTTATAGTAATCATATCGTCTTACTTGACTTTATTTTTATATTCATTCTTCAAGGATTTTAAATCAAAGTTATAGAAAAGGGAAACTTAAAAAGTTTCCCTTTCGAATTAACAGCAGTGGCTGCCATGGCTCATATGACCCGTATCTTCCTTTACATACTTTGCAGGATCTTTGTCAAACTCTGCTTTGCAGTGGTTGGAACAAAAATAGTATGTTTTCCCATTGTACTCTGATTTTGCTGGAGCTTTACTTTCATCTACCGTCATTCCGCAAACTGGATCTTTAGCCATATATATCACCTCCTCTCAATATACTATCTCCTCGTTAGGTACATTTTATATTATTGCTTATTATTATTATTATTTTTTGTCAATAATAGGTTATAAATGCACTAAATTGCACTCCAGCAACACTTCGTCCCTTTTCACTTTTCATTTTCTGCCTTTATATCGCCTCTATTTATCATAAAAAATTATAAGGCAGATGATGCAAAATGGTGACTTCACTTTTCAAGAAAAATCCTGAAATATACAAACACCTGGAGAATATAAAATGTAAAATTATATTGCTATTTAATTTAGATTTTATTCTTTTCTTTTACTTCATTACTTTCAAGAGCATAATTTTCATAAGCTTTGTCGGTAAACCTTTTTTCATTATTGTGATTGCTGCTATGATTATTATGGCTTCCACAGCAACCACCTATACCTGCTTTATACATTAAAAAATGAATTAAAAACATAACACCTGCGAATACTATTATATACAATATTTCGCTCATATTGCTAGCTCCTTTCCTAATCTACTATATATTGGTATTATAGACAATGTTTTTGAAATAGTTAATTAATTTTATTTAACGATGATAAATTTATTAAAAATTTTACAGAATCCATATTATTTTCATATCTACATTGTACAGTGTAATTGTGAAGAAAATATGAAGAAATTTTAGGAATTTAAAACCTTTAGATTTTTCCTCATTTATCCCTTGTTTCCTTCCAAAAGACATTTTGATTTCATTTGGTTATAGTCGAAGTTTCAACATATCGCACCATATTGCAACTATTTACCTAAACTGTACTCAAACCTCCTGCTCATTCTTTGCATATGTATAGAATAAGAATAAACTTTCATATTTTCTACATAAAATCGCACTTATTTTAGGAAAATATATGCTAGAATTATTATCAGAATAAACAAAAAAATAACCAAAGGAGGACTGTATATGAGAAATACAACAGAAATTATAAAAAAGAGATATGATAGGGCAGCAAAATATTATGATAAAATTGAAGACATGATGGAAAAAATGTGGATATCTAAATGGAGAAAAGAACTATTTAATCATGTAAAGGGCCACGATGTTTTGGAAATCGGTGTTGGAACAGGCAAAAACATGCCTTATTATCCCAAAGATATTAATATCACAGCCATAGATTTTAGTCCAAAGATGCTTGAAAAAGCAATAGCAAGGGCAAATAAACTTGGTTTAAATATAACGCTTAAATTAATGGATGCTCAACAACTAGATTTCCCTGACAACTCTTTTGATACGGTGATAACAACTTGTGTCTTTTGTTCTGTGCCGGACCCCATTAAAGGATTACAAGAGATAAAAAGGGTCCTGCGAAAAAGCGGTGAATTAATCATGTTGGAGCATGTAAGAAGTAATATAGAACCCTTAGGTACATTTATGGATATTATAAACCCATTAGTTGTCAGAATATACGGAGCCAATATCAACAGAAATACTATCGATAATATAAAAAAGACCGGTTTTCAAATAATTTATGAAAATAATCTATTTTTTGACATTGTTAAACTTATAAAAGCAAAACCTACATCGTTATATCGTCCCTAAGCAACAGCTTAGGCTTTAAAGACTTCCTGCGAAAGTTAATATAACAAAGATCAAAAATCCTGCCACAAGGAAAATATGTCTTTTTAGAGAGCTCTCATCCCAAGGTAGCCAATAGGGTGTATGCCCAAGGGATAAAAAACAAGGATAATGTATTGGCACTAGCACAGAAGAAAGAAAATAAGCTTAATGCCTATGCCTAGAGTTAGGCACATCCCGGAAAAAATTGTGGGAGAAGTTGTCAGAAAAGTATTTGAGCACCATAGTCAAAATGCTTCCATAACAGCAAAAATATATGAATTTTCTGCTACTTTCGGTTTTATGTTTATAGTCTTAGTCGCATTGTAGCTAATCACCCATAATATAAGAAATCTAATAAAAATTAGGTTAGATAATGGTCAAAAAATTTTGTGGAGGAAACTAGAAGAAATTTGAAGAATGGAACAAAATGCTCTTTCATTTTGTGGTAGTTCTTTCTCGTATTCCTCCAAAAGCTAAACATCTTATGGGAGTAGTAGAAAATTCACATAAAGCAGATAACGAATATTTTTTGATGATTCACACTGAACAAAGGTAGCCGCCTTTCCGTTCGATAAAGGCATTTTACCGCCTCACATCAGCTTCACCACTTCGCTTACAATTTTGCTAGAAATTTTGGCAGCTTGTTCTATAAAAGTATTAAAATCAACAGAAGCTTCTTCATTAGCATTGTCAGAAATACTCCTTATTATGACAAAGGGTATATTATTTAAATATGCGACATGAGCAATAGCTGCTCCTTCCATTTCTACTGCATAGGCATTAAACATTTCTCCTAATTTTCTAGCCTCTTCTTTAGAAACCACAAATTTATCTCCCGAAATAATTCTTCCTACATATGCACTACCATCAGCGATATTTTTTGCCACTTTTTTAGCTAATTCAACAAGTTTTCCATCTGCTTTAAAAATGCTTTTTTCCATTCTGGGAATTATTCCAGGTTCGTATCCAAAAGCTGTTACATCAATGTCATATTCCATAGTATCTGATGAAATGACTATATCCCCTACTTTTATGCCAGGCTTTATACCACCTGCCACCCCAGTATTTATGAGTACATCTGCATTAAAGTCAGAAATCAAAATTTGGGTTGCCATAGCAGCATTTACTTTTCCAATTCCTGAACGAACTATAACGATATCCGCACCTTTTAAACTGCCTACGTAAAAATCCAATTTAGCTTTCCTTACAATTTCTTTTAAGGTCATCTCATTTTTTAAAATGTCTATTTCTTCTTCCATCGCCCCTATTAGTCCAATCTTTTTCACACCAAACCCCCTAAAAATTTAATCGAGTATGAACTAAATAATTATTTTATTTAAAAAAACGTCCTCTCACACCATCGTACGTACCGTTTGGCCTCCGGCAGTTCATTTAGGAATTATGCACAATAAAATATCTTTCTACACTAAACTTACAAGACCCATTTTCTTGAAGTATGAATTTCCCTTCTTTATTTACCATAAAAAGAAAACTTCCCGTCACGGACGAGAAGTTCGCGGTACCACCTTACCACCCTATTTAACAATGGGTATCTCTCATTTTATATAACAGGAAACCAGCAAAACTTACTGCAATTTCAGCCTGCAGCTCAGAGATGATTTTCAACAAATACAGGCTTATTAGCCTGCACCTGCCGCCAATTCTCTGAAAGCTGTATCTGCCTACTCGTCCTTGTCACAGCCTTTAACGATATTTTTTACACAATTATATAATACCACAAGTTTTTCGTCAATAGTAACATATGCTAAGGAAGTGAAGTTTTTCTATATTTGCATGTATTGTCTCAACATACAAATCCCCTCATTCTTTTTGTAAAATTACAAATCTTAAAATATGCATTGAAAAAAAATTAACAAGACGGCTATGAAAAAGAGCAATGACTCATCATCTTTGCATGATTTTTATCCAATATCTATCAGATTATATACAATTATATACAGTTATATCCAAATATAAAACCTCAACACCTAAATGCGTGTGATTTAAGCTTACATCTTTGAAGTTCATAACCATAACTAACTTACAGTTGATTGTTGCTATCTTGTTGCTTTTGTCATCTTCCTGTAGAAAGTATCGCTTAATATCGCTTGTGGTTGCATACGTTTTCTTGTTCTGTCACAAAGTTGCAAAAATCATTGAGAATTTGTTTGTAATCCCAATTGTTCTTGGAGAGAGGTTTTTAAATCGTCTGTCGTCTAAAAAATACTTAATGGCAAATTTAAGTAGCAAAAAACCACTTACCTCCTTTCATTTTTAGGTAAGTGGTACTCTCTTTTTTCAATTTTTACCAACTGAATTTTCCTATTTTGTTACTGGTCTGAGTGGGGGGACTTGAACCCCCGGCCTCCAGAACCCCATTCTGGCGCTACCAGCTGCGCCACACCCAGAAAGAAACTATGTTCAGCTTTTATTATAAACGAGATAAAAGAAAAAATCAATAGTTAAATGATTATAAAGATTATTCCGCCTCCGCTGTCATTCACTACTCTTTCTAATGTATCTCTCAGTTTATGACTTAAGTTTTCGGGAATGGTGCCAATCTTGTTTTGCATTCCCTCTTTTACAAGGTCACTCAAGGTCTTGCCAAAAATGTTAGATTCCCAAATTTTTTCTGGATCGCTCTCAAACTGTTCTGTCAAATATTTTACAAAATCTTCACTTTGCTTTTCTGTTCCTACAACTGGCGATACTTCTGCCGTAATATCAGTTCTAAATATGTGATATGAAGGAGCAGAAGCTCTAAGCCTTACCGCAAATCTCCCACCTTGCCTTACTATTTCGGGTTTTTCAAACTTCATGTCATCAAGGCTTGCAGGTACCACTCCTACACCTGTTTTTTCAGCTTGTAAAAAAGCATCTTTAACTCTATCATACTGTCTTTTTGCATAAGCCAATTCTCTCATCATTGTCATTAATTCTTTATCACCATGAATTTCAAGTCCGCTTTCATCACTTAATATCTTAAAGAATAAGCCTTCCTGGGTTTTTATTTCAACATTTGCACAGCCTTCACCTGGAGTTATCTTCTTTATAAACACCTCAGAAAAGTTTTCATTTGCTTTAAGACCACCAACTAACTTAGGTATATCTCTTAATCTAAACAAATCTTTTATGTTTTCTTTTACTGTTTCCATTATATTTTGCTTAAGCCAATGACTTTTATCAAGAGCATCTACCCATTTAGGCAAATCAATTGCAATCTCCCGTATGGGAAATTCAAATAAGACTTTTTCCAAAATTGCATGAATGTCTGGTATTTCCATTTTAAGTACATTTAAAACAACAACAGGTACATCGTATTTTTTCTCTAATTCTTTTGCTAAATTAATTGTTTCGGGACTTTGAGAATCAGTTGTATTTAGCACTATTATAAAAGGTTTATTCAATTCTTTTAATTCTTTTACTACCCTTTCTTCTGCTGCTACATAATTTTCTCGCGGTATGTCGGTTATGCTTCCATCAGTGGTCATCACTAATCCTATTGTAGAATGGTCATTTATGACTTTTTTTGTTCCTATTTCTGCCGCTTCCTCAAAAGGTATTTCATAATCATACCAAGGAGTAGACACCATACGGGGCTTATCCCCTTCCATGTATCCCAGTGCACCTTTGACCATATATCCTACACAATCTACTAATCTCACTTTAAACCTCGTGTTTTCATTAATTGTTATCTCTACCGCTTTTTCAGGAACAAATTTAGGCTCAGTAGTCATTATGGTTTTGCCTGCTGCACTTTGTGGCAATTCATCTTTTATTCTCTCTTTTTGGGGAAGATTTTCTATGTATGGCAGTACTAATATGTCCATAAATCGCTTAATAAAAGTCGATTTACCTGTTCTCACTGGGCCTACTACTCCTATGTAGATATCCCCTTGTGTTCTTTCTGCAATATTTTTATAGATATCGTAGTTTTCCAACCCATTTCCCTCCTTTTTATATCCCCATATCCTTTTCTTCTCACTCATATATATATGCTTTAACAGTACATTTATATGTAAAAAATATTGAAATATAATAAAATCTCCGGAAAACCGGAGATCAAATACCGTGCAATTCATGTTTTTTATCTCTCGTCATAAGGCTATAAACAGCCTCATAGGGATTTTTACCCTCAAAAAGTATGGAATAAATTTCTTTAGTTATTGGCATTTCTATTTTATGAATTTGAGAAAGTCTGTAGGCGGATTTTGTAGTATTAACTCCTTCTACTACCATTCCTATCTCTTTTAATGCTTCTTCTAAACTTTTACCTTTACCTATAAGTATCCCTGCTCTTCTATTTCGTGAAAGCATGCTGGTACAAGTGACAATGAGGTCTCCTACACCTGCCAAACCTAAAAACGTCAACGGATCAGAACCTAACGCGACACCCAAACGAGTAATTTCCGCAAGACCTCTTGTCATAAGAGCAGCTTTGGTATTATCGCCAAATCCAAGCCCGTCTGAAATTCCAGCTCCCAAGGCTATAATATTCTTTAATGATCCTCCTAATTCCACTCCCACAACGTCCTTGTTTATATACAACCTAAAGTTTTCATCCATAAAGGCATCTTGCACTATTTCACAGGCTTTAACATTCAAAGAGGCTAAAACACAGGCTGTAGGAATTTGCCTGATTACTTCCTCAGCATGACTAGGACCTGACAAAACAACTACATCATTTGAAAGATATTCTTTTATGACTTCAGACATTCTTTTTAAAGTGGAAGTCTCTATTCCCTTTGCAAGATTTACCACAATAAAGTTTTTATCAACTACCTCTTTTAATTTTTCCGATATCTCTCTCACAGCATGAGAAGGTACTGCGATTACTACTATTTCAGAGTTAGTTACTGCCTCTTTTAAATCAGTAGTAATGGAAATTTCTTGAGGAATATCAACATCAAGATATTTTTTATTGTGACGAGTAGACACAATTTCCTCAAACTGATTTTTATCTCTCATCCACAATGTAATTTGATGCCCAAGTCGGTTTAAGTGTATCGCTATAGCTGTTCCCCAACTTCCCGCACCTAATACTGATATTTTCATGACCACTTTCCTTTCTCATTTTATTTCCGTCTTTTGTCCAAGTTTAGATTCTGTTCCCGCCAGCAAACGTTTTATATTAGAACGGTGTTGGAAAATTGCTAAAGATGCCAGAATAAGCGAAAATATGAATATTTGTGTTGAATTCCAAAAGATTGCATTTAAAAGCACAAAAGTAACCGACCCTGTTATGGACCCTAAAGATACGTATTTTGTCAAAACAATTACTGTAACCCCAATTGCTAAGGCTATGAGCCCTAAAAGAGGACTTACAGTCATTACAACTCCAACGCTTGTAGCAATTCCTTTTCCACCTCTAAATTTTAAAAACACAGGCCAGTTATGACCGCATACCACTGCTATTCCTGCAATCATAGCACCAGTATTACCCATTAAATACTTACCGATTAATACGGCTATAACTCCTTTTAACACATCCAATGCAAAAACAGGAGCCGCAGCTTTATACCCTAATACTCTTAAAACATTAGTAGCCCCCGCATTTCCACTCCCATAATTGCGAATGTCTATTTTTCGCGTATATTTTGTTAAAATATATGCATTGTTTATGCAACCAATCAAATAAGCAATGATGGCCGTCAAAACAGCGTACATATTTTCCCCCCTTTCCCTTTTAATTTTCCCCTCTTTTTCTCGTAGAAATCACAACAGGTACTCCTTCAAAGCCAAAATTTTGTCTTAATGTATTCTCAATAAATCTTAAATAGGAAAAATGCATCAGCTCAGGTTCATTGACAAATACTACAAAAGAAGGCGGCTTAATTCCTACTTGTGAAGTATAATATACTTTTAATGGTTTGCCCTTATCAGCAGGTGGCGGAAACATAAGCATAGCTTCATTTAGCACATTATTTAAAAGACCAGTAGTAATTCTTTTATTATATTCCTCCCATACTTTATCTACAGTCTCTAAAACTCTGTGTACTCTTTGCCCTGTTTTTGCTGAAATAAATAGTATAGGAGCAAAAGATATAAAAGATAGTTTTTCTCTTACCATCTTAGTATACTCATTAACAGTATTATTATCTTTTTTTATTGCATCCCATTTATTAACAACTATGATGATTCCTTTTCCATTTTCAAACGCATATCCTGCTATTTTAGTGTCCTGTTCTGTTGGACCTTCTGTAGCATCTATCATCAAAAGGCATATATCAGACCTTTCAATTGCAGCTAAAGCTCTTAGTACGCTGTACCTTTCTATAGATTCGCTAATTCTACTTTTTCTACGTATCCCTGCTGTATCAATAAGAACATAGTTCTTCCCATCTTTTGAAAAAGGAGTATCTATTGCATCCCGTGTAGTGCCAGGTATGTTACTGACTATTACCCTTTCTTCCCCTAATATTTTGTTAACTAGTGAGGATTTCCCCACATTAGGTTTGCCAATAACAGCAATTTTAATTGTCTCTTCAGTGTATTCTAACTCTTCCTGTGGCAATTTTTTTACTACTTCGTCTAAAAGTTCTCCGATGCCCAACCCATTTGACGCTGAAATTGGAATGGGATTGCCTAAACCAAGGCTAAAAAAGTCATAATAAGTAGGAGGCATTTCTTTAAAACTGTCCACCTTGTTGCAAACCAAAATAACTTCTTTTTTTGCTCTTCTTAAAATGTTTGCTATTTCTTCATCTTCTGGCATTAAACCTTCTTTTGCATCAACTAAAAATAATATTACGTCGGAAGCATCAATTGCTGCTTCCACTTGTAAACGGACTTTTGAAAAGAGGATATCTTCAGCATTTGGGTCTAATCCTCCTGTGTCTACTAATATAAATTTTTTGTCCAGCCATTCTACATTGCCGTATATTCTATCCCTTGTAACTCCTGGTTTGTCTTCCACAATAGAAATTCTTTTTCCCATAATTTTATTAAAAAGAGTAGATTTACCCACGTTTGGTCTACCTACAATACTTACCATTGCTCCTGCCATATCTATCACCTTCCACTCTGTATCCTTTGTAAAAATTTTCTCCCATCGACTTCAGAAACTATAACTTTTGTCCCCAGTTCTCTTTCTATTTCTTCAACAGTAGTATCATCAAGAAAAACATTTGAACTTTCCTTTAACATGACATCGGGAATAACTAAAACTTCCTCATTTATTTTACCTTTTAATTGGTTTATTATATCTTTCCCCACCACAAGTCCAGCTACTGTGATATTGTGACCAAAAAACTCATTGTGTATCTTCTCCACTTTTACATTAAACCCTGTTTTTCTTAATTCTTTCGCTACTTCTTCCATGAAATTATAGGCAGCTATTCCTGTAACAATAATGTAAGGGGTGGTGTTTATATTTTTCCCTTTCTTCACTTTTAATCTTTTTAGACTCCTTTGAAATTGATGTTTAAACAATGCCATAAGTCCTACGCCATTTTCTATTTGAGGAAATCCCTCGTAATGATAATAAGAAGGTATAGTAACACCTGCCATCACATAAAACTCATCTGACAAAAAAACAAAAGAAGAACCTAATTCTTTCTTTAATTTCTTTTGCCATGAAGATACTTGTTCGACTACATTTTTAGCTTCCTCTTTAGTAAAAGTTCTAAGTTTATAAAGTTTCTCTCTGTGGTCTGTAAGTCCTACTGGAACAACTGCTATTGATTTTACACCAGGATATAGACTTGACAAATCCTTGATAGTTCTGTCAAGAATTTTACCATCATTTATTTCTGGACATAATACGATTTGACCATGTACCTCAATTCCGTTCTCAACAAGTTTTTTAATTTATCCATTATACCTTTTGCATTCGGGTTATTTATCATTTTTACTCTTACATCATCATCAGTGGCATGAATTGAAACATATAAGGGAGAGAGCTTATATTTTATTACCCTGGCAATTTCCTCTTCACTCATATTAGTCATAGTAATAAAATTACCTTGTAAAAAGGAAAACCTATAATCGTCATCCTTAAATAAAAGAGATTTGCGGACTCCTTTAGGTAACTGGTCAATAAAGCAAAAAATACACTTATTTCTACAATGTTTTGGCCTGTCAATTATTTCTTCTTCAAAGACTAACCCTAAATCCTCATCATAGTCTTTTTCCACTTCAAAAATATATCTTTCTCCTGTAGCCTTTTCAATTTCTAATTGTATAAACTCATTTGACACTTCATATCGATAATCTATTATATCAATTATTTCTTTTCCGTTTAATGTAATGAGTTTGTCTCCTTTTTGTATATCTAAATCCCATGCTATACTTCCTTTTATTACATCTTTTATATTTATTTTATGCATATTTTTCCTCCTAAATTAACTCCTCTCTTTTCAATTATGAATTAATCCTATCAATACGTCAAGACCTTATTTGCAACTTTGTTTTAATATCTGTTACTAATTTTACGAAATTGTTGTATTTTTTCAATATGCCATATACCGTTATAGGCCTACCTAAAAAGATAATTCCTAAGCGCCTTGACGTAATACCTCCAATCTTTGTAGTAAGTCCTATGGTAGGAAGTGCATCTACGACTAATATATCTTTTTCAGAAATTCCATATAAAGACAAAAAACTGTAAATAGCTTTTGTCACTATTTCTCGCCCATTTCTCGCACCGACAATGTACACATAGTTTCCAAATTCATCCTTACCCATATAAAAAAGAGTGCCAATTTCATCGTTGGAAGTTTTATCATAATGAGGAAGAGAAACAATTTCTTCATAAGTAGGCACTCTGTCAATAGGTAAAAGTCCTATGTGTATAGAAGCAGCTACAACAGAAGAGTGAGCACTTCCATAACACATATATACAATAATCACAAACCTACCACCTCATAGTATTTTTTTATATCTCTCTACAAATCTTTTTATATTCTTGTGTCTCATCAAATAGTAATTATACAAAAAATTGTCTATAGTTTGTGTTAGTATTTTCTTACCTCTTAGATTCATCAGCACTTTAAAAAAAATTACATCATAGTGGGAAGTATCTATAAAAATTATATCTTCTTTTATTTTAAAAACTTCCATCAAATCACACAAAGTTTTCTTGATATTTTCACTAAAATTTTTCATTCCTATTATGAACACTTCATTTTGATTATTATCTTTCCCAATAAATCTCATTTGTCCATAATCAACTTGAAACAAAAAAGGGATTTTAAAAAATTCCTCTTTTTCAATTTTGGATTTATCATTTAAATGAAGATATGCACATATAGGAGAAGAATAGCACCCATAATAGCTATAATACACTACTTTCATAGATACCACCTAATATTGTTTAACTAAAATAAATACTCCATTTTCAAGATCGTGAACGGCTGCCTTAAAAATTCTGCTCAAATACATAGAAATCTTTTGCTGCTCTTCTTCATTTTCTACATAAATGATGGGTGCAGTACCACTTAAGACATTATCTTTTGCTTTTCTTAAAGCTACTATTGCTATTATATATCCTGTTACATGTACTTCCATTCTATCACCTCAATTAACAGCTTTTCTCGCGCCCCTTGACTTTGAAGGATACTTTCTTACAGTTTCAATTGCTGGCACATTCTTTATAATTTCCACAAAAGCATCAATATCAGGCTTCATCGCTACCATAACTACAATAATATCTCCATTTTCATTGTTGTTCATAGTAAGAGGAGCTAATTCGGGAGTATCAATATTCATTTTTAATCCCAATTGATTAGCAGCTTCATGGAGAATAGCCTGTCTTATTCCCAAATTGTTTATGGAAATTAAACTATCCAATCCTTTCGGACGTATTATAACAGCCATTCCAAATTTCTCTATTATTTCTCTTCCTTCTTTTAGACCTATATCTGCTAAAACCACATCCTCAACGCACAATAAAGGTCCTTTAAAAACAATCTTTGAAGGAAGAACTTCGGCAATATCTCTAATATAAGCAATTTTCATTACATAACGAGACAAATAAATTGCTAGTCCTCCCACAATTGTCCCTATTATAACACTTTTAGAAAGATAAACTGCCAAAGAAGTAAGAGTAGCTACTGCCATAGCAATATAGTTTCTTGCTTCAAAAATTTTAGCTATATTTTCTATATAAGCTGCTCCTCTTGGAACTAATTCTGTTGCTTCCATTTTTTCTAAACTGGCTCTCTCTATTTCTCTTACTTCTTTAAATTGTTGTGCTGCCAAAGCTAAAAAGGTGACAGCAGTGTACTGTTTTTCAATTAATGCAGGCACAGAAAAAGCTCCTAAAGCCGCTGAAATTACCCCTAAGGTTAAATGAGTCATATAACCTTGAGGATAAGTAGGATACTGCCTATAGTCCACTCTTAAATATATAAAGCGGGCAAGTGTCCCCAAAGCAATTCCACAAACCACAATATTGATATACAATTCATGATTTATGCTCATGGCTCATCTCCTTTTTTCTCCTAAACTTACCCAAATAACTTGCAAATTCTTTGCGCGTAGCTTTAGAAAACTTGTGATACATCTCTCGCCCACCAGTACTCAAAAACATGAAAGCTACTGCTGATACTGCAACAACTCCAATCAAAACCCATATTCCGGTACCTGCAGCTTTATTTTGTCCTGGCAACGGCTTTTGAGTTTTTGTAACTGTACCTACTTGTTTTTGTTCATCGGAACCATATAAAGCTTTTGTCAATATGTCTGCTATTAAAGAAGCTGAAACTTCTGCTCTTTCTCTTGTGTGAGAATAAGTGCCAAATTCTAACAACAAAGAGTTTGGAGTTAAATCTTGATTGAAATCTCCTTGTCCAAAAAATACATCCTTGATCATGTTTGGATATGTCTTATCCGCAATAGCTTTTATCCTATAGGCTAATTGCTGATTTGCTTTTAAATTAGGGTTGCTCCGTCCTAAGACAATTCTTACGCCTGTAGCATTCTTCCCTGCAATTTTTCGTATATATTCTTTGAAAGGGACTGCATCTCTATGGACATCCAAAAGTAAGTCCGGTTTAAAATCCTTTAAAAGTTTGACTGCTCCAGTTCTTGACCGGCTGTATGCCATAGCATCATGCGGTAAATACAAAGTCCTGTCCACTTTGACTGTGACTCCTTTTGCCTCTAAAGCTTTTTGTAAGGCGGCATCTACTTTATATATCCCGCCATGTCCATTGATACTTGCAGCGCCATCTGAAGGAAGATATGATTCATCACTGTGGGTAGAATATATCGCCACTCTCTTTTCACCAGTATTTTCTGCTACTGCCATTGCTTGTGAAATTTCTTCTATGTTAACATCTGGAAGTTTTTCTGTTCGCAAATACTTTGCATAAGCTATATTTTCATTTTTATCCACTTTGAACACTTCATACAATTTATTATCCCCTGATAAATATCTATCCCCTTTATAAACCTCCATTGCAGTCCTGAAAAGCACTTTATTTGTCTTTGCATCATACACTGTGTAATAATCAGGTTGTAATTCAGCCTGCTTCTCTGCATAACTGCTAAAAGCAAAAGATAAAAACACAATAATCAATAAGATTAATATTGTAACTTTATTCATCTTCTTTTTGTTCATTTTTATCACCCTCTTCTTTTTTGTTAGTATCTATCAGGCTGCTAGCCATACCCTCCCTGGGTTCAAGATGCTTTTTAGAAGTACCTCCTTGTATTTTTTCTCTTGTTTCCCCAATTATTTCAGACAAAAACACGGCAATTATCATAGATATAACTACCGAATCGAAAAATCCAGCTCCTCCTATGGGTACTGCTCCTCTTGTCCCTGTCAAGTAGTTTGAAACTGCCTGCATCACATTTGCCAGCATTATTCCCATCACTCCTGCAATAAAAGCACTTCTTCTCGAACGTGAAAAAAGATACGCGATTAAACCTCCAACAATACCATAAATATACTTAGGCTCAATAATCATGGCTTCAGGTTCTGCAGGAAGTATTCGCCCTGCAATAAAAACAGCTATTCCTGTAACAATTGATACTACAACTGCATTTACTCTTTCTCTGGTACTTTCTGCTCTCAAAAAAAGATACACACATACTGCTATAGGAATAGCAGCTCCACCTATGTTTATAGACACAGTTTTGGTTATAGGAATATTAGGTATCAAAGTCCCTATAATCATCCCAATTATCACTAAAAAAGCCCAAGTATCTGTCATTTTCATCCTATCTAATACTCTATGGGCAAATCCGAACAAAACGACCAATCCTGTAATAGAAAGCAAAATATAACTTAATGGCATCAAAATCACTCCTTAACTTTTTTCTTAAAAATATGTTTTACACAATGTAAAAAATATGCAAAAAGCGCTCTCTTCTTCGAGTGAGCGCTTTTTGCATTTCAATTTAAATCTATATGTTCACCGGTATCTAGGTAGATTACCCATTCACATATATTAGTTGCATGGTCAGCAATTCTTTCAAGATAACGAGCAACAAACAAAAATTGAGTTGCCTGGTCAATGTTTCTAGGGTCTTCCATCATATATGTCAAAAGTTCTCTAAAAATCTGTTTGTAAAGAGCATCTACTATATCGTCTTTTTCGCCAATAGCTCTTGCCAGCTCTAAATCTTGTCGTACGTAGGAATCCAAAGACATTTTGACCATTTCTCTTACAATTTCTGCCATTCTAGGAATATCGATTAAAGGTTTTATATACTTTTGATGAGCAATCCGCAACGTAGTCTTTGCTATATCTACTGCATGATCTGCCATTCTTTCTAAATCTGTAACAATTTTAAGGCCCGTCAAAACTATTCTCAAATCCCTTGCAATCGGCTGCTGTGTGACCATGATTTTTGCACACTTATTATCAATTTCTACTTCTATTTTGTCTATCCTGTCATCGTCATCTATAACTTTCTGAGCTAATTCTGTATCATGGTTTACTAAAGAAGCAATGGCATTTGCTATGGCCTCTTCTACAAGGCTACCCATTTTCAATACGTCATAATGGAGTTCCTCTAATTCTTTTTCAAAATGGGTGCGATTCACTGTGTCACCTCCTTTAACCGAATCTACCAGTAATGTAATCTTCTGTTCTTTTATCTTTAGGATTATAAAATACTTGATCTGTTGGTCCACTTTCAATTAATTCACCATTTAGGAAAAACGCAGTATAATCAGACACTCTTCCTGCCTGTTGCATATTGTGAGTTACTATTATTATTGTATATTTATTTTTAAGTTCCTCAATTAATTCCTCTATTTTCATAGTAGAAATAGGGTCTAACGCAGATGTAGGCTCATCCATCAAAATTACTTCTGGCTCTACTGCCAATGTCCTAGCAATGCAAAGCCTTTGTTGTTGACCTCCAGATAAACTAAGAGCCGACTTATGAAGCCTATCTTTTACTTCATCCCATAAAGCTGCAGCTTTTAAACTTTTTTCAACAATTTCATTTAACTTTTTTTGTCTTTTATACCATGGATTCTAGGTCCATATGCTACATTGTCGTAAACAGTCATAGGAAAAGGATTTGGTTTTTGGAAAACCATTCCTACTTTTTTTCTAAGTTCAATAACATCTACCTCTTTGTATAAGTCTTGTCCATCTAGCAAAACTGTTCCATTTATTTTGACCCCTTCTATAAGATCGTTCATCCTGTTTAAAGTACGAATAAAGGTAGATTTCCCACAACCAGACGGACCTATAAGTGCCAAAACGCTATTTGCTTCTACATCCAAATTTATTTTTTTAAGGGCCTGGACCTCACCATAAAATAAGTCCAACTCTCTGACCTCTATTTTTTTCATTTGTCAGTCATTCCCCTTCCTATTAGCTATATTATACCATTTTATTTTTCGCCTGTCATTCTTTTATATAATGTACTTCCTAACCATCTAGCAAGGATGTTGAAAATCAATACCATTAGCAATAAAACTGCTGCTGCACCGTCTGCAATCTGTCTTGCATCAGGTGCTAACCCCTCACTATTTACCTTCCAAATATAAACAGCTAAAGTCTCTGCAGGTCTAAAGATATTTAAAGGCGAGGTAGGACTTGAAGGATTTAAGTTTGAAAAATTCAAGGCAGGGCTGCTCATACCTGCAGTATACAATAAAGCAGCAGCTTCTCCAAAAATTCTTCCAGCAGTTAAAATTATCCCGGTTATAATTCCAGGCATTGCAGCAGGCACTACAACTTTTACAATTGTTTGCCATTTTGTGGAACCTAAAGCGTAACTTGCCTCTCGCAAACTATTAGGCACACTTCTAATTGAATCTTCACTTACTCTTGTCATTACAGGAAGATTTAACACCGTAAGAGCAAGAGCTCCTGCAATGAGGGAATAACCCCATCCAGTCATAGTTACAAACACTAAAAGTCCAAAAAGACCTACTACAATAGAAGGCATTGAAGATAAAGTTTCTACTGACAATCTTATAAGTTCTGTTAATAGACCTGGCTTTGCATACTCTGCCATATAGATTCCTGCACCTAAGCCTATAGGAACAGAAATTATCAAAGTTATTATTAATAATTCTAACGAATTAAAAAGCTGTGGCCCTATGCCTCCTCCTGCTTCCATAAATTTTGGAGGGGAAGTTAAAAAATCTATATTGAGTTTAGTTCTCCCTTGATATAATATATAACTTATTAATGAAACCAAAAACAAGATTAAAAACACAGCAACAGCATAGAAATATATAGTCGCTATTTTGTCATACAGCTTGGATTTCATTTATACATTCCCCTCCTGCCAACTAATTTGATAATAATGATAAAAGTAAAAGATATTATGAGAAGCAGTAATGCTAAAGACCAAAGTGCATCATTCCACACAGAACCCATTACTGTATTTGCCATGTCCATTGTAATAATAGAGGTTATAGTGCTCATAGGCTCTAAAAAAGATTTGGGAATAACTGGACGATTACCTATAACCATTTGAACTGCCAAAGCTTCTCCAAAAGCCCTTGCCAAACCCAAAATAATTGCTGTTAAAATTCCAGATTTCGCAGCAGGAATGACAACATGTCGTATTGTCTGCCATCTTGTCGCCCCAAGAGCATAACTGGCTTCTCTTATTTCCACAGGTAATGACCTTATAGCATCAGTACTAACACTAGTAATTGTTGGAAGCGTCATAATGGTAAGGACTAATATACCTGCCAATAAACTAAAGCCCAATCCTCCAAAATGTTTACTTATAAAAGGAACTAATACAGTAAGACCAACCCATCCGTATACGACAGAGGGAATACCAACAAAAATCTCAATAGCTGGTTGCAATATTTTTTGTCCTAATTTTTTTCAATCTCTACCATAAAAATTGCAGAGGAAACTCCCAGAGGTGCACTTATCATAATTGCAAAAGCAGAAACAAGAATAGAACCTATTATAAATTGCAAAGACCCGACAGCAGGTACCTCTCTATCCGGATTCCAAGTGGTAGAAAACAAAAACTCTTTTATCGAGATGCCATCTTTTATGAAAGTAGAAAGGCCTTTAGATGTCACAAATAAAAATAGTGAAACAGTAATAATTATTAACAATAAAGCAGAGATGAAAACGATAACTCTTCCAAATATGTCAGCCACTTTTCGCTTGCTTTCATATTTTTTATCAACTGCCATACACATCCCCCGTTTGAGAAAATCTAATGACAATAATCACACTCATTTCATGATAACAACTTAAAAAAAAACATTCATTAAATCTATGTTAAATTTATGTTAAATCTATGTTAAATTTATTCGTTTTTTTACAAATTTCCATTATTTCTCGCCTTAAAAAGGAGCTGGAAAATAAACCAGCTCCCCTTTTTTACTTTATTTTGTTTTCATTTCAGTAACAGGGATAAATCCTAACTTAGTAAGAGGTCCTTTCTGCACTTCATCTGACATCATGAAATCTAAGAAAGCTTTGGCTGCTCCTGTTGGTTCTCCTTTTGTATACATATGCTCGTATGACCAAATAGGATACTTGCCATCTATTATGTTTTGGGCCGTTGGTTCTACTCCCTCATATTTTAGAGCTTTAACAGTATCATCCACGTAGGATAAAGCAAGATAACTTATAGCTCCTTTTGTGTCAGCAACTGCTTTTTTAACTGCACCTGATGAATCCTCTGTCAAAGCAAAACCTTGAGCTTCTTCTTGTCCCTTTAATACCACTTTTTTGAATGTAGCCCGAGTCCCTGAACTTGCAGGTCTATTAATAATAACTATTTTCATATCTGACCCGCCAACATCTTTCCAATTTGTTATTTTCCCTGTAAAAATGTCTATTAATTGTTGTTGAGTTAAATTATCAACTGTAACATCTTTATTAACAACTACAGCAAAACCTACAATCGCAACTTTATGATCTACTAAAGATTTGGCTGTGTTGGCATCTAATTTTTCTTCAGCAAAAATATCAGAATTTCCAATATCAATTGCCCCTTGAACTACTTGTGTCAATCCTGTACCACTACCACCGCCTTGCACTGTTATCGCTACATTAGGATATTTTTCCATAAACATTTTAGCTGCTTGTTCAGCCAATGGCTGTAACGCTGTAGAACCAGCAACTGTTATATTACCTGACAGGTTACCAGAATCTGCACTTTGAGGTTGTTTTGAGCCACACGCAGCAAAAGTAAAAAGACTTGCAATTAACAGTACTACAATAGCAACTTTCGCAAATCGACTATTTAACATTAAAGCACCTCCAAAATTCCTTAAATTTTTTGTACAACTACATTGTAACAGTCTATTGTAAAGTCAATATTAAGATATTGTTAAGTCTTTGTTAAATCAGCTTTGTTGAATTTTATAATAAATTTTGTACCTCTCCCCACTTCACTTTCTACAAAAATTTCCCCTTTCATAGATTCCACGATATGTTTAACTATAGCAAGTCCCAATCCTGTACCACCTAATTTTCTTGAGCGACTTTTGTCAACTCGATAAAATCTTTCAAAAAGCCGAGGAATATTTTCTTTTGAAATACCAATGCCGTTGTCTTCTACTTCAATAATTATTTTATCCCCCTCTTCTCTGGTAGATACTTTTACAAATCCTCCCTCTTGAGTGTATTTTATACCGTTATCTATTAAATTGATCATCATCTGATGAAATCTATCTTTATTAGTATTTATCACCAAATCAGTACAATTTAAATCCTTTTTTAACGTTATATTTTTATTTCTCGCGACCTTGTCCATTATATATAATATATCCTCTATCTCATTATCTAATTCTATTTCTTCTGTCGGATAACCTTCTTTAACATTTTCTATTTCAGAAAGAGTGAGTATATCGTTTATAAGTCTTGTAAGTCTTTCAGACTCAAAATCAATTATATCTAAAAATTTATCCCTTGCTTCAGGATTCTCAATAGCACCATTTCTTAAAGTTTCAATAAAGCCTCTAATAGAAGTCAAAGGAGTTCTTAGCTCATGGGACACATTTGCAACAAATTCGCTTCTTATTTTTTCCAATCTTCTCATTTCTGTAATATCATCTATTATTAACACAAAACCCAAATTTTGATGGGAAATTGGATGAAGAATTGGACTGGTATACACTTTGAGGTGCTTGTTGAAAACATTTAGTTCTAAACTTCTGGAAGGGGAATTTTTATTTTTCTTAACATCTTCAAAAAGGTCATGTAATTTACTATTTCTTACAACTTCTAAGATATGTCTTCCAATTAAATCTTTCTCTTTTATATTTAGAATTTTCCTCGCAGCATCATTTATAAGTAATATTTTCTCATTATCATCAAAAGCGATAACCCCATTTACTATACTTTTTAAAATGGCTTCTAATTTTGCATTTCTGTCATTTAATTCCTCTATCGTTTCTTTTAATTTATAAGACATAGAATTTACTGCAAGAGAAAGTTCTTTTATTTCATCAATAGAATTGCTTTCAAGTTCATGACTGTATATACCATTTGCAATATCCTTTGTAATTTCAGTTATTTCTTTTATTGGTTCTACTATATTTTGTATAAATCTATAACTTAAAAAACCTGTTACTAAAATTCCTAATAAAATAGCAAAAATAAATTTGGTCGTTGGAACATAACCTAAAAAATATGGCAACTATTAAAATTCCAAGTAGGTTTATAAAAAACAATTTATAATAGGATTTCTTTAGCATCACACTTCACCTTTATCTTTTAGCTTATATCCAATTCCTCTTACAGTTTCAATATACACAGGAGATTTATCATCGTCTTCTATCTTTTTTCTTAAATGCCTGATATGGACATCAACAGTTCGAGTTTCTCCAGCATATTCATATCCCCATACTTTGTCTAAAAGATAGTCTCTAGTTAATACTTTGCCCATATTTTGAGACAAAAGTTTTAAAAGCTCAAACTCTTTTAAAGTCAATTCTAAGACTTTCCCTTTTTTATAAACCAAATGCTTTCCAGTATCTATAACTATATCACCAAATTTTATTATTTCTTCTTTTTCTTCTTCTGGTTGCTGGGTTCGCCGAAGAACGGCTTTAATTCGAGCTAACAATTCTCTTACGCTGAAAGGCTTTGTTATATAATCATCGGCTCCCAACTCCAATCCCAATACTTTATCAAATTCTTCGCTTTTTGCTGTTAACATTATTATCGGTATATTTTTCGTTTCATCATTCTTTTTTAAAATTTTACATATTTCCAGTCCATCCACATCTGGCAACATCAAATCTAATATAACCAAATCGGGTTTTCCTTCAAGTGCTTTATCCAAGCCTTCTTTTCCATTTTCCGAAGTAATAACTTTGTATCCTGCTGCTTCCAAGTTGTATCTTAAAAGTTCCAATATATGAATTTCATCTTCTATAACCAAAACCGTATAGGCCATTTTGACACCTCCAGATAATATGGCTTGTACACATTTGAAACAAAAAATAAAATTATGTCTTTTCTTTTTTTGTCTCATTCTCTTTAAGAAGTTTCTTAAGTTCATCCATAAAAGTATTTATGTCTTTAAACTGCCTATAAACAGAAGCAAATCTGACATAAGCTACTTCATCTACATTTTTAAGTTTTTCCATTACCATTTCTCCGATTTCGGCGGAGGTTATTTCCCTCTCCATTGAATTTATTATTCTTTTGTCAATTTCATCTGTAATTTCTTCTAAGACCTTTATAGGCACGGGCCTTTTTTCGCAAGCTTTTATCATGCCTTTTAATATTTTATCTCTGTCATAGACTTCTCGGCGATTGTCTTTTTTTATTACAAGTATAGGCAACTGTTCTACTTTTTCATAAGTAGTAAATCTCTTCCCACATTTTAAACATTCCCTTCTTCTCCTTATAGAAGTGTTATCATCTGTAGGTCGAGAGTCAATAACTTTTGAATCTGGATACCCACAATAAGGGCATTTCATCTTATTACCTCCAACAATTCTTAATTGTTTAATAAAATTATAATAAACTTATTTTTATTAGTCAAACTTAAGATTCTCTATCTTTGAAATCTACTAATATTACATCCGTTCCAATCTTTTTTATAGCTTCCCACGGCAAATATATTTCCATATCTTTATTAAAAAACCTAAAAAGACTTGTTTCTTTCGGTATAACAATTCCTTCCACTTTTCCTTCCTCAAGGTTTACTTCAATGTCAATTATATTCCCTAATTTTTCTCCTGTATTTATATCTATAACTTCTTTATCTCTCAATTCTGAAGCTTTAATCATCCTCATTTCCCCCTTTTGTCTTTTTCATAAAATTATATGAAAAAATCTAGCTTATCATTCCTGATAAGCTAGATGTATTTCCTGATGTGATTTAAAGCTGCTTTTTCTAATCTTGAAACTTGTGCTTGAGATATTCCTATCTCTTTTGCTACCTCCATCTGGGTTTTCCCTTCAAAAATCTCATCGTCAATATCATTTTTTCCCTTTCGCTTAGTTTTTGTATTGCTTCTTTTAATGCAATTTTCTCTAGCCACACTTCATCCATATTCTTGTCATCGCTTACTTGATCCATCACATAAATTGCATCTCCACCATCATGATATATAGGTTCAAACAAAGAAACCGGTTCTTGAATAGCATCAAGAGCCATTACCACTTCCTCTCTTGGAAGGTCCAGCTCTTTAGCTATTTCGCCTACTGTCGGCTCTTTGGAATTTTCCGATACTAATTTGTCTCTTACCTGTAATGCTTTATAGGCTATATCTCTTAAAGAGCGGCTCACCCTTATAGGAGTGTTATCTCTTAAGTATCTTCTTATTTCTCCAATTATCATTGGAACAGCATAAGTGGAAAATTTTACATTTTGATTTAAGTCAAAATTGTCAATAGCTTTTATAAGCCCTATACATCCTACTTGAAACAAATCATCTACGTATTCCCCGCGATTATTAAATCTTTGAATAACACTTAGTACCAATCGCAAATTGCCATTTATAAATTCTTCTCTTGCTTTTTTGTCTCCATTTTTCATCCGCTGCAGTAGCTCTTTTTGCTTGGAAGGTTTTAAAACAGGTAACTTAGAGGTATTGACACCGCAAATTTCAACTTTGTTATTCATAAATCCTGCCCCCACATGTTTAGCTTATTAACAGTATTGCCGGCAGGATAAAAAAATATACAGAAACGCTTAAACTAGTCTATTCATTTCTTTTTTTAATCTTTTTAAAATCTTTTTTCTAAGCGAGAAATATAGGACTGTGAAATTCCCAACATATCTGCCACTTCTTTTTGAGTCTTTTCTACTCCACCCTCTAATCCAAATCTAAGTCCTATTATCTTTTTTCTCTATCTGGTAATTTCTTTAATGCAGAAGTCAATAATTCCTTTTCTACTTCATCTTCGATATATTTATAAACTGTTTCATTATCAGTGCCTAAAATATCTGAAAGCAAAAGTTCATTTCCATCCCAATCTACATTTAAAGGTTCATCAAAAGAAACCTCTAATTTAGTTTTGCTATTCCTTCTTAAATACATTAATATCTCATTCTCAATGCATCGAGAAGCATAAGTAGCTAATTTTATTTTTTTCTTAGGATTGAAAGTATTAATAGCTTTTATAAGTCCAATCGTGCCAATAGATATTAAATCTTCGATTCCTACTCCTGTGTTTTCAAATTTTTTTGCTATATATACTACCAATCTTAAATTTCTTTCAATAAGTACCGTTTTTGCTTCATTATCTCCTTTTTCCATTTTTGAAATTAAATATATTTCTTCTTCTACAGAAAGAGGTGGAGGTAATGCTTCACTTCCTCCAATATAAAATATGCCTTCAGATAAATCTAAAAAATCAAGGATTTTTTTCCACAACAATAGCATTTCTATTTTTACTTTTGTTTTTAGTTGCACTTCCAACACCCCCATTATACTAAAATTTCTGGTGCTAACAACGCCGCATAATTACCATATTTATCTATTTGGCTTTTGTATACTCCTACTATTACATTCCTTATCTCTTTTTCACCTACCACTAATTTATCTGGCTTAAATCCTAACATTATTCCTTTAGACTGTCCTACTGATATAAAGGGTATTAACCTTATCCTTGATAACCATCTTTCCTCTTTCAAAACTTCAAAAATTTTGTTAAAATCTATCTTCTCTTCATTTAATAAAATTTCCATATTATCAGGAAGTATATTTTTCATAGCCAAAAACTCTACTACCACAACAGGCGATTTAGTTAAAGGGTCGTATAATCTATTTCCAGTATCTAACAATCCTTTTATCTCTATTTGTTTTTGAAAAATTTCTATTTTTATGCTGTATAACATTTTTTCCTCTTTTGATTTTCTCACTATATAATCCCAATTAGTATAGAAAAGTAAAATAGCTATCAATATTCCAATCCATAAACTGTGTAAATTAAATTTTGCCGTATACAAAACTGCAAAAATTGTCCCACCTATCGCAAAAGAAATTAGATAAAAAACTGCTAAAATTCTCAAAAATTCTTTTAATGTTTTTGGAGTAAATGCCATATATATTATTAAGAGAGATAAAATAATTTTTGCGAAAACTTCGTGAATCATCTTATAAGGTAACAAAAAAAATATTAGGACATAACACGCTCCCAATAATGCACCTAAAAAAAGCTTAATAGGTTTGCTGCCCTTTTTAGAAAATTTTCGTGTAAGGGATAAAATAAGATAGTTAATAATTAAATTTTCGAAAAAAATTACGTCTAAATACATTCATACCATCCCCGGGGACTCTTTTAATCCTTATACAATGTATATTCCCATTTGCTTATTTTATTCATATTATAAAATAAAAATCTCAAATTTATTGTAATATTTTGGAATAAAAATAAGGTTGTTTTTGTAGAATTTTTGCATAAAAAAATCTGCAAAGAAACCTTTGCAGATCAGACTGTAGACAAACTTTCGTAAAGGAGATATTTTGCATAAGGAGCGACTTGTTACAAAGCGGTAACAAAACTTAGCAAGACCGAGGGTGGAGGCAGGGCCGAAGCCATGGATGGCGAAGGCGGGCACCTTAAGGCATGGATGCCGATTGTGCCCGGTACCCTGCCGGAGCCCGAAGGTCGAGCTTTAGTTTTGTCGCTTTGGAACATCGGAGCGACGATGCAAAATATCTCCTTTGAATATTTTTTAACTTTGTCAACAAACTGATCTGCAAAGAAACCTTTGCAGATTTATCGTCTCCCTCTTCTTAAAAAAGTAGGTATATCTAAATCATCACTCTCTATAACATTTTCTAATTTTACTTCAGGCTCCCTAGTGTCTTTTTTCTTTGCTGTATCCTTAGATTTTTCATTTCTTTCAAATCCTGTAGCTATAACAGTAATCCTTATTTGGTCCTCTAATGCCTCGTCTATTACTGCACCAAATATAATATTTGCATCAGGGTCTGCAGCTTCATAGATAAAATTAGCCGCTTCATTAACTTCAAATATGGTTAAATTTGGACCTCCTGCAATATTAAGTAATATTCCTCTTGAGCCTTCAATTGAAGTCTCTAATAATGGACTATGGATTGCTTGTTTCGCTGCCTCAGTCGCTTTATTCTCCCCAGAAGCTATACCTATTCCCATATGTGCAAGTCCTGTATTTGTCATAATAGTTTTAACATCAGCAAAATCCACATTTACAAGTCCAGGGACTGCGATAAGGTCGGATATACCTTGAACACCCTGTCTTAAAACATCATCTGCTAATTTAAAAGCATCAATCATTGAAGTCTTTTTTTCAACAACTTGCAATAATCTATCATTAGGAATAGTAATAAGAGCATCTACATGTTTTTTAAGTTCTTCAATGCCCATTTCTGCATGGGCCATCCTTTTTCTCCCTTCAAAGGTAAAAGGCTTGGTAAC
This sequence comes from Thermoanaerobacter sp. RKWS2, assembly GCF_026240795.1. Taxonomy (NCBI): domain Bacteria; kingdom Bacillati; phylum Bacillota; class Clostridia; order Thermoanaerobacterales; family Thermoanaerobacteraceae; genus Thermoanaerobacter; species Thermoanaerobacter sp. RKWS2. The sequence goes on from NZ_CP110888.1 coordinate 1,749,148, forward strand.
TACTCCTACAGTCAAAATTCCTAATTCTTTTGCTATTTCCGCCACAACAGGAGCAGCTCCTGTTCCTGTGCCTCCTCCCATGCCAGAAGTGATAAATATCATATCAGCACCTTTTATAACTCGTTCTATTTCTTCTCTAGATTCTTCAGCAGCTTTTTTCCCAATTTCAGGGTTTGCTCCTGCTCCTAACCCTTTTGTTAATTTTTCACCAATTTGTATTTTTATTTCAGCTTTCGATAAATAAAGAGCCTGCTTGTCTGTATTAATTGCAATAAACTCAACACCGCGAAGGCCAGCATCAATCATTCGATTTACAGCATTTCCGCCTCCACCACCAACTCCTATTACTTTAATAGCAGCAAATTGTTCCATATCAGTTTCTATACCTATCACAAAAAACCCTCCTCTTTACGCCCAAAAATCGCTAAATATTTCTTTGAGTTTATCAACTAATTTAGAACTCTTTTTCTCTTTTTTATCAGTCGGTTGGACATTATGCATAAACCTCTTATTGTTATATACATATTTTACCACTCCTACCCCTGCCGAGTAAATAGGAGTTGCTACTCCGATATTTTGCGGAGAACCAATGCGAATGTTTCTATTAAAAATTTTTTGTGCCAACTCTATATTTCCCTTTAAAAAGGAAATGCCTCCACCTGTTATGACTACATTTGTAACAATGTCTTCCAGAACTTTTGCTTCTTCCAATCTCTCATACACAAGCATTAAAAGTTCAGAAACCCTCGCTTCTATTATATCAGATATTTCATTTACATCTGTAGCTGATTTGCTTTTACCTGCTAAACTAGCAATTTTAATTGGTTCCAGCTTTTCAGGGGATAATTTTTCTAAAGTTCCATATTTCTTCTTTATATTTTCGGCTTCTTCAAAAGAAATCTTTAACCCTATAGATAAATCGTTTGTGATATGCCATCCACCGACTGCTATCATAGATGAATAAATAAGGCTGCCATACTTAAAAACAGAAATATCAGTCACTCCTGCACCCACATCAATTAATGCAACCCCCAACTCTTTTTCATCTTTTAAAAGTACTGCTTCGCCCGTAGCTAAAGGGCCTACAATTATTCCCTCTACCTCTAACCCTGCTTTTTTAACGCACTTTTCCATATTTTGAATAGCGGTAACACTACCTGTTACTATAGCGGCATTTACCTCTAACCTTATACCCGCCATTCCAACAGGGTCTTTTATTTCCCCATACCCATCCACAATATATTCTAATGGTATAACATCGATAATTTCTTTATCAGAAGGAATAGCAATGATTTTAGCAGCTTGTAAAACTCTATCCACATCTTGTTTTGTTATTTCTCTATCTTCTCTCGATACTGCTACTACTCCATTGTTTTTATATATAGTCGTCAACCCTCCATATATTTTCAAATACACAGAGGATATTTTTTGGTTGGCCATTCTTTCCGCTTGCTCCACAGACTTTTTTATAGAATAGGCAGTTTCATCTATATCTACAATAACCCCTTTTTTAACCCCATAACACGGATAATAGCCAATCCCAACAATATGCAGTTCTCCATTTTTATCCCCTTCTCCAATAATTGTACATACTTTAGATGTGCCAATGTCTAAACCAACTATTAAATCACCCATTATCAAATCCTCCTTCAGGAGACTGCTATCTTTTTCGCATCTTGTCTATCAGATATCTCCTTATATATGCAAAATTGACAAATAGCCTGCTTCCAAATACAAAAATTGCCGCAAGATAAATAGGAACTCCTAACACATCTCCAATATAAGCAAGGCCTCCTGCCAATATCGCATTGCCAAAAAAGCCAGTTATAAAAATAAGATTATCAAACTTCTCTTCAAGACTAGCTCTAATACCACCAAAAACTGAATCCAACGCTGCAAGAATAGCAACAGATAAATAAGAAACATAAGTGCTGGGGATATTAATTGGCAAAATAAAACCTATCACTATTCCTATTAATAAACTAACTATTATAATATAAGCCATTACTTGTTCTCTCCTTCAACTAAAGGTTTTGCATATCTAAACTTTATCACTCCGTCATATTTTTTAATCAATATATTGTCCGATTTTTTGATATTTACCTCTATTCCCCAAGTAGCTAAAGTATCTACTACTCCACCCTTTAGCTTAAGAGCAGCCTCTAATGTATCAGGGTCTCCAATAGCCTTTATGACATACGGCGCAGAAAAACGCACAGAATTTACATTTACTGTAGGACCAACGCACCTAATTTCTGAAGTAGCAATTAATCTTTGGTCATTTAAAGATATGGCCTCCGCTCCTGCCGCTCTTAGCTCATTTACAACTCGCAATAAGTCCTCATCGTGGACCAGAAATAAATTAGGGTCTTGTCCTGGGGGAACGGCTTGTTTGCTATCATTTATAGTTACAATTACTCCTGGACCTTGAAGGTCAGTCAGTCCTGCTAATTCTTTATATTTTTCTACATCATTTTTCAAAGTTTGAGTAATTACGCTATTCTTGGACGCAGAATCTTCGTAAGCATTTATTTTTGCTTCTAAATCATTAATCTGTTTTAGAAGAGCATCTTTTTCTGACTGCAGTTCCTTTAATTGAGCTGCCAATTCTTCTGCTCTCTGCACAGTAACTACGCCGCTTTTTTTTACTATTTTAAATTGAGTAGAAAGCATTATTCCTAATACTATTGAAACTAAAGCTACGGAAATATATACACTTTTTTTCATAAGTACCCCCATCCTCTATGGCATAAATACTGGATTGCTGTCTCCAATAATTTGAATTGTACCTTTATGATACCCTTTTTCAACCAAATCTTTTAATATTAATTCGGCAAATTTGAAAGAATAATTAATATCAGAAGGATTGTCAAAAGATATATCTATGCCATTTTTTGTAACTAATATAATTTGTCTTTCATTCATATATTTTATAACAGAACAAAAATCAGTACCTTCTATGAGTTCTAAAAGCGTTCCCAAATAACTTTTTTCAAAAATATCATTCAACTTTTTGCCAATTTGATATTTCTCAACTTTTATTCCTTCTATAACAGGAAGTTCAGGGTTATAATCGTCCTTTTTTATTACCACTCCTTCTTTATCTATCATTAAATAGTCTTTTTGATATTTGACTTGTGCAACTATTTGTCTTTCTTTTATAAATATTTCTACAGTATCAGGATATTGAATTTTTACTTTGCTTTCTTTTATATAGGGGTTAGCAAGTAAATTACTTTCTATTTTTTTAGGAGTAACTTTAAAAATATTCATTCCATAATCTATCATAGCCAACTCTTTAATATCATTATAAGATAAAATTTGATTGCCTACAACTTTTATAGTTTTAATCTCAAAATAATTTGATTGAAACATAAAAAGGTAAAGCAAAACTATAAATACTAGCATCACAAACATAAATATTAAAAACCGCTTCTTAAAAGCCCTTTTAACCATTAAACCATCCCCTGCTTGTACTTTTCTTTCGCATATGTAAAACAGCATGACGCTGTTTTACATTATTCTTACAATATCCCCTCCCACACTTTTTAAAGCCTTTTCGATTGATTCATATCCTCTATCAATGTGTTCTGCTTCTTCTACTATTGTAGCACCTACTGCCCCCAAACCTGCAATAATCAAAGCAGCTCCTCCCCTTAAATCTCTTGCTACTACTTTTGCACCCATTAGCTTCTCAACACCACGTATTACCGCTACTCTTCCATCCACTTTTATATCTGCTCCCATTCGTATAAGTTCTTCTGTGTATTTAAATCTATTATCAAATATTGTCTCCGTAACAATAGATGTCCCATCTGCTACAGATAAAACCGAAACCATCTGAGGCTGCAAATCTGTGGGAAAGCCAGGGTATGGCAATGTAACAATCATATCTACTGCTTTGGGGCGCTTATCGCCTATAATTTTTATATAATCATTTCCAGCATGTATTTCGCATCCCGTCTCTCTCAATTTTGACAGCAATGGTTCTAAATGTTCTTTTAAAGCATTTACTACTGTTAATTCTCCTCGTGTCATCGCCGCAGCACAAAGATAAGTACCTGCAACAATTCTATCTGGAATTATGGTGTATTCCGCATCATGCAATCTTTTTACTCCTTCTATGATAATCGTGTTAGTACCAGCTCCTGATATTTTCGCCCCCATAGAGTTTAAGAAATTCTGCAAGTCTTCTATTTCCGGTTCTTTTGCCGCATTTCTAATGATGGTAATACCTTCTGCAAAAACTCCCGCCAACATAATATTTTCTGTAGCTCCTACACTAGGAAGGTCTAAGTGAATTTCATTTCCTCTTATCTTCCCACCTTCACATTTAATATATCCATAAGACTCTTCAATTTTAACTCCTAATCTTCTCAAACCCTTAAGATGTAAATCTATAGGTCTGTGTCCTATATCACAACCTCCTGGAAAACTCATCAAAGCTTTTTTGTTTCTTGATATTAAAGCCCCCATCAAAAATATAGATGACCTCATGGTTCTCATTAAGCTATCAGGTATTTCACTATCTTTTACATCCCTTGCATCTACAATAATATCTCTGCCTTTAAAAGTTATCTTACACCCTAAATGTTCTAAAATTTCTATCATTGAATAAACATCTTTTAATTTTGGACAATCATGTATTACAGAAATCCCTTCATTTAAAATTGATGCTGCAAGGATGGGTAAAACAGAATTTTTAGCGCCATTTACCTTTAACTCACCATACAGCCTGTTCCCTCCATTAATTTTAAATTTCCCCATCTTATCACCCCTAAATTTAATACAGCTTACACCATATACTATGCATAAATAAGATGGGGTGTTACATAAGGTATTAAGTTATGCTTTTTATAAGCTTGTATATCTTCTCCGCAGCATCAATTTTAGAAATTTTTCGTGCATTATCTCTCATTCTAGAGAGTACTTGAGGATTATCAAGAAGATATTTGATTTTTTTGTACAATTCTTCTGCTATCAAATCCTTCTCTAAAATAACATAAGAAGCTCCGGCTTTTTCTAACACCCGGGCATTATACTCTTGGTGATTATTAGCAACATAAGGAGAAGGAATCAAGATTGAAGCAACACCTTTTGCAGTAATTTCTGCCAAAGTAATAGCACCAGCCCTACAGATTATAATGTCTGCAGCAGCATATACATCCTGCATATTGTGACAATAAGGAATTATTTTAACTGTTTCATCTATGTTTATAGTTTCAGTTTTAACTTTTTCCAACACTTTTTCATATTGATTAGCTCCTGTAATTATTAAAACTTGCAGGTTTTTATCCTTTTGCTTTAAAAATTCTACCATTGTAAAATTTATTTTTTCTGCTCCTCTACTTCCCCCTACTGATACTATTAAAGGTTTATCAGAATAAAAACCCAAATTTTTTAAACCTTCCTCTTTAGTAACTTTTAGCAATTCTCTTCTAATTGGATTACCTGTTACCACAACTTTTTCTTTATTTTTAAAATATTTAACTGATTCTTCAAAACTTACCGCTACTACCTTCACAAATCGTGATAGTACCTTATTTGTAAGGCCTGGAAAAGCATTTTGTTCATGAATCAAAGTAGGTATCCCTTTTAAAGCCGCCATCATTAAAACAGGACCACCAACATATCCCCCTGTTCCAATTACTACATCTGGTTTAAATTCTTTTAAAATATCATTTGCTTCCTTAAGCCCCACCATTGCTTTATAAATAGTTTTTAATGTATCCAATGATAATTTCCTTTTAAATCCTTGCACAGTAATTGTCTTTAATTCAAAACCTTCTCTTGGTACCAATTCATTCTCTAAACCTTTTTTTGTACCTACAAATAAAATTTGAGCATCTTTTTCATTTTTTAATATTTCCTTAGCAATGGCTATGGCAGGATAAATATGTCCTCCAGTACCTCCACCAGCAAACAAATATTTCAATTATCATCAACTCCTATCTAAATTTGCAGATCGTGAAATATTTAATAGTATTCCTACTCCTGCCATCATAATAACAGTAGAAGTACCTCCATAACTTATAAAAGGAAGAGACACCCCTGTAGGTGGCATAGAAGAAGTTACAACCGCAACATTTATAAGTGTTTGAACTCCTATAAGACTTGTAATTCCTGTAGCTAAAAGACATCCAAACATATCTGGAGCTTTTGCAGCCACTCTCAAACCTCGCAAAATAAGGTATAAAAACATCAAAAGTATAGTGACTGTACCAACAAGTCCTAATTCTTCTCCAATTATGGAAAATATAAAATCATTGTAAGGCATAGGCAGATACATAAGTTTTTGCCTGCTTCCTCCGAGTCCAACTCCAAATAGTCCTCCCGAGCCTAATGCATAAAGGGATTGTACGATTTGATATCCAGATTTTTGAATATCCTGCCACGGATTTAAAAATGTAAATACCCTTTCCCGTATATACTTAAAAGATGAAAAAACAACGATAGCTGCCCCAATTCCTGCTCCAAATAAAGCTCCCATAAAAGATAATTTAGCACCTGCTACAAAGAGAATTATTACAGCCACAATAAATATAATACCAGCTGTACTAAAATTAGGCTGTAACATTATAAGGCCAAAAAGCAACCCTGCCAATCCTAAGACAGGCATAACTCCCTTTTTGAAACTCTTTGCATAATCGGGATGTTTGTCAAAATATTTTGCCAAGTATATAATAAGAGCATATTTTGCCAATTCAGAAGGCTGGATTGTAAAGCTTCCAACTCCTAACCATCTGGTCGCATTATACCTTTCAACTCCTATTCCAGGAATCAAGACTGCAATAAGCAATCCAATCGAAATAATAAGTAAAGGACCAGCTAACTTTTTTAAAATAGTGTAATCAAAATTCATCATAAAAACCATAGCAAAAAAGCCCAATATTACCCATAACAATTGCCTTTTTAAAAAATAATAGGCATCATTATACATATACTCAGCACTGGCAGAACTAGCACTAAAGACCATAATTACACCAATGGAGACTAGTATTAAAACTGTGAGTAAAATGCCATAATCCACAGGGTACTTTTTTTCATTATTTTACCTCCTCAACTCTGCCACTGCCTTTTTAAAGATTCTTCCCCTCTCTTCAAAATTCCTAAACATATCCCAACTGGCACAAGCTGGTGATAAAAGTACACTATCTCCCTCTTTCGCACTTTCATAAGCTTTTTTAACAGCTTCTTCTAAGGTACCAGCAAAAAGTATGTCATCCTCAGGATAAGAATACTTCCTTGCAGTATCTCTGATTTTTTTTGCAGTTTGCCCTATCAAAATCAATTTCTTTACTTTCCCATTAAAGGCTTTTACAAACTCATCAAATTCACTACCTTTATCATAACCACCAGCAATTAAAACTATAGGGGTTTTTAAGGCCTGTATTGCTTTAATTGAAGCGTCTGGGTTAGTCCCTTTAGAATCGTTATAAAATTTTATACCATTTATTTCATCAACAAACTCAATCCTATGTTCTACACCTTTAAAAGTTTTTAAAGTATTTGCAATAACATCTGCACTAATTCCTGAAAGATATGCTACTGAAGAAGCGGCCAATGCATTCTCTAAATTGTGTTCTCCGGGAATATAAATTTCCTCTATGTCAATAATTTTTTCAGCATTTCCATTAACACTTATATAAATACTTCCATCTTTTACATATGCCCCATTTTCTAATAAACTTTTTCTACTAAAAGGAAAAACTCTGCATTTAGCCTTATTTTTTAGACTCCAAGTAACAGGGTCATCGTAATTGAGAACAGTATATTCATCTTCTCGTTGATTTTCAAAAATTCTTCCTTTTATATCCCTATAATTTTCAAAGGTTTTATGTCTGTCTAAATGATCAGGAGTAATATTTATTATACAGCTTATTTTAGGTTTAAACTCTTTTATAGTCTCTAATTGAAAGCTGCTAATCTCTGCTACTATGAAATCCCCCTCTGTCGCTTCCATGACAGCATAAATAAGTGGATAACCTATATTCCCAGCAACATATACCTTTCTCCCTGCATTTTTAAACATTTCGCCTAATAAAGAAGTAGTAGTTGTTTTGCCATTTGTACCTGTAATTGCATAAATAGGAGCTTTAGAAAACCTATATGCAAACTCCACTTCTCCCAATACTTCAATTTTCTTTTCTTGTGCTGTTTTTACTATATCCGAATCAATAGGAACACCTGGACTTAAAACGACCAAATCTATGCCTTCTAAAAATTCCCTTTTGAATTTACCAAACCTAAAATCTATGGACAAACTTTTAATTTCTTCTAAATTTTCTTTTAATACATCATATTCTTTTCCATCATAAGCTATTACTTTCGCTTTCAAGCTGTCCAACACTTTACACAAAGCTATTCCGCTAACTCCTAAACCTGCCACAAAAATTTTTTTACCCTTTAGCTCCATAATTTGCACTCCTTAGCTTAAACTATAAAAAGATATAAACATAGCAATTAGAGTAACAATCCAAAAAGCGTAGACTACATTTTGTTCTTGCCAACCTGACAATTCAAAATGATGGTGTAAAGGACTCATTTTAAAAACCCTTTTACCAAACAATCTAAAAGACAATACCTGAATAATCACTGAAAGAGCTTCAGCCACATAAATAATGCCTAATAAGGGCAAAATCAAGGGCAATTTAGTCAAAACCGCGGCAGTAGCTATAGCTCCTCCAATAGCTAAGGAACCAGTATCTCCCATAAAAACCTCTGCAGGATGACGATTATACCTCAAAAATCCTAACAATCCTCCTGTCAAAGCAGCGCTAAAAGCTCCATAAGTTATATTATTTAAAAATAAAGCTGTCATAGTGAAAAAAGCCATAACAATAAAAGATACACCAGCTGCTAATCCATCAAGCCCATCTGTCAAGTTTACACTGTTTACTGTTCCAACTATTACAAAAACCATAAAAGGAATATATAAATTGCCAAGGTCAATAGTAGTTTTTAAAAAAGGAAAAATCACTTCTGTTCCCACATATTTTTGAGCAAAATATGAAATGATTGTCGCAAGTAAAAACTGTCCAATAAGTTTTTCTCTCGCTCTCAAACCTAGAGGCCTTTTAAAATAAACCTTTAGAAAATCATCTGCAAATCCTATTAAACCATATCCCAAAAAACCTAATAACAAAATAGCTAAATATTTGTTCCAATGAGAAAAAATTAAAGTAGAAATAACTGTGGCTGTAATAAACATTATTCCCCCCATTGTAGGGGTTCCAGATTTTTTTAAATGGCTTTTAGGCCCATCTTCTCTTACTTTTTGCCCAAATTTTAATTTTCTAAGATAAGGTATAAAAAGAGGACCAGACACCAAGCTTAGCACAAAAGCAACAACTGTAGCCAAAATTATCTTTTGTAACATTTTACTTTACCCTCTCCTGCAAAAATTGTACTATTTGTTCCATTTTCATACCTCTTGAACCTTTTACTAAAATTGAATCCCCTTCTTTGATAATATCTTTCAAAATTTCATTAACCTCTTCATTAGTGTTACAAACAAAAATATTGTTCCCTTTCATCCCACAAACCTTGGATTCTTCTGCAATATATTTCGACATATCACCAGACGTTATCAAAATATCTATATGGCTATCTGCCACCAATTTTCCTATTTCTTTGTGTGCTTCTACTGCATACTCACCTAATTCCAGCATATCTCCTAAAACTGCTATTTTTCTCTTAGCAGGTAAATCCCTTAATACACTTAAAGCTGCTTTCATAGAATCCGGATTAGCATTATATACATCGTCAATAATTTTTATATCACCTATTTCTATTATATTGAGTCTCCTTTTGCCTGGTTGAAAATCTTTTAAAGCCTCTGCCATGTCCTCTACATTAATGCCAAACTCTAATCCAACACAAATAGCAGCAAGAGAATTGTACACATTATGAATACCAGGAATCGAAAGCTTTATTTCTTTCTCCAAATTTTTATATTTTAAAGTATATTTTATATCTTTTTCTCCTTTTTCTATATCGCAAGCTTTAATTTCTCCACTTTTTATACCATATCTGTAATACTTACTTGAATACTGCAGAGGAATTTTTGATAGCATATCATCATCTGCATTTAATACAATCACATTTTCCTCTTTAAAATTTTCAATTAACTCAGTTTTTGCTTTTAATATATTTTCTCTTGAGCCTAATTTTTCGATATGAGCAACTCCTATATTTGTAAAAACTGCTACTTGAGGCTCTGCAATATTCTTTAGCCTCCTAATTTCTCCAAAACCACTCATTCCCATTTCCACTACCGCAATCTGATGAGTATCTTCCAAATTAAAAATTGTCAATGGCAAGCCAATTTCATTATTAAAATTTCCCTCTGTTTTCAAAACTTTATACTTTTTAGACAATATTTGTGCAATCATATCTTTCGTAGTAGTTTTTCCACTGCTACCTGTCACAGCAATAAAAGGAATATTGAATTTTTTTCTATAATAAGAAGCAATTTTATGCAAAGCTTCTAAAGTCTCATTAACGTAAATGACATCAACTGAAAAATCTTTCAAACACTCTACATTTTCCAACCTCGCAGTAATAACTGCAATAGCACCTTTGTCTATTGCATCTTTTACGAAATCTTCTCCATCGTATTTTTCCCCTTTCAAAGGGATAAATAATTCATCTTTTTTGACTTTTCTCGAATCAGTTGAAATTCCTATTACTTTATCCTTTAAACTTCCTTTTATCAATTTTCCCTCAGTAGCTCTTACAATTTCATCTATTAAAAGTTCCATCATCTATTACCGCCTTCAGACAAAATTTCTTTAACTATTTCTCTCTCATCAAAGTGAATAACCTTATCTCCTATAATTTGATAAGTTTCGTGTCCTTTACCTGCAAGTATTATTACATCGTCTTTTTGAGCATTAGTCAGAGCGTAGCTTATCGCTTCTTTTCTATTTTCTATTACAACATAAGGGCAATTAGTCTTTTTTATGCCTTCCTCAATTTGTGAAATTATTTCTCTTGGGTCTTCCGAACGAGGATTATCCGAAGTCAAAATGCAAAAATCCGCATACTTCCCTGCAACTTCTCCCATCAAAGGCCTTTTAGTTTTATCCCTATCTCCTCCAGCACCGAAAAGAAGTATTTTTCTTCCAGTTTTATATTCCTTCAATGCCTCCATTATATTCTGTATTCCGTCAGGAGTATGGGCATAATCTATAATCACATAAAAGTCTTTTCCTGTCTCCACCAGTTCAAATCGACCTTTTACTGTGACCTGACTTAAAGCTTCTCTCACACTTCGCAAAGAAATACCAAGAAAATCAGCCACTGTAATGGCAGCTAAAGCATTGTAGACGCTAAAAATTCCTGGAATTTTTAATGAAATCTCTTCTTTTTTATCTTCAATCTGAACTTTAAACTTTACACCATCTAAACTATTCCTAATATCCTTTGCCATAACATAAGCAAAATCTTTTATACCATAAGTCAAAACTTTTGCTTTAGAACTCTCAATCATCATAGAAGAGTATTTATCATCTATATTGATGACCGACGCACTCTTCGCCATCTTGAATAACTTACTCTTTGTCTTAGCATACTCTTCCATGTTCTGGTGAAAATCTAAATGGTCTTGGGATAAGTTGGTAAAAACTGCTATATCAAATTCACATTCGCCTACTCTATTTAATGCTAAAGAATGAGATGATACCTCCATAACCACATACTTAACACCTTTGTTCACCATAATGCTAAAAAGCTCCTGCAAATCCAATGATTCAGGTGTGGTATGTACAGAAGGTATCACTTCATCCCCTATCATATTTTGTATAGTCCCCACTAGGCCCACTTTATTATTTTGCCTTTCTAAAATCGCTTTTAGCATATAAGTAACAGAGGTTTTGCCATTTGTTCCTGTTACACCAATTAAAGTAAGTTTGCTGGTGGGGTTATTGTAAAAATTAGAAGCTATTTTTGCCATGGCAGCTCGAGCATCTTCTACTAATACTGTTGTAATTCCGGGATATTCTTTTATTTCCCTATCTGTAACAACAGCAACTGCCCCATTTTTAATAGCCTCTTCCACATAGAAAATACCATCGGTTTTAAACCCTTTTATAGCGATAAATAAATATTTATTTTTAGATTTACGGGAATCGTAACACACCCCACTGATGTCTATATTAGGATCTCCTTTTATCTCGCAGTTGACTCCTTTTAAAATATCTATAAGTTTCATGTTAGGCCTCCTCACAAAAATATCTAAAAAGCATACCACCACTAAATAGTATAGCACAATTATAGATTTTGCATAGAGGAAGTTTAATTTTCCTTAGGCCTAAACTCCACTTCTACAGTTTCACCTTTTTTCAAAATCGTACCTTCTTTCGGACTTTGATTTACAGCAAAACCACTGCCTTTTATTCTTATTTTAAGTCCTAAAGAATTTAGAATTTCTGTAGCTTCTTTTACGCTCTTACCAGTTAAATCAGGAACTACTACTTCTTGTATTTTTTCAGCATTTAAGTACAAAATAACTTGTGTGTTTTCTTCTACAATTGCTCCTGGTTTAGGCATTTGGTCAAAAACGGTATCTCCATTTCCTTCTATTATAAAATTAAGCTTATTCGACAAAATAATGTTTTCTGCTTCATAAAGTTTCATATTCCTCACATCCGGTACCACAACCGATGCAGGTTTTTCTATTCCTCTTGGCTGTACTTCCAAATATCTTAAGGTATCTTCTAAAATGCTCTTTACTACAGGTGCAGCCAATTGGCTTCCAAAATGGGTTTCCGGATTATTAGGCTCATCTATTACCACCAACACAATAACTTTTGGATCCTCCGCTGGTGCAAAACCTATAAAAGATGCCACATATTTGCCTGGCATATATTTTTCTGTAGTACCAGTCTTTCCAGCTACATCAAATCCTTCAATATATCCTGCTTTGCCTGTTCCCTCTGACACTACACTTTTTAGTATTTCTCTCATTGTAGAAGAGGTCTGTTCAGAAATGACTTGCCTCACTACTTTTGGTTTAAATTCCTTCACTACTTTTCCATTTGAATCTACAATTGATTTCACAATTAGAGGTTGCATCAATTTTCCTCCATTGGCTATTGCGGAGACAGCAGTAATCATCTGAAGAGGCGTCACAGCAATACCTTGCCCAAAAGAATTAGTGGCTAACTCAACAGGCCCAACACTACTTTCTGCCAATACAAGACCTGGAGCTTCACCAGGAAGAAGTATTCCTGTCCTTTGTCCAAATCCAAAATCATGTATGTATTTATAGAGTTTTTCTACTCCTAGCCTTTGTCCTAACGTCACAAAAACTGCGTTGCAGGAATTTTGAACACCTTGAACAAAATTTTCACTGCCATGGGTAGCCCAGCAATTTATTCTATGTCCAGAAACTATAGTATAGCCCGGACAATAAAACTGTTCATTAAGACCTACAAGTTTTTCTTCTAAAGCTGCAGAAGCAGTAATTGTCTTAAAAACAGAACCAGGTTCATAAGAATCAGAAATAGCTTTATTTCGCCAAGCTTTATACCATTCCTCCTGCGGTCCTTCAAAAGGATTATTAGGATTAAAATTTGGTCTATTAGCCAAAGCCAATATTTCCCCTGTTTTGGGGTCCATAACAATGGCTACTGCTCCTTTTGAAGGCTTAGAATGAACCATCGCTTGGTTAAGAGCCTTTTCTGCAAAATGCTGAATAGTTTCATCTATTGTAAGCACTACGTTATAACCTGGAAGAGGTTCAAAATACTCATCCTCTCCCACATCCATCTTTCTACCTATAGCATCCATTGGAGTAGAAATTCTTCCCGGAATACCTCTTAAAAAGTTGTCAAATGCTAATTCAATACCATCTAAACCTTGGTTGTCAATTCCAGTAAAGCCCAAGACATGAGATGCAAGAGTATTATTTGGATAAAATCTTTTCATGTCCTCAGAAATTATTATTCCATCTATATTAAGCTTTCTTATCTCTGCTGCCTTTTCGTCATCAACTTGTTTAGCAATTAACACTTCTTGTAAGTTTTTATTAGAAATCTTTTGAAGAACTTTTCCTTTATCTAAATTTAATATTTGGGCTAAAGCTTCAGCTACTGCTTCTCTTTGAGAATCAGGTATTTCTTTGGGGATAACACTTATTTTATTAACACTTATATTTTCTGCTAATACTTTGCCATTTCTATCAAATATATTTCCCCTTTTGTCGCTAACAGATACGTCTAAAGTCCATTGAGGAAGTGCCATCTTTTGATATTCTTCACTTTTTACAACCTGTATCCAAAAAAGTCTAAGTATAAGTCCAAAAACTACTATAGAAGATAAAAAAAGTAAAAAAAGAATTCTTCTCTTTACAGATATGGTTGGATATATTTATTATCCCCCCTATCTATTCAACACCCCCAATATCCTCATAAAAAAGTTACTTCTATCTTGTGATTTCTCTTCACCTTTTTTCTCTTCAGCTACTTTAGGCTTTTCTCCCACATTTATATAGACTATCTGATTTTCTTCTGGCAATTGCATTCCTAATTTTTCTTTTGCAATCTCTTCAATTCGAGCAGGATTGCTTAAAGAAGCAATTTGGGCTTTTAATTGTTGATTTAAATTTTCTGTATATTGTACTTGTTTTTCCATTTTATCTAAAGCAATTGACCTTTGATAAATTACAGTATACCTGTAAAGTATCAAAATGCTTAGAGAACTTATAAAAACTACCAAAAGTAAATTCTTTAATTTCCTGTTTTTTTTAGTTTTTCTTACTTGCTCTTTCTTTTCTGAGGTATATGGGGGATACTCGTAATTATATTCTCTTTGTGCTACTATCAATTTATTCTACCTCCATTTCTTTTAGAACTTACAGTTTTTCTGCAACTCTAAGTTTTGCACTGCGAGACCTTGAATTTGTCTCTATTTCCTCTTTGGAAGGTAGTACCGGTTTTTTTGTGATGATTTTTATCAAAGGTTCTTTGCCACAAGTACAAGGCATATTATGTGGACAAGTGCAGGGATTTTCTAATTTTTTAAAAGTATTCTTCACAATTCTATCTTCCAAAGAGTGAAATGTGATTATCGCAATGCGCCCTTTCCCCCGTAATACCTCTACCATATCCTCAATCGCCTTATCTAAACCTTTAAGTTCTTCATTGACTTCTATTCGTATGGCTTGAAATGTTCTTTTTGCTGGATGTGGTCCTTCTCTCCTGGCAGAGGCAGGAACAGCATTTTTTATAATCTCTACTAATTGGAAAGTAGTTTTTATTTCTCCTTTTTCTCTTTCTTTTGCAATAAATTTAGCAATACGCGATGCCCATTTCTCTTCTCCATATTCTCTTATCACTCTTTCTAATTCTTGCTGTGAATACTTGTTCACCACATCATAGGCAGAAAAAGGTGAATTTTTGTCCATTCTCATATCCAGCGGAGCATCTTTCATATAAGAAAAACCGCGTTCAACTTCTTCTAATTGATAAGAAGATACCCCCAAATCCAAAAGGATGCCATCAACCTTGTCAATATCCAAACTTTTAAGTATCTCTTTTATATTTTTAAAATTATCATTTATGTACTCTACATTTTTGTAATTTTTAATCCTTTCTTTGCTAGCTTTTATCGCATCCAAATCTCTATCTATCGCAATTAACTTTCCGGTGGTAAGCCTTTTTAATATTTCTTCAGAATGACCTCCACCACCTAAAGTACCATCTACATATATTCCCTCTGGTTTTATATTTAAATATTCAATTGTCTCCTTAAGCAAAACACTTTTATGGCTATATTCCATTCTTTATCACACCTATATATTTAAGTCGTCAAGATGCTCAGCAATCTCTTCAAAAGAAACATCTGTATTATTAGAATACTCTTCCCAAACCTCTTTACTCCAAATCTCAACCCTTGTAGAAACTCCAATAAATATAACATCTTTTTCTATTTTGGCATGCTCTCTTAAATTAGCAGGTATAAGTATTCTTCCCTGTTTATCAATTTCACATTCCACAGCTCCAGCTAAGAAAAATCTCGTAAATGCTCTTGCGTCTTTTTTGGTAAGTGGCAAAGTTTTAAGTTTGGCCTCAATATTTTTCCACTCATCCAGTGAATATACGAATAAGCAATTGTCCAATCCTTTAGTCAATACAAACCTATCCCCCAGCTCTTCTCTGAATTTAGCGGGGATTATGACTCTTCCTTTTGCATCAATTGTGTGTTCGTATTGACCCATCAACATACAAAACACCAAACTTTCCCTTCACATTCTCCCACTTACCACCACATTGCACCACTTAATATGTTATTCTATATAAATTTAAAAAATCCTGCTAAATTTTTATAAAAAAATAAAAAAAACAGGCTTTGCGCCTGATTTTTATTTTTTAATAGGATTCACAACGGAAAGCACACTATTCTCTTCTCTCAGATGATTTTGAAATCTTTCTCTAACATCTTCAAAGCTTATACTATAAAGCAGATCTAAATAATCCAGTAAATTTATTTCCTTCATATAAAAGTTTATAAAACTGTAAGCTATACTATCGACCGAATTAAATGTTCTTAAAAATTTTCCTATGTATTTTTTCTTTATTCTCTCAAAATCTTCTTCCTTTAAAAATTGTAGATTATTTATTGCATTTAAAATGATATCTCTCACTTTAAAAGGATCTTTAGATTGACCTCCTATTATAGAATAACCGTAATCTATCTCTCCACCGTAATCAAAGCTAAAAGTGCTGTCAATAAGCCCTTCATTGTAAAGCCTCTCATACAAGTCAGAACTTCTGCCTAATGCCATTTCCAAACCTATTTGTATCTCTAAATTTTTCTTTAATAATTTCTTTCCCCCAAAACCCACATCTGTATCTTTAAAACCTAGATTAAAAAGAGGAATGGATACTTGCATATCTTGTACAACTTCTTTTTTATAAACGCTTGAAGGCTCTTTAGGATATATCCTTTCTATTTCTCCCTGTTTTTTATCCTGTCTCACATTTTCTTTTATAACGTCAAGAGTTTTATCTATATCAATATCTCCTACAGCAAACAATACCATATTTTCAGGATGATAAAATGTGTAATAACATTTATACAAGATTTCTTTATTTATTTGCGAAATTGATTCAATCGTACCAGCTATGTCTTTTCTAACTGGATGTACATGATAAAGAGCCTCTAATGCGTTAAAATAAACTCTCCAATTGGGGTCATCTTGATACATCCTTATTTCTTGAGCTATTATTCCCTTTTCTTTTTCCACATTTTCATCTGTAAAATAAGGATTTTGTACAAACTTCACTAAAAGTTTTAGATTTTCATAGAAGTTTTCAGTACTCGCAAATAAATAAGCAGTTGTAGTAAAATTTGTATAAGCGTTAGCTGAAGCCCCTAATTTTGAAAACTGCTCAAAAATACTACCTTCTTCCTCTTCGAACATTTTGTGTTCCAAAAAATGTGCAACCCCATCAGGTACCTCCGTTACATTAGTATCCCCTGGAGCGATAAACTTACTGTCATTAGAACCAAAATGGGTAGCAAATATTGCAAACTGCTTTGTATAACCTCTTTTCGGCATTATATACACTTTCAGGCCATTATCCAATTCTTGTAAAAGTATTTTTTCGTCTATTCTCTCATTGTACAACTGCTGCATAATTATTCCTCCTTTTTGCCGGTCATAAAATACACCGTATCTAATTTAACCTTTTTAGCAACTTCCACTACGTCCTCTTTTGTCACCTTTTCTACTTTTTTAATAAATTCTTCTATATTTAAATCTGCTCCTGCAATTTTTTGTGACAAATAGTAGTCAGATTTAGAAGTAGCATTGTCTTTCATTGCATTCAAAGAGGTCTTTAAGGCTTTTATTGTGGAATCTAATTCATAATCTGAGATATTACCTTCTTCAATTTCTTTTAACTGTTTAAGTATTATATCAAGAGCTTTGTTGTAATTTTCTATCTCTATGCCGCAACTTACCACCATTAAACCTTTAAATCTCTCAAGCCTTGAATAAGCATAATAAGCAAGACTTGCCTTTTCCCTCACATTCATAAAAAGTTTAGAAAAAGGTCCTCCTCCTAATACACCACTGTATACCAAAAGAGGAAAATATTCCTCACTGTTAGCCGGCACATTAGTTCTAAAGCCAAGAGTAAGCTTCCCCTGGGTTACTTCTAAATTTTCTGTCACATATTTTACTTCCTTTACTTCTTTATATATATTTGGGGAAGGAATATTTAATATTTGTCCTCTTTGAAAAGCAAAATATTTTCTAAAAACCTCTTCTACATATTTAGGGTCTACGTTTCCCACTACATATATATCCATCGGCAAAGTATTAATACAATTTTGATAATAGTGGTAAAGATTTTTTTCATCAATAACCTCTAAGTCCTCACTCTTGCCTAATTCGAATATAGCAAAAGGCTCCCCTTTACACATCTCTTCATAACAACGGTCTACCGCATATTTGGTTTTGTCATTTATTCTTGAATCTATTAAATTTTTGTGAATCTCTTTTTCTTGAAGTACATAATCTTTATTAAAAGCATTTCCTTCTGTAAGAGGGTTGAAAACTAACTCTTTTAAAAATTTTACTCCCTCTTCTAAAATATTCTCTTTTATGTACTCCTCTTGAGGTAATTCCAATCTATATTGTTGAAGGTGCCTTTCTCCTTTTTTATACACAGAAACAGCCATAGTAGTGCCGTATAAGTTTTCTAAAAACTTCACCAT
Organism: Thermoanaerobacter sp. RKWS2; assembly: GCF_026240795.1. Classification (NCBI taxonomy): domain Bacteria; kingdom Bacillati; phylum Bacillota; class Clostridia; order Thermoanaerobacterales; family Thermoanaerobacteraceae; genus Thermoanaerobacter; species Thermoanaerobacter sp. RKWS2. Next base: position 1,767,877 of record NZ_CP110888.1, read on the forward strand.
TTCTTTATAGGTTTTAATACTAGAAGTACCCCTTTTTAAAACAGCAGGCAGCAAAGCGTATTTTGTAGCCTCTTTTCCTAATTGATTGTGGATATAAAGATTAATTGTCACTGTTTTAAATTTGTCTGTAGTATCTATGTACAAATTTATTCCGTTGTTTAATTGTTTCTCAATTAATTCCATGGAATCAACTCCTTCTAAAATAATCCAATTATTTTTTGATTATATGATAATTGTATCACAAAGTCAATAATACATAAACCCGGGGAAAAACCCCAGGTTTTTTACATGCCAGGCGTTATGCGCTTAATAATTTCTGATATCTGTTTTGCAAATTCAGAAACTGGTCTTCCCTCTGAAATACCCTTAGCAATATTATCTATTCTCTTGTACAAATCTGGGTCAGCAGTTATATAAACTCTTTTTATAGACTTATCTGTGTCTTTTACTGTTTTTTCTATTTTCTTTTTCACATCAGTTTCATGAGCGCCTTGTACCCTTGCCTTCATATCCACACCTACAATAGCATTTGTCCCTGAAATTACCACTGTAGCCTTGTTTACTTCTGGTATTTTGGCAACATTTGAAGCTATCTTAGAAGCCCTTACACTCTCAGGTGTCGGTTTTCTTACAGCAGTTGGAGCAGGTGTAGGTGTTGTCGGTGCAGGTGCAGTATATCCTGGGGCTGTCTTAGAAGGCGCAGGAGTAGTCCTTGTAGGGGCTGGTGTATAACGGGCAGGAGTAGGCTTTTTAGTCGCAGTTTTGCATCCTGCCATTGAAACCATTATCATTATCCCAATAAGCATTATTGTAATTATACTTTTTATTTTTTTCAAAGCTATGCACCTCCTCAAAATATATTTTTGCACTTTTATTAAAAAGTATTATGCTAAATTATGGAATTTTTATGAAAAACATTTGAAAAAATTTTGTGAGTAATATATAATGCATATGTAAAACTATTGGAGGGAAGATGAAATGGAAATAGGAATTGTTGGACTACCTAACGTCGGTAAAAGCACTTTGTTTAACGCAATTACAAAAGCAGGTGCAGAATGTGCAAATTACCCCTTTTGCACTATTGAGCCAAATGTCGGAATTGTATCTGTGCCTGATGAAAGGTTAGATTTTTTGTCAAAAATTGAAAATCCCCAAAAAATCATACCTGCAACTATAAAATTTGTTGACATAGCAGGACTTGTAAAAGGGGCAAGTAAAGGAGAGGGTTTAGGAAATAAATTTCTTTCTCATATTAGGGAAGTTGATGCTATATTAAACGTGGTAAGATGCTTTGAAGATAGCAACATTGTCCATGTAGAAGGAAGTATTGATCCTATAAGAGATGTTGAAATAATAACTTTAGAGCTTATACTTGCTGACATGGAAGTTATTGAAAGGCGTCTTCAAAAAACATCAAAACTTGCGCGAAATGATAAAAAAGCAGCCTTTGAAGTGGAAGTACTTGAAAAAATAAAAAAAGGATTAGATGAAGGGAAACCTGTAAGGGCTCTTCAATTTACTGAAGAAGAAAAAAGTTTTGTAAGTCAACTTATGTTGCTTACCTATAAACCTGTTATGTATGTAGCAAATATATCAGAAGAAGACTTAATTTCAGGAGAAGAAAATCAATATGTAAAGCAACTAAAAGAATATGCTGAAAATGAGAATTCCCAAGTTTTAGTTATAAGTGCAAAAATTGAAGAAGAATTAGCTTCTTTAAGTGATGAAGAAAGAAATGAACTTTTGAGAGAATACGGCCTTGCCGAACCTGGCCTTAACAACATAATAAGGCATGGTTACTCTCTCCTTGGACTTATAACCTTTTTCACCGCTGGACCAAAAGAAGTCCACGCTTGGACAATAAAAAAAGGCACAAAAGCACCTCAAGCAGCAGGAAAAATTCATTCAGATTTTGAAAAAGGATTTATAAGGGCAGAAGTGATCTCGTATGAAGATTTAGTAAAAGCTGGTTCACAGGCAGCAGCAAGAGAAATGGGACTTATGAGACTGGAAGGAAAAGATTATGTGATGCAGGATGGGGATATAGTAGTCTTCAGATTTAACGTATAAAAATCGCCATAAAAGGCGATTTTTATACGTTACTCCAGACTTATTTCTACATGTTCCCCATCTTCTTCATCATATACATCTATTATTTTCCCTGTTTCTCCTTTTTCTAGCGCCTCAAGAATTTCTTCTAAATTTATACCTGCATTTGTAACTTCAGAAGGAATAAATTTTCCTCCTATTTTCATTCCCAAGTTGACAAGACTATATGGTATTGCAAGATTCACCTTTAATCTATTGTTAACTATGTCATAAACCTTTATCTTCATCCATTTGAATTTATTTTTTTGACTTGTTTTGGAACTTATTTCTTCTCCCCCATTATCATCGATAGCTTTCAATAGCTCAGCCGCTTCTTCAGCTGTTATTTTGCCCTCTTCTAACATCTTTAAAATTCTCATTTTTTCTTCTTCCATAAAAATACCCCCTCACTCTAAATGAACATTCCCATTGACAGTACGAGCTACTATATTTATTTTATTATAAGCCTTTTCATAGTCTTGAGTTTTCCCTTTAAGATGAGTAGCTCCTCTTACCTCATAAAACATACTTGGCAATTTCACTTGACACTTGCCATTTACTGTGCTCAAATCAAAAGAAACGCCAACCTTTTCATCAGCAATCTCCATTTCGATACTGCCATTAGTAGTACTTGCCTTTAGGGAAGAATTGCTTGAATTGACTTTAAAATCCTCTACAATTATTTTACCATTTATTGTGTTTAAATCTGCATCGTTGAAAGTACTGTCCTCTACAGCTATACTGCCATTAGAAGTGCGACAAACAACCCTTTCACAAGTAGCATCATCCACCTCTATCTTCGCATTTGTAGTGTGGTTCTCTATTTGATAAGACTTTATCTCTTCTAAGTAAATGCTTCCATTGGTAGTGTAAGCCTGCAGACTTTCTCCTTCAATACATTCTATGGAAATTCTGCCATTTGTAGTAGAAAGTGTTATATTTTTATATTTAACCTTAGGAAGATACATTTTAACACTCAAAGCCTTTATCTTTGGAGTCTTCTTTACTTCTAATATTCCATTTTGGCAATTGTATATAATTTCTTCTTCTCCATTTCTGGGAACTACATATCTTGTGGTAATAGAAGCATACTCTTCTTCCCACGTTTCAATATAAATTTCTCCATTTCTCCCTTCTATTCTTATATTAGTATTTTCCGCTACACTATCGCATCGAAATTCTTTTTCAATTGTCTTTCCTAAAGATATTCCTAAAAAAGTATCCAGCAGCCGGTCAACTGTCCTCTCAAAAGTAGAAATTTCTCTTTCTTTCTCTCTTACTGTAGAGATTGCCTTATCAATTTTCTCTTCTATTTTAAAAGGAATTTCTTCTAGCTTTGAAAAACTTTCCTCTTTTTTATTTGCCTTCTCTTTCTCTTCTACCTCTTCTAATTCTTCTTCATAAAAAAATTCTTCTCCCTCTATCGCTTCAAGCAATTGAGCCGCTTCCTCTGCTGTTATCTTCCCCTCCTCTAGCATTTTTAAAATCAATTCTTTTTCTTCATTCATAGAGCTTGCCCCCTAATCCTTACTATTCTTTTAAAAGTTTCAAAGCTTCTTGAACAGTTATTTCACCACTTTCTAACTTCTTCAGGACTTCTTTTTTGTCTACTGTAGGCCTTCTTTCAACTTCATATCCCAAAGCAGCAATCAAATTGTCCAATTTGTTTCTAATTGTAGGATAAGATAAGCCTAATTCTTTTTCCATTTCCCTTATATTTCCCCTCGTCCGTATGAAAAGTTCCAAAAAATCTCTTTGCTCTTTTGACAAATAACAAAATTTACAAAGTTCAAATTTACCTTCAATTGCTGTTCCACATTGAGGACATTCCAGCCTTGTTACCACCATTTTTTCACTGCAAACTGGACATCTACCTATTACTTCATTCATTAATATCACCTCTTAAAAGGCAAGTTTATTATAAAAAGCCTGCTCACATTCGTCATCTTGTTTTTATTATAACACTTATTTTAAAAATGTCAATAAAAATTTTAAATTATTTTAAGTTTTAGTTTAAAAAAATTAATTTTTTAAAGGATAAAAATAAACCAAGCAAAGCTGCTTGGCTTAAACTTCTATAACCTCTTCTTCAAAATCATCAATATATTTTTGATACTCCATTTTTTGTTCTGCTTCTATTACTTTGTCTAACTTAGGCTTTGTAGCAGGATGTTTTGGCACAAAAATAGTGCAGCAGTCTTCATACGGTCTTATAGAGATCTCAAAAGTACCAATCTTTTGAGCTAAATCTATAATCTCTGTCTTATCCATTCCAATGAGAGGCCTAAATATTGGCATAGACACAGAAGCATTGGTTACATATAAACTTTCAATCGTTTGACTTGCAACTTGTCCTAAACTTTCCCCAGTGATTAGAGCCATAGAACCATTCTTTTGAGCAATTTTTTCTGCTATCTTCATCATCATCCTTCTCATGATTATAGTAGTAAATCTTGGTGGACACTTTTCATAAATTTTCAATTGCAAATCAGTAAAATGCACTACATGTAATTTTATCTTTTGGCCATACTGAGAAAGGACTTCGCACAAATCTACAACCTTGTCTTTAGCTCTTTCAGAGGTATAAGGAGGACTGTGAAAATAAACCGCTTCTACTTCTACGCCTCTTTTCATCATCATCCAAGCAGCTACAGGGCTGTCAATGCCTCCTGACAAAAGTACAGTCGCTTTACCGTTTGTCCCAAGAGGAAGGCCTCCTATTCCCTCAATCACTCCCGCGTATACAAAAGCCATTTCTCTTATCTCTACATTTAAAAGCACATCAGGATTATGGACATCTACTTTTAAGTTTTTGATATTTTTCAATACTGCTGCTCCTACTCTGCGGCTGACCTCCATGCTGTTATAAGGAAAAGACTTATTTGGCCTCTTAGTCTCTACTTTAAAAGTCTTTCCTTCGTGTCCTTTCATAAGTTCTACTGCAGCTTTAAATATTTCATCCAAGTTTAAATCGGTTTTTTTAGCTTTTGTTATTCCTACAATACCAAAGACTTTTTTTAATCTTTCTATTACCTCTTCAATATCTCCATCACATTCTACATAAATTCTGCCATGAGTTTTTTCAACTTTAACTTCCTTAAAGTCAGAAAGAGCATGTTTTATATTTTTTATCAATTTATTTTCAAAAAAAGACCTATTATCTCCTTTTAAAGCTAATTCTCCATATTTAATCAATAATATGTCTTGCATATTTTACCTCCGTTTATACTTTCTTAAAAAATTCACTTTTTCTTTTAACACTGATATAGTATAGTCAATTTCTTCTTCTGTATTAAAAATTCCAATGGAAAATCTTATAGCGCTTTCAATAAGGTCCTCTTTAAGACCTATCGCTTTTAAAACATGACTTTGTCCTTTCTTTTTGGAAGAACAAGCCGATCCCGTAGAAACATATATGCCCTTTTCTTCAAGAGCGTGTAAAAGCACCTCTCCCCTCACACCGGCAAAAGAAATATTGAGTATATGTGGCGCTCCCTCTTCAACATTTGGCCCGTTTAAATGAACATCTTTTATTTCAGAAACTATGCCTTGATAAAGTCGCTTCTTTAAGGTCATTAATTTGCTTACATTACCGTGGAAATTTTCTTTGGCTAATTTGCTAGCCACACCAAATCCCACAATTCCTGGCATATTTTCTGTCCCAGACCTTAAATTTTTTTCTTGTCCTCCTCCAAAAATTATTGGCCTAATCTTTACTGATTTATCAATATATAAGGCTCCTACACCTTTAGGGCCGTGTATTTTATGACTGCTTAAAGAAATCATATCTAAATTTTGCTTTTTTAGATCTATATTTATTTTTCCCACTGCCTGTATAGCATCAACATGAAAAATTATACCTCTTTCCTTTGCTATTTCACCTATTTCCTCTATTGGCTCAATCGTACCTATTTCATTGTTAACAGCCATAATTGAAATGAGAATCGTTTTGTCAGTTATAGCTCTTTTTAAGTCTTTTACATCTACTTTTCCTGTTTTATCCACAGCTAAATAGGTTACTTCAAAGCCATTTTCCTCTAAATATTTTAGCACATTAAGTACAGAGGGATGTTCAATAGCGGAAGAAATTATATGATTACCCTTTTTTCTCAAACTCTCCGCTACTCCAATTAAAGCAAGATTGTTTGATTCTGTACCACCAGAAGTAAAAACAATCCCCTCAATATCTCCGTTAATTAGTTTAGCAACATTTTCTCTTGCTTCCTTCATCAATTTTTCAGCCTGATACCCTTTCAAATGTAACGAAGAAGGATTGCCATATTCATTTTCTAAAACCTCTACCATTTTCTCTATAACTTCTTTCCTAACTCGTGTAGTAGCACTGTTGTCAAGGTATACTTCCATAGACATCATCCCTTTTATCTATTTTGCAAACTTGATTAACAAATTAATAGTTCGCTGTACTTCTTCATAGGTAGCCTTTCCATCTTCACTTGCTAATATACACTCCTTAGCATGCTCTTGTATTATAGACATGCCCACTTTTTCTAAAGAAGCTTTTACAGCTGCTATCTGCAATAAAATTTCCTCACAACTTTTTGACTCTTCTACCATTTTTTCTATCCCTGCTATGTGCCCTTTTATCGTCTTTAATCTCATCAAAATATCATTTCTCAAATTATCGCCCATTTACAACACACCCTTTACTAATTTAATTCCTTATATATTAACTTTGCCACAAAATTTGCAAAGAGTCAATTCCTATGTAAAAAAGCCAGCTAATTTGCTGGCTTTTAATAAGGATTTTGATACATTTGTGGCGGCTCAAAAGATGGGAAAGGCTTTTTGTAGAAAATCTCACATACATCTGTTGTAAATTCTTCACAAGCTGCTGGAGTAGGACAGAATCCATAAGAAGGAACTAATAATTGCACATCTACTGCGGATTTTATCACAATCCATACCCCAATTATCACTTCTACAGTGGTAGTAGCTCCTAGATTAACCTTTCCGTACAAGCACTCTGCTAACGCCTCGTATTTCATTATCGCTACACTTGGGTCTGGCACGTAAAGTACAATATCTTTGTTGAAAGTAGTAATATTTCCTGGCAATGTTTGTGTGGTTCCATCCGGATAGTTAATCACAATATCATAAGTCACTTGAAAAGTTGCTTCTACCCTCGCAAATCCTGGCCTATCCGGAAGTGGAGTTATCACAAAACCCGGCGGCGTTACCAAAGATACTGTTATATTTTCACATCCTCCAAAAGAAGGAGTTAAAGTTAGACTTGTTGGTACAAACGTAATAGGAGGTATATTATCAAGGCATAGTCTCTGAGAACAAGCATCATATATCTTAGTCACTTCAATGCAAGCTATTTCTGTAGGTTCAGGAAGTTGCCCTGGCTGTACAGGGCCTGGCACTATCTCTTGTTGCCCCACCATCTTTTTAGAAAAAGCCATATTATTTCCCCCTTTACAGTTACAGCTTTTATTAACTTAAATTATCTTATCTATCTACAATATACGTTTTAATGTATTAGACTGTTACAAAAAATCAAAAAAATAAGTACCTCGATTGAGGCACTTATTTTAGCTTGCCACATAAATTGTTCCTGATTTTTCAATCATCTATAAACGCAAACTCCTTCTTTTATTTAATCTTTTCAATCATTTCTTCTACTTCTTTTGCCCCTTCTTCGTAAAATTTTTCCTCATCAGGAGCTAGTTCTTTCAAAAGCCTCAAAAACTCTCCCGCATGCACTTTTTCCTCATCTGCTATGTCCATTAAAACTGCTTTTGCTAATTCATTATCAGTAGCTTCTGCCAACTGAGTATAAAGTTGAATTGCCTCATACTCTGCCGCCACCATAAAGCGTATAGCCCGTACCAACTCTTCATGGGTGACCTTCCTTTTTTCAGTGAGTCCAGAAAAAGGAGTTCCAAACTCAGGCATAACTAACATCCCCTCTCCTTATGTATTGATTTTATTATATCATAAATTCATGTAATATCAAAAAATTTCAAAAAGTCGAATCAACTCAACGTATTTGTTATTTATTTCAGCATCAAATAAAACAAGCCAATGTGAAAATATAACTTTATTTTCAACATCAGCTTGCTTTATTTAAAATTTTAATTTAAATAAGTAAAGATAGTGGATTCTCTAATGTTTTCTTTAAGTCAAGCAAAAATTTAGCAGCGGTAGCCCCATCTATTAATCGATGGTCAAAAGAAAGGCTAAGTTTCATAATATGCCTTATAACAATATTGTCGTCTAGAACAACTGGTTCTTTATATATTTTGTTGACACCCAATATAGCACTTTCGGGCGGATTTATAATAGGCGTGAAACTATCTATTTCATACATTCCAAGGTTAGTGATAGTAAATGTACTTCCGATTATTTCGTCTGGAGTAAGCTTATTATTTCTCGCTCTTTCGCTTAATTCTTTTATATTTTTTGACAATTCTAATAGACTCTTTTTGTCCGCCTCTTTCACTACAGGAACTATTAAACCATTATCTAAAGCCACTGCAATTCCGAGATTTATACTGCTATTTTTAATTATATATTCTCCTTCTATAGACCAGTTAACTACAGGATTTTTCTTTATAGCTATTACACATGCTTTTGCAATTAAATCGGTATAAGTAAATTTATTATCGCTAATATGATTTAAATTTTCTCTTAAGTTAACCAGTTCTGTGACATCCACTTTAATATCTTCTGTAACATGAGGAATTTCTGACCAGCTTTTTTTCATCCTTTGACTTATGGTTTTGCGAATATTGTCCATTGGCATTCTTTCAACTTTTTCCAATGCTTGACCTTCTATTATTGCTACTTCTTTTTTGGTCCCTCTTCTTCTGTTTTTACTTTTTGCTCAGAAATAAACTTTTTTACGTCTTCTTCAGTAATCCTTCCACCTGGTCCTGTTCCAGTTATTAAAGAAAGGTCTATGTTATTCTCCTTCGCCAACCTTTTTGCTACTGGAGTAGCTTTTATAAACTTTTCCTCACTTTTTTCTACTTCTTCTAACTTTTCCCCTTCAGCTGTAATTATTCCAATAGGAGTAGCTACTGGTACAATTTCTCCTTCATTTACTAAGATCTTCGCCAAAATTCCATCCGCTGGAGATTCTACAACATTGGTAATCTTATCTGTAGAAACCTCGACAATCTCTTCTCCTTTTTTTACAATATCACCAACTTTTTTAAGCCATCTATCTACTCTGCCTTCTTTCATTGTAAGTCCCAATTTAGGCATCACTACATTTACCGGCATAAAATCACCTCTTTACAAAAATCCTATTTGCTGTGCAATTTCAAGCGTTTTTGTTACATTAACTCGATAAGGTCCATTCCGCGATATTCTAAAAATTAATATATCACCTTCTTTTATTATCACTTCTCTTTCTCCATCCAACGCAATAGTACCTTTTTCCATCACCTCATAAGAATAATCTGTATCCATGTTCAATCTTTTACAATCAATTATCCCTACTTTTTCAACGACGCCCGGAGCTATAGGCGCCATGACCGACTCCGGGCTTTCCCCTATTTTTACATATATACCTCCATCCTCATCTTCTGACAATGTTGTTTTATAACCAGCTACAGAAGAAAAGCCGATGTTATTAGGGTGAGCCCTTGTAACAAAAATATCAGTTATTGTCGATATATCCCAAATTGCCCTAGTACCTGTAAAGTTCTCTTTAGAGATTACAGCATCTATCAAAGCAATGTCTATTAACTTACCGTTTTTGTATATTTCTAATCTTTTATCTCTTTTACACAATATCTCTTTGTCAAATTTACCAGAAGATACTACAGAAGCTACAATGCCAGCTATAGTTCCTTCCAACATCATAGGATATACATTATTGGTACCTGTCGAAATTGGCAAAAGTGGTGTCTCGTTAATCACTTTTGCAATAACTCTGTTGGTTCCATCCCCCCTAATGAAACAATGCATCCCACACCAAATTGTTCCATTATTTTCGTAGCTACCATTGTATCTGCAAAACTACCAGTTATAGTCATATCAAGTATCTCCACATCTATTCCCAATTGTTTTAAATAAATTAAGTTATTTTTGGTTTTATATCCAATTTCATAAGTGTCAGGCATTATATATATTTTCTCAGTACCAAATTTTTGAGCAGCCAATATAATTCTTTCTACTATGTTTACCTTTTCATAATTATCAATTACCGTCGCATGTGCAACCAATCGCCTTATATCTTTCCCCGATGACGGATTTGCAATTATCCCTATGGTTTTCATGTCTGCCTCCTTATATTTATCAAACAAAATGCTTTACGTCCTATGCTATTGCCCTTACCGCCTTTATTATATCTTCTTCATTAGGGATTACAACATTCTCAAGAACCGTCGTAAATGGAATTGGTGTATTTAAAGCTCCAATGCGTACTATCTGTGCATCTAGATAATCAAACATTTCTTCAGCTATCAATGCTGCTAACTCACCGCCCCAGCTACCCCTCTTAACTTCTTCTGTAACTATTACTATCTTGTGAGTCTTTTTTAGGGAATTAAAAATTTTTTCTTTGTCAAGAGGGAACAAAGTCCTCGGGTCTATTACTTCCACTTCTATACCCTCTTTTGACAATATTTCTGCTGCTTTTAACGCTTTATGGACCATGAGACCTGTTGCAACTACGGTAACGTCGCTGCCTTCTCTTTTGATATCTGCTACTCCAAGAGGTATGGGTTCATTAGTATCAGGAACATCCCCTTTCATACTGTACAAAACTTTATGTTCCACAAAAACCACCGGGTTGTCATCACGTATTGCAGATATCATTAGACCTAAAGCATCTTTAGGAGTAGAAGGATAAACCACCTTTAATCCCGGCACATGAGTAAACCACGCTTCAAGGCTTTGTGAATGCTGAGCTGCTGCTTGTATTCCTGCACCTGCTGGCATTCTTAAAACCATAGGTATTGTGATTTTCCCGCCAAACATATACCTCATTTTTGCAGCCTGATTGACAAGCTGGTCCATTGCCACTGTTACAAAATCCATAAACATAAGCTCAGCAACAGGTCGCATGCCAGTAGCTGCAGCTCCTATCGAAACACCTGTAATTGCTGTTTCTGAAATAGGAGTATCTCTTACTCTGTCCTCTCCAAATTCATCTATCAAGCCGCGAGTTACGCCAAAAGTCCCTCCAAATCTCCCAATATCTTCTCCTAATAAAAACACTGCCGGGTCTCTTCTCATCTCATTTAAAATAGCTTCTCTTAAAGCCTCTGCATACGTCATATTCCTCATCTTACCCTTACCTCCTCTACTATATCTGTATAAACATCCTCTACCGCTGCCTCTTCTTTTGGATATGGGCTTTCTTCAGCAAACCTTACCGCTTCTTCTACCTCTTCAACTATCCTTGCCTCTATATCTTTTAATTCTTTCTCAGTTGCCACATCATTGTCGAGTATATGTTTACTTAATCGAAGTATTGGATCTTTTGCCAACCATTCTTCCACTTCTTCTTTAGACCTATAAATAGTAGGATCCCCTTCAAAATGCCCTCTATATCTATACGTTTTACATTCAACTAAAGTCGGACCGGCGCCACTTCTAGCCCTGTTTATAGCTTCTTTTGCTACTTCATACACTGCCAATACATCGTTTCCATCCACCGTAACCCCAGGAATACCATAACCAATAGCTCTGTCAGCTACATCTTTGATAGCTTGGTGCTTATCCTGCCTCATAGATATACCATAAAGGTTGTTTTCACAGACAAACACTACTGGTAACTTCCATATAGAGGCTATATTCAACGCCTCGTGAAAAGTACTCTGGTTGGAGGCGCCATCACCAAAGAAACATACTGCCACCTGATCAGTTCCTCTCATTTTAGCGGAAAGAGCTGCACCCGCTGCAATAGGAAAACCTCCACCTACAATACCATTAGCTCCTAAAATTCCTTTAGTGGCATCCGCTATATGCATAGATCCGCCTTTCCCTTTACAGTATCCCGTTTCTTTGCCATATAATTCGGCCATCATATATTTTAGATCGCCACCTTTTGCTATTAAATGACCATGACCTCTGTGAGTACTGGTAATATAGTCTTTATCCTCTAAATTTTCGCATACACCGACAGCTGTAGCCTCTTCACCAATGTATAAATGTACAAAACCTAAAACCTTCCCCTGAGCAAATAGTTCCGCGACTTTTTCTTCAAACTTCCTGATTTTAACCATTCTGGTGTACATATCAAGAAGAACATCTCTTGAAATTTCCATAACTATTCATCTCCTCCTCATTTTATATTTACCGTTATGCAAGCCACTGCAACTTCAATGGTGTCATCTTTGTCTCCAAATTCCGGCTCTTTTATTCCTGCTACCCTCATCCCCCCTTTTATTGCTTTTACATATTTTTCCCCAATGGGAAGTACAGCCTTTATTCCTTCTTCTTCAATTTCTTCTGGCCTTGATACTGCCACTGTAGCCTCTACAACTATCTCATTTAAGTCAACACCCAATATTTCCGTAAGTCCACATAGACAACTATGAGATATCGCATCTTTTACTGCCTTTTGAGCAGCTTTATTGACATCTTGACCGTGTAAATCTACTCCATATCCAAACTCGACTATAAACCTTTTAATAAGTACCGCCTCCATTTCTTAAAATTTTTTATCAAAAACAATGCTATTAAAATTAATATTCAAATTTCATGCCAAAATAAAAAACCCCTTAAATTAAGGGTTAATAAATTATCAATCTCATATTTATACAAAATCATTTGTCTCATTTTGAGATTCCTTTTATTTAGTCTCAATTTGAGACAGCAATTCCTTTACACTTATATTGTATTTTTTTATCTTTCTATAAATAGTAGCTCTACTCAAATTTAACATTTCAGCTGCCTTCAATATATTACCCTTGGCTATTTTTAGTGCTTCTCTTATGTTTTTTTCTTCAATAACTTCAATTGGAAAGACTGTAGTATTATTTTCCTGTTGTGCATTATATCTTCAAATGTATAACTCGCTTTAAATCCTGCTAATTTATTAACAACATTACGAACATATTTCTCTTCTCTAAAAGTTATAACAGTACCTATAATTTTTCTGTTAGCTACTATAGGAACAGCATTTATACGACATGGTATTTTTTGGTTTCGACCATAAAAAACACATTCAACATCGTAATAGGGTTCTGTCTGACTTAGTATATCTTCAATTATATCCACATCTTCAAGTATGGACTGTATATGCATGCCTATAATTTCCTTCTTTGAAATATTTAATATCTTTAATGCTATTTCATTAACCCTCTGAACAACAAAATTATGGTCCATTATAAGCATGCCTTCGTGAATAGAATCAAAAGTAGCGTCTATAAGTTTATGAGATTTGATAAGCGCAAGTTGCTTTTCAATAGAACAAGCTCCAGCAAGTACAATACCTAAATTATGTGGATGTGCGTCTTCTTTTAATCCAGTCATATCAAGGCATCCTATAATATTGCCGTTTTCATCATGAATAGGTGCTGCAGAACATGTGGCTATGTGATGGGTAATGCAATAATGTTCGGCTCCCACCAGTTGTATAGGTTTATTAAGTCTTAAAGCCAAAGCAATCGCATTAGTCCCCACTGCCTCTTCTGTCCATAAAGCCCCTTCAACAAAGTTTAATTTTCTCGTCTCTCCCATTATACTATCATCGCCAATTCTGTCAATAAGATAACCGTCCCTGTCCACCAGAACAAACAAAAAACCCGAGCCAGTTACTTGTTTATATACATTTTCCATAATAGGATGTGCAACAGATATTAAATCCTCATTTTGCCTCAACCTTATTTTCATGTTATCTTCATCTAATATTTCTCCAACGCCTCCAAAAGGGTCTACACCGTAGAACTTACAAAGCTCCCATGACTCTCTGACCTCTTCTTTAACACCTTCAGTAATTACCCCCTCATTAACGTATCTCCACCAAGCCCTCTCCATAAAAGATATAAAATCTTTCATGACACTCCCCCTTAAATCATTTTAAAATTCTCCTCAAATCGAGTAGGAGCTGAATAATTATTTTATTCAGCGTCCTCTCACACCACCGTACGTACCGTTCGGTATACGGCGGTTCATTAGGAATTGTGTACAATTAGATATCTTTGGGATAAACTCTTATAACCTATGCTTTCAAAGTATTTATTTGTAAGAGTCTTATTTAGGATTGGGCTATTGGATATTCTCCAGTAGCCTTTCCTTGTATTGGCGTATTCCCAGGCTTTTTGTTCTTCTACTCCTAGTTTTACTAAGTTATCATGCTTCGTTTTTATCTTCTTCCATTGTTTCCATATACATGCCCTTAGTCTTCGCCTTATCCATTCGTCAAGGGTTTTCATTATGCTTTTCGCGTCTGCTAATCCAAAATAGTTGACCCATCCTGTTGTTATTTGATTTAGTCTTTTTATTCTGTTTTCCATGCTTATTCCCTTGTTCCGATTGGTTATTTCTCTTACTTTTTCCTTAAACCTTTTGATGGATTTTTCATGGATTCTTATTCTTACTTCGTTTTCTTTTGTATAGAATGAAAATCCAAGAAATTTTCTTCTCCATGGTCTATCTACAGCACTTTTTGCTTCGTTGACTTTTAGTTTTAATTTGCTTTCTATGAATTTCTTTATGCTCTTCATTACTCTGTTTCCTGCAGACCTGCTTTTTACATATATGTTGCAGTCATCTGCATATCGGCAGAATTTATGCCCTCGTTTCTCAAGTTCTTTGTCTAGTTCGTCCAACATTATGTTTGCTAATAGGGGACTTAATGGCCCTCCTTGGGGTGTCCCTTCTTCTGTTGATACTTTGATTCCGTTTATCATTACTCCTGATTCTAGGTATCTTCGTATTAACTTTAGTACTCTTTTGTCCCCTATCCGCTTTTCTAGTTTGGACATTATTATGTCGTGGTTTACTCTGTCAAAGAACTTTTCTAAGTCCATATCTACAACCCATGTGTATCCTTCATTTATGTATGCTTCTGCGGCTTTTATTGCGTCTTTTGCACTGCGTCCTGGTCTGAATCCATAACTGCTATCAGAAAATGTATGGTTGTAGACTCTATTTAGTATTTGGGCTATTGCTTGTTGTATTAGTCTGTCTAGTACTGTAGGTATTCCTAGTAGTCTTTTTCCTCCATCAGGTTTGGGAATTTCTACTCTTCGCACTGGTTGTGGTTTGTATTTCCCCTCCAGCAGTTGTTGTTTTATGGTTGGCCAGTTTTCTTTGAGATACGGTAGAAGTTCATCTACTCCCATCCCATCGACTCCATGGCTTCCTTTATTTGCAACAACGCGCTTGTATGCTGCTTCCATGTTCCCTCGTTCTACTATCATTTCAAGCATCTTGCCGGTATATCTTTGTACCTCGTTTCTTCCCTCTTCCGACGCCGATGATATACTATGCACTTCCGTTGTCTTTTGAAATTCCATTTCTCTATTCAACGGATAGCCTCTTTGTTGAGTTGTCTGCAGTCTCTGCATATCTTTCGAGTCCATAAGATTTCCAAAACCTCCTAACGTTCGGTCCTTCCTTATCTATTCATGTCTAGATAAGTACTATGACCTCTGCTGACTTCTCAAGGTTCAGCCATACATCACTGCATGGGTTGTCACTTCAGATTTTACTCCCATGACTTATCCTTGAGACCTCCCCGGGTAAGAACGATAACTTTCATCTCATATATCTGCCAGATTTACTGTATGGGATTCGGGTAGTGTTGGACTTCGTTTTGTTACGCAAACTCATCCATCCCAATTCAGCCTCTTATCTGGTTCTTGTTCATCAGACCGAGATTTTGCCTTAAGCTTCCTTCAGATTCCACCTCACGATGGACACCCTTGCTCTTGGCTAGTGGTTCCCACTACCAAGCCCACAGCGGACTTTCACCGCCTAGTTATCGCCCATGCCGGGCGCACGCAAAAACAAAGGCTTAAAAACTAAGCCTTTGTCACCTTCAACCCCTCATCAGCATGATAAGAACTTCTGACTAAGGGACCAGAAGCTACGTATTTAAAACCTAATTCATATCCTATCTCTTCATATCTCTCAAATTGCTGTGGAGTAACATATTCTGCTACTTCTATATGTTTTGCTGAAGGTCTCAAATACTGTCCTATAGTCATCATGTCACAATCAACACTTCTTAAGTCTTTCATAACTTGTATAACCTCTTCTTCTGTTTCCCCAAGCCCCACCATAATTCCTGACTTAGTAAGAATATAAGGGTCTAGTTCTTTTGACTTTTTTAAAAGGTTTAAAGACCTTGAATAATCAGCTTTTGGCCTCACTTTTGAATAAAGTCTAGGCACTGTTTCTATATTGTGATTTATTATATCTGGCTTGGCTTCTACTACTTTAGCAATAGACTCCTCTTTGCCCATGAAATCAGATACAAGTACCTCGACTGTAACTCCTGGCAATTTTTTAAGTTCATAGATTGTCTTTGCAAAATGTGATGCCCCACCATCCGGCAAATCATCTCTTGTAACACAAGTAACCACCACATGCTTTAATCCTAATTTTTGAGCAGCCTCAGCTACTCTTCTCGGTTCATCCTCATCAAGAGGCTGAGGATGGCCTTTTTCTACCGCACAAAACCTACAGTTTCGTGTACATATATTTCCCATAATCATAAAAGTAGCTGTCTTTCTCGCAAAGCATTCCCCCATGTTGGGACAATTGGCACTTTGACAAACTGTGTTTAAAGACATACTTTTTAAAAAAGCTTCCATCCTGTTTAAATCTTCGTTTAATAGCCTCACTTTGAGCCATTCAGGCTTTTGCATTATCAATCACCGCCAATCTATCTAAAGTTATCTCATTAAAGTGTATACCAAATACTTCACTAAATTTATCAACCATTTTTTCTTTTACTTTTTCTATGTCTTCATTTATTCCAAGTTTTTGCATAGAAGTAACTCCAAACTCAGTAATGCCGCAGGCATTTATTAAGCCAAAATATGAAAGGTCAGTATTTACATTAAAGGCTATTCCATGCCAAGTAATCCAGCGCCTAACAGCGATACCTATGGCGCATATCTTTTCATCTCCTACCCATACTCCGGTGTATTTAGGCTTCCTTCCCGCTTTTATACCATACTCCTCCAGGAGTTTTATAATCGTCTCTTCTAATTTATAAACAAAAAGATGAACATCTTTTTGCCACTTTGCCAAATTAAATATAGGATAGGCAACTATTTGTCCTGGTCCGTGAAAAGTTATTTTACCTCCCCTTTCTACTTTATAAAGCTCCGCTTTTTTCATAAGTTCCTCTAAAGGCACAAGGATGTTTTCGTCAAAACCACCTGAAACTCCTATAGTATATACTGGTGGATGTTGAAGCAATATAAGAATCCCGTCCGTCTCGCCCTTTTTAACTCTTTCAAAGGCTTTAAGCTGTATCTCTTTTCCTTCCATATAAGGTACAATTCCCAGTTTTAAAACTTCTCCCTTTCTCAACATAATCACTCCTTTAACTTATCCTTTATTTATAGGCATTCCTAATGCGTCTTCTGCTGCCTCTTTTACGCTTTCTGAAAGCGTAGGATGAGCATGAATTGCATCTGCCAACTCTTCTAATGTAAATTCTTCTTTTATAGCAAGTACACCTTCATGGATTATCTCTGTAGCGCCAGCACCTATTATTTCCATCCCCACTACCCTATTGTATTTTGCTTCTGCGATTATTTTAACAAATCCATCGTTTTGCCCCATAGTCATAGCTCGTCCTAAAGCCGTATAAGGAAAAGTGCCTATTTTTACATCTCCAAATTTTTCTCTTGCTTGAACTTCATTCAAACCTACCCACGCTATTTCAGGACTTGTATAAAGGCAATTAGGCACTGCATTTAAATCCGCTTCCTTTTCTTCTCCTGCTATATTGTGAACAGCTACAATACCTTGATAAGAAGCCACGTGAGCCAGTTGTATACCTCCTGTAACATCTCCAATTGCATATATATTTTTTATGCTTGTCCTCATGTGAGAGTCCACTTTTATGCCCTTTTTATCCATATCAAGGTTTAAAGCTTCAATTCCATTTACATTGGCAACTCTTCCTACAGCGACTAAAACAGTATCACATTCCACTACCCGAGTATTCCCTTCTGTGGTATAAACTACCTTTAAACCTTCTTCTATCTTTTCTACTTTACTGTTTAAATGTAGTTCAATTTTTTTATGCCTCAAAATTTTTTCCATCGTATCTGCTATGTCTCTATCTAACATAGGCAAAAGTTGAGGAAGCATTTCAATGATGACAACTTTACTTCCTAAAGCAGAATAAATATTTGCAAATTCCAATCCTATAATTCCCGCCCCTATGATGACAATTTTTTCAGGAATTCTTTCAAGTTCTAACGCTTTATCACTTGTAATAACACCTTCTGAGTTAATCCCTTCAATAGGAGGTAAAAACACCTTTGAACCTGTTGCAATTATAAAATTTTCCGCTGTGTATCTTTTATCAACTTCTATAGTGTTTTCATCAACAAACCTACCTCTCCCTTTTATAACATCTATATGGTGTAAGTTCATTAAATAACCTACTCCACCGACAAGTCTTTTTACTACTCTTTCTTTTTTCTGACGAAGTTTTGCAATATCCAATGTATACTGTGCCATTATTCCAAAGTCTTTAGCATCTTTTATGGCATTTATAAGCTCTGCCGCATGAGAATAGACTTTCGTCGGTATGCAACCTCTGTTTAAACAAGTACCCCCTAACGAATCTTCTTCTACAACAGCGACTTTTTTCCCTAATTCGCTGAGTCTAATAGCAGCAGTATAGCCACCAGGCCCTCCGCCTAAAACTATTACATCGTAATCCATTTTTATCCTCCTTTTTGAGTGTATTGATGCTTGATTTATCTTTTTATTTATTTCTACACTTAACCTCAAAAATCCTTCTTTCATCATGTCAATAACATGTCAATTCTATTCAATAATCATTATGCATATATTTTAGCAAAGGGAGGGAAATTTATGGACAAGATTGTGACTAAAAAAGATGAGGATTTTTTACAGTATCTTTATCTTAAAGATAGAAAAATCCTATTGAACACTATAGAAAATGGAAAAACAACAGAAGAAATCATTGTAAAAGACTGTTTAAGTGATTTTGACGCTTGTTACGACGAAGAAGGAAAACTAAACCTGATATACTATAATTCACAAGGAGAAATAGTTTTTTTAATTCAAAAGAAAGAAGGATGGGTAGGAAAAGCTTTATACACTTATAAAGATAAAAAAACGTATATAAGCAATTTTAACCTTTTAACAAAAAATAAAACGCTTCACATATTTTTTACAATTAGTAATTCTAATAATCCTAGAGAAGTCCATTTAATACACCAAAAATGGGCCAAAAATTGGAGCGGCAATAATATAGCTCTTATAAAAAATATTTCTTTCACTCCTTTTTATGACTTATTCATTGATGAAGAGGAAAATATTCATTTAATTTATGTTACAAAAGAAAAAAATAAAAACCAACTTTATTATCTTTACTACGTAAAAGATAACTGGTCGCCAAAATTTCTAATTTCAGAAGCAGAAGGAATATTCTATCCTACAATAACTGTAGATTCGCAAAAAAATGTACATACCTTATGGGTAGAAGAAGATATAATTCAAGAAATAAAATATAGAAAGAAAACCGCTGGAAGCTGGCCAAAAGGCAGTTGGGGTAGTCCCATAACTTTGGCTTATTCTACAAATATTAAAAATTGCTATATCTCCCTTTTAGAAAATACTTTATGGTGCACTTACCTTCAAAACGATAGCTTTTTTGCCACCATGTCCTCTGATGGAGGAAATAGTTGGTGCAAGCCTTTTAAAATTCCTCCTTCTTTTTCTGAATACAACTTTTTTAAGTTAAAAAGCCCAATAGACAAATTTCAAAGCAATTATTTATTTATAAACGATAACGGAGAAGTAATTCCTTCTTTGCAATACAAATTAACCAGGAAAAACGGAGAAAAAGATTCTTACTTCACTTTTTATATAAAAGAAGTTCAGGAGTATTTAAACATCCTAATAAAAAAACTGGAAACTATCAAGGAGGAAAAAACAAGATTAGAAGAAGAACTAAGCAGAAAAAATGTTGAAATTACAATAAAAAACAAAAATATAGCCGATTTACAAGAATTATTAAAACAAATAAATGATGAAAAAATGAAAATTGCCCTTAAAGCGGACAATTACAATACAATGGTAAATAGTTTGATAAGAGAAAATGAAAATCTTAAAAAACAAATAAAAGACTTACAAAATCAAATAATAATTTTAAATGCTAAACTGGAAAATCTACAAAATGTCAGCACTTTTCAAAAAATAAAAAGTATATTTATAAAAAGTGATGAACATTAAATAATTTTGACTATTTTATATCCTGCAGGAATTCTTTCTACTTCGTATATCCCCTTGTAAGGAATGTTGAGCCTTTGCAAAAGGTTTTGTACTACTCGCAAAGATTCCAATCCAAACTTGAGAGAATGGCTACAGCTTTCCGTGATACTTCTGGGAGTTGGTACAAATTCCACCGGAATATTATTTTTCTTTAACATTTTTTCTGCCATTAAACCATGCTGATAAGAGTAAAAGACAATCAATCCATATTTCACTAATACCACCTCAAAATCAGTATATTCCAACAAAGCAAAAGTTGATACAATGTTCCTATCTCACCATAAATTACTTGAAGGAATTTACAGCTGTCTGTAGAATATATGATTTTGAGGAGGTAATAAAAATGAAAATAAAATCAATAATAGCAGTATTAATAGCAATAACTATAATTTTTTCTTTAAATCCTGCCAGTGCTTCAATTTTTTATTCTTATGGATATTTCACTAAAAATACTGTAGCAAATAATTCAATAAGATTTTCTAATTCAAAGAACTTAATAACTATAAAACAACCAGTTTCTTATAATGTCACAGCTAAACAAACAACATCAAACCCATCAAATGCTTCTAATACCACTACTAGCAATGGTTCTACTTCGCAAAATAAAGGGGTAACACTTCAAACAACAAATATTTCTCTTTCCCAAGAGGAAAAAACTTTAATAGAATTAATAAATCAGGAAAGAATAAGCCGTAACTTAAATCCTCTTCAGGTAGATGAAAATCTCTGTAAAGTTGCCAGACTAAAAGCAGAAGACATGAAAGAAAATAACTATTTCTCTCATACTTCTCCAACCTACGGCTCACCTTTCGACATGATGAAAAAATTTGGAATAAATTATTATTTGGCAGGTGAAAATATAGCCTTAAATTCAAATGTTATAAAAGCTCACTATTCTTTAATGAACTCAGAAGGACACAGGGCAAACATTTTAAATCCCTATTATAATAAAATTGGAGTTGGAATAGTAAAAAATAAAGAAGGCAATGGCATAATAGTGGTAGAAATGTTTATAAAAGATTAAATCCGGGTAAATCCCGGATTTAATCTTTTTCCATAAATACTTTATAGGCCTTATAAGCCATATACACATCTACTTTAGAAGATAACTCATAAGGCGCATGCATGCTTAAAAGTGCAACGCCACAGTCTAAAACTTCCATGCCATAATTTGCAACGTATTGGGCAACTGTACCGCCGCCTCCCATGTCAACTTTGCCCAGCTCACCTGTCTGCCATACTACTCCATTTTCATTGAAGAGTTTTCTCACTTTGCCGACAAACTCAGCATTTGCATCATTTGACCCTGCTTTTCCTCTTGAACCAGTGTATTTAGTAATGCATACGCCTTTTCCTAAATAAGCAGTGTTTTGCTTTTCACTGACTTCTGGATAAGTAGGATCAAATGCAGCATTTACATCAGCAGATAGCAGTTCAGAATTAGCCAAAACCCTTCTCAATTTGATATCTGTACTTCCTTCGTATTTTTCTAATATTTCTGCAATAGCATTTTCGAAAAATCTTGATTGCAAACCAGTATTGCCCATACTTCCAATCTCTTCTTTATCAGTAAATATCGCAACAGCCGTTCTCTCTGGCACCTCAAGCTCAAGAATAGCTCTTAAAGAAGTATAAGCACAAACCCTGTCATCTTGACCATAAGCCCCAATCATACTTCTGTCAAAACCTATATCGCGAGGCTTATAGGCAGGCACTAATTCTAACTCAGCACTTAAAAAGTCCTCCTCCACTATGCCATATTTTTCATTTAAATATTTCAAAATATTAGGTTTCACGCTGACTTCCTCAGAAAGAGGAATGCTTCCAATTACAGCATTTAATGCTTCTCCTGTAACCACTTCTGCTGCTTTTTTCTCCATCTGGTCTTTCCCTAAGTGAGGCAATAAATCTGTTATGTAAAGGACAGGGTCATTTTCATCTTCTCCCACTACAATGTTTATCTTCTCACCGTTTGCTTTGACAATTACTCCATGGAGAGCCAAAGGAATTGTCACCCACTGGTATTTTTTAACACCGCCATAGTAATGGGTTTTAAATAAAGCCAAGCCGCCATCTTCATACATTGGATTAGGCTTTAGGTCAATTCTCGGAGAATCAATATGGGATGCTACCGCCTTTATCCCCTTTTGCATTGACTCTTTACCAATTACAGCTAAAACTACTGATTTCCCCTTGTTGTTGTAATACACTTTGCTGCCCGGCTTTAAATTTGTAACTTTTTCAATATTGATAAAGCCATTCTTTTCTGCTATTTCTATAATCTTCTCTGCCGTTTCTCTTTCTGTCTTACATTTTGTCATAAAGTCTTTGTAGTCTTCTCCAAACTGATAAACTTTTTCTTTTTCCTCATCAGAAATTTTTGTCCATGCATCTACGTTTTTGTAACCTAAACGCTTTTCAATTTCCTTTAAATCTTTTTCTTCCAATGAAATTACCCCCCCGTGGTTTTTTGTATGGATGACACTCTGTATCAACAATATGATACGCTTTTTTTGTATAAAAGTCAAATTTAGCCTTATAAAAGATTAGTTTTGTAAAATTGTCTCATTTTTAAGCATATAAATAGCAGCTTGAGTTCTGTCCTTCACATCTAATTTTTTGAAAATATTGTAAACGTGGTTCTTGACAGTTTTCTCGCTTAAAAATAGTTTTTGTGCAATTTCTTTATTGCTATACCCTTTAGAAATAAGTTTAAGAATCTCTATCTCTCTTGGTGTGAGGTCTTTTTTCAAGTTTTCATGGTCTATGTTGTCTATTTCTTCCATTAAAGAAGGATGAATATAAACTCCTCCATTGTAAATAGTCCTTATCGCTTTTATTAAATCGTCATATTCCGCATCCTTTAATATGTACCCTTCTACTCCTAATTTAAGCGCTTCTAAAAGATACTCTCTGTCATTGTAAATAGTTAAAAACAACACTTTACTTGGATGTTTTTCTTCTTTTAACATCTTTGCTGCCTTTATACCATTCATCACGGGCATATTCACATCCATAAGTATTAAATCAGGCATAAATTTCTTTGCAAGTTTATAAGCCTCTTCCCCATTCGAAGCCTGAGAGATAACTTTTATATCATTTTCCATTTCAATAAGCTGGACTAATCCTTTTCTTATCAAGGCATGGTCATCAGCCACTAATAATCTGATCATCCTCAACACCCCTTACAGGTATAGAAATATAAATTTGAGTCCCTTTATTTTTAAAACTGCTTATTTCAAATTTGCCATTTAAAATTTCTACTCTTTCCTTCATGCCCATTAGACCATATCCTTGCCCAATATTTTCTTTATCAAATCCAATGCCATCGTCTTTGATAATTATGCTGATAAATCGCATGCCAAATTCAAATTTAACAGAGGCATTTTTCGCCCTAGAATGCTTTTTTATATTTGTAAGAGCTTCTTGAATAACCCTAAAACAGGTTATCTCAATCTCAGGACTGAGTCTTTTATAATCTGATAAAACAGTAAAATCAACAGCAATGCCCGTTTCTTCTGAAAAATTTTTTATATACCTTGAAAGAGCAGGAATAAGTCCTAAATCGTCAAGAGCTGAAGGTCTTAAATCGTATATTATTTTCCTCACTTCTTTCAACGACTGCTGCACTATATCCTTTAAATTTTTGAGCTCCACTTTCGCCTGTTCAACATCTTTAGTTATCAACCTTTCACAAAGCTCAGACTTTAAAAGCACATTTGCCATAGCTTGTGCGGGACCATCGTGAATTTCCCTTGCAATTCTTTTTCTTTCTTCTTCTTGAGCCTCAATAATTTTTACGCTCAAAGCTTGCTTGTCCTTTAACTGTTCAAACCGCATATTCATTTCTTTCAAATCACTGTTTAAATAATTAAGAGCTATATTAATTTGTGATGCAAGTTTTTCAGCTTTTTCTATAATGGCTTTGGTATCTAAAAGTTTCCTTTCTAATTCATTCCTTTTTTCAATTAATTCTTTTTCCTCCCGTCTTTTTAATGCCAACTCTATTTGTGCTTCTTTTGCCTCTTCATAGGCTTCTTTTATAGCTTGCTCAGAGAGGTGGCCAAATTGTTTGCTTACGAATGCCAGCTTTAACCTGCACTTTTTTCTCTTCTCTCACACAGTTCTACTTCTTTTATCACATTTACAACTTGGACTTTTAGCTCTTCTAATTGCCCTTCTAACTTTCTCGCTTCTTCTTTTGCTTTTTCTAAAATATCAAAAATTTGCTCCTTGCTGTTTTCAATCACTTCAATAGTTTTTTCTACGATATTATCTAATCGCTTTTTATAAGCAACTTCCATGTTAAGACTCATGTATTTCACCTCCTGAGCCTCACTTCTTTTATAATTCGACAAAGAACAAAAAAATCCTGCATTTTAAAGAAAAAATTGCTAAGGTAAAGAAAAAAGCAAAAAAATACCCTTCTCGGGTAATCTTTATCTTTAATTGGTGGAGATGAGGAGATTCGAACTCCTGACCCCCTGCTTGCAAGGCAGGTGCTCTCCCAACTGAGCTACACCCCCACATATCACACGTTTTTTATTATACCACATCCTTTTAAAAATTCAATAGCTATTTTTGTATTTCTACTTTTGAATTTGGTGATTGAGGTACAGGAATCGTAAATTTGTCGCCATTTACATCCACATAGCTGGCAGGCACATCTCCTACTATTATACTTTCTGCTATTGGCATGTGAAGTGTAACTGCTACTTTATCTGATGCTAATGGTGCAATTATGCGTATTGTAGTTTGTATGTCTAAATATATTCTATGCCTTGTCTGATTTATCCCTGCAGGTTCAAACTCTGAACTAAAATCCACATCCACTGCTCCCACAGGCAAAAGCCCAATTTTTATTTTAGGTCCTACATTTGCAAATAAATCACTGGAAAACACAGAACCTAAGGGAATTTTGGCATGCAAAGGTCCTATATTGTTTAAATTTTCCTTGACTTCTTTTGTTATCTTGGCAGCTAAAAGATTCATCTCAATAGTATTTGCTTGAAGCATAGATACCTTGCCATTGTTATCAGTTCTCACATAGATTAAATCTTTATACTCTATTCCTTTTAACACTTTTTCATTTATAGCATCATTTATAGTATTTACAGCTGTTTCTTTTGCTAAAGTTTCACTTACTGCTATAATAGCCGGTTTTAATCGATATTCTGTAAAATAGTATAAAATCGCAAATAAAACAACTATGTAAATCAAATATATGTAAAACGAATTAACGCGCCTCAGTCCCCATTTTTTCCTTTTCAAGCAAAACACCTCCCCTATATTTTATGTTAGAGGAGGTGTTTTGGTTACTCATTTTTTATTTTTTTATAAAAATCATGTTCTGTCATAACAGATATCCCATTTTCCTTTAAAATCCTTGTGGTAATTCCATTTCCATCTATCAAATTTCCCGAAAAAGTGCCATCGTAAATTTCTCCACAGCCGCAAGAAGGGCTTTTAGCCTTAAAAATTGCCTCATTTATCTTGTACATTTTAGCAATTTTTAAAGTCTCATAGGCTCCTCTATAGAAATTTTCTGTAACCTCTTCTCCTTCAATGTTAAAAACCTTATCACCTTTTATCTCAGAGGGTAGACGCGGAGTTGGAAGTCCACCTAATTGCTCAGGACAAACTAAAATAGCCTTCCCTTCTTCTACTAATCTTTTTATTTCTTCTTTTTCATTGTTTCCCCCATCGTATTTACAGTTAACTCCGGCAAGACAAGCACTTACCAAATACATTTTACCATCCCCTATTTATCAGCTAATTCTACTATAGTAACGCCGTCTCCTCCTTCACCGTATTTACCTAATCTAAAAGATTTAACATGCTTATTGCTTCTTAAAAATTGTGATATCCCTGTCCTTAACACCCCTGTACCACGTCCGTGAATAATTGTCACCTCCTTAAGTCCGGCTAAATAAGCATCGTCTATATATTTTTCCACCTCTAATAAAGCATCGTCAAGGTTTTTACCTCTTACATCTATGGAAGTGCTTATAGATTGAGACTTTTCGTGTACAAATTTGCTGTAGCCTTTTTTTACTTCCTCATCTTCTTTCTCCTCTGCTACCCTCAAATTACTTATATGAACTGTCATCTTTAAAATTCCTGCCTGTATTTCTACATTTCCCGATTTGTCAGGAAGAGAAAGTACAATCCCATTTTGGTCCAAAGGTACTATATAGACTGTCTGTCCCTCTTTTAAATTATCAGGGATTCTGCTGTAGTGAGCCTCTTTAGGTTTTAAAACTTCTTCTTCTAATTCTTCTAAATTTTTCTTTAATTCTTCTCTTACTTCTTGTATTATCCTGTCTTTATTTTGTGTGCTTTCTTCTGCCTCTTTTATTTTTTTAATTATTTCCTCGGCGGTAAATTTCGCCTCTTGTATTATTTTTCTCGCCTTTTCTTTCGCCTCTTTTAATATTTTATCCCTTTCACTTTGCAATTTTTTCTTTTCTTTTTCTAATTCCTCTTTTAAAATTTCTACATCTTTCTTTAAAAAAGCTATTTCTTGATTTGCCTTTTCCAATTCCCTTCTTTTACTTTCGACGTCTGCAATTATGTCTTCAAATTTTAAAGCTTCTCCTGAAATATACTTTCTCGCATTTTCTATTATTTGCTGAGGAAGTCCTAATCTTTTAGATATTTCAAAGGCATTGCTTTTGCCAGGAAGGCCTATTATAAGTTTATAGGTAGGCTTTAAAGTTTCAACATCAAATTCCATACTGGCATTTTCTACTCCTGGTGCTTTTAAGGCATACTGCTTTAGCTCACTATAATGGGTAGTAGCTATTGTCTTCGCACCAATCTTATGCAAGGTATCAAGAATACTCATAGCCAAAGCAGCACCTTCTATAGGGTCTGTACCTGCCCCTAATTCATCTAACAAAACAAGGCAATTTTTGTTTACTTTTTGGAGTATACTTACAATATTCGTCATATGAGAAGAAAAAGTGCTTAAGCTTTGTTCAATACTCTGCTCATCTCCTATATCCACAAAAACTTCCTCAAATATTGAAACCTGTGACCTTTCTTCCGCAGGAATATTAAGCCCCGCCATTGCCATTAAAGTTAAAAGTCCCACTGTTTTTAAAGTTACAGTTTTCCCACCTGTATTAGGGCCAGTAATGACTAAAGTATTAAATTGGTCTCCTATATATATATCTATAGGGACAATTACTTCCTGATTTATGAGAGGATGTCTTGCCTTTTTTAAATTAATATATCCCATTGTGTTTAGCTCTGGCCTTACGGCTTTTAGCTTTAAAGAATATTTAGCCTTAGCAAATATAAAATCTAAGTCTGAAACTATTTCAATGTCATCAAATAAAATTTGTGAATACTTTTTGACCTCTTGAGAAAGTTCAAAAAGTATTCTCTGTATCTCCTGCTTCTCTTTTAATTCCACTTGTCTCAATTCGTTGTTTAAGTCAACCACTTGCATAGGTTCAATAAAAAGAGTAGCACCACTGGAGGATTGGTCGTGGACGATACCTTTAAAAGTGCTGCGATATTCTTGTTTTACAGGTACAACGTATCTTCCCTGTCTTACAGTTATAATAGGCTCTTGCAATTCTTTTTGACGTGTAGAAATTATTGAATTCAATGTCGCCCTTATTTTTTCATTTATGCTCAATTTCTGCCTTCTTAAAGCTTTAAGCATTGGAGAAGCATCATCTGCTATTTCATCTTCTGAAATTATTATATTTTCAATCCTTTTTTCCAAATTTTTTATCGGTAAGACTTTTTTATCATATTCTTTTAACCTTACAAATCTATCACTTTCTTGAAGATTTTTAAAATAGCCTTTTATTTGGCTTACCAAGTTAAGAAATTTCTTTATCTTTAAAAGCTCTTGGTTATAAAGCACGGAATCTATTTGTGCTTTTTTTATATAATCCCTTATGTCCTCAAAAGCAAAAGAAATACCTCCATAGGAGGAAATAAAGCTAATTGCCTCATTCAGTAAATCTAATTCCCTCTCTATTTCCTCTATGTCTTTTTTTATGACAATATCTGAAGCTTTTTGTTTGCCTAAATCCGAATCACAATAGCCAACAATAAACTCCACTATCTTGTCAAATTCAAGACTTTTTATTGCTCTACTATTAATTCCTCTCACCATCACAAAACTCCTCTGTAAAAATGTCCTTTTGTATATTTTCCTTCTAAAATTTCAATTTCATTCCCTTTTAAAGCTTCAATATGCATTTTTAAAACTTTCTCTATTTCTTCATCTTTTTCTATTGTATCATGTATCCTCAAAAAGAAAGTCCAGCTTGTTTAAGCTCCTTTATGCTTAACATTAAAAGCACATCTGCGTTTAAAATCTGCATCCTGCAAAAACCATTGCTTTTAAGAGGCATTAATTTGCCTTTTCTGTCTTTTAGAAAATAATAACCTTTTTCACACCTTTCTCTGTCACAGCCTACTAAATTTCTTATTGGACAATATTCCATTGTCATAAGAGGCAGTCTACCATATATTAAAGCTTCAAATTTTACATCACTTCTTTTGGCAATATCTTTAATCTGCTCCAGCGTAAGTTCATAAGATAAAGTCACAGCGTAAGGTTTAAAGTAATCTACAGCTAAATTGTTGAAAATATTCAAAGGATAATCTATAAATATCTCAAAGTCATAATTTTTTGCAATATGATAAAGCCCTAAATTTGAAACCAAAATTTTGTTTATCCCCATATCTTGTAAAAATTCTAATTGAGGCTTTATTCTTTTTATCTCTTCCCTCAATATAGAAGGGAAAGCAGCTATAACCGTTGTCTTTGAATCTTTTGTCAGTTCTAAACCTTTTTTAAAAAGTTTTATATCAAGCTTGTAATTGAAATAGACGTATTCTATACCCAATTGGCTGGCCATCTTCAAATGTTCAAGCTTATCAGTATAAAAAGTTAAACTTACTTCTTCCTTTTTCTCCTTGAAAGAAGGCAGAATAAAAAAGGTATGCTTTTCTTCTCTTTTATAATAGTCTAACTTTCTCTTTTCTAACATTTCTATTGCTTTTCTTCGCGCCTCTTTTATTCCCTTTACAGACATGTAAAGGCCTTTTTCAACTACTACCTCTATTTCTTCTACGTAGAAGGCTGTATCATTTATTTGAGTAAGTTTATCCTTCAAAAAATCTTCATCAATAGAAACTTTTTCTGCTATCTGACTTATTTCATCACTATAAGCTTCTACTGTACGAATTCCTTCTTGTATCTTTATATACAAAGGTTTGCCTTTTTTAACTCCGCATAAATTTTTATAGGAATCTTTTTGGAAGGTAAGTTTTTCAGCTTGTCATTTAACAATGCATCATAAGTTTTATTTAATATTTCTCCTTCTTTTACATAAAACTTAAGAGGTAGTTCTATTATGTCTCCTTCATAAGCTCTATCTACCTTCTTCCCATTTTTAAATATTATTTCAACTTTTTGTCCTTTTTCTCCTTTTTCATCAGAAATCCCATCACCTTTTGCAATATCCCTTAAAAGCCTCAGTTTTGAAGTTTTTGAAGTTACACTTATCACTTCTGCAGCAGCAACTCCCGTGTTTTTAGGGGAAATATAACTCATTTTAGAGGGTTTAACTCCAAAAAGATAGCCAGTAGAAAATCCTCTATTAAAAATTCGAGACATCTCTTCTATAGCTTTACCTGAATCAAAAGCTTTGCTCTCATAAAAACTGTCAATAGCTTCTCTGTAGGCTTTTACAACAGAAGCGACGTACTCGGCATTTTTCATCCTACCTTCTATTTTAAAAGAAGTGATTCCCGCCTCAATGAGTTTTGGTATATGTTCTATAGTACATAAATCCGCCATACTCAAAAGGTGTAAATCCTTTTCTAAAACTTTTCCCTCTTTATCTACAAGAGAATACTTTAAACGGCAGGGTTGTGCACATCTTCCCCTGTTTCCGCTTCTTCCTCCTAGTATACTACTCATAAAGCACTGTCCGGAATAACTGACGCAGAGAGCTCCATGAACAAAAACTTCTATTTCAATGTTAGAATTTTGAACTATATCCTTTATTTCCTTTAATGTAAGCTCTCTTGATAAAATAACCCGTGAAACTCCCTTTTGAGCTAATTCCTGTACTCCTTCTAAATTATGAACTGTCATTTGAGTACTGGCATGAACTTTTAAATCAGGATAATTTTCTCGTAAAAACTTTAATACTCCCATATCCTGCACTATAACTGCATCAACACCTATAGAATACAAAAAATCTAAATAGTTCACCAGCTTTTCAAATTCTTCATTCGCTACAAGGGTATTTACAGTAACGTATACCTTGACATCTCTTAAATGGCAGAATTCTACAGCAGATTTTAAATCATCATAGTCAAAATTGGTTGCATAAGCTCTTGCACCAAAATTTTTTCCTCCTAGATACACTGCATCGCATCCTGCATTAACTGCACTCGTTAAAGCCTCATAATCTCCTGCTGGAGCTAATAATTCAACTTTTTTCATCCAATCACCTTTACTTTTCTTCATCAAAAGTTTCTATAAACTGCCGAAACTCTTCCTCTGTCTCTAAAAGCTGTTGTTTAGTTTTAGTAAGCTCCTCCTCTAATTGTTTTATATAGCGATTTTTTTCTTCTAATTCTGCTTTTAAAGAAAGCAATTCCTTTTTGATAGCATTATTTTCTTCTTTTGCAATAAAAAGTTCATCTGCAATATTTAAAGACGACAAAAGTAGTAGTTGCATTTGTGATAACTTTTCGTAGTTTTGGAGCAATTCTTTAATTACATTGTCTACATAATTGGCAAGTTTTATTACATGCTCTTCAGGATAATCAGATTTTAAAATATATTCATTCCCATTGATAATCACGGTAACTTTATTTAACTCCACAAAAACATCCCCTTAATCTTTTGTTATTTTATTTACTTCTACATTAAAGTGCAATTTCCTTCTTAATTAAGATAAAAGATAAAAAAGGCTGTAAAATAGCCTTTTTTATCTTAATTTGGCTCCTAATTTTTTGTCAAGAGCCTCTACAATGTTGTTGTGAATTACATTTACCTCTTCATCTGTCAAAGTCCTTTCATAAGACCTATACCAGATAGAGAAAGCGACGCTTTTTTTGCCTTCAGGGATGTTAGGACCTTTATAGACGTCAAACAATTCGACTTTATCTATAAGTTTTCCTCCTGTTTCAAGTATAACTTTTTCCACATCTTTTACAAAAATATCTCTATCTACTAAAACTGCTATATCCCTTTCTACAGCTGGATACTTGGGAAGAGGCATGTACCTCTTTTCTACATTAGCATATTGTATTACTTTATCTAAGTTTATTTCTCCACCGTAGACTCTAACAGGTATGTCGTAATTTTCTAAAACATCAGGGTGTATCTCTCCAAATATACCTAATGTTTCGTCACCTAGGAGAATTTTTGCAGACCTTCCTGGATGATAGGAAGGATCTTCTGCCCTTACATATTCTACTCCTTTTATACCCATTACTTCAAAAAGTGCTTCTATTACTCCTTTTAATGAGTAAAAATCCACATCTTTCCCGTACATTCCTATTGCAATAGTCTTTATTTCCTGTGGTAATTCTTTTAAGGGTAATTCTTTTGGCATAAAGACTTTAGATATTTCAAAAACTTTGAAATCTTGTACTTTTCTACTATAGTTGGTATAAGCTACATTCAATATAAAAGGCAGTAGAGTAGTTCTCATAAGGCTTTGGTCTTCTCCCAAAGGATTTATAATTTTAACTGCTTTCCTCAATGGACTGTCTAAAGGCACATTGATTTTATCTAAGTCTTTGCTTCCCATAAAAGATATCGTAACTATTTCATTCAATCCGCAAGCCAACAGCACTTCTTTTATTTTTTCCTCTAATTCCTGTTCTTTTGTCATTGCCCCCAATGTCGTTTGAGCGTTTTTCATTAAGCTATCTTGTATGTTGTTGTATCCAAATAACCTCGCTATTTCTTCTGCAATGTCTGCCTCCATTGTCACATCTCTGCGAAAATGCGGAACTGTTATCTCAAGGTCATCGCCTTTTTGTAGAACTTTAAACTCTAAAGACTCCAATATTTCAATCATTTGAGATGTCGGAAGCTCTGTGCCTAAAAATCTATTAATCCTGTGAGGATTTACAGTTAAAACTGTTTTTTCAATTGGCTTTGGATACTCGTCCACAAGCCCTTTTAAAACTGTACCACCACAGTATTTTTCCATAAGCTGTGCTGCTCTTTCACAAGCTAAAACTGTAATCTCTGGGTCTAAACCTTTTTCAAATCTTGAAGAAGCTTCACTTCTTAAACCCAATTTCTTAGAAGTATGCCTTATATTGCTTCCTTTAAAATTAGCACTTTCTATTAAAATATTTACAGTAGTGTCAGTTATCTCCGTATTTTCTCCTCCCATTACACCTGCCAAACCTATAGCTTTCTTCTCATCAGCAATAACCAACATTGAGCTGTCTAAAGTTCTCTCTTTTCCATCCAATGTAACTAATTTTTCTCCTTCTTTTGCCCTTCTCACAATTATACGCTTGTTTTCAACTTTGTCCAAATCAAAAGCGTGTAAGGGCTGACCTAATTCTAACATCACATAGTTTGTAACATCCACCACGTTATTTATAGGTCTTATTCCAGCTTTTAAAAGACGCATCTGCATCCACATAGGAGAAGGACCTATCTTCACATTCTTAACGACCCTTGCTACATATCTAAAGCACAAATCCGTAGCCTCAATAGTCACTTTTGCAGGATTTTGTTCTTCGCTTTCATTAACTTCTACCACTGGCATTTTAAATTTTTTCTTAAAAGTCGCAGCTACCTCTCTCGCTATTCCTACCATTGACAAACAATCAGGTCTGTTGGGCGTTATCTCAAATTCCAATACATCGTCTTTTAGCTGAAGAGCTTCATTTATATCCATTCCTAATGGAAAAGGTGGTAATATAAAAATTCCGTTTCTTTGATATTCTGGCAGCAGGCTTTCATCAAGTCCTAGCTCTTCAGCAGAACACATCATGCCATTGGATTCTATTCCTCTTAATTTGCCTCTTTTTATCTTAACTCCTCCAGGAAGAGTTGCGCCATGAAGTGCTACTGGTATGTAATCCCCCACTTTAATATTTTGTGCTCCGGTTACAATTTGTAGTTTTTCAGTGCCTACATCTACAATACCAACTAACAATTTATCAGCATTAGGGTGCTTTTCTAATGAAATAATTTTCCCTACCACCACATTTGAAATTTCTTTCCCATAACTTGTTATAGTCTCTACCTTTGACCCTGACATAGTAAGGCCTTCAGCAATAGCTTTCGCATCTTCATCTATGTCAACAAACTCTTTCAACCACGAAAGTGACACTAACATACGACCACCCCTTTAAAACTGTTGTATAAACCTTAAATCATTTTCAAAAAGAAGTCTCAAATCTTCTATTCCGTATTTCAGCATTGTAATCCTATCTATCCCCAATCCAAAAGCAAATCCACTGTATTTTTCAGGATCAATACCAGACATTCTCAAAACATTAGGATGTACCATGCCTGCACCTAAAATTTCAATCCAACCAGTATAGCCACAAACTCTACAACCTTTTCCACCGCAAGCAAAACAGCTCACGTCCATTTCTGCACTGGGTTCTGTAAAGGGAAAATAATGAGGTCTAAATTTGGTTTGAGTGTCTTCTCCAAAAAATTTTTTCGCAAATATATTCAAAACTCCTTTTAAATCTCCCATAGTTATTCCTTCATCTACTACAAGCCCTTCCATCTGATGAAATACTGGAGAGTGAGTTGCATCTATCTCATCAGACCTATAAACCCTTCCAGGAGATATAACCCTTATTGGAGGCTTATTTTTCTCCATAGTCCTTACTTGTACCGGGGATGTTTGAGTCCTCAAAAGTATATCAGAAGTCACATAAAAGGTATCCTGTAAGTCTCTAGCTGGATGGTCCTCTGGAGTATTTAATGCCTCAAAGTTGTAATAAGTAAACTCTATTTCTGGCCCTTCTGCAATAGAAAAGCCTAATCCTAAAAATATCTTTTTAATTTCATCCAATACTTGTGTCATGGGATGTTTGTGACCGTACTCATAAGGTTTACCCGGCATAGTTATGTCTATGTACTCATTTTTTATCCTCTTTTCTTTTTCTAATTGGGCAATTTTATTTTTTGTTTCTGTGAGTAAACCCTCAATTTTCTCTCTAATTTCATTGGCAATTTGACCAATTACAGGTCTTTCTTCAGGCTTTAAGCTTCCCATTCCCCTTAAAATTTGCGTCAATTCGCCTTTTTTACCTAAGTATTTAACTCTTAAGTTTTCAATTTGCTGTAAACTATCAGCTGACAGAATTTCTTTTTGTGCATCTTCATAAAGCTTGCGCAACAATTCTTCCATCTTTAAACCAACCCCTCTTTTGGTGTATTAGTTAAAATAAAAAATCCTCCGTCAATAGGACGAAGAATCCGCGGTACCACCTAAATTAGCATTTTATAAAAAATGCTCACTCATTTGGATAACGGTATGACCGGCAATGCCTACTATTAGTTCAGCACGCTGCTCCGGAGGGAACTTTCCATTATCTACCTAACGATAACACTCTCAGTCTACGGTGTTATCTCCCTGTGATTTTCGATAATGTACTTTACTCCTTCATAGCATTTTGAAATATTTTTTTAAGATTATACCATCCTAATTATTTTTTATCAACCTCTGCCTTTGAGATTCGTATAAAAATATACTAGCAGCGATTGAAACATTTAAAGACTCTGCCTCCCCTGTCATAGGTATTTTCACAAAGTCATCAACCAGATCTACAACACTGACACCTTTTGCTTCATTTCCCAAAACAAAAGCTACTTTATCCGAAATATTGCATTCATGAACTAATTTTTGAGCTTTTAAGTGAGTTGCAAAAACTTTTATTCCTCTTCGCTTAAGTTTTAACAAAATTTGTGAAGTAGTAGCTATGACAGGAATGTGAAAAATAGAACCCATAGAGGCTCTTAAAACCTTTGGATTAAAAATATCCACACAGTTGTTTATAGTAAAAATAGCACTAACCCCAAACGCATCAGCCGTACGTATTATAGTACCTAAATTTCCTGGGTCTTGAATATTGTCTGCTATAACATATACACCCTTTTCTTTTATATACGTATTTTCTTCATATTTTGGTATTTTTATAATCGCCATCACCATTTGTGGAGTTACTGTATCACTTAGTTTCTTAAAGATTCTTTCAGTAGTATGTGCAATTTCAAAATCACCTTTGGGAATATCTATTTTAACCCCTTCCCCCATAACTATGTACTCTATTTCAAAGTCACTTTTTAAAGCCTCCAATACACTTGTAGTACCCTCTACAAAAAACAGTCCTTCTTCGTATCGGCCCTTTTTGTCTTTTAGCTTTTTTATTTTTTTTATAAGGTCATTGTTTTCACTCGTAATTAACATTTCAACCACTCTTTTACAAAATTAGTTAAAGCAAAAGGCCATACAAACTGGCCTTATGCGTTTAACTGCTGCTTAGCTATATTTACTAATTCTGCAAAGGCTTTTTCGTCGTTTATCGCCATTTCTGAAAGCATCTTCCTGTTAATTTCTATTCCAGCCTTTTTAAGACCATTTATAAACCTGCTGTAGGAAATTCCGTGGGCTCTTGCAGCAGCATTTATTCTTGTTATCCAAAGCTTTCTAAAATCTCTCTTTCTTAATTTTCTGCCAATATAAGCATACATTAAAGATTTCATTACTGCTTGATTGGCAACTCTAAAAAGCTTGCTCTTAGCTCCAAAATAACCTTTTGCAAGCTTCAATATTTTCTTACGTCTTCTCCTCGTCACTTTCCCAAATTTTACTCTAGCCATTTTAAAAACCTCCTAATCTATTATGAATAAGGTAATAAGCGTTTGATATTTTTAGCATCCGCACCTACCAAATAAGTAGCTTTTCTCAATCTTCTTTTTCTTTTTGCATTTTTATGTGTTAAAAGGTGACTTTTATAAGCTCTCGACCTTTTAACTTTTCCTGACTTTAACACTTTAAACCTTTTTGCTGCTCCTCTATGTGTTTTCATTTTAGGCATAAATATATCCTCCTTCTGTAATTTTTGCTAACTTTTTGGTGTTAATACCATCATTAAATTTCGCCCCTCAATATTAGGAGCTTTTTCTATAACGCCATACTCACTGAGCTCATTTGCAAACCTTTTTAAAAGGTCTTCTGCCAGCGAAGTGTGAGCTGCTTCCCTTCCTCTAAATCTTATAGTAACTTTTACTTTATTACCTTCTTTTAAAAACTTAATAGCACTTTTTAACTTTACACCAAAGTCATGGTCTTCAATAGTCGGGGACATCCTTATTTCTTTTACATTTATAATCTTTTGCTTTTTCTTTGCCTCTTTTTCTCTTTTACTAAGTTCATACCTATACTTACCAAAATCCATCAATTTGCACACGGGCGGATTGGCTTGAGGGGCAATCTTAACCAAATCAAGATGTCGCTCTTGAGCAATTTTATAAGCTTCCTTTGCCGACATTATACCTATTTGCTTACCGTCTTGGTCAATCAGCCTTACCTCTTTGTCCCTTATTTCCTCATTGACCTGCAGCTCTTTGTTAATAAATACGCACCTCCTAAAAATTATGAAAAAATAAAAGCGGATATAGAAATACCCGCTTCTTTACAATAAAACAAAGATAAATACTTTTGAAGAAACCTTTGCACCTTCGGTGAAAGGTGAGAAGCGGGCGCTTCTACTTATTCGCTTTTTTAGTTTATCATTATTTTATTTTTTTGTCAATATTTATTTTTATGTTTGCTAAACCCTAAAAATTTCTCACATACTCCAAGTAAGAAATATAATTTCTTTTTAGCTCTTCTATAGAGTCTCCACCAAACTTTTTAAGGCTTTCATCAGCAATCACCCAAGCACAAACTGCTTCTAAAACACAGGCAGCAGCTTCAACAGCAGTCACATCTGAACGCTCATAAGCAGCTTTTACTTCCTCTTTAGTATTTATGTCAATAGAAGTAAGGGGTTTTAAAAGAGTAGGAATTGGTTTCATGGCAGCTCTTATCACTATAGGGCTACCGTTAGATATTCCTCCTTCAATTCCTCCTGCATTATTTGTCTTTCTGTAAAAACCTTTATCTCCCTCATAATAAATTTCATCATGGACTAAGGAACCGGGTCTTTTGGCTGCCTCAAAGCCTAAACCAAATTCTACTCCCTTAATTGCTTGAACACTCATTATATGATAAGAAAGCAGAGCATCTAATTTCCTGTCCCATTGAGTATGGCTGCCTAATCCTATAGGCACCCCTTCAATTACTATTTCTATTATACCTCCTAAAGTATCGCCTTTAGCCTTTGCCTCTTCAATTACTTTAATCCACTCTTCCTCTGTTTTTGCACCACCTATTTCTAATACTTTGCTTTTTACTGAAACATTTAGTTCTTTTAAAAGCAATTTTGCCACACTTCCTATAGCCACTCTTGCCGCGGTCTCACGGGCACTAGAACGCTCTAAAATATTTCTAATATCTCTTTGATTGTATTTAATAGCACCAGCAAGGTCTGCATGACCAGGGCGTGGTCTTGTTATAGGCGGAATTTCTTTATCTTTCCAATTTGTATAATCTCTATTTATAATCTCCAATGTAAGAGGTGCTCCGATAGTCTTGCCATGTCTTACTCCACTCAAGATGTGTACTTCATCTTTTTCAATAGCCATTCTTCCCCCTCTTCCATAACCCCCTTGCCTTCTTTTAAGCTCATTATTTATAAATTCTACGTCAATAAAGAGATTTGATGGAAGGCCTTCAATAATAGCAATTAAAGCTTTCCCATGGGATTCCCCTGCAGTAATATATCTCATACTTTTCCTCCTTGCTTTGCTTCAATTTCTTTAATCTCATCTTCATAATTAGCTACTAAAAAGTACAAAATACTCACTACTATTCTTGCAATACCTGTTAAAATCATAAAAGCTACATAACCCATTTGTGTATAAAGCCACATTCCAAACATAGGAGCAATAAAAGCGGAAATTTGAGTAATTAATGTAAACACGGCGATGTAACTCATTTTTTCTGAAGTAGGAGGTAAAAGCTCTAACAGCCAATTTAAGAGCAACATGTTATAACCTCCTACAGCTATACCCCCTAAAAAATCAAAAATAGCGCCAACATAAAGGTTTTTAGCTGTAGCCCACATGAGGGGAATAAATCCTAGAAGCAATGCACTTAATGCAACAGCAAATCCGTTTCCCCTTTTGTTGGACAGGTCAGCCCATTTATAAAAAGCTAAAATAGACCCAATAGAGGAAACAATAGTAAATATACTCATCCATGCATTGTTAGCATGCAAAAAATTTACCTTATATATGGTAAAAATGGGCCAAGCCATCATCCATGCAAAATAATATATAAAAGAAGTTACATTAAAATATATAAATTTCTTAGACTCAAACATGTTTCTAAAAGCTTCATAAAAACTTCCGGACTTGGCTTCATCCAAATCCCTTTTTACCACATGAAACCTTGAAAAATAATAAGATTCTATTAATCCGAAAATAAATGCAACAGTAAATATTACTTGATAATTAATAGGGAAAACTATTTTATCAAGCAACCATCCTGTTACCAAAACTGTAATTGTTGCCACAATTGTCGTCCAAAAATTTCTGTCAGCGAAAACTTTACTTCTATATTCTGGAGGAATTAATTCACTCATAAATGATTGCCAACACATGCCAACTGTCATAGAAGGTAAATTCATTACTCCCACCAACACGACTACCACCCACGGTTGGAGCTCTTTATTAAAAAACGGAGCAAGAGCAAGTAAAAAATAAAAAGTTCTTGCGATATAAAGTACAATATAAGAAAATTTGTGAACCTCTTTTAATTTATTAATCAAATATGTTACAGGAATAACTCCAATTACCACCATAAGGGCAGGTAAAGAATTTAAAAGAGACACTTGAAAGTCATTTGCTCCTAATTTTATAGCATATATGCCAATAAAAGGGTTGACCATATTAAAGCCTATAGCCCATGCAAGACCATTTATCATATTCATTTTTATGTTATGTCTTAAATATTTGTAAACTTCTGCGTCCTTTTTCATACCTCTTCCCTCAAAATTAATATTTTAATTTTAGATTAC
This sequence comes from Thermoanaerobacter sp. RKWS2, assembly GCF_026240795.1. Classification (NCBI taxonomy): domain Bacteria; kingdom Bacillati; phylum Bacillota; class Clostridia; order Thermoanaerobacterales; family Thermoanaerobacteraceae; genus Thermoanaerobacter; species Thermoanaerobacter sp. RKWS2. Next base: position 1,807,558 of record NZ_CP110888.1, read on the forward strand.
CACGTTTTTTAAATTCTTTCAATAAATCAAAATGCCCCTTTAAAGGAGCATTTTGATTTTATAAAGCTTTTGTGGCGATTTCTTTAAGAATTTTTTCTATAAACTCATTTAAGGAAATAGCGCCTAAGTCCCCTTCTTTTCTTGACCTTAAAGATACTGTTCCTTGTTCCACTTCTTTATCCCCTACAATCAGCATGTAAGGAATCTTTTGAAGTTGTGCCTCTCGTATTTTGTATCCTATTTTTTCATTCCTGTCGTCTAATTCAGCTCTTATGTCATTTTCCAACAGACGCCCGTATACATGTTGGGCATAAGCATAGTGTTTATCAGATATAGGCAAAACTCTAACTTGTACTGGCGCCAGCCAAGTTGGGAAAGCCCCTGCAAAATGTTCAGTAAGAATTCCAATAAATCTTTCTATACTTCCGTAAATTACCCTGTGCAACATTATAGGTCTGTGTTTTTCTCCATCTGGGCCTATATACTCCAGTTCAAACCTTTCAGGCATCTGGAAATCCAATTGGATAGTTCCACATTGCCATGTACGACCTATGCTGTCTTTTAAATGAAAATCTATTTTGGGTCCGTAAAATGCACCATCCCCCTCATTAACTTTATATGGTAAATTCACGCGATTTAAAGCAGAAATCAAAGCATTTGTAGCCAATTCCCAGTCTTCATCAGACCCCATAGAATTTTCAGGACGTGTAGACAATTCAACAAAATACTCAAAGCCAAAAATTTTATAGAAATAATCCACTAAATTTATAACCCCTAAAATTTCATCTTCAACCTGCTCAGGAGTCATAAACAAGTGAGCATCATCCTGAGTAAAACTTCTTACTCTCATAAGCCCATGCAAAACTCCTGAGAGTTCATGTCTATGCACTAAACCCAATTCACAAAGTCTCAAAGGCAAATCCCTGTAACTGTGCATTGTAGACTTGTAAACAAGCATTGCTCCAGGGCAATTCATAGGCTTTATTGCATAAGTCTCTCCGTCTATTTCAGTGAAATACATATTCTCTTTATAGTGGTCCCAGTGTCCTGACCTACGCCATAATTCTTCATTCAAAATTATGGGAGTTTTTATTTCCTGATAACCATGCTTTATATGTTCTTTTCGCCAAAAATCTTCTAAAATGTTTCTTATAATCATTCCCTTAGGATGGAAAAAAGGAAAACCAGGTCCTTCAGGGTGGATACTAAACAAATCTAACTCTTTCCCTAATTTTCTATGGTCTCTCTTTTTAGCTTCCTCTAACATATGTAAATATTGATCTAACATGCTTTTTTTGGGAAAGCTTATTCCATATATTCTTTGAAGCATTTTATTTTTTTCGTCGCCTTTCCAGTAGGCTCCAGCAACTGACAACAATTTAATAGTTTTTACCATGCCTGTTGACATAAGATGGGGCCCAGCACAAAGGTCAGTAAATTCTCCTTGCTTGTAAAAAGAAATTTCCTCTCCTTCTGGTATTTCTTCAATTAGCTCCACTTTATAAGGTTCATCTTTTTCTTTCATCAATTTTATCGCTTCATCTTTTGGAAGGACAAACCTTTCCAACTTATAATCTTCTTTTATAATTCTATTCATTTCCTGTTCTATAGCTTCAAAGTCTTCTGTGGTAAAAGGCCTTTCTGTATCAAAGTCATAATAAAAACCATTGTCTATAGCCGGACCAATTGCCAATTTCACATCTTTAAAAAGCCTTTTTACAGCCTGTGCTAAAATATGGGAAGAAGTGTGCCAATAAATCTTTTTCCCTTCTTCATCATCAAAAGTCAAAATTTCTAATTTTCCGTCCTCCTCAATTTTTGTATTAAGTTCCACCACTTTGCCATTAAATTTTCCACCGACGGCTTCTTTTGCTAACCTTTCACTTATACTTTTAGCTATTTCATAAACTGTCATACCCTTTTCAAATTCTCTTTGTGTGCCATCCTTTAATGTTATAATCATTCAATTACCTCCTTTGTAAAATTTTTCTCTTAAATAAAAAACCTCTTACCCCGTAAAGAGGCAGAGGTTATCTGCGGTTCCACTCTTTTTTATACTCTGGTATTATATCGGAATAACCGTTCGGATTCATCATCCGCAGCTCCGGGGTGGTCTTCGATATTCAGAACATTTGAATGATCTCAGCCTATGTCATTCAATCTCTGTGATGTTCTTTAAATATCTACTTTCCCCCTCATTGCTTTAATATTTAATTTTTTAATCATTATATCTTCCTCTCGGACATTTGTCAATAATAATTTATAAAAATTGTATCACAATTGCTTGCAATACTCCTATTAGAAACCCTAAAACTCCCCCCATAATCTCTATCATATAAAGTTCACTGTGAGCAATTTTTATCACCACCTCCTCCAATTTTTCTAATTTGAAGCTTTTTATTTTTTCCTCTACAATTTCTGATATTTTAAGTTTTTTTGAAATAATCTCTACCACTTCATTAGAAGGAGAATTTAAAAATACTTCTACTTCTCTATTTATAATATCACCAATGTAGTTTGATATCATCTCTTTTATAGCCTTGGGAAGAAAAGAAGGAAGTTTATTTTCTGTAACTTCTTTAACTTTTAAGTCCAAATTCGATAATAGAAACTTGCGATTTTCTTCTGTTAAAAGCCTGTCCCATAAATCATTAAAAGATAACAATTCCCTTTCCACAATTTCACCTATTGATTTAGCAATTTCATATTTTCTTTTAGGGATAAGTCCTTGTAACGTAATACCGAAAATTTTTACAGGTTTCAAAGGCTTAAATAGCATTTTAACGGCGACAAAATTCGTAAGCCATCCAATAGCTGCTCCTACAAAAGCTAAAAATAGCATCCTTGTTAAAAATTGCATTCCACCACCTCTAAATTTTAAAAAATCACAAATATAATAATATCAGATTTTGACGAATTTTAAAACCCAGCCTTAAGCTGGGCTATTTTTCACATTTAATCTTTGAACACAATTCACAACCATAGCAAATTTCTACTTTGTCATTAAAAACTTTTTTAACCGTCTCTAGAATTTCATTATCTCTCATATTGTTAATAGAATGAAAAAATATTTTTTTAGGAGCAATGGTTATAAGCGTGCTTATCAAAGCATCTTCATCACTTATAACACCATCTTTTAATTCAGCAACTATTTCATTAATAAAATCATTAGATATTGGTTTGTCATTTTCATCATAAAGTTTAAATTTGCCATTTTTATCGACAATGATATTCAATATTTCAACTTTTGAATCCTGTAATTCGACGAAGTATTTAAGTAAACCTATAAACTCATTGTACTCTTTTTTCATTAAAAATTCATCAACAGCCTTATCTGTTACTTCGCTAAGTTCACCAATAAAATCCCTCAGTCTAAAGTTCACAAACCCTTCTAAGTCTATATAATCACTCTCTTTTAAAAAATCTCTTACCAATACAAAAATTTGCTCTTTTTTTGCTAATTTAAATGTCTCTTTATTCACATCATCTTCTAAAATATTGTAAGCGATTTTTTCTATTTCCTCCTTTTCATCTTCTGAAAAATAATGGTAATATTTATTGATTAATTTTTTTATTATCCGTTTGTCAATTTGGTTAACAATTATATCTGAAATAGCTTCCGCTATATAATTTCTTATTCTCGCAACATTGCTAAAGCCTTGTTTATCCTCCACTTTTAAGCTATAATAGGTAACTGAGCCACACACATTAGAATTTATCGCAATCTTTATACCATTTTCAGCTAAATTTTTTAAGCCATGTTTTAAATTTTCTACATCTAGTTTTAAATCCTTTGAAACACCTATGGAAAATAGTTGCAATTTTCTCACTCCCTTCGTTAATAGTATATGTGTCTTTTTATCATTTTTATCTGTTTTAAATCAGTGGAATGATGGAACCAATGTCTTTTATTTGTTTAAAAGTAAGATAAACAATTTCAATTCCTTTTTTATTTAAAAATTCAATAATTTTTTCATAATTTTTATGTGAATTAAATACACCAGTTACTGCTAATTTTTTCTCTCCTATAAGCCCCATTGCACCGCCAATAAACCCGTATTCAAAACCCTTTAAAAAAACACCTCCGGGTTCTATCAAAAGCGCTTCAAAACCATTGCTAACTGCTACCTCAAATATTCCTTTGTCTGAAGTTATAAAGCTATTATCATCTATGATTGCCATATTACATTTTGTATAACCTTGCTTTACATTTAAAAACTTGACACCTTTTTTTTCTAAGGACTCTCTCAAAACAGGATCTGTGTACTTGAAATTGTGAAAAGCTGTGTTTCCCAATCTTGCTACATTATATGCGATATCATAAGGATAGTTACGTTTCAAAAAAGTTTGTCCTATTTTTACTTTTAAACCTATTAATTTCAATTTGCGTATAAACTCTGGTGTCACATTGGGAGCTACAATGATTTCTCTGTCTCCTAAGGGATGCAAAAGTATATCGGGATGAAAAGAAATAGCATCGTATAAATCTGCACATTTTTCAGTATATAAGACTTTTATCCCTAACTTAGACAAACTATCTCCAATTTCCCTCTCTCTTCCATCAATTACAACCCATTTAAAATTGCCATGGGGAACAAAGGGATTAGACATTTTTTCACCTCTTTTATACAAAGATAGGGCATACTGTTGTATGCCCTTAACCTTTTCTTTAACCTTTTCTTTAACCTTTTCTTTAACCTTTTCTTCTATCTTTTAAATAACAACTTCCATCCATTGTCTTTAATTTCTTTTTCAATTCAGCAGCTACTGCACTTATTTCCAAATCATTTTTAAAATCTCTAAATTCATTTGTGACAATAGCAATAGAAATTGATACCAGTGGAAACATCATCTTTTCGCCAGTCCTACCAATTGTCTCTATGTAACCCCGTTTTCTATCTTCATCGTCATATAAATACTTTATTTCCTCATCAAAGCGAGAAATTATATACTTACACATCTCTTCAGCTTTATCAGGAATAGTAATTATCACAAAATCATCTCCACCTATGTGTCCCAAAAAATCTCTTTCATTTCCAATCAGATTTACAGCATCTGATAAAATTTTGGCTGTAAGTTTTATTACATTATCTCCTCTTAGAAAACCATAGTAATCATTATAAGACTTAAAATTGTCCAAATCAATATACAAAATGGCATAAGGCTTGTTTTCTTTAATTCGCCTTTTTATTTCTTCTTTAATGTCAATATTTCCTCTAAGACCAGTAAGAGGGTTGGCCATTCTGTTGTGTTCTATCCGCTGAAACAAATTATTGACTTTAAACAGAAGTTCTTTGTCATTAAAAGGTTTCACTAAATAATCATCTGCACCCAATTCCAACCCTTTAATTTTTTCTTCAAAATTGTCCTGTGAAGTCAAAAGTATTATAGGAAGCATCAAATTTTCTTCTTCTTTCCTCAAAATTCTTAAAAGGTCAAAGCCATTCATGCCTGGCATAACTATATCTAATATTACCATATCAGGTAGTTTATTCCTGTATATTTGTAAAGCCTCTTCTCCATCTTTAGCCTCTAGCACCCCATACCCAGCATTTTCTAAAATATCTTTCAAAATTTTCCTTGTAAGTTTGTTATCATCGACAATAAGAATGTTTCTCCCCTTCACAATGCTTCCTCCACAAAAAAACATTTAACAACCCCATAATATTATATAAAAATTTTGGCAAAAAAACTACTACTTTAGCAAATTAAATTTAAATTAAAAATGAAAAAATTTTACATAAAATTTTATGCAGTTTCTTCAAAGAAAAGAGAGTAATATTTTGAAATTTTTTCTTCCAATGTGTCCATACTTATAAAACGAGCCTCTCTTATTGCCTCTTTTCCATCCACATAAACTATTACAGTAGGAACAGTAAAAACAGAAAACTTACCAGAAGCCAGCGGAATCTCATCAATAGGAATGTGAAAACTTTTTATTTTTGGATAGTTTACTAGCATTTCTTCAAGTTTAGGAAGTAATGATGTACATATTCCGCAATCTTGTGTAGAAAAATAAAGAAATACCATATCATTTTCCTTTATAATTTGTTCTATATTTTCTATGTCGTTAATTTTATCCATAATTTCCCTCCTATCCAAAAGACTACAAACGATTAGATTTTAAAATTAAAAAATATAAGCCCCTTCTAGGGCTTTTTCATAACCTGATTCACTAAAGTTTCATATTTTTATGGAGGCGACACCCGGATTCGAACCGGGGAATAAAGGTTTTGCAGACCTCTGCCTTACCACTTGGCTATGTCGCCATATTGGAGCGGACAACGAGACTCGAACTCGCGACCCTCACCTTGGCAAGGTGATGCTCTACCAACTGAGCTATGTCCGCATAATGGTGCCTCGAAGTGGAATCGAACCACTGACACAGGGATTTTCAGTCCCTTGCTCTACCAACTGAGCTATCGAGGCATAACTGGCGACCCAAAAGGGACTTGAACCCTCGACCTCCAGCGTGACAGGCTGGCGCTCTAACCAACTGAGCTATTGGGCCGTGGTGGTCGCAATAGGACTCGAACCTATGACCCCCTGCTTGTAAGGCAGGTGCTCTCCCAGCTGAGCTATACGACCATTCTACTGCCGTGCAAGTAATAGTATACATAAAAAACTGCTATTAGTCAACACTATTTTGAGGATTTTTTCGCCTTTATGTCTAATTAAAAATAAAAAATATCGATGATTCTCTTAAATTTGCTTTATTCCTCTGCAATTCTCAGCAATTCTTTAAGCCTACTTTCCTCTATCAAATACTTTTTACCACAAAAATGGCATACAGCTTCAACAAATTGTCCTTCTGAAATAAGTTTTTCTATCTCCTCTTTTCCAAGAGCAATTATAGCAGTTTCAAATCTTTCTTGTGAACAATCACATTCATATTTTAAATCTACTCTTTCTAAAATATTAAGTCCCATCTCCCCTAATATATGGTTCAATATATCTTCTGGCAGATATCCATTCCTTAACAATTCTGTAACTGAAGAAATATTCCTGAGTGCTTCCTCTAGCTTTGCTACAACTTCTTCTTCAACATTAGGCAATAACTGTATAATAAAGCCTCCAGAAGCTAAAACATTTCCTTCTTTTCCCACTAACACTCCTACCCCAACAGCAGAAGGTACCTGCTCAGAGGCATAAAAATAATAGGCTATATCTTCCCCGATTTCCCCAGTTTGAAGCTCTACAGTTCCAATGTAAGGTTCCTTTAAACCTATATCTTTTATAACAGTCACATATCCATTTTTACCAACAGCTTTGCCTACATCTAATTTTCCTTTTTCAGACAGTGGTAAATCCACTGTAGGATTTCCTACATACCCTTTGACAATTCCCGGGTAATTTGACACTGCAACAATATTCCCTATAGGCCCATCACCTTTTATAACTAAAGTGACCTTGTCTTTTTCACCCTTCATCATAACTCGCATCATAGCGACAGCTGTCAAAGCTCTTCCTAAAGCTGCACAAGTGGTAGGTGTGAGATTGTGAATTTCTTTAGCCTTCTGGGTAGTTTGTGTTGAAAAAGCTGCAATAGCTAATATTTTATTATTATAAGCTGTAGCTCTTACAATGTAATCACTCATAGTAAATACCTCCTATATCAAAAAACCCTAACATATTTAATGTTAGGGTTTAATTTCACGTCAGTTTACCTTTCTTACCTTAGAAGCTTGTGGTCCTTTTGCAGCTTCAACTACCTCGAACTCAACTTTTTGTCCTTCCTCTAATGTCTTAAAGCCATCACCTTCAATTGCTGAGTAATGGACAAATACGTCTGTGCCATCCTCCCTTTCAATAAAGCCATAGCCTTTCTCGGCATTAAACCATTTTACTTTACCTCTTACCATTTATATCTTCCTCCAAACTTGATAAATAATTTACTTCTCTATCATAGCACTTATATATCAAATTGTCAAATTTTTTATTGAAATTTTATAATATCCCATATATTTCTAAGCGCATAGCTTGCTTTTTCCCTTATAACTACATCAGCTTTATAGTCATAAGGAGTCTCTGTCGCATTTATAATTATTAAATGTCTTACTATATCTGGCAAAAAGTTCACTGGCGAAACTGCCAAAGAAGAACCTATGACTATTAACAAATCGCTGGACTTTACTTCTTTTACTGCCAAATCAAAAACATAAGGCATAGGATCTCCAAATAGTACTACATCAGGCCGCAGTAACCCACCACACTCATCGCAGCGAGGAGGAATTTGTTTTTTATTTACTTTTTCCTCTAAAACTTCAAAAGAGACTTTTTTTCCACAATGTAAACAACTTCCTTCTCTCGTATTGCCGTGAACTTCGAATACATTTTTAGAACCAGCTTTTTGATGAAGATTGTCTATATTTTGTGTAATTACTCCAAAAATTATACCTTCTTTCTCCATTTCGCTTAATATGTAATGAGCTTCATTAGGCTCAGCATTTCTCATTGAAGACAAAATCTTGAAACCAACTTTATAAAATTCCTCCGGGAAATTGTACAATACTCCCGTTGACAAAACCTCCATTGGATCTAACTTCTCCCACAGACCCCTTCCTGGGCTTCTAAAATCAGGTATACCACTTTCCGTTGATATACCTGCTCCTGTCAATACAATATTTTTTCTTGACTGCTTAATGAGGCGAGCAGCCTCTTCAAACAAATTTTTATCCCCCATGGCAATTCACCTCAAATAGAGTATATCACAACTTTTCTTTTTTCCTACCTCCTGTTGCATTTTCATCTTTTTCTTAACTATTGAACCTATCTTCCCAGTTTCTTGGGCAGATAACTTAGACCATCCAACTTTTTTTACCTTTTCAAGAAGTCCTAATTCTTCAGCCGCTTCAAGTTTCAAAATTTCATTGTCCATTCTCTAATGCTCCTCCCAATTTAAAGAACTGTAATATATCTTTTTCCCTGTGCTGGCATCTATCATAAACTCCAAAGAGTTAGGTATATACACTAATTTACCTTTTTTATTCTCTGTTATAAAATAGTACAGTTTAAAACCACTATCTATAAAAATATTTTGAGCAACTTGTGTATTGATAGTATTGTCTATCTTTGGAAAATCAATATAATCCCAATTAAAAATTATTTTTTTAACTATTCCTTCCTCATTTGTTTCAATGGTTATATAATTATTAGAAATTATCGTATTGTTTGTTTGTCTATAAAAAGTATAAATTTTATTATCTCGATAATTCATAGGATATGCTACCAAAAAATCACAAGACAAATAATTATAAAGATGTTCTTTCACATATGTCTTTGCCTCTTCCATATCAAGTATTCTAAAATTTTTCTCATTATAATTCCAATAACCAAAACCTAAGTGAAGAATATTTTGGTCGTGAGAATCAATTGCTACATTTATATTTAAAATTTTGTCTTTTAAACTTGTAAAATTCCAATCATAGGTCACAGCCGGTTTACCCGTCAAATAAAAATTATTCACATAACCGGATTTGAGTAAAGAAATTTTATCTATTTTTAAATTTTTTGCTATATCTTGAGCAATTGTCTCTGGATTTTTTAAATTAAAACAATCGTCTTTTAACTTTGCAAAATCCAGTGTAATCATTTCTTCTTTAATATCATTTCCCTTATAATCAATAAAAATACCACTTTTGGCATCAATCCCATAAAACAAAGGATTCAAAGAGGAAATATACACTAACTGATACTTTTTGCCCTCTTTATAAGCCATAAGCTGAGGAACAATATATCTTTGGTATAGGCTTTTTATTTCGCCAATACTTTTAATATCCTTTGTCCCCTCATATTCCACTTTTTCCGAAAGATTTTCACCAAAAAATTTAACAACTTCTCCTGAATGAGAATCTATGTACACAACTATTTCTCTATTATCCACTATCAGGTGATTTATCACTTTTTTAAAAATTAACTTATAAATATATGGTTTTTCTAAACTTTCATCAATATACTCATCATCTGAAAGGCTTTTTACAAATTGATATTCTTCTCCTGTAATTGAAGATATCAAATTGTGGGCTAAAATTATCGACTCACTTTTTGAATATTTTGCTGATAAATTTTTGTCAAAAGGTGTAAAAGTATTTTCATAGTAATCTATATACTCCAATTTATCATTGTCACTATTGTATACAATTTTTAAATTCTTAAAGGGATTACTTCCTTCAAATTTAAAGCTATATAACCCATTTTGCAACTTATGTTCTACCAATTTTAATCCCCTTGTAAAAGGTACCTTCATTATTATTTCTTGTAATATTTTTTCTTCTGAATAAGGATTAGCTTCTGAATAGGCACTTGATAAATTTAAAAATAATATCAAGGCAATCAATCCTGCTAAACAAAATTTTTTAACCATACATAGACCTCCTTGAAAATATTCCCATATATACTATTCTATGTATGGTTAAAAATTCCTGCTTATATAACAAAAAAATCCGGATAACCCGGATTTTTAAACTGCTATTACTTCCCTCACTTCAGGAATTTCTTCTTTGATAGCCCTTTCAATGCCTTCTTTCAGCGTCAACGTAGCAAAAGGGCATCCTCCACAAGCACCTGTCAGCCTTACCTTTACAATTCCATCCTCTGTAACGTCAATAAGTTCCACATTTCCTCCGTCTGCTTGAAGAGATGGTCTTAGAAGCTCTAATACTTCTTCTACTCTTTCTCTCATAGCCTATCCTCCTTCCTGACACAATTATTATACCACAAAAATCAATGGAAATCTATTTTTTGAGTTTTCGACTTATAATTTCTGCAACTTTTTCTAAAAATCTTTTGTCTTCTTCATCAAAAGCAGCTAAATCATCGCTGTCAATATCTATTTCTCCTATTATGTCGCCATTAACCCATATTGGCACTACAATTTCCGATTTCGTCTCAAGACTACAAGCCAAATAATTATCTTCTTTTGTTACATCATCTACAATTATAGTATTTTTTTCTGCAACAGCTCTTCCACAAACCCCCTGTCCTACTTTAATTTTCACATGTTCTGTAGGTCTACCAATATAAGGTCCTATTACTAACTCTCCATCCTTCATGAAATAAAAACCTGTCCAATTATAGTAAGGAACATTGTCTGCTAATATCTTAACAACTTCACCATAAAATTCATCCATATCATCAATTTCTCTTGCCTTTTGGTCAATCCTAACTAATAAGTCATCAAAAACTTTTCTTTTTTCCATCTTTTCAGCTCCTCTGTAAAAAATTTATCAATATAATTTTACCATTAAAATGTTATAAAATAAAGTAGTTCCCTTTTAGATTTATCAATAGTTAAAGATTAATTCAATTTGCCTTAAATAAGAAAACTGCCTCAAAGGCAGTTTAATTGTAAAATTGTTTATTGGGGTCATTTAAAACCCTTCTAATCATCCAGTATGCCAATATCAAAATAAAAGGTGTTACTAACTGAGTTAAAGTAAAAAATCCTATTCCCCATTTTTCATTTAAATATACAGGCCATATTAAAGGATTGTCCCTTACGGTTTCTTCAATTAAACCTCTCATTAATTGATAATAAAATATAAAAGACCAAAATTGATATCCATCAGGCATGTGCTTTTTTTGTATATAAAAATATCTTATGAGAAGTATTACTCCCATAGCAACTCCTACTAATTGCGCAGGCCATCTCCCAAAGGCAAACTCAGTCGGCCTTCCTAATACTTCTTGGTTAAATATATTTCCTATTCTGACTAATATATTACCAATTGAAAGTCCTAAAACTGCGAAATCCTCTAGAGGATTTATCCTCACACCTTTTTTACGACAATAATAAAGCCCTGCTAAAAAACCACCTAAAACTGCACCATGCCATGAAAGTCCACCTTCATAAATCTTTAACACTTGAATAGGATTTTTAATAAACCACTCAGGATAATTTGCCAATACAAACATCAATCGAGCACCTATAACACCAGAAATTACTACAATCATTAATAGATTTAATAAAAAGTCTTCATCGTAATTTAATTTCATTGCCTCTTTGTACAAATAATATCCACCAATAGCAATAGAAATAGCCATAAAAATTCCATACCAATGAACAGCAATTGGACCAATTTTAAAAGCATAAGGGCTAATTGTCGGAATGTACATCATACAACCTCCATACAATAGTTTTTAAACAGAAAACTCTGATAAGATTTTCATTATAATATCATTCTACAGCATTTCGATAATATGTCAAGAGGTGACTTTTATTTCCTTATAATGCTTTTATATGACTCTGAAATAAAAAAATCTATCCTCAACATAAAAAGTTTTGGCACCAAACCTAAATTACATAAAAATAAAGGCAGCAAGCTTCCTTCTACTCTGATTGGTATAAGAAATTGCTCGCGAGGAATATTTAAGAAATTTCAACCGTTTTTTTAAACTCCTCTTTTATCTTCTTTAGCAATTCCTCTTTTGTCATTATATCTACCGCAGTCATAGCCAGAGCTTTGGCTGCAAGTACGGCTGCCTCCTTTCCCCTCTCTGAACCTGCAGCTTTCAAAAATTCCAAGCTATGAGGTGCTATGTCCTCTTCAGCTATGGCAATGTGGGGATGGATAGAAGGCACAACCTGGCTTACATTTCCCATGTCCGTTGAGCCAACGCCCTCTTCCTTATCGCTTATATCATGATAACCCAGTTCCTTTAAATTAGCTTTAAATGTCTCAGCCATAGTTTTATTGGTTATTAGGTTGTCAAAGCCAAGCTCAAAATTTCTATATGAAAGCTTTGCTCCAGTTGCCACCTCAGCACCCTTGGCACAGGCTATTACTTTTTCCTTTACCTCCAGCATGTATTTTTTTCTTTTGCCCTCACGTAAAAGCGGGCGACAGCTCTTTCGGGAATAATATTGGGAGTGTATCCTCCTTCGGTAATTATCCCATGGATTCTCGCATCAGGTCTCAACTGCTGCCTTAAGGCATTGATACCGTTGAAAAGAAGGATGACCGCGTCCAGAGCATTTATGCCTAGGTGAGGTGCAACGGCGGCATGCGCTGCTTTACCCGTATATGTAAACTCCAGAGGTTCTATGGCAAGGGAAGTAGTATATACAGTAGTTCTATTGCCAGGATGTACCATCATAGCTGCATCCACATCATTAAAAATACCTCTTTCTACTAGTATTACCTTGGCACCGTCAGTTTCTTCTGCAGGGGAACCTACTAACATCACTTCGCCGAAAAGCTCTTCATCTAATGCCCCTAAGGCTGCTGCAGCTCCAAAACTTGCAGCTGCAATTAAGTTATGACCACAAGCGTGACCTATTTCTGGAAGAGCATCATACTCAGCCAAAAGCGCCACCTTGGGACCAGGTTTTTTACCTTTTTTCTGTGCCAAAAAAGCAGTTGGCAGGCCTTCGACTTCATTTACTAAAAAACCATAACCGTTTATTTTTTCCTTTAATAGTTTTGAAGCTTTAAATTCTTGATTTCCAAGCTCAGGATTTTTGTATATCTCATCAGCAATTTCAAAAATCTCCCCCTTAATACTATCGATAAAAGAAATGACCTTCTTTTTCAATTCTTCCACACCTATAACTCCTTCCTAACCTATATGAATTTTACAAAAATGTTTATCAATATCACTAAGCAGTCTATAAGCATTTCTTCATTTAGAATAAGGGGATTTACGGTTCTGTTGATTTAACCATAATCCCAGCCAAGGATAACGAAAGTAATGATTACTATTGTGTATAACATGTTGTAATTTATGTTATCAATTTAAAACTGTAAAGTCAAGAACCTTTTTGTATCTCCCTCAAATAGGTATAGACATATTTACCACTTAGAGAATAATTACAAAAACATTGAAGAAGAAAACACATAAAAAGAATAGAGCTGCCTCCTTGGGCAACAGGGGCAAAATATTACCATTCCTGCATAAACATCAAAAAATAAAAATCCCGGCATCTATACAATGCCGGAAAATCTTCATATTATTGGTGGGGTTAACAGGGATCGAACCTGTGACCTCTACGATGTGAGCGTAGCGCTCTGACCAGCTGAGCTATAACCCCACTTTCTATATTTTTATTATATACATCTCTCTAAAATATGTCAATCACAAATTTTTTAATACAAAGAAGGACTTTAAACGTTTTAATAGAATTTATAATATAAAACCACTTACTTGCATAATAACATATACTATATAGTAAAAATCACCAAATAAGAATATCATTTTATAAAAAGAGGGATATCATGAATGACTTATTATCATTGAGATGCATAAACATTACTTTGAGCGAAATTCTTAGCGACGAATACCTTTCCCTCATGAAGTGGGAAATAGAAAAAATTTTACAAATTAACTTGATACAACATATTCTAAAATATGAAGACGATACTGAATGGTTTATTCTTCTAAATGGAATAGAAAAAAACTTTCGACTTTGGCTGACAATTTTCCAAGACTCTTATGAACCAGTTAATAGAATTATAATTAATGAACTTTCTGTGTCTTTTGAAAAAGAAATTGACAAAAAAGAACTAGAAAAACAAATTATAAAAACTGTTTCTGAGTTTTTACGCGATATTGGTGTCATTTCAGTATATTCTAATAATACATCTTTGCCTTGGGAAGAATTAGGATTTATGCTAGAAGAAAATAAATTATATTTTAGTTTAAAATAAAACCCCTCAAAAGAGGGATTTTATTTTGCTAATTCATATATAGCGTGAGCATAAATTTTTGCATTTAATATCAAATCTTCAATTTCTATATATTCATCCGCTTGATGTGCTAACTCTGGCTTGCCTGGAAAAACAGGCCCAAATGCTACTGTGTTAGGCATCTCTTTCGCATAAGTTCCTCCACCTATTGCTAAAAGCTCTGCTTTCTGTCCCGTCTGTTCTTCATAAACTTTGCTCAAAGTTTTTATCAAAGGATGGTCTGGTGGGAAATACAAAGGTGGTTGATGGAGCATGTCTTCTATTCTCATCCCATTAGTTTTGATTTTTTCTTCAAAAATATTCATCCAATCCTCATATTTATATTTTACAGGATATCGAATATTTAATCCTAATACTCCTTTGTTTTCATCTAATTGAATAGTACCAACGTTAAAAGTCAATTCTCCTGTTTCATCTTTTAAGTATATCCCAAAAGTTTTTCCATCTGTTTCCATTCCCACATTTGTAGCAAAGAAATGTATAAAATCTTTGACATCGCTATCCTCTAAATCTATTCTGTCAAGGAAGAGAAATAGCTGCATTATAGCATTTTTCCCTAAGTGTGGAAGGCTGCCATGAGCCGAAACCCCTACTGATTTGATTACAAGCATTTCGTCTTTTTCTTCAGCCTTCAAATTGTAACCAGTCTCTTTTATGAAGGCTTCTAACTTATCTTGAATTTCTTTCTTCTTATTTGCCTCTTTTACCTCTAATCCAGCTTCACAATAGCCTGGTACTACATTAGGCCTTTCTCCACCTTTGATGTATTTTATAACAATGTTGCTGGACTTTTTATTAAAGTCTTTTACCACATTAAACATTGTTATTCCTTTTTCTGCATATATAATTGGATATTGAGCATCAGGAGTAAAGCCCATTGTAGGAGCTTCATCGTGTTTTAAATAATAAGCAATCTCGTGAGAACCTGTCTCTTCATTTGTTCCAAATAAAATTCTCACTCTTTTAGAAAGCTTTAACCCAGCGTCTTTTATAGCCTTTAGCCCGTATAAAGCAGCAATTATAGGGCCCTTATCATCTACAGTACCTCTCCCATATATCTTTCCATCATGTATTTCAGCACCATAAGGTGGATAAGTCCACCCATCACCTTCTGGAACTACATCTAAATGTCCCAAAACTCCTATCATTTCTTCTCCTTCGCCGTATTCTGCATACCCTACATAGCCATCCACGTTTTTAGTCCTAAAGCCTAAACTTTGTGCAATCTCTAAAGCTTTGTCCAATGCCTTAGCAACACCTTCTCCATAAGGCATTCCTGGTTTCGGTTCATCTTGTACGCTTTTTATCTTGACTAACTCTTGAACAGATTTTATAATGTCATCTCTCATATTGTCTATGTAGGAATTTAAATCCATAAAAATCCCCCCAATAATTTGGTAATCACATCTCTATTATATACCTTTACTTAAATGTTTTCAATATTTTTCTATCTGCTTCCTATTTTCTTACCTATAACATTCCAAAAGGAAGGGGTTTCAAAGCCAATCCTCCACACACATATGCCATGTAAATTATACCTTTTAGCAACTTCTATCTTCTCAGCTAAAGTGGCAGAGTTTTCAAACCATACCTCTCTCGTTATTCCCGTGTTTTTGTCATAATAGACATAATAAGGCTCTTGGTATTGGTCGCTCCACTTTATTTGAATTCCTTGAATTTGTGCTTTTGTAAGTATTTCTTTTGTAGGGCGAGAGAAACCACCACTTTTACTTGCAGGCCAATCATATCCATAAGTAGCTACTCCTAAACATATTTGTTCAGGTTTAAAACCTTCATTTAGTGCATCTTTGACGTTGTACTCCACCCACTGCTCAGGAGAAACAGGTCCCGGCGGTGAAGAAGCATTATGCCTATCATAGGTCATCAAGGTGACATGGTCCACTAAAGGCGCTAATTCGTGATAGTCGTATATACCTGATATTTCTTTAGGTACCTGATAATGAGGTATAACGGAAATGTCAAGAATTTTACCTTCTTTTTTGATAAGCGGTCTTATTTTGCTTATAAAAGCCGTAAGATAATCTTTGTCCTGAACATAATTTTTAGTTCCATGAGGAATAAACTCAAAATCTATGTTGTAACCGTCAAAATCATGTTTTTTTAATAAAGCCATTAATTGAGAAATAGCCTTTTCTCGGATATTTGGATCCAAAAGAATTTCATCTTTGCTGTTAGCCACATTAACAAGAGGAACTACTTTTATCCCTTGTTTTTTCGCATAATCCAGCACTTGAGGGTTTGTAGAATCTTTTACTGTCCCGTCTCCTTCTACAGTAAGCCACAAGGGAGAAAGTGTATCAATATATCTTGAATATTTTACCAATGATTGATATGAATTATCTGGGCCAGCAGAATCAACATAAAATCCTACTACTTGAAGTTTTTTTACTCCTATCTTACTAAAAGGTTTGAAAAAGGGTTTTTGAGCTGTACTTTTACATCCGCTCAAAGATATTGATATGGTTAATAGCAAAATTATCAAGATTGATATCAATCTCAATTTTTTCCACATAAAAAGATATAACCTCCTCATTTTTATGATTCGGTTATATCTTTTGATAAAAAATAAATTTTATGTATAAAAATATTTTATTTTCAGTTTGGTGGAGATAAGGGGATTCGAACCCCTGACCTCATGCATGCGAGGCATGCGCTCTCCCTACTGAGCTATATCCCCATGTAACCCATATAAAAAAATGGTGGGGTTAACAGGGATCGAACCTGTGACCTCTACGATGTCAACGTAGCGCTCTGACCAGCTGAGCTATAACCCCACTTCTTGCTTTTTTATTATACAATTTTAATAAAAGGTTGTCAATATTTACGCTTTCTATATATAAGCTTTGAGCACCTTGCAATTGCCCTCTATTGTATAACTTGGAATAGAAGCAGGTATTAATACAGTTTCTCCTGCCTTTAATTCAACAGTACCTTCATAATAGTCAATTTTACAATTTCCTTCTACAGCTGTTAAAGTGTTAAATTTTCCTTCTGTATCTATTTTTACTTCTTCATTTATTTCAATTATACTTACCTGAAAATATGGAGATTTAACAACATGAGATATGCGTCCGCCTTGTATTCCTTTAAATTCAGGTATTATTTTATCTGTTTTTAAATTAAAATCTATAACATCTAATGCTTTTTCTATATGTAACTTCCTTTTCCTCCCGAATTCATCTACTCTATTGTAATCATATACTCTATAGGTGAGGTCTGAATTTTGTTGAATTTCACAAATAAGTATGCCTTCACCTATAGCATGCACCATCCCTGAAGGTATGTAAACCACATCTCCTGGCTTTACTTCTATTTCTTTTAAACATTCTTCTAATCTTTCTTCCTCCAATAGCCTTTTAAATTCTTCTTTTGTAGTTCCTTCCTTTAAACCACATACAAGTTTAGCCCCTGGTTTTGCATCTATTATATACCACATCTCTGTTTTTCCAGAATCGCCATTTTCGTATTTAAAAGCATATTCATCATCTGGATGAACTTGGACAGAAAGTTTGTCTTGTGCATCAATTATTTTGATAAGTAAAGGAAATCTCTCATAATTTACCCCTTTACCGTATATATCCTCAAAAAATTTGTAGGCTATATCACTTAGTTTTTGGCCATTAAATTCTCCACCTTCAATTACACTAACAGCTGTTCTATTGTCAGATATTGTCCACAATTCTCCAATTTTTTTACCCTCGGGAATATCAAATCCAAATTTATCTCTTAATGCAGTACCTCCCCATATTCTCTCCATAAAAATAGGCTTAAATTTTAAAGGTTTCATCAACTATCAGCTCCTTTTTCAATTATTTTAAAAGAGGATAAACAAGGTTATCCTCTTTTAAAAAATTATTCAGCTATTTCTAGTGCAATTTTCACCATGTCCATAAAAGTCTTTTGCCTTTCTTCAGCTGTCGTTGCTTCTCCGGTAACCAAGCTATCGCTCACTGTCAATATTGTAAGAGCATCTACATTGTACTTAGCAGCCAAAGTATATAGTCCTGCAGTTTCCATTTCTACTGCCAAAACACCAAACTTCGCCCATAGTTTCCAACTGTCTGGGTCATCATTATAAAAAGTATCCGTTGTAAGAATATTTCCTACTTTAGGTTGTATTCCTAACTCCATTGCTTTATCATAGGCTTTTTTCAATAATTTAAAACTTGCTGTAGGAGCATAATCCATGCCATTAAATCTAATCTTATTTATTGCAGAGTCTGTTGAAGAGCTCATGGCAATTACTATATCTCTGAGTTTGATATCTGGCTGCAAAGAACCACAAGTACCTATTCTTATAAGATTTTTCACGTTGTAACTGGTTATAAGCTCATTTACATAAATAGATAAAGAAGGTACTCCCATGCCTGTCCCTTGAACTGACACTCTTTTCCCTTTATAATATCCTGTAAAACCATACATTCCTCTAACTTCATTGTAACATTTTACATCTTCAAGAAAATTTTCTGCTATGTATTTAGCCCTTAAAGGATCTCCTGGCAATAACACTGTTTGAGCGATTTCGTTTTCTTTAGCACCAATATGTATGCTCATCTGAATCTCTCCTTCTATAATAGTTTTGCCCATATATAATATTAGCAAAAAACAGCTTTTAAATCAAACAAAAATTTATGGACCAAACAATTTTTTAATTTTGTATAAATAAAAAATAAAAAATACCACAAAATCATGGTATTTTAAATGCATGTGAGCAAGTCTATAAGCCGAGTTCTGTCGAGGATGGCCATCTATCTAGGGGGTCAGTTGCCTGACACCTCTAGCGGCATAACCCGAGGGAAACGGCGGGCCACCTACTCCCTCCTATTCGCCTTGCTCCAGGTGGGGTTTGCAGAGCAGACCAGTCGCCTGGTCCCTGGTGAGCTCTTACCTCACCTTTCCACCCTTACCTGGCACTAAACAAGTTGAGTGCCAGGCGGTATATCTCTGTTGCACTTTCCTTGGAGTCGCCTCCACCGGGTGTTACCCGGCACCCTGCCCTGTGGAGCTCGGACTTTCCTCGTGCGAAATCGCACGCGGCCATCCGACTTACTCACATGCGTTATTTCATATATATTTTTCTAATATCAGTCGAGTATATATTATCATATATATCTGTTTTTGTCAACCTAATTATAGATACATAAAAGGATCTTTTTGACTTTCACTAATTAATACTTCTATTTCGTGTCCCTGTTTCTGAGTTTCATCGATTATATATTCTGCAATAAACCTGACTGCAATATTCTCCGTAGCAAAATGTCCAGCATCAATTAAAGCCAATCCGAGGTGTTGGGCTTCTACTGCATCGTGATAGCCAATATCTGCTGTTATTAAAACATCCGCTCCTTTAGAAACAGCTTTGTGAATAAGACTTGCACCGCTTCCACCACATACAGCCACTTTTCTGATCTTTTTATTTAGGTCTCCTACCACTCTTAAATTATTAATTTTAAGTTTTGCTTTTACTTGTAAAGCTAATTCTTGCAAAGTAGTTTCTGAAATAATTCCAATTCTTCCAAGCCCATATTCTTCTTTAACATTTTCCAAAGAATAAATATCATAAGCAACCTCTTCATAGGGATGAACATTCAGCATTGCAGTTACCACTTTTTCTAAATATCTCTGAGGTACTATAGTTTCTATCTTTACTTCTTCTGTTTTTTCTAGTTTCCCTGTTTCACCAATGAATGGGTTTGTTCCTTCTAAAGGTCTATAAGTTCCAATGCCTCGCGCCTGAAAAGTAGCATCACTATAATTCCCAACAAAACCAGCGCCTGCACTGCACATAGCATTTCTTACCACTTCTTCATATCCTTGTGGCACATAAACTGCAATTTTTTTATATCCTTCGGAATAAGTGACATCCAAAACTTCCCTATCGTATATTCCTAAGACATTACACAAAATATCATTCACCCCATTTGGAGCTATATCAAAAGAGGTATGGGCTGCATAAAGCGAGATATCATTTTTAATAAGTTGTATTAACAATGAGCCCACTGGATTATCAGCTCTGACATTTTTTATTGGCTTAAAAATTAACGGATGATGAGTTACAATCATATCTACTTTTTTGTCAACCGCTTCTTTAATTACTTCAGAAGTAGCATCCAAAGCTACTAAAACTTTTGAGATATCTTTAGAACCATCTCCTATTAATAATCCCACGTTATCCCACTCTTCAGCAAATTTACGCGGTGCAAGTTTATCCATTATGGAAGCTATTACTTGGCATTTCAAGCCCATTTATCAACACCTCGAATTTCTTTACTTTTTCCTCTAATTGCTTACGCTTTTCATTGGTTTCAGGAAGTTTATTTATGATTTTCTTCATTTTGTCGATTTTATACTGCAAAAATTCTTTTAACAGTGGATGTTTTTTTTGTATGAGTTTTTCCCCTACTTGATAATATATGTCATTTTTGACTTTTTGTCTACCATGTTCTGCTACTATTATTTCATAATATTTTTGATTTTCCTTCACTAATTCCTCATCACAAATTTTATATCCATTTTCTATTAAGTATTTCCTCAAATATGTTGAATCTCTCATAGGTTGAAGTATAAATTTCTTAATAGTTTTTGCAGTATCTTTTCCTTCCTCTAATATTTTTGTAATCAAAATTCCTCCCATACCTGCAATGACAACTACGTCTACTTCCCCTGGAGATAAAACATTAAGACCATTCCCTAACCTTGTGTCTATCAAAGATTGCAAATTTCGCTTCTGAACTTCTTTTACAGCTTTATTTAAGGAACCTTTATTTAAATCTGAAGCAACGACATAGGTAGCTATTTTGTTTTCAATAAGGTAAACAGGAATAAAACCATGGTCAGTACCTATGTCTGCAACTTTTGACCCATGAGGAATATATTCAGCAATTTTCCCTAATCGCTCTGTAAGTTTCATGTAATCCTCCTAAAAGTATAAAAAAATAAAAAAGCATTTAAAGCTAAATGCTTTTTTATCAAAATGGTGGGCCTTCAGGGATTTGAACCCCGGACCAATCGGTTATGAGCCGACCGCTCTGCCAGCTGAGCTAAAGGCCCAAAAAGTGGCTCCTCAGGTAGGATTCGAACCTACAACCTACCGGTTAACAGCCGGTTGCTCTACCCTTGAGCTACTGAGGAATACAATAATAATTATACAGATTTTTGCCCCATTGTCAAGAAGCTTATTTAATCAAGGAAATCTTTTAATTTTTTGCTTCTGCTGGGATGCCTCAATTTTCTTAATGCTTTTGCCTCAATTTGTCTTATGCGTTCTCTTGTAACATTAAACTCTTTTCCTACTTCCTCTAAAGTTCTTGCTCGGCCGTCATCAAGGCCAAATCTAAGTCTTAGTACTTTCTCTTCCCTTGGCGTTAGAGTATCAAGAACATCCATCAATTGTTCTTTTAGCATTGTAAAAGCAGCAGCTTCTGCTGGAGCTGGTGCATCTTCATCGGGTATAAAATCTCCTAAGTGGCTGTCTTCCTCTTCCCCAATAGGAGTTTCTAAAGATACAGGTTCTTGCGCTATTTTCATTATCTCTCTTACTTTTTCTTCTGGCATACCCATCTCTTTTGCCAACTCTTCAGGGGTAGGTTCGCGACCTAATTCCTGCAGCAATTGCCTTTGAACTCTTATCAATTTGTTGATAGTTTCTACCATGTGTACAGGGATTCTTATGGTTCTTGCTTGGTCTGCAATAGCTCTTGTGATAGCCTGTCTTATCCACCATGTGGCATAAGTACTGAATTTGTAGCCTTTTCTATAGTCAAATTTTTCAACTGCTTTGAGTAACCCTAAATTTCCCTCTTGTATCAAATCTAAGAAAAGCATTCCTCTTCCTACGTATCTTTTTGCTATGCTTACAACCAATCTTAAATTGGCTTCTATAAGTCTTTTTTTAGCTTCTTCGTCTCCTTGTTCGATTCTTTTTGCCAATTCAATCTCTTCTTCAGGAGTGAGAAGAGGAATCTTGCCTATCTCCTTCAAATACATTCTCACAGGGTCATCTATACTGATTCCTTCAGGAAGAGAAAGGTCTAAGTCTAAATCTTCTTCAGTTATTTCTTCCTGACGAGGTTCTTCCCCAACAATTTCAATTCCCATGTCTTCAAAAGCATCATATACCTTCTCAATTTGGTCAGGATTTAAATCAATATCTTCTAAAGAATCCATTATCTCATTGTAGGTGAGCATCCCAGTTTTTTTCCTTTATTGATAAGTTCTGTAATGGCTTCTTTAGACAATTCTTCGTTGTTCATAGGTTTCCCCTCCCTATGGGTTTCTTTCTTTTTAGCCATTTTTTATCTTTAGCATCTCCTTTTCACAATTTTGTAATTCTATTAAAAGTTGCCTTTCTTTATCTATATCCCCCAACATATGAGCTTCATTGATGGCTCTTTTAATCTTTTCTCTTTTAACTGCCAAACTGTTAATGAGAATCTTGTTTATAATATCATCAATAGCTTGTTCAGTAATATTTTCACTCTCGTAAAAAGCTTTAATAATATCGTTAAAATCAGATATGAGATTTTCGTCTTGTAATAAATAAACAATATCATTTATTTGAGTTTTTTTCCCATCCTCCAACCTTGACATTATTTCTTCAAAAATTGGCTTTAATTTAACATTCTCCAGCATATCGGCAGTAATTGTTTCTTTCACCCTTTTGTAAAGATTATTATCATACAGTAGCAATGCAATTAAGTACTTTTCTGGTGATATTTTACTACTGCTACTGTATATATTATGCCTTATCTTGCCAGCCATATACATATTTTTTTGATTTTTTTCAATTTCCCTATTGACAAAACGAGCAACCTCTGTTCTCACTGCATTCTCAGATATTTGAGCAACTTTAGCCACTGAAGAAATATAGACTTCCCTTTTCACTTCATCAGAAAGTTTTGCAATATCTTTTGCAATTTTTTTAACATATATTATTCTATCTTGAGGGTTATCAAGGTCGAGATTTTTTCTATATACCTTTGCTTTAAACTCAATTAAACTATCGGCATTTTCTATTAATTGATTAAATGCTTCTACTCCTTCTTTTTTTATAAACTCATCAGGGTCTTTCCCATAAGGAATAGTCAGTACTTTTATATTTAAATTCAATTCATCAAGAATGTCAAGTCCTCTTAATGCGGCACTAATACCAGCTTCATCCGCATCATAAGCAATTACAACATTTCCTTTATACCTTTTTATGAGTCTTGCTTGGTCCCCTGTCAAAGCGGTTCCTAAAGATGCTACAGCACAATCTATTCCAGCTTGGTGTAAGGAAATAGCGTCCATGTATCCTTCTACAATAATAAATTTGTCTTGTTGAGTTTTTTAGCAAAATTTATTGCAAATAGCGTTTTGCCTTTTTTAAAGACCTCTGTCTCCGGAGTGTTTAAGTATTTAGGCAAACTATCATCAATAGAGCGGCCTCCAAAACCTATAACATTACCCTTTACATCTATAATAGGAAACATTACTCTATTTCTAAACCTGTCGTAATAGCGGTTATTTTTTTGAGACAAAAGTCCCGCCTTTACCAGAAAACTTTCTGTATAGCCTTTTTCCTTTAAAAAATTTAAAAGTCCATTTCCTTGAGGTGGTGAATAACCTATTCCAAATTTTTTTATCGTTGCTTCTGTCAAACCTCTTTTTCTTATATAAGCTAAAGCCTGTCTACCTTCTTCAGAAAAAAGCTTATTATAAAAATACATAGCTGCTAATTTATTTATTTTATATATTTCGTCAATAAGCTTCTTTCTTCGGTACTCCTGATCACTTAGTTGGCTTTCTTCAAGAGTTATTCCCACTCTATCTGCTAAAAATTCAATTGCTTCTTTAAAAGTCAAATTTTCAATATCCATTATAAAAGTAACAACATTTCCACTGGCATTACAGCCAAAACAGTGATAAACCTGTTTTTCTTGACTGACCATAAAAGATGGGGTTTTTTCTCTATGAAAAGGACACAGACCTTTAAATTCTTTTCCCGCTTTTTTTAGTTCTACATACTCTGATATAACATCTACTATGTCATTTGCTTCTATGACTTTTTCAATCATTTCTCTTGAGTAAGCCATCAATATCACCTAATTATTCTATTCGACAAAAATTGTTAAATTCCTCTTTACCAAATTAATTTATTAGTAGCGACCAATATATATTCGACAAAAGATTTAAAAATCCTTCTTTGGTTTTATTAAATTTTTATTAAAATCAAAAAATATTTTGCTCAAACCAAGGACTGGGCAAAAAAATCTCTTTGTATTTTAAAAGAGCATATTTGTCTGTCATACCAGCAATATAATCAGCAACAGCTCTTTCTCTTCCATAAATCTCAGCAAGTTTTATAAATTCTTGAGGCATCTTGTCAATATTGTCATAAAAGTAATAAAACAATTGCTCTACTACTCTTTTGGCTTTTTCCTCATCTTTTTTAGCTTTTGACCCAATATAAACTTTTTTGAATAAAAAATCCCTCAAGCTATAAGTAGCCTCATAAATCTCTTTACTCATTGAAACTCTTGGCTTCCCTAAGCTATTATTTATAACATCTTTTACCATTGTATCTATTCTCTTACTATGCTTAGCTCCCAAAATTCCTATTAAATCTTTTGGCAAATCCTCCGGCTTTAAAACTTTTCCCCTTATTGCATCATCTATATCATGATTAATGTATGCTATTTTATCAGAAATTTGTACTACTTGTCCCTCTAAAGTCTGAGGATTTCCTGCGGTAGAGTGGTTACATATGCCATCCTTAACTTCCCAAGTCAAATTAAGACCCTTTCCATCATTTTCTAAAACCTCAACCACTCTAATGCTTTGTTCATTATGTCTAAAGCCATCTTTTAAAAGTCTATTTAAAACTTCCTCACCAGAATGGCCAAAAGGAGTATGTCCTAAATCATGACCTAAAGCAATAGCTTCTGTCAAATCTTCGTTTAACCTCAAAGCTCTTGCAATTGTTCTTGCGATCTGAGCTACTTCTAAAGTATGAGTTAGCCTTGTTCTATAATGGTCACCTTCTGGAGAAATAAAGACTTGTGTTTTATGGCTCAATCTTCTAAAAGCTTTGCTATGAATAATCCTGTCTCTATCTCTTTGAAATTCTGTCCTTATATCGCATTTTTCCTCTTCTTTATCCCTGCCGCGAGTTTCACGGCTTTTTGTCGCATAAGGAGAAAGCAGCTGATATTCTAATTCCTCTGTAATTTCTCTAATTTTCATTTGACCACCCAGCCTTTTTTATTTGTGGTGGTAAAAATAAAAACCCATAAAGGGTTTTTTCATTTCTAAATGCACTGTCTTTTTTATTTAGCCATCATTATAGTCAATACCATAGACAAAATTATAAACAACGCCGCCGCTATAGTTGTAAGCCTTTCTAATGTCCCCTCCATAGTTCGAGCTTTATTTTTCCCAAAAAATGTTTCTGCTCCTCCTGCAATTACACCAGAAATACCTGCACTTTTGCCCTTTTGTAAAAGTATAACTACTATCAAGAAAATGCTAACCAAAATTTGTATAACCATAAGTACAGTTTTTAGCATATTTACACCGCCTTATCTCTAATTTTTGCTCTGTCAAAAACACAATACCACATACTATATTATATCATAATGTATCTCTTAATCAAGAGGTTTAATTAAAAAGTGTGTGTCAAAAGTTAATAGTTGCCCGCCTCCGCCATCCTTGGCTTCGGCCCCGCTTCCGTCTTTCGGTCTCGCTAAGTTTCCCGGCACTCAACTGAACGGGCTGGTCCTTTCTCTTATTCTCCTTTTTTAACATTTTCGGTTGAGTGCCGGGCTGTCAAGTCGCTTCTCTTGTGCAAAATGTCAGCAATATTACCTAACTTATAATTTTACACGGACTATTAAAAAAGGGAACCCATTTGGATCCCCTTTTAATTACTTTTTTACATTGTAAAAAGCATTTTTGCCAAGATATTGAGCTGTGCTTCCTAAAGCTTCTTCAATTCTTAAAAGCTGATTATATTTTACGACTCTGTCAGTTCTTGCAGGTGCTCCAGTTTTAATTTGCCCTGCATTTACTCCAACTACAAGGTCTGCAATTGTTGAATCTTCTGTCTCTCCTGAGCGGTGAGACACAACAGCTGTATATCCTGCTCTTTTTGCCATTTCAATAGCATCAAGAGTTTCTGTTAAAGTTCCTATTTGATTGAGTTTTATAAGGATTGAATTTGCTACTCCCATGCTTATACCTTTTGAAAGTCTTTGAGTATTCGTTACAAATAAGTCGTCTCCTACAAGCTGTATCTTCTTGCCTAATCTTTCAGTCAATAGTTTCCATCCATTCCAGTCTTCTTCTGCAAGACCGTCTTCAATAGAGACAATAGGATATTTGTTAACAAGTTGTTCCCAAAAATCTACCATTTCTTCGGGGGTTCTTACAATTCCTTCTCCTTCAAAATGATATTTCCCATCCTCTTTATAAAGCTCTGTTGAAGCAGGATCTAATGCTAATACTATATCTTCTCCTGGCACATATCCCGCTTTTTCTATAGCTTCCAATATGACTTGTATAGCTTCTTCATTTGAGGTAAGGTTGGGAGCAAAACCTCCTTCATCACCAACTGTTGTACTTAACCCTTTAGAATGTAACACGTTTTTCAAATTGTGATAAACTTCTGAACACATTCTTAATGCTTCACGGAAGTTTGGAGCACCAACAGGCATTATCATAAACTCTTGTATATCTACATTGTTATCAGCGTGTTTTCCACCGTTTAATATGTTCATCATTGGCACAGGAAGAGTTTTTGCATTTACTCCACCAATGTATTGATACAAAGGTAAACCACATTCCTCAGCTGCTGCCTTTGCCACTGCCAAAGATACCCCTAAGATAGCATTTGCTCCTAATTTGCTCTTATTGGGAGTTCCATCTAGTTCAATCATCGCTTTGTCAATTGCTACTTGGTCTTGTGCTTCCATGCCAATTAGCTCAGGAGCAATAATGTCATTGACATTTTGAACAGCTTTTAGCACTCCTTTTCCCAAATATCTTGATTTATCTCCATCTCGTAACTCAACTGCTTCAAAAGCTCCTGTAGAAGCCCCTGAAGGCACAGCAGCTCTTCCTACGGCACCGCTATCTAACTCTACCTCTACTTCAACTGTGGGATTTCCACGGGAGTCAAGTATTTCTCTTGCAAAAATATCAATTATTGATGACATGACAATTTCTCCTTTCTTTTTAAATTTTATTTTAAATTTTATCTTCTTCCAATGATTAAAGATTTTCCCGTCATCTCTTTAGGAACTGGTAGTTTCATTATGTCCAAAATTGTAGGAGCAATGTCAGCCAGTATCCCATCTTTTCTTAAATCAATATCTCCCTCACCTATAACAATAAATGGAACTGGGTTTATAGTATGAGCTGTCTGTGGCTCTTTTGTCACAGGGTCAATCATCTCTTCCGCATTGCCATGGTCAGCTGTTATAATTATTGTCCCTCCTACACTTTGAACAGCATTTACTATTCTTCCAAGGCACTCATCTATTGCTTCAATCGCTTTTATTGCAGCATTTAAAACTCCTGTATGCCCTACCATATCAGGATTTGCAAAGTTTAAAAGAATAAAGCCATATTGATCTGACATAATCTTAGGTATTACAGTATCTGTAACCTCATAAGCGCTCATTTCTGGCTTTAGGTCGTAAGTAGCTACTTTAGGCGAAGGAACTAAAATTCTTTCTTCTCCTTCATTTGGCTCTTCTACGCCACCGTTGAAGAAGAAAGTCACATGGGCGTATTTTTCTGTTTCTGCAATTCTAAGCTGTTTAATCCCTTTTTTACTTAAGTATTCACCAAGAGTATTCTCCAGTCTTTCTGGCTTATACGCCACATGTATGTTTTCAAAGGTTTCATCATATTGCGTCATAGACACAAAGAATACAGGCAAATACCCTTTTTCTCTTTCAAAATGGTTAAATACCTCGTCAATAAAAGCTCTGGTAAGTTGCCTTGCTCTGTCAGGTCTAAAATTGAAGAATATTATAGAATCCCCCGTTTCTACCGTAGCA
Organism: Thermoanaerobacter sp. RKWS2; assembly: GCF_026240795.1. NCBI lineage: Bacteria > Bacillati > Bacillota > Clostridia > Thermoanaerobacterales > Thermoanaerobacteraceae > Thermoanaerobacter > Thermoanaerobacter sp. RKWS2. The sequence continues at coordinate 1,836,305 of NZ_CP110888.1, forward strand.
ACTGGCTTTCCATTTTCTAAAATTACCGTTGGTTCTACAAACTCGTCAGTTTGGTCTTTTGAATAAGCTATATCTATTGCTTCCATTGGTGAATTAGCATAAACACCTTTTCCCAACACTATTGCATCATAAGCCTTTTTAGTTCTATCCCATCTTTTGTCTCTATCCATTGCATAATATCTTCCAGAAATCGTTGCAATTTTTCCTATGCCAATCCTGTTTGACTCTTCTTCAAACTGCTTTATATATTCCTTTGCACAAGCGGGTGGAACATCTCTTCCATCTAAGAAAGCATGAATATATATTTCTTTTAACCCATGTTCTTTTGCCAATTTCATTAAAGCAAATAAATGAGTTATGTGGCTGTGAACCCCTCCATCTGACAAAAGGCCAAAAAGATGTAGTTTTGAGTTGTTTTTCTTTACATTTTCTATCGCATCTAAAAATTCTTTTTTCTTAAAAAAGGTACCTTCTTTTATATCTTTACTAATTCTCGTAAGTTCTTGATATACTATTCTTCCCGCTCCAATATTTAAGTGCCCTACTTCTGAGTTTCCCATTTGTCCCTCAGGAAGTCCTACTGCAAGGCCACTGGCGGAAAGAATCGTATGGGGATAGTTTTTAAAGTAAAAATCTAAATTTGGAGTATTAGCTTGATATACTGCATTTCCTTCTTTTTTGTCTGATAGTCCAAACCCATCCAGTATAACTAGCATGGTTAATTTTTCAGGCATATAATCCTCTCCTTAATAATTGACAATCTTTGCAAAATCTGATGCTACAAGACTTGCTCCCCCTACTAAAGCCCCGTCTATATCGCTCTCTGCCATGAGTTCAGAAATGTTCTCGGGCTTTACACTCCCCCCATACTGTATCCTAACTAAACTTGCTTTTTCTTTTCCATAAAGGGAAGCTATAGTATTCCTTATAGCTTTTATCACTTCATTGGCATCTTTAGCTGTAGCAGTTTTGCCAGTACCTATAGCCCAAATTGGCTCATAAGCTATTACTACATTTACAATATCATCGTGTGAAACACCTTTTAAAGCCTCTTTAGTTTGATTTAAAACTACTTCAAAAGTTTTTCCTTCTTCTCTTTGAGAAAGAGATTCTCCTACACACACAATAGGACTTAAGCCGTGAGATAGAGCGGATAAAACTTTTTTATTCACCATTTCATCAGTCTCACCAAAATACTGCCTTCTTTCAGAGTGGCCTATTACAACATATTTCACCCCAATCTCTTTAAGCATTAAAGGTGAAATTTCCCCCGTATATGCGCCCTTTTCTTCCCAAAACATATCTTGTGCTCCGAGAAGAATATTAGTACCTTGAATTACTTTATTTACCTCTGTCAAGTCCACAAAAGGAGGTATTACTACAACTTCTGCTTTTGCGTCTTTCACTTGAGGTATCAATTCCTCAACTAACTTCACCGCTTCAGAAGGGGTCATGTGCATTTTCCAGTTACCTGCAATTATTGGTCTTCTCAAAACAAACACCCCTTTACTTATCATTTAAAACATCAATTCCTGGCAATACTTTGCCTTCCAAAAACTCTAGAGAAGCTCCTCCTCCAGTAGAAATATGAGTGACTTTATCCGCATATCCTAATTGCTCTATAGCAGCTGCAGAATCACCACCGCCTACTATAGTAGTACCTTTGCATTCACTCAAAGCTTTCGCAATAGCCTCTGTACCTTTTGCAAACTCAGGAATTTCAAAAACTCCCATAGGCCCATTCCACACTACTGTCATGGCGCGTTTTATCACTTTTGAGTATTCTTCAATAGTCTTAGGTCCAATGTCTACTCCTATTTGGTCTTGAGGCATTTTGTCTATATCGACTACTTCATAAGGTACGCCTGATTTCAATTCTTTAGCAATAACTGTATCAACAGGAAGCATCAAATTAACACCTTTTTGCTTAGCCTTCTCCATTAATTCTTTAGCTAACTCTATTTTATCCTCTTCTAAAAGCGACTTACCAATTTCATATCCTTTTGCTTTTATAAAGGTGTAAGCCATACCACCGCCAATTAAAAGGCTATCTACTTTTTCTAATAGGTTTGTTATAACCCCTATTTTGTCAGAAACTTTAGCTCCTCCTAATATAGCGACAAATGGTCTCTTTGGATTTTCTAAAGCTTCTCCCATAATAGTAAGTTCTTTTTCAATTAAAAAGCCTGATACTGCCGGCAAATAAGCTGCAACGCCTGCTGTAGAAGCATGGGCCCTGTGAGCTGTGCCAAAAGCATCATTTACATATATATCTGCTAAAGAAGCTAACTCTTTTGCAAATTGAGTGTCATTTTTCTCTTCTTCTGCGTGGAATCTCACATTTTCTAAAAGCAATACTTCTCCTTCTTTTAATGCAGCTGCTTTTGTTTTAGCATCATCTCCAATTACATCCTCTGCCATAATGACTTGTTTGCCTAAAAGCTCTGACAACCTTTTTGCAACAGGTTTTAAAGAATATTCTGGATTTACTTTGCCCTTTGGTCTTCCTAAATGGGATACCAGTATTACTTTAGCATTGTGATTTATTAAATACTCAATAGTAGGAAGTGCTGCTTTTATACGAGTGTCATCTGTTATATTTTTGTTTTCATCCATAGGCACATTAAAATCTACTCTCACTAAAACTCTTTTTCCCGCCACATCTATATCACGCACTGTCTTTTTCATCACAAAAACCTCCTTATATTAGGATTTAAAGGTCCGGTCCACAAAGGACACGGACCCTTTACTACTTAGAGTCTGTCAGCAATATATTTTGCAAGGTCAACAACTCTGTTGGAATAACCCCATTCATTGTCATACCAAGAAACAACTTTCACTAATGTTCCTTCAATTACCATTGTAAGAGGTGCATCAACTATAGAAGATCTGTCGTCTCCTTTATAGTCCATTGAAACTAATGGCTCTTCAGAATAACCTAAAATGCCTTTCATATATGTTTCAGAAGCTTCTTTTAATGCTGCATTAACCTCTTCAACTGTAACAGGTACTTCAACTTCTGCAACAAGATCAACAACAGATACGTCTGGAGTTGGAACCCTCATCGCAAAACCATTCATTTTTCCTTTTAATTCAGGAATTACTAAGTGAATAGCCTTTGCTGCACCTGTTGTAGTAGGTATTATTGACATAGCCGCAGACCTTGCTCTTCTCAAATCGCTGTGAGGTAAGTCAAGTATTCTTTGGTCATTTGTGTAAGAGTGAACTGTTGTCATCATACCTTTTTTAATGCGGAATTTGTCGTTAATAACCTTAGCTATTGGTGCTAAGCAGTTGGTTGTACAAGAAGCATTTGAAATTACATGATGGTTAGCTGGGTCATACATGTTTTCATTAACACCCATAACAATTGTTATGTCCTCATTCTTAGCAGGTGCAGAAATTATAACTTTTTTAGCTCCAGCATGGATGTGCTTTATAGCATCATCTTTGTTTGTAAATCTTCCTGTGGATTCAATTACAATGTCTACTCCCAATTCTCTCCATGGAAGCTTTGCAGGGTCAGTTTCTTTGAAAATTTTAATTTCCTTGCCATTTACAATTAACGCATCATCCGTATAAGATACTTCTCCTTCAAATTTACCAAAAGTAGAATCGTATTTTAATAGATGAGCCAATGTTTTTGCATCTGTTAAATCGTTGATAGCTACAAATTCAAGGTCAACATTTTTCTTAAATGCAGCTCTGAATACATTTCTTCCAATTCTTCCAAAACCATTGATAGCAACTTTAACACCCATTATGTATTCCTCCTTGATTTTTATTTTATAAACACCTGAAAAGGTGTTTTAAACAATTTTTAAAATCTCAAATGCAGCTCCTTCATCAGTGACAAGCACTTGTACATTGCCACTTCTGCAAGTAGAAACAATAGCTTCTGCTTTACCTTTTCCGCCAGATACTGCTATTAAATTTTTAACAAACTTCAGGTCTTCTAAAGTCAAGAAAATGCTTGGCGTTGCATAGACCACTTTTCCTTCTCTATCAAAATAATATCCTAAAGCTTCAGCTGTAGCATTGTTCCCTTCTAAAAAATCTCTAATATCTTGTGGTAAATTCCTTCTCTCTGCCATTATATCTGCGCGACCTATTCCAAATATCAAAATATCTGCTTTTTTCAAGGTTTCTACTACATCTTTTATATCCGGCTCTTTGATGAGACTCTTTACCGCCTCTTTGCCCAAATTATCCGGCACGTGCAACATCTTGTATGTACCGCCAAGTTTTTTAGCTAAAATTGAAGCGATTGTATTTGCCTGCTTTTCTACTTCCCGGCCTAATCCACCACGGGCTGGCACAGCTACTATGTTTGATTGGGAATAAAGTTGAGGCATACCATTTGCAACTTCTAAGACAGTTGAACCACCAGTTAAAGCAATAATACTGTCATAATTTATTATAGTTTTTAGGTAATTCGCCGCTGATTTTCCTAATTCTTTTTTTATCATAGGATCTTGTTCTATATCTCCTGGTACAACTATGACCTTCTCAATACCCAGCTTGTCCTTTAACAAACTTTCAATATTGTTAAGCCCTTTAAGCTCATGTATAAAATCTTTCAAGTTCTCAATTAATTCTTCTCCCTCTTTGGTGATAGTCATTCCCATCGGATTTATATCCACCAAACCTTGAGCCTTCAAAAAGGATACCTCACTTCTAATTATTCGTTCCCCCATATTCAACTGGTGTGAAAGTGCCCTTCGCCCTATGGGTTGATTAAAATATATGTTTCGCATTATAGTATATCTCTTTTGAAGTAAATCTATTAACTCTGGTACTATCTTTTGTTGTAAAGCTATAATATCTTTCATGCCATTTCCCTCTTCAGGACGGTTAAAGTCCCGTTATTCTATAAATGTCCCACATTTCATAAAAAGTATTTACATTAACTATTTTATACTATTAATAAAGCTTTTTCAATAGCCTAAATGGGCATTTACATGCCCATTTAATATCTTCTTCTTTTGATAGTAGAAGGAATGTTGCATTCCTCTCTATATTTTGCCACTGTTCTTCTTGAAATATTAATATTTTTTTCTTTTAAAATATCCGCTATTTTCTGGTCACTTAAAGGATTTGTTGGATCTTCTTCTTCGATCAATTTTTTTATGAGATTTTTAATAGTTTCAGCAGAAAATTCATTCCCATTTTTATTAGAAATTCCAGATTGAAAGAAAAATTTTAGTTCAAAAAGCCCTCTTGGAGTCGCAACATATTTCCCATTTATAGCTCTGCTGACAGTAGATTCATGGATACCTACAATATCAGCAATTTGTTTTTGTGTCATAGGCTTTAAGTAATTGATACCTTTGTCAAGAAAATCCCTTTGTAACTCCACTATTGCTTTAACTACTTTATACAAAGTTTCTTTTCTACTTTCTAAACTCTTTATAAGCCACATGGCTGATTGCAGTTTTGAATTTATATATTTTTTAGCTTCTTCATCATGGCTATTTAAAATAGAATGATAGTAATTATTAATCTTGAGCTTAGGAGTGACTGAATCGTTTACTATAACAAAATACTCTCCCTCTCTTTTTATTACCTCCACATCTGGTACAATATATCTAACATCTGCTGTAGAAGAAAAGCTGCTTCCCGGTTTAGGATTGAGTTTTTTTATAAAATCTACAGCTTGTTGTACTTCTTTTAGGGAAATATTATACAACTTTGCTAAGTATGAATACTTCCCCTCAGCAATTTCCTCAAGATGATAGTCTACCAATTCTTTTACAATGCCTTTGTAACTATCTTGGGCTAAAAGCTGAAGTTTTAAACATTCTTGCAAATTACGTGCTGCAATTCCTGGGGGGTCAAAAGATTGAACTATAGATAATCCTTCTAATACCTCTTCTTCAGTACATTCCAGAATTTCCGCAATATCTTTTATATCCTCTCTCAAATAACCACTCGGACTTAGACTAAATATTATATATTCACATATTTTCTGGATTTTAGGAGAAACAGGGGTTATGTGAAGTTGGAACAAAAGGTGGTCAGTCAAAGAAGGCTTTGTGGACACAAAGTTTTCATAATTGACTTCTTCTATTTCTTCATCATCGGAATCATCATAATACATTCTCTCTTCTGTTTCTCGTATATATTTAGCCAACTCAGTAAAATCATTAGATTCATATATATCTTCTTCGATAACTTCTTCTTTTTCAAGAAGAGGATTAGTCTCTAATTCCTGTTCTATAAGAGCATTAAGTTCTAAGGAATTTAATTGTAAAATCTCAATAGCCTGTTTTAGTTCAGGAGTCATTATAAGTTTTTGAGTTTGTTGAAGTTTTAAATCGAATTCCATCCTCATATTCATGCACCCTCAATCGCTATTAATAAATTAACTCATTAAAATAGTAAAACTATTTTTTAATTATTATATCACATTTAAACGTTTTATTGAATAAAAAAAGAGCAACTAATAAATCCGGAAATCCCGATACTCCCCTTTGTAATCCGACCATCTTTCTTCTACATTATCTACTTTTGCCCATCTCAAACCTGTTTTAATAAAATTTATCAATTCTTTAATACTTTCCTCTTCCCCTTCTGCAACAACTTCTACACTGCCATCATAAAGATTTTCCGCATAACCTGCAATTCCCAAAGAAACTGCCTTTTGATACACAGAATACCTCAGCCCCACCCCTTGCACATGTCCGGTTATGCGCAAGTATACAGTTTTTTTCATAAAAATACTCCTTTCTTTTTATTGTTTTAATATAAATTTATCAATAACGTACTTTACACCATCTTCCATATTAGACTTTGTTATAAAATCTGCTACCTTTTTCACTTCTTCAATCGCATTTTCCATTGCTACTCCTAACCCTGCGAACTTGATCATTTCAATATCATTTTCACTATCTCCTATTGCTATCATTTCTTCTTTTTTTATACTTAAATATTCTCCCAAAATTTCAAGAGCCCTTCCTTTGCTAACTCCTTTGTTGACAATTTCAATATTGTCCATGTAGGAACTGGTGATTTGGATTGAATCATTTTTTGACAATTCTTCTCTTATGCTTTTTAATACCTCAATATCATCATTAAAAACTATGATTTTTAAAACACTGTCTTTTAGTTTATCTATGTCTTCTAATGGCTCTTTTATCTCTTTAACATTTACTTTTAATTCTGTTTTAAAAAGCTCATTCCACTCAGCGTATCTTTGAAATTTATTTGTAATCTCTGGCGAAAAAACTGTCGTGTCACTTATAAGCTGAAAATATGTATTATATTTTTGACAAACCTTTATAATTTCTACCATACTGTCATAGTTTAAAATACTTTCATAAATAGTATTATTGTTAGGGTCCCTTATCAAAGCACCATTACTTGCAATTATGTAAGTTCTAAAACCAATCATATCTGCATATGCATAAGCGGAAGCAAAAACCCTTCCTGTAGATATTACCACATATACTCCTTTTTCCCGAGCTTTATGTAATGCCTCTATATTCTCTTTAGATATAGTTTTATCGTGTCTTAAAAGAGTATCATCCATATCGATGGCAATTAATTTGTATTGCATTCCTTTCAACTCCTTAATTTATTGTGTTCAATTATATTATACATTATATCACTGTAAATTGCCATATCGCCGACTTGTTCAAAAACAATTGACATTATTAATGAATAGAGATATAATTAAGACACAAAATATCAAAAGAAAAATATTATCTTTTGTGAAATGGAGTGATATAATGGAGGAAGCTGCTGCCCTCTTAAAGCAAAAAGGGCTTAAAGTAACACCTCAAAGATTAGCAATACTTAATCTGCTTAGAAATACAAAAGAACATCCTACAGCAGAAACTATATACAAAAAGCTTGCCTCTGATTTTCCTACAATGAGTTTAGCTACTGTATATAAAACTTTAGAAGTCTTAAAAAATATAGGGCTCATTCAAGAATTAAACGTAGGAGAAGGCAGTTTCCGATATGATGCTAATACAAACTCACATCCTCATTTGGTATGCCTGGGCTGTGGCAAAGTAGAAGATTTAGATGAATCTGTTCTTCAAAATCTCATAGAAGAAGTGAAAAAGCACACAGATTACAGACTGGTAGAACAAAAATTATATTTTTATGGTTATTGCCCTGCTTGTCAAAAGAAGCTTAGCAATTAAAAAAATTCCCACTTTTTAAATAGAAAGTGGGAATTTTTTTAAGAAATTAAGGGTTGGTAGGCTGGAGCGCACTATCCTGAGGTGGACTTTCTTGTTCTGGAGTGAAATCACCACTTCCATCCTTTTTTTCCTCGTCTATAGGTTTAGATTTTTCTACTTTTTTAGTTCCTCTTTTAATTACTCCATCTACTGGCTTATACACATCTGTATATAAAAATTCTCTTTTAACTAATTTGTTATTTTCATAAATCAAACGATATGTATTGACTTTATAGCCAGTATGGGGCTGTATATCCACAACCTCTTCTCCTTGAGGCAAGGTCGGGTCATCTATATATTTTATTTTAGGCTCATATTTTTCAACAATCTCTGACTGAATATCTATCCATCTTGAAGGATTTTTCACATAACCATATATGTTCATTACTAATTTGTTGCCTTCTATGTAGGATTCAATATATATGGGATATTGAGTAGAATTTTTAAATTTTAAATCTAAAACATCTCCCGAAATAGTAGCATCTTGTCCTGGTGGTACATAAGCTACCGGAAAACTGTGATGGTATCTTTCAGTAATTGCTATATCCGCTCGTAAAATTGCATTATACAAGGTTGTAGCAATTTGGCACACACCTCCACCGAGATCTGGTACAAGCTTGTTTCCTACTATCACTGGTGCCTCTTTATAACCATTTTCTATAATTCTTGGACCTAAAGTTTTGTTTAAAGAAAAAGTCTCTCCTGGCAAAAGCAATGTTCCATTTACGGCTCTTGCCGCCACTGCTAAATTCCCCGAACGGTTTACATCTTGAAGATTAAATACTGTAGAAAAAGTGGAAATTCGTCCATTTATCATTTCTAACATTGATTTTGAAATTTTTGCTTCAACTTTCTCCGCTACAATCTCTACTTCTGTCTTTTCTGTCTTTCCTTTTACTAATTCATCTATAAGCTGTTTTAGATTTTTTAAAGTTTTCTCTTTATCAACTTTTACACCCTCTACATCTGGTGTAATTTGTTTTACTCCTCCTGTAATTTTTATTTTCGCATTAACTGGCTCTTTATCAATCTCTTGAGAAATTTTATCAACAAACTCTTTTAATTTATTTTCATCGTACTTGGGATAAAAGCTAAAATACTTTCCCTCTTTTTCTGTCACATAAATTTCTCTCACTCTTTCAATAGGATTTCCTTCTCTACCTATTTTGTAAGCTTCATCTACCATTTCTTGATAGCTATAAGATAAATTGATATCTTCTGATGTGATAACAAAATCTTTGTCTTGATACTTAGCTGTAATGGAAAAAGAAGGAAGTTTTATCTTATTTTTAAGAAAGTTTACCGCTTCCTCTTTTGTCATCCCTCCTATGCTTATGCCATTTACAAAAATCCCCTTTGCAATAACTTTAGAATTAAGCATTAAATAAAAATACGCAAAAGAAGATGATAAGAAAACCAAAAGCAATAAAATAATTGCAATATAAAAATAATTATTTTTTTTAGTACCACCCTTTGCTTGCATTTGCTTCTCTCCTATTCCTTTCTTCCATTTACAATAGTATAATATTACAATTAGCTTTATAATACAATTAATAATTTCTTAAAAAGGTTACGAAAATATTAATTTTTCCTTCCTTTAAAATACAAACACAGATGATTTACAGGGCACTCATCACATTTAGGTTTTCGCGCTGTGCACAAATTTCTTCCGTGATGAATTAAAAGGTGGTGAGATAAAGACCATAAGTTTTCTGGTATTAATTCCATAAGCTGCTTCTCTGTTGTAAAAACATCTTTACTGTCCGCCAGACCTATGCGATTGGACACTCTGAAAACGTGAGTATCCACTGCTATAGCCTGTTTGGAAAAAGCATTGCTTAAAACTACATTGGCAGTCTTTCTCCCCACACCCGGTAATGTCAACAATTCCTCTAAAGTTTCAGGCACTTTGCTATCGTATTTCTCCTTTAAAATTTTACATGTCTCTAATATACTTTTTGATTTATTCCTATACAAACCACATTCCCTTATTTCCTCTTGAAGCTCTTCAGGAGTAAGCTTTAAAAAATCCTCCGGCGTTTTATACTTTTTAAAAAGCCTGTCAGTAATTATATTCACTCTTTTGTCTGTACACTGCGCTGACAAAATTGTGGCAATTAAAAGCTCAAACGGATTAGTAAATTTAAGCCCTGACTTAGCATTAGGATAAGTATTTTTTAGTATTTCTATGACTTTTAAGGCTTCTTCCTTTGTTATTTGCAATTTCCTCACCCTTTTAACCTATTTATCGCTTTTGCCATCATTTCTTTAGCAAATTCATCTTTTTCTTCAATTAACGCTTCCTTTATTTCAACCACGACTTCTTTATCTTTGTCGCACAAATGAGAAAGAGCCCATGCACTATATCCTCTCAAAAGAGGACTTTGTGACTTTAACAAGTTTTTTATAGGCTCTATACAACTTTTTTCCTTTGTATTGACACAAGCAATTATAGCATTTCTTATTATAATACTTTTTCCCCTCCAAGAGGAAGAAGTTGGTCCAAAAATTTCTGCAAATTCCTTTTTTGACATATTTAAAATTTCTATTAAGTCATGTCTTGGCAGTAACTTATCCGGTACAAATTCTGGCCTTACTACCTTTTTTGCTCTTTTATTAAAAGGACACACTTGCTGGCAAGTATCACAGCCATATATTCTTCTGCCCATTTTTTTAGCTATTTTTTCTTCTATTTTGCCTTTTTTGACTGTAATATAAGACAAACATTTATTGGCATCTATTATATAAGGTTCAGCTATAGCATTTGTAGGACAAGCTTTTATACACAAATTACAATCCTCACATTTAGTTTTTTGCGGTGCATCCGACTCAAAATATTTGTTTATGAGTATTTCTCCTAAAAAAATATATGAACCATATTCATCGTTTATTATAAGTCCATTTTTCCCAAACCACCCTATCCCTGCATGGTAGGCAATTTCTCTTTCTAAAAGCGGGTTATTGTCCACTAAACATACTGTTTTTACTTCTTGGCATTTTGATTTTATAAATTCAGAAAGTTTTTCCATCTTCTCTTTTAAAACTTTATGATAATCTACTCCCCAGCTGCTTCTTGAAATTATACCATAGCTTCTACTATAATATTTAATCTCATGTTCCACATTATATGATAAAGCTATGGCTATAATAGATTTCACTTCAGGCAAAATAAATTCAGGAGAGATTCTTTTTTGAATATCTCTCTCCTCAATAGAACAACTATAGCCTAAATTTTCTCTTTCTTTTAGAAAATTGTTATATTCTTTCAAACAATCAGGACTTGCAAAACCTACTAAGTCAATGCCAATTTGTTGTGCAAATTTTTTTATCTCTTCCTTAGTTACACAATCCACTATTTATCCCCTTTATCTTCTTTTTTATTAGACAATAATCCATAATAATATTTAAGCTTTCTATAAACTTTATCGTAAATTTCTTCAAAGCTTTTTCCTGTCAAAATTTCTATCCCTTCTTCAATTGTTTTTACACTGTAGATGTGGAAAAGCCCTCCTTTAACTGCTTCTATAACTTCTTCTGTTAAAACCAAATTATTGACATTTTGATGAGGAATTATTACTCCTTGCTCCCCTGTCAAACCTTTTTCTTTACAAACCTTGTAAAATCCCTCTATTTTATGGGTCACTCCTCCCACCGGTTGTACCTCCCCAAATTGATTGACTGACCCTGTTACGGCAATTCCCTGTTTTATAGAAACTTCTGCAAGGCTGGAAAGGAGTGCATAAAGTTCTGTACTGGAAGCACTATCTCCTTCTACTCCTTCATAGGACTGTTCAAAAACGATTCTAGCAGAGAGGGTCAAAGGGAAATCTTTTGCAAACTTACTCCCTAAATAACCTGTCAATATCATAACTCCTTTGTCGTGTATTCTACCACTCATTTTTGATTCTCTTTCAATATTTACAACCCCTTCTTCCCCTGGGTATGTGGTGACAGTTATCCTTGAAGGCTTACCAAATTCATAATCCCCTAAATTTATAACAGCTAATCCATTGACAACTCCTACTCTCTCTCCCTCAACATCAACAAGATATATGTCCCTTTTGAAATATTCTAAAACTTTTTCTTCTAGCTTATTTACCCTCTTTATTTTTTCTTCTATAGCCTTTTTAACATGGACTCCTGTAACTACTTGACTTCCTTCCAAACCTGCCCAGGCATCTGCCTCATACAATACTTCCACAATTTCGTTAAAGCGGGTAGTTAATTTGTCCTGGTCCTCAGAAAGTCTAGTACTATACTCTATAACTTTTGCAACACCTTCCCTGTCAAAGGGCTTTAAATTGTTTTCTACACAGTGGGTCTTTATAAAAGAAGCCATATTTTTCATATTTTCTTCATTTAGCTCCATCTCTTCGTTAAAATCTACTTTTATTTTAAAAAGTTTGCTAAAGTCCTCATCATAATTGTAAAGCAAATAGTAAAGATAAGGGGTACCTATTAAAATCACCTTTACATCCAACTTTATAGGCTCTGGTTTTAAAGAAGAAATTGACAAAAATCCATATTGAGAAGATATATTTTCAATTATAATTTTTTCCGTCTTTAAAGACCTTTTTAAAGCATCCCAAGCATAAGCATAAGATAACAGATCTTTTGCTTGCAAAATTAAATAACCGCCATTTGCTCTATGTAATGCTCCAGCTTTTATTTTAGTAAAGTCCGTTGTAGCAACTCCAAAGTCACTTTCGTATTCTATACTTCCTATTATGTTATTATAGTTAGGATTATACTCAAACACAACTGGAGCACCGTCAGTATTGCTATTGTCTACAAGCAAATTAACCATGTACTTTTTTAAAAAGGCTTTTTCTTTCCTCATCAAAAGAGGAAATGGCATATCTTCTCCATCAGTACTCTTAAAACTTCCAATATTTTCTAAGATGTCCTTTTTGACGCTTTCTAAATATTTTAGCACACTTTCATTTACTTTATATCTCCCCTTTAAATCCTCAATCAAATGACCTACAGCAAAGAGACCTATATTATTGTCCAAATTTTTAATTTCATCTCTCGCTTGTTTGTCAATAGATTGTATTTCCTTCCATATTTGAAGAGCTTTTACTTCAAATTCTGCAGCTCTTTTTTCAATTTCCTTTCTTACTTCTTCATCTAACTGTTGAAACTCTTCTTGACTTATTTGCCTTCCTTCTATAACAGGAATGCTTATAATACCTGTGCGAGTATCTTTTAAGACAAATCCAAAACTTTTTGCAAGCGTATTTAATTCTTCCATTAGCTCACTCTTTTTTTCTTGGTATTTCTTTATTATCTCACTCTTTTGCATATCATAAGAATCCGATTCAAAAGCTTTAGGTATATCCCTTTGGAGTTGTTCCACAAAATCCTCCATGTCTTTTTTGAATTGCTTGCCCATTCCAGCTGGTAATTCTATCGCTATTGGTTGAGCAGGTTTTTCAAAATTATATACATAAACCCAATCATTTGGCCTTTCTTCCGTTCTTGCAATCTTCTTTATGTAACTGGAGGCAAAACTAGTTTTACCAGTTCCAGTTATTCCTGTTATAAATATGTTGTAACCTTTCTGTTTTATTTTAATTCCAAATTCCATTGCCTTTTTCGCTCTGTCTTGTCCTATTATTCCTTCTAATGGAGGGATTTCTTCAGTTGTGTCAAAATCAAAAACTTCTGGATTTACATATCTTTTTAATCTGTTAAAACTCAACTTTCCCATAACAACACCCACCCAATCTTTTTAATAATAATTATTCGCCAACAAATCAATTTTTCCTCTTTTTACACAAAGAATAAATTTTGGCTGAAGGATAGTCCTCCAGCCAATTAATCTTCTTCATCAATTTTTCCGTCTCTTTCATCCATTTCTTTTTCTGCAAATTTTATCATTTTCTTTACCATGTTTCCTCCTATTTTACCCACTTCTCTTGTAGTCATGTTTTCCCATCCGCGTTTTTCAATATCATCATCTAAATTAAGCTCTTCAGCAGCTTCTTGCTTCAAAGAATCTAACTCATCCTCAGCTTTAGGGTATAACTTTTTTCTTTTCCCCATAAAAACCCTCCATATTTCGTTTTATCAATATTTTCCCCTAAAGCTTCTTTAAAAATGTATGAAAAAACCCGGAAAAATCCGGGTTATTCTTCTTTTATTGCCTCTGTAGGACAAGAGCTCATTGCATCTCTTACGCAATCTTCTAAATCTGCTGGAACTTCATCTACAATTGCATGGGATTTCCCTTCATCATTCCAGTCAAAAACATCTGGGCACATGTCTATACAAACCCCACAAGCTATGCATTCGTCTTGGTCGACATAAACTTTCATACCATTACCTCCTAATCTTTTTATGTAAAATTTTACACATACATTATATCATTAACCTTCCATTGCTTCAATAGTTTTTAACTTTCTCTTTGAAAATATGCAAAAAAATAAGGCATATAGCCTTATACAATTGCAAGGAGTTCTCTCAAAAAGTTATTGAGTAAATTGACATCTTGCGAATTCAGTTTATTTAAATTGATATAAAACTTTTGAATGTTTTCAGCCAATTTTTTGTCTATATCGCTCTTTACTTTAGTGTACAACAAAACACCTAATACTGCTCCTACAAATAAAACTAAAGAAGAAGTAGGATTAACAGAGGCCAGTAAATTTTCTATACTCTCCATGGAAAGACCTCCCGCCATCCTAAGTTTTAGTAAAAATGCAGTAATAGCATATGCACAAAATTCTATAGGCTTAGTAGCCTGAAACATCTCATTTAATATTTCCTCAAGAGAATTAGGCTTACTATTTTTTACTTTTTTAATCAAAGTATCTCTTAGGGAATTCCATTCATCTTTATTCGCTTTTTTAAATATTTCATAAGCTTTTTCTGTTGGTAGAAATCTTAAAGTAGATCTTCCTTGGCTTTTTTCCTCCCCAAGGTAATACTCGGTCTTAACAAAATCACCTTTCTCTAATTCCTTTAAAATATCATAAGCTGTCCATTTGCTAATTTTCATTGCCTGCGCCACATCTGTATAGTGAACGGGCTCACCTTTTGAATCATAAAGTTCAGTCAGTGTTTTTAAAAATTCCACCCTCCTATTTGTCAGCATTTCAACACCCCATTAAGTAATACTATCTAAATTTATAGGGGATTTTAGTATTTATGTCAAGCCTCTTTTTTCATTTCCATTTTTTTCTCCCAAATTTCATCAGCTACTTTACCCCAATTATCAGCAACTACCCTTAAATCATCATAGAGGTTCTCTATATGAGCAGCTGGACTTGCTTCTGTGTGTTTAGCACCTGATTCTCTTACTATTTCTAAAAGTTTTTCTGGATTATCAATAAGAGGACATGGTCTTAGATGATCTAGATTAAATGGCTGCCTTTTTCTATAGCTTTTCATAATAGGTGACTGTAATGCTTCTAATAAACTTACTTCATTTATATTTACATTAGAATAATGAATAAAAGCACAAGGCTCAACTTCTCCTGCTGCATTTATGTGCAAATACCTCTTTCCTCCTGCAATACATCCTCCACTGTATTCGCCATCATTCCAGAAATCAATTGCAAAAAGTTCCTTTCTAGCCCTTATATAATTTATCCTCTCGTACATGTATTTTCTTTGCTCAGGTGTTACCATAAAACTTATATCAGGGTCTCTACCTATAGGAATATAAGTAAAATACCAAGCAAAAGCTGCTCCTTTATCTATCATCATATCTACAAATTCATCACTAGAAATTTCCTCCACATTTGTTCTCGTATATGTAGCTGAATAGCCAAACAATACTCCATTTTCTCTCATCAAATCCATTGCTCTCATAATTTTATCAAAAGTACCTTCTCCTCGTATTGCATCGTTACTTTCTTTGAAACCATTAATACTTACTGCAAAAGTAATATTGCCTACTCTTTTAACTTCTTTTATCATATCTTCGTCGATTAAAGTACCATTGGTAAACAAGTGGAATACTTGATTTTTATGTCTTTCAGCAAGCTTTATAATATCTTTCATTCTGACAGTAGGCTCTCCGCCAGACAAAACTATAAAATATATGCCCAGCTCTTCTGCTTCTGTACATACTCTATCCATCACTTCAAAAGAAAGATTGTGAGGTTTGTACTGTCCTGCCCAGCATCCTACACATCTTAAATTGCAAGCCTCAGTTGGATCCATCAAAATTGCCCACGGAATGTTAATATCTAATTTGTTTTCTAATTCTTTTTGTTTTGGAATTCCTTTCAAGCTAGCATTTATAAAGAAATTAACACCTAAAGTTTTTATAATGTTTTTGTCAATATTTTTAAGAATTTTCATTGCAAATCTGTACCAATTGCTGTCTTTGTCATCTAAAAATCTCTTCACACTTTCTATTTGCTGTTTATGATTGGGCATTATTGCAATTTTTGACAGAAGATTAGCTATTTTGTCTAAATTTTTCTCTGGGTCTTTTTCTACATAGTTAATAACAGCACTGATAAGCGGGTCAATCACATTCATCATAACTCCTCCTCTACTTTATTTTTTATCCCAAAATATCAAACTTACCCAAAAAACCAAAATTCCATTTCAAGAACATTATACCACTTTAAAAATAACATTTCAAGTAATATTTATTATATTTTATGCTTACAAGTACTATTTTATTTACCTAATTGTACATCCCCTCCAAAAACTCCCATTATTTTCTTCTCTGAATTGTAAACAGGAATTGCAATTGTGGTACAAATTTCGTTTGTCGCTAAAGAAATGTAAGGCTCTGTCACTGTTATTTCCCCTTCAATAGCCCGTTGAAACCAAGACCTGTGATATACATTAGAAATTCCTACTTCCATTGAAATAGCCTTTATATCTCCATTATTTAGAATAGAAAATACCAACTCAAAACTTGGATATTTCTTTATTATTTCCATGACTATCTCTTTTGCTCTATTCCCAAACAGCTGTTCCTTGTTTTCTTCTATTATTCTCTGAAGTATCTTTTTAGCCTCTTCAATTTTTCTTTTTTGCTCTTGTGTAAGTTTTACTGTGCTAGAAAATTTTTTAACTAATGTCTGCAATTTTTCTGCAAAGTTATTTAATTTTCCCATCATTTTTTTAATTCTTCCATTGAAGAAACTTGTTCTTGAGTAGAAGCTAATGTCTCCTGGGTATTTGCTGCAGTTTGTTGTGTAACCGCTGCAATCTTGTGATTGAGTTCTTTAATTTCTTTAATTTTATCGTATTGAGAGTTTACTAAGTTGTCTACAGACATAATCGCCTCTATAACTCTGCTACTAGATTTTACTACATTTTCTATCTTTTCTTTTGCAGTATTTGTATAAGACAAATTTTCTAACGCGTTTTGAATTTCTTGTTCCAATTTCCCCGAAACTTCTTTAATTTTTTCTTGAATGTTTTTAGTCAGTAAAACTATTTCTCCCGCAGCAGAAGCAGACTGCTCTGCAAGATTTCTCACTTCCTGTGCTACCACAGCAAAGCCTTTTCCTTGTTCTCCTGCTCTTGCTGCCTCTATTGCAGCATTTAAAGCTAATAAGTTTGTTTGATCTGCAATTTTATTCACCATTCCAATTATATCTGTTATCTTATTTGCTCTTTCTCTTAAATCCAATACTTCTTTAATTAATTCCTTATTCTTGTTAGCACTTTCTTCTATCCTTTTCATCAATTCAGTCATAATCGCTTCATTTTCTTTTATTACTTTTCCCATCTCAAAGCTTAAATCTTTAGTTTCATTAAATTTACTTTTAATCTCTTTATTAAACTCAAAAGCTTGATTAGCATCCTTGGCAGTTTGCTGAGCAGCTTCTGCTTGCTCTTCTGCCCCCTTTGCAATTTCTTCTAAAGCAGCAGCAATCTCTTTTGCAGCATTGGTAACGTTATCAATCTCATGTGTTAATTTTTTTGACCCAACAACTGTTTGTTCCGCAGTTTGTTGAGATTCTGTAACTAATCTTTTAAAGTTATTCAAAAAGCTATTTAGAGATTTAGCTAACGTTTCAAATTCATCATCACCTTTTATGTCAATTTTTTTCGTCAAATCCCCTTTTGCTATTCCCTCAATGGCTTCCTTCATTTTTTCAACTGCTAAAATCATACTTTTTTCGAACATTATCCAATGAAGTAAAACAGCTATAACAACTGTTACAATAAAAGCCTCTACATAAGGCACAACTGTATTTCTACTTGCAAAATAGGTCACAAAAAAAGCAACTAAAATACTGTTTACACCCGCCAAAATAACACCGTACATCAACAGCCTAAACTTGATACTTTTAAGCATAAAAATCCCTCCTGTTTTAGGTTGCATTAATTACAACATAGGTATTAGCCTTTTCTTATTATTTCTACAAAACCTTAAATATTCCTTCTTTTTTTGCAAAAATTCTACAAAATAAAGCAAGAGTCCATTGAAGATTCCTAAACTTAAACATCAAGGCAACTGCCGCCTATAAATTCTCTTATGATAGAATTGGGAGGTATTGCTAATTCATCTTCTAATGGAAGGAAATAACTCAAAAACTCTAATATTTCTTTAGCGATAGAATAAGCAGGATTGTCTTGGGAAACTTTCTTAAGCAAAGGCTCTGCATATTTTTTTAATACAGGTAGCTCATAAGGTAAAAAAGAGTTAAACATGACATCCGCTTGTTCTTGATAAGGGAAAATCCATTTTTCTTCTCCTTTTCTGACCATAGGCCACATGTTTATAGTCTCTGCCGCATCACTAGAACGGAATTGGCTATCTCTCACCATTCGCCTTATTAATCTTGTCTGAGTAGTAGATATTCTATTATGTTCATCAAGATTTAGCTGCGTAATAGCACTCACGTATATTTTATATTTATTATCTTTAGGTATTTGCAAAGTCAATTTTTCATTTAGACCGTGAATCCCTTCCATCAAAATAATTTGATTTTTGTCAAGTTTTACTTTTCTTCCTTCTGGCTCTCTTTCCCCTGTTTTAAAGTTAAAAATAGGGATTTCTACTTCTTCCCCTTGAATAAGCTTTATTAAATGCTCATTGAAAAGTGGCAAATCTAATGCATCTATGGACTCAAAGTCGTAATTTCCAAACTCATCTTTCGGAGTAAGTTCTCTTGGCACAAAATAATTGTCTAATGATATCGGAAAA
Organism: Thermoanaerobacter sp. RKWS2; assembly: GCF_026240795.1. Taxonomy (NCBI): domain Bacteria; kingdom Bacillati; phylum Bacillota; class Clostridia; order Thermoanaerobacterales; family Thermoanaerobacteraceae; genus Thermoanaerobacter; species Thermoanaerobacter sp. RKWS2. Next base: position 1,855,628 of record NZ_CP110888.1, read on the forward strand.
GGCTTTAGTCCGTTTACCCTCAACTGCACACTAAGTCTATGAATAAAAGAGGTTTTCCCTGAAGAAGAGGGTCCAGCAATAAGCACTACTTTTATCATTTTGTTTGAAGCTATATAATCTGCAATTTTGGATATTTTCTTCTCATGAAATGCTTCAGAAACCAATATTAAATCTCTACCTCTTCCTTGTTTTATCATGTCGTTCAAAGAAGAAACATAACTTATGTTTAAAATACTTGCCCAGTCCTCTGCCTCTTTAAAAATCGAAGCAAGTTTTGGAACATCCACAAATGCAGGCAAAGAGCGGGGATTATATACATCTGGAGCAATTAAAATAATGCCTGGAAAATAAAAACGTATATCAAATACTTTTAGATACCCTGTAGAAGGTACACAAGGGCTATAGAAAAAGTCCACTGTACCATCACAATAATAAACAGGAACCTTGTCTTTGTCAGTATCTTTAAACAATTTTACTTTCTCAGTCAATCCTTCTTTTTCAAATAGCTTTATTGCCTCTTCTTTAGGCAACATTTTTCTTTCGATTTTTAAATCCTTCTCTATTATTTCTTCCATCCTCTTTTTAATCATAGAAACAATTTTATTGTTGAGAGAATAACCATGTATCTCGCAATACAATCCTTTCCCTAAAGAATGTTCAATAGTAACTGTAGCTCCAGGAAGTAGCTCTTTTACAGCTTTAATAAAAACAAAAGTCAAACTTCTTCTATATATCCTCGTACCTTCCTCAATCGTTGTATCTACAAATTCCACTGTGCTATCCTTTAAAACTGTGTAGTTTAAATCTCTTAGCTCATTATCCACTTTTGCAGCAACTATTATCCCATTGTATCGATGCTCAAAATCTTTAGCAATATTCTCTAATTTTGTGCCTTCTGGGTATTCATAAACATTTCCTAAAATAGTAATTTTCATAAAAATCACCTCAATAAGATTATACATTATTGTAACACAAAATTAAAAGCCCTTTACAAAAATGAGGACTTTTAATTTTTGTCCCACGAAGCCGTAAGGCTATGTTTTTATATTCTTTTGTCTTTAAACAAATTTAACAAATAATTACTTTTTAAATACGAATTTTTTGTTACTGTGCTCATCAATGAGTTTATAATTATCAAGCCTTGTTATCTCTGAACATAGAAATGTTTTATGGGATGCGTAGATATTCTTGTGAAAGCATTCCCGCATAGCTCTCTTCTTTAAATCCAAATGTTTTTATTAATCTGTTAAGCTCTATATGGTGTTAGTATATATTATTGTAGACACTTTAACTCGAACTGGATAAAATAAAAATATAAAGAAGGTTTGCAGTATACAAGCACCAAATTTCAAGAATATATATTATCCAAAGGTAACATAAAACACTCATTTAGTCACAAAGGATGCCTTTTGCATGTATAGAATCTTTTCATGCTTCTTTAAAAAAGGAAGAAGTAATTTTAGCTACTTACTATGATTTTGATACTGCCAGCTTTGCTATATTAGAGTACATTGAAGTCTAGTATAATAGGAAAAGACTACACAGTAGTATAGGGTATATGACTCCACAACAATTTGAAGATTTCATTAAAAAGTCAACATAAAAATTTCGAGTTTTTGTGTCTACTATATTGACATAAATTCAATGCGGATTTTAACGGCAGTATAAATCTGCACAGAAAGTTCCGGAAGACCTTTCCGACGTTAAAAGACAGAAAAATCAAAGAAGAAAAAAGAAATCAAAAAGGGGATAGAAAAGTTTATCATCAAAACCCTGCAACGATGCAGGGTAGCACATATACAAGACACAGTCGCATAAATGGTGTCGGTAATTGTGTGTTATGCAGTATGTGACCTGCTATGAACTGGTGAATTGGGCCGTGGTACTTCTGTACCGCACCTGTAGATTAGGAGAGTGCTCAATTCTCATACCCGGATGGAATTAGGGATCCTGATTCTACCGGGATGCAATGCAGGGAATGTGCTGTCCTGTAACCAACGGGGCAATCTAAGCCGCAACTGGGCGCAAGTCGAAAAGCTACGTAATTCCCGTGGACGACCACCAATGAGATCGTGGGAAGACAAAGCCCTCGACTTCAGTCGTAGGAGGAATTGTATAGTATATTATAAATATATTACTATGTCAAAAGAGCAAAATTAAAGGATAGTGTCAAGATACTGTAGGATATTTTTTAAAGACAACCCCTAAAAATTATTAATTCAAGGTTTCTAACTATCATTTTTTTATATAACTTGCGCATATTTTATTGCTCTTAAAATCCTATATATTGGTGTAACTTTCCCTATATTTAAAACTGTAATATTATTTATCTTTTCATTTGTAGACGTTTTAATTCTCCTTACCGCCTCTTTTATTTGCTTCTTTGTTAATTTGTAGCTCCCTGCATTTATATTCTCTTTCTTACCCCATTCTATTTCTCTTAAATCTCCTCCGTTCTTGCTAAATACTCTTAATTTCGCCATTAACTTTAATCCTTCTCTACTCCACCCTAGTGGATTCCTACTTAATCTAGAAGAAAATACATGACTTATATGCCCTTCTGCACTGCACCCTATTACATCTTTGTCTTTACTGTATATCTCTACTCCTTCCCAATTATTTAGTATGTACCTCTTGGCCTCTTTTACCTTCTCTTTTTCTCTCTCTTCCTCTGCTGCCTTTATTAACTCATCCAATACCTTCTTTACTCCTTCTTTATCCCCTTCATTTATTGCTCTCCATATCTTATCTCTATACTTTGGCTCTTTTGATGTTGCTTTTAATACGTATTTGTTTAAATGATATCTGTCTAACACAAACCTTGATTTTGCTATCCACTCTAATCCCTCTTTTATCCACGGTGCTCCATCTCCTGCTATGTATATCTTCTCTATCTTCTCTTCCTTGTAATTTTCTTCTATGTAATTTGCTACATCTATCCATATGTCTTCAGCTTTCTCTCCTACGTATGCCTTGTAATGCACATTTCTCAGTACATTTCTACCATTTTTCTCTTCTTTACCTTCATGTATGTATATCAATCGCGGTGTTTCATTGCTGCCATCTTGCAAAGGCACATGGTCTTCATCTGCTTCTATGTATAATACCCTTACTTCTTTCTTCTCTTTTATTTCTCTCTTTACCTCTACTTCTCCTATTTCCCTTATTGCGTTTAATACCGTCTGTTTACTTAACTCCTCTGGACATGCTTTTTTACTGCTTATTTCATATGATTCTTCTATTGCGTTTTCTACTAACTTTATTTTTACTCCCTTTTCTATCCTATCGTGCCGTCCTATCTCTAATGCATCATCCACCAAATATGTATATCTTCCATCCTCTTTAGATTTGTAATATGTCCTCTCATATTCAATATCCCCAAGGACTGTCGTTAATCTCTTTTTATCTTTCCTCTCTACTACCCATTTTTCTTTCCTTCTCTTATCTTCTTTTATTATCCTATCTAACTCTTCAATAATTGCTTCTATTGCCTCTCTACCTAGTTTGTCCGTCAGTTCCTTTATCCTTGCTGCAAGCTCTGTAATATTCATTCCTTTATTTAATAAATCACCAAAAATTTCTACTACTTCCTTAGTGAAATTTAGAGCATTTTGTAGTATAATATCCTCAAAGATATGTTTTTTCACAAGAGACACCCCTTTCTGTATTGTTTTGTTTTCCATAATCTATTTTATCACAGGGGTTGTCTCTTGTTTTTTTTCACCCAAAAAATCCTACGATAATTTTACACTATGAATTAAAGAGGCTATCCACTTACCTTTTTGGACAGCCTCCATTTTTAATCAATTTGTTCTTTTAATATATCTACTGGCATAACCTTGGCAACTTTCCTTCTCACAAGATATCTTGAAAGTATATATGTTGCAGCAAGTACAACAAAACAACCAACTACACTCTGCCAGCTCAAATCAAGAGTTAGTGAAATATCTGTATTTTTTGTGGCTGAGCTCATAAGCTGGTTCATGGTAAATTTCGAAAGTGGAATACCAAGCAAAAATCCTATCGCGAAGGAATAGCTGTTAAAACCCAAGATCATCTTGAAAATCTGTTTTTCTTTGAATCCTAACATCTTCAAAATTCCAATATTCTTTTTGTTTTCAGTAATAGCTAAGCCCGACAAAACATAGATTATCAGCAGTGCCAAAATTGCTGAGATAAGACCAAGCACTTCTATGGATTTTTGTAACGTTACAGCTGAACCTTTGAGAGTTTCTATCATGTAATTTTTATCCTGCGCATCAAATAGCATCTGTTTTGGAATCTGGACTGGAGTATCAGAATAAAGTCCTATAAAACTTCCTTTTTCAAACCCGAATATCTTATTGAACTCATTTATATCCATAAAGCCTTGGTTGCCAACTGGAATATCAGCGATCTTTCCAACCTTTAATTTGTATTTCTTTCCATCAAACTTATTTTTAAGCTCAATCTCTTGCCCCTCTTTCGCATTTAATTTTTGCGCTAATGGTCGTGTTATGACAAAACCACTATTTACTTCTATTCTTGCTCCTCTTTCATCAAAAAGCTTAACCATATTTGAATTCTTCTCAATTCCATAAATCACAATATTAAAATTGCCATTTTTTGTTTCAAAAGCCTGAAAATTAAAAGGTTCTACTTTATACTTCTTAAAATTTAGCTCTGTATGAGTACTGATTGAATTTAAAATATACATATACTTGTATTCAAAGTTCTTTTCATAAACTTTATTTATTGCATCTATCACAGCATTTTTTGCACTCAATCCGTACATCAAAAGGATTGTTGAAAAAATCACGCCTACCACCAAAACAGCTTCTCGGGCGAAATGCCGAACCCCATACTTAAACATAATTCTATTTTGAAAACTAAATTTATCCAAAAAGCTTAACCTTGGCAGTTTGTTGAACTTTATCTCGTCAACCCCATGAAGCATCTCAACAATTGTAAGTTTGAAAAATCTCTTAATGGCAACATAGCCAGAACTTAGAATAAAAACTCCTGGAAGAAACATTGCAATAAAAAGCTCTGATATAGGATAGACATTCTTTACAACAGGTAAAGCAAAATAGGCCCTGAAAAAAGTTGAAAAAGGAATTGCTTCAATAAAGCCCAAGACAGAACCAAAAATACTCCCAATTAGCCAAATATAAATTGGCAGATGCATAAAGACTTTTATTACCTCTTTATCCGAATATCCTAAGGAATAAAGGGTTCCTATCTCTGCATGCATATTGTTGATAAGCCTTCGCATAACAATAAACAAAATTACTGATGACATGAATATCACAAACAAACTTATTGGCAATGTTGACCTTTTCACACTGTCAATTTTAATCTCAGCAAAAGTGATGCGAGGATTTTCTGATCTTGATACAAACTTTAAAAGGCCCCATTTTTGATTTACATCACTTTTAAAACTATCAATATCTTTGAGATTCCCTTTGAACATATAATAATGATAAGGAAAAACTTTTGCAATTGTTTTCAAGTCCTCTTCATTCATTGCAGCAATTCCAAAGTGTTCAGAATCAGGCAAAAAATCTTGATCGTTTTTGATAATATAAATGTAATCTGGCAAATAAAATATTCCACTTATAATAAAATTCTTATTTGCAATTTTAATTGTATCTCCTATTTTGTATTGATGCTTTTTGAAAAAGTTTGGATCAATTAAAATCTCACCTTTGTGGGGCATATTCCCTAAGCTTACAAATGGTTTATTTATTTGTTTTGAGATTGAAAATACTCTTATTGTTTTATTATCTTCTGAATAGTCAACCATAAGTCTTTCTTCAACCTTTAAATTATACTTTGATTCAAGGTATTTTATGTCAACAGGAAGTGATGTGATAAAGTTTCCATCTTCCTGATTTTGATTTTCAATAAATGCTTTATAATTCTCGTCAATATTTCTTACTGTTATACTAAAAAGAGCATATGCCATTGAAGCAATTGCAACAAGCAGTACAATTGACAAAAACTGAGCCTTTTCTCGTAACATAATCCTTTTTGGAATTCTTTTTATAACCATTACCAGGTCACCTCTTTTGCAGGTACTTTGTTATGATTTTCTATAAATTCTACCACCCTACCGCTTCGCAGACGTATTGTAGCATCTGACATATTGGATATTGCAAGGTTATGGGTGATGATTAAAATTGTTGCGTTGAATCTTTTATTTACATTCTCAAGAAGTTCTAAAACAAGTTTTGCGCTCTCATAATCCAAAGCACCTGTTGGCTCATCACAAAGAATTATGGATGGGTTCTTGACAACAGCTCGTGCAATGGCCACTCTTTGTTGCTGCCCCCCTGAGAGCTCAAAAGGAAATTTATCTTTTTCTGAATACACATCAACCATCTTCAAAACCTTATCAACATCAAGAGAGTTTTTGCTCAAAACTGCACTTGATAAAACATTTTCATATACAGTAAGGCCGTTTATAAGATTATAAAATTGAAAAACAAAACCAACATAATCGCGCCTGTAAAGTGCAAGCTCGTTTTTGGAAAACTTTGTTATTTCCTTGCTATCAACAAAAACCCTTCCTCTATCTGCCCTATCGAGTCCTCCAAGGATATTAAAAAGGGTAGTCTTACCTGAGCCAGATGGTCCAACAACTGTATAAATTTTCCCCTTTTCAAATTCAAAGCTAACATCATCCAATGCCCTGACATTGTTCGCTCCCACTTTGTAAATTCGTGTCAAGTTTTCAACCACTATAAACATCCAAGCTCATCTCCCAATCAAAAATCTTAAAATTGTTCATTTATATTATGACTAATTGGTCATATGACTGTCAAGTCATATTTGACAATATTTCATTCTTTTTCTAATCCTTCTTTTAAAAGCTTTAAAAACTGTTCAAAAAAACCACGAAAATACTCTATATCCAAAGAATATGTAGAGGTGCCTTCTTGGTTAATTGCTCTTTCTATTACAAATTTTTTTAAATAAAAACTTGCACCTTCTAAAAAAATTGCTATTATAAGAGGATTAATATCATCTCTAATAAATCCTTTTTCCTGGTTGTTTTTAACAATCTCAACTAAAAACTCACGCGATTTAGTCAAAAACTTCTCATTTATTTCATCTTTAAATGGTGAGTCGTTGAAAAAAATGCTCGCTCAAGCAGAATATATTCGTCTTTTAGAGATTTTAAAGCCAACCATACAGTTTTCAACGAATTTTCGTAATAATCAAATATACTCATCTGCTTTATATTTATTTTATTCAAAAGATCTAAGAATTTAGAATAAGCCATCTCAATTGAATAAAAATACATATCCTTTTTATTTTCAAAATACTGATACATACTCCCCTTTGCAACAGAGCACTCTTTTGCAACATCTGTAATGTCAACCTTGTGATAGGGCTTTTGGGAAAAATATCTTATGAGTGTATCTGTAATAAGTTTTCGCTTTTCTTCTGGAAGATTAAAAAATGTTTGCTTTGGCATCTCTTTAAATATCACCTCAAGATTATTATGACTCATAGGTTATAGTATTGTCAAAAGGTAATTCGCAAAAGTCTGTGTCAAGTTTTCGTAGGTAAATTTTATTAAAAATTTTTGGTTCTATAATAAATGTTGTGGTGGATAAAAATCACTCATAAAAAAAGCGCACTTATTCTGAATTCCTGTTATAATAGAAGTGACCAAACAAAATCCATTAAAAAGAGGCATCAGAATAAGTGCATACAAATTATATCACAAAATTCCTAAAATCTGAAGATATAATTTGGGAGGACAAATAGAAAGTGAAGATGAAATAGAACTCCATATAAGAATGAAACAAAAACCTCATACTTGCCCAAGATGTGGAAAATTAACCTCTAAGGTGCACGACTACAGAACCCAAAGAATAAAAGACATACCATTATGGGGCAAAAAAAACTTTTTATTGTGCCCAGAAAAAGAAGGTTTGTAGACCCTAAGAAAAGAAAAATATTAGACATTCTAAAAGACAGGAAGCAAGAAGTTTTAGTAGATAGTAGAATAAAGAAAGTATTTCAAAAGAAGTAGAAATTTGCTCCTCGCAAAATATCACAGCCTTCATTATAGTTAAAAAGAAAAATTGGATGTAATGTTCTGGTACAGTGATGATTTAAGAATAGCCCATCAACTAAAGGAAAGTTTTAATAACGTGTTAAAAAGCAAATCTTCTGATGAAGCAAAAAAAGAACTAAAATTATGGATACAAAAAGCAAAAGAAAGTGGAATTCTTGATTTCGCTACATGTGTAAAAGTATTTAGTCGTTGGTTTGAAGAAATAGCAAATGCATTTGACGTGCCTTATTACAAACTCTGTAACTGAAGGTTATAACAATAAAATTAAGGTTCTTAAAAGAAATGCTTATGGTTATCAGAATTTCGATAGATTTAGGAAGAGAATATTATACTGCAATGCTTGAGTTAAAGTTTTTTACATTCCTACAGGTATTATTATACTATTTTGTCCTTTAATTACAAGAATGTTGAAGGAAATGTGGTAGAAAATAACTAACTACTTTTATTACAAAATTTATGGTAATTTCTTTATATGTTCAGACAACTTTAAAGTGCAGGCATTCAAAAAAATGCCCACCGCAACTATTGACAAAGAGCCAAAAATCTAAAAAGTTGAGCCATTCACATCCCTCTGGATAAATAAAGGTGAGGACAAAATTAAGAATTTCACTAGAGAGATGAAAAATGGCTCAACATATCAATAATTATACTGAATATCAAACTATAGCCTAATACTGCATACTTGTAACTATCCGCTATATTCTTATACAAAATCTTGTACTAACTTACGGTAAATTATTCATAAATGTTTCTAATATTAGCACTGATGAAGCTGCACCCGGATCAAGGTGTCCTATTGCCCTTTCTCCAAGTCTCATTGCTCTACCCTTCTTTGCTATCAATGGGATAGTAGATTCTGCACCTTTCTTAGATGCTTCTACAAACATCTCAAATGCTTTTTTGGGCTCTATATTTTCTTCTATAGCCTTTGTAAAAGCATCCAACCCCGGCCTTAAAGCGTCGACCATTGTTTTTTCTCCTATTACAGCTTTACCTCTCATTTCAACCGATTCTATTGCCACTTTAAACATATTGTAAAAAACTTCAAAATTAACTTCTTCTTTATTTTCTGCAGGTTCTCCAAATTTCATAAAAAAACCTCCATATAATGGTCCTGCAGCACCACCAACTTTAGATAATAAAGCCATACCTACTTTTTTAAAGAAAAACGTTATATTTTTTCTTTCCATTCTGCTAAATTTCTCATAACCTCTCTAAATCCTATACTAAGATTTACGCCATGATCACCATCACCTATTTCTGAATCCAATTTAGTTAAATAATCTTTTTGTTGTTCTATAACTTCCGCTAAATTTTCAATAACTTTTATGAAGTAAGATTTTTCAAGTATGTAATTCTTATACATGACAATTTTCACTCCCTTATGTTAGTCTGAAGGTTATTAAACGAACACCACTAATTTCGCTGGTGTTCGCTTCAGAACAATTAATAAACAATTGCTTTATTACTTGATGACACAATAAGGAGTATCGCAAGGATAATCTAATAGCTCTTTCAATTCTTTGTCTAATTTCATTAGAGTAACTGACATGCCTACCATATCCATTGTAGTAGCATATGCTCCCACGAATGACCTATAAATCTTAATTTCGCTTTGTTCTAGAATCTGAGCTACTTTTCTAAAACAAATATGTAAGTCCATTAGCGGAGTAGCTCCTAAACTATTTACAAGTACTGCTACTTCATCTCCCTTACTAAACGGTAAGTCAGGTAATATATGATTCATTATTTCATCAATTACCTTATCAGCTTCCTGTAGTTTACCTCTTCTAACGCCTGGTTCACCATGTATACCCATGCCTATTTCCATAAGTCCTTCCTCTAATTCAAACATTGGTTTACCTGTTGATGGATGTGTTGCTGCTGCAAGTGCAACTCCCATTGTTCTTGTGTTGTCATTTGCTTTTATTGCAGCAGCTTTTACTTCATCCAAATCTGCACCCGTAGCTGCTTTAGCACCTGCTATCTTGAATACAAAGAAATCTCCTGCAATTCCTCTCCGATCTTTAATATTCGCTGAAGAAGCCACATCATCAGTAACCAAAACCGTCTCAACTCTAATTCCATCTGCAGCTGCCATTTCAACTCCCATGTCAAAATTCATTACATCTCCTGCATAATTTCCATATAAATATAGGCATCCACATCCTGCATCTACAGCTTTAACTGCATTATAGCATGGCTCTGGAGAAGGAGAAGTATTGATATTTCCTATAACCGCTGCATCTGCAAAATTTTCGCCAACATATCCTAAGAATAGCGGTTCATGCCCTGAACCTCCTCCTATAATTATCCCTACCTTGTTTTTCACTGGAGCCCTTTTATAAACTACTACACGTCCATCATTTTCAAGTAATTTTACATGTTTATCATGAGCTTTACAAAACCCTTCCAGCATTTCCTCCACCACGTCATACGGATTATTAATTAATCTTCTCATAAAAATCTCCTTTCTTTAATTAACTTAAATTAACCAAATTTATTTACTCTTTTGTTTTCTTCTGCTGCATGAATAAATTTCGTTTTTATTATTAGTAATTGAAGCTTGTATAACAGTTGCTATTGTTCCTACAGCCAAAGGTTCATCTACAAGTATAATTTTTTTCTTAATTCCTCATTTAGCATATCTAACACCATTTGAGTCGCCATAATAGAACTTCCTATATCTGCAAAAATAAAGATATTGTCACCATCATAAATTCCTCTATTACCTTTTTTATTTTTAAAGGATTAGTTCCTATACGCTCATCTTCCGTACCACTAATTGGTATTAACTTGGATTGTTTATTATTCATTTGTTCAGCTATCTCTACAACACCCTCAGCAACCTTTTTGCTATGTGATACTATTATAAAGACTGCCATTTAAATCCCTCTCTTTTGTATCGCTACAACACAATATATTTGCAATAAACTTCATGATTTTCCCTCATGATCAAATAGCTTAGAATCTTCGCATATTAAGAAGGGACATAGATACCCCCGTGTAAAAGCGGGGGTATCTACTACTTATTATCACAGTTCGCTTATTTTATCATTAACTTTCTTTAATGCATAATATATTTCCCTATATATATCGTAAACTTTTTCATATTTGCTCTTATTTTCAGCAATTGGCACAGTTCTAGTTTCTATTTTTAGAAGTTTTCTTGCTGCTTCTTTAACTGATGGCCAGAAACCCGCTCCTACCCCTGCAAGTATAGCCGCACCATATGATCCCCCTTCGCCACTGTAACTCACTGTAACAACTTCTGTACCTAATATATCTGCTTGGATTTGTCTCCATTTAGGATTTATAGCTCCTCCTCCACTTACTCTAACCTGTGTGAGGGGAACACCTAATGTTTCAATTAATTTTAATGCATCCTTCAAGCTGAAAACAATGCCTTCTAACACAGCTCTTACAAACGCTCTTTTATCATGCATAACATTTATTCCAACAAAAGCACCTCTTGCATTTGGATCAGTGTAAGGGCATCTTTCACCTACTATATATGGAGTAAACAATAATCCATTAGCCCCTACCTCAACTTGCATAGCTTCATTCACTAAAATGTTATATGCATCTTCTCCGCTCAGATTTGCAATAATTTTTTCTTCGAGACCAAATGAATCTCTAAACCATTTGAAAGACCCGCCAGCCGCAAGGGTACATCCGAAAATATTCCATTCTCCTGGTACTCCACCTCTAAAAAGTTGTAAGGAACCTCCTGGATTGCGTCCAAATTTTGAAAGAGCAACGGAAGCAATTCCTGCTGTACCAATTATAAGCATCGCTATTCCTTCTTCAGTTGCTCCAGTTCCTACTGCCTGAGCTAATACATCTCCAGCTCCGCCTACTACTGGGGTACCTTCTTTTAAGCCTAATATTGAAGCTGCTTCAGAAGTTAAATGTCCACTTATTTCTGGACTTTCTACTACATCTGGGAAAATGCTCTTCTTTATTTCAAGCAAATTTATTAAATCATCTGACCATTTATTTTTCTCAACATCATATAAGCAGGTACCACTTGCATCAGAAACATCCGTAGCAATTTTTCCTGTTAATTTATATCTAATATAATCTTTAGCTATTACAAATTTATCTATTTTTTCATAATTTTCTGGTTCTACTTCTTTAATCCACAAAATTTTCCCAATAGTATATCCAGGTAAAGCAGTATTTGCAACATAGTCTATTAACTTATCTTCTCCTCCAACTTTGTTATGAACCTCATCACATTGTTTTCCAACACGATTGTCATTCCACATTATAGCATTTCTTATGACTTTTCTATTTTTATCAAGTGGTACTAGAGTATGCATTTGACCGCTCAATCCAATCGCTGCTATTTCTTCAGGTTTGATTGCAGCTTTTTCTAAAGCCTTCTTTATTGTGTCAACAGTTGCATCCCACCACACTTCAGGGTCACTTTCTGTCCAGCCGGGTCTTGGAACAATAAAATCATATTCTTTTGTTGCTTTAGCTACAATTTCACCTGTTTCGTTAACAATTATCGTTTTACATGCAGAAGTACCAACATCAATTCCCAACACATATGCCATAATATACTCCCCCTTTATCCTTAATGTAAACTTATTAAAACATTAAACTGTTGCATACAACAATAATCCACCCAATAAACCTCCTAAAATTCCTGCCAAAATTGCTGCCCAATTTATTTTTTTGCGATCAAACAAATCAGCTACAAAAGCACCCCAAAATGCCGTCAATGCTTGGTCACTCCATGGTCCTGGAAGATGGCCACTCATTTGTGGCTCAAAAATCAGCCCTATTCCATGATTAACTAACCACACCGTACCCACTATAAAAAATCCTGCAAGTAAGCCTCCAATGCTTTTCCATTCCTCAGCAAGTTTTCCCCACATTAATCCTATTGCCAGTGGAAATAAAATGCCGCCAAATATAGTAGTTACTACATGTTGCCATGTCCACATTTATGCATCACTCCTTCTGAATAGATGTAATAAGTAGCCAGCTATTGTCGCTCCTATTAATTCGAGAACAATGGTCACTAAAGCTGGTCCAATACTTATTCCATGATATAAGCCATAAGAAGCTCTTACCAGTTCGCCATTTGTTTTTAGTTGTATATTACCCCCCAGCAAAGATGAAAGCCATATGGCAAATGCCATATCTATCCATGCACCATCTGGATCATTTGGAAATGCATTTGCATAGTGGTTTAACCACCATGCTGTGGTTATTATAAGTCCTGCTGCAAGCCATCCACCAAGCCAATGCCAATGAGCTAATGCTGAAGGCCATATTGTGAATACACCGTATCCAGCAAAAGCACCTGTAATTGCTCCTATCAAAATTCTCGACAGCTTCATAATGTAAAATACTCCCCCTTTTTTATAAAATTTTTGGTTTTCCTGCAGAACCCCTTTTATGATAAAAGGAGTTCTGCTTTATATTTCAAAGGAATTCCTCCCACCGGTAGAAACCATTTTTACTTATATCGAATACAAAACTAGGTAGAAAGGAATTCCTTTAAAACCAAACTAATTAAATGAAGTAATGTATCCTTACATGTTTTTGGATTAAATACTCATGCAAGCCCTCAGGACCATGCTCTGCTCCTAAACCACTATCCTTCCATCCACCATATGGAGCATTAATTACTCACGCATCTACATTATTAATAGCAACATTACCTGCCTGAATCTCTTGTGCACAACGTTTAGCTATGTTCATATTATTTGTATATACTATTGCTGCTAAACCATAATTAGTATCATTTGCTAATTGTATTGCTTCATCTATGTTATTAAATGGCATAACTCCAACCGCCGGACCAAATGTCTCTTCGCGCATTATCAGCATATCATGGTTAACATCACGAACAATAGTTGGTTCATAGAAAAATCCTTTTTCAAATTTTGGGCCTGACGGTCTTTTACCTCCGCACACTATTTTAGCACCTTTAGCTACAGCATCGTTTACATGACGTTCAACTTTTTCGACGCCTGCTTTTGTACACATAGGCCCCATATCTACATTTTCGTCTATGAGACTATTCCCGACGACCAGTTTTTTTGTCTTTTCAGCAAATTTTTCAAGAAAAGTCTCATATATTTCTCTTTCTACATATATTCTGTTTACCGCAATGCAAATCTGGCCAGCATTCCTAAAACTACGCCTGACAGCCCCCGTAACAGCAGCATCTAAATTAGCATCTTTAAAAACAATCATTGGTAAACTGCCACCAAGTTCAAGAGTTACTTTCTTTATACCTGAAGAAGCACTCATTTTTAAAATTTCTTTTCCTGTTTCTGTAGAACCGGTAAAGGCAACACGCTTAACCAATGGATTTTCTATTAATGCAGGCCCTACAGTCCCTCCAGAGCCTGTTATTACATTTAAAACCCCTTCTGGCACTCCTGCATCCACTAAACATTCAACAAATTTTAAAGGAGAAAGTGGAGTCTCACTTGGCAATTTGGCTACTATCGTACAGCCAGATGCCAATGCACCTCCTATTTTCCAAGCCAGCAGTTCAATCGGGTAATTCCATGGAGTAATAGCTGCTGCAACCCCAATAGGTTCGTATACAACTATACTTTCCGTATCCTTTTCTTCATTTGCTATTACACGCCCATAAATTCTTTCACCTTCTTCTGCATAATATCTAAGAATTTCTGCTCCCTTCTCTACTTCTCCCTTGGCTTCTTTTACTGGCTTCCCCAATTCTTCTGTCATAGTCTTAGCAATTTTTTCAGAACGTTGAAGTACTATTTCAGAAGCTTTTCGAAGAATTTTACCCCGTTGAAATGGATTTTCCTTTTTCCATTTTAGAAAAGCTTCCTGTGCTTTTAAAATTGCTTCTTCAACATCTTCTTTAGTAGCTGCTGGAACCGTCGCAAACACCTCTTCTGTGGCAGGATTTACCACTTCTATTATTCCGCTCCTTTTTGCATCTACCCATTTTCCACCTATTAGCATTTTATAGTGCTGCACCATCATATCTCCTCCTCATTCACTTTACCAGTCACCCATACAACAACTAGTGGAATATTGCCTACTTGTCGAGTAGTGTGAAATTCTCTTGGTGGAACATATAATGCATCCCCTGGCTTTATTGGAAATTCATCATTCCCTACCACCATCACTCCTTCGCCTTGTACTACAAAGTATACTTCTTCCTCATCATGTGCATGGCCTGTTGTGGTCCCTGTGGGATATATTATCGTATACCCCATCTTTAAACGTCTGGAAGGCGAATTCTCTGGATCAACTAACCAGTAAGTATCTCTTAGCGTTGGCTTCTCCCTGTTCTTTACCCATGCCCTTAATGACCTCGTTGCATCTACATCTGGTTCCTTAGAATTAACGTTTACTACATATTTCATAAATATATTCCCCCTTTGAATTTTTTAAAATATTTTTCAGCCTTCGAAAGTTATTAGCTTACATCAAAACCCCTCAAATTATTCCATCACCTCTTTCAAAAATCGTTTACTAAGCTGTCATAAAAAGTAAGAATTCATCTACTATATTTACCTATCCTTAAAATCAACAAGTTATATATACCCCTTTTCTTTTAGCATTTTGTAATTATAAATATATTTTGGTTGACGGCCTTCAAAATAATCAATAACGGCTTGGACAGCTTCTACTGCCATACGTACAGTCGCTTCTTTTGTTAGAGCTGCTGAATGAGGAGATAGTATTACATTCTCAAGTCTTAATAATTCATTATCGCTTGATGGTGGCTCTTGCTGAAACACATCAAGGCCTGCTCCTGCGATCCTTTTTTCTTTTAAAGCCCCAATCAAAGCTTGTTCGTCTATTACTGTTCCTCTTGCCGCATTTATTAAATAAGCTGTAGGCTTCATAGAATATATAAGTTCTCTCGTTATCATTCCCCTTGTTTCAGGTATATCAGGACAATGCAATGTTACAAAATCTGATTCTTTAAATAGTTCCTCAAGCGTGTCAACAAACTTATAATCATATTCTCTAAACTTTTCTTTTACATATGGATCATAAGCAACTATTTTCATTCCCAATCCATCATGGCACTTTTTTGCAACTAAACTTCCTATATTCCCCATTCCAACAATTCCAAGTACCTTCCCTTCTATCTCCATAGAAATATTAGAGTTTCTCGCTCCCCAATTGCCACTGCGAACAGCTTTATCCATTAAATTTAACTGTTTTGCTAAATTTAGTATCATTGCTATTGTGTGTTCTGCTACAGATAAATTATTTACTGCTGGCAAATTGCAAACCAATATACCTTTTTCCGTTGCTGCATTTACATCTATATTATCAACTCCTGCCCCTGTCCTCGATATTATCTTTAAATGTGGAGCATTTTCGATTACTTCCCTTGTAATCTTTGATCTAGTTCTTAAAATAATACCATCTACATCTTTTACCATAGACATAAGCGTTTGTTGACTTGTATCATGTGCTGTAACAATTTCAAATTTTCCCTCTAATAATTTTCTTCCCTCTGGATGTATCTCCTCTGAAAGCAATACTTTTTTCATGCAAGTAGCCCTTCTTCCTGTAAAATTTTTCTAATTTCCTCAATTTCATTTTCATTTAAAGGTAGTAATGGTAGTCTTGGCTCCATTCCATAATAACCTAGCCAGTTCATTGCTACCTTGACTGCGGCTACTCCACCTTTGCCAGATATTTTTTCATTAATTTTACAAAGTCTGTTACTTAGTTCTTCTGCTTCTTGATACTTGCCCTCATTAAATAATTCTTGAATTTCACAGCAAAGGTCAGGCAGGTAATTTGCCATTGAAAGGACACCGCCTATAGCTCCTTTTTTTAATCCGTCCAAAAATTTATTTATAGAGCCGGAAAGTACATAGAACTCTGCTCCCTTAGGTACAGCATTTATATAATTTCCTATATCTTCTTTTGAAGAATCTTTTATTCCAACGATATTAGGATGTTGCGCAAGTACAGAAATTGCTCGAGGAGAAATTAATACTCCATTTGCAGATCTGGGAATGCAATAAATTGTTATCGGAATAGGAGATTTATCAGCAACTTCAGTATAAAATTTGATTAATGCTTCATCAGTCATTTTACTAGCAAAATAATGAGGTGTAAGAACACTGGCAAAATCAACTCCAAAATCTGCTACTTTTTTAGTAAATTCTATTGTAGCCCATGCTGATTCTCTTCCTGTGCCAGCAAGTAAAGTTTTATCTTTTGATTTACTCTTTGCAACTGTCTTTATAACTTTAATTGCCTCTTCATCTGTTAAACTTCTAAATTCGCCATTGCTTCCTAAGCATAAATAACCTTTTAATTTAGAACTATTTAATTTCTGAATATTCTCTTTCAACTTTTCATAATCAATTTCTTGATTAACAAAAGGAGTTACAAGTGGTGCAAATACTCCTGTAAGTTTTTCTCTTATACTCATTATAGTAATATCCTCCTTTTTAATTTACAGTCATTATTTTCGTTTTGTTTTCTATTTCAGCCTCTACTTTAAGCAGTAAAGCAAAAATTGTGCCAAAACGGGCAAAACGTTTAATAGTGAAGTTTCCTACCGTTTCACAGTCTACATTAAAAACCGATAATGCAAATTTGCCATTTATTTTTTATTTCAATGCAGAAATGCAATGCTTACAGACAGTCTATCATTACCTCATTTGCAAACTAAAGTTATTGTTATTCTATAGCTTCCACATCTTTATTTCCCATTGCAAAACTTCTTTTATTAATAAGTTTTAATATCTCTGGTGCTTTATTAGTAGCATTCAATAGTTGTATTTTTTCTTTTACAGTCTTTTTTACATTTTCTCTTGCTACGGCACCATATTTTCTAACATCAACTAAATCCGGGTTATTTGATAATTTTTCCCTTAAAGCATGGGTAAAAGCCTTATTTAATTCTGTAGCAAAATTAACTTTTGAAATCCCAGCTTTTACTGCTTGAATAACAGAGTCATCCATTACTCCAGAAGCACCATGAAGTACTAATGGTATTTTTACCTTGTCTTTTATTCGTGCTATTCTTTCAATATCTAATTGCGCAGATTGAACTTTCATTCTGTGAGCGCTTCCCACTGAAATCGCCAGTGAATCTACTCCTGTCTTTTCATAAAATTCTAGAGCTTCTTCTGGAGTCGTAAGATATTTTTTTACTTCCTCTGGAGAAAGGGGCCCATGAGCTGCATCAGGTATTTTCCCAATTTCCCCTTCTAAAGGAATTCCCGCAGCATGTGCTATTTCAACTAATTTTTTTGTTTTTTCTATATTCTCTTCAAACGTAAGAGACGACCCATCAAACATAAGTGATGTAAATCCTGCTTTTAATGCTTTTATAACTGTAGAAAAGTTTACTCCATGGTCTAAATGGCATACTACAGGTACTGTAGCTTCCTCAGCTAATACTTTAATTAGAGCCGCAAATGATTTCTCCCCCCATATGCTATTGCTCCTTCACTTATCTGAATTATCACAGGGGCATTTTCCTCTTCAGCTGCCTCGATTATAGCTTGAACCACTTCCATGTTATAAGCATTGAAAGCTCCTACTGCAAATCCATTCTCTCTTGCATAAATAAGCATTTCTTTACTTGTTACCAGTGGCATTATATCAGCTCCTTTATATTAGATATTCTTTTATGAAATTAAATTCCTGTAATGTAACTCCTGCTTCACCTAGATGTCTTGGGTTAGATACTCCTTTTTTATGATCAGCATGATAATCTGAACCCCCACTAAAGAATTTTACTTTTGTAGAATATTTTGTTCTAATATACTCCTCAATTTCAAAATCTTTTAAATTTCCCTTATAGCTTGTTTTGCTGTAAAGATATCGCGCTTCCATACCGTCGATTCCATGGTTTATAAGCCTTTCTATATATTCTTCTCTTGTTAGATTTCTTCCATCGGGATAATGAATTACTTCATCGATTAAAAAAGGATGTGCTAGTACTGCCGTTCCACCACATGACTTTATTAAATCAATTGCATCAAATGGACTTATTTTTTCCCTTCTTACATTTAATTCAGGATCGTCTCTAACCATTATTTTCGCATCTTTCCATGATGGTGCATATCCCTTTTTGGCCATTAATTCAAATATATGTTTTCTTTCAACTTCGTCTGGATCTCTATATCTTATATTTCCATTTTCATCAATATACTTTAATATCTCATTTTCATAGTCAATTGGCATTCCCTTAGCAGTAAGTATTTCACATAGTTTTCTATATGCTTCTGTTTTGCTTCTCCTCATCCTTTCTACTACTTCCGCTAACAGTGGATTTTCCCAATCCATGCGATACCCTAAAATATGAACATCATCTACATAGGTATCGCATGAAAATTCGATTCCTAATACTATTTCTACTCCATGCTGGTGTGCAAATTCCTTTACGCTAATCCTACCTTGAGAAGTATCCAGATAAAGAGGAGGCGGTACGTCATGGTCTGTAATTGCAACAACTTTAAGGCCACTTTTAGCAGCATTAATAATCAATTCTTCCGGCGAATCATTTCCATCAGAGCGCGTAGTATGACAGTGCAAATCACAATCATACTTTGCCTTTACTGGAGAAGTAGTCACAATTCCTGGAGCTATTGAACCTTCTGTAAAAGATAATATATACAAGAGCCTTGCCTCCTTTCTAATTTTTTAAAATTCATAGTATTACTTTTTATTTTATCATTTATTTTAATTTAGCACGAAAATAGATTTAAAAATCTATTTTCATTCCTGGTCGTGTTTTGTTAAGCATGGATGGTTAATTAATAATTTGTTTTCGTAGTTTTTTAAGATAATAAAATATTAATTTTGTTAAGTTGGTAATTATAAAATCCGGCTGCAGAGCAACTATAGACTGTAAATCACCTGTTCCATATGTCACAGCACAGGTATAAACTCCCGCATTTTTCCCACACAAAACATCTACTTCAGAATCCCCAACGTATAAAGTTTCCTCTGAAATATTATTTATTTTTTTCAATAGCTTCTCTATTATTTCTGAATGAGGCTTTATATTTTCGACATCTTCCAAGCACAATACAACTGAAAAATATTTATCAAGTTCAAAATGTTTTAAAATTTTTTCTGTTAGAGTTCTACACTTAAGAGTAGCAATTCCAATATTAATTTTTCTTTCTTTTAAGAAGTTTAAAGTTTCTTTTACTCCTGGAAATAAAGAAGTATAATTAGTACAAGATTCACTATAAATTTTTTCAAATTTGCTGAATACTCTATCAAACATATGAATATTTTTTTCTCCCAAACCACACTTTATAACTGCTTCAGCACCGTTGCCAATGAAAGATGCTAGTGTTTTTTCAGATAAAGTGGGAAGATTAAATTCACTAAATGCCTTATTCGCAGCTATAACAATATCCTTTTTTGAATCTATAAGGGTTCCATCTAAATCAAAAATAACTGCTTTAATATCCAAAGTAAATCGCTCCTTTATTTAGTCATGCTGCGATATTTTGCATCTATCATTTTAATTTTCTCCACTTTTGGTAAAGAACGTCCTCCTTGAAATTCTGACTCAAGCCACACATCTACAAGTTTTTTAGCTAGTTCTGGTCCTACTATGACTCCACCCATAGTCATAATTTGTGCATCATTACTTTTACGTGCTCTTTCTGCAGAATACACATCATGGCATATGGCAGCTCTTACTCCAGGCACTTTATTGGCAACAATAGCCATCCCTATCCCTGTGCCGCAAATAAGAATTCCTCTTTCAAATTCTCCCGATGCAACTCTTTCGGCAAGTGCTACAGCAATATCGGGATAATCCACCGGATTTTTGTCATAAACACCTATGTCAACTACTACAATTCCTTTAGACTGTAAATGTTCTTTAATAACCTCTTTTAAATCAAAACCAAAATGATCACTGCCCAAAATTATCTTCATCATTTTTTCCTCCTCACTTAGTTCTATTTTTAAGAAAATTCTCTATACTTATAGCTATTGACTCACCATCTAGCCCAAACCCTTTTTTCAACATATCTTCTGAACCTGCCGTTCCAAACCTATTTTTCACTCCTAACCTTAATTGTCTAATTTGTGGTCTTTTTTCAGTTAAGAATTCTGCCACTGCACTCCCTAGTCCACCCGTTGTATTGTGATGTTCAACAGTAATGATATTATCTACTGAAGATGTAAGCTCCAGTAGCAAATCTTCGTCTAATGGTCTTATAGTAGGCATATTTACAAGAGTTACTCTTATACCTCTTGACTGCAAAATTTCAGAAGCTTTTAAACTATCATATACTGCATTGCCACAAGCAATAATTAATGCATCTTTTCCTTCTTTTATAACCTCTCCTTTTCCAATTTTAAAATCTTTCTTTTTATCAAAAATTACCGGTTCTTCTTTTCTACCCCTAAGCCGCATGTAGACAGGGCCATTGTATTCAAATATTGCTTTTGTGGCTGCATAAGCTTCTGCTGCATCAGCCGGATCTATTATCACTATTCCGGGAATTGTTCTAATCACTCCCATGTCCTCTAGTGCTAAATGAGTAAAGCCCAACCATGCTGATGAAAATCCTGTATCTGTTCCTATCAATTTAATATTTAACTTACTACCTGCCACATCTACTCTTATTTGTTCTGCTGCTCTAAATGCTAAAAAATTAGCATATGATGTGACAACAGGTATTTTCCCACAAAGAGCCATTCCAGCAGCTACACTTACCATAGTCTGCTCTGCTATGCCAACATTAAAGCTCCTTTCCGGAAATTTTTTTATAAAGTCACCATATCGTGATGCTGAATCCGCTGCAACAGTTACAACATCTGGATTTTTCTCCCCCACCTCAACAATTGCCTCAGCAAATGATGTTCTAGTTGACTTCTTTAACTCACTCATGATAAAGCTCCTCCAATGACATTTCATTTTTTAATTCTTCATATTGTTCATATGAAAGAACTTTATAGTGCCAATCAACCTTATTTTCAGCAATTTTTAGTCCCTTTCCTTTTACAGTATTAGCAATAATAACAGAAGGCTGACCTTTAACAAATGGAATTTTATTAAAAGCTGTAAGTAACTTTTCTATATCGTGACCATCTATTACTTCTACACCCCATCCAAAACTTTTCCATTTTTCAGCTAAAGGTTCCAACCGGGTTATATTTTCTGTAAAATCTCCCAATTGCAGCATATTTCTATCTACTATTACAATTAAATTATCTAGTCCATAATAAGCAGCAGTCATGGCCGCTTCCCAATTACTTCCTTCCTGTAATTCTCCATCTCCAGTTATTACAAAAACTCTGTATTCTTTTTTGTCCATTCTGGCTGCTAAAGCCATTCCTACTCCTAGAGCTATTCCATGTCCTAAAGAACCAGTATTAGCTTCTACACCAGGAAGCTTAATTTCTGGGTGACCCGGAAGCATAGTATCATATTTAGTACAAAAATCTCCTAATAATTTTCTTTCAAAAAACCCCATTTGTGAAAGTATAGAATAAAGTGCCAAACATCCATGGCCTTTACTGAGTATTAATCTATCTCTATCAGGCCATTTTGGATTTCTAGGATCTATCCTTAATACACCTTTATAGAGTGTAGCTAAAATTTCTGCTAATGAAAGCGCTGGTCCAAGGTGTCCTGTTCCTGCTCGGGTGCTCATCCAAATGCAATCTTTTCTTATCAAATCAGCAGTCTGTTTTATTGAATCAATTTCTTCAAAAGTAACGCTCAAAAGAATCAACTCCTTCAATCATTTCTATTTTTTAAAATAAACTTCTGACATAATTTTCAAGGTCTATCACAGCTTTTGAAAATTGAGTATAAGTAGTAATAGTAGGTTCAAGTTTTTCAAAATCTTCAAGTGGTATTGTAGTTTCGCCATATCCTTCAGCAAAATAGGGAACCCTTAGTAGTTTTTCCATTATCTCATCCGGAACAGATTCTTCACATTTATCTTCAATTGGTCTGTCCATATACAGCATCATAAATGCTTTTATAAGTTCAGGATTCATAGTGTATACTAAATTACAACCTGCAAGTTTTTCTATATGCCATATATACTGTGTTCCATTTACTTTAGGACTAACTCTGCTGGATGCTACTAACATTTTGCTCGGATAATCTCTCTTAGCCAATATCTTGCATGCTTTTTTTGTTATAGCAATTCCTGCCCACCTTTTCATTTCTTCGGTTAGTTCTATTCCTCTCTCTTTGGCTTGTTCTTCAAAAATTTTTGCATCTTCAAATCTTCCTATCATGATTGTAATCACAGAACGCCACTTAGAATAATCGGTTCCATATTTTTCTCCCAGTGCTTTTCCTTGTTTTACGGCTTCGGCTACTGCCATTATTTGTGGTAAAGTATAACAAAGAGTAGCATTTGTAGGTATTCCTAGCGCTGTAAGAATATATATTGCTAAAACACCTGCTTTAGTTGTCGGAATTTTGACCATAATATTGGGTTGTAATACTTTTAATTCAAGAGCTTGCCTTACCATTTCCTTGGTATCCACTGAAATTCTTGGATCTACCTGTGCTGATACATAACCATATTTATAACCTGATTTCTCAAAAAGTGGCATGTAAAGACTTGCACCGCGTTTACACGCTTCTTTGTACGCTTCCCATGTTACTTGGGTATAATCCATTCGAGGATTATCCTTTATAATTTCTTGTATAATCTTTGTCCATTCATCTTTCAAATTATCAAATACCGCTTTTGTAAGCGGGGGATTTGTGGTTACTCCTTTAAAAACCCAATCTTTTGGATCAGATTCTTGGTCCCACAGCTTTTTTAGCTGAAAGCTTATTAAATCCTTTAAGTCTTTATCTTCTATTGAATTTAAAAAGTCATTACACCATTTTTCATAAATTAAAGGATTTGAATCCCACCATAATTCTATATCTGGTGACAATGAGTTAAGCTTTTCCATGGAGCTAGGTTTATAATTTTTGTTTTTATCCATTTAGTAACCCTCCCATTAGCAACTTCTCTATCTCTTATTTAAGCAATATTCATGCCAAAAAAATAAGACCTTGCAGTGTAGTGCAAAGGTCTTATTTTAACTAGAACCTATAATATTATTCACTCAAATATCTTAAGTCTAATTAATGATTTTATGCATTTAAACATTCTAATAACTGCAAAATTGCATTAAAATTTATAATTGCATAGATTCGTATTTCTTTAATTTTCTTATTATTGTAGATTGATCTACTCCTAATACTTCCGCTGCCTTATAACTGCTTCCACACTCTTCTATAGCTTGTTTTATAAGTTGATACTCTACAAGAGCACTTGCCTCTTTTAATGGCATCAATCTGGAAACATGCACTCCAAAAGAGTGATTTGTTTCTTCTTGGTTAAGTAATTCCCCAGGTAAATCTTTTTTTGTTATCTGATCATTTTCAGAAATTATCACAATTCTTTCTATAACATTTTCTAATTCACGAACATTACCTGGCCAGGGATACTTCATAAATACTTCCATTACTTCATTAGTTAGTTGTTTAGAATGACCGTATTTCTCATTATACATATTAAGAAAATGATAAGCCAATATAGGTATATCTTGAACCCTCTCTCTTAATGGAGGTATAGTAACAGGAACCACATTCAATCTATAGTATAAATCTTGTCTAAATTTTCCTTCTTTGACCAATTCTTTTAAGTCTTTATTTGAAGCAGCAATTATTCGCACATCTACTTTAATAGGTTTTATACCACCTACTCTAATAAACTCTTTTTCCTGTAAAACTCTTAACAATTTTACTTGCAACGATAAAGGCAGTTCACTAATCTCATCTAATAATAAAGTTCCCTTATCTGCAACTTCAATAAGCCCCGGTTTACCTTCGCTTTTCGCTCCTGTAAATGCCCCTTTCTCATAACCAAACAGCTCTGCTTCTAAAAGATTCTCAGGTATTGCTCCACAGTTTATTTTTATGAATGGTCCACCACTTCTGCTGATATTATGAATGTATTTTGCTAAAACTTCCTTTCCTACACCTGTTTCTCCATAAATAAGAATAGTAGATTCTGTAGGTGCAACTTTATTTACTAAGTCTACTAATTTTTCCATTTGTTTGCTTCTGTAAATAAGCTCGGAATTCTTAAGATGTGCAATTCTAAGTGAAGATAATTCCTCTTCATATTTCTGAAGTAACTCTTTTGTTTGTTTTAACTCAGCTTTTAGTTTTTCTTCGTCTGTAATGTCTTTTGATATACTAACAATTCTCTTAATGTTATTATCTTTATCAAAAAATGGTGTAGCTGTAACTAATAATTTTCTGCCGGTCTTTGTTTTTTGAATTACAGTAACTTTCTTTTTTTCTTCAATAGCAATCTTTGTAGCCGAGGGAAAGTACATACCATTTTTTTCGAGGTCACTCACATTTTTACCTATGAGATCTTCCGGTTTTAAGCCATATATTTTCTCAGCAGAAGAGCTAATTCTCACTTTTAAACCGGATCCGTCTGTAATGCAGGCCAAATCATCTGAACAAGCCATAAAGGCATCAAGATCAGTTTTAACAAGGTCAAATTCAGCTTTAAGAGATTTCAAATTTTCTAATAAGAAAAAGATTATCTCTCTATATCCAACAACACCCTTTATTTCATTGTAATTACCAATCACCAGAAAAACTTCTCCGTTATAAGTTTCGAAATCAATATTTTCATTTTCCTTAATTATCGAAAATGACATTATAGCCTGGCCCTCAGCTATCTCGCCATTTTCCAATATTGGAATTATTCTTTTGGGTAAGTGATCATTATTTTCATTATTTAAGGTAATTATATAATTATATTTTTTGAAATCAACATTTATGTTTTTATCTAACTCTCTTTCTTCAATCAGCATTATTTTTCTGTTAATAAATCGTGTAATCTTTTCCTTCATACACAATCACACCTTTTGTAATTCTAATTTGTAAAACAATAAAGATATTCTTATTTAATAAATATTTTTCTCTTCATGATTTTATGTTTTAATTCTTTAGGTATTTGTCATTTATAACCTATTATAAAGTAAGAGTTTTTTATTATCCTATTGCATTCATTTTTTCTTAACAGAGAAACTTTTAAAAAGCGAACAAAGAAAGTAATATTATAATTAAGAAAAATATTTACAAATTATGTAATGTAATGGAACACCTCTTATCGTTAGTGAAGTATTATCCTTCAGAAGAGTGTCAAATAGTTCTTAGGAAAGTTACAGTAACAGCACCGAATATTCCATACATAAATCCTTGTAGAGGAAATTACAGATGCACACTTGAGACGGTAAGAATGTAGAACAAGTTTTTCTATAGTAAATCAAAATATCGTAAAACGGTTTCAAAATCAATACTCGCTTACAAATAATTGGCTTTCAATATAAAACAAATATATTTTGTTTTTATCCTTTTTATTAAGCGTATTCACTTTTTATTATATACCATAATAACAAAAATTAAAAGCCCTTCCTTCCAGAAGGACTTTTAATTTTTGTCCCACGAAGCCGTAAGGCTATGTTTTCATACCCGCTCTCGCAGGTGGGTACCCTGTCATCAGCTTCTGAAGTCCTGTCTTAGCAGGCATTTCTTCCACTGATGAACCCGGATTCCCGAAAAAGGTACGTTGGTTGAAAACAAATTAGCCTAATACAAACTTCACAGGATTCATTTGGTTTTTCGTTTACAATTATAGTTTACGACAAATCTTACTAAATTGCAAGTGTAAAATATAGAAAATACAAGCTTTATACAAAAAAATAAAGAATGATATAATATTGAGTGGAGGGAATTTCTATGGAACCAGCAATAAAATGCAATATATGTCCAAGAAACTGCAATGTAGACAGGTCAAAATCAAAAGGACTTTGTAACATGCCTTGGCAGGTAAAAGTATCAAAAGCCTATTTGCATCATTGGGAAGAGCCTTTTATAAGTGGAACAAGAGGCTCTGGAACAGTTTTTTCAGTGGTTGTAACCTAAAGTGTGTCTTTTGTCAAAATTACGAAATAAGTCAATACCAATTTGGTAAATTTCTAACAGTAGAAGAATTAGCACAAGTATTTTTAAATTTACAAAAGCAAGGTGCCCATAACATAAACCTTGTTACTCCTACAATCCATGTCTTCTCAATAAAAGAGGCGATTTTATTAGCAAAAAGGCAAGGGCTTCAAATACCTATAGTATATAATACAAACGCCTATGAAAATGTAGAAACTTTAAAAATGTTGGAGGGATTAATTGACATATATCTCCCCGACCTCAAATATTACAATGACGCTCTTGCAAAAAAATATTCCAAAGCTCCTAATTATTTTGAACACGCAACAAAAGCCATATTAGAAATGTATAGGCAGGTTGGAATACCTCAATTTGACGAAGAAGGAATATTAAAAAGAGGTTTAGTGATAAGACATCTCATAATGCCGGGATTTGTAGAGGACACTAAAAAATTCTTTTGTGGATTAAAGAAAACCTCCCAAAAGAAATATATGTAAGCTTAATGAGTCAATATACCCCTTATTATCAAGCTCAAAAGTATCCAGAAATAAATAGAAAAATCACTCCTCAAGAATATGATGAAGCTATAGATTTTTTCTTTGAGATAGGCCTTGAAAATGGCTTAATTCAAGAAATAGAAAGCGCCAGTGAAGATTTCATCCCTGATTTTGATTTAGAAGGATTAGAATAATTTTAGTAAATGTTGTATATCTTGTGGCAAAGGCGAATAAACAGAAATGCTTTTTTCTTCTAAAGGGTGTACAAAAGTAAGCCTGTAAGCATGCAATGCTTGCCTTTTAATATAATCATCAGAAGAGCCGTACAATGTATCTCCTACAATAGGATGTCCAATATGGCTCAAATGTACTCTTATTTGATGAGTTCTTCCTGTTTCAATTTTTACCTTTAAAAGAGAAAACCTTTCACTGCTTTTTATCACTTTGTAATTGGTTATAGCTCTATCTCCTTCCTCGGATACCATTCTTTCAATGCCACTTTGTGGTTTTCTCGATATAGGAAGGTCAATTCGACCTTCCCCTTCCATTTTTCCTTCTACTACTGCAAAATAAAGTTTACTCATAGGCTTTACAATTTGAAGATAATACTGCATAAAAGGACGTTTGGCAAATACAACCAGACCCGACGTACCCTTATCTAAGCGATTAACAGGTCGAATCAAAGCCTTTATTCCTTTATCTTTAAAATACCACGCTACCCCATTTGCAAGAGTACCACTTTGATATCTTTTTGTTGGATGCACAACTACTCCAGCTGGTTTATCAACTATTAAAACATCCTCGTCCTCATAATATATATCCAAACCCATTTTTTCCGGGGCAATATCAGAATCTACCTCGGGAAGGATTAAATCAATCACATCCCCTGGTTGTAAAATTCTTTGTACATTTTCTTTTACGCCATTTACTAATATTTCTCCTTGCCACTTATAAATTCTAATAAGTCTTTTAGAAAAACCTTTGTTCCTCAAAAAATTTTCTAATATAACGCCTTTTTCATTTTCTCCAACGATTAATCTCATTTTCCCACCATTTTCTAATTTATTTTAATGCAAAAAATTTATGTGGTATAATCAATTTATAAATAAAATACAGCGGTTGGTGATTTTATGAAACAAATAATTGTAGGAGTAGGCGGTATTGTCATAAAAGATAATAAAGTTTTATTGGTAAGGCATACTTACGGCCAATTTAAAGGCAAATGGATAATACCCAGCGGCCATGTGGAGACCGGTGAAAATATAGACGATGCAGTTTTAAGAGAAATAAAAGAAGAAACTTCAATAGAAACCCGTGTAAAAAATATCATTTCTATAAGAAGTATAATACTTCCCGATGGCAATTCGGAAATATACATTGTTTTTTTGTTAGATTATGTTTCAGGAACTCCTACTTCTGACGGAATAGAAAATGACGCCGCAGCTTTTTTTAACATAGATAAAGTCATAAATGATGAAAATGTAGTCTATCTTTCTCGCTATTTAATTAAAAAGGTATTGACACACACTTATAATAAATTGTCCCTTGACCCCTTTTATCCTTTTGGCAATTTTAATTATAAGCTATTTTGTTGAAATATATTCGTACTTATCTTTATTTTTAAAAGCCTCATCAAGCACTTCTGTATCATAATAGACTGCACCACATTTTTGACAAACATATGCCGGCACATCTTTAATTATTATAGTCCTTTTCCCCCTTACCAACTTATATTCTACATTTTGTATCTCTATTTTGCCACCACAAAAGCACTTTTCCATTAGTTTCACTCCTTGTCACGTCGATTTCAAGTTGATAAGGACTTTTTTCTATTATATCATAAATTTCGACATAAATCCCTTAAATTTTAGCCAAAAATTTTGTACCACTTGAAAAAATATTTGAATAATGTTAGAATTTTATTGTAAATGTTAATTTTAAACTTTATAAGATATTTTTGCAATTTTAAACACATTAAAATGCAAATTAGCTTTTATAAAATTAAAAGGAGGCATATTAAATGTACGGTCTTGAAAAATTAAATATAATCAATGTTAAAAACGTTTACCGTAATTTTCCCGTCCCTAAATTAGTTGAAGAAGCTATAAAAAGAGGAGAAGGAGTACTTGCAAATAATGGTGCTTTTAATGTTTATACCGGTAAATACACAGGTCGTTCTCCAAATGATAAATTTATTGTGGATGAACCAGAAGTTCATGAAGATATATGGTGGGAAAATAATAAAGCTATTTCTATGGATAAATTTGAAAGGTTGTACAACCGTTTAACTGCTTATTTACAAAATCGAGACATTTTTATATTTGACGGTTTTGTAGGTGCTGACCTTCAATATAGAATTCCTATAAGAGTTATAACAGAATATGCGTATCAGAGTTTACTGGCACGCCAATTGTTCATTCGCCCTAATGAAGAAGAACTTAGAAATCACATCCCCGAATACACGCTAATTGCTGCACCAAAGTTCAACTCTATACCTGAATTAGACAATGTAAATTCTGAAGCTTTTATTATATTAAGTTTCACTAAAAAACTAATTATAATCGGTGGCTCTCAGTATGGAGGGGAAATCAAAAAGTCAATCTTTACCCTCATGAACTATCTAATGCCAAAACGAGGCGTGTTATCAATGCATTGCTCTGCCAATATTGGCAAAGATGGAGATACCGCCCTCTTTTTCGGCTTGTCAGGAACGGGAAAAACTACCCTCTCTGCAGACCCTCAGAGGTTTTTAATTGGAGACGATGAACACGGATGGTCAGACAAAGGCATTTTCAACTTTGAAGGAGGATGTTATGCTAAATGCATAAATCTTTCAAAAGAAAAAGAGCCTCAAATTTGGAATGCTATAAAGTTTGGCACCGTACTTGAAAACGTTGTATATGATGAAAATACAAGAGAGCTCGACTATAGCAGTGATAAAATTACAGAAAACACAAGGGCAGCCTATTCTATTGACTTTATACCTGGTGCCATCCCGAGTGGAATGGGAGGGCATCCAAAAGCAATTATATTTTTAACAGCAGACGCTTTTGGGGTTTTGCCACCGATTGCTAAACTTACAAAAGAGCAAGCTATGTATTATTTTTTATCCGGTTACACCAGCAAATTAGCGGGCACAGAGAGAGGTATCACAGAGCCACAAGCTACTTTTTCTACTTGTTTTGGAGCACCCTTTTTACCTTTAAAACCAATGATTTATGCAAAAATGTTAGGAGAAAAAATTGAAAAACACAATGCAAAAGTTTATTTGGTAAACACTGGATGGTCTGGTGGACCTTATGGGATTGGAAACCGCATCAACTTGGCTTATACAAGAGCTATGGTGACAGCTGCATTAAATGGTTCACTGGATGACGTAGAATTTGTAAAAGACCCCATATTTAATTTAAATATACCAACTTCCTGTCCAGGAGTACCTTCAGAAATTTTGAATCCAAAAAATACATGGACTGACAAAGAAGCATATGAAAAAGCAGCAAAAAATTTAGCACTTAGATTTGCAGAAAACTTTAAAAAATACAAAGATGTAACTGAAGAAATTAAAAAATCAGGCCCAAATGTTTAAAAATCGAGTAGGAGCTGAATAATTATTTTATTCAGCGTCCTCTCACACCACCGTACGTACCGTTCGGTATACGGCGGTTCATTAGGAATTGTGTACAATTAGATATCTTTGGGATAAACTCTTATAACCTATGCTTTCAAAGTATTTATTTGTAAGAGTCTTATTTAGGATTGGGCTATTGGATATTCTCCAGTAGCCTTTCCTTGTATTGGCGTATTCCCAGGCTTTTTGTTCTTCTACTCCTAGTTTTACTAAGTTATCATGCTTCGTTTTTATCTTCTTCCATTGTTTCCATATACATGCCCTTAGTCTTCGCCTTATCCATTCGTCAAGGGTTTTCATTATGCTTTTCGCGTCTGCTAATCCAAAATAGTTGACCCATCCTGTTGTTATTTGATTTAGTCTTTTTATTCTGTTTTCCATGCTTATTCCCTTGTTCCGATTGGTTATTTCTCTTACTTTTTCCTTAAACCTTTTGATGGATTTTTCATGGATTCTTATTCTTACTTCGTTTTCTTTTGTATAGAATGAAAATCCAAGAAATTTTCTTCTCCATGGTCTATCTACAGCACTTTTTGCTTCGTTGACTTTTAGTTTTAATTTGCTTTCTATGAATTTCTTTATGCTCTTCATTACTCTGTTTCCTGCAGACCTGCTTCTTACATATATGTTGCAGTCATCTGCATATCGGCAGAATTTATGCCCTCGTTTCTCAAGTTCTTTGTCTAGTTCGTCCAACATTATGTTTGCTAATAGGGGACTTAATGGCCCTCCTTGGGGTGTCCCTTCTTCTGTTGATACTTTGATTCCGTTTATCATTACTCCTGATTCTAGGTATCTTCGTATTAACTTTAGTACCCTTTTATCTCCTATCCGCTTTTCTAGTTTGGACATTATTATGTCGTGGTTTACTCTGTCAAAGAACTTTTCTAAGTCCATATCTACAACCCATGTGTATCCTTCATTTATGTATGCTTCTGCGGCTTTTATTGCGTCTTTTGCACTGCGTCCTGGTCTGAATCCATAACTGCTATCAGAAAATGTATGGTTGTAGACTTTATTTAGTATTTGGGCTATTGCTTGTTGTATTAGTCTGTCTAGTACTGTAGGTATTCCTAGTAGTCTTTTTCCTCCATCAGGTTTGGGAATTTCTACTCTTCGCACTGGTTGTGGTTTGTATTTCCCCTCCAGCAGTTGTTGTTTTATGGTTGCCCAGTTTTCTTTGAGATACGGTAGAAGTTCATCTACTCCCATCCCATCGACTCCATGGCTTCCTTTATTTGCAACAACGCTTGTATGCTGCTTCCATGTTCCCTCGTTCTACTATCATTTCAAGCATCTTGCCGGTATATCTTTGTACCTCGTTTCTTCCCTCTTCCGACGCCGATGATATACTATGCACTTCCGTTGTCTTTTGAAATTCCATTTCTCTATTCAACGGATAGCCTCTTTGTTGAGTTGTCTGCAGTCTCTGCATATCTTTCGAGTCCATAAGATTTCCAAAACCTCCTAACGTTCGGTCCTTCCTTATCTATTCATGTCTAGATAAGTACTATGACCTCTGCTGACTTCTCAAGGTTCAGCCATACATCACTGCATGGGTTGTCACTTCAGATTTTACTCCCATGACTTATCCTTGAGACCTCCCCGGGTAAGAACGATAACTTTCATCTCATATATCTGCCAGATTTACTGTATGGGATTCGGGTAGTGTTGGACTTCGTTTTGTTACGCAAACTCATCCATCCCAATTCAGCCTCTTATCTGGTTCTTGTTCATCAGACCGAGATTTTGCCTTAAGCTTCCTTCAGATTCCACCTCACGATGGACACCCTTGCTCTTGGCTAGTGGTTCCCACTACCAAGCCCACAGCGGACTTTCACCGCCTAGTTATCGCCCATGCCGGGCGCACGCATAAAGTCTCCTTGCAGTGCGTACTGCTAGGAGACTTTTATAATTTGTAGCCATTATAATATATCTTTCATATTATAAAGTAGAAGTCAACCTAAAAAAGGAGGTAAGTTTATGTCTGACAAACACAAACACCATGAAAACCAATGGATTTGGATTATAATCATCATTTTGATAATTTTGTTATTTGTACCTGGCATCATCATATGGGAAGAACCTAAAAACGCTGTTTAATAAAAAGGGGCAACTGCCCCTTTTTATTAAACAGCTCAAAATTATTTTCCTTTCTTTTTTAAGTTGGTGATTTGCTCTAATCTCTTTTGTATGTCCTTCTCAAAACCAGAATCCGTCGGTACATAGTATTTCCTGTCTTTAAGATTATCCGGTAGACATTGCATATCTGTTACTTTCTCTTCAAAGTCGTGTGCATACTTATACCCTTTGCCATATCCTAATTCTTTCATAAGCTTTGTAGGAGCATTTCTTAAATGCATAGGCACACTTTCAGCAATTGTCTCTTCTGCATCTTTTTTAGCTTTATTATATGCCACGTATACCGCATTAGATTTAGGAGCTAACGCTAAATATATTGCCACCTGTGCCAGATTTACACTACATTCAGGCATTCCAATATAATGGCAAGCATTATATGCTGCAACAGCCATTTCAAGAGCTTGAGGATCTGCAAGCCCAATATCTTCAGAGGCAAAGCGTATCATCCTTCTTGCGACATAGAGAGGGTCTTCTCCCGCTTCTAACATCCTTGCAAGCCAATACACTGCCGCATCCCAATCGCTATTTCTTAAAGATTTGTGAAAAGCTGATATTAAATTATAGTGCTCCTCTCCCTCTTTATCATACAGTAAAGTCTTTTTTTGCATTGCATCTGCTAATATATCATCTGTAACAATTCTTTTCCCTTCAATTACCTCTGCTGCCATAACTGCAATCTCCAATGTATTTAAAGCAACTCTCGCATCTCCATTTGCAAAAAGTGCAATCTTCTTAAGCTGATCTCCGCTAATTTCTATATCATACATTCCAAGACCTCTTTCTTTATCCCTTAAAGCTCTTTTAAGTAGTACAAGTAAATCTTCTTCTGTAAGAGGTTTCATGACAAAAACTTTAGAACGAGACAAAAGCGCTGAATTTACCTCAAAAGAAGGATTTTCTGTAGTTGCACCAATTAATATTATGTTTCCTTTTTCCACATGAGGCAAAAAAGCATCCTGCTGAGCTTTATTAAAGCGATGAATTTCATCAATAAATACAACAGTTCTAGTTCCATACATAGCATCCAATTCAGCTTTTGCCATTATCTCCTTTATCTCTTTGATTCCTGATAAAACAGCACTAAAGGTGATAAATTTAGAATTTGTCATATTGGCTATAATCATAGCAAGGGTAGTTTTACCTACCCCTGGCGGCCCCCACAAAATCATTGAAGTAATATTGTCCTTTTCAATCAATTCCCTAAGTAATTTCCCTTTACCTAAAAGATGTTCTTGACCTACAAACTCATCTAAAGTTTTGGGTCTCATCCTGTCGGCCAAAGGTTTATTTTTTTTCACTTCATTATCAAATATAGATGCTTGTTTGTATTCCATATTTTCTCACCATCTAAGTTTTATTTTTGTACTTTTTCTTTCTTTTTTCTTTTAGTCGGAACTTTATAGTAACTTTTACAAAGTCCTCTTCTAAAAATTCTGCAATAGCAAGGTCCTTTGTCACAAATTTTACCACAGCAAAGGCATGACTCCCAAATCTATCGTAAATTCGCCCTGCACTATAACAACCTCTTGGAACAGTTCCAACACTATTAGCTACATATCCTACTTGTCCTAATGGGGCAAGGGTAACAGATATTGCTTCATCATCATAGTCATTGTACAAATCCTTTTCTAATCTTACAATCGTGCCTGGTTTCAAAACTTTTGTGCCGTAATAATATTGACATCCAGTTATTGCAATATAAATAGATTTCACCTCATACACTCCCAACTTGATTTTAATTAAAATTATATTTTATTTTACCATTTTGGCCTTTAAAACAATATTCATATCATTCTTTCTTTTATATAAAAGCACAGCAAAGTTGAGCATCCACAGTAAAAGTAAATAACTTTCAACACTACTCAAAAACAACAGCCCACCTAGAATACCAAAACCTACAAGGTCTAATACAGCATCTATTTCAGGTATAGAAGGCTTTCCTCTATTATACCGCCTCTCACCTAATTTTAAAATACCTAAAATGACAGCATAGGTCAAAGAAGCTTTAAAACGAGTAATGGCACTCCACACTCCAAAAGTAGTGGCTAATGCTTTGCCCCCTTTAAATTTTAAAAAGGGTGAAAAAGCGTGGCCTAAAATAGGAGCTATTGCCACAATTGCAATAGCATTTCCTGTAACATACCCTTTTTCAAGAAAATACACCAGCGGAAAATAGCCCTTCATAAAATCAAAAGTAGCGCCAACGACTCCCATTTTAAAGCCTGCTGCATGACCTAAGTTGAAAGCTCCGGGATTTCCATCCCTCACTTCTTCTAATCTTTTTCCCAGCATAAGCCCCATCCAATATGAAAACATCAATGAACCACAGCCAAACTCCAATATACTGAGCAGAATAATCATACATTATTCCTTCTTTCTACACTTATTTCCCTACCCTTCCATAAAACTTTTTTCTTAAATGCCACCTGATAAAAGGAATGTAAAGTTACTAGTATAAAAAAGGCTGTCGAAATAAAATGAAAAATAGGAATAAATATACCAAATCTTCCTGTATACTTTGTAAAATATAGTATTTGCAGAGTATAAAAAAGATAGCCAATTTCGTAAAAAATAGCAATAGGCGAATGAGAAAAAACCAAAAAAGGAGTTATAAATCCCACTAATACAAGTCCTAAAAGCCATAAAACTATCAAGAAAATCGTTCCAAAACTTAAAGTATTTGCACTCAAAATTGCTCCTTTGCTAAATCCCTGTATTTCGCTCATAATACCATAAGGGTACATCCTAAAAGAGACAAGGTCATATCCAATAAAATTTTTAATGTTAATTTTGGCATCTGAGAACTTTTTACCTAAATTAAGGTCATCTAATAGCTCTCCCTTTACACTATAGTGCCCTTTAACTTTCTCATAATTCTCCCTATCCACTACTATACATGATCCATATAAGCCTTTTGGACTTTTTCTTTCAAAAGGAGAAGTAAAAGCAAATATCCCTAAAATATTAGTTATAAGAGCAAGCCTTTCATAAAACTTATCTGTGTAATGATAAGGAATTACAGATATTGCTCCCCCAACTTTCACCTGTTCCTTAAGAAGAGACTCTACTGCAAAAGGAGATAGTCTCACATCTGCATCAAGGAAAATAAGTACATCTCCACTAGACTCCAAAAAGCCATTCCACAAAGCCCAATTTTTCCCTGTCCATCCTTTGGGTAATTCCCTATTTTTTATCACTTTAGCTCCAAAAGTTTTAGCTATTTCGCTTGTAGAATCCTCAGAAAAATCATCAACTACAATTATTTCATAAGGCTTATAAGTTTGTTTTTGTAGACTATCGAGAAGATATGGTAAATTTTTTTCTTCATTTCTAGCAGGAATAATTACAGAAACCCTTACATTACCAGTATAATGTTGAACACCATTTTTAATAATAACTCGTGAAAATAATATAAAACCACTAATAACTCCTATAATTGATAAAATCAAAACAGTCATACAAGACCCTCTTTTATTTTAATTTTAGGAATTTTTTAAAAACACTTTTTTAGTCTTTTCATCTACTTCCAATACTTTTCATCTCCTTCTAATAAATGAATAAATACTTCTTATAC
>NZ_CP110888.1:1900000-2302500 GCF_026240795.1 Thermoanaerobacter sp. RKWS2
GATTATCATCGAAGACCGTTACTTTCTCAATAAGTTTCCTTACCAGCTGCTCATCATATACCTTCAGCCGGTTGGACTGCTCACTCAAGAATTCTGTCATCTCAGCAATCCTCTGCCTTCTTCCTTCACGCTCTGCATTTTCAACCAGTGCATTTTGCCTTAGTTCCCGTAAGCGATATATCTCATCAGCCACTTCGTTATAATCATTCTTGGATTTTGCTTGTTTAAGAAGCTCCTGCTGCAAGTCATTCAATTTTACATCAACGTCATCGGTAGCATTATCGCTTTCCGCATTAAGCACGGTAGCTATATTATCTTGCAACGACTGGAGGAAAGATTCTTTGTTGCCTAGAAGTTCATTGATAGCTTTTATAACCGCAGTCTGCAAAGTTTCTTCATTTATTGTAGGGGAAGTGCAGTCAGATTCCTTTTCTTCCAGGCGGCTGACACATCGCCATACGATAGACTTATAACCTCGATTGTTCCAATGTACCCTTCGAAATATTTCATGACAGTTGCCGCAGAAAACCATCTGTGATAAAGGATGCTTATTGCTATAGTTTCTCTTCTTTCCGTTCTTACTTATATGCACACATCTTCTTTTGACAAGTTGTTCTTGAACTTGCATAAAAATTTCACGCGGGATTATAGGCTCATGGCTGTTTTCTACATAGTATTGTGGAACTATACCGTTATTAGGTACCCTTTTCTTTGATAAAAAATCTACCGTATAGGTTTTCTGCAGCAGCGCATCACCGATATATTTTTCATTTCTCAAAATCTTATTGATGGTACTGGTATGCCATCTGGGATTGCCTGCACCCGTCAGAATTCCGTCAGCCTCCAAACCCCTAGCTATCTGTAGCATACTGGAACCTTCAAGATATTCTCTGTAAATGCGTTTGACGATCTCAGCTTCTTCAGGTACGATAACTAAATTGCCATCCTTATCCTTTGTATAGCCAAGAAACCGGTTGTGATTGATATGGATTTTTCCTTGCTGATATCGGTACTGAATACCCAGTTTTACATTCTGGCTTAACGATTGGCTTTCTTGCTGTGCCAAAGATGCCATAATGGTCAACAGGATTTCTCCTTTGGAATCCAATGTGTTTATATTTTCCTTTTCAAAGTAAACCGGAATATTTTTTTCTTTAAGCTGCCTTATGTACTTTAGGCAGTCCAGCGTATTTCTTGCAAACCGGCTGATAGATTTCGTAATTATCATATCGATTTTGCCCTGCATGCATTCTTCTATCATCCGGTTAAATTCTTCACGCTTTTTCGTGTTAGTTCCGGTAATACCTTCATCTGCAAATATACCAGCTAACTCCCATTCTGGATTGCTTTTAATGTAATTTGTATAATGCTCGATTTGCGCTTCATAACTGGTTGCCTGCTCCTCGCTGTCCGTAGAAACACGACAGTAAGCTGCTACCCGAAGCTTAGGTAATTCCTCTGCATTTGCACTATTCCCAATTCGCTTACGGGCAGGAATTACCGTAACATTCCTGGTTATCATCTAAAATCACCTCGCTCTTAATAAGACTATAAGCATACTCTGCCTGCTGAAATGGATCATCGTATAGATTATCCGGCATTGAAGCATGAAACTTATAATTCAGGCATTTCTTTTCATTTCCTTTATGTTCATAAATCCTGCCAAGCGCCTCAGCTCGCCTGCGTCTTTCCAGTTGTGCTTTTTCGAATGTGTCCTTGCTGATAATTGGCGGATAAAATTTGTCCTCAACATACCGTTTATCTGAAAGCATTCTTGTAACAGATGTGTGGTAACGCTTAATACCTGCTTTTAGTGCCGCTTCGCTTAAAGAAAGCCCTGAAAGATAAACCTTAAATAGCTTCTTAATTTTAACTGCTTCCTCTTCATTAATTACAGCCCTGCCGTTTTGAATGGTATATCCAAAAGGTATATGGCTCATCATTTCACCAACCTTTCCCTTAAGTTCAACCCGCATTTCATTTTGAAACCTATTTCTTCTTGTGAAAACACAATAATTTCTTCAATAAAATCCTCAAATATTTTGCTATCGAATGCATCAATCTGCTTTTCAGCTTTCGTTGCAAATTTAAGAAGCTTTTCTACCTCAACAAGGATAGTCTGACTCCCATCGATTGTGCGTTTTATGGCTTCTTTTTGTTCTTTTAATATGGCTGCTTCTTTGAGCAGCTCATTTTTCTGTGTATTAAAAAGAGCGGGTTCCAGGTATCCTTTGGCCATAAGTCCCATAATCACCTGAACTCGCTCTGTATTTTCTTTGATTTTTGCTTCCATCTCCTGAATCTTTGTTATGTTATCTGAGCAATTTGTTTTCTTTAAGCTTTGCAACAATGGTCTTAGAATGAACTTATGACCGAAAATAAGCTTATTAATCATAACAACGAAGGCCTGATGGATCGCATCCTCTCTGACAAACTTCATGGAGCAGCTTGATGCGTCCTTTATATGCTTTGTGCAGCACCATGCAATATATTTACGGTCACCGCTGCCATGAATTCGACGCTTAAAACTGCTGCCACATTCTGCGCATTTGATTTTCCCAGAGAAAGGGTAGCGTTTTTGATACTTGCTGCTTCCCTTAATTACACCTTTTTCTTTTCCTCTTTGCCTTAATATCTCTTGGGCAGCTTCAAACTCTTCATGGGATATGATGGCTTCATGATGAGCTTTTATCATGTATTGATCTTTTTCCCCACGATTATAATGCCGCTTAAAATTCTCATCTGTATAGGTTTTTTGCAGAAGGACATCCCCAGTATATTTTTCATTGCTTAAAATGCCGCGGATAGTTGTCGCTGTCCAGTGTGAACCTCTCTTTGTTGGGATTTTATCCGAATTTAGCCCATCTGCAATTATCTGTGTGCCTTTACCGTCCAAAGCCTCGGAAAAAATCCGCTTTACGATTTCAGCCTGTTCTTTATTGATAAATAGCTTTCCATCCACATAATCGTAACCATAGGGAGGATACGAAATTTTGTATGTTCCGTTTTGGAACCTACGTCTGATAGACCACTTACTATTTTCTGCAATGGATAATGACTCGTTTTCTGCAAGACTGCTCAAAATTGTCAGCACCAATTCGCCTTCCATGCGCTGCGTGTTTATATTCTCTTTCTCGAAATAGATGAAAACACCGAGATCGGTAAGTTTTCGCACCATTTCAATGCAGTCGGTTGTGTTTCTGGCAAATCTGCTGACTGACTTGGTTATAATAAAGTCAATTTTCTTGTTTTCGCAATCTGCAAGCAGTCTCAAAAGTCCAGTTCGGTTTTCCTTTTTTGTGCCTGATATGCCTTCATCATAGTAGATCCCTGCAAACTCCCAATCAGGATTTGCTTTTATATAGGATTCATAATGGTCTTTTTGTGCTTCCAGGCTTGCCATTTGTTCATCACTGTCTGTTGAAACCCTGCAATAAGCCGCTACCCTCACCTTTGGCTTGAAAGCTTGGAGAGCATTGTTTCCATCAATCCTTGTTACCTTTCTCACTGTTTTCACCTCCTTTGGGTATGTGACATGTTACCTCTGTGTGCCGCTAATAGCAAGCCAATTAGGCCATAAGCTGTGCATACATCGGCGAGAAAGTTTTGCGGTTCAATTTGTCGATTTTGTTGAATTCTTCTTCTGAAATCAGTCCCGCCTTAAGCATCCTCTGCAGAATTTTGTATGCCCGCCAGTAATCAACCTCTCTTTGAATTTCCTCCTGTGTTATCTTTGTATAGTTCGTTTCCTGCGGGTTATATGGTAAATGATTAGCCGCCTCTATCATTCAAGCACCTCCTATAAAGACTTAGGACAGCCGCGATTGGCTGTCCTTTATCGTTATTCCGGCAATTTGAGAACTTGTCCGGGGTAAATAGTATCTGAAGTCAGGCCATTGAGTTTCTTAATCTCCGGAAATCTTGTTCCTCTACCGAGTTCTTTTTCCGCTATTCTCCATAAGGTATCGCCTTTTTGCACTGTATAGGTTCTATTGCCCTTGTTATCAGGAATGCTGTTTACAATTACAAGGTTTTCTTTTGCTACCCAAGTGTTTATGCCTGCGATTTCTTGACCACCGGATTTCTTAACCTTTTTACCAAGCAATACACATTCTTTGCCGCCTTTTATGACCGGCTTGCCTTTGTATAAAGTCTGTGTGACCCTGTGGTAATAGTCATTTTTGACCCACGTTGGAACTTCCACACTGCCGGGGTAGTAATTCTTTACACTGACCTTAAACTCCACCATATCTCCAATTCCAATATCAGTATTGATATCTGTACTGTTCTCCAGCGCTTTTTTTACTGCTTTACGGAAAGTGTCCATATTCTCCCCATGCTTGGGAAACCAGTGCATCACATCAG
Source organism: Thermoanaerobacter sp. RKWS2 (assembly GCF_026240795.1). Taxonomy (NCBI): domain Bacteria; kingdom Bacillati; phylum Bacillota; class Clostridia; order Thermoanaerobacterales; family Thermoanaerobacteraceae; genus Thermoanaerobacter; species Thermoanaerobacter sp. RKWS2. The sequence continues at coordinate 1,904,366 of NZ_CP110888.1, forward strand.
CATGGTTGCTGGCAATACCGAGCTTATATCCTTCGGAGTGGCAGATGATGTCATTCTCATTAAGACCGTACTTCTTGCAGAGCATAACGCAGAGTTCAACAGCATTCTGCCACGCTTTACGGAAATAATCTTCCTGCTTTGCTGCATCATAACCCACCATTACCGACCCGGATTTATACGAAAACCCAGCAGGCTCACAGATTTCAAAGCCAATATGGGTATTGTTGGCTGCTCCTCCCGCATGCCACCCGCGATGATCCCAAGGCAGGTATTGCCAAACCTCTTTATCGTCTACAAAAGCGTGAACACATACCTGCCTGTTTATTTCACCGGCCTTGTAAGATTTGTTCCAACGGGAAAACCACTCAGCCGCCATTACACCCGGCACAGCCGTCGAATGTACCATGATTCCTTTAGGCGTGATTTTGCGGCCTGCTGTATAGCAATCGTTTCGCGTCATGTATTTTGTAAAAAGCTTCATTTCTTTTCATCCTCCTCATTTGAGCGGCCATGCAGTTGTTCCAATGCGTTCTTCAGCTTTTCAGGAATGGGCAGTCCTATATGTGCTGCATTCTCAAGAATTGAAACTCCTTCATTACTTAGGTAAAAGAAAATCACTGCTGTCCGAATTGCCCCGCCATTGCCGAGCACCTGGCTGTCGATTATGTGTCCCACACCCACAAGTACAAAAATAAGTACCTTCTTAAAGATGCCCTTGGCCCCGACTTCACTCGAAAGCTTTTTGTCTACAATGGCACACATCACGCCGGTCACATAGTCAATGGCCACAAAAGCGATGAGCGCATATAAAAATCCATCCAGCCCTCCAAGAAACCAGCCAAGAAATCCGCCAATAGCAGTAAAAACCGCCTGCACCCAGTTCCATACTGTTTTCATTGTCTTAACCCTCCGTTCAACTTGAATTTTGCATATAAAAAAGCGCCCTGCCTTAAAGCAAAGCGCTGAATATATAAAACTTCTAATCTATATTTGCTTCGGAAGCGCTTCCCACAGCCGCATATCCTCCTGCCCAAGCGACCAGATGGCTATACCTCGCAATTTCCATCGATAAGCCGCTTCGTTTACCCAGTAAACAAGGCTATCCACATCCTGGTAATACAGAATAGAAAAACCATCCGCATCTCCGAGAAAAAGTCGGGATATCCAGATATTGATGTCTTTTGGTATAACTTTTACTTCATAGTCATTACCGCAGGAAAGCGTCAAAAGCTGCGAGTGGAAAAAATCATAATCCATCGAAATGTCCTCATTGCGAGTTGCCGATTCCTCCACATCGCTATTTACTGAAAACACCTGAAATTCATCATCCCACGTGACACCAGTGCGAGCAAGCCTGCCAAAGCTGGTTATAGTTCCGTCCGGAAGCTCCACATCAAAACGCTCGTATGGTTCATATGCCCACGCATCGCCCAGCCGCAGCAGCTCGCATACCGTCCGGTTGTCCGAGCAGTACCCTGCATAACCACTTCCACCGTTTACATTCACTGTGAAGCGCAGGGTTGAAGCTGCACCGGAATATACTCTTACCTTATTGCCGCGTTTTCGCATCTCTATAGTATACATATTCGGATTAGCACGAAGATCGGCATCTGCAGTTTTTGAGAAACTGGCGGAGTAGCTGCCAAGCAAGGAAGTACCTTGATAAAGCTCGACTCTTTGCGTGTCATAATTTAAGCAGCAGAAAATATCACCAAGGAATACCCCAGCCCTTCCGCTGCTATTTTGAGGGAAGGCCAGCCTTGCCCGGATATGAATATCGGAAAACCCGTCGTATTTCCATGCAAGTTTGCCATATCCCTCAAGCTGGGAATATGGACGGTTTTCTGTGCTGTCTGGGTCTTGCCAAACATCCCATTCGCCATCCAGCACAGTCCAGTAGTTTTCAGGCAGGATGTTCCTGTCTCGAAAATCCTCATACCAAATAAGCGCCGAGTCGGGTTTTCTTCGCAACATTTCAAAGGTCAGTTTAAACCCTCGATCCGGCTCAACCATCACACCATTTACATCCTTGAACCGACGAGGAGAGAGCATAAAGCTGGCTTCACCGGCAAAGGGATACTCCGAAAATCCACTGCAAACCCTAAAACCGTAAAACTGGACTCCCGGCACACCACCACTTATGCTGACAGCATGCGTTCCCTCTTGGAGAAATACACCTTTTGCAAGTGTCAACCAGCAAACTCTTCTCCAGTATGGCCACCATAAACGGTTCTCGCTGAAAGTCTTTGATATACCATCAAGGGAAACGATAATCGCATTTTTGTCCCAGTAAGGAAAGCAAAGCTGTACTGCAATATCGTAATATCCCGCTTCTCTTATCTCAAAACGGTACTCTGCTGACGCCTGGTCATCTCCAAGTGAGGCCATCTCATCAGTAATAATGACATTTCCTTCGTATTCATCCGGAACTCCGTTCCTGTCAATATAAATGGTTCCGAACTCCGATTTCTGCTCCTTGCCATAGCTTGTCAAATATCTTCGCCTGTTGTAAACCCCTTTTAGCAGCGGATATTCCCAAGATACAGCATCCCATCCTTCCATATAGTCATATACATGAGGAAGAGCCCAAGGTACTTTGTTATAGTCATCCCAGTAAGCCACAATTGGAATAAACGGCTGGGGCGGTGCATCGCCTGTGAAATTGTAAACCCCAGTCATCCAGTATTTTGCCGCATAGTAGGTATTAGACACTCCTCGATAGGTTATTCCGAGGTTTTCAGGTGTATCATGAATCCTCCAGTTCCAGCCATAAGCAGGCAACCCCATGAATATCTTGTTGGGTGACATAACGGAAACAGCATAATCATATATGCCCTCAAGCCAGTCACGAGGAGATACCGGGCCGGGAGCAGAGCCCGCCCATGCCATGCCATAGCTCATGATAGCGGCGGTATCGCAATAGTCGTTAAGATCGGCATAAACACACCAGTTTTCACCGCCCACTGAGCCTTGAACGCCGGTCATACCCGGAAGGCAGATGTTGACAAGCTTTGTTGCATCATAAGACTTAACTGTATTGTATATATCCCTAAATAAAGCATTCGCCGCATCCTTGTTTTCATAACCTCCACCGCGCTCAAGGTCAATATCTACCCCAGCGCACCATGGATACTTGTTCATTATTCGGATGATTTCAGTGAGAAACTTATCCTTTGCACCGTTTTCGTTGTTGCGAAGTGTAGTAAAAATATTGGCTATTCCATGATTCATAATAGTGAGCAGCCACTTAATGTGCGGCCATTTCTGAATATACGGAAGCATGCTGCTGATGCTGGTACCGGTTTCAGTGATTGTACCTGTTGCGTCAACCTCAAAAGTAAAAATGCCTACCGTATCAAGGCGGTCGCCATAGTCTCTAAGCGCTTCATACATTCGGGCATTTCCCATAAAACTCCACACCATGCACCGTTTGCCTTTTAAGAAATCCCTCACAACCGATCACCGCCTTCCTGCATCTCCTGAAATTCAAAGAGCAACCGCGCCGATTTTCTCTCTTCCAGTTTCACTGTATGTTTGCTGTCCCATGCCGCAGAATATTGATAAAACCCATCCTTAGGAGTCTGACTTCCGTTTTTTAGGCATTGGCGGGTGGAAGCCTTGAGTGTCAGCTCATCGCCTGCGTTAACCGAGTCAAGAAACCTTACCTTATGCGCGCCCATACCTTGGGATATTTCAATACTTCCTGCGGCCATATCCTGTATAGGATAGATATAGCAGTCAAGACCAGCAGAAGTTTTACCCAGGTTGAATAAAATTACAGTCTCCGCTGTTCGCACCACACCGTTATAATGCCGGGGCGGAACTGGCTGCCCGTTTTCCTGCATTTTCGTTAGCATTTTGCTCGTGTGGACGGTATAGCCTGTCAACTGATCTCCATCCTGAAGCTGCAGGTCGGTGAAATATATAGTTCCGGTACAATCTGTGATCATCAGACGAACTGTGATACTGACCACGCGCATTTCTTTCTTAATCATTAACGTTTCTGCGAACCTGATAAAGCTGTTTTTTGCCATCGTCAACACTCCAGATAAAATAAAAAAGACCGCTGATGCGATCTCTTATAACAAAACTGAATTAATTTTTTACAATGCCTTATTCTTTAGGAGTTATATTATTTAAAGCTTCTATTAAATCTTCTCTCGTTACAATCATTTGACATATCTTTTTTGATGCTTTCCCATCTTCAGTAGGCGTCGCCATTACATCCAGAGTAATGAATTCGCCACCTTGTAACATCGATGTGTTTTTGTAAAACTTTAAATACCTCCCAGAGATTTGACATTCTACATGCAATGGTCCAAGGGAGTTTTTTCGGCGTTGTGAATATGTTATTGGAAACTGTTTAATTTTATTATTATCCAACTTCGGCACATCCTTTCAAAAATATAAATCAAACAAATTATACCATATTAATACCTCCTGCTCCTATTTATCCGTCCAATGTCCACTGAATTTCGCATACATGCCCGATCCATCCAGTGGAAACCGAACCGCCCTGAAGCAATAAGTCTGTAAAGTACACTGTGCCGGTGCAGTCAGTGACGCACAGCCTGATGGTGATAGATTTGACTCTGCTGATACTTTTGGGAGAAATACTGTGTGCAATCTGATTGAAATATGCCATATCATCACCCTCAAATCAGGTCTATAAATCTTGTTTCTGTTGTACCGTCCTCGTATTCAATGACTATCTCAACACCAACTTGGCCGTTTTCGCCCTTTTCAAGGTTTTCGGAAGCAATCTGCGCTGAAAATGTATAGCTTTTACGTGTTGCTGGGTATACCGTCTGTGACAGACTCTTTGTCATACCAGGTACACCAACAGCCTTGAAGGAAGCAGTTCCCGAAACACCATTCTCAGTATCCACTTCAAAGCCGGAATTGACCCAGTAGGCAAAACCATCATCCGCTCTGGAATTGCGCAGATGGTTGAATGGTACCATATCTTTAATTTCCTGACGGTTTATCAACTCTGCTGAGGACAGCGCATCCGCTGCCTTGTCCCACTGTGCTGAAGAATCGCCGAGTTCCCGCAGTTTAGTTGAAAGCTCAATCACTGTTTTCCATGGCTCCTGCAAGTTATACTGCCTTCTCACAACACGAGTCTTTACCAAAAGGCCTAGTTCCTTATCGTCTACCGTTACAATATCACCCAGTTTCCATGCTTCGTGCTCATAACCGGTTAGCGCAGATAAATCCATTGCAGACAGTACATAAGAAACGCGAGGCTTCGAATATTCTGCAAGCCGCATTTTTGCATATTCCAGCATCTGATACGGATTTGTAAACGACGAACAATCAAGCGTCGACACCCTCACTTCACTGGAAAAAGTGTAATCTTCCACGTATTCCTTACCTCCATTAATTGAAGCGAAGGTCAATCCGTCCTTTCCATAAGCATAGAGCCTTGTCACTAATTCACGTGTATCGACTACCCGCTGAATACTTTTCAAATTCTTTCTATATGAAAAAAGCGCTCCGCTATCAGTACCACTAAAAGTCAAAAGGTGTACCTGGCGGTTGGCGCTGTCAAACACCAGATCGCCGCCATAAATATTCTGTACGGTGCGAAGGATGGATAAGGCATTTTTTTCTGTACACTGCCATGTCCGTTTCGTAGTGACAGTAACATTTCCTACTGTCCAACCTGTACCCAAAAGTGCATATTGCATCGGAACATCTGCAGTATCTGCATTGAATTCTCTAGGTTCTTTTTCCGCACTGAAAGACAGATCGTAAAATACCGCTTCAGCATATACTTGCGTAATAACACGCCCATCTTCGCTTTTATTGTCCGTTAAGGTTCGGATCCGGTAAATGTCATTTACGATTTGCACTTGTTTTTCATTTTCCAGTGTGCTTCTTTTTGGATCATGGAACGGAAGCTTGAATTCCAGCGTATCCGCGCCGTTCACCTCACCAGTGACAATGATATCAAAGGCATTTTCAAGAACAGCTTCCCATGCTCCGTTTTTGTCCAAAATCACAGGACGGGCAAAGCCTAATTTCTCATAGGGCGCTTTCGGTATATCATGAAGCTGTATTTCCAGAAGTTTTGGCGTCCTCAACGGATCGCTGCTGGTAAGGGTAACACGGAACCTTATATATTGCCGATTTGGCGATTGAAGTTCACCGCTGGTTCCCACAGCCTGCCATGCAGACCATTCTTCAAGATCATCGCTTGTGCTGGTCTCTACTAGAGACACTGAAGTAACACCTGCAGTATATTCGCTTGTCACAGCTACACGACCGCTGCCCGATAATGCACATGGAACCGCCCTTGTATAAAGTACGCCACTTGCAGGATACTCGCCATCTGTTGCTTTAAGGGTGACTGCGCCAGGCTCTGCCAAAGCATCTACATCCGAAGACGCATCCCCACCGTTTGCATGTAAAGACGACTTAAAATATAACAGCAAATCATCAGCTGTAAGCTGTGAGTCCGTTTCCAGAAACCAGTCGTCGAAGCCTCCGGCATAGTAGTAGGTATTTGCATGCATCCCCATAATAATGTCTGCTATACATTCCCGATTCAGCTCTCCCGAAAAGGAACGCACAGGCGACACCCAGGTTGCCCCGTCGCTGCGATCGCATATGATGTTCTGTACCTTTTTGTTGCTTACTTCAATGATGGAGGCGATAAAATACCAGCCGCCGTTTTTCAAGGTAATGGTAGCTGTTTCACTCTGGTCGTAGATTAGTGTGCCGTAGGAGTTATACAACATAAGCCTAAGTCTCCCTTGATAAAGTGAAACATAAAAAATTGGCTGACCTGGTCCTTGGCGGGTATTGAATATGGGTATATATGTCTGGCCGACCGAATAGGTGGTAGGATTAATCCAACCGCCTACAACAATCTTTTCGCCCAGATTGCTAAAGAAACTCCCATCATTTTCTGCTATAAGATGGGTCTTTTCAGAAGTCGGATTAACAATATTTTGCCTGAAGTATCTTCCGAATCTTCCAGCAATAAGGTTTGCCGATGTCCCTGACCAGCCAGAGATGGTAAAATGTCTGCCATGTCCCGATGAGTCTATAAGCTGAAGATTTTCGTCTGGTGTTTTTTCATTAAATCGCCATAAAGCAGACGTCCTTGATGTTACAGGAAACTCACCGGTAAAATCCTCTTGGCTCGTTAGAATTGATTTTATCGCCATGTTATCACCTCCATCTGCTTTTTGCCTGTATTTTTAACTCAGTAAAGGTCGCGTTTTCTGCGGCAATCTCAATATGATTAACACCTTTCCTGAGAATTGGAAAATTCAGATCCTGCAGGCTGGGAAGGCCATTTCTCAAGGTTCCGCCTGTTTCATCAATAACCTTAGCTGTTACCATGCCGGAGTCGACAATCAGAGTTTCACCTTCAGATAATGAGCCAACAATTCTCAATTCCTCGTCGTTCGTAATAAGCGAAATATAGCTTGATGAAGACATTGATATTAAACCCTTCAATAGATAAACCGGATTGGAATCCGCATTTCCTTTAACCCTCTCCAGCTCATGAAGACCTGTTTCAGAAAGAACAAATACCTCATCTTCCAACGCATAAGCATATGGGTCGGGACAAACAAACCGAAGTTCAAAGCTGCCCGCTGTCCGCAGTAATCGCTCACAGTCAACCGCTTCTGATAAGCGAGCCATGAAATATCGGTCGGGCAAATCATCTATAACAAGTTGTTTAAGCCCGTTTTCCGGATTTAACCATTCAGCAACATTATCAAGAACCGATACAAGATCGGCAAAACTGCGCTGGGGAAGCACACTACAGCTAATTATTATGTTTCGTTCTGATATATCGCAGCCAAAATCTGCAATACCTGCTTTGCCCGGCACAGTTTCAAAGGAATTGCGCAGGGCAGGGGAGACCTGCCATTTAGTAAGTCTTGCTCGTATTTTCATACTTTGCGACGATATTCCATTGTAGATAAATCCCATATGCTTCCCTCCATTACGCTGTTATAAAACGTCCCTGCGCCCTTGAACCTGTCTGCATCAGGTTATATAACTCCTGTGAAATCCTACGTATGTCTTCTTCACCACGAACAATCATCTGCTGCACCACAACAAGCGGCCCGGAAGCTAAACCGCTAAATCCGCCTCGTCCACTTACATTAATGTCAGGAGAAACATTAAAGTCTGTCGGCACTGCATTTTGCATATCGTCCGCCACTCTGGCCATAGCTTTGTCAAATCCCTCACCAATACCCAGTGCCATATTGCCGCCAATGCCTTCAAAAACAGTGGACGGAGATCTGATTCCGAGGAAATTTTTTACTCCATCAACAATACCGGAAAAGAAACCGGAAACCTTATCCTTAATCCAGCTACCAAGGCTTTTAATACCTTCCCAGATGCCTTTTACAATGTTCTTACCAATCTCAACTACTGAAACAACCGCCTTGCCCAAACCTTCTATAATAGCCGCAACAATCTGAGGTAAAGACTTTACTAGTTCTGGAATGGCTTTCACAAGCCCGGCAGCAAGCTGTACGATAAGAGTAATTCCTAATTCTATGATCTTCGGCATATTGTTCGTCACAAAGTCAATGATTGTTGTAATTATCCTCGGCAGTGCTTCAATTAGTTCTGGCAATGCATTTAAAAGTCCCTGCGCCAGTCCCTGAATCAATGTAAAAGCAGCTTCAAGGATTTTGTCCATATTATCCAGCAGCCCTTGCACAATGGTGATCACTGCTTGAACCGCTGCTGGAATTAGCTCCGGTAATGCTTCTCCAAGCCCCATTACCAACGCTGTGATTAGCTGCACCGCTGCATCAATGAGTAAAGGCAGGTTATCAATGAGTGCTCCGACAATGGTCATGACCGCATCTACTGCTGCTGGAATCAGCTCCGGCAACAGGCTCAAGAGAGTTTGAAGCACCTGAGAGAACAATTCAGTTACAGTTTGCAACAGCACGGGAAGCAGATCTTTGACTGCTGAGATAATCGCACCGGTTGCCTCCGGCAGAGCAGCCACTATATTTTCCAAAACCGGTACGATATTTTTAACTACAGCCTGAAAGGCATCCACAAGATTTTGTGTTAGGTTCGTCATATCAGCGTTCGCATTGCCAAGTCCTGCTATAAACGAACTTAGAGAGGCTTGTAAAAGACCAATGGAACCGCTGATGGTCTGGGTAGACTCTCTTGCGAAGTTGCCAGCATACTGTTCGGTTTTTTCTAAAAACATCTGCATGGCAATCTCGGCCTTTTCGGCATTGGTTGCGCTATTCCATGCAAAGTCCAGTCCTTTTGCAAGAGCATAAGCTTCAATGGTAGTGGCGTTCATGGCGACACCCAGATTATCCATCATGGTAAAGTTACCCTTGGCTGCGCCAGCGATGGATTCCATGGCAGTCTGCATGTCAATACCCATAACCGAAGCCATATCTGCCGCCCGTTGCATGGCCTTCTCAGTAAGCTCCAGACTTTTTTGCTGATCGACACCAGCACCCTGAAACAATGCGCCCATTTTGTTGGCGGTGGCAAGATACTCGGATTGAGACAAGCCCAGATTCTTGTAGGCTTCTTCTCCCGTTTTTTGGATACGTGTAGCATATTCGCCAAACACAGCTTCAGAACCGCCAAGGTTCTGCTCAAGCTCACCAAACTGCTCCACGACCTCTTTTCCCAGCTTGATGGCAGCCGCGCCGCTGCGGCCGCTGCAGCACCCATAGCCGCGCCAACACCTTTAAGAACGCTGCCCAGCTTCTCAAATTTCAAGCTGGATTTTTCGGCGTTGTCTCCACTTTCCTTCAATTCGTCCCCAAGCTCGTCTGCACTTTCAGCAGACTGTTCGAGCTCGCGCTCCATTTTGTTCAGTTCGGCTTTTGCATTATTAAGCTGTATTTGCCACGACTGAGTACGTCTGTCGGTTTCTCCGAAAGATGAGGCGGCATTGGCAAGCGCTTTCTCCAAAGTAGCAATTTTTTCTTTCTGCAATTCGATCTCTTTGTTAAGCACCTTGTTTCTTGCAGTAACAGCTTCAACTGATTTATCTTGCTTATCAAACTGAGATGCGACCAGGTTCATTTCGCTACCCAGTACCTTAAAACTTTGGTTGATCTCGCGAATGGCGTTTTTAAATTCCTTTTCGCCTTCAATCCCGATCTTCAAGCCAAAATTGTCTGCCACATAACCGCCTCCTTTCCTGCAAAATTTTTAAATTCCATAAGGTATCACATCATCAATGGTCAGCATGCGCTTCGGTTTAGACAGTCCTAAAAACTGCTTATGGCACTCCCATAAATCAAGCAGGTACCCAATAGGCATTAGCCATACTTCATCCTCTGAACGGTTGAGCTGGACAGTACCGTAATATAGAAGCCGAGTGAACAATTCCTCATCGCTCACTCGGCCGGTGTGTTTTTTAAGTCATCCTCACTTTCAACGTTTCTTTTGGTACCCTTGAACATTGCTTCCATGATAGCGTCTTTATATGCTGCCAGTTCCAAAGGAGATGTGAGAAGTTCCACTGTCTCTTCAGTCAGGAGTTCACGCTTATCCTGATTTTTAAGGTTGTGTATCAAAATGCTCTGGTTAGCCAGCAGTGTAATCAGCCATACCACTTCGTCAAGAGCCATCTCGAAGTTCTCGGTTTTCATCAGTTTCGTGCCGAGGTTTTCAAGACCGCCGTACCTTTTTGCAATCTCCTTTGTCGCTTTAGTGGTTAGAATAAGCTGATATTCTTCATCGCCGATTTTGATAATCGCGCTTCTGTCATTATCCTGCATCATTCACTGCCTCCTCCCACAGCAAATACCGGCTCATAAACTTCCGTATACCAGCCGGTAATAGTTTCAGGCGATACACCGGGATCGTCTTCGCTGACCTCTGCCTTCCAAGGGTGCTTTCCCTGGCCATCTGGTTTGTTACGTCTCATGACTGTCCCTTCAATGGTGGGTGTCGAAAAGGTAATGCTATCACCTTTCGTTTGGAGATTTGTAGCCGGGATTCCGAATTTAACCCTGTAAAGCCAAAAATACCTGTACTTGCCGTTAGCTTTCTTGGCTCTAAAGCCGATTGCCACAGGCGCGCCTCCATCCTCGCTGGTGGAAATCAGCACCTTATTGTCATCAAGGGTGGCTCCCGTCAAAACCTCAGCAGCGTCTACTCCGATATCTGCAACACCAAGAGTCAGTGTGCCGCTTTGAAATTCCTTGACCACTTCTGCCGCCCCGTCATCGGCATAAAGTGTCGCCTCTGCCAGCTCCACAGAAAGCTCTGCCGTAATAGCCTTAGCCAGCGGAACAGGCGTGGCGTATGTCTCTTCTCCGTTTTCATTCTCAGTTATTTTGGCATAATATAACCTGTCCAGTCCGATTGTGGCCATGTTTTTCATTCCTCCTTTACTTCATATTCTTTTGCCACATCAATGGCATAGTGGTGATAGCCGGTATCGTCCTCATGGCCTATATACCGCCTGTCGGTAATGGTAAAGCCTGCTTGAAGCAATGTGTTCACTATTTCGTTTTTACGGGCAGTGTAGTTTCCCTTTATAAATAAAGACAACCTTACCTCCTGGGTTTCTACCTGAGGCTGGTTGTCTGCAAAAACTTCAAATGTATCTGTCATCGGAGTAATGACAAGGTACTCATCTGGCGGTACACCGCTAAATACCCCGGTTTCAATGGGGATACCCAAACCATCCAATAACGAGTTTAATTCTGACAATATGCTCATATACGACCCAGCTCCTGTTCCAGTCTTGACTTCATTACTTCGATGCAGGACTTCCTTGTAGCTGATTTTGCCGGTTTCAAAAAGGGCCTTGGAGGCTGCCCGGACTTACCATACTCAATAATATTAGCAATCTTCGCATTGCTTTCCCCATCCTTCCTTGGTTCAGTAAAGCCGATTTTTATGTTGTGGTTTCCATCCCTGTCCTGTTTGGCAGGAGAGAGTCCCAAAGCATTTACCAATTCACCGGTTGCTCTGGACGGATATTTAGTGCCACTCCCGATAACTGACTGAAGATTGGACTTCACTTTTGAAAGAACCACTTCCCCGCCTGCTTCCAGCACCTTAGGTATGATTTCGTCTGTTCTTTCTCCAAGTCTGGATAACTTGAGCAAGAACTCTTCCGGCATTTTAACTTCCACCTTAGCCACGTTGCAGCTCCCCCTTTTATGCTTTGCTTGATTTCACTTTTTCCGCAAGCACCTCAATATACATTCCGCGTCCCTTCACATCCTCTACACTGATAATGTTGTACCTGCCATCGCTGCAAACGAGTACAAGATCTGTGGTAACTTCCAGGTTAGGTATCTTACGGAAGCGGAACAGGGCAGACGCCTGCGAAAACGCCGCCCTGTTTGCCCATTTTTCACTGCCATGCCTATCTTCCTTGTATGCCCTTACCGAAGCAAGAATGACATCATCTTTTTCAGTAAAACCCTCACTATCCTTAACCGGCTTGACTGAGATAATGTCCACGAAAGTTTTCATTTTCCCAAAGCCCATATTTACACCTTCCAATCCCGGTCGAGCCGCAGCAATAGATTAACTGTATTCCATACCTGCTGTCCTGCCTGCACACTATCCCCAAAAAAGCCAGCCGTCGAGCCATCCCTGCTTTCATAAAAATGGCTCGACAGCATAATGACAGCCTGCTCAGTAGTAGGCGGCATGGGGTTTTCGGCATAATATCCTTCCGGCTTTTTCTGGTAACTTTCCGCATAGGCCACTGCGGCTTTGATATACTCTTGTAAAAGTGCGTCATCTTCGCTGTGCTGCAATATGAGGTTTGCTTTAACCTTCTCCAAAAGTTCCATGCCGCGGCACCTCCGTTTTCATTAAGCTGATTTCTGCTGCAGTATCTTGACTGCTTCAGACAGTACCAGCTTGCCATCTACACGTTGGGTTGCCATGAATCCAACTTGTCCGGTAGCAGCATACAACTCATTAAGCCGCTTAAAAACCCTGCCCTGACGGTCTGCCACCCAGTAATAAGAAAAATCGCCGAATACAATCGTTTTTGCTCCGGCGGCAATGGCTGGCATGAATGCAGAAGTTTTAACTGGACGATTGAGGATAGTATCCGGTGTTCCAGCAGTTACAGAAGGCTGCCAGAGATACTGACCGTTGTTGTCTTTGAGCTTCCTTATAGCTTTAATTGTCGAATCATTCATAATGAATACAGCGTTCCTGCGGTACGGAGACTTTAGGCTGTAGAACAAGTCCATGATCTCGTCAAGGGTAATGGCTGTTGCACTCGCCGCGGTTACTCCTATCTCGCCACCGCCGTTATCCGCCAAGATACCGGTTGGCTTGCCAGATCCGTCGCCGATAAAAAATGCTTCCTCCTCTTTTGCTCCGATTCGGCGGGCGAATTCTTTGGCTATATACTGTTCAAGGTTAAATACACTGTCGTTTAACAATTCCTCTGACACCTTGATCATAGTAGCCAGCTTATATGCGCCGATGGATACCTGTGCAAAGGAGTCATCGCTTTCGGGAATCTGGCCTTCCTCATCCACCCAGGATGCAGTACCCTTGCTTGCCACCACAGGAATTTTCTTGTCACCGCTGGACGTGGTAATAACATTGGCAATCTGCCTAAAGATATTCTCCTCCTCCAGTGCTTCCACAAGAGTACGCTCAAAGTCGTCGGGAACAAGATATCCACCTTCGGTGTCCTCTCCAATCTGCAGGCGTTGTGTACGTCATATTTGCGCCTGCCGCGCATCATGTTCCAGAAAGACTGCCTGTACTCATCGCTGGCAAGTCCGATTTTTTCACTGTTGCCAGATATGGAAGTGGGTTTGTCTGTAATAGGAATATTCAACGGTTTTGACAATTCCAAATCTATGGCAGCCTGACGTTCGAGACGTTCTATTTCTTTGCCCAGCGCAATAACGTCGGCTTCCATTTTTTCATAAGTCGCGGTGTCCTCCGGTGAAAGCAGTCCGTCGTTCCCGCGTTTGCTGTCGAGGAAAGCTTTAGCAGCTTCCCATACTTTAGCGCGTTTTTCACGCAGTTCCAGTATTTTGCTCATAATCAAATCCTCCTTAAGGTTTTAATAAAAAAAGCCGCTTTTCAAGCGACTCAATTGGTGTTCCTTTTGGTTTCTCTTTTGGTTTAAGCTTTTGCAGGATGGAATTTGTTACTGCCTGCCTGCTGAAGATCATTCCTCCTGATACTTCAAATTCGGATGGGAATGATTCATCCTCCATAAACAAGATTCCATCGGCAAAGCCAAGTTCCACCGCTTTTCTTGCGTTAAACCAGCTTTCTGCATCCATTAGGTGCGATATTTTTGCCCGGGAGAGTCCGGTTTTCAGTTCATAAGCGTTGATTATGGATTCCTTTATTTCTTCCAGCATTGCGATAGCTTTCTCCATTTCTTCTGTATCACCGATGGCTATCGTCATAGGGTTGTGAATCATCATCATGCTGACTGGTGACATAAAGACGTCACCTCCGGCCATGGCTATAACCGAAGCGGCGCTGGCTGCAATACCGTCAATCTTTACCGTCACTTTGCCTTTGTAATCCATAAGCATGTTGTAAATCTGGCTGGCCGCAAATACATCGCCGCCCGGGCTGTTGATCCAGATCGTTATGTCTCCCTCTCCGGACAACAGCTCCGATTTGAACTGTTTGGGGGTCACTTCGTCTCCCAGCCAGCTTTCCTCGGCTATGGGGCCGTCAATATATAATGTCCGGCTGCCATCATCGTTTTGTATCCAGTTCCAGAAGCGGCGAACCGGTTTTGGTTTTTGTGATTTGTTCAACTTTTGATCCCTCCGTTTCAGCATTGTTTTGGCCTGCAAATGCACCTGCATCGGCAAGCCTGGTCATGTTACCGTTAACAAGATACAGATCTCCGCTCAACTCCGCCGGAATCCGGTTCATGTCCTCAAGCTCGCGGATATCGTTAGCAGACATCCAGCCGTTCTGTCGAGCTACAGCATAACCATTCATGCGGCTTGCATAATCACCGCGCAGAAGGCCATCTACATTGAATTTGACAAAGTATGCCCGCTTCTCTGATGGTAAAAGCAGCGCTTTTTGGAGAGCCTGTTCCCAACGCACCACCCACGGGTCAAGCGTGTATTTAACAAATTCCAGAGATTGCTGTTCGATGTTTGAAAAGCTTGACTTTTCAAGATCTCCAACCATATGGGGAGGTACTCGGAATATCCGAGCAATTTCATTTATCTGAAACTTTCTTGTCTCTAAAAACTGTGCCTGTTCGGGTGGAATGCCGATTGGTTGAAACTTCATTCCCTCTTCCAGAACTGCAATGCGATGAGCATTGGCACTTCCTTGATAAACAGCGTTCCAGCTTTCCCGCACCTTTGCCGGATCCTTTAGTACACCGGGATGTTCCAGAACGCCACCCGGATTTGCTCCGTTGGCAAAAAAGGATGCACCATACTCCTCACAGGCAATAGCCATGCCTATGGCGTTCTTGGCCATAGCAATAGGGGAGTATCCGATCAGTCCGTCAAAACCGAGTCCCGGGATGTGAAGAACCTCATCACTTCGTAGGTATATAAGGCCTGCTTTTGGATTAACCCTACTCTCATCGCTGTCGCGCCGATAACTGTAAAACAGTTCTCCGTTTGGAGCCCTGTCTACCGTCATTTTGTTTGGCAAAAGTGGATAAAGCGCCAGCACTCGTCCAGAACCGTCCCTAATAATTTGAGCGTAAGCATTTCCCCATAAAAGAAGATGACTCATCAGTGTTTCCCGGAACACGAATGAAGTCATCTCAGGGTTTGGTTCGTCATGGAGCAGGTAATATAGCGGGTGAGTCAACGCTTTTTCTTTTCCACCGTCTTCCTTGTATCGGTATACATGAAGCGGAAGCCCGGCAATTGCTTCTGCAAGTATCCTTACACAGGCATACACCGCCGTTGTCTGCATGGCCGTCCGCTCATTGACAGCCTTTCCGCTGGATGTGCCGCCGAAGAAAAAGCTATATGCATTACCGAACAGGCTGTTTTTCGGCTTATCCCTTGCTTTGAACAAACGGGAAAATACACTCATATAATCAACAGCCCCCTTTCATCATAAATTGATCCGTTGCGTTCATCCCCGTCATGCCTTAACGCGGTCAAGCGCCATAATTAACGCTACCGCACCATCTATTCTCTCGGTGGACTTTTCTTTATCCGGCTTAATGTTTCCGGCGGGATCGGTTTTGACATAGATATTGTCCATCATCCACCGCAGTACTGGATTACCACCATGGGCGATGCGTTCTTCCAATGTCAGCTTCATCAACTCTTTTGTAGGCGGGGACATATCCTTGAAGCCTTGACCGAATGGAACAACCGTAAAACCCAAAGCCTCGAGGTTTTGCGTCATCTGAATTGCGCCCCAGCGGTCAAAGGCTATTTCCTTAATGTTATATTTCATTCCGAGTTCCTCAATAAAGGTTTCGATAAAGCCATAATGCACGACGTTACCCTCAGTGGTATATAAAAAGCCTTGCCTCTCCCAGACATCATAAGGCACATGATCTCTCCGCACACGCTGATCAATATTCTCCTCCGGTATCCAGAAAAAAGGTAGAATCTGATATTTATCAGATTCATCAAGCGGTGGAAACACCAGCACAAAGGCGGTAATATCGGTAGTAGATGACAGGTCAAGTCCTCCGTAACAGGTTCTGCCGCGCAATTTTTCTGCATCAACAGGAAACGCACACTTATCCCATTTATCCATTGGCATCCAGCGCACCGATTGTTTCACCCACTGATTTAAGCGGAGCTGACGGAATAAATTTTCCTCTGCAGGATTTTGCTTGGCATTTTCACAAGCCACCCTCAATTTTTCGATGTCGACTGTAATGCCCAGTGACGGGTTAACCTTTCTCCATACCTTTTCACTTGTCCAGTCATCGGTATCGGCTGCGCTGTAGATAACAGGGTAGAAAGTCGGATCTATCTTACGCCCTTGAAGAATATCCTCAGCCTTTTGGTGCACTTCCCAGCAGATGGAATTGCGGTCTGTGCCAGCAGTTGTGATCAGGAAAAACAGCGGTTGTTTTCTTGCATCACCAGATCCGTGAAGCATTACATCATAAAGATCCCTGTTTGGCTGAGCATGAAGTTCGTCAAATACCACACCATGGACGTTTAGGCCATGTTTTGTATATGCCTCCGCTGAAAGCACCTGATAAAAACTGCCTAACGGTTTATAAACCAGCCGCTTCTGTGACAACATTGGTTTAATTCGAGATTTTAATGCCGGACACTGTTCCACCATATCTACTGCAACGTCGAAAACAATGGATGCCTGCTGACGATCAGACGCACATCCGTAAACCTCGCCGCCATGCTCGAAATCACCGCAGGTAAGATATAAAGCAATTGCCGCTGCAAGTTCGCTCTTACCCTGCTTTTTTGGAATTTCTATATAGGCAGTGTTAAACTGCCTGTATCCGTTAGGTTTCAAGATTCCGAATATATCCCGGACAATCTGTTCCTGCCAGTCAATTAATTCAAAAGGCATTCCATACCATTCACCCTTGGTATGCTTCAGGCAGTTTATAAAAGTAACAGCGGCATCCGCCGCTTCCTTGTCATATCGAGAACCTTCCGCCATAAACTTGGTTGGTTTATACCGTTTTAACTTCCGCAGCTTTGCCGCCTCCTTTCCTAAAATTGAGCAAGAAAAAAGGAACCTCATGGATGAAGTTCCTCTCTAAAGTGGATTTCTATGAAACTTGTTACGTTATAACCGTTATCGTTTGCCTGTCAGGATAAACTCGGCATATTCTTTCTTGTGTTCATTAAGAAATACTACTAATTCATAAAACCCCATTTTATATGCCTCTTCCTGTACTCTTGGCAAGTCAAACATATTGCAGGCACCGCTGTCCCGTATGGCCATAATCTGCCGATAAATCTTACCAGTTATCAGATTCTCGTTACCCATGTCCTACACCTCTGACTTCTCTGCCGCTGAAATTGAATCTCTTACCGCTTTATTGAGAAACGAAATATCAAAACCCGCATCTATATAGCCCTGCCGAATCACCTCGTAATAGTAACGACCCGGTGCTCCCAAAGGTCTACCTTCATTCATGATATACACCATTGCGGGTACCCACTGCCCTTTGAAACGTACCTTAACCGTTTCTTTCCGGTATAGATGCGGATAACCTTCATATCTGTCCAGCGCCTTCTCATCATTAGGCATGATTCTCCAAAGCAGTACCGGTACACTTTCACCTTTTTGTTTTTCTATTGTCGCTACTGCGCCGCCATTCCCTCCTCTGAATAACAGCCGGTATCCTGTGAGTTTTGCACTCCCCAGCACTTTTGCCGTTGGGCAGCGGTATGCCATCTGCCTTAAGTTCAGATTGCTTCCGTATGCTAAATATATGGTTCCTTTTTCTTTGCTCATCGTATCATCCTCCTTGTATTTACCAAGGCAGAGGCGGAGATCCACCCCTGCGCTTGTCTATCTATGCTGCCCGAAACCGCCATGCTGCGTTACCATCAAGGTGTTTGCAAAGATGCTCCCGGCAGTTTTTGAACTCATCACCAATAAGTCCTATGCGGTTGAGATATGTCCGCATGGCAAACTTCTCATTTTCAACCTGTGGTTTCTTGCTGGAAGCACATTTTTGGGTTAATGCCTGATGGTTTAACGCAAGGGCAAGCACTATGTAGCTTCTAATTTTTCCCGCATGAAGTTCGCTGTTAAAGCCTCGAAGCTCAATTGTCCCATTGCCGTTAAAAAAGCTGTGCAGGTTCAAAAAGTGGTATCTGCTATTATGGTAATGGGTGCTTCGGCTTTCGCTGTAACCCTCGTACCAGATGCTCTCAATCGCCGCCATGGTTTTGGGCTTACGCCGATTCATCTTCTCAACCAGTGCCGCATCCATCTTTTTACAAAACCGCATCCTGTCCGGCTCAATCTGCAATGCTTTATAGAAAAGGTCATTCTTGCTGGCGATAATGTTGATAAAATTACGGATGCTTCGCGGAGTGTGGTCTGCACCGTCTATATGGATATGAATTCCACAGCTTGTGTTTGCAAAACCTCCAGCCTTGCGAAGCCTCCTTATCAATTCCTGCAGGGTTTCAATGTCTTCGCGGTATGTCAGTATCGGGCTTACCAACTCGACGCTATATTCCCGGCCAGCCGCCACAATCCTGCCGTTTTCCTTTTTCTGAGTCCGGATGCTCCCGTCGCTCATGAATTTCCATATCCGTCCATCCGGTGCAATAACCTTTTGGGTATCGTAATAATCTCCGCTGGATTCAACCCTCCCTCCAAGAAAAGCTGTTGCAGTTTTTGCCGCTTGTTTTCTTGTAATCCCCGTCAATTCTACCTCGATTCCAAATCTCGTTGTAAGCATTGCGCTTTTTCCTCGCTTTCTCTGTGTTTTTTGCCCTTTGGCAGTGTACATTAGGCCATTGAAAACACAGGATAGCAAGGCAATTCTGCGTGAGTTTTCACTGGATTTTGAACAATTTTACACATCTTGAATTGTGTACATTTACAGCTTTCTGATCACATCTATACCATAGGCTACACCCAAAGAAGAACCGCAGTCCCAGTTGATATGAACAGTTCCGATATCATCCACGAAAGATACTGTTCCTTGGTCTCCCGGTTTCAGCTTAGAATACGGATCATCCATGCAGATAAGCTCAACACGTGTTCCCGGCGGATACTGCTCTTTAATGCGAAGGACTGTTTCTTTTGAAGGGAAGCCTCTTGCACTCATAGTTCGTCCTCCTCTCCAGGATAATATGCGGCATACTTTGGGTAATCTCTACCATCCGGCATTACCAACACTCCATCAGACCGTCCCCGCTGCTTAACCAGCAGGCAACGCCACACTCCATCCTCATTAACGTGACAAAGCCCTTTATTTTCCTCAATGAAAATGCGATCAACACATAGGTCGGCAACGAAGTTATCATAATCAATCTTTGATAGCTCGATAGTTTTTACAACTACAAATCGTTTCCTCGTCTCATACCGATGCGGCACTTTTAAATCCTCTATTCTAAACGGATGCTTGACAAAGAAGGCGGTGCTATGAAAATCATTCATTTTCGTCCACCGCCTTTGCTCTGCCTTTCCGATACGCCCCGTTACCGGACAGCCTTGAAAGTAACACCTTGCGTTCAGTTTTGAAGTTATCACCTATAAACCCCAACCTAAGCAGGAAACAGCGAAAAGCATATTTTTCATTATCTGTTGGTTTTTCTTTTCGTAGTACTCGCTTCTGTAATTTTGCCTGTTCTGCCATCTGCTTTGCCAGCGTTATATAGGTCTGCACTTCATCAGCATTTAAAGTCGCGTTCCAGAAAGGGAAGGAAATCTCATCATTTTCAGCTAAGACTACAAGTTCCCCCTCAATCAACATCGCCTTCTTTATCAATGTCTCTTTGCTGGCCAGCATATTATTTAGGTTTTCAAGGCTAATCGCGCTAAAGCCCTCCAACGAAAGAGTAATTGTCATGGTTCCCTCTGCTGAAAAGCCCTCCACATTCAACGTGTCAATAACTGAACGGATGGTTTTTATTTCATTGAGACTGATTTTCGGTGAGTGAACCACACTGTCCCTGTCAATCGTCCAACTGCCAGCAGATTTTTCGTCTTTAATCTCATACAAAAACTCCGGTGCTCCGGCATAGCGCACCTGGCCTTCAAGGGCTTCAGCTATGACCGAGGCAATGGCTTTTCTCTCCTGACCGACAATCTTCTGTGAAAAGCGAAAGCTGTTATTGCTCATGCCATACACCTCCCCTCAAATAAGCTAAAACATTTTTGATTCCCATAAAAAATCCCACCTTTACTTTTTGGTGGGGTACATTAACGCTCTGTTTTGAGGGGAAAGCAAGGACATTTTTAATCAATCTGTGTTTCCGCGTAAGGTATTTTTTCACTACCTGTTACCAAAAATACTGAATCTGCGCCAAATTGTGAAACATAGCGCTTTACAATCACATCGCAGTATTTCGAGTCAAGCTCCATCATATAACAAACCCGCCCGGTCTGCTGTGCCGCAATCATTGTCGTACCAGAACCACCGAACAGGTCAAGAGTTAAATCTCCAATATGGGAACTATTGAGCATTGCCTTTGCTACAAGCGATACCGGCTTCATGGTAGGGTGCTCCTCCGATACTTTAGGACGGGGTATCTCCCAAACATCTGACTGTTTACGGTCTTTAAGCGGGCAAAGGCGTGTTCCTTCAAGCCAACCATACCAGATCGGCTCGTACTGGGTATGATAGTCCTTTCTTGATAGTACCAAGCTGTCTTTTTTCCATATAATTGTGCTCGACCAGTGATACCCTGCCTCCCGCATGACGTTCATCAAACTGCCCCATTCCTGAGCACTCATTACCACATAGGTCATGCATCCGGCTTCAGAAACCTCTTTCATGCATTTAAAAGCGCGCAATAAAAAAGCGCCGAATTCTTCGGTGCTCATATTGTCATTTAGAATTTGTCTTGGCTTCCAGCTTGGATGCCTGGTATCTGAACCGTAATCAACATTCCATGGTGGGTCGGTGAAAACAAATCTCGCCTTTTGTCCGTTCATCAGCTTTTGCACATCTGAAAGCATGGTGCTATCACCGCACATCAGACGGTGGCTGCCAAGTACCCATATGTCGCCCTTTTTGGTAACCGGAGTTTTAATCTCTGCAATTGCCTTTTCTGTATCGAAATTATCCTCTTTGACATTAGCGGCTGTTTTATCACGGAACAACTCATCAATTTCCGTAGCATCAAACCCGGTAAGAGAAACGTCAAAACCATCTTCATTTAAATCCATAAGCAGATCGGTCAAAAGCGGAATATCAAACTCACCACTGATTTTATTCAGCGCGACATTGAGCGCCTTTTCCCGCTGTTCATCCAAATCAACTACAACACAGTCGATCTCCTTATACCCCAAAGCTGTAAGTACTTTATAACGCTGATGTCCGCCGACAATATTCCCGGTGCGTTTATTCCATATGACCGGCTCTACATATCCAAACTCTTCAATAGACCGACGTAATTTTTCATATTCAGGGTCACCAGGCTTTAAATCTTTCCGCGGATTATATTTAGATGGTTTTAGTTTTTCTGTTGGTATTTTCAGTATATCCATAAATCTTAACCCTCCAGTTTGATGGCTTTTTCACCGGTGAATTCCTCCCAGCGCTTAACAGCTAAATCACAGTAAACAGGGGATAACTCCATTGCGTAGCATTTACGCTCGGTCTGTTCAGCCGCAATTATAGTAGTTCCGCTACCAGAGAACGGCTCAAGCACAATACCGCCTTTGTCGCTGTGCATTTTGATGCACCGCCATGGAAGCTCCACAGGGAACATTGCAGGATGCTCCTTGTTTGCCCGTACAGTGGTCATCTCCCATATCCCAGCATAACCCCATTTCTTGCGTTCTTCCTTTGTAAGCCGTTTCACAAATTTATAACTGTGTCCCGCAAAGGCTGAAAGCCATACATATTCCTGATCGTTATATTCCTCAACTTCTCCTTTATTGCTGAAGGCTGAAATATACTCATACTGCTGAACCGGCTTGTTTGAAACAAGATGATAGGGTCCTACGCCGAAATTTTGCCCTTGCTTCTTCCAAATGCGGATCCAGATAGGGCGGTAACCGTTTTCCAAAAACATGTTCACACTGTAAACACTGGTGGGTTCAATAAACTGAGAGCCGGTGGCATAGAGATCACCTAAGTTCCAGCAGACAATATCTGCATACCTGCACAGGTTTCTAATCACTGGGCGTACTGTCTCGAACCATGGTTCAATCCCTGCCTTTTCATATTCTTTGCCTACCCCATATGGAGGGGAAGTCACTGCCATCTGTGCGTGACACCCTTCCATCAACTTCTCAAAATCCTCATCCTTCGTAGAGTCGCCGCACATCAAACGGTGATTTCCAAGAAGCCAGATATCGCCCCGCTTCGTTACCGGCTCGCGCTGCACAATTTCCTCATGCGCTTTATCTATGTCAAAGCTGTCTTGTATCGCCTCTTTGGAGTACCATCGGTTAAGCAGTTCGTCTATTTCAGAAGCGTCAAACCCTGTAAGCGAAACATCAAATGCACCTGCGTCCAACTCAGCCATCAGTTCAGCCAGTTTATTCTCGTCCCACTCTCCCTGAATCTTATTAAGAGCAAGATTAAGCGCTTTTTCTCTCTGCAGGTCAAGATCCACTACAACGCAATCTATCTCTGTCTGTCCCAAGTCCAGCAAAACCTTTAAGCGTTGATGCCCGCCTACCACATTACCTGTTTTTTGGTTCCAGATAACAGGCTCCACATAGCCAAATTCCTCTATTGACCGTTTTAGCTTTTCATATTCCTTATCGCCAGGTTTTAAATCCTTGCGCGGGTTGTATGCTGCTGGATTAAGTTTTTCAACAGATATTTTTTGTATGTTCATGCTGCATTCTCCTGTTCAATATTTTCTTAAGACCCTTTTTTGCGCCCTCACAATCTCCGTTTATTACTTGTCCCCGCAGAGTCTTAAACTGCTGCTTCGTTAAATGGTCTTTATATTTTCTTAGTTCCCTAAGAAAGATTGAATTTGTTTTATGCATCAGCCACCCCTCCTGGCTGTCAGTAGTTTTTCCATAACATCATCGTGAGGAGTAGCCCCCTTGTATTCGGTAGCACAGTTTTCCCGCACGACTTGATAAATTTGATACCACAGGTTATTGGCCTGTTTCATAAAGCTTTGACTCATAGCCACATAAGGTGACGGGATGGCATTGCCAGTTGTCGGATGCTTAGCAAGAAAGCCAAATTCAGTGATACATTCCTCGCACTGGATCCACCGCGCCACACTCTGGGCATATTGCTCTATAAGCTGCGCAGGGATAAGGTGAACACACCTGCGTTCCTTAAGCCACTGCCATGTTTTTTCGTATATTTCCACCGCCAGTGTTGTTTTTCCATTCTTCTGCTTTGCAGCAAGATAATCCCTCGGTGGCGGCATGCTCTCTCCTTCCAGTTCCGCAGCATCCGTAAACTCCATTACCATGAGCTTTCGTCTGCCGGGGTTTCCTTCCAAAATCTTATCCGCCAGAGGCTTTTTCTTCTGTCCTGCACCGATACGTGCCCCGCCGCGGTTGGTACCGTCCTTTGCCATACACATCACCTCGATTCATGTAAAAATAAACAGGGGATATACCCCGTTTGAAACTGCGATTTTTCGCGCGTGACCCCCGCCCGTTGCACAAAACTGCTTCACCAGAGATTTTGACCCCCCTACCGTCTTGCCCATCGTTCTCCTTCGCGAGCAGTGATCGATGAGTGACATTGTTTGCACAGGCTCATAAGGTTATTGTCTGCATTGGTTCCGCCTTTGGATAAAGGGATAATATGATGTACCTCTTCGGCTGGTGTAAGCCTTCCGTACTTTTGGCACTCCTCGCAAAGCGGATGCTCTGAGATATATCTGTCCCTGATGCGTTTCCATCTCCGGTCATAGCGTTTTCTTGTTTGGGGATCTCGTTCGTATTTGTTGTAATAAGCATCCATTTGCCTTTGATGCATGTCACAGTACCTTCCGTCCGTCAGTTCAGGACAGCCGGGAAAGGAGCAAGGCCTTTTTGGTTTTCTTGGCATCTGGCCACCTCCTTTACGTATAAAAAAGCCCTCACAGGTTCATCCCATGAAGGCTTATCCATAACTTTTCACAATACCATTATATTTGGTTTTTTACTGAATTTCATCTCATAAAAATCTCATCTGGAATACTAAACAGAACATTTACTTTTTGCCCATGGCATCTTACCGTTATAATACTTATCTGAAATATATCTCTGCATATCGGGTGGTAAAGCTGCAAGCAAAAGATAAGCCTTTTTTCTATCTTCCTCTAACTCCTGGGTGCTTTTATAGAAGGAACATTTATCTTGCAAGCACTTGTGTACAGTCAGGATATTGCAGCCATTCCTTCCGATACTGCCAAAACAATTATCGTACATCTTTCTTCACTCCCGTTTTATGTCATAAGAAAAAGCCCCGAAGGGCTTATGCGTTTTAATGTCATTTTTTCACGATATCATTATATATTGGATACCTGTGTTTTACATCTCATAAAAATCTCATTACTACTTCCCGTATAAAAGCAGTGCCAGATGATTAAGTGCCTTGTCCTTCCTGCGGTACACCTGTGCTCTTTCAAGAAACAGCTTCTCTCCGATGTTTGCTACAGCTTCTGTCTTGCTCACATCATTAACAAAAAATTCTGTCAGTATAAACTGTTCTTCCTCCGACAGGGCTTCCCAAGCAGGCTTGAACCACTCCATATATTCTAATGCTCGTCTGTAACGTTCTTTCAACACATCAATCTCGTCAAGGCAAGCAGCAAGGCGTTCTTCGCCACTTTTGGGATTGTGTTTGCCCGGAACTCCGGTAATCTTTGCACTATGAGGGCTTGTCATACGGGTTTCAACTTCATATATATCCTCATCACTGTGTTCAATAATGTACTGCATGCTGCTGTAATCTTTCAAAGCTTCAACAGCAGCTGCTTTTTTATCTAAATACTGCCATGCAATCAGCATATCGCACCTCCAAAAAATCAAGATAAAAAACCTTGATCTTTGAAGCAGTGTGCTTATTTGCGTTGCTTTGCAGTGCTTGTTTCCTTGTTCGTTATGTCTTCGTTCTTTATAGAAGGCCATGCTTTTCCAGAATAGCCTTCACCTCATCTACCGAATGGACAACCGCTGCCACACCTCCGGCACTGAGGATTTTCCTTATAGTTGCTTCCTGCAGTTTTGTTGTCTTTCCCGATGGGGTTTTTACTTCAAAAGCTAAAAACCGTCCATTTACACAGGCAATAATGTCTGGTATTCCTGCTGTCCCGTACATACCGCCATGTTCCTTCCAACAGAAACACCCCGGTACTGTCTTTAAGTACCGCAGGATTTTAGTCACAATACTCTTTTCAGACATAACCGCTTATCCTCCAAAAATGTTACCTTTTCCCCTCTTGTTACCCCGGTATTTCTAAAAAGGTAACTTCTCAAACCCGCTTTACAAGCGCATTTGCGGATTTTGTTACCTTGTTACCTCTTTTTTGGGGTAGGTATAGACACAAATATTTATATTTTTTTATTTTTTATTTTTCAAAAAATAATTTCATCTCTCGCGTATATATAAAGTTGAGGTAACAAAGGTAACATAGGTAACAAGTGGCTATTCATCAGCGTTTCGGGTGTTACCTTTTTGTTACCTTGTTACCTTTTTTGAGGTTAAAGAGGCTCAATATCTGTGATCTCAAAGCCGCTCACATCGCATCGCTCTTTCAATATCGAAAAATCAAGAGCCCACGCTTTCTTAGTTTCGTTCCCGAAACGCATCGTTTTATTACTCTCTATAAAAAAGTCACTTTGCCTCAATTGCTTCAGAAACTGGTTATACGGAAGACATTCACCTGTGATTGCATAATCGCGTCTGTACTTGGTATAGCGGTCATATACATCACAGAAACGAATCCCGATAACCTTGCCATCTTTATCAAAAGTGTAGTCTTGATTCGGAGCCAGTTTCATCCGGGCCATGATTTCCAGGGTCTGTTCTACAATGGTCTTGTTATTGCTGCCGCCATCCAGCAAGTACTCCTGCACACCGTTTTGAAGATATCGAATACATGCCCCTTTGTTAATGGGAAATACTTCAGCCCACGTTACATTAAGGAATTCACACAGTTTGTTTACTAGGCTCAATCCGGCATAGCAACAGGCGAGATTATTGACGATACGAGATGGAAACTCATCAGATATCTCTGACTTTGCTTCCTCATACCACTTCTCTGCCTCAGCAACCGATACTCTGAGTGCTATATCCAGCAGGCTCCGACCGAAGCTGCCAAGCAGATCCGCTTTTGCACACAGCTTATAAAATGCTTGTCTATGGCTGGCTGGTTTTAAGTCCTTCTTGCTGAATAGCAATTCTATGCTCCGTTCTCTGATGGCCGCTTCATCCGGCGATTCCTCACCAGCTACAATAATAGGTGCCAACAGTTCATAAGTAACAGCACTTTGATCCGCCTACCGCGGACACCTTCATGGCCGTCATATGCATCTCGAAGATGGTTGTATAAGGCATTTAGCCTTAACTTATCTATCTTTGAAGGCTTGAACTCATCCATCAACTGCGGTATCAGATTCGATGATGCAGATTCCTTCATCAGTGTAAATGCAGTAACCTGTGTAGCCGCGCGGATTTTACTGCACGAAAATACCGGCAGAATAACCCGCTCCAATGTATTACTTTTTCCGCTGCCTTGTTCTCCGACAAGCAATAAATGAGGAAACTTGATGCCTGATTTTTTAAGATGCGGTTTAATAAAGCATCCGGCCACCCAGGCCATTACTGATACCGTTTTTATGGGTTCGTTATAGCTGAGGAGCCATTCACCAAGTATAATAAGCTGTTCCTTTGTCAATGGCTCAAAGATTAGGATATCGGTTGTTATGCTTTTATACTTATCAAGCTGCACGATATCTTCAACAATGTTGCCTCCGGCTTCAATGGCACCATCCGTTGAAACATATACCATCCGCCCGCCATGCTCATAAATCCCAAGAGCCTTGACCCCTGTTTTCCTTACCCACTCCATTTCGGATATATAACCTTTCAGCAGTTCCAAATCTCCTTCTGAGCCAAAATAGCCTAAGGATATTGTCCGGCGGTTCAAGATATTTTTAAACTTTTGGATGTTATTGAAGTCGGTAGTCATAAATGTCTGGCGGTATATTTCATCACGTATTGTAATAAGATCAGCAGTCATTTGCGTTTCATCTTCTGATACAATCATCTCCACCGGCTGAATGATAAAGTTTGTTATAGGATACACACTTTCGCCTCTGGTGCGGTAATACCTGCCCTCATGTTCAAAGATAACTGACTCGCTTTCGCGGCTGTATACGTTCTCTGTGACTTCAATGGCCTTATCCAGTGTCTCCTGCCCATATGTTGCTCCACTTGCATGATGTACCGTATCCCACTTTTCCCGGAATAACCCGGAATTTCTAAACAGCCTGTCCATCTGCTTTTTGTTTTTGCCTGACCAGAAAGCTAGCATACAGCAAAGAGCAAGGTCGGCTTCGGACTGGCTCGGATACCCTGCTTCCTGCCATTTTCCTTCCCATAGCAGATTAAATTCCTTATGGTTTTCGGCTGTCCGGGCTTTCTCCAGAATTTCTTCGTCTGTAAGCGGCTCTAGCTTAACCACCTTACGGTCTTTCTTGCTTTTTCCTCTCCGCTTTTTACTTTTGATATAATTCTCATGTATCCAGGCCAGTGCCCCGTTATCTTCAGCAATGTAATCAGGAGTCCCTGGCAGTCGCTCGCCAGTCATTGTGAAGTATCTGCTGTGGGCATACATTTCAACGCCGGTTTTAGTGTTTTTATTGCCCTTGGCGGGCATCTCCCCTTTATAGAAAATATGAAGCCCAGTTCCTGAAGGGCTGATTTCCGTATAGGACGGAAACCGCTCAAGGATATCCTTGGCGGTATCGCTTAATTCCCCAGTGTTTTTGTCGCGGCAGTGATCTATGTCTATCCCCACTAAACCTCCGCTTTTTGCGAATACAAAACCTAATCCGGTATAGAGATATTGTTCTTTTGCCGCAATCGCATCGTCAAGGGTCGACCAGTCGTTTGGGTTAGTGCTTGAGGCTTTTCTACCGGTTAAGGGATTGTAAGGGATTTTACTGTCTCTTCCGTCCTTTGTGTTTGGTTCCAGACGCCAGCAGATCCATTGCTTCCGGTTTGCCAATTCTTTAGGGAATGAGATGCTCACTTACACTGCACCTCCTCGCATCGTTCATTAAAATACCGAATCGGAATGCTGCGCTGCTTTGCCTTTTCAATCTCAATGGACATCCCTTTAGTAATTTTTCTGCCAAATACCCACACTTCTGAGCACTTTGACATCAATACCATGCCAAAGAACAATCCCAGATTTCGCATCTGTTCATCATCGTCATCCATAAACTGCGGAAACAAGAGGTGCGGAGCAATAGGTATGCAATTCCTGCTCACTGCAAATCGGCAGTACCCCTGAGCCTTACGGATATTACGTTCTATATCACCAGCATATGGGCTGCAGATAAATACCATCGGTCTGTAAGGCGCTTTCCTGGCCTCTCGCTCAATCCTAAGCAATGCTTCATAAGGTGTGGGGTCGTAATATCCTTCCGCGTTAAACTTGCTGATACTCATGGTATTACCCCCTGCCTATGCGCTTTTTTGTTCACGTTCGATTACAGGCAATATACCTTTCTTGTTTTTAAGAAGGTCATAGATAAATAGCCTTCCTTTTTGTGTCCAATATGTGTGCATTACGCTTCTTTCTGCATCAATAGCATGAGTCTTGGACTGCGTGTATCCTTGATCGGCGTACTCCTGATATAAAAGCCAGCAGTTTCCCATTTTGTACTGTACTCCGAGCTCATGAAGCAGCTTATTGAAAGCGCGGCCAGACATTCCGTAATCCTTGGCAATCTTGCTGATCGGCACAAGGCTTTTATTTTGCAATATGAGATCATAATAGCTCGCTTTGGGCTTCAACTCACTGATAATCTGTTTGTTCTTTGCATTCTCTATTTCTAATGCTTTCCGTCTGTCGCGTTCTGCCTTCAGTTCAGAGAAAATCCTGATACCATATTCAGGATTGGAAATCATCTCTTCGATAACTTTATCTGTAGCATAGACTCCATGTTTTCTTATCGTAGGCAGCACTTCATCAAAGACCCATCTCTCAAAGCGTTCGGCTGCAGGAAGTTGGGATTTAACTATCAGTCTGAACAAATCACCTTCAGGAATATAATTTATGTTGATGGTTTTTTCAGGATTTTGCGGATGAGGTACCTCACGTTTTGTTAGGTACTTACAATGATCTATTACTGCCTTGTGTGGGTTACTGTATCCCAGCATCCTTGCACAATCTGTTGCAGGGAAGTATTCCTTTCCATCAATAACGAGTACTTTAAGTTCGCCAAATTCTGTATTCTTAAAAACCTGTAAATTATTCATAACATCAATCCTCCATTTCTTTCATTTCTCCAAAATTTCTCCCTACCGAAGCCTCTGCCACAATAGGTACATCAAATTCAGGGAAGGGTTGTGTTTCCATACACTCTTTTATAAAAACAACTGCTTCGTCCGCCTTGTCTTCCGGTAATTCAAAAACCAGCTCGTCATGTATCTGCAGTATAGGTTTCAGCCAGAGCCTTTCGGGAAGTCCACTGATGATGCGCCCACAGGCAAGCTTTAGAATATCTGCCGCTGTACCTTGAATAGGTGTATTTAATGCGCACCGCTCGGCAAAGGACTTCTTGCCCCAATCTGATGACCGAATTCCTAGCAGGTATCTTCGCCTGCCCAGCCATGTTTCTGTATAGCAGCTTTCAGCTGTACGCTTTTTAACTTCATCTTGCCATCGGACAAGACCGGGGTATCCGGATTTCAAGTTTTGAATGATGGTCTCACATTCGGACAAAGTTGGGTTCAGCCCAGCTTTAAATTTAAGTGTTCTCTGTAAGCCAGTAGGAAACAGGCCATAGAACACACCGAAATTGCAGTTTTTTGCAATGGTCCTGCGCTCTTTATAATGTGGAGCATTTTTGTCTGCTGCCTCTTCAAAAGGAATGCGGTAAATAACAGAAGTGGTCTGAGCATGGATATCACCGCCAGTACGATAGGTTTCCAGCATACGTTTGTCCCTGCAATAAAACGCTCCGACGCGCAGTTCTATCTGTGAAAAGTCAAGGGATAAAATAGCCTTTCCTTCCGGTGCAATAATAAATTTCCGTACGCCTATTGGGTCATTGTCTTTCCGCGGGCAATTCTGCATATTCGGGTTTCTTGACGCAAATCTGCCTGTCTCTGTCCCCAATGGTATAAGGTCCGGATGAATCCTGCCGGTATCCTCATCAATAAATCGAAGATACCCGTCTATATAGGTGGATTTGAGTTTTCCCCACTTGCGGTATTCCTGCACCAGTTCAAATAAGCGAGCAAGTTCAGGCCTGTTGGATTCACACCATCCTTTTAATAGGATCATGGTTTCATCATCGGCAGCTTCCTGATGTTTTGCGGTCGTTTTCATTACCGGAAGACCGAGATCCACAAAAAGATATTTTTTAAATGCTGAAGTTGAAGCATTTGCCCCAATCTCTACATTGCCGATAATTCCGGTAATCTCTTTTCTGATACTGACAATCTTTTCTGCGGCTTCCGCTTGTTTCTTCAGCATGGCTGACTTATCCACCAATATGCCGTTATACTTCATTATCCCGACATATACTGATGTAGGCGATTCTACCTCTTCCACAATAGTTCTGTGTTTGGGTAAAAATCTATCAAACCACTGATTGAAAACATGATACAAGCGAAGAGTGTAGTCGCTGTCAGCACAAGCGTAGCGGACAGTCTTCTCATCCTGAGGGTTCAATTCATCGAAAAACCGACCTTCAGTAACCGTTGAGAATTCTGTCATTTCTGCTTTGCAGAGTGCAGGTGCAAGCGTTTTTAATCCGCTGTCAGCAAGACTTCTGAACTCCCACTTGCTTTTTAATGTAAGTTGTGATGCTGCAATCGTGTCATAGCAAGGCTTTTGAAGGACGATACCTCTTGCGTAAAGGAACATAGACTCAAAAGCCAGATTATGAGCAACTTTTATTACATCTTTTGATTCGAATAGTAATTTCAGATAATCCCATATTGCCGCCTGGTTCTCTGCATTTCGCCCGCTACGATGTTTAAGTGGAACATATATAGCAGTCCCTTCTGATACTGAAAAACTGATTCCTGTAATATCTGCTCTATGAGCATCCAGAGCCGCACTTTTATCGTTCCTCCATTTATCGCGGGGTGACGTTTCAAAGTCGAAAGCAAATAAGACAGTGTTTTTCAGATACTCTTTTATTTCAGACAGCATATAAACACATTTGTATCCCATGCGGTTCTCCTTTCTGCCCTATCGGAGATAGAAGTTACTCTCCGATAGGGCCTTTGATCACTTAAGCGGCTCAGTAATTTCACCTGATTCAGGGTCTACATTTATTACCTCTTCACCGGCAGGTTCAGTATCATGGCCGACTCGGGTACTGAATGCTTTGACCTGCTCGGATAGCTTGGATATCAACACATATTCGTCAGCGGTCAGATCCCGATCTACAGCAAACTGAGCCTGGGAATAGGTGATACCGCTTGAGTTAGTCGCCTTTTTCAATGAAAAGCGGGTAACAACGCTGTTTGATTTTTTGCCTTTTGAAAGCAGCCTTTTGATGTAGCGGGAAAACTCTTTCAACGATCCTGTTGGCAATGAGAGTATCAACGGGAAAATCTCCCCTTCACGCAGTACATATATCCTGCGGCGGTTCTTGCAGGCTTTGCTGCCGTTTTCCCCCGAACCGAACTGATTATATGGGCATTTGGCACAGCTTCCTCCGGGGTCTCCTTCGCCGGTTATACCATCAAAGCTTCCGCAATCCGGTGGGTTACTGCCTCCGGTATACTTGTCCTTGTAGTATGCATAAAGTGGATGATGATAAAGGATTACCGCTGAGAATTCCTTGACAGTATCAGGTTCTCCGGGATTTTCCCCGGGCACTTCGAATACTGTGCTGCCTGCGGACGGGATTTTTATGCGTTCAAAAGTCATGTCAAGACCGTCAAGTTCTGATGCCATTGCCTCGTCAAGATTGAAATTAGCGAGCTGAAGAAAACCTGTATTTTCGTTAATAGTTACGAGTTCATTGTTTTTCATGCTTTTATACCTCCGTAATTATGAATTTGGAATGTAATCTATATCATTGTTCTTTGAAGCATTGTTCTTCGAACAGTTATTCCTTGAACATTGATATTGGAGCATTGCTTTCTGAAGCTATTTACCTTGCTGCTTTCCGCACAGTTACTGTTGTCTTTTCGAAGACATTCACAAGGCCTTTCAGCCAGTCCGGAAGCTCGTCCCCATTCTCCGCAATCTGTTCTTTAACAAATGCTGACAGGGAATTTGCATTTACTGTTTCATAGATGAGTTCTCCAAAGCCTTTACTGCGTAGTGCGTCAAACAGTTCCTCCTTCATGCCTGCGGCAGCACTGGCTCTTGTTGTCGTTGAAAGGCAGAACATTGTTCCTGCTCTTGTGAAGTTTTGCGTCTCACTGCTGATCATCAGCTCAGACAGACGGTATTCGACCTCGTCAATCTCCGCATTTATGCTTTTCAGTTCCTCTTCAACAGCCTTCTTTGCCTCGCGCAGCTCCTTAAGACGGTCAGCAAGTTCAAACATCGCATTATTGCTCACAGCTTTCACCTCCCTCTGGGGCAAAAGGATTTGCTCCTTTGCGGTAGTCGTCTATCAGCATTTTTGCAAGATCTGCCTTATTGCGCAGAGCAGTCAGGATTTTTGAGTCTACAGTACCCTTGGCGATAAGGTAGATATATGTGCAACCGTTCTTTTGTCCAACTCTATGGATACGGGCTTTTGTCTGCTCGAAATTCGACATGGAATAATCAAGGGAGTAAAATACCATTGTGCTTGCAGCGGTTAGTGTAATGCCGAGTCCAGCGGTTGCAATCTGGCCTACAAACACCATGCAGTCAGGATCATATTGAAACCGGTGGACTTGCTCTTGGCGATCCTTAGTTGCACCATAAATACACGCATAACCGATGTTCTTCTTCTCCAGCAACCTGCATATGGCATGAATTTCAGGGATAAACCTTGCTAT
The DNA here is from genome assembly GCF_026240795.1 of Thermoanaerobacter sp. RKWS2. Lineage (NCBI taxonomy): Bacteria > Bacillati > Bacillota > Clostridia > Thermoanaerobacterales > Thermoanaerobacteraceae > Thermoanaerobacter > Thermoanaerobacter sp. RKWS2. The sequence continues at coordinate 1,938,090 of NZ_CP110888.1, forward strand.
AACAACCAGCTTATGTCCTTCTTGAATACTGCTTTCAAGGATATCTTCAAGAGCTTTCAACTTGGCATCACTGACTTGCTCGATTTTCCCACCGTCATCGCTTCCGATGAAGCCGCCGGTTAATTGCGAAAGACGAAGCAAGCGTGTCAGTATGTTTGTAGCTGTTACTTCTCCTGCTGACAGCTCAGTATAGCTTTGTTTGACAAGCTCTTTATATTTCTTTAAAGTGACAGGCTCAAGCTCAATATGGCGAATAATATCGGTGGTTTCCGGCAAATCCAGACACTCCGCTTTGGTCGCCCGGAATGCAATGCTGTGAATCCTTTTCATCAAATCCTGTTCCATTGATTTTTTCAGCACTGGCGTATGGTTGCCATAGCCAACCATGTTGAAATACCGGTTTCGGAATGCATAGAAGCTATTTCCAAAGATACGAGGATCAAGAAACTTGTACTGGCTGAATACATCTATGGCTTTGTTGGTTATAACCGTTCCTGTCAGTAGGAGCCGATACTGGGCAAGCAAGCCCAATCGGTGCATTGCTTTTGAAACCGCTGTATTATGAGTTTTAATTTTATGTCCTTCATCGGCGATGATAATGTCAGGATGCCAGTTTGCCAGTTCCTTTTCCATTCTCCATGCAGATTCGTAGTTGACTACCACCACATAGACACCTTCGCCAGTTAAAAATCTTAGCTGTTGGATTTTCTTTTGAATCATGCCATTAAGGACTATAAGCTGATATGGGAAATCTGCGAACCGTTTAAACTCGTCTTCCCACACTCCCAGAATGGAAAGTGGCGCAACAATCAGCACACGTTTTATTCTTCCTGCAGCAAGCAATGCTCCTATAATGGCGATTGAGACAAGAGTTTTCCCGGTGCTTTTCAGCCCATTTCCATCAGGAGCGCTGCACCCCATCCGGAAATGGCAGAAACACCACCACCCTTCAAAAGCCCAAATAGACTGCAGATGAAATTGAAAGCACGAATCTGATGCTTGTATGGTCTGCCCTTTATGGGCATTGGAATTATTGACAGCGTTTTTGCATTGTTCATAGAGTCTTGCATCTTATATCCTCCATCCTTCAATTTTGAGGGTTGGCCAACTCTCTGACTTAATGCTACTTGAATTGTTAAAGCCTGTCTGGACATCTAAAGTCCATGTTTTGGGCAAAAAATAGCCATTATGCAGTAAGGTTTTTGCGCCTTTTTTGCATAATGGCTTAAAATCTCATTATAATAGCCGGTTTAAAATATAAAAAGTTGGACTTCAGAAGTCCAACAATTTTTTTAACTTATCATTTCTTTATATGCCTTTGCACAAAGAGGGGAAAGTCCCAAGGCTTCCAAAACTTCATTGCATTCATATATTGAATGCCCTCTATACGAATGGATAAGCTTTTTATACGCCAATTGCTGTGGAGTGTTATTGAGAGTATATCCGGCAAGCCTTAATATCTCTTCACTGTATGTAGGGCTAAGCTCCAATCCGATGCAGATTGCAACAACAGTTTCTAAAGTTGGATTGTTAAGTTCATTATTTTTTATTCTGTCATATGTTTTTCCTGAAAGCAAAGTCTTTTCTATAAAAACAACCTTATTGTAGCCTTTCCTTTTGATATGTCCGTATACCGCTTGGGAAAATGTCTGGGTTGTACGGCTCAAATGCTGACCTTCCTCGACGAATTCTTCGTGAAACTTCTTTAGCTCTTCTGAACGATTAAATACTTCCATATTATGCTTGTCCGGATTAAATGTCGGCACTCTGTTATAATCCGGTGTAGCTTTACGGAACATTATAGAATCGAGGTATACTACAATGTCCATTTTTGAGGCTTTATTTAATTTTAAATCAAACAGAAGACAGCATTCATCTACATGCAGTTTTGCATAGTCCGTAAGATCAATGCTTCCATTTTCTAACCTTTTAATGTATTTGGAGTCGTTAATAACGTAATGACCGTCAACATAAATAAAATTACCGCTGTCTATAATCTTTGCGAATTCCGGATTTGCATAGTATTCAAAAAAAGAATCACTTAGACTAATACTGTATGTTTGATTCTTATGTAACGAGTCTGCCTTGAATGAATAATTGCTGATAAAATGGTCATCTACGTAGGTATATACACCTTCAACTTCCTTATATCCAAGGTCAAGCATCCTTATTTTGGCTGCTATCCTTGACACCTGGAAGAAGTCAGCTAATTCATACACGACATTTTCCATTATATTTAGCCTGTCGTGAGTACCAAAAAGGAGCTCATTCTTTTTAATTAGCTCCTCAATCTTTTTAATGGTCATTGATTTAGGCATAAGGATGCGAGGTGCTATTCCGTTAGCATGCCATTCCATCCAGTCTTCTGGCGTCCATTGCTTTTTGTATTTAGTTGTTTCGTTTACTCTGCAGCTTATGAGTAAAGCATCGCTGTTATATGTCTTAACTAACTCATGGTATTTTCTATGCTTATACCAGTGAACACACTCATGAATAATGGTATTGTTCATGCACCCTATGTTTCGCATGAAATACACATTAGGATCCACGAGAATTGTTCCTCTTGAAACTTCCAAAGGCTTATATGCTCTTTCATTTCTGTCGTAATATTCTATCGTACAATCTCCAAAAACTATTTGACCGAATATAGTGAAATGCTTTGTTAACTGGATTTCCTTAACCTTAAGCCCCATTCTTTTCACTACTTCGTCTACCGGAATAGGTATAGGAGTACTTAATGCTTCCGGGCAAAATTCACTTAGAAAATCGGTAGCAACATCGTCAAACTGTTCCTTTTCTATAATTGGCACTAGATACTCAGACAGTCGGCCTAATTTGCTTTCTCTGTACTTGTTGTATATTGAAACAGAGTTGATTTGAAAATTCTGAATTCCGTCATCAAGGTCAGCTCTGCAGGAGATACGGAACCATTGTTCTATACCATCAGTCTCGCGATTCCTTCGTACTGTTTCTGCAATTTCAACTTCGGCAGAAACAATTACGTCAAATAAAATACTGTTACCTGGCGAGTCGGTTATGTCTAACGTTATGATGTCAAAATCGGATAATGCTGCTTCATCCGGTGATTGCACATGGTATGAATTGGATTCAAGCTTATCCGGGTTGTCCTCAATATACTCGGACAATTCGTCAAAGATTTCATTATAATACATGTTTGCAATAACATCTCTGAACGAGCTGACACTTGCCATACCGTACCTCCCTGATTACATATCATCATTCTAGACCAAATATTTCCTTATGTAAATTATAGCATGAATTTCGCAAAACACAATAATTAATTTGCGGACTCAAATTTTTATTGTGTTTTAGCTTACTTTATGATATTCTTTATAGCGAGCGAGGTGACAATTATGGCCGTAAGCTATAAAAAGCTATGGAAGCTTCTTATCGATAAAGATATGAAAAAGAAAGATTTAAGAGAAGCGGCTGGTATTAGTACATCTTCTATGGCAAAACTGGGTAAAAACGAAAATGTTACGACCGATGTGCTTGTGAAGATTTGCAAGGCATTAAAGTGTGATATTTCCGATATTATGGAGATTGAGCCAGATGAATAGGTAGCAACAGCTTTTACTTAATAGTTAAGCAACAATGACGCTAATTGAATTATTATGAAAAAACATAAATTAATAAAATTTTTAAAGTGAGGTTATAAAGATGTATAATCAATTTTTTAATACTGTTCTTGAAGTACTAAAACAGGATCAACGTTTTTTTACTGATAACGGGGAATTGCTTCGCAATTCCGTATACGAGGCAGCAATGCAAATGGATTCAAAACTCATTAAATTGCTTTTATCTAACGAAGAAACAAAAAAGCGCTTTTTTGCCGACGTTGAAGGTGTTCTCGTTTTTGATAAAGTCGGCTTCGGTTGGGTTATCAATAATAGGCAATTCTTGCCTGACTCATATACTCGTTATAAAAATAAAATTGGTCTTGTAAATAGCCGGGATGAGTACATATCTACCTCAAAGGATGTTGTACTCGTTTTCCCTTATAAAGATTGCGTTCTTGAAGGAGGACAAACGAAAGAAGATCAAAAGCGTGATGAGATATTCTATAATGAAACACTTGCACCGGATGAAGTGGACAGGCTTCTTTATCCTAAGGTGTTCACAAATGCAAAACGTTATACTGCTGACGGAGAAGAATCGATTACAGAGTTTAAAGATACCGATAACCTTATAATTAAAGGTAACAATCTTCTTGCTATTGCTTCATTATTGAAAAGATATGAAGGCAAAATACAGTGTATTTATATCGACCCACCTTACTATTTTAATGAACGCAAAGAAGATGACTCATTTAAATATAATACCAATTTCAGCTTTTCAACATGGTTAGTCTTTATGAAAAATCGTCTTGAAATTGCCAAAAGACTGCTCGCCAAGGGCGGAACTATTTGGATAAGTATAGGTGAAGATGGAATGCATTATTTGAAAGTGCTTGCAGACGATATTTTCGGAAAAGAACATTTTATTGGTACTATTCCCCGAAGAACCAGACATGGAAAGTCAGATGTTCCTTTTAACTTTTCACAAGATTTTGACTGGTTACTTTGTTACACCAATGTTGATGATAAAAATACCCCTGTTGGTAGAACTGTCGAGCGAAAGTATTATATTACTGATGATTACCCCGGTCAACCATGGCGACTTGCGGATTTAACCAAACAAACTACAGCAAGCGAGAGAGCAAATTCCTATTTTACCATTGTAAATCCAAAAACAGGAGAAGAATATCCGCCAAGTGAAAAAAGGACTTGGTGTATTACGAAAGATACCTTTGATTATTACTATCAAAAAGGGGCAATTGTTTTTCCGGGGGATTACGATTTCCTCAACATAACCAAACCATATATGCGTAAATTTAAAAGCGAAGATGATGCAGCAGGAAAACTATCCGCGGTAATTTCAGATTTTCAAATACAAGATTTTCTTAAAGTATTGTTTGGCGATGCAAAAAACAAAGATGGTAATAACGAAATTGACGCTATGTTCGGACGTGAAGAATTTAGTTACGCAAAACCTGAGAATTTAATAAAAGCTATTATTGAGGTATCAACAAAAGAAAATGATATAGTGCTCGATTTTCATTTAGGCTCCGGTACGACTGCTGCGGTCGCACACAAAATGGGCAGACGCTATATAGGTGTAGAACAAATGGACTACATAGATACTATTACAGTAGGAAGGCTAAAAAAAGTCATTGAAGGAGAACAAGGCGGAATATCCAAAGATGTTAACTGGCAAGGTGGAGGCTCTTTCGTGTATTGCGAGCTTGCAAAACTAAATCAAAAATATGTTGATCGCATACAAATCGCTGAAAATGATAAAGAGCTTGCTGATATTTGGCGTGAAATAAAAAAGACCGGTTTTATAAGCTGTTATGTAAATCCTAAAGACATTAATCCTGAAGCAGAGGATTTTAAATCTCTCTCATTTGAAGAAAAAAAGCGTTTATTTGTGGAGTTGCTAGATAAAAATCAACTTTACGTTAATTACTGTGATATTGATGATGAAGATTATAATATTTCAGACGCTGACAAGGCATTTACAAAAAGCTTTTACGAGGGGGTATAATAGTGTACCTATACGAGCAAATCGAACAAGCAAAGAATTTTGGAGCATACAAAGAATTACCAAAATACATTCCTGATAATCTGAATCCATCTTTTGAATTACGCCCGTATCAAAAAGATGCTTTTTGTAATTTTATAACATATTTTGAAAATGAAGCACTTTGTAGAAAGCCAACACAGACACTTTTTCATATGGCAACCGGTAGTGGAAAAACGCTAATTATGGCAGGACTTATGCTATATCTTTTTAAACAGGGATATAGAAATTTTCTATTTTTTGTAAATCTATCTAATATAGTACAAAAAACATTCTTAAATCGTACTTCATCGAAGTATCTTTTTGCTGATGAAATTAATATTGATGGAGAAAAAGTTAAAATTCGTGAAGTTAATAACTTCCAAGCAAGCGATCCGAATGCGATAAATATTTGCTTTACAACTATACAAGGGCTTCATTCAGATATATGGTTTGTCAAAGAAAACTCTGTTTCTATAGATGATTTTCGTGATAATAAAATAGTTCTTATATCGGACGAAGCCCACCATCTCAATGTTGATACTCGCCGCGGCAACAAAGAAGAAATTGAAAATTATAGGAGCTGGGAAAGTACAGTTAAGAGTATTTTTGAAATGAACAATCAAAATGTATTACTCGAATTTACTGCAACATGTGACCTTGCAAACGAAAATATAAAACGCGAGTATGAGAACAAAATAATATTCGATTATCCTCTAAAAAAATTTAGAGACGATGGATACTCAAAGGAAATACGTACTATGCGTTCTGACATATCAATTATGGAACGAGCATTACAGGCGATAGTATTAAGTCAATACCGCTTAAAAATATTCGAAGATTTTCGCATAAGATGTAAACCAGTCGTTCTATTTAAGGCTAAGACTATTGCTGAAAGCAAAGCGTTTATGAAAGAGTTTATTGATACCATAAAAAATCTGAATGGTTCAGTACTAGAACGACTGGCAGATATTACGGAAATAGATACTATGAAAAAGGTTTATTCGTATTTTGAAAAAAACGGAATAACCTTTGAGCAATTAGCACAAGAACTAAAAGAAGCTTTTGGGGAGGATAAGTGTCTTTCAGTTAACGAAGATGCTGAGGCCGAAAAGAATCAAATAATTGTCAATTCGCTTGAAGATGCTAATAATCCTTACCGAGCAATTTTTGAAGTAAGAAAACTAGATGAAGGTTGGGATGTACTAAATTTGTTTGACATTGTACGTCTTTATGAAACTCGAGATGCCAAGAATGGCATCCCCGGGAAAACGACAATAGCAGAAGCACAGCTTATAGGACGAGGAGCAAGGTATTATCCGTTTAAGTTGGAAGAATGGCAGAATAAATATCAGCGAAAATTCGATAAAGATTTGGATCACCCCCTTCGCATCTGTGAGGAACTATATTATCATTGTCAAAACGAATCTCGTTATATTGCCGAATTATATAGGGCGCTAAAAGAAATTGGTATCGATATGGAAAACACAGTCACTAGAACATATAAATTAAAGGATGAGTTTAAGGCAGATCCGCTTTATCAGCAAGGATATGTATTCTATAATGAAAGACTAATAAAAAGCAGATCAGAAGTTACCGGTCTTTCACCTACTATACGCAATCATACATATGATGTCACTATTGCAACTGGACGAGCAGCTGAGGATACATTAATGTTAGGCGAAGAAGGAACAAAAGAGAGTTCGGTAACAACATACACTAAACATACATCTTTTGCTGAAATAGCGAGGATTAATTATTCGATAGTACATCGAGCTCTTCGTAAGTATGATGTGTTTAAGTTTAATAGACTAAAAAGCTATTTCCCACAATTAAAATCTATTAACCAATTTATCTTTGACGATAAGTATCTTGGAAATGTAAAAATAGATATTACATCAAGATATGAGGATCCTTCACCTGCTATCCTTTATGTGGCTTGCGTCAATGTTTTGAAAAAAATAGCTACTTCAATCTCTAATATTGAAGAAACTTATGAAGGTTCTAAAACATTCATGGCAAAATATATCCGAGAGGTATTTAAAGATAAGCGGGTAAATTATACTAATCCTACCGATGGAGGCTTAGGTGTTTCACAAAACGATAATACTGTTCCTATGGCCTGGAAACTTGATTTATCTAAAGAAGATTGGTTTGTGTTTGAAGATAACTATGGAACATCGGAAGAAAAAGCATTTATTGCGTATTTTAAGCAGTATGTCGATAAACTAAAAGCTAAGTATGATAAAGTTTATCTAATACGAAATGAACGTCAATTAGCAATATATTCTTTTGATGGTGGTGAACGCTTCGAACCAGATTATCTATTATTTTTACATTCGCCTAAAGTTAATGGGTATGAGCAACTACAGATATTTATTGAGCCGAAAGGTACCCACCTTGTCAAAAATGATAGTTGGAAAGAAGATTTTTTATTGCAACTTGAGTCAAATGCGATTCCTATAGTTAAATTTGCAGACGACAATAATTACAGGATTTGGGGATTCCATTTCTTTAACAGGGATTTAAGACGTAAAGAGTTTGATGAAGATATGAACCGACTTTTATAATATATCGCATTGATATAAGTTATTGATAAGTTTTTATTTGATTTACATCCATCCTGTATCCTCAACCCCCTGTAAAAAAGGTGGTTATCTAATCTGGTAACTCAACTATTAATTTTCAGGGTGGTTGATATGTTCCCGCAAACAATAAAAATAAGGGTTTCCTGACATTGCCACATCCGGCAGATCGGCCTCGAGAAAAACTAAATGTCTGGAAGCCCTTTATTTACAAGCTTTTCAGTTTTTTATTTTTCAACTCTTGACATCAATGTCACGCACTCAACGTGATAGGTATGAGGAAACATGTCTACACATTTTACTTTTTTCACTTTATATACATCTTCACTGAGGGTTTTTAAATCCCTTACAAGAGATTCAGGATTACACGAAACATACACTATTTTTTCAGCGTTAAATTTCACAATGTCTTCAAGCGCTTTTGGATTGATTCCAGACCTTGGGGGGTCTACAATTACTACATCAGGTTTTTCTTTTATCTCCTTTAACTTTTGAGATACATCGCCAGCAATAAAAGTGCAATTTTCAAGGCCGTTTAGCTCAGCATTTTTTCTTGCTGACATAACTGCTTCTTCTACTAGTTCTATCCCAATTACCTTTTTAGCCATTGGAGCCATAATTATGCCTATGGTTCCTGTACCAGAGTACAAATCAAAAACTATTTTGTCAGATACATCTCCTGCAAATTCCCTCACTGTCTCATAAAGTTTTTCTGCTCCGTATGAATTAGTTTGAAAAAAAGAAAATGCACTTATTTTAAATTTTAAATCCAAAATCTCTTCTATGAGATAATCTCTTCCATATAACACTTCCAATCTTTCGCATACTACAGCATCTGACCAGGAATCGTTTTGAGTATGTAGTACACCTACAAGCCGACTTTCAAAATTCGCATTTTTATATCTTTCAATAAGCTCTGTAAAGTCATGTTGCAACTGTGTTGTCGTCACAATGTTTAACAAAATCTCTCCTGATTTTGATGCCTTTCTCACAACCAAATGTCTCAAAAAACCTTCATGAGTCTTTTTGTCATAAAAAGGAAGTCCTTTTTTATTGCATAATCAAAAGTAAGATTTAAAGCTTTGAGAAAATCATCTTCAACAATATTACATTTGTCTGTCATGATTACCTCATAAAATCGACCTTTTCTATGAAGTCCTAACGCCGCATTGCCTTCTTTATCTTTTCCAAAAGTGTATTCCATTTTATTCCTATAACCATGCTCTTTAGGACTTTTTACAATACCTAAAAATTCGTACTCTGTTATTCCTTCTTTTTCAAAAAGCTTTTTCAAAATATCTTCTTTTATCTTAAGTTGATCTTGATAGCTAACATTTTGATAAGTACAGCCGCCACAATCTCCAAAGTGAGGGCAAAGGCTTTGCTTCTCCAAAGTAGAATTCTCTATTACCTCTACTATTTCGCCTTCTACCATATCCTTTTTTACTTTTTTAACTTTTGCCTTTATTTTTTGCCCCAAAAGTGCTCCTTTTATTTTTACTTTTTTCCCCTCAAAATAGCCTATCCCAAATCCACCAAATTCCATCTCTTTTACGTCAACTGTGATAACATCGTTTTTTCTCACTGTCATTCCTCCTTTGCTATCTAGATTATACCTTATTTTGCTCAATAATTCTAATATTACTTATTAAAATGTTTTCATCAAAAAATAAAATAACCTTTACATAATTTTAATAACGTTGTATACTAATACTGGGTGAGAGAGTGAGAGAGTGAAAGAGTGAGAAAGGATGAAGAATTAAAGTGTTTATAAACAACCTAACAGTTGCAAAAGGAGCCATAGTATTGTCTCTTTCCTCAAATAGAGAGGAAGAAGAAGAAATCAAAAAACTTCTCTTAGAAAAAGGTTACAAATGCGCTGTAACAGAGCTGGGAGGTAAAAGTAGCGAATTCAATGAAAAAATAGTCTCTGCAGTGGTAGGAGCAGCTTTAAACAATAATGTAATTGAAAAAAATCCAACTTCTATGCACGCCCTCTTACATGCTACAATTGAAGCTGTAAAATCCTTATCCTTGACTTTGCCCTTAGACGTAAGCCTTATGATGAAAATTGCAGTTGTAGCAGATAATACTTGGATTGCAGTTTCAATGTTTGGAAAATCAGCTTTACATCCTCTCACAAATCATGAAAGGTTGGGTTTTGGAATAATGCACTTATAAAGTACATAAGGGGAGACAGAGGGAAAGAGTCATAATACTATGGCTCTTTTATTTTTTCAGGAGGTGAAATAATGGTACCAGATACAGTTTTAGGAGCTATTTATTTGTCAATCATAGACATGGTTTTGTTGTCAATGCTTCTGTTAGTAATTGGTGCTATATTATCAAAGATATTTCCGTTATTTAGTAAAATCGAAAAATTTATTAACAAAAAATAAGGAGTGACACAAATGGAGCTTCTGTTAAAACTATTTAATGATATGATACAAACTACCGGTCTTGTTCATTTAACTTGGGGTAATGTGTTTTTAATATTGGTAGGTATATTCCTCATATACTTAGCTATTGTAAAAAAATATGAGCCATTTTTACTCCTTCCAATAGGTTTTGGCAGTATTGTAGCAAACATACCAGCTACTGATTTATTGGAACCTGGGGGACTCATACACTTTTTTTACTTAGGGGTTGAAAAGGTTATCTATCCTCCCCTTATCTTCCTCGGCGTAGGTGCCATGACGGACTTTGGGCCTATGATTGCAAATCCTAGTTTAATGATTTTAGGTGCTTTTGCCCATATAGGAATATTTATAGCATTAATAGGCGCGAAACTTTTAGGTTTTAGTATATTTGAAGCGGGGGCTATAGGGATTATTGGCGGTGCAGATGGACCAATGGCAATTTACGTAACTCAAAAATTAGCTCCCCACCTTATGGCTCAAATATCTGTCGCTGCGTATTCTTATATGGCGTTAATGCCTTTAATACAACCTCCTATCATGAGGTTACTTACTACAAAAGAGGAAAGGCAAATAATGATGAAACAGATGAGACCCGTTTCAAAAACAGAAAAAATCGCCTTTCCTATTGTAATAACTGTTTTAATAGATTTACTACTTCCTCCAATTGCTCCTCTTATAACAATGTTGATGTTAGGAAATCTTTTAAAAGAGTCGGGAGTTGTAGATAGGCTTGCAAAAACAGTCAGTGGAGAATTTATGAACGTAATTACGATATTATTAGGAGTCTCCATAGGCTCCACCATGAAAGCAGACACTTTTTTGACCATTAAGACATTAGAGATAGTCACCTTAGGGCTTATCGCTTTTATGACAGGAACAGCTGGAGGTGTACTGGGAGCAAAATTTTTAAATAAACTTTCTGGTGGAAAAATAAATCCTCTTGTTGGCTCTGCAGGTATAGCTTCTGTTCCAATAGCTGCGAGAGTGTCCCACTCTGTAGCCATAAAAGAAAATCCTTACAACTTTTTAATAATGCACGCCATGGGGCCAAACCTTGCCGGAGTTTTTGGAACGGCAATAGCAGGTGGAATAATGCTTGTACTATTAGGAGTTCATTAAAACAGCCAAAATGGCTGTTTTTTTATTGTATCACAAAGATATATGCAAGAATATTATATTAGTAAATATATAGATTTGGGAGGTTTAAAAATGTACGACTATAATCCTTATGTACAAGATTATGCTTTTCCTCCTCTAAAGCTTGCACAGGCTTATGTGCCTTTACAGAAGTATGTATCTCTTTATCCTCCGGAAGAAGCCATTAAAAAAGGCACTGTCTTTCCTGAACTTGATATGCCTTATGTAGGCGAAAAAATGAGGTGATAAAATGGATGGCAATCAAATATCTATGCTTAAGAAAATCATGGAAATAGAGTTTACCTGCATAGATTTGAATCTATATTTAGACACTCATCCCGAGGACCAAAAAGCTCTTCAAGACTACAACTATTATTCTAATCAATTGTCTATGCTAAAACAGCAATATGAACAATTTTACGGGCCCTTGATGGTTTTTGGTCATTCACAAAGTCAATATCCTTGGAAATGGGTAGATGACCCATGGCCTTGGGAAATAGAATATTGAGGAGGACTTTGCTATGTGGGTTTATGAAAAGAAACTACAATATCCTGCTAAAGTATGCAAACCAGATGTAAAAATGGCAAAATACCTCATCGCCCAATATGGAGGCCCTGATGGAGAATTGGCAGCCGCTTTAAGATATCAAACTCAGCGATTCGTCATGCCTACAGGAAAAGCAAAAGCAGTTTTGACAGACATTGCTACAGAAGAATTAGCACACCTTGAAATAATAGCAACTCTTGTTTTCAAGCTTTTAAAGGGAGTACCAGTAGAAATATTAAAAAGAGAAGGATTAGGGGAATACTATACAGAACATGATAGAGGCCTATTCTATGCAGATACAACAGGAATATTATGGACCGCCGCCTATATCCAGGCTAAAGGAGATGCAATCGCTGATCTACACGAAGATATGGCAGCCGAAGAAAAAGCAAGAGCAACTTATGAACATTTAATAAATCTCACAGATGACCCTTGTGTAAAAGATACTCTAAGGTTTTTGAGAGAAAGGGAGATTGTACACTTTCAAAGATTTGGAGAAACTTTAGTACAGGTAAGAGAATATATGGAAAGTAAAAAATTCTTTTAAAAAAGTAGATGTATGTCTATTGGCATACATCTACCCATTTTCCTTCTACTATTTTATCAAGGTCTTCGACTTTTATGGTAGCAGCAGCATTTGTATCACCAGCTGCAGGATATACTACCTCATAATTTTTTAAAGACACATCATAATATACTTCAACCGGATTTTTCAGCCCATAAGGACAAACGCCACCAACAGGATGCCCTGTAACTTCTAACACTTCTTCCGGGGATGCCATTTTTGCTTTTGTTTTAAAAGTATCTTTAAATTTTTTATTGTCTATTTTCCTATCTCCTGCTGTTATAATCATAATATATTTATCTTTTAATCTAAAAAGCATAGACTTTGCTATTTCCCCAGGAGTTACCCCTAAAGATTTAGCTGCTTTTTCCACAGTGCTTGTATCTTCAAAAATTTTTATTTTAATATCATATCCTTTCTCTTTAAAAAACTCTTTCACCGCTTCTACTGACACCTCTACACCACCTTTAAATACCACAAGTTTTACATAAAAGAGCATTTTTTAAGAAAAACTTATCAGCAATTTTAACTGCATCTTGAGCCGTTTTTCCGTAATAATCTGCTCCAATCTTATAGGCATATTCCTCAGTCAAAACAGCCCCGCCTACCATTATTTTCACATCAGTATTTGCTTTAAGCAGTTTGATAATTTTCTCCATATTAAACAAAGTTGTCGTCATCAAAGCACTTAGACCTACTAACGGTGCCCCTGTTCGCTTTACTTCCTCTAATATCACTTCTCCTTTGACATCTTTTCCTAAGTCAATTACATCATATCCATAGTTTTCAAGCAAAACTTTTACTATATTTTTTCCTATATCATGTACATCTCCTTCAACTGTAGCAAGTATTATTTTGCCTTTAGATACTGAACCTTTTGGAAGCTTTTCTTTTATTATCTTAAAAGCGCTTTGCACCACTTCTGCAGAGCTCAAAAGTTGTGGCAAGAAATATATGCCTTTTTCATATCTATCTCCCACTTCTTTTAAGGCAGGAATTATTATGTTATCAACTATAGAAAGAGGCTGAACTTCCTCCTCTAAAATATTTTTTACTATATCTTCTACTCCTGACTTTTTGCCTTCTAAAATCTGGATATAGAGTTTTGATTTTAAATCTTCTTCTTGAATTTTTTGTTGTTCTTTCTCTTTGATCTCCTCTTTTTGCTTTTTCCCATATATATTCAGATAATTCACACTGCCTTTATCTTTATTTAGTAAAACCATTGATGCCCTCAAAGTGTCCATCATGGCTTCATCGCAGGGATTTATAATAGCAGTAGTAAGCCCATAAGATGCTGCCATTGCTAAAAAAGTAGAGTTTATCAACCTTCTTTCAGGTAAACCAAAGGAAACATTGCTAAGTCCCACAACAGTATTTGCTCCTAACTCTTCTTTAGCCAATTTTATCGCTTCTAAAGTCTCAATTGCGGCCTCCTGCTCAGAAGAAACCGTCAGCACAATACAATCTATCAATATGTCCTCTTTAGGTATGCCATACTCTTCCGCTTTTTTTATAATTTTTTTCGCATTTTCAATTCTTTCATGCCTATCTTTGGGAAGCCCTTTATCTCCTACAGTAAGTCCTACAACACAAGCTCCGTATTTTTTGACAATAGGAAGCACTTCTTTTAAACTTTCCTCTTTTGCACTTACAGAGTTGATTATGGGTCTACCTCTTAAAATTCTTATAGCTTTTTCTACAGCTTTAATATTAGTGCTATCTATTTGAAGAGGAATGTCTACCACATTTTGTATTTCAGAAACTACTTTAGGAAGTAATTCTTCTTCGTTTACCCCAGGAACTCCCACATTTACATCCAATATTTCCGCTCCGCATTTTTGCTGTTTTATAGCTTCCTCTACTGCTAAACTCACATTTCCCGCCAAAAAAGCCTCACTTAACTTCTTTTTTCCAGTAGGATTTATACGTTCCCCTATAACCCTTAAAAGATAATTTTCACCTATGAAAACTGTTTTTGTATTGGAAGCTACAGCTGTAAATTTGTTGACTTTGACTTTTGGCTTTAAATCTTTTACAGCTTTTTTAACAAGTTTTATATAGTGAGGAGTAGTACCGCAGCACCCTCCCACTATAGAAGCGCCTTTTTCAACAAGTAAAGGAAAGAAACTAGCAAATTCTTCTGGTTTTAAGTCGTAAACTGTTTTGCCGTCGCGAATGACAGGCATACCTGCATTAGGTTGTGCAATAATAGGTATGCGAGAAACTTGAGACATTTTTTCCACTACACTTACCATTTTATCGGGGCCTGTCGAGCAGTTAACGCCAATGGCATCTAATCCTAACCCTTGTAAACTAACTACTACAGTTATAGGGTCTGACCCCATGAGAGTCCTTCCATCTTCTTGAAAAGTCATTGTACATATAACTTTCATGTTTGAATTCTCTTTAGCAGCAAGAATGGCAGCTTTTGCCTCCAGCATATCTGACATTGTTTCAATTAAAACAATATCTGCTCCCGCTCTTTCTGCAGCTATAACTACTTCTTTAAAAACATCATAAGCTTCGTCAAAAGTCATGTCTCCATAAGGGGTCAAAAGTTCTCCAATAGGTCCTATAGAAAGTGCCACAGGTTTATCTTTGGAAGCTTCTTTGGCAATTTTGACAGCCTGAGTGACAATATTGAAAACCTCATTTTCCAGTCCATATTTTGCTAATTTTATCCTGTTAGCGCCAAAGGTATTTGTCTCAATCACATCCGCTCCTGCTTCTATATAGGACCTGTGGATATCAAATACTACTTCTGGATGGGTTATATTCATATATTCGGGACACTCTCCAGTTTTTAAACCCCTCTCTTGAAGTTGTGTCCCCATTGCTCCATCAAAAACAATCACTCTATTTGAAAGTTCTTTAAAAATGTCTAACATTTTTAACCTCCATTTAATTCATCTGTACGTTATTTTCTGCAAAATCACAGACTAAATCATCGACTCTTGAAATTATTTCTAACACAACATTTGTACTCCCTAAAGGCATAATGTGAATTCCTGCAACTTCACTGCGTATCCGCTTTATAAACTCTACAGCTATGTTTATTCCCTCTTCTCTTCCTCCATCCTTTAGCCTTTCTAAAACTTTTTCTGGAATATCTATACCTGGCACTTTTTCATTTAAATTGACTGCCATTTTATAGCTTTTAAGAGGTAATATGCCTATCAAAAGTGGTACATTGAAATTTTTAATCTTTTCAATAAACTTAAATAAAATTTCCTCATCATAAACCGGTTGTGTTTGAATAAATTCTGCCCCTGCCTCTATCTTAACTTTAAGCTTCTCTAGTGCTTCATCCCTTAAATCATTTGGATTTGCAGTCGTACCGGCGCAAAATTCTGTTGGGGAATCTAATTTATTTCCATTGTAATCATAACCTCTATTAAAAGCACTGATAATCTTTAAAAGCCCAACAGAATCTACATCATATACCCCTTTAGCCTGAGGAGTATCTCCACGGGAAGGTTCATCTCCTGTCAAGGCTAGTATGTTTCTCACACCTAACGCATAAGCTCCTAAGAGCTCTGACTGAAGGCCTATCAGATTTCTGTCTCTACAGGTCAAATGAAAAATAGCTTCAATGTTTAAGTGGTCTTGTAAAAGGTGAGCGACTGCTATAGGACTCATCCGCATATTCGCCATAGGACAGTCCGTTATATTTAAGGCATCTACAATGCCTTTTAATTTTCTCGCTTCTTCAATAGTTTTCGTTATATCTACCCCTTTTGGCGTAGAAATTTCTGCTGTCACAACAAACTTCCTTTTCTTAAGTTTAGTACACAAATTTTCATTTTTCAACATCTACATCGCCTCCATTTTTAAAAATAAAAAAGTCTCTTCGCCAAAAGAAGAGACACCAAAACTCTCTCATCTTTCAGCGAAACGCTGCTGGAATTGGCACCAAGACGCATATAAAATGCCGGTTGCCGGGTTTCATCGGGCCAGTCCCTCCACCACTCTCGATAAGAGATTTTAAAGTATTAAATTGTTAAACTATTTAAGCTATATGATACTATGGATTAACTCCTATGTCAATAGAAATTTTTTTGTCCCTCTCTAAAGATTTTGCAGGCTTTTAACTTTTTTAAAATAAATCTGTAAATTTTTTATGTTATTTGCTATACTATAATTGTAAAGAATATAAATTTTCGAGAAAGGAATGTTTTGAATGTTCTCATCTCTTATTTTTGGTATCCTTTCTATTGGATCAATTATACTTTACGGTTTAATCTGGTGGAAAATTTTTGATAAAACTGGTTATGGAGGAGCATATGGTCTTTTGATGTTTATACCTATTGTGAATTTTATAATGCTTTTAGTATTAGCATTCACTGAGTGGCCCGTACATAGATATAAAAATTATCGAGCAATAACACTGTTTTTATTTTTAATACTTGTGCAAACACTTGCATAATGATTTTTTTAATATTATAATATACTTAACACTTGGAAAATGAGGAGGTTTAATATGGGTAATGAAAAATTACCAAGAGTAGCCTATTTCTGCATGGAATATGGCTTACAGTCAGATTTCAAACTATATGCAGGTGGCTTAGGCATTTTAGCAGGAGACCATCTAAAAGCTGCAAAAGAGTTAGGTATGCCTTTAGTAGGAATAGGCATACTGTGGAAACAAGGTTATACAGAACAACATATCGGTGAAGACGGATACCCCTATGATGCCTATCGCAATTACACACGTAAGTACGACTTTTTAAAGGACACTGGAGTAAAGGTAAAAGTAAAAATAAGAAATAGAAATGTGTATTGCAAAGTATGGTTGATAGACAACTTTGACAATGCTCCTCTGTATTTGCTTGACACAGATATACCAGAAAATGGGGACAGATGGATAACAGGTCAACTTTATGGATGGTTTGGTGAAGAAAGAGTTGCACAGGAAATAGTATTAGGCATTGGCGGAGTAAGAGCTTTAAGAGCTTTGGGAATTGATGTTGATGTTTATCATTTTAACGAAGGGCATGCAGTATTAGCAGCCATTGAGCTTATAAGAGAGAAAATGGAAAATCAAAATATGAGTTTTGAAGAGGCGTGGAAAGCCACAAGGGAAGAAGTAGTATTTACAACCCATACCCCTGTTAAAGAAGGAAACGAATCTCACGATTTAGAACTTCTCATGTACATGGGTGCAAACAATGGCCTTTCAATTGAGCAAATGGCTCAAATTGGTGGTGTTCCTTTTAATATGACAGTCGCAGGTTTGAGACTTTCTCGTATTGCAAACGGTGTCTCAAAACTTCACGGTCAAACTGCAAACAAAATGTGGCAACATGTTGACAACAAGGCTCCTATAATTTCAATAACAAACGGAATTGACAGAAACACTTGGGTAGATAAAAGGATAATAGAAGCCTACAACAAAGGTGAAGGACTTTTAGAAACTCATAATATTTTAAAACAAGAATTAATTGATTTTGTATATCAAAGGACAGGAGTTAAATTAGACGCTGACAAGCTTTTGATAGGTTTTTCAAGGAGAGCTGCTCCTTACAAAAGAAGCGACCTTATATTTACAAATGACGAAGTCATAGGTGATTATCTAAGGTCTAAAAAAATTCAAATGGTGTTTTCAGGAAAAGGTCATCCATTAGATGACGTGGGTAAAAAAATTGTCGCAAAATTAATAGAGATGACAAAGAAATATCCTGAAAGCGTAGTATTCTTAGAAGATTACGATATGACAATAGGAAAAATGCTTACTCGAGGCACTGATGTGTGGTTAAACAATCCAAGAAGACCATTAGAGGCCAGTGGTACCTCCGGCATGAAAGCCGCCATGAACGGAGTGTTAAATTTAAGTATTTTAGATGGATGGTGGGCAGAAGCTTGTATAGACGGAGTAAATGGCTGGCAATTTGGGGATGGTTTTGAGTCTGACAATATAGAAGAATTAGACAAACACGACCTTGAAGCACTCTATGACGTCCTTTTAAATAAAGTAGTTCCAACCTACTACAATGATAAAGCGAAATGGGAAAACATGATGAGAGAAAGTATAAGGACGACTTATGAAGCTTTCTCAGCTAATAGAATGTTAAAAGAATACTACGATTTAATGTACACAAAAAAATAAGTCAACCCCTATTTAAAAAGGCCGCGCAATTGTCCGGCCTTTAATTTATTTTCCCAATCTTTTTTCTAACAATTCTTTTTCTTTTTCATATCCTGGTTTTCCTAAAAGTGCAAACATGTTTTTCTTGTAAGCCTCTACTCCTGGTTGGTCAAATGGATTAACCCCATTTATATATCCGCTTATAGCACAAGCCATTTCAAAGAAGTAGACCAGATTGCCAAAATAGTAAGCTGATATTTCAGGGATATTTACTACAAGGTTAGGAACATTCCCATCTGTATGAGCCAATAATGTACCTTCAAAAGCCTTTTTATTGACAAAATCTATAGTTTTTCCTGCTAAAAAGTTAAGCCCATCTATATTGTCCTTGTCTTCATTTATAACTATATCTTTAACAGGTTTTTCAACATTTAAAACTGTTTCAAAAATATTTCTGCTTCCCTCTTGTATAAACTGCCCCATTGAGTGTAAATCTGTCGTAAAATCTACTGAAGCAGGATAAATTCCCTTATTGTCTTTACCTTCACTTTCTCCAAAAAGCTGTTTCCACCATTCAGAGAAATAGTGAAGCTTTGGCTCATAATTTACAAGTATTTCTATAGCTTTGCCTTTTCTGTACAAAATATTTCTCAAAATTGCATACTGCATGCTGATATTTTCATTAAGGTTATCTTTGGTATAGACTGTTGAAGCATCAAAAGCTCCCTGCATCATATCGTCTATGCTAATGCCTGCTACTGCTATTGGTAGAAGGCCTACAGCTGTCAAAACTGAGTATCTTCCTCCAACATCGTCAGGAATCACAAATGTTTCATATCCTTCTTCATCAGCTAATTTTTTTAAAGCTCCTTTCGCTCTATCTGTTGTCACATATATTCTCGATTTAGCCCCTTCTTTTCCATATTTTCTCTCAAGAAAATCTCTAAAAACTCTAAAAGCTATTGCCGGTTCTGTGGTAGTACCAGATTTAGAAATCACATTTATTGATACATCTTTGTCCTCTATAAGTTCAAATAAATCACTTAAATATGTAGAGCTTATGCTGTTTCCAGCAAAATAAATCTCCGGCATATTCCTCTTGCCTTTTGGCAACAAATTATAGAAGGAATGAGAAAGCATTTCAATTGCCGCTCTTGCCCCTAAATAAGACCCACCTATACCTATTACTACAAGCACATCAGAATCTGATTGAATCTTCTCTGCTGCTTTTTTAATGCGTTCAAACTCTGCCTTATCATAGTTTTTGGGAAGACTCACCCATCCTAAAAAGTCATTTCCTTGAGCATTTTTACTAAGCACCATATCAAGAGATAATTTTGCATGCTTTTCCATATATTCAATTTCTTTTTGACTTACAAATTGTAGAGCTTTTGAATAATCAAAACCTATCAATTTCTTCATATGTAAACCTCCATTCCTTATTTACATACTTATTTTATACCATAAATCTATGTTGTTCAAGTTTTTCAAAAGTATGTATAAGTTTACTTAATTAATTTCCACTGCCGGATCCACCTTGTCCTCCTCTATGATTTACCTTATATATGTAGTAAGCTGTAGCAAATAAAAGTCCTGCCACAATAGGCTCAACATCTACATAGGTTCCTTCTACATCAAAGCCTATTACATCTCCTCCCATTCTCCCCGATATCTTTTCATTGTCAAAGGCCAATTTCACATCAAAACCTATGATCTCTCCACCACATCTTCCCAATATCTCATTGCCACTTATCCTCAAATTAAGGTCATTTCCATCAATAGCTCCTCCTAATCTCACAGATACAAAGTCTTTCCCAATAGTCCCAGAAATACTCCTTCCTATAATAACACCCCCTATCCTCCCTTCAATTGTCCCTATCTCAAAAGAATATTTTATATCAAGGTCTGCTCCCAAAAGTGTTCCTCCAATTCGACCAGCTATTCTCCCATTATCTATACTAGCATGAACATCATAACCGGATATAAAGCCTCCAATTCTTCCTTCAACCTTGCCCATACTTTTACCCTCCTTTTATTCAGCTTTATTTTTACATACCCATAAATTTTTGTCAATCTTTTTGGAATTTTTACTTTATGGGATATAATATAAAGAGGAGGTGCAAAAGTTATGGAGGCATTAGAGGCTTTAAAAAAGAGAAGAAGTATAAGGAAATACATAGATAAACCTATTCCAAAAGAAATATTAGAAGACATAATAGACTGCGCAAGGCTTGCTCCCAGTGGAAATAACGCACAGCCTTGGCATTTCGTCGTTATAACAGACAAAGAAAGACTTAAATTCATAGCAGAAAAAGCTACATATGGGAAATTTATTAAAGATGCAGGAGCTTGTGTCATCGTCTACTGCGATAAAAATAACAGACATCACTTAGAAGATGGTTCAGCAGCAACAGAAAATATATTACTCGCAGCTACTGCCTACGGCATAGGTTCCTGTTGGGTAGCTGGGTATAACAGAACCTATGAAAAAGAAATAAACGAATACCTCAACATTCCTGACAACTTAAGAATGATTTCTATTATATCATTAGGATATCCCGCAGAAGAGCCACAACCAAAATATAAAAAAGCTTTATCTGAAGTTTTACATTGGGAAAAATTTTAAATGAAAGAGGGTTATAATATGTCAAAAGTAGTGGAGAGATTTTTAAAATATGTAAAATATCATACAACATCGGATGAAAACTCAACAACTTATCCCAGCACTGAGGGACAAGTAATATTTGCAAAAGAATTAGCAAATGAGCTTGAAGAAATAGGCCTTAAAGAGGTAAATGTAGATGAAAACGGTTATGTTACGGCTTTACTTCCTTCAAATACTGACAAAAAACTCCCTACAATAGGATTTATAGCTCATATGGACACAAGTCCTGACATGTGCGGCAAAGACGTAAAGCCTCAGATAATAGAAAATTATGATGGCAAAGATATAATCTTAAACAAAGAAAAAAACATAGTATTATCTCCTACTGAATTTCCAGAGCTTAAAAATTACATAGGAAAAACTTTAATCACCACAGACGGAACAACTCTTTTGGGAGCTGATGATAAAGCAGGAATTGCAGAAATAATAACAGCTATGGAATATTTAATAAATCATCCTGAAATAAAGCATGGCAATATAAAAGTAGCCTTCACACCTGATGAAGAAATTGGTAGGGGTGTAGACAAATTTGATGTAAAAAAATTTAATTGTGATTTTGCTTATACTGTAGATGGCGGTGGAATTGGAGAAATAGAATACGAAAATTTCAATGCTGCCAGTGCTAAAATCAAAATTAATGGCAGAAATGTGCATCCTGGAACAGCAAAAGGCAAGATGAAAAACTCCATTTTGATTGGAATAGAACTCCAAAATATGTTACCTGAACATGAAACTCCTGCCCATACTGAAGGATATGAAGGTTTTTATCATTTGAACAATTTTGAAGGCAATGTAGAACAAACTAAAATGTATTATATTATCAGAGATTTTAATAAACAAACTTTTTTAGATAAAAAAGAATACCTAAAAAGCATTGTAGAAACATTAAATAAAAAATATGGTGAAGGCACACTAGAGCTTGAACTTAAAGACCAGTATTACAATATGAGAGAAATAATTGAAAAGCATATGCACATAGTCGATACAGCATTAGAAGCAATGAAATTAGTAGGAGTGGAACCTAAAATAGTGCCTATAAGAGGAGGCACTGATGGAGCAAGATTAAGCTATATGGGGCTTCCAACACCTAATTTATTCACAGGAGGGCATAATTTTCACGGTAAATATGAATTTATACCGACATATGCAATGGAAAAAGCAGTCGAAGTAATAATAAAAATAATTGAGCTTTACGCAGAAAAATAAGGGATAGCGATGGAGCTATCCCTTTAACAATTCCTTTTTGAAAAACTCTACTGACTCCTTAATCGCCTTTTTCTCCCATTCTAAACTCTTAAAAGTATGGTCTGCATTTTCGATTGTCACTCTTGTAGCGTTATCCCCATAAACCTCTTTTAAGATTCTATCAGAAACTTTATATTCAACCGCTTCATCATTTGTCCCATGAACTATAAGCACTTTTTTATCGTATCCTTTTGACAGCTCAAATATATTTAATTTTGAAATATCCTCAACAAAATCTTTACTCAGTTTATGTCCTCCTATGTCTACAAAGCCCAATTGTTCCATAATAGCTCCGTATTGCTTTACACTTTCGTTCATTATAAGCTCAGGCATATTAAAAGCTGGAGCCCATAGCACCAACGCCTTTATTTCATCTTTATATTCCCTTGCTACAATCCCTGCAATAGCTCCTCCCATACTCAAACCAAGTAGTCCTATTCTCTCAGGGTCAGTCGTAGGTTGCTCTTTCACAAACTTTAAAATTTGTCTTGCATCTTCCAATTCACTGCTAAATGTCATTTCACTAAAGTCCCCATCACTTTCTCCAGAACCATAAAAGTCAAACCTTACACTCCCAATACCTACTTTTTCTAAAGCTCTTGACATCTTCACAAAAATAAAGTGAGACTCTACTTTATTGCCTGTAAAACCGTGAAACATTATTACCATAGGCACTTTACCCTTAACATCATCAGGTAAATGCATCATTCCTCTTAAAGTTTTGCCGTTATATGTAATTTCAACAGCCTTTTGCATAATAACACCTCCAAATATTTCATAATTCAATTATACTACAGTCAAGAAAACTTTTCCACATAGACAGATTTTTTATCTATCAAAAATTGAAGTTTGCCAAACAGCACAAGATTTAACTTCCCTTTCTTTTATTACATCCTCTTCTGTCAATTTGCTACACAACAAAGGAGAATTTACATTGTACTGCTTTGTATTTCTTTTTATAGTACTGATACTACTGTTTGCGTAGCAATAAATACAGCCATGTAGACAAGTATCATAGGCACCAATATCTATACTTTCATCACAACCACAAAACTTCCTTTGATTCTTATCCTTTCCTATATTGAGTTTTTTACCAGAAAGCTCTTCTATTAAAGTTTTATCTATACATCTCGCATGCTCTATACCATATGGCGATAAATCCAATTCTTCTGCACAAGTCTCAAGTTTAATTGAGTGCTCTTTCGCTATTTCATAAAATCTATATGCAATTTCTAACTTCTGTTCCTTGTTTATCTCATAAGCCCCTATTTTTTCTAAAGTCTTGTAAACTTTAGGATAAAGAGTCACAAAACTGATTATACATTTTGATGTATATCCATAAAGTTCAGACATTATTTCCTTAAAGCTTTTTACATGGTATTCTATATCAAATTCGGGAATTAAAATAATAGGGTCATAACGCCAAATTACCCTCTCTTTCCCTATTTTGCTAGACAGCTTTTTAAAAACTTCAATTATATGTGATTTTTCTGGCACATTCCTCTCTATTCTTTTATCATAGGGATTTAAAGTAAATAAAAAATAATAAGCATAGTCCTCTATCAAATGCAATTTCGGTATCATTTTTTCTGGATTTTTTGTCCAAAACACAATGCCATCTACTGCATCTTTCTTTAAAGAAACTTTACTGACTTGATGAAAATTAAAAGGATTCCTCACCAAAACATAGCCTTCCTCAATTCTTTTAAAAAACCAATCGCTGTAAAAAGCCGGAATATCCGTTCTCCTGCTTGCACTTATTATCATTCAAATTTCTCCTTTCAAAAAAAGAGAAATTGACATGTTCATTTTTACTTTAACATCAATGACAATTCATGTCAATTTCTCCGCTTTTGAATTAACTTTCTTTGTTAAGTTTGTACTCTATTGAATCAACAAGGGCTCTCCAACTGGCCTCAATAATATCTGTAGAAACCCCAATTGTGCTCCATGAATCTTTTCCGTCTGTCGACTCTATTATAACTCTAACTTTAGCAGCAGTTGCAGAATTAGAATCCAAAACCCTCACTTTATAATCTGTCAACCTCATTTCTTTTATCTGTGGGTAAAATCTCTCCAGTACTCTTCTTACAGCATTATCAAGAGCATGTACTGGCCCATCTCCCTCAGCTGCAGCTATCTCCTCTATACTATCGACTTCCACTTTTATAAGTGCTGAAGAATTAACACTATTTACAGAAGGCTCATTTACAATAACTTTAAACTCTTTTAAATTAAATGCTGGTTTATATTTTCCAAGAACCTTTCTTATCAAAAGTTCTAAAGAACCTCCTGCATTTTCATATTGATACCCTAAATACTCCATTTCTTTTAATTTATCTAAAATTAACTTTGTTTCAGGAGAATCCTTTGTAATAGTTGGATCTATTTCATTTATGGCATTTAGCACTGTTCCTCTGCCTGCAACTTCAGAAATCAAAAATGTCCTACTATTTCCCACTAAAGAAGGGTCAATCAGTTCATAAGAATAAGTATTTTTATTTACAGCATCAGCATGCATCCCCGCTTTGTGGGAAAAAGCATTTTTCCCAACATAAGGCGCCCTTTCATCGTAAGTGACATTTGCAATTTCACTTACAAATCTGGCTAAATGAGTCAATTGTTTTAGATTTTCATCAGGCACACATTTATATCCCATAAGTAATTGCAAATTCGGTATCAAGGTACATAAATTCGCATTGCCACATCTTTCACCATAACCGTTTATTGTACCTTGTACTTGTATTGCCCCTGCTTGTACTGCCATTATAGAATCTGCGACAGCCATTCCGTTATCATTATGACAGTGTATTCCTACTTCTGTATTAAATTTATCCACAACAGTTTTTGTTATTTCATAAACCTCCATAGGAAAAGCTCCGCCTTTTGTATCACACAAGCATACACTGTCTGCGCCCGCCTCTAATGCTACTTCTAATGTCTTTAAAGCATACTCTGGATTTTGTTTGTAACCATCAAAAAAATGCTCTGCATCAAATATAACTGACTTACCTTTGTCTTTAAAAAACTTTACTGTATCATAAATCATTTTTAAGTTTTCTTCTAAAGTAGTTTTCAAAATTTCTGTAACTTGAAAGTCCCATGACTTGCCAAAAATAGTTACTACCTCTGTGTCAGCATTTAAAAGGGAAATCACATTAGCATCCTCTTCGGTAGTTGTATTCGCTCTTCTTGTGCTGCCAAAAGCGATTAATTTAGCATTTTTTAACTTAATATTTTTAACTCTTTCAAAAAATTCAATATCTTTAGGATTAGACCCAGGATTACCTGCCTCAATATAGGTTACACCAAACTCATCAAGAACTTTAACTATCTTTAATTTGTCTTCCACAGTAAAAGATATACCTTGTCCTTGAACCCCATCTCTTAATGTTGTGTCGTATATCCGTATACTCTTCACAATGCATCCCCCTTTATACCTTTTTTATGTATAGTACATATTTTATCAAATTGAACTGATAAAGTGAAGAGGCAAGATTATTCTTTAAAATAATTTGTAATATTAAAACTTATACATGCTCCACCTTTTTCAGAATTATAGGCTTTTATTGTTCCGCCATGAAGTTCTACTAATTTTTTAGCAGTATAAAGTCCCAATCCTATATGCCCTTCTTTTGTAGAACGTGCTTCATCTCCTTTGTAAAATTTGTTAAAGAGATTTGCTAAATCTTTATTGCTAAATCCCTTCCCAGTATCACAAATCGTAAAATTAATTTTTTCTTCTCTTATGTCTATATTAATGTTAATGACACCTTTATAAGGTGTATATCGTATGCTATTTAGTACAATATTATCCAGTATTCTTTCAAGCTTATTTTTATCGCAATAGCAAGTTTTTTTGTCAGGCATTACATCAAAAATTTTTACTTTGAAATCTATATTTTTACTTTTTGAAATAATTTTATAACTTTCTACTTTTTGTTGAATAAAAGAATTTATATCTATAGGTACTACTTCTAAACTCAAATTATAACTTTCAATTTCAGCTGTGTATAACATCTCTTTTATCATCTGCAAAGCTCTAAAGGTACTGTTTTTTATTACATTTAAATACCTTTCTAACTTTTCTTTGTCATTTAAATTACTTTCTAATAAAGATTCAGTATATCCTTGTATTATAGAAAGAGGAGTCTTGAGGTCATGTGCAAGTGCTTCTACCATATCATGCCTTTGCTGCTCCAATTTCCACTGTGAAATCAAAGACCTTTTAAGCTCGTTTTTCATATCATCAAAAGCTTCACACAGACTGCCGAATTCATTTTTTGCCTTATAATCTATATTAAAATCAAGGTTTTTTTGTTTTATTTTTTCTGAAGCTTCTATTAACATGTCTATTGGTTTTTTAATATCACGAACGAACTTTTTTGAAAAAAGAATTGTGAAAAATATTATATAGAGAAAAGGAGACAGCAATATCACCGTAAATATCAATTTTATAGTTGTACTTTGATAATAAGGAACCAACTTGTAATAAAGTAAAACTGCTCCAGCTATTTTCCCGTGTTTATCAATTATAGGTACTATGTGGACATATCTACCATTCAATCCTTGGTTTGTATTAATTTTTTTGTATAAATCCTCTTTATTATTTATAAACTTTTGAGACTCTGTTCCATATAAAATATCTCCATTCTGGTCTATTATTTGATATGTAATACCCTGAGAAGGAATTATTTTTTCTATGTTAGATTTTTCTTTAATATTTAAAAGACTTTCTCCCTTCCTCCTTATATAATTTTCTATATCAGGGATTTTCTTTTCATAATAGTTTGCAGGGTATATTTTTTTGTACTCAATACTTGTAAAAATTATAAAACCAACAAAGTATGTGACAATTGTTGCTATTATACTCGTTAGAATTATTGCAGTAAAAATTACAATAAATTGGGTCTTTATTGACTTTCGATTAAGCACATTAATTCCTCCACCAAACTAGCTTTTGTTATATTTGCCTTACACAAACTTTTCCCAACGATAGCCGATTCCCCATACTGTTGATATATACTCGACATTTGGATCCACCACTGCTAACTTTGCTCTGATATTTTTTATATGTTCTGTAACCGTAGAAGAATCTCCCTCTGCATCATAACCCCATACTTTTTCATATATCTGTTCTTTTGAGAAAACTTGCCCAGGATGCAAAGATAATAATTCAATTATATCAAATTCTCTTTTCGTAAAGCTAACAAGTTTACCATTTATATATACTTGCCTTGCTTTTAAATCAATAGATAGATTTTTAAAAATTAATAAAGTTCTTTTCTCTTTTTCATTAAGATAAATAGCTCTTCTTTCACGCCTCAGATGAGCATCAATTCTTGCAAGTAGCTCTTTAAGACTAAATGGTTTTATTATATAATCATCACCACCTAAAGCAAGCCCCTTTATTCTATCAGCTTCTGATTGTTTCGCACTTAAAAAAATTATAGGACAAAAAACTACATCTCTTATTTTTTTACAGACTTCATATCCATCAATTTCAGGCATCATTATATCAAGAATAATAAGGTCAGGATGCTCATAGGCTTTTTTAACACCGCTTTCACCATCATACGCAACAGATACAATGTGACCTTTATTTTCAAGGGAATCTTTTAAAAGAGCAACTAAATCTTTTTCGTCGTCGATTATTAAAATTCTACTCATAATCTCATACATTCCCTCCACATTTACCCATATATTTTCCTGCCTTCCCATTTATTAAACCACATTATACCGCCAATTAACATAATTACAAAAAATATAATAGCTGGAATAAGGCTATATATAATTTGTTTTATGGCCACACCAATTGAAATAGTCTCAGGTAGAAAATTCATACCTGATTTATACAGTAAATAGGCTCCCGGAATCATTGAAAGTCTCACTGGCCATGCCCAAGGCACAAATTGCCAGATTCTATCACCCAGACTTGTGACCATCAAAGCGGCTATAAGGACACCACCACCACCAATGCCAATTGATGCACCTATTCCCCATGCGAAGCTTATCCATAAATGGAATGCCAACAGTGGGATAGAACCTATTATAGCCATTAGCGCTGCTATAATAAAAATTAACCAAGATATGGGTATATTTAATACAAAACCTACTCCAACTAACAATACTAATGTAGCAATCAATGTACTTATCGATGCCAGCAAAATAACTGTTGCAAGTTTCCCAAGGTACAATTTCTGACGGGGCAATTTGTTTAGGAGAAGACCATTGAAATTTCCAGCAAGTTCCTCTTGATGTATCATAATTCCAGATATTAAACCCGCACCCAATGGAATAACAAATGCTGTACATACTTCAAAAAAAGCCTGAAATATTGAAATCTGAGTATCCATTTTTATTGGCCTTAGTGAAAAATACCAAATAATAAGCCCTGAAAAAATCATAGGTGCTAGAAATGTAAGCCAACGGATAGGTGTTCGTTTTGTCTTGATCCATTCTGATGCTAATATACTCATTATCTTACCTCTCTTCTATTAAACAATATTGATGTAATCATTGTAAAGATTATTAAAGCAGCAATTGCCATTATTACTCCCATAGGTATCACAGAAGGATTTCTAAGTGGGTCTGACAGTTCTAATGGCACTCCATTGGGGTGTACTCCTATTATTGGACACATAAGTCGTGTAGGCCAACTCCATGGTACATATATCCAGTATGATTTAGGTGCTGCTATAACACCCCCAATAAGTCCGATAAATCCAATAGCCATGCTAAAGAATGTTCCTTTCCATGTTGATGCCCATAATTGCAGCGGTATTAATGGGAGAGATGTAAACCATAAAATAAAACCTCCTGTAAAAATTTCTATCCATGGAATGTCTCCACCTGCTGTGATAAGCCCTGATATTATTACGGAAACAAAAAGAACCAGCGTTGCAAGCAGGGTATGATATGCCATTAATACTATTTTGCCTATCCAGATACCTGATGGTGAAATATTGCGAACTCTCAAATTGCGGTAATTTCCTGCTTTTTTTCCTGTAAATCTACCAATGTAGCAAACAAAGCAGTACCAAGTGGTATAAATATAACTGGCCACCAATTGTACACCTGGTCAATAAGAAGCTGCCACGGACGTAAATAATTTTCAGGTATAAAAAATCTTTGTGGCAATGCAATTATTACAAAAAACAGCGGTGCAAGTAGTATTAAACGTCTTGTAAATGTCCTTTTATATTTAATACTTTCTGACTTTATTATATTAATCATTGTTTATCCCCCTTTACAACTTGCATAAATAATGCTTCAAGGTCTTCATCATGACTCATTTCCCCTTGATATTTAAGCTCGCCATCACTTATAATTCCAATATTGTCAACAAGCTGTGAAACCTCAGATAATATATGACTAGATAATATTACTGTAATTCCTCTTTTTGGAAATGAACGAATTAATTCTCTCAGTTCCTGAATACCTATAGGATCAAGCCCGTTTGTAGGTTCATCAAGTATCAATAATTCAGGACGTCCAAGAAGTGCAATTGCAATGCCAAGCCTCTGCTTCATACCCGTGGAAAACTGTGATGTCAATTTTTTACCTGTATCTTTCAAATCTACTATTTCAAGAACTTCGTAAATCCTTTCTTTTGGAAGTCCCATCAAATTTGTGTGAACAAGAAGATTTTCAACTGCTGTCAGGTTACCATATAGTGCTGGCGATTCAATTAATGCCCCAATTCGCTCAAGGTGCTTTCTCTGCCATGGCTCACCAAAAACAATAATTTCACCACTCGATGGATGCAAAAGTCCTGTAAGCATCTTCAATGTCGTGGATTTTCCTGCACCATTCGGTCCAAGTAATCCATATATTGAGCCTTTTGGGATTTTGAGTGAAACATCATTTACTGCAAGCTGCTTCCCGTAATATTTTTTTAGATTTTTAGTCTCAAGTATATACTCGATCATTTTACCACCCTTTCGTTAATTGTTATTTACCATTTGATAATTTAGCATGTAATTATAAAGAATTTATAAAGTAAATAACGTTTTTGTCAGTACAACTCTATTACAATAATTTATCCCTTTTATGCTATAATACCTTTAGTAGCTACAAAAGACAAAATTTTATATAATCCATGAGTATTAACAATCAAAACTCAATGAATACAAAATAACTCTCTTTGTACTACAATATTGAAAACTAACTTCAATTTAGGAGGTAATCTATGACAATTAAAAATGAAATAAAAGAAATACTAAACTTGGCACTTCCCGCTGTAGGCGAAATGCTCCTATATATGATAGTATGGGTAATAGATACAATGATGGTAGGGCAGTTTGGTGGTAAAGACAGTGTCAGCGCTGTAGGTCTTGCCTCGGAAATTATATACACTTTCTCTAATATTTTTATTGCAATGGGAATTTCTATAGGTGTAACTTCTTATGTTGCTAGAAGTATTGGAGCAAAAGATTTTAAATCTACTAAAGAATACGCATCCCATGGAATTTTTTTAGGAATTATAGTTGCTACTTCAATTTCCATATTCCTTTTTATTTTTGCAGAAAATTTATTAAAAATAGCATCAATAGGCATTTTGTTTAGTATGGTTATGAATGTTTTAAATGCTATATTAAGAGCCCAAGGAAATACTAAAACTCCTATGATAGCTACAAGTATTGTTATATTTATTAACATCGTACTTGATTGGATTTTGATATTTGGTAGATTTGAACTACCTGCTTTAGGCGCAAAAGGTTCAGCAATAGCCACAATGACAGCTCAAATAATAGGATTTATTTTTATTATTTTATATTACAAAAGGTATATGGTACTTTCACTCAAATTTAATGTTCTTTTCAAAATAAATAAACAAAAAATTATAGAAATATTAAAACTCTCCTTCCCTGCATCACTCCAAGAAGCTGCTTTCGATATAAGCAGGCCTGTATCTATTTTTATGATAATGCATCTAGGAACAGTTGCCTTTGCAGCAAATCAAATAACAACAACAATTGAATCTATATCTTTTATGCCTGGATGGGGCTTTGCAATCGCTGCAACTACAATGGCAGGTCAAGTGGTAGGCGTCAAAAACTATGACAGTGCAAAAAGATATACAAGAATTTCTGCCTCCTTTGCTGTTGGAATTATGTCTACAATGTCAATATTATTCTTGACAATACCCCACTTTTTATTAGAGCATTTATAAATGACAGTGAAGTAATTGCAGTAGGAATTCTGTGTCTTATGGTGGCTTCAATTGAACAGCCTTTTATGGGAGACTGTAAAAAATTTTGTGTAAACTGATTAAAAACCTCTTTCTTGGTAAGAATTAGAATATAAACTAAACCAAGAAGGAGGTTTTAAAAATGTCACTATTGACAAAAGAACAATTAAGAAATTTCATTAGTGAAAACAATATTCAATCTATTCCAGACCTTTATACATCATTAAAAAACCTTATAAATTGCAATATTAAATGCAACACCTAATGAAAATCATGTAGATATAGGATTTGGAACAAATCATATATAACCTTAAGCCCATCTTAGTTAACAAATTGAGCGGAGGTCGTGATTTGTCAAGGGTTTAAGTCAGGCGAAGCCTGCCCCTTGACAAATCACGAGCGAGCTCTATACTTTATAAGGGATGGGCTTAACAGATTTTTGCCAGCTCTTCATAAAAGCATTCTTTAGGTGTTTTATAATTTAACAATTTTCGAGGAAGGTTATTAAGCCAGTTTTCTACTCTCTTTATCGTATCTATAGATAAATGTTTAATACTTTTACCTTTAGGGATGAAACGTCGTATAAGACCGTTATGTCGTTCATTTGTACCTCTTTCCCAAGATGAATATGGATGTGTATAATATACTTCTACGCCATATTCTAAAAGAGCACTTTCTAAATCACTAAACTCTGTACCATTATCAGATGTTATTGTTTTAAAGACCTTGCTTAAATTGTCACCAAACATATCTTTTAATTTTGATAGTGCATCTTTAACAGATTTACTGTCTTTTGTATCCAATAGTAATATTATTTCATGGCGAGTCTTACGCTCTATTAATGTTAAAAGCACCTTGTCATTAGACTTCTTGCCAATTAACGTATCTATTTCCCAATGCCCAAAAACTTCACGGCTTTCAACTTCTTTAGGTCTAAAATCAATACTTTTACCCATAATACGTTTATTTTTACGGTTTTGTTTCTTCCTTGGTTTTAAACGTAGTTTTAAAGGTAAATCAATGTTTTTAACTTTTAATAATCCTCTATCTATATAGTTGTACAGTGTTTTAGTACAAACAATGGTTTTATTATTCCAGCTTGGGTCTTTTTTACAATAGCCT
Organism: Thermoanaerobacter sp. RKWS2; assembly: GCF_026240795.1. Taxonomy (NCBI): domain Bacteria; kingdom Bacillati; phylum Bacillota; class Clostridia; order Thermoanaerobacterales; family Thermoanaerobacteraceae; genus Thermoanaerobacter; species Thermoanaerobacter sp. RKWS2. Next base: position 1,971,279 of record NZ_CP110888.1, read on the forward strand.
ACAACTGCATCTGGTGACCATTTTTCATTTAATATTTTATTTTCAGCATATTTCAAGAAATCTTCTGCTTTAGCTACTTTAAATTTAGCTCCGCAATTTGAACGATTTTTTTCGTAGATAGCTTGACCGGTTTCAGGAAAATAGCTTGTATAAGAAGATAAATCACTTCTAAGTTGTGTAGTAGTTCCACGTTTAATTTCACGGCTTATAGTGCTTGGAGATCGATTAAGTTTTTTAGCAATATACCGAATACTTCTTCCTTCTTTGAGTAATGCATAGATCTCTCCTCGTTCATAGCTACTTAAGTGTTTAAAAGAACGATTTTTTGTGGTATCATTATTATGAACCATAGTGAAAATCCTCCTTGTATGATGTTGAGTTGACACCTATATCATACACGATTTTCACTATGGTTTCTATTTTTTTATCTGTTGCATTTAATTATACAACTAACCATCATTAAAAAACCTTTTTAAAGATACTATTCAAGAAATGCTTGAAGCAGAACTTTCAGCAGAACTTGGCTATGAAAGATATGACAAAAAAGACAAAGATACTCAAAATTCAAGAAATGGCTATACTCAAAAGACGGTAAAAACTCAATTTGGTGAGATGGAAATTGATATTCCAAGAGACAGACAAGGAGAATTTGAACCTAAAATAGTTCCAAAATACAAAAGAGACATATCAGGAATTGAAGAAAAAGTAATAGCTCTATCTTCTTCACTCCCTCTTTATCTCCTTCATTTATTGCTCTCCATATCTTATCCCTGTATTTTGGCTTTTTCGATGTGGCTTTTAATATATATTTGTTTAAATGATATCTGTCTAACACAAACCTTGATTTTACTATCCATTTTAATCCCTCTTTTATCCACGGTGCTCCATCTCCTGCTATGTATATCTTCTCTATCTTCTCTTCTTTGTAATTTTCTTCTATATAATTTGCTACATCTATCCATATGTCTTCAGGTTTCTCTCCTACATATGCTTTGTAATAGACATTCTTCAGTACGTTCCTTCCGTTTTTCTCTTCTCTACCTTCATGTATGTATACTAATCGTGGAGTTTCATCTCTCCCGTCCTGTAAAGGTACATGGTCCTCGTATGCCTCTATGTATAAAACCCTTACTTCTTTCTTTTCTTTTATTTCTCTCTTTACTTCTACTTCCCCTATTTCCCTTATTGCATTTAATACCGTCTGTTTACTTAACTCCTCTGGACATGCTTTTTTACTACTTCTCTCATATGATTCTTCTATTGCGTTTTCTACTAACTTTATCTTTACTCCCTTTTCTATCCTATCGTGCCGTCCTATCTCTAATGCATCATCCACCAAATATGTATATCTCCCATCCTCTTTAGATTTGTAATATGTCCTCTTGTCAATTCTCAAATTAAATCTCCAAAGATTTTCAAATTATAATGGCATTTTTTAAGTGCATAAAAGTATTTTTTCTCAAATTATTACAGCCTGATTAAAAATTTTTTTCACTTTTTAAGAGCATTACCGCCAAAATATGTTAATATCTGTTATTGACAATTTGAATTAATTGATGTATAATAAAAAATGAGAGTAGCGAAAGCTACTACTCTCATAAACTGATTTCATTTTGTGCCTGGTATATTACTTCTTCATCTATCTCTCTTAGCCTTTTAGAATACGCATAGAGAAGAGAAGTTGTTACCAGGTTATTTATTATCCTTGGCAGCCCTTTTGTTAGAGAATATATTGCTTCATATGCTGATGGTGTAAATATATCATCCACCACTCCGGCTATTTTCATTCTTGTTTTTATATAATCTTGAATTTCTTCTTTTTTTAGCCCTTGCATCACATACTTTATAGAAATTCTTTGCCTTAGTGCACTGTTTACATTCAAGGCTAGTTTGTTTCTTATGTGTGGTTGTCCTGAAAGTATCAATATATACGGGTTTTGAGAATCCATATTAAAGTTAAATATTATTCTCAAGTCTTCAAGAACATCGTTAGAAACCAGTTGTATTTCATCTAATATTATGACAGGAGTTATCTTCTGGCTATAGTAAAGTTCTGTTATCGCTCTTTGTATCTGGTGAAAGAGCGTTACTTTTGTATGAGGGGGTTTCGCCTAAAATCATAGCCAATGCTTGATAGAATTCTCTCACTGTGAGCGTAGACAGAGCAAAGTAACATGGTTTAAATGTAGAACGATTGAGGCTTTCAGCATATCTTCTTAATGCGGTAGATTTGCCTGAACCGGCCTCCCCAACGATAAGTCCTATACCCCTTGTTTCTTGCAAATATTTTAGCCTGGCATTTAATTCAGCAATGTCTTCACTTATGTAAAGGTCATTTACACTTATCTCTTTAGAAAATGGATTAAATTTCATTCCAAAATATTGGGTAAACATTGTAAACACCTCTTTTTTTAATCAACGATATCATTAAAGGATATTACTGGGGGATTAGGTTTTGCCGCAAAATCCACAGTATCTTCATTTTCGATTACAACTTTTCGGCCTTCGATATATTCTACAGGAATTTTAGCATTATCATGAAAATTTACCTTATATGCTTCCCCTACTTTTTTGCCTTCATGAAAAAGTAGAAGAGGTGTATTATCCTTAAGCCACTGCGTGTCATATCTGACTTCTAAGCGCATACCTTTAAACTTTTCTTCTGTTTCATAAAGTATATTTTCCACTTTAAGCGTAGCATCTTTGTTTACTTTACGATTTACTCTTATGAGAAAACATTCATTCAACATATCTATGTCTTTACACATATTTACCCTTGATATTTGAGACATGAAAAAATCTAAAGGACTCATGCCAATACTGCTGTGCTCTTTTCGGTTGTAATCCTCCTCCAGCCATTTAAAAAACATCATATTGAGTTCATCTATACTCTTTATGGATGTAGGATCTATTGTGCTTAAAAATCTCATTCTCACCGTATGAAAGAATCTTTCTATTTTCCCTTTTGAATGAGGTGAAAAGGGCTCAGCGTGAATAAGAGATGTACCTAGTGAAGCACAGATATACTCCAATTGAGTGCTTCTATATATCTTTCCATTGTCAGTGTAGAGCATTTTGGGTATCCCCCTTCTTAGCACTGCTTCTTTAAATGAGTCTCTTAAAGCTAAAAAATTCTGGGTATAGTAAAGTGAGCATAGGTACACAGCCTTGAAGCATCATCTATATATGCAATAAGATACGTTTGTCTCTTTGTTTTACCTTCTTTAATATATGGCCCATACATGACATCAGTTTGCCACAGTTCATTGATGTATTCATGGGAAAACCTCTTTGTTTTACCCTCTTTTTCTTTATCTAAAGATTTTACAGGAATGTTTTTCAAAAACCTATAGAATGTCGAAAGGGATACTTTATCCGGTGATATTATTCCCTCTCCTATCAATGTCTCATAAAGAAGTTTGTTTGGCATTTCAGGATGTTCAAGCTTCTTTTGCTTTATTCTCTCTGAAAGTTCAAAGTCTATCTTTCTGTATTTGCCTCTGTCACTTCGATACCCTGGCTTTAACGCTTCTATACCGCCTCTTAAATACTGATATAGCCACCCTCTAAGTGTCTTGGGAGTATATCTTCTCATTCCAATATAAGGTATCTCAATAGGTTTATCAGAAAGAGCATCAAAATATTCTTTCTGATTTTTTACCTGTCCGTTTAACACCGGACTTATCAGTGAAAATCTCTTTAATGCTATAGCTTCTCTCGCTTTTTCATCAAGCATTTGTATGTTCCCCCTTCACTTTTTTGATTTCTTAATCGTAATTTTAGCTCATACCTGGGGGATGTTAAAGGAAAAAGTTATGTTGCTAAGAAAAAATCAAAATTTTTATTTAAATCTTTCGGGTTTAATGCTAAAATTATGTGAGAGAGGCCAGAAATGATTTTTGGCAATAGGCATAAAACCGTTGGGAGAAGAGTGGTACAATGCTTATTATGTCCAAAATCTCTCTGGCCCTCTCTCTTTGTGAGTCAGTCTCAGATAACTTTATGTAAGGGTTTATTTGCCTTAATCCGTATATGATAAAACTTAAATTATTCATTATCCTTTTGGTGTAAAAATATATATGCTGTCTTGAAAATAGTATGGTAGGGAAGTTTCTTTTTAAGTCACTTATGAAAGAACTGACAGTTCTTTCTCTGAGGAGTGTTTCTTTTAAAGACTTTACAATCATATTGAAAGAATACTGAAAATGAGGAATACAGAAATCAGGAAGGTAGGATAGAGTCCTTTTACACACAGGGCATATATATCTTCTTATGGTTATTTTTATACAGTTAAGTCCGTCTAAATAGTAACGGTAATAAAACCCGTGCTTTTTTAGTTTTACTCTACACTTGCAATCGGGATAAGGACATCTATCTGGCGGGGCAGGGAAATTGTAATCTTTACCTTTATGTAAATATTCTTCAATGTTATCAACATGGAAAACTATTTGCATAAGTAACCTCTCCAATTAAAATTAATGCTAAAGGAATCTGAAAAAAATTTATCAAATTCCTTTAGCATTAATTTTATCACAAGATTATTTAATCTGAGAAATTTTTTCGATTTTAAGCTAAATTAATTTGAGAAATGACATCCTCTCATATTCAATATCCCCAAGGACTGTCGTTAATCTCTTTTTATCTTTCCTCTCTACTACCCATTTGTCTTTCCTTCTCTTGTCTTCTTTTATTATCCTATCTAACTCTTCAATAATTGCTTCTATTGCCTCTCTACCTAGTTTGTCCGTGAGTTCCTTTATCCTTGCTACAAGCTCTGTAATATTCATTCCTTTGTTTAACAAATCACCAAAAATTTCTACTACTTCCTCAGTGAAATTTAAAGCATTTTGTAGTATAATATCCTCAAAGATATGTTTTTTCACAAGAGACACCCCTTTCTGTGATGTTTTGTTTCCAAGTTCTATTTTATCACAGGGGTTGTCTCTTGTTTTTTTCACTCAAAAAATCCTACGATAATTTTACACTATGTAAAATAATTTTAGTAATTTTTCTCATAATAACTTTGTGTAATTAATAATGTTATAAACATAATCACTATTAACGCAAATAGCGTTAATCCCATAACCATAAAAATAAAATTGTTTGTAACACCATACAATATCAAAAAGGAAAATACAAAAACTAAACAAATATCATTTATAAACTTTAAAGTACTCTGAGCACTTTTCATAGCAATATATAAATCACGCTCATCTGCATTTTCAAATGAAATATTTTTAAAACCCACATTTTTTGTAGCTAAAAATATATTTATTGCCACAAGCCCAAAAGCAAGTATAATAGAAATTAAATATTTTATTTCATATCCTTTTGCTATATAAACATAAGAACTTGCAATTAATAAAATAATACTTAAAATTGATTCTAGTGTAAAAAGCCTTCTTTCTTTATCAAGAAGTATAAATATAAAATAGATTGAATAAATAAACATACAAAATATAGGTAGTACAAATTTTCATAGAATTATGTTAAAATTAGGGAAGCAAAAATTACAACAAATGGGGTGTTGCACTTGTTTAGAGAAAACAGCGACCATCTCCAACAATCTTTATTTGAAAGCATTAACTTCATGGATTCAAGGATAAAGGCTAAACTAGAAAAATCATGGGCCCCCATATTCTATAAATACGTGTTCTGCAACATCGATGAAAAACCCTTTTCAGTCTTATACAGTGATACAGGAAGGCCTAATTTCCCGGTTAACATACTCCTTTCCCTGGAATACATAAAACACCTTAAAAACTACTCTGATGATGAACTTATTGAAAACTTCAACTTTAATTACCTGATAAATTACGCCGTAGGAATAAGGACATTAGGAGGCATGAATCTTTCAGAGAAAACCCTGTATGACTTTAGAGCAAGGATATACCAATACCTCATAAAACATCCTGAACAAGAAGACTTAATATTCGGGCAGTTTTTAAATCTTACTAGGATTTTTGCTAAAGAAGCAGGCATATCCATGAAAGAACAGCGCATGGACTCTACCATGTTCATGTCAAACATCAAAAAAGCAGGAAGAATTGCTCTTGCCTTTGATGTACTTTACAGGGCAGTAAAAACCATCCCTGAGGATAGACTTTCAGAGAACCTGAAAGAAGTCCTTAACCCTGAATTCAAGACAGAAGTGATACATAAAACCAAGCCTTCAGAAAGCGAAAGCAGGCTCGAAATGCTCTTGAATCTGTGCCAGGAAGCAAAGGAAACAATCGAAAACATTCCCGGACTTGAAAAATCCGATGCATATAGAATCCTCACAAGATTCCTGTCAGAACAGGCATACTACGACGAAAAAACCAGGAAGCTCAATGCCAAAGACAGCAAAAGCATACCCAGCGACTCCCTTCAGTCAGCATACGATGAGGATGCTACCTATCGCAAGAAAGGGAACAAAGCTGAAAGCGGATACGTTTTAAACCTCAGCGAAACCTGTTCAAAAGAAAATCCCTTCCAGCTCATAACAGACTATACGGTAGAAAAAAACATAAAAAGCGATGTAGAACTTTTTAAAGAAAGACTACCTATTGTAAAACAAAATACCGAATGCCAAGAAGTCTATGTAGATGGTGGTTATTACTCCGAAGAAGCAGTGCAAATTGCAAAAGAAAACGGGGTGGAGCTTCACTTTACCGACTTAAGCGGCAGGAAGCCCATCTCTAGGATATCAGTGACCGAATATGAAATAGATGAAGAAACGAAAGTGATAACGAAGTGCCCAAAGGGAATAATACCCATCCATGCCGGTGTTAAGAACGGGCAGACGGTGGCCCATTTTCCAAAAGAAGCCTGTGCGATGTGTAAATTGAAAAATCAATGTTACTGTAAAGAACAGAAAAAAGATTACGTGGTAAGGATAAATCTAAAATCGATAGAAGCAGCCAAACAGCGGGAAAAGATAGAATGTAGGCGTGAGGAAGACAAGAGCAAAAGAGCTGCAATAGAAGGTACCAATTCAGCCTTGAAGAGGGGTCACGGTCTTTCGAAGCTTCGAGTAAGGGGACTTGTAAAATGTAGAGTAAACGTAGGCTTAAAGGTATTGGCCCAGAACTTTAAGCGTTTTGCAAGATACATGCTGGAGCGAGCTAAAAAAGCTATTCCAAAGATGGAGGGGGAAGTGTGCCCATATTGGTCCAATAAATGGTAATAACGTATTATAAAGGTAAAACATAAGCTTTTCTCGGCAGACTTTACACTGGTTTTTGTTATCATAGGTGCAAATTACCATAATTTACCTAAATAAATTTGTCAAAGTACAGAAAAGTAGATTCTAAAATTGAGTTTCTACACTAGAATCAAAATTATATTTATCAAATTTCTTTTATTTTTTGTTTTCATACCTCTTATCCTCCTCTTTTTTATTTTCTTCCAAACAATACAAATCTTCAATTGTTGTCCCAAATTCCACAGCCAAACGGTATGCTAACATAATTGAGGGATTATATTTTCCTTGCTCTAATGAAATAATAGTTCTTGTTGAAACATGTACAGCATCAGCCAATTGCTGTTGAGTCATGCCTTTTTTTAATCTATATTCTCGTACTTTATTTTTCAAATGCACACCTCCCTCCCTCCCTCTATTATCTTTTATTTTCTCTTAATATCTTAGTTTTTCTTTAATTTTCTCATCACAACAAGAGCATCTCATGGCTTATATTATCATTTCTTACTTATCTAACCATTAAATAGGTAAGTTTAATAAACCTCATATCCTATTTCCATATTATGGCGGGATAGCTCCACTTATCTCATGGGGTTTACCCTCCCATGTCTCACTGGATCTCCGTCCTTAATTCCTTCGTTCTACCTGCCATGAGGTGGATGTCATTTCTGCTCCATTGCAGGGTCTTTGCCCGTATGGTGATTATTTTTTATGACAATTCCCGCTCTTGTTGTCAATATACCATCTTGACTAGTTGTTTTTGTTTTATTCCTTACTTTACCTTTTATGTCACGTCGTTCACACTTTCGTTTTCCCTAAAAATTAATTCTTCTTAAGGATCAGCTTTTTAGATGTGAGTAAGTTAAAGCTGAAGAGAAGATAATTAACCCTTAATTGATTTTATAGTATGTTGGCACTTTTTATGCAGCTTCCTGTAAGGCTGGCCTCTTTATATCCTTCATCATCTTGATTGGGTCATATTTTACTCCTTTCTTTAATATGACATAAAATATCCTTATCAGTTTGTTGCACAATACTATTAGTGATTGCTTCTTTTTTAACGGGTTTTGCGCTCTGGTAGTGTAATATTTGTGAAGTTCACGAAACTCTTCGTTTTTTGCAACCAAGGCCATTACTGCAGTAAATAGTACTCTCCTCAATCGTTTCCTCCCTCTTTTACTTATTGTTGTTTCTCCTTTATACTTACCAGAGCTATTCTCTACTAGGTTTAATCCTCCTAGTTTTTGTATCTGTTTTGGATGTTCATATTTCTCAATGTCTCCTACTTCTGCAATAAACCCTGCTACTGTATTCATCCCTATCCCTTTGATTTCTAGTAGTTCTTTAACCCCTGGTATCTCAACTATTAATTCTTCCATCTTCTTCTCTATTTCTTCAATTTGTTTTTTGAGAAATTCGTATTGTTCAATGAGAGTCTTTATCTCGTATTCCGCCATCTTTATGCCCTGCTTCTTCCCTATGCTCTCCTTAGCAGTTTCTATCAGCTTTATAGCCCTTTTTTCTCCTACCCCTCTTTGTACTTCTTTCTTCCATATCGATATTATTTCTTCAGCACTCTTTTTTGCTATCTTCTCAGGCGTTGGAAATTCTCTTAATGTGATAAGTGCTGCTTTCCCTTCCCAGTCTGAAAATACGGTGTTAAACTCCGGAAAGTATATGTCCATCCATCTTGTTATTTGATTTTTTGTCATCCCTATTTGTTTGTTCAACCTGTCTTTTATGTCCATCGCTACCCTTAATTCTGCATATACTCCTTCAGGTATTGTCGGTTCTACATATCTCCCGTCTTTTACTAGCATTGCTATTGTTTTTGAGTCTTTTTTATCGCTTTTTGTGGGAGAATTGTCATCTAATTCTTTGCTCCTCTTTACATGGAATGGATTAACCAATACTACCTTTATGTTATTGTCTTTAAGGTATTGGGCAAAACATAGCCAATATTGCCCTGTCGGTTCTATCCCTACTATTAGTTTGTTTTTCTTATGTCTCTCCATCAAGTCTTTTGCCCATCTAAGAAATTTTGTTATACCTTCTCTATTGTTCTCAAATCTTAGGTATTTTCCATATTCTACTCCTCTGTAGTCAAATGCTCTGGCATAATGGCTTTCTTTTGCTATGTCTACTCCCGCAATTAATGTGTCTTCTGTTACTTGCAAAATCTTTTCATTTTGTGTATACTTCATTTTAGGTACCTCCTGTTTATTTTGATAATTCGAGGTAAGTTCTAGAACTTACACTCTGTATTTTATCAGGAGGTACTTATTTTTTCAAAGTTCATTCTCCCTTATTTTTTATTCATTACAGGAATGCTCCATTAATTAATATGAAGTAAACTTCACATGAAGTTTACTTCATTATATATTATAATTCCTTTTTTGTCAATATAAAAAGAAAAAACACCTATATAATTTAAACTTTAAAGTACCTCGAAATAGAAACAACGGGACATAGGGACAAAAAACCTGTTCCCTTGTCCCGTGTCTCAGTATCACCTTATAATAAAAATAGGCATAAAATTTTACTAATTTATTTTCTTTAACACAGCATCCCCGGAAGTCTCAATATTTATTTCAATCTGACCTTTTGCATTATTACCTACAATTTTTATCCTGCTTTTACCTTTTTCAGTTTGTATAGTTTTTTCACCTTTTCCGCTTTGTTCAAAAACATTTATTACTTTATTTTCACGTGTAATAAATACCAATTTGAATTTCCCTTTATCTACTTTTGAATCAAATTTAATCGTTACTGTCCCATTCCCCTCAGATTCTACTTCCCAAATAGTCTCCATTCCATAAAAACCACTGTATACTATTTTTAAGTTGTTATCTTTTATATCTCCTACCCTATTTAAAAATGTATAACTATCTCCTTCATTTATTATTTTAGCATTGTCATTGTATATTTCTTTCTGATAACTACTAATATTGCCACATCCGCAAAAAATAAACATTACCAAAAACAAAAGTATGAATTGCTGTAAAAATTTATTCATCATGGAATTATACCTCCAAAAAATTTTTATACCAATATTATATTTTTAAAAGTTAATTTATCAAACAGTCCTTTCAAACATTTTTTTAGATTTTGTGATAAATATAAAAATGCCTATTTTACTTCTATAGCTTCAAGTGGGTGATTTTCTAAAATCTTCTCCACTTCCTGATATCCTTCAGGATATGCATAATTATATCTTGCCGGTAAAGCAAATACATAGCGGTCATTGTGTTCAAGTTCTGTTGGTCCGATGGGCGCAGCTCCAATAAAAAACTTTCCATCCTCAAGCTCTTTCCACTGTGCTGTCGTAAAAATCATGATCGGTATGTCCTGCCAAACAACAACTCCTTTATTAATTTCTAATATATGAGGTAAACCATAGTGTATTTATCTATTTATATATTTTTATATTTAAAAATAAGTTTCTATTTCTCTTTTAAATCTTTAAAAATATTAATTTTTTCGATCTCTATACATTTGTCGCCATCAAACTCAAACTTTACAATCCACGGCATAACATGTTTGATTTCATTAAATTCATTATATCCAAATGATTTATCATAAAAATTGATAATAGTACTCAATATAGTACCATGAGTCCCTATTGCAATATTTTGGTTTTTATAATTCTCTAAAACTTTTTTCAGTGCTGCAATGCCTCGTTGCTGTACCTCTGATAAACTTTCTCCATCTGATAATTTAAAATTAAAATCTTGCCATTGCTGTCTCGCAAAAGAATCAAAATCATCAATCCATTCACTATCAACCTTGCGTTCTCTAAAATCCGGAACAGTAATTACTGGTAGGTTAACTTTATTGGCAAAGTCTACTAAAGTATCAACTGCTCGTTTATATAGACTTGATAAAATAATTTTAATATCTTTATCCATCAAATAAGCTGTGACAAGTTGTCTATCGATTAAGCCTTTATCTGTAAGAGGTCTTAACTCATCATTGTGCTCTGTATAGTCTGATTCTGCATGACGAATAAAATAAATTGTTGTCAATTAACCCACCTCCACCATATTATTTCAACATTATTCCTTAACTGTTGTATTATGTTTATAAATTTTAATATAATCATCGTCACTTTGAAATATGGTTTCGTGATTAATTCCTCTTAGCATGATGTGGTAAATTCCCGTTTTGCTCTTTTCTCGTGCTTTCCTTGGCATTTACTACCTCCTATCGTAAATTATATATATATTATATCATATTGTTAAACAAGTCCCTGTTACAATATTTTTTTCATTTTCTTATTTTTCAGACAGGCCCTGTCCCCTTCTCCTTGAGTATAAGTCTTAGTTACTGTAAATTTTCCCTTTTGTGCTATAATACTATTAGCAATTAAAAAGTGGAATTTTTGAAGAATACAATATATAAATTTAAAAAGGAATTAATGTAAAATAATGGATGTATAAACTCCGCCAATTCCTCAACAAACAGGAGGTGTTATATGGCAACTAAAAAAGAAATAAAAGAAATACTTAATTTAGCACTACCTGCAGTTGGAGAAATGCTACTATACATGGTAGTGTGGGTAGTAGATACGATGATGGTGGGACAATTTGGCGGTAAAGACAGTGTCAGCGCTGTAGGCCTTGCATCAGAAATTATATATACCTTCTCTAATATTTTTATAGCAATGGGAATCTCCATAGGAGTAACTTCTTATGTCGCCCGTAGTATTGGAGCGAAAGATTTTGAAGTTGCTAAAAAATACGCATCTCAAGGAATTTTTTTAGGATTTATTTTTGCTATTTTCATTTCTTTAATACTTTTTACCTTTGCAGGAAATTTTTTAATAATAGCTGGCGCTACTGGTAATGTGCTTGTCTTAGGAAGGATATTTATAAAAATTGCATCAATAGGTATTTTCTTTAATATGCTTATGAATATATTAAACGCAATTTTAAGAGCTCAAGGAAATACAAAACCGCCTATGATAGGAGCAAGTATAGTCATATTTATTAATATTTTATTGGACTGGATTTTGATATTTGGAAAATTCGGATTGCCTGCTTTAGGTGCAAAAGGGTCTGCAATTGCTACTACTATAGCACAAATTACTGGCTTTATATTTATAATGTTATATTACTTCAACCAAAAAATATTAAATATCGAGCTTCGTGATATAGTGGACTTTGACAGGCAAATAATTGTAGATATACTGAAACTTGCCTTCCCTGCTTCTCTTCAAGAAGCTGCCTTTGACATAAGTCGACTTATTTCAATATTCATGATAATGCACCTTGGGACAGTAGCTTTTGCAGCAAATCAAATTGCAACTACGATTGAATCTATATCTTTTATGCCAGGATGGGGTTTTGCAGTCGCTGCAACCACAATGGCAGGTCAAATGGTAGGAGCTAAAAAATATGACAGTGCAAAAAGGTATACAAATATTTCGGCATTATTTGCTGTAGCAATTATGGGTACAATGTCTATACTATTTCTGACAATACCCCATCTCTTTATAAGAGCTTTTATAAAAGATGCTGACGTAATAGCTGTCGGCATCCTTTGCCTTATGGTAGCCTCCATTGAACAGCCTTTTATGGCAGTTGGTATGGTTTATGGAGGAGGCCTTAAAGGAAGTGGAAATACAAAGACTCCCTTTATTATCTCTACAATATCCAGCTGGTTTATAAGACTTCCTCTTATGTACGTAGTCATTTACATCTTAAAATTAGGAGTTGTATATGTATGGTTTGTAACAGCTATCCAATGGGCTTTTGAAGGAACTACAATGTATTTATACTTTAGAAAAGAAATAAATAAATTGAAAGGTGCAGTAAAAGATTTTTAATACGCTTTACTGCACCTTTTTATCACTATTTAAGCATTATAAAATTAACTGGGAGGTAAGAAAATGATTGACGATGGCTTAATCCATGAAATCAAAAATAAATTCCCTTTTATTAAAAACCTAAAGGATAAAAATAAGTTAGACAATTTTATGAGAATCATCAAAATTATCAAGTTGAAAAATGGAGAAAAACTTTTAGAAGAAGGAGATTACTGTACCGACATAGTTTTTGTTATAAATGGAGTAGTAAGAGTATATAAACTTTCTCCTGAAGGAAAGGAAATAACTCTCTACAGACTTTACGGTGGCGAAACCTGTGTCTTAAATGTAGCGTCTATTATGAGTAATACACCTTATCCTGCAACTGCTGAAGCTGAACAAGAAGTTTTAGTTGGTCTTATTCCAGTTTCATTTTATAATGATTTATTTTTTACAGAGCCATCATTCCAACAATTCATTTTTAATACTGTATCTACAAGATTTCAAGAAGTTATATTGTTAATTGATGAAATTGTATTTAAAAATGTAAACTTAAGATTGGCTAAATTTATATTAAAAAAATCAGCTGAAAATGGGCAAAAAGGAAGCTTGGAAATTACCCATGAAAAAATCGCCGCAGAATTGGGTACCGCAAGAGAAGTAATCAGTAGAATACTTAAAGACTTCGAAAAAGAAAATATTGTTACACTTTTACGAGGAAAAATTATCATAAAAAATGAAGAAAAATTAAAAAGAATTGCAGAAATGTGACTTTGTCACTGAATTAAATTTTATAGTTTTGTATAATAGATATCAAGATAGGAAAAATAAATTGAGGAGGTTATAAAAATGAAAAATGTTGGAAAAATTGATAAAATAATCAGATATATAATAGGAATAGCTTTGTTGAGTCTGTTGTTTTTAGTTCATAGTAACCTAAGATTTTTGGGATTAATAGGACTTGTACCAATATTAACAGCTGCTTTTGGTTTCTGCCCATTATATGCCTTATTTGGCATTAATACATGTTCAACAAAAAAATAAAAATTTTCTTTATGTAATATCTTAGTTTTAAATTTTAAATCAGTTAATGATGTAATAATTTTTTATCAAATTAATGTGAGGGAGCCATACCCTCCATTAATTTGATAGGTCTTTAAAAAATTGAAGGCAACACCAATGCCACACTTTCCACATGATACGTATAAGGGAACATATCAACAGGCTGAACTTCTATCGTTTTGTATCCATTGTCTTCAAGATATCTTAAATCTCGTGCTAATGTAGAAGGATTACAAGAGACGTATACAATTTTTTTCGGATTCATTTTTATAACTGCTTCTAAAACAGATGTATCACAGCCCTTTCTTGGAGGATCCATTATAACTACATCTGCTTTGACTCCTTTATCAGCCAACTCAGGCATTACTTTTTCCGCATCCCCTGAAATAAATTCCACGTTTTTAATGCCATTTATGTAAGCATTTCTCTTTGCGTCTTCCACTGCTTGGTGGACAGCCTCAATACCATAGACAAAGGCTGCCTTTTGTGCTGCAAACAAAGATATAGTCCCTATACCACAATACACATCTATTACAGTCTCCTCACCTTTTAAATCAGCATATTCAAGGGCTTTTCCGTATAAGACTTCTGTTTGAACAGGATTTACCTGAAAAAATGACAAAGGGGATATTTCAAATTTTATGTCTTTTATATAGTCAATAATGTTATCGCTTCCGTAAATAGTTATATTTTCCTCACCCATAATCACATTAGTTTTTTTGGTATTAATATTTATTACTATACTTTTAAGCCCCCTTATCTCTTCTTTTAAAGCATCAATCAGTTGTTTTTTATATGGTATGTCCTTTCCATTAATCACAATAACAGCCATAACTTCCCCAGTTTTAAAAGCAACTCTTGTGGCAATATGCCTTATCAGACCTTTTCCTGTTTTTTCGTCATATACAGATATGTTGTATTTTCTAATCCAATTCCTTACAATCCTAGCAATCTCATCACTAATCTCATGCTGTATCATACAACTTTCCACAGGCACAATGTCATGAGAGCGAGGAGCGTAAAAACCTGTAACAGCAGCTTTCCCTTCAACCATTCCAACTGGAAATTGTGCTTTATTTCTATACCGCTGAGGCTTTTCCATACCTATGGTATCGTGGACTCTAGTATACACTTTGCCTATTCTCTCTAAATTGTCTTTGACTTTTTGTGTTTTATATTTTAACTGCCCTTCGTAGCTTAAATGCTGTAAAGAACAGCCACCGCACTTATCTGCATAAGGACATAAAGGTTCTACTCTATCGCGAGACTTTTCTAATATTTCTACTACATGACCTATAACGTAATTTTTGGAAATTTTATCTATTTGTGCAACGACCCTCTCTCCTGTCAATGCTCCTTCTACAAAGACAGCCACTCCTTCAATTCTTCCAACTCCTTGGCCTTCATGGGCCATATTGTCAATATATACCTCGTATTTTTCCCCTACTTTTATGTCGTGCAATTCAAAAACGCCTCCTTCACAATTATTATACCTTTATATAGCAAAAAAATATAGAGGATAATACATCCCCGCTATTTTTTCCCTAACACATATCTATCATAAACTGTTTGAGGCATATCTACAACTTTATGCTCTATATTTGAAACGAACAATACTACATACTCTGCATGGGCCCAGTTAAGAGGCGATGCAGAATCTGTAGGAAGTCCTGTATCTTCCCAAACTTGCTCAGACAACACATAGCCTTGATTTGCAAAATTCTCCATTGCCTTAAGGTATTCATCAGCACTTTTACCTGCCGCTATTTCATACATACCTCTTTCACCAGTAAGAAGAGGCCATAATCTTCCTTTACCTGTGCCATGATATGGTTCTGTTTTAGAGGGCTCTCCATAGCCATCATGATTATACCTATACCAACAAGGACCTTTTGGAGTATTAACTTTTATGAGGTTGTCTACTACATAAATAGTGCTTAATATTTTAGGGTCATTGGCAGGTTTTACTCCCAACCGCACCAATTCAAGAAAACTTGGGTCTACAATTTCCTTTTGGTCATAGACTCCACCGCCGTTAGCGATGCTTATTAAAAAGTCTGAATTTGGATCCGGTAGTCCTGCTATTCTTATATAATACTGCCCGTTTCCATAAGGTCCTTTTGTTGTATAAGTCAGCTCATCAATTAATTTTTGCCATTTATCAGCCTTATCCAAATATTTTTGTGCACTTTCCATATCTTTATTTTGTTTTGCTATGTCCGCAGCACATACAAGTCCCGCAACTTCAGCTGCCATTGTTGCAGGTGAATATCCCCCTGCTTCTTCCCATCTTTCTTGCCCTGTTTTGGGGCCAATTTTTGTAATAAAGTCCGCAAGAGGTTTTACCAATTTTTCGTACAAATCATACCGCTTTAGCTGATATGCCAGTATTATAGGGTCTGCTTGCTCATCCATTTGAATGCCATTCCAATAAGGCCCCCAATTTATCCAGGTATTTTGTGGAATAAACCCATTTTTCTCTACTACCATAGTTAAAAAGTCTAAAGCTCTATTAGCAGAATCTTTGTCTCCAGCTGCAATAAAAGCATTCGCAATGTGATATAAGTCCCTTGCCCAAACTAAGTGGTATCCCCCTTTATTTTCATCTCCTTGACCTTCACCCCATGGAATTGAAAGAG
Organism: Thermoanaerobacter sp. RKWS2; assembly: GCF_026240795.1. Taxonomy (NCBI): domain Bacteria; kingdom Bacillati; phylum Bacillota; class Clostridia; order Thermoanaerobacterales; family Thermoanaerobacteraceae; genus Thermoanaerobacter; species Thermoanaerobacter sp. RKWS2. Next base: position 1,987,969 of record NZ_CP110888.1, read on the forward strand.
AAGCAATGTAGGCACCTTTATTAGTCTTATCTTCACTAGCTTTTAAAATCATCATACTCGTGTAGTATAACTCATTAGCTTTTCCTTTAAAATCTTTAAGCCCATCACAGTATTTATTCCACTCAGCAATGTATATGCCAAGCATTTTATCATAATTGTCCTTTAATGTACTCAAAGCAGTTTTTGCTGCCTCCTCTTCACTTTCTCCAAAAGAAAGCACTGTTTTAAACTCTGTCTTATCGCTTAAATCTATCTCTATTCCTTCAATAATATTCCCTCTTGCCTTGTCAAAATGTTGTGTCATAGTTTTGTTTTTTTCTAAATCTGATATCGGGTCATTCACCTGATTATATCCTATAGAATACCCTTTCCATTTTACATCAGTTGTCAAAGCTGAATATATTTTTTCTCTATGTACTATAAGAATTTCCTTATCATTTGCCTTTATAACATACCCCTCATTGTATTTACCTTGATTAGCAATATGAGGGTCATAAGCAAGATAAAGTTTATAATCTTTTACATTCCCTTTCAATGCTTCAAATGTTGTTTTCATAATAACAGAATTCCTTCTAGGATCAGTGAATATCTCTTTTGTAATCCTATATCTTCCTTGTTTGTCAGTATTTATTAGTTTAAATGCTAAAGACCTAGTGTTGAGTTTCTCCACTTTGCTCACTGTATCCTTTGTCTCATCAGAAACAAAACTTTTTCCGTCAGTTACTAAAAATTTTAAAAATTTGCTATTAGCCATATCAATCGTGGGATAGTAAACTTCTGATATTGCACCATGAGTCAAAGTAAACCATACCTTTGAAACATCATTATTTGCAGTTCCAATGCCTTGTTTTTGAGCAGATGCCCAAGTGTCCTCTTTGCCAGGTGCCTGTGGTGCTTCATTAGCAGTTAAGTGCTGAATTTTTACATAAGAAACATCAGAAGAACATCCTGAAAAAATAGTTATTGAAAAAATTATTAAAAATAATATCGCTACAATTTTTCTATTCATCTAATAACACCTCCGTCTTATATCTCTATTTTATCTCAAATCATAACTTTGTGCAAACGTTTGTTATGAATAAAAAAGAAAAAATACACTTAGAAAGTGTATTGAGAAAAAATCGGTTACCCTATTATTTATTATAACTCATTTTAATAGTATTTTATACCATTTTTTATAAATTTTAATCACAGCATTTTGCAAGCATTTCATAAACTTCTGGCATTACTTTTTTTAAATTGATAGGCTTTTTTTCAAGATTTGTAAAGGGATGCTCTGTATAACCTTGTGCTAAAAGTTTGTTATCCTCTTTGCGTATTATATCATATAAAAATTTAAGACGAGTTCCTTTCACAAATTCTAATCGTGTTCGTATTATTATGAGGTCATCGTACAAAGCAGAAGAAAAATATTTACACTGAGCGTCAATTACAGGTAGCATTACATTTTTTTCTTCTAAGCTTCTGTAGGACATCCCCAAAGAGCGAAAAAACTCCGTCCTGCCAATTTCAAACCAATTAAAATAATTGGAATAGTAAACTATACCCATTTTGTCCGTTTCTCCGTATCGAACCCTTACCTCGGCATCCCATACATGCATAATTTAAATCACTCCTTAAAAAAACAAAGACAAGAGAAAATCTTGTCTTATTTATTTAATATTTACAATTCCTTTATACACAAATCCTCTAACTGTGTCAACCGTTACAGTCATGCCATCTTTTAATTTAGAAGTCGCTCCTTCACAACCTACAACTACAGGAATTCCTAAGTTTAATCCCACAATAGCTGCGTGAGAAGTAAGCCCTCCTTCTTCTGTGATTATAGCAGAAGCTTTCTCTATAAGAGGCATAAAATCTCTTTCTGTCTTTGCAGTTACTATTATATCGCCTTCTCTAAATTTATCTTTGTCTTTGCTGATATCATTAATAACACATACAACACCTGTAGTAGCCTTAGAACCTATACCTATTCCTCTCAACAAAACATCTCCTACTATATGTACCTTCAACATGTTGGTGGTACCTGTCATAGCTACAGGAATTCCTGCAGAAATTACTACGATATCGCCATTTCTTATAAGTCCAGCAGTTAAAGCACTTTGTATTGCAACATCTATCATTTCATCTGTAGTAGAAACCTCTTCTGTAACTAAAGGATATACTCCCCAGACTATAGAGAGCTTCCTCGCAACACTTTCGCTTGGAGTAGTAGCAATAATTGGAGCTTGAGGTCTGTACCTCGATACCATTCTCGCTGTATAACCAGATTTAGTACAAGTTATTATAGCAGCTGCTCCTATATCTCTTGCAGTAGTACAAGTTGCATGGCTTATAGCGTTTGTAATAGAAACATTTGTATCAATATTTCTATCAATGATATCTCTATATCCCACATAAGCCTCTGTCTTTTCTGCAATCTTTGCCATTGTCTCAAAGGCCTCTATTGGGTATTTACCTTGAGCTGTCTCCCCTGATAGCATTATAGCATCTGTTCCATCAAGAATAGCATTTGCTACATCTGTAACTTCTGCTCTTGTAGGCCTTGGATTTCTCATCATAGAGTCTAACATTTGAGTTGCAGTAATTACCGGTTTCCCTGCTTTATTACATTTTTGTATAATCATTTTTTGAACGATTGGTATTTCTTCAAGAGGAATCTCAACCCCTAAATCTCCTCTGGCTACCATTATTCCATCTGAAACCTTTATAATTTCGTCTATATTTTCTACTCCTTCGCGATTTTCTATTTTAGCAATAATTAAAATATGCTCTGCCTTATTTTCTTCTAAAAGTCTTCTTATTGCCAAAACATCAGCTGCTTTTCTAACAAAAGAAGCCGCAATTATATCAATGCCCTTTTGAATTCCAAACTCTATATCATCTACGTCTTTTTGAGTCAAAGCAGGAAGATTGAGTTTTACTCCTGGAACATTTACTCCTTTATGGTCTTTTACAGGACCAGAATTTTCTACAATACAAACTATATCTTCTCCTTTAACATCAGTAACCTTTAGAGAAATTAACCCATCGTCAATTAGTATGCGGCTACCTCTTTCCACATCTTGAGGCAACCCTTTATAGGATACACTGCATATAGTTTCGTCTCCTAATACATCTCTTGTCGTAATGACAAAAGTTTGTCCTTCTTTTAATTCCACTCCGCCATTTTTAAACTTTCCTGTCCTTATCTCTGGACCTTTAGTATCCAACAAAATAGCAACAGGTAACCCTAATTCTTCTCTTATCTTTTTAATATTGTCAATTCTTGCCCCATGCTCTTCAAAATCTCCATGAGAAAAATTCAATCGAGCAACGTTCATGCCTTTCTCAATTAATTTTCTCAGTATATTATAGTCTTCGCTGGCAGGTCCTATTGTACACACTATTTTTGTTCTGCGCATACCTTCACTCCCTAAAATTTATTTATATAGACAATATCTTGCTGAGCTCATAAAGTTTTCTGTTAAACTCCTTTTTCATGGAAAGGGCTTCATCTATATCATCGTCTACAATTTGATTGTTTCGTATACTTATTATCCTCTTAGTTTTATTTTCCAAAAGCAACTCCACTGCTCTTGCTCCCATTTGGCTTGCCAATACCCTATCCATCACTGTAGGAGCTCCACCTCTTTGAATGTGCCCCAAAATAGTATACCTTAAGTCTAATTTTGGTAGCCTTTCTTTAATCATTTTCGCTAGTTCTGGAGCGCTCATAACTCCTTCTGCAAGGACAATTATATGATGAAGCTTTCCTCTCTTTATCCCGTAAGTAATTTTATCGCAAAGTTCATCGATGCTCCATTCCACTTCAGGAAGTATAATCATCTCCGCTCCACCAGCTAGACCAGCATACAAAGCAATGTAACCCGCATTTCTTCCCATCACTTCTATTATATTTGCTCTCTCATGGGAAGTAGCAGTATCCCTTATTTTATTTATTGCATCAATAACAGTATTACAAGCTGTATCAAAACCTATTGTATAATCTGTACAAGGTATGTCATTGTCAATTGTACCTGGAATTCCAATTGTATTTACATTCCATTCTTCACTCAAAAGCTGTGCTCCTCTAAAAGAGCCATCTCCTCCAATTACAACGAGACCTTCTATTCCATGTTTTTGAAGGGTTTCGTAAGCTTTTTTGCGCACCTCTTTTTTCTTAAATTCTTCACATCTAGCAGTTCTCAAAATAGTACCGCCTTTTTGCAATATATCTCCTACTGAAGAAAGATTTAAGTCAATAACTTCGTCCTCTACTAAGCCTGCATATCCCCTCATAATACCTTTTACTTTAAGCCCATAATAAATTCCTGTCCTCACCACAGCCCTTATAGCTGCGTTCATCCCTGGTGCATCTCCACCACTCGTAAGTATACCAATTGTTTTCATACTTTACCTCCTCATTTTATCCCACATGGACTTTACTTGTCCCATTTTCGTTAAAGCAGCCCTTTCGGGCAAAAAATTATAAGCCATACTCAATAATAATGCTTTGCGCATCTTGAGCTTCTGCTTTTGGAACTAAAACCTCACAATAAGAACCTTTTTTGTCTATTTTTTTATTAAGTGGACGCAATTTTACCAAAAAACCTTCTTTTGTTAAAACGTCTTTGACCTTTTCTGCTGTCTCCATATCTTGTGCCATGTATATTACCGTCCACATAAAACGGCCTCCTTAGTATTTCTAAATTATATTTTAATCTATTTTTTTGCAGTTATCAACTCAAAAATTTGCAAATGCTTATTTCAAATTACTTTGACATTTTCCTCTCCTAAAACAACATACAGTTGTTTAATTAATTCCTTACTTCCATTTACCCACAAGTCTCTATTAGCCGCCAATAATTTTTTACTATTAAGCTTTAAAACTACTGGCATATTACCAGGATTTTTACGTAATATTTGTTTAACAATCTCAATCTTTGTAGAATCCTGCAAATTAAGATAAAGTTTTTTCACTATCGCTTGTGACAACAGCTTAATTTCATCGCATAAAATCTTAGGCTCTTCCTCTTCCTTTAAACTAACCTTTCCTCTCACTACAACCGGGTTGTCTTCTTTTATTATACTGGAATACTTTTCATATACAGTTGGAAATACTATTACTTCTACAGTACCATATAAGTCCTCAATTGTGACAAAAGCCATCATATTGTTATTTTTGGTAAATTTAATTTTTTTTGTAGCTATAACTCCTGCTATCACTACTTCTTGGTTATCTTGCAATTTAGGCTGAAACATTTCCTCTTCGCTAACTTTAAAATCCAAAGTAGTGGCATTAGTAATTTTAGGAATATCCTCCATGTATTCTTCTAGAGGATGCCCACTTATATAAAGGCCTAAAGTTTCTTTTTCCATGGATAACAATCTGTTTTTAGGAAATTCTTCTAAATCAGGAAATTCAAATTCCACCCCATGACTTTGTTCTACTTCTCCAAATAAAGAAATCTGCCCATTTAAATTATTATTTCTATTTTTCTTTATATTTTCCATTAATTTGTCATATACTGATAGAAGTTGAGAACGCCGCACTCCAAAAGAACTAAAAGCTCCTGCTTTAATTAAGCTTTCCACTGCTTTTTTATTTAATTGACTGTCCTGCATCCTCTCAAAAAAGTCGACTACAGATTTAAATTTCCCATTTCTTTCTCTTTCACTTACGATTTCCATTGTCATATTTAAACCAACATTTTTTACTGCACTAAGGCCAAACCTTATTTTATCCTCTACCACTGTAAAATATGAATCACTTTCATTTATATCTGGCGGTAGCACTTTTATACCCATTTTTTTACACACCTGAACATAAAAAGCAATCTTGTCCAAGTTATCTACAAAACTGTTTAAAAGAGCTGCCATAAATTCTACAGGATAATACCTTTTCAAATATGCAGTCTGATAAGCTATAACAGCATAAGCCGCAGCATGAGATTTATTAAAAGCATAGTTTGCAAAATCTAGCATTTCGTCAAAAAGTTTATTAGCAGTTGCCTCGTCTAATCCATTTCTTAAAGCCCCTGGAACTATCACATTTCCCTCTTCATCAACTATCCCATAGATAAAATTCTTTCTTTCTTGTTCCATTACATCCATTTTCTTTTTAGCCATAGCTCGTCTTACCAAGTCAGACCTGCCTAAAGAGTAACCAGCGACATCTCTTACAATTTGCATAACTTGCTCCTGATACACCATGCAGCCATAAGTTACGTCTAAAATTGGCTTTAAAAGAGGATGGTCATAGACTATACTCTCTGGGTGATTTCTATTTGCAAGATATCTTGGAATTTGGTCCATAGGTCCGGGGCGATAGAGAGAAATTCCTGCTATTATATCCTCAAGGTTTTTAGGCTTTAATTCTGTCATAAACTGTTTCATTCCTGGAGACTCTAATTGAAAAACTCCTTCTGTTTCCCCTTTTGATATAAGTTCATAAACTTTAAGGTCATCGTACTCCATAGAATCAAAGTCTATAATCACACCCTTGTTCTTTTTTACCATTTCAATTGTATCCCTTATAACCGTCAAAGTTCTCAGTCCCAAAAAGTCCATCTTCAAAAGTCCTAACTCTTCAAGGGTGGTCATCGGAAATTGGGTCACTATGGAATCCTCATTTTTTTGCAGTGGCACGTAGTTGACAAGGGGTTCTTTTGATATTACTACTCCCGCAGCATGAGTAGAGGCATGTCTAGGAAGGCCTTCTAAAGACCTGGAAATATCAATAAGCTGTTTTACTTTTTCTTCATTCTCGTATCGCGCTTTAAGTTCAGGGTTTAAAGATAAAGCTTTATCAATAGTCATTCCCAATTCAAAAGGAATCATTTTTGCAATTACATCTACCTCTGCATAGGGATAATTTAAAGCCCTTCCTACATCCCTTATAACCGCTCTCGCCGCCATTGTACCAAAAGTTATAATTTGAGCCACATTGTCCTTGCCATATTTTTTTACAACGTAATCAATTACTTCTTGTCTTCTCTCATAACAAAAGTCTGAATCAATATCAGGCATGCTGACCCTCTCAGGGTTTAAAAACCTCTCAAAAAGAAGGTTGTATTTTATAGGATCTATGTTGGTTATTCCCAACGTATAGGCTACCAAACTACCTGCCGCAGAACCTCTTCCTGGTCCCGTCATAATCCTGTTGTCTTTTGCAAACTTTATAAAGTCCCACACTATGAGGAAATAATCCACATATCCCATTTGCTTTATTACAGAAAGTTCGTAATCTAATCTTTCAATCACTTCTTTGCTTGGATTTTTGTACCTCTTGTACAATCCTTCATAACATAAATTTCTCAAATATTCATAGGAATCAACGCCTTCTGGCAAATCGTATTTGGGCAATTTCGTCTTATTAAACTCAAATTCTACATTGCACATGTCTGCAATCTTCTCAGTATTTTCAATGGCCTCTTTACAACAAGAAAAAAGATTCTCCATCTCTTCTGGAGATTTTAAATAAAATTCATCAGTTGGAAAAGACATGCGATCTTCATCATCAATTGTCTTCCCTGTTTGAATGCACAAAAGCACTTCATGAGCTTTTGCGTCTTTTTTCAAGATAGTGTACATCATTAGTAGCAACTAAAGGTATTCCTGTCTCTTTGGATAGTCTTATAAGCTCTTTATTTACCTTTTGCTGTTCTAAAATTCCATGGTCCTGCAGTTCTAAATAAAAATTCCCTCGTCCAAAAATAGAGTCGTAAAAAAGTGCTGCCTCTTTCGCTTTTTCATACTCACCTCTTAAGATATAAGAAGGAACTTCTCCTGCAAGGCAAGCACTTAAAGCGATTAGCCCCTCACTGTGCTCTTTTAAAAACTCTCTGTCAACTCGCGGTTTATAATAAAAGCCCTCAATTGAAGCCACAGTCACTATCTTCATTAAATTTTTATACCCTGTCATATCTTTTGCCAGTAACACCAAGTGATAATTTTCATTATCAATCCCATATTCTCTATCCTGCATGCTTCGAGGGGCTACATAAATTTCACAGCCTATAATAGGTTTTATTCCTTGTGCTACTGCTTCTTTATAAAAATCTATTACGCCATACATCACTCCATGGTCTGTAATAGCTATGGCTTTCATGTTTAACTCTTTAGTTTTAGCAATTAAATCCTTGATTCTGCAAGAACCGTCAAGTAAACTGTATTCAGAATGAACGTGTAAATGGACAAACATAATATATCACCTAAGCCATCTTTATTCTTTTAGAAAGCCTGACAGACATCAACGCCTTTGCAATTTCTTCTTTTTCATGAATGATTTGAATTTCCAACTTACTAAAATTATTACTAACCTCTATTATTTTTGCGAAAACTTCTATTACTTCTTCTGTGCGCATGGGTTTTATAAAATAAATTGAGAAATTATCCAAAACTGCATCATATCTTTTATTCTGCGTTATAGCAAAAATACCAGATTCACACATTAACATCATCAAGGCACTGCTACTTACTGTACCAAATTGGTTAATCATCATCGAAGGAATCTTACCTTTAAATTTTACTCCATTTTCTATTTTTTCCATATCAAAATCTTTAAAAATTGTATCTTGAATAGCTTCACTAATCTGGGGCTGTTTTGTCGTATAATGTAGGGCCTTAATTACATCTTCCCTGCTTATGAGTCCTATCAATTCTCTGCCACGAGTCACAGGTAGTATCTCTACATTCCACCATATCATCAGATGGGCTGCATAAGAGAGCGTAGTAGTATCCGTTACAAATACAGGGTTAGGAGTCATAATACTCCCAATTTTATCATCATCCGATGCAGTGGCAACATCTCTTGAAGTTACCATACCGACTAACATCCCTTTAGAATCAACAACGGGATATCTGGTATGTTTAGTCTCTGTATATAATTTTTTCCAATCTTTTACTGTTTGTTGAGGCGTCATATAGATTGGATTATATGTCATTACGTCGCTGACGTACAAAATCTTTTTTCGTGTCATACTTTCATTGATCGCCTTGTTTATAAGAGTCGCTACAGTAAAAGTGTCATAAGAAGTAGATATAAGCGGCAATGAAAGCTTATCCGCCAGTTCTTTTATGTGAGGTAACGTATCAAAACCTCCTGTAATCATCACTGCTGCCCCTGCTTTCAAAGCCGCTTCCTGCGCATCTTCTCTATTTCCCAAAATTACAAGGTCCCCTGGAGTTATATACTTCACCATTTCATCAATGGTCATGGCTCCAATTAGAAACTTGTGAAGTTCCATCCCCATTCCACCATGGCCACCTAATACTGTCCCTTCTACTACATCTGTAATAACCTCATAAGTAAGACGGTCAAAAAATGGATCTTTTTGTTTCCTTCTTATAGTTCCCACTCTTGGAATCGTAGTCACAAGCATTAAATTTTCTGCATCCTTTATAGCTTTGTAAGCAGTACCTTCACTTATATGTAAAGCCTGTGCAAGACCTCTTACTGAAATTTTTGTACCTTCAGGTAAATTTTTTATATATTCCAATACAATTTCATTTTTTTTCATACCTATCATCCTTTATACAAAAAAGGTTTCTAAAAAGAAACCTTTTTTGTTTACTCCTCACCGAATTTTGATTCAATGAGGTCGACCAATGCTTTTATAGCAGCCTCTTCGTCGTCTCCTTCGGCACTCAATTTGACAACATTGCCTTGTGAAACTCCAAGAGACATAATTCCCATTATACTTTTGGCATTTACTTTTTTGTTATCCTTCTCTACCCATATTTGTGAGGAAAATTTGCTAGCAGTTTGTACAAATAATGCTGCAGGTCTTGCATGAAGCCCCGTCTTATTTTTAATTTCAATCGTAACTTCTTTCATTATTGAACTCTCCTCTCTTTCAATTTCTTTGAAATTTCTTCAATTTTCCTAAGTCTATGATTCACTCCTGACTTACCGACAGGAGGAACTAGCATTTGTCCTAATTCTTTTAAGCTCAGATCAGGATAATTAATCCTGAGTTCCGCCACCTCTTTCAAATTAGGCGGCAAATAATCAAGTCCTACTGTCTCTTTAATGTAATTTATACTCTCTATTTGCCTTAAAGATGCATTAATAGTTTTTGTCAAATTTGCAGTTTCACAATTTACAATTCTATTTACATTGTTTCTCATTTCTTTGTATACTCGTATATTTTCCAAGTTCAAAAGAGCACTGTGGGCCCCCATTATATTTAAAACATCAACAATTTGCTCTCCTTCTTTTAAGTATACTACATAATTATTTTTTCTTGCAATAACCTTTGAATTTAAATCAAAAGAATTTATCAATTTGCTTAAATCTTTTCCGTGTTCTAAATTATGAGTAATAAACTCCATATGATAAGCTTTTTCAGGATCGCTTATTGAACCACCCCTAAAAAGCTCCTCTTAAATAAGCTTTTTTTGCTTTGCTGTTTTTTAGAATCTTTTGGTCTATCCCATAATTTAATTTTATATGACCTTTTTCATAATTCAATATCTTAACTTTACCCAAAATTTCTTCTACAATTTTTGTATCAGGTACAAATATGAGATAGGTTAAGGTTTTTTTAAGATACTTACCTCTTCTTACCATTGTCTCAGGAATTATCCCAAATAAATCTTTTATTAACTTAAAAACTAATCTCGCCACAGAGGCATTTTCTGTAGTAAAGGTTAAAGAAATTTTCCTATTGCCATATATCGAAATGCTGCCTATCGTCCTAATCAAAGCAGCTAACTCTGCTATTTTACTTTCTTCATCTTCAGGATAAATCCTTGCTAATTCGTCTTTTGTATCTGAAGAAAATGACATAAAGCATCACCTCAACAGGCTTATCTTTATTATACTACATTATTTCAAAAAAAAAACCCCTTTCAAAAACAAATGAATAAAAGGGGTTTATAGGTTTATAGCAGACTACAATAATTTTTTCTTTTCCCATTCAATATATTTAGGTGAATTTTTCCAATTATGTCTTTCTTCAGAATTGCACCATTCCTTGAACTCTTTGTAATCTTTCCACTCTTCATATTCACTTGCTTCAACTAATTTTTTTAATGTGATAAGCTTTGTAATGTCGTAACTTCCATACAATCTCTCATAATCCTTATAGTATTGATAATCTCTGCCATAGCGGGATGTATCTTTCATACCATCACCCCTGTTTTTTTAAAAAATATAGGGGAATTTTCATTCCCCTTTATTTTTCTATCTTCATATTATTCACTTAAACTCAGATTGGTTACTTTAAAATATAGGCAGAGTTAGGTTGCAAATAAAGGAGATTTCTACTTCTTTTTAATTCCTTCATCTTTAAAATATCTTCTTTCCCTTCTGCTTCATTCAAAAATATCACTTCCTGCTTGCTACTGTTATTTAGTACAACAATTATTGATTTACCTTTGTATTCCCTCTTAAAAGCAAACACTCTTCCTATAGCATATAAAGTACAGAAACTTCCGTATTTGAGCTCCTCATTTTCTCTCCTTATAGAAATCAACTTTTTATAGAAATTAAAAATACTTTTATTTTGCTTTTCCTCCTCCCATATCATGCATCTTCTGCAATCAGGGTCATAATCTCCCACCATTCCTACCTCGTCCCCATAGTAAATATATGGGATTCCAACAAAGGTAAATTGAAACACTAATGCTAACTTCATTCTCGCAACCATGCCATTAGCTAAAGTCAAAAACCTCTCAGTATCATGACTTCCTATTAAATTAAACATAACCCTATTTACACTATCCATATGCCTCATAAGTTGCTCTGTAATCATTGTATTAAAGCGAGAAGCACTTATTTTCCTTTTTGCAAAAAAGTCCACAACCGCATTTCTAAAAGGATAGTTCATTACACTGTCAAACTGATCCCCTCTAAGCCAAGGAGAAGCATCATGCCAAACCTCTCCTACAATTATGGCCTCCGGTTTAGCTGCCTTTACAACTTCTCTAAACTTTCTCCAAAAATGGTGGTCTATCTCATTAGCAACATCCAGCCTCCAGCCGTCTATGTCCACTTCTTTAATCCAATATTCCGCTACTTCCAATAAATACTTCTGTACTTCTGGATTTTTTGTCATAAGTTTTGGCATTCTCCATACAGTATCTGCAAAAGCTTCATAGGAAGGTTTTGGATGAGTTTTAATTGGCCATTCGTATATATTAAACCAATCCCAGTATTTTGATTTTTTACCATTTTTAATAACATCCTGAAATGCAAAAAAGTCATATCCGCAGTGATTAAAAACGGCATCAAATATAACTTTTATGCCATTGTCATGACATTTTTGCACAAGTTCTCTCGCTTTTTGCGTATCACCAAAGTGGGGGTCAATTGTATAATAATCAGTAGTATCATATTTGTGGGTGGAATGCGATAAAAATATGGGGGTTAAATAAATGGCATTTATACCCAAATCCTTTAAATAATCTATTTTATCTATTATTCCTTGCAAATCTCCTCCAAAGAAAGAATCTGCAGTAGGTTTTTCACCCCAGGGCTTTACATTTTCAGGGTCATTTGATTTATCACCGTTATTAAACCTTTCAGGAAATATCTGATACACCATGCAATCGCTTGTCCACTCTGGAGCAAAAAAAACATCCTTTTCTCCTATATACGGGTAATGGAAAAATCCCCAAAACTGATTTTCTGGCCTTTTTTTGTAAAATCCTGCTTCTGTATAATATAACTTCTCGCCCCCTCAGCTACCAAATAGAAAAAATACACAAATTTTTTATTAAGCTCTAAAGTAGTCTCATAATAATCAAATAACTCGTTGGTATGAGTTAATACCATTGGTTTTATTTTGAATTTTCCCAGCCAATCGTATCTGTCTTTGTATAAAACATACACCCTATCTACATCAAATACAGCAGTCCTTAGTACTATCTTTAATTGATTTTCATTCAGTGGATATGCGAAAGGTATATCACTTTTATGAAATATAGCTTCTTTTATCATCTCTTTCCCCTTTCTATGTATGTATATTTATTGTAACTGGTGACGGTGTTTGCACTGTTGGTAGCTCCTCACCATCTACAGTTATTTTAACAGCTGGCGGATAACCCATCAAGATAGTAATACTATCTTTTACATCAAAAATTTTAGACATATCCTTTGTCATAAGGCCTTCATAAACGACATTTCCATCTACTTTTACACTAAACCAACATTTTTCACCAGGTACGCTTATTTCTACTTTATAACTTTCTCCAAAGGGAACAACTTTATATTCTATTTTTTTAGAAGTCTCTGCTATTTTTTCAATCGACGTCTTTGCTGTAGATTGAAAAACATTGCTTTCCTGTGAAGGATTTGTTTTGTCTTCCGAAATTGTTGAAGCTTCACTTTGATTTTGTTGTGGAATTGGTGCAAGTCCTTTTTTAACTTGATTTAGAAAATAGTAAAAACCGTATCCTATAATACCTATTATTAAAACAATAATTATTGCTTTTTTTAAAGTCAAAAAAAATTGTGAAAAATCTCTCCTCTCTTTTTTGTAAGATGTGGTCTCTATATTAGGTATGGCTTCCTCCTCTTTCTCCTGAAACAAATATTCATACTTTTTCACTAACTCATTGCCATCTAACCCTAAAGCCTCAGCGTAACTTTTCACAAAGCCCTTGGCATATACAATGGCAGGCATTACGCTAAAATCTCCATCTTCAATAGCTTTCAAATAGCGTGTCCGTATTTTAGTTATTTCTTGAATTTCTTCAAGAGTCAATCCCTTCTTAATTCTTTCACTTTTTAAAAATTCTCCCAATTCATTCATACCTATCACCCCTTACTAACCATCCACTTATTATATATTCCACACAAAATACATTTTTCCTTCATTATTTTCGGAAAAATAAAAATTAAAAGGATGATTTCAGCAAATTACCTCCATCCTTTTTCTATACAAAAGATCCACAAAAGCTTCCAAACGGGTTTGGTAACCTGCTTGCCCAGTGTTTTCATCATATACTAAAGACATTACTGGAATATTGTAATCTCGGCTAATTTTTGCAATTATTCCTTGAGCTACTATTTCAGGGGTGCAGGTAAAGGGAAGTATGTGAATCACACCATCATAATTTAGTTTAGCATATTTTACGGTATTTGCAACAGTGTTGAGACCATGTCCTCCTATATCTCTTTCTAAATATCCTCTTGCGTTTTTCTTAAACTCCATCCTTTGAGGCAATTTAAAAGCGCTGTTAATTAGATAGTCTGAAAGATATTCTGTTTTTGTAACTTCCACTCCCAATTCATTTAAAGATTTGCTAATATCCATATTAGTAAAGGGTTCTAATAGCATATAAATTTCTCCCACTAGTGCTACTTTAAGCTGTATTTTCCTCCGTACATTTGCATTTTCCTTTATTTTTTTCATAGCCTCTGATACTATTTTGTCCACTTCTTTGCCATTTTGAGCTTTTTCTAGCTTTTTCATATATTCTTCATATATTTTTGTAGTTACACCTGGTTTATCTTCATGGGCTCTGTATTTTAATAAAAACTTTTCTAATTTATCAGCCGCTATCATTTTTTTCACTGCAAATACAAAAGATTTTAAAGCCGTTTTTCCATCTACATTAGGAAAATATGAAGCTAATTCTTTTAAAAAGTCTATTAACCTGCCATGGGGTGGATCAACAATTATCATTTTAAAGTCATAGCCCAAATCTTTTAATATCTCTCTTTGCACCTGACCGTAATACCCAAATCTGCAGGGCCCAATTCCACCTAACATTATAATCGTATCTGCTCCCCTATCAAGAGCCTCAATAAAATTTCCGACATTGATTTTAAAGGGTAAACATGCAAATTCATGAGAATTTCTAACTCCTAATGTCAAGGTTTTATTAGTAGAAGGTGGTGGGTCTATCACTTCTACCCCGATTCCTTCAAACATCGTTTTTAAAATCATATTTAAAGAACCCATGTGGGGATAAGTAATTTTCATACCATCACCGCCTTTTTATTAAATCTTAAAAGGTCTGTAAAGGCCTCCAACCTCGTCATAATGCCAGCCTCTCCAGAATGTTCATCAATTGTAATCAACATAAAGGGTACCTCCTTCTCTCTTTTAAAAATCCTCTCCAACAGTTCTTCTGTCATAGAATTAGGTCCACATCCAAAAGCAGAAACCATAATTACCCCATCTACATTCTTTTGTTTTAAAAAATACAATCCCGCTCCCAAAATATCTCTTTCATAGTTCCAAAACATTTCTTTTGAAAGCATTGATGCTCCTTCTAATATTAGATCTTTCTGTAGCATTTCCATGGTATAAACTTGTGCTCCCATGTTTTTTAGCTTCTCAATAATCCCCATACTTATGTATTCATCCATAATATCATAAGGATGAGCAATGACGGCTATTTTAAGGTCATAATTACTTTCTTCTTTTACCAAATTCTTTCCTTCCCAAACTTTTAAAGCTTCTAAATTGGTAAGACCTTCTTTCAACAAGCTCTCGAACTTTTTTTGTTGGTGGGTAGCCTCAAAATAGGCTTTTAAAGATTGGTCTTTAGTCTTCCCAAACATCCTACCAACTTTTATAAATTCATTTTGAGTAAATTCATCGTTATTTTTATAATAATTAATCTCAACATCTATAATAGGTGGTAAATCACCAATTAAGCTTTTTATAAAATCTGGCAGTCCTAAAAACTTTGAACAAAGGTATTTTTTTCTTTCTACACTTACAATCCTCGGAATAAATATATAATCAACATCTTTTTCTTTTAAATTTATCACATGTCCTACATAAGTTTTAACAGGAAGACAAGCATCTTCAACACAGTTTTTTACTCCTTCATCAAGAATTTTTTTATTTGTATCCTGGGAAACCACTACTTTTGCTCCCACACCTTCAAAAAAGTCTTCCACATTGGATAAAAATCGTAATATAAAAGTCCTTTAGGTATTCCTACAGTCTTGCTCATTTTTAACCTCCTTTAAAAGCAAATACATATTTATTTTTGCCATAAGTTTTTATTTATATACAAAAATAAAAATACCGGAAATAATCCGGTATTTCAGTTTGTTGACAAAGTTAAAAAATATTCAAAGGAGATATTTTGCATCGTCGCTCCGATGTTCCAAAGCGACAAAACTAAAGCTCGACCTTCAGGCTCCGGCAGGGTACCTACGTCAGGTGGCATCCATGCCTTAATGTGCCCGCCTCCGCCATCCCTGGCTTCGGCCCTGCCTCCACCCTCGGTCTTGCTAAGTTTCCCGGCACTCAAGTAAGCATGCTTGTTTTTTTCTATTTTTGCTTATATCAAACTCTCTTACTTGAGTGCCGGGTCGCTTTGTAACAAGTCGCTCCTTATGCAAAATATCTCCTTTACGAAAGTTTGTCTACAGTCTTAAATACCGGAAATAATACGGTATTTACAAATTGTTCCATGTGTAACAATTTTTTATCCTTTTACTGCACCTGCTGCAAGACCAGCTTGCAAATACCTCTGCAATACCATAAAGAGTATTACAAGAGGCAAAGATGCCATAACAGAGGCTGCCGCAAATTGAGTCCAGTGGGCCGAAAATTGGTTTTGAATAAACCTTTGAAGCCCTAACGCTATTGTGTAATTTTCAGGTGACTTTAGTACCGCACTGGACAAAATAAATTCACTGTATACTCCCATAAAGCTAAATAAGAATATAACTACAAGCATGGGAGTCGCCAAAGGAAGAATTATTTTCGTGAAAATTTGCCAATGAGTAGCTCCATCAACTAAAGCAGCTTCGTCCAACTCTTTTGGAAGACTATCAATATAGCCTTTTAAAAGCCATATACTAAAAGCGCTGCTACCTGCCATGACCAGCATAAGGGCATAGAGATTATCCAGAAGGTTTAATTTTGCCATTATACCAAATATAGCAGGTAATGCCATAAACGTAGGAAACATCTGAAGTATTAAGAGAGTCTTTAAGCCATTTTTTCTTCCAGCAAACTTCATTCTACTGAAAGCATAAGCTGACGTAGCAGTCAAAAATAATTGAATAATTGCTACACCAACGCTTAAAATCATACTATTTTTTACCCAAAGTAAAAAATTAGTCTTAACAAGCACATCCTTATAATTTTGAAATGTCATATGTTGTGGAAAAATTGAACCGGAGAAAAAGGCATCTCCAGGCGCCATAGACGCTCCTACTACCCAAGCTACAGGAAACATCATTATTGCAATTACAGCCCATATAATAAGTCGGCTAATCCATAGAGATACTTTTTCATGAGGTTTTAATTTTTCCCTATAATAAATCTTTTTAGTCGTTTTTTTGTCACCAATTTTAACACTTGCATATTCCACCTTAATCCACCTCCTCGAAAGCACGAGTCATCTTCATATTGACAAGGCTCAATGTGCCAATTATCAAGAATATAATTATAGACAAAGCTGCCGCCAAGTCATACCTATTAAACTGCATTGTCATTTTATAAGCTGAACTTACAAGCAAATCAGTATGACCTGCAAAAGAAGTATCTGTCCTTGGAGGTCCTCCTCCTGTAATTAAAAACGCTGCGCCAAAATTGTTGAAATTATAAGCAAAAGATGAAATAATAAGTGGCAAAGTAGAAGATGTCAACATTGGTACTGTTATCATTCTAAACTTTTGAAACCATGTAGCACCATCAATATCTGCAACTTCATAAAGTTCAGGTGGAATAGCCTGCAAAGCTCCTAATGAGGCATTCATCATAAAAGGATAACCCATCCACACACTGACAATTATAATCGCAACTCTTGCCCAAAAAGGATCAAGAAGCCATGGTATCATGGGAAGGTGCAACTTTTGCAGTATCAGATTTATACCCCCATACTGCTGATTTAAAAGTCCTGTCCAGGTAAGTGCGGCAATTGTGCCAGGAAGTCCCCATGGAATAATCAATATTGCTCTATATAAATTTGTTTCCCACATATTTTTGTTATTCAAAATAACTGCTAAAAGAAGACCGATAATATAACTCAATAATGTAGCTGAGAGAGCAAAAATAACTGTCCACACAAATACAGGAGCAAAAACTACTTTGAAAGGGCCGGCAAGTATATCAACAAAATTTTTAAATCCAACAAATTGATAATTTTTAAAATGATATAAATTAAAGTTTGTAAAAGCAATATAAATAGTATACAAAATAGGGGCAAAACTTAATACAGTCATAGATAGTATAGCAGGAGACAAATAAGCATAAGGTCTTAATTTATCCCGCATAGTTTTGTTTGTTTTCATCTAGCAACCTCCTTCTCTAAAAAAGGGGCTAAAAGCCCCTTTTTGTTATTGCTGTGTTGCAATGCCTTGCTTGATTTGATTCACCATATCGTCAGCAGCTTTGTCAACCGGAACTTTTCCAGATGTAATAAGCTGTAACGCATTGCCTGCAGGAGTCCAGACTGCTGCCATTTGCGGTATATTAGGCATTGGAATAGCATGTGTAGCTTGCTCAGCAAATGCATTCAAAATCTCATTATTCTTAACTTCTGGATTGTCTAAGAGGGATTTAAGAGCTGGTATCCTGTTACCTGTTTCAAATAATGGCAATCCTGTATTTTCAGCAAGATACTTCATTAAATCCCATGCTTCTTGTTGATGTTTTGAATTTGCACTTACAAAAGCAGCTTGCACACCTGCAAAGGAAGGCATTGGTTTACCATCAACCTGTGGTAGTGGAGCAACTTTGAATGGAACATTAGCTTTCTTGAAGCCATCCACATCCCATGGACCACTTATATACAAACTAGTCTTTCCACTTTGGAAGTTACCTTTTGCCATATCTCCATTTATATCTGCAGGCATGAATTTATACTTTGTCACAAAGTCTTTTATAAGTTCTAAGCCTTTCTTTGCACCATCGTTATTCAATCCTATATCGTTTGGATCAAGTCCACCGCCTGTATCCTTGAACACATAACCGCCATAAGCAGATATAAAGGCAAAGCTAAAATAGAAGTTATTTACATCGTATTGGAATCCTACTTCTTTGCCCAGCTTAATTAAATCATCAAGTGTTGCTGGTGGTGTTGGAACTTTATCTGTATTGTAGAAAAGTGCATAAGTCTCCATTGAAATTGGTACAGCATACATTTTTCCATCGTAAGATACAGCACTTATGCTCATTGGAACATAGTCGTCTTTGTTTATAACTCCGTCTGGTACTTCAGCTAAAAGTCCTGCCTTTTGGAAAGTACCCAAGTTATCGTGTGGTAAACCAAACATGATGTCTGGGCCTTTACCACTTTGAGCAGCTGTTGAGAAAGCTTGGAAGTCACTCTGGTCTGCCAAAACTTTTACTTTGTTGCCAGTTTGCTCTGCCCACTTATTTGCAATCTCTTGAACCTTTGCTATTTCAGGATCTGTTAAGTGTGACCATACTACAAGTTCTACAGGCTCTTTCTTTTGTTCTGTCTGACCTTGTGATGAAGTATTGTCACTTGTCTTGCTGCCGCCACAACCTGTTAAAGCAGCTGACAAAACGAATACCATCACAGTCAGCAATGCAATTATTTTTGTGTACTTCTTCATACAAATCCTCCTCTTAATTTTTAATTTTATTATAATTTTGGGAAAAACCCAAAATCTTATTTCGCTTTTACATTTGTCCATATGCTTACACTGTCTTTAGGTAAAGTTATACTTAAAATGTTGTTTTCACTATTTCCTCTTTCAACTTTTAAATTAACTCCTTCTAATAAACCCTTTAAATAATCACTGTATTTGCCTTTTCGAAGAGAAGTCTCTATATTTTTTATAGTAGTCTCTTCTCCTTTATTTATTGCAACTGCAACTATATCTTTACCATATTGCCTCTCATAGATATAAACATCATTACTAACATATCTTGCTATTGTCTTACCATACTGTAATGCCGGTGTAACCTTACGCAAATTTGACAGTTCTTTAATTAAAACATAAGCCTTAGTATTCTCATCAAACTTTTCCATCAATGGCCTATTGTAAGGGTCATTTCCACCATTTGTGTCATTGTGTAGATACTGCTCTGTGCCATAATATATTGCAGGTATTCCTCGTGATGTCATTATAAAAGCAATAGCCTCATGCAATTTGTCCTTATCGTCATTGACTGATAAAAACCTCGGCATATCGTGATTGTCCACAAAAGTAACCAACTTATAAGGGTTGTTATAATCTTTATTTGTCTCTTCAATAGTATCATTCAATCTGTCAAAGCCATAACCTTTTTCAAAAACATCTTTTATCGCACTGTTAAGCATAAAATCTAATACAGAAAAACCACTTGTATTAGCAAATTGAATATTATAACCGTACAAAGGATCAGTGGGACCGTTTAACATCCACTCGCCGAAAAGAATAGCATCTTTTTTAACACCGTATATGGTATCAGCAAAACTTTTTACCCATTCCATAGGCATATGCTTTGCTGCATCTAGCCTTACCCCATCAACTCCATGACTAAACCATAACTTGATAGAATCCTTTAAATACTTGTCAACAATAGGATTGCTTTGGTCAAGGTCTGCAAGGTCAAACAAATTTTTGTCCTGCAAGTCCTTTAAATTATTCCAGTTGGTAATTCCACCATTATGATGAAAAAGTTTATTGACATCATTGCTATAAGTTCCCAATAATTTCCCATTGTCATAAAGTGCACCGTTTTCAGCAAAGTCAGGATTGTTTTCATCTGCCGGACTTGTATGGTTGGGAGCAAAATCTAGTATAACTTTTATCCCATTAGCATGAGCAGCCTCTACAAAATTGTCAAAGTCCTCCCATGAGCCAAAATGTTCTTCTACTCTTTTAAAGTCCCTTGCCCAATATCCGTGATAAGGTGCATTTATTTCGCCATTATATATTGCTGGTTTGTTGATGTTGTCTACAACAGGAGAAATCCAAATAGCTGTTACTCCCATCCCTTTTATATAAGGAATTTTTTCTGTCAAACCTTTTAAATCTCCACCCCAATACATCCTCCAATTGGTATAGGTTGGATCAAACATACCTTTACTTATTTTTGGATCATCATTAGACTTATCCCCATTGTAAAACTTATCTATCATAACCTGATATATCACATCTGACTTAGAAGTAATATTAGAACTGGTATCTTTACTACCACAACTGGTCAGCAATAAAGAAAAGAATAAAATTATTGCCGCAAATAGTTTTACATTCTTTCTCATCACTTTCCCCCTTACAAATAATTGCTAATATATTACAGCAATCGCTTTCTTGAAATGTATTTTTTAAAAGCGCCCAATTGCAACAGTGTTGCAATCGCTTGCGCTTGCTTTTAATATTATTGTATATCTTAATTTAACAAATGTCAATATGTTTTTTTGTACAACATAGACTAAAATTCCTCGTTTACTTAAGCAGGCTTACAATTACTTCTGCAAGCTTTTGCTCATCGTGCCTTATAAATTCCTTTTTTAAAGCTACTAAATTTTCCTCTACCACTTTAATTCCCATACTTTCTAACTGATTTTTATCGTATTCAACAGGTTGTGACATGTCTTTTATATAGCGCTTCATATAATCATGGGGAATTTCGCCATTGTTGACAATAATGTAATCTAGAGATTTAAGCCCATGTTCAAAAAGAGCCTTCACATGGTCACAAGCAGTATAGCCCAAAGTCTCTCCTGGCTGTGTCATGATATTGCAAACATAAACTTTAACCGCTTTGGAAGCTTCAATGGCGTCACACACTCCATCTACCAAAAGATTAGGAATTACACTCGTATATAAACTTCCAGGACCTAATACAATGGCATCAGCATTTAATATATCCACTAACACTTCTTCAAAAGGCTCTGCATGAGAAGGTTCAATATATATTCTCTTTATCTTACTGTTTTCTTTTTGCTGTACAACAGGAATTTGCGATTCCCCTTTAATGATAGTTCCGTTTTCAAGCTCTGCTACAAGCCTTACATCATCAAGAGTTACAGGAATAACTTTTCCTGATACAGCAAGCACATCACTCATCTTTTTTACAGCTTCTTCAAAATTTTTAGAAATACCTATCATGGCTGCCAAAAACAAATTCCCAAAATTTTGGCCTTTTAACATTCCCTCAGTAAACCTGTACTGCAAAAGTTGTTCCATTGTAGGCTCTGTATTTGCTAAAGCCAGTATACAATTTCTTATATCTCCAGGCGGCAGTATCCCTAAATCCTGTCTTAGGATTCCCGAGCCGCCGCCATCATCTGCTACTGTAACTACCGCAGTAATATTGGTTGTATAAAGTTTTAATCCTCTTAGCATAGTAGAAAGCCCTGTACCTCCACCAATAGCAACAATATGAAGTCCCCCTTTAGAATTATTTTCCATAATCATATTACTCCTCTCCTATATCTCTATGGTGCAAAATAACAGAATAATCTTCTTTTTTAGAAACTCATAAAGGGCATTTGCAATAGTAACAGACCTATGCTTTCCTCCTGTGCATCCAATAGCTATAACGAGTTGAGATTTACCTTCTCTTATATAATACGGGATTAAAAATTTAATCATGTCCCCTAATTTCTTTAAAAACTCCTTTGCTTCCTCCCACTTCATCACGTACTCTTTTACCTTATCATCATTTCCTGTTAAAGGTCTTAATTCTTCAATATAAAAAGGATTAGGCAAAAACCTCACATCAAATACAAGGTCAGCATCAAGAGGTATTCCATATTTATATCCAAAAGACATAATATCTATTATGATTCCTTTAAACTTTTTCCCTTTTAAAAAGATATTAGACAATTCCTCTTTTAACTGAGAAGAAGTTAAATTAGAAGTATCTATTATGCTATTGGCAATTTTCCTTATTTCTGCAAGTCTCTTTCTTTCCTCATTTATTCCATCAACTATTCTACCTTCCTCAGAGAGAGGATGTTTTCTTCTGGTTTCTTTAAACCTCTTTATCAAAACCTCGTCAGAAGCTTCCAAAAAAACTATTTCGTAATCGTAGTTATTTTTTTTCAAAAATTCAAGGCTAGAATAGATGTCCTCAAAAAACTGACCACCTCTTAAATCCATACCAAGGGCTACCTTATCAACATTTTTTGAGTGATAAAAAAGGTCAGCAAGTTTTGGAAGAAGAGCAGGTGGAAAATTGTCTATACAAAAAAAGCCCATATCCTCCATAGCCTTCAATGCCTGTGTTTTTCCAGCACCAGAAAGCCCTGTTATTATTACAAACCTCATAAAAATATCACCCCTTTGCGTTTATTATATCTTCTTCTGTTAGTCCCGCCTCTTTTGCAATTTCTATTCCTCTTTCAAAGTCTCCTACTTTATGAGGCGTATGGGCATCGCTGTTTATTACAAATTTGCACCTCTCTTTTTTAGCTATCTTTACATATTCAACTGTCATATAACCGTGACTAGAATTAATTTCAAGAGCCGTTCCTTTCTCTTTTGCTGCCTTTGCAAGCTTTTGTGTATCAATGTCTACTTTAGCCCCTGGGTGTGTTATTATGTCAATTTTGTACTTTTTTATAGCATTAATCATCGCTTGAGTATTTTTTTCTCTCATCTCTTCCCGCAAGGAAATAAAATATTTACTTGCCATGTTCTTACCAAAAAGCTGTAAAGCACTTCTAAAGTCTTTAGGCATAACTCCTTCATGATATCCCATAAGCAAAATATCTAAATATTTCATAAGTTCATCTGGAACATCAATATCCCCTTCTAAGCTGATTAAATTAGCTTCTACTCCCATCAGCACTTTAATTTGGGGATATTTTTCATTAATCTTATCTATTTCTTCTCTCATTTTTTTGAAATCCCCTTTTCTTAAGCCATAAAATACATGAGCTGGTCCATGGTCAGTGATTGCAATCTCCTCAAGCCCAATTTCTATCGCCCTTTTTACATTATCTTCTATTGTGCCTTTCCCATGACTGTATACCGTATGGGTATGATAATCAGCAAAAATTTTCATTTGTCAAATCACCTATTTCTCTCCTATTATTCTTATTTCTGGTACAAGTTCCACTCCAAACTTTTCTTTTACTACTTTTTGTATATGCTCAATCAAATTTAAAACATCGTAAAAAGTTGCATTGCCAGTATTTATAATAAATCCCGAATGCTTTTCAGAAACTTTAGCTCCTCCAATTGAATAACCTTTAAGTCCTGCTTCCTCAATCAATTTTCCAGCATAATATCCAGGTGGCCTTTTAAAAGTACTTCCGGCACTGGGATACTCTAAAGGTTGTTTTTCCTTCCTTTTTGCATTTAGTTCTTCCATTTTGCTTTTTATCTCTTCGTATTTCCCTTTTGTTAAACTAAGCCACGCTCTTAAAACAATCCAATCCTTTTCTTGAATAATGCTATGTCTATAGGAAAAATTCATTTCTTCATTTGATAAAATCAATATATTGCCTTCTCCATCTAAAACCTCTACTTTTTCTACCACGTCCTTCATTTCAGGCCCATAAGCTCCTGCGTTCATCACTATTGCTCCACCTAAAGTGCCAGGAATCCCGCTAGCAAATTCAAATCCCGCAAGTTCATGTACAAGTGCCACATTGGCAATATAGGAAAGAGGCGCTCCTGCTTCAGCGATTATCCTATTACCCTCTACAATTACATTTCTCAAAGAGGATAATTTTATTACAACTCCTCTTATACCTTTTTCACTTACTAATAGATTAGTGCCATTTCCTAGTATAAAAAAAGGTATGTTTTCTCGTTTCAACAAAGATATGGCTTCCAATAATTCTTTTCGATTATTTGGCACAACTAACACATCTGCAGGTCCACCTATTTTAAAAGAAGTGTGTCTTTTCATGGGCTCGTTTAAATACAATTTCCCTTCTCTAAGGATATCCTTCAATTTGTCAACTATCTCAATCACTGTACCACTCCTTAAAATTTAAAGTTAATTAATTATTCCATCTATAGTCTATCAATAATATATTGTTTTCATTCCAAAATGAAACTTTATATGCAATTTTATAATATCACTTTTTTTCACAAAATAAATAGAGGGGACTACCCCTCCTTTATGCATTGTAACAAACTTTAAATCTCTTGCTTATGCAACCCTCCGAATCATACATGCTCACAACAGCTGTACACTTTTTTATCTTTATCTCGCAATTGCAATCCCTGCAAAAATACAGGTTATTCCCTATTTTGCCCACATTCGTACTTTTGCAATTTGGGCATTCCACGGCAATCACCTCTTCATTAGCTGCTTACACTCTAAAACTATCAAAAGGAAACATTACACCTCCTGTAATTAGTTTTATTCCAGTCTAAGCAGCTTTTGATTTGTGCATTAAATAATCTCAAAATTTTGAATATTTTATGTACCCGTCAAGATTTTTTCTATTCCAATTTTTATTATACCACAAGGAAAGAAATCGGATATAGCTTGAAATTCCCTTATATCTTCTAATATTTTGAATTTTTCCTTATATTTATTCAATATTTCTCCCTTTATCAAAAAAAATATCCGTTTTTCTATGTTTTTTGCTAAAACTTAGAGCATAATTATATGAGATGTTCAATATGATTTTTAAAGCTATAAAAGTATTTTCCGTTCCTTTTTTCACATCAATGGGGGTTGTTTATTCTATACTTCCAGTTCTCTCTTTATTCTCCAAACAATAGAATCGGCAGCTTCAAATCCCATATTTATGCATTTTCCCGCCTGGTCAAACCTATACCAGCGAATATTATTAACATTAGGTTTTATTGTATAGACTCTTTTACCCCTCTCTGTTTTTTCGGAATTTTTGTTAGAGCTGTCTTTTAATAACTTCATAGTTGTAGCTGTAATGGATATAATTTCAGGCGCTGTCCTTTTTAAATTGAAATACTTTTTTATTGGCAGCACTTTCTCACTATTAGCTAAAGAATAAAAAAACCTTTCGAAAAAGCCCATATCAATGCTTGAGCTTACATCGCAATTTATAATTATGTCTGCTCCCAAGCTAGCTGCTAATTCTATTGCCTCAGAATCAATGATTGATCCATCAACTAACTTGGTTCCATTGTACTCCACAGGTTCAAAAAAGACGGGGATAGAAATGCTTGCCCTTATAGCTTTTATCAAGTCTCCCTCTGAAAATACTACTCCCTTTCCTGTTTGAATATCAGTAGCCACAATATACAGAGGGACATTAAGTTCCTCAAAACGTTCTTTTACATAACCCCGCAAATATTTCTCTATTTTTTCACCCTTTACTAAGCCGGTTCTAGATGCTTTAAAATCCAATAGACTTATAAATTTTAACATATTAATCTTTTTTGCATCACTTATAAGTTTGTCTACATTATGTCCTGAAGCATAGATTGCTCCTATTATCGCTCCCATACTTATGCCTATTATAAAATCAATAGGAATATTTTCTTCTTCAAATCTTTTTAGTATACCTAAGTGCGCATATCCTCTTGCTGCTCCACCACCTAGTATAAGTCCTATTTTGGGTCTCATTTTTCATCACCATTTCTATTCAAAAATAATTTGTATGGCATTTAACGCATCCAAAATTTCATTTTCATTAGAATCTAAAATCACTTGAATTCCCGTACCAAACATTGCACCAAGTATCATCCTCGCTACTGCTCGTGGAGAATAATTTCTAAAATTCTCTCCTAAAGCACTGTTACTTAAAATTTTTTCCTCAATCATTTTAGATAAGTCATTAAATAAATCTTTTAATAAACTGTTAAAAGAAGAGGACCACATAGCTAAACCTGTAAAATCGTACAACAGTTTAAAAAGTCCTGGATTATTTTTTAAAAGGTCTTTAAAAAAATTCACTAAGGATAGCATCTTATCTTTTGCAGTTTCTCCCATACTCAAAGCTTCATTTATTTCTTTTAAATATTTATCTATCATCATCTTTATTACCTCTGTAAAAAGCCCTTCCTTACTGCCAAAATAATAATGCAATTGGCTTAATACAACACCAGCTTCCTCTGCAATGTCTCTTAAGGAAACATTAGCATATCCTTTAGTTGAAATACACTTATATGCAGCATTTAATATTCTTTGCGATTGGTTTCTTCCTTCCATCTTGGATTTCCCCTTTTGAAGTTTATTTATTAAAGCCGCCCAGATCGGAAAATAGAAATTGCTAAACCTAAAACTATGACAAAAGCTATCGCTAAACCAATCTTTAAAATTATCCCATTAAGCTTATACATTTCTGCACCAGCATTAGCACTCATTCCTGACCCTATTAAAATCCCTGCAATGACAATACTTAAAGCCAAAAGTATAATACTGGTGGAAAGTCGATTAAATACCTTATCAACCCGTTTCTCTAAATTTTCAAGGTCTCTTATTTTCAATTCTATAGCATAATTTTCTTCTTCTGTTTTCCTTAAAAAATTCAATAAAAATGATGGCAACTCTTTTATCAATCTGCTATAATCCATTGTGGCATTTATTATCTCTTCTTTCATATGTTGAGTAGAAAACATTTTAGGTATCAACTGCTTTGCAATTGGTTTTGCCACTTCTAAAACGCTAATTTTGGGATCTAACTTTTCTACTATTCCCTCTAACGTTATAAGGCTTTTAGCCAGCATATTAAATTCATTGGGAATTACAATATTATACGAAAATACAAGGTCAAATATCCCATTGAGGACTTCCCCAACTTTGAGCTTTTCTAACTGTATTTCAACATATCTATCTCGCAAATTATTTATGTCTTTTTCTAGCTTTTTCATATTGACATTTAGAGTCACAGCATTTAAATCTATAATGCTTTCAATAATCATCCTGCTATTTTTGTAAACAATCCCCAACAACATTTTAGAAAACTGTCTTTTCCTTTCTGGGCTTAAGCTACCTACCATTCCAAAATCTAAAAATGCTATTGTCCCATCCTCTAGCACCATAATATTTCCCGGATGAGGGTCTCCATGAAAAAAACCATCCCTTAAAATCTGATTCAATACAGATTTTGCAAGGTTTCTTGCAATTGCACCGCGGTCTAATCCAGCCTCATCAATTGCATTAAAATCATTTAACGGAATGCCACCAATGTATTCCATCGTCAATACACGTCTTGTCGTATGGGTCCAGATTATAGAAGGAATTTTGACTTTTTTGTCTTTTAAAAAATTCTTTTTGAACTTTTCTGCGTTTTCCCCCTCTATTCTAAAATCTAATTCCTCTTCCAATCTCTTTTTGAAGTCTTCTACCATTTTTGTAAAATTGTATATTTTTCCATATTTTGTATGATTATCAACAAATTTGGCAATATCTTCTAATATCCTCATATCTTGGGCTATGATTTTTTCTATCCCTGGCCTTTGAACCTTGACAACAACAGTTTTGCCTGACCACAACAAAGCCTTGTGAACTTGTGCTATAGAAGCCGCCGCTAGAGGAGTAGGTTCAAATTCAGCATAGGCTTCCTCCAAACTTTCGCCAAATTCATTTTGTATAACTGATTTCACCTCATCAAAAGAAAAAGCAGGAGCTTTGTCCTGTAATTTTTCCAATTCTTTTATTATATCTTTTGGCAAAATGTCAGACCTTGTGCTTAAAATCTGCCCCATTTTTATAAAAGTAGGTCCTAATTCTTCAAGAGCAAGTCTTAATCTTTCTCCACGGGAAAGTTTCGCAATATTTTCATCATTTGTTTGCTTCAAGATTTTTCTTCTTACATTTATATGTTTTAAAATTCCAATATTGTCAATTATAGCACCAAACCCGTATTTGATGAATACAAAAATTATTTCTCTATATCTTCTTAAATGTTGCATTATTTCACACCTGTCATCAAAATTTTATAGTTACTTATTTTTCTGTGTTTTGTATTTCCTCCAGCACTTTTCTGACTTCCTCACGAACAATACTCTTTATCTCTTCCCTAGTAACAATATCTTCCTTTTTGGCAATATTCATGTAGCCTAACGTTTCAGCAACTGCGTCTTTAATCATTTTTCTCAATTCTTCCTTCTGTTCTTCACCTTTTTTTACCAAGTCTTTTACCATTTTTTGTGCATCTTCTCTTGCAACTTCTCCTCTATCTACAAGTTCTTCTACTATTTTTTCTATTTTCTCTCGCGATAATGCAAATAATCCCAAACCAAAATTGATAGATTTTTCAAGCAAACTTGTCATATATATAACCCCTTTCAAAATTAATTCGGACATCCGTCCTAATATCTCTATTAATATTATATACTAAAATTTCCTAAAGTCAATATGGAATTTTATTACTCCTCCAACAGCTCTTTTACAACTTCTATACCGTTTAATTTCATGTGACACAAAAACATGGTATGTATCAAATTGCCATCATGAGGCAGTATCTTGAGGGATTGAGCAGTTTTTACAGATGTATCATACGTTTCAACGCAATTTTCCGGTACAATTACATTTGCTTTAAGATTATTGGCATTTGCAATCATTTTTATAGACATAGCCGTCTGGTAAACGCATAAGTCAGTGCAATCTCCTACAACAATAAAAGTAGATTTTCCTTCCTTTATCATTTCAACAACTTTCTTCAAAAACTCATTCCCGCCTTCTAATTCCCCACCAAAAAACACATTTAATGAATTTTTCTCTACAATCACAGGTTCTCCTTCAACTACTTCTTTTAATTCGTCCACAATTTCACTTTCAAAAGCACCTTTTACACAATGAGGTGGAAATTCTCCAAATTCAACTGCATCTGAAGGATGGGCGTCATTTAAAAAGAACACATTTTTTATCCCCATTCTGTAGCAGGCTTTCAATAAATTTTTTATGGGTTCTATTATGCCTGCAACTCTTGGACTTGCTAAAGGACCGCTTTTACAAAAACCGTTTAGCATATCTACAACCAAAACTGAAACCTTATCCTCTCCACCAGCATTGTATATCACACTGCTTAAACTTTTTCTTCTAGGTTGCTATAAAAATCAAAAAGGTAATTTAAAAATGGCCTTGTGTTATACAAAAAACTGTCAAAATTCATAAAAAACACCCCTTTATATGTTTATTCTTACCAAAATTATACCATAAAAACAATTCTTAAACATAATGTATTACATATTGAAAAAAGTTTCTCTAGCTACAGCCAAAAGTCTCCCCTCTTCTGTGTAAGCCTCACAAACTGCAACAGTAGTTTTATTGCCAGCATGTACTATTTTTCCAATCGTCTTTACTTTGTCGACCAAATTTGCAGGTGAAACATAATTTATATTCATTTCAAGAGTCACCACTTGCTTTCCAACTGTGCGAGCTGCCATACCCATTGTAATATCCATCAAAGAAAAAAGCACGCCTCCGTGAGCAATGCCAAAAGGATTTAAGTGTTTTTCTTCAATTTCCATTTTTGTAACAGCATAACCCTTCCCTAATTCTGCTACATGCACCCCTATTAATTGATGAAAATTAGTACTCCTATTTATTTTTAAAAGCTCTTCAAAAAGTTTTTTATCTATTCCACCATTTATTGCTTTCACCTTCCCGCCCTCCTCATAAGTTGTTGTTATTATTATAGCATAAAAAACACAGGACTTCTCCTGTGTTTATGCAAATATTTTATGCCATATTTTTATAATATACCCTTCAACAGGACTAAGTATTCCTTCAAGACCTCTTAAAATTTTACTGCTTATAAATCCTATTATAAAGCCGGCTATGACATCCAGTGGATAATGTACTCCCACATATATTCTTGCAAATAAAAGTAATAGAGTTAAAACCATCATTATACTGCCAATAATTTTGTCATACATAAGCTCTGTAAAAGATAAAGCCGAGCCTCCTGACGCATGGTCACTTGGGAAAGAAGCATCTGCCGGATATTTTACCAAAAGATTGTCCTTATGATGTACAAAAGGCCTTGGCTCAAAATAAAAAGTGGAGATCAACAAATTTAATCCCAATGCAATAATAGCAGCAAAATAGGCGTTCATAGAAGTCTTTTTACCCTTATCACCGCCTATAAACCACTGAACCAACATAAGCATCCCATACAAAATTGGAGAATACACGGCAATAAAAGTCATAATCTTGTCCAAAAAAATATTATGGCCTGCTAAGCCATTTATCATGTGAAAAAGTGTCAAATTCATGTTTCTTCACCTCACGAAATATTATAGAGGTGAAGTCTTAAATGAAAATTAGATTTTCATTAAAAACAAATTAGAAAATCTTAAAAATCAAT
This sequence comes from Thermoanaerobacter sp. RKWS2, assembly GCF_026240795.1. Taxonomy (NCBI): domain Bacteria; kingdom Bacillati; phylum Bacillota; class Clostridia; order Thermoanaerobacterales; family Thermoanaerobacteraceae; genus Thermoanaerobacter; species Thermoanaerobacter sp. RKWS2. The sequence continues at coordinate 2,019,043 of NZ_CP110888.1, forward strand.
GCCCAAATTTTCTATAACAGATATAAATCCATCAACAACTTTGGGGTCAAACTGTTTTCCCGCATTTTTTTCAATTCTTCAATAGCTTGAGCCATTGTAAATGAATCTCTGTAAGGCCTTTTAGAAGTCATGGCATCAAAACTGTCAGCCACAGCTATTATTCGTGAACCTAAAGGTATCTCTTCTCCTTTTAATCCATCGGAATAACCTTTGCCATCATATCTTTCGTGATGATGACGAATTATCTTTGCGATATTTTCCATAACCTTCATCTTATTTATAATCTCATAACTCATAACCGGATGATCCATTAAACTATTATGATTCCAATTTTAATTGCAATTGCAATTTTAGGAGGAATAATCATCTCAAACAAAGCATTAAACCCAATCAGTCATATGACTGAAGTAGCAACAGAAATAAGCGAAAGAATGAGTTTGGACAATTCCAAACTCATTCCCTAAATCTTCTCAATCTTAAAGCATTTGTTACAACTGACACTGAGCTAAATGCCATTGCCCCTCCTGCTATAGCTGGAGTTAAAAGGCCCATCGCAGCAAATGGTATGCCGATTGTATTGTATACAAAAGCCCAGAATAAATTTTGATATATATTTCTCATGGTAGCTTTGCTTAATTTTATAGCGGTCACAATACCCATAAGATTTCCACTTATCAACGTTATATCTGAGGTTTCTATCGCCACATCTGTACCTGTACCTATCGCTATGCCAACATCCGCAGTAGCTAAAGCAGGAGCATCATTAATACCATCTCCCACCATTGCAACTACTTTTCCCATTTTTTGAAGCTTCATAATCTCCAAAGCCTTATGTTCTGGCAATACTTCTGCCAACACATTTTTTATACCAACTTGTTTTGCTATTGCCTCAGCAGTCCTTTTATTATCTCCCGTAATCATGTATACTTCAATACCCATAGCTTGTAACTCTTTAATAGCTTTTGCCGAGTCACTCTTTACAGTATCTGCAACAGCTATAATGCCATAAACTCTGTCGTGAGATGCCAATATCATTGCTGTTTTACCTTGTAATTCTAGTTCTTCAACCTTATCTTCAATTGACGTTATATCAATATTTTGTCTGTCCATGAGCCTTCTATTGCCAATATAAAACTCTTTTTCATTTATCGTAATGCATATACCATAGCCTGGTACAGCCTCAAATTTCTCATGGTCTTCCAATATTTTGAATTTTTCTTTTGCTTTATTGACAATTGCTTGTCCCAATGGATGCTCAGAATTTTTTTCCGCAATTCCCGCAATTTTCAAAATCTCATCTTCGGTGAAATCTCCAAGAGCTACTATGTCTGTAACTTCCGGTTCTCCTTTTGTTATCGTCCCAGTCTTATCAAATACTATTGCCGTTATTTTCCCTGCCCTCTGCAGATGTTCTCCTCCCTTTATGAGTATACCATTTTCTGCTCCTTTTCCTGTCCCTACCATCACAGAAGTGGGAACTGCAAGTCCAAGGGCACACGGGCAGGCAATTACAAGTACTGATACTGCATTTATTATGCCCGCATTAAAATCTCCATACCCAAAATACCAAATTAAAAAGGTGGTAGCAGCTATGGCTATAACTGTGGGTACAAAAATACCAGAGATTTTATCAGCAATTTGTTGAATTGGCGCTTTTGATCCTTGGGCATCTTCTACCATTTTAATAATTTGCGATAGTACCGTATCTTTACCCACTTTTGTCGCTTCAAATTTAAACGTTCCTGTTTTATTTATCGTAGCGCCAATTACTTCATCACCAACGCCTTTTTCTACAGGAATAGATTCACCAGTTATCATAGATTCATCTATTGTGGAACTACCCTCAACTATTTTACCGTCAACTGGTATTTTTTCGCCCGGCCTTACAACAACGATATCCCCGACTTTGACTTCTTCAATAGGTATATCTAATTCTTGCCCATCCCTTATCACTCTTGCGGTCTTTGCTTGTAGTCCCATAAGGTTTTTTATTGCTTCAGATGTTTTTCCCTTGGCTATAGCTTCAAGCAGCTTACCTAATGTTACAAGCGTTATAATAACTGCTGATGCCTCAAAATACAAGTAATTGTGTATCTCATGAGAGGGTTTAGTAAATACATTGTACAAACTATAAAAATATGCTGCAGATGTTCCCATAGCTACCAAAGTATCCATATTTGCCGTCATATTTTTTAAATTGTTCCAAGCACCTTTATAATATCTAAAACCTACAATAAACTGAACAGGTGAAGATAAAAATACCTGTAACCATGGATTATCAAGTATTCCACCTGAAATTTTAAACATTCTCAAAACCATTGATATTACTAACGGCACAGTTAAAATCGCTGAATATATTACAAGTTTCCTTAATGTATTTATTTCTCTCTCCTTTATCTCTTTTTCTGTGTCAATACCTACTCCAGTCTTTTCTTTTGCATCATATCCTATATCTTTTATCGCTTTAATCATTTTTTCTGTATCAACTTCATTTGAATCATATTCGACAATTGCTGTCTCAGTCGCAAAATTAACTGATGCATTGCTTACACCAGGCAGGTTTTTTAAGGTTTTTTCGATTTTGGCAGCGCATGATGCGCAGGACATACCCACAAGTGCAAGCTCTGCTTTATCTTTTATTACACCATATCCTATATCTTCTATTTTTTTCTCAATATCGCATATGTTAATTTTATCTGGATCATATATAACCGTTGCTTTTTCAATCGCAAGATTTACATTTGCATCTAAAACTCCATCTAAGCTTTTAAGCCCTTTTTCTATTTTTGTTGCACAAGCTGCACAAGACATCCCTGTTATTTTTAAATTAGCTTTTTCGGCCATATTTTCATCTCCTCTTCATCTCTCAGTATTTTTATAGGAAATTCTTCCACATAAAAGGAGATTCCGAAATTTTATCTAACTTTTCTTTCTATTATTCCGCCTCCCACAACAATATCTCCATCATAAAAAACTACTGACTGCCCCGGTGTAATAGCCCTTTGTGGATTGTCAAATTTCACAAAAACCCTCCCATCTTCAAGTGGTCGTATTACTGCATCCTGCTCTTTTGCAGTGTACCGTATCTTTGCTTTTACTCTCATCTCTCCTTCAAGTTTGTCAATTGAAATAAAGTTGTTATTATAGGAAATGAGTTCATCCCCAAATACTTCGTCACCGTATCCTAATACTACCACATTATTTTCTGCATCAATATCGACAACATAGAGGGGTTTGCCAACAGAAATTCCTAAACCTTTCCGTTGTCCTATTGTATAATGTATAATCCCTTTATGATAACCTAAAAATCTACCTCTCGTATCGCGGAATTCTCCTGGTTTTATCTCTTCTTTGGCATTTTCTCTAATAAATTTTCCATAATCATTATCAGTTACAAAACAAATTTCTTGACTGTCTGGCTTTGATGCAACAGGCAGGCCTAAATTTTTAGCTAACTCTCTGACCTCATCTTTTTTATATTTACCCAGTGGAAACAAAATATGCTCAAGCTGAGTTTGAGTAAGATTATATAGTACATAAGTCTGGTCTTTGGAAGTATCTACAGATTTCTTTAGTAAATACCTTCTTCTTTCTTCATCGTACTCTTTAATCGCATAATGGCCTGTTGCTACATAATATGCATCTATCATCCAGGCTCTTTTTAAAAGTTCTTCAAATTTTATATATTTATTGCAAGCAATACAAGGATTGGGAGTCCTACCTCTTAAATATTCATCTACAAAATAATCTATTACTTTTTCTTTAAAAACATCTTTAAAATTCATTACATAATATTTAATGCCAATCTTATTCGCTACTCTTCTAGCGTCATTAACAGCAGCCAATGAACAACAGCCGCCTTCAACTCTTACTGCTTCCTCATCTTTGTCCTGCCATATTTGCATCGTAACACCTATAACCTCATATCCCTGTTCTTTTAAAAGATATGCCGCAACAGAGCTATCGACACCTCCGCTCATTCCCACAACTACTCTGTTATTCTTTTTCATAAAAAAATTTTTTAACCTCCTTGTAGATTCTCTCATACAATCTGTGATATTGACCTTAATCTTTTAACAATTTGTGGAAGTACTTCTAAAACCTTATCTATATCTTCTTCTGTGTTATCTTTACCTATTGTAAGTCTCAAAGAACCTCGAGCTAATTCTTTTGAGAGCCCAATTGCCAGAAGCACATGAGATGGCTCAAGTGAACCAGAAGTGCATGCTGAACCACTTGAAGCACATATTCCTGCCATATCTAAGTTTAAAATAAGGGATTCACCATCTATAAATTCAAATGATACATTAACATTGCCTGGAAGCCTTTTTGTTGGATGCCCATTTAACCTCGTATAAGGTATTTTTTCTAATATTCCATTTATAAGTTTATCTCTTAAAAATGTAAGTTTATTTATATGAGAATCCAAATTTTTCGTGATAAGCTCTATCGCTTCCCCCAGTCCTACTATTCCTGGGACATTTTCAGTACCTGCTCTTCTATTTTTTTCCTGTGTTCCACCTTGTATAAGCGAATGAATCTTTACACCATTCTTTATATATAATGCTCCCACGCCTTTAGGTCCATATATTTTATGGGCAGATAGAGATAACAAATCTACATCTAATTTTTTTACATCTATCGGTATATTTCCAACTGCTTGCACAGCATCAGTATGAAAATATACATTTTTCTCATGAGCTATTTTGACAAGCTCATCAACTGGCTCTATTGTACCTATCTCATTATTGGCAAACATTATAGAAACAAGGATTGTTTTATCTGTAATTGCCTTTTTTAAATCTTCAGGTTTTACAAGCCCATATTCGTCAACTGGAAGATATGTTACTTTGAATCCTTCTTTTTCAAGATATCGGCAAGTATGGAGCACTGCATGATGTTCAATTTCTGTTGTAATAATATGATTTCCCTTATTTTTTAACGCATATGCTACACCTTTTAATGCCCAATTATCTGATTCAGAGCCTCCACTGGTAAAATATATTTCGTCTGCATCTGCACCCAGCGCTTTTGCCACTTTTTCCCTCGCTTCTTCAATAGCTTTTTTCGCTTCTTGACCATATGAATACGGGGAAGATGGATTACCAAAAACATCACTATAATATGGTAACATCGCCTCTAATACCCTTTTATCAACTGGAGTAGTCGCTGCATTGTCTAAATAAATTCTATCCACAAAAATCGCCTCTCTCTATTATTTTCTATTTCTTAGTATCTGTTCATATTCTGCTTTTTTTATTCAAAAACTTTGTGCATACTTAAATATCTTTCCCCAGTATCAGGCAACACAGTTACAACCCGTTTTCCTTTCCCGAGGCGATTTGCAACTTCAATTGCCGCAAAAACATTTGCGCCTGAAGAAATACCACAAAGAATCCCTTCTTGTTTTGCAAGTATCATTGACATCTCAAAAGCATCTCTCTCTTTTACCTTTATAATTCCATCGATAATGTCAAGATTTAATGTGTCAGGAATAAATCCAGCTCCTATTCCTTGTATCTTATGAGGTCCAGGTTTGCCGCCTGACAATACAGGAGATTCTTCCGGTTCAACTGCAAAAATCTTTATATTTTTGTTATATTGCTTTAAAACTTTTCCTACCCCGGATATTGTTCCACCTGTACCTACACCTGCTACAAATGCATCTATTTCTCCATTTGTATCTTTTAATATTTCTTTTGCCGTTGTAAGTTCATGTATTTCTGGATTCGCAGGATTTTTAAACTGATCTAACATTATATAATCAGGATTTAATTCCAAAATTTCTTGTGCCTTTTTTATGGCTCCTTTCATGCCCTCTGCACCGGGTGTTAAAACAAGCTCTGCTCCATATGACAAAAGTAAATTTCGTCGTTCTATACTCATCGTATCAGGCATTACAAGAATCAACTTATACCCTTTTACAGCACTAACCATCGCAAGACCAATGCCTGTATTTCCACTGGTAGGTTCAACAATTGTCCCACCAGGTTTTAATCTTCCTTCTTCCTCAGCTCTTTTTATCATATTTAATGCAATTCTGTCCTTAACACTTCCACCTGGGTTAAAAGACTCTAATTTTACTATGACCTCCGCTGCATCTTTTGGAACAATTTTATTTAATCTAACAATAGGTGTATTCCCTATAAGCTGGGTTATATCCTCATAAATTTTGTCTTCTCTTTCAGGCATAGCTTTTTGCCTCCTTTTAATTCCGAGTATTTCGATATGAATTTATAATTTTTCTCTTTTCTACAGTATCACAATCTTAAATTAATGTCAATGGATATATTCACGTTATGCTGTTATTCTGTAGCATTTTGCTGCGAGTCGATCTTCCCTTCTAAAAATTTAATGTATTCACTACCCCATTCATGCATTTTATCCATGACTTCTAGAAATTTAATACCTATTTCAGTCAGTGAATATTCCACTTTGGGTGGTACCACATTATACACTTCTCTGTGTACAAGGCCATCCCTCTCTAATTCCCTTAGCTGCTGCGTCAAGTATCCCTGCCTTATATCAGGCAAAAGCCTTTTCAGCTCATTAAAACGCTTAGGCCCTTCTCGTAGCTGCCATATTATGACCAGCTTCCATTTGCCAGCTACCACGTATTGAGTAACAGCTATAGGACATTTTACATTTAACAATCCTTTTCTTAATTCCATCTTTACACCCCTTTAGTACGTTTTTTTATACTACGTATGAAAAATTGTTGTACTTGCGAAAAGTAATTTTATTTGATATTATTTTACCCGAACGTCAAAAAAACATCAATGCCTGGAGGTGGAATATAAGAAACATATTTAATTTCTTAATAGAAAGCACTGGATAAAGCCACAGTAGCTTCCATCTGAACAAGGAGACATATTTTGTTTGTGAACATTCAATACTAAAAATGTATAAAACTCCATGCAGAATTTCAAAGACGCCCAGCGACATAATTATAAATCAGTAGACAATTCATTTTCTGAGGTATTTTATATAGAGCATAGCAAAAGATTTTTATTCAGCATACATATTCAAGTGCTCAAAAGTCAATTTTTTAACCAAAAATTTTTCGCACGAAAGGAGACTAAATATGAGCAAATTATTGTATATTAAAGCAAATCCCAAAAATGATGATGCATCAAGGACTTTCAGGATATCTGAACAATTTATAAAGACCTATAAAGAATATAATCCTCAAGATGAGATAATCACTTTGGATCTATACAAAGAAAAAATACATTTTTTGACACTGGATGACATCAACAGCATTTTTGGACCCAAAACTGATAGCTCAAAGGATCATCCAATATTAAAATATGCTTATCAATTTGCAGAAGCTGACAAGTACGTCATAGCTGCTCCTATGTGGAACTTAGGTATTCCCTCCATTTTAAAAGCCTACATCGACTATATAACAGTATCAGGTATAACATTCAAATATACAGAGCAAGGGGCCGTGGGGCTGATGAAGGGCAAAAAAGCTGTCCACATCATGGCCACTGGCGGGGAATACACTCATGGACCTTTTTCAGGATTTGAAATGGCAAACAGATATATAAAGGCAATACTTACCTTTATGGGAATTGAAGTAGTAGAAACTATAGTAGCAGAAAGACTGGATATAATAGGAGAAGATGTAGAAAAAATAGTGTCAGAGGCAACCAAACGAGCTCAGGAAGTTGCTAAAACATTTTAATACAAAAGTCTTCCATGAGTAATTTAGAAAGGCCAGATAGATATTTTATCGTAACCCAATGCGAAGATGAACCTCATGTTGTTAATGCATGGAATAGCTATGTCAATGTTACACTTGGGCGTTAATTCCTGTCGGTAAATGAACAAGGCGGAAAAAAAGATAGAAATGAGCAATCGGGTTAAATCGACAATTTGGAATCGAATAGTTCAGCGAAAAATATACAAAGGAATAGGTTTTTTGAACACTAGAACTACAAAATTCATAAAAGAACGTTCCCATTTGACATGAGGAAAGAGAAATTTCCATGGTTTAGAACTATTCTAGAAATAACCATTGATACTGCTAAACAAACCTTTTAAAATTAGTTTAGCATTATCATTATTTCTAATATTTATAAAGACCCCATTTGATGCGGGGTCTTTTTATGCACTTTCATGTATTTTTTAAAAGCTTATAAACTTTTTGCTATTTTTGTTTTAATACTCTTATAAATATTACCATTAATTTTTAATGTTTTTCTTTCTTAAGAATTGCCATTAAGCTGCGCAAAGCACCCTGTTATTTTGTTTTCAGAAAGGTATAATAAAATAATATATGCAAATACTATTTTTGATAATAAAAAGCGAGGTGTGTCACATGTCAGCAGAAAATGTAGTTAAATGTTCAGTAAATACTTGTAGTTACTGGAAAGATATGAAATGTCATGCTCCATCGATTGAAATAAATTCAAAAGTAATGTCTGCAAAAACTAGTGCAGAAACAGAATGCACAACATTTAAACCAAGATAACGCAAAGAAAAGCATTGATATTTCATTCAATGCTTTTCTTTCACTTTAAATTTTTTAATAGGTATTACACTTCATATCCTGTATCAATAATTGCTTTTTTCATATCATCTACAGAAACTTTAGCAGGATCATATGTTACCGTAACATTACCTTTGTCAAGGTCAACAATAGCTTTCGATACCCCATTTAATTTCTTTAGTGCAGTTTCGACAGACATTTTGCAATGATTGCATGACATTCCTTTAACATTTATAACGATAGTCTCACCTTTAGTTCCAAACAGGCCCATAATCCATATTCCCCTTTCATAAAATTTAAAATATATTAAATAATATATTATATCGAAACAGCACACATTTTATCAAAAACTTCCTGCATCAACGTTTTTTCCTTTTTAAAACGCTTATAATTGCGGGTATTAACGATATGACAATTATCGCAATTGTCACCAATCCAAAATGGTCTCTCACTATTTGCAAATTCCCAAAATAGTACCCACCTAAAGTAAAAAGTAAAACCCACAGCGTTCCTCCTAATGCATTGTAAAATAAAAACTTAAAATATCTCATTTGTCCAATACCCGCTACAAAAGGGACAAAAGTTCTAATAATTGGTATAAATCTTCCTACAACAATAGTAATAGAACCATACTTTTCATAAAAGTCACGAGCTTCCAGCAAATGCTCTCTTTTTATTAGTCGTAGATTTTCTCTTTCATAAATCTTTTCTCCCACAAATTTCCCTATATGATAGTTTATTGTATCTCCTAATATGGCAGCAGATGCCAAAAGTATAACCACATAAAATACATTTAAACTGCCAATTGCTGCAAAAGTCCCTGCTGCAAAGAGAAGAGAATCTCCAGGCAAAAAAGGCGTCACCACAAAGCCAGTCTCAAGGAAAATAATAAAAAACAAAATGCTGTAAGTATATGTGCCATAAGTTTGAATAACACTGCCTAAATACTTATCAAGATGCAATACAATATCAATGAAGTTTTTTATAAGGTCCATTTACTTCATCCTTTCATATATATAGTAACTCTTATTCACAGCATTAATTATACTATATATATGAAAGGTTTTGTAAAAAAATATGAAAATTTAATAGAATTTTAATCTTCTCCACCCCAGTGGCCATGTCTATGTCGCATACCTCTATGACCTCTTTGTTCTTCTTCATAAACTCTGTAATTTCCACCTTCCACTCTTATCGCTTTACCATTAACCAAAGCATCTGCCACTTTTTGTCTAGCAGAATTGATTATTCTAAAAAAGGTAGGTCTCGACACCTTCATCATATCAGCACATTCTTCTTGCTCTAAACCTTCTAAATCCTTAAGCCTTATAGCTTCTAATTCCTCTACTGTTAGTATAACTTCATCTAACATAGACATAGGCACACCTACTGGTTTAAAATGAGTTACATTTGGTTCACTTCTAACCCATCTGCATTTTGGAGGTCTTGGCATTTTATCACACCCTATTGTTTAATAAATGACGATTACTTTAATATTTTATACTTTTTAAAGAAAAATATCAATCCTTCATAAAGGCTAAAAATTTTTCAACAAGAATAGGGTCAAATTGTATCCCCGCCATCTTTCTAATCTCTTTTAGCGCTTGCTCTTTAGAAAGCCCCTTCCCTTCTTCATCTATCATCTGCACATAAGCATCTACTATAGCCAAAATTCTACATTCGTAAGGAATATCCTCTCCTTTTACAGCAAGTGGATAACCTTGTCCATTCCACCATTCATGATGCATTAAAATCATATCCGCAAGGTGAGCTAAATCAGGCGATGACATAGCAATTCTATAACCTATTTCACAATGTTTTTGAAATTCCAATTTTTCTTCTTCATTTAAGTTATCTACCTTATCTAGTATTTTATCTGAAATTCCTACCATTCCAATATCATGAAACTCAGCCAGAAGCTCTAAATTTTTTATCCGCACTTGAGAAAGTTTTAAATATTCGGCAAAGTTTGCTAAAATTTCTTTGACTGCATTTAGATGCTTTTGTAGCTTAGGCTGTCGTATTTCAAACATCTTTAAGATAGAATCTAATACTTTTCTATAACTGCTTCTTTTATGAAATAGCTTCTCTCTATACATGTTATTATCTGCTTCTTTAAAAACTTCCTCAATTTTTTTAAAACTATTATTCTTCACTGCATAGCCTATTGACATACTTAAAGGTATGTTTTCTTTTTCAAAAGTAAATTTACTATTTTCAACCATTTTTCTTATTCTATCAACCGCTTCTTCTACAATCTCAATGCTAGCGTTAGGCAGTATTACAGCAAATTCATCTCCTCCTATTCGGGCGATAATGTCCTGTCCTCTAAAACATTTTCTCAGCACATCCGCCGCTGTTTTTAAAAGCATGTCTCCTGCCTTATGCCCTATTGTATCATTGATAAGTTTTAATCCGTCTGCATCACAAATTATCAAACCAGTCGGCACTATATTCTGTTTACCAACAAAAGCTAATTTTTCTTCAAAGAAGTTTCTATTGTAAAGGCCAGTAAGTATATCATGGGTGCCCAAGTGCTCAAGCTTCTCTTGCGCTAACTTCCTTTCTGTTATATCTCTTATTATCGTCATAATAAGCTTTTCATTTTCAAAATCAACACTTACTACATTGGCCTCCACATAAAACTCGCTACCGTCTTTTCTCTTATGTTGTAAGTTCAGCAAAACACCCCTTTCAGCTTCAACATCTAACAATTGAGTCAACTCCTCTTTCTCACAATTACAAAGCTCAAAAATATCCATCTTTAAAAGTTCTTCCATTTCATAGCCATAAGCCTTTATTGCAGCTTTATTCACCTCTATAATCTTGCCATCTTCATATCTTGCAAATAAAATTATGTCATTTATATTGTCAAAAAGCAGTTTATATCTTTTTAAAATTTGTTCGGTTTTTTTGTTTTTTGTAATATCACGGGAAATAAAAGATATACCAATATATCTACCTAACTCATCTTTTAAACCAGCAAGTGAAACAAGCACATGTATAGTTTTTCCCTCTTTTGTAATCCGTATTCCTTCATAACTTTTTATTTCTTCTCCTTTTAACAATCTTTGTAAAATATTTTTGACTTTTTCTTTTTCAAAATCTGGCATCAAAGTGTATATGCTCTTGCCTATCATTTCATCAGCTTTATAGCCGTATATTTTTTCACATCCTTTATTCCAAGTTTGAATAATGCCTTCAAGGTCAAAACTCCCAATTCCTTCATTAGAAGATTCTACAATAAATTCATACTGTTTCAATAGCTTTTCATACTCTCTTTTATCGCTTATGTCTCTAAAAACCATAACTGTCCCAATTACATTTCCCTCTGAGTCTTTTATGGGAGCAGCAGAATCGGCAATGGATATCACATGCCCATCTTTTGATATCAAAGCAGTATGATTTGCAAGCCCTGTAATTTCACCAGTTTTTAAAACTTTTTCTATTGGAATTTCTACCTTCTCTTTCGTATCTTCATTGATTATATTAAAAACCTCATCAATTCTCTTTCCTAATACCTCTCCTTCTTTATACCCTGTAAGCTTTTCTGCAGTAGGATTCATAAACTCTATATTGCCGTTTGCATCCGTAGCAATAACTCCGTCTCCAATGCTCTTTAATGTAACACGAAGCCATTCTTTTTCTTTATTCAAAGATTTCATAAGTTCTTCTTGTTTGTGAAAAATAATAGCTAATATATTGCTTGCAATTTCATAGAAATGCATCAGTAAAGCAATCGCTAATATAACTTTTAAGGAATACAAAAGGTCAAAATCAACTAAATAATTTATCAAATTAAAGTGTTTTATAATGGGAAATGTAATCTCACGAATGCCCATTAAAATAAGTAATATTCCTATGACTAAACTAGAAATCACTTTTGAGGATTTGAAATTTTTAAATATCAATGTACCAGAAAATATACTCATAACCCCTAAAAAAATATACATTGGAATTACAGCTATATAATTACTACTTCCTAAAATTTTATTTACTGCATACCACCTAAACTTAGTGAAATAATCCATAAACCCTTTTGCAAAAAATTTACTTCAAAAAAAGATTGAAAACCATAAGTAAACAATATAGAACTTATTACAAGCAAACCATATACTATCACCTGTATCAAAAATGTATTAGGCATATCCCCATATTCTATTGCATATTCCATGGCGTATCTTATTAAATCAAGTCCCCATGCACTTCCCCAAAATAGAATATATTTTTCCTTTCCTGCATTATGCACTAATAAATAAAATATTGCTAAAATCAACAAAATTAATATCTGGTAATTTATTGAAATATGTATATTGCTAGCCATCCTATTCCCTCTCTCCCTAGAAAAACAAATGTTTCTAAATACATTATAAATCCATTTTTAATTTATGTCCATTATCAAGTTCATTTTTCCGAAAAATAAAAAGAGAGAGGTGCCTCTCTCATTCTCTTATTAATATTTCGCCAAAATTTCCATTCAGTTTTTCTTTTATTTTTTTCAAAAAGCTAATATTACAATCTTGAATTCCACTTTTCTCCTTATCCAATACACCTTCAGCATACTTGTACCTTTGTAAAACATACCTTTTTGCAGGAGAAATCCAATCAGCTAAAGCTTCAAAATCTTCTAAAGTAAGTAGTTTGTCATTTACAGTAGTTCTAAATTCGTAATCTATATTAGAATTTTTAACTATCTCTACACTTTTTTGAATATTATCTATATCTTTTTTGTTTTTTAAAAATATGCCATATTTTTCTATTGGCGCTTTTATATCCATAGCTATATAATCGAGCAATCCTTCCTCTAATAAATTTTCTAACACTTGTGGCCTTGATCCATTAGTGTCAAGCTTAACACTAAAATTTAAATCCTTTATATTTTTTATAAAATCTTTTAATCCTTTCCAAAGAGTAGGTTCTCCGCCTGTAATACACACTCCTTCTATTAAATTTGCTCTCTTTTTAAGGTAATCAAAAAACTCCTTTTCACTCCGTATACCTTCCCTTATTTGAATTAAATAAGAGTTATGGCAGTAAGGACACTTAAAATTGCAGCCACTTACAAAAACAGTGGCTGCAATTTTTCCTGGGAAATCAGCAAAAGAAACAGGCATAAAATCGTACATCATACAACAAATTCCTTTCTGTCCTTAAACTCTTTTTTCTTCCCTTCATTCCAATTCTTTACTGGCCTATAATATCCCACTACGCGGCTGTAAACCTCACATTCTTTCCCACAGTAAGGACATTCAAAATGTTCCCCAGAAATATACCCATGGTCTTCACAGATTGAAAAAGTTGGAGTTATAGTGTAATAAGGAATTCTATAATTATAAGCTATTTTTTTGACTAGAGCTTTGCAGGTGTTCACATCGTTTATACTCTCTCCAATAAATCCGTGAAATACTGTACCTCCTGTGTATTTTGTTTGTAACTCTTCTTGTAAGTCTAAAGCAGTAAATATATCTTCCGTAAAGTCTACAGGAAGCTGTGTTGAATTAGTATAGTAAGGCACATCGCTACCTGCAGTTATTATGTCGGGGAATAATTCTTTATCTTTTTTAGCCAATCTATAGGAAGCTCCTTCTGCAGGGGAGGCTTCTAAATTGTACATGAAATTAGATTCTAATTGATATTGTTCTAATTTATGCCTCATAAAATCTAATACTTCAAGTGCAAATTTCCTTCCCTCTTCACTGGCTATGCTTACTCCCATGAAATTTAATAGTGCTTCATTCATTCCAATGAGTCCTATCGTGTTAAAATGATTTTTCCAGTAAAATCCAAATCTCTTTTTTATATCTCTTAAGTAAAATTTTGAATAAGGATACAATCCCATTTCAGTCATTTTCTCTAAAACTTCTCTCTTTATTTCAAGGCTTGTTTTTGCAATATCCATAAGCCTTTCTAACCTTTGGAAAAACTCTTCTTTTGATTTAGATAAATATCCAATTTTTGGAATATTTATTGTTACAACTCCTATTGAACCTGTAAGAGGATTCGCTCCAAAAAGCCCTCCTCCACGCTTTCTTAATTCTCTGTTGTCCAACCTTAGCCGACAGCACATACTACGCACATCATTGGGATCTAAATCACTATTTACAAAATTGCTAAAATAGGGTAAACCATACTTCGCAGTCATTTCCATTATTTTATTTATGACAGGACTATTCCAGTCAAAATTTTTAGTTATATTATAAGTAGGTATTGGAAAAGTAAATATCCTCCCGCTGGCATCTCCTTCCATCATAACTTCTGCAAATGCTATATTTAACATGTCCATTTCTTTTTGAAATTCTTTATATGTTTTATCCATCAATTGACCACCAATTATAACAGGTTCATCTGCCATAATCTCCGGTACCACAAGATCCATAGTTATGTTTGTAAAAGGAGTTTGAAATCCCACTCTAGTTGGAACATTTATGTTAAATATAAACTCCTGTAAAGCTTGCTTAACCTCTTTGTAAGAAAGATTATCGTAATATATAAAAGGTGCCAAATAGGTATCAAAATTAGAAAAAGCTTGTGCACCGGCTGCTTCCCCTTGAAGTGTATAGAAAAAATTGACAATCTGTCCAAGAGCGGACCTAAAGTGCTTTGGAGGTTTGCTTTGAACTTTCCCCTCTACCCCTGTAAATCCAGAAAGCAGTAAATCCCTTAAATCCCATCCACAGCAATACACAGATAAAAGGCCTAAGTCATGAATGTGCAAATCTCCATTTACATGGGCATCTCTAACTTCTGGAGGATATATTTTGTTTAACCAGTAATGAGCTGTTATCGTACTGGAGATATGATTATTTAAACCTTGAAGTGAATAACTCATATTGCTATTTTCATTTACTCTCCAATCTTGTTTCCCTATGTATTCATCCACCATTTTTTCAATGTCCATAAACATTTTTTTAAATTCTCTTATCTCTTGATGCTGTTTTCTGTACAAAATATAGGCCTTTGCCGCTTTAGCATGACCATGCTTTATTAAGTATTGCTCTACAATATCTTGAATCTGCTCTACACTGGCTATTCCTTCTAAATTATTTTCTACGTACTCTGTCACTTCATCTGCTATTTCAAGGGCATCTTTGTATTCCCCTTCTTCCACTGCCTTAAAAGCTTTGTATATAGCATTTGCAATCTTTATCTTATCAAACTCAACTTCCCTTCCATCTCTTTTTATAACCTTCATAGCAATTCTCATGATTTTAAACCTCCATTCTTTTGTAAAAATAATTAAACCCCTTAACTTCTACGGCAAGTTAAGAGGTGTGCAAAGTACCTCACCTCCTCTATCGACCGTAGAGCAAGTGTAATCCAAATACAGGCAGGTCTCCTGACTTAGGTTCATCGCTCTTTACGCCTTCCCACCTTTCAAACATCGGGGACGGTTCCTTTTGTTTGAACAGACAGTGGCATATTGTAAAGAGCTCACCATCACAGTGGCGGGACCGTGCAGGATTCTCACCTGCTTCCCTTTTAACCCAATTTCCCTTTGAAATTGGGCACCTGTATCTGTGTATATTCTATTTTGCACAAAATCTAGTATATTATTTATTAATATCATCAACATGTAGTATACCACTGCTTTCTTGCATTGTCAATATAAAAAATAAAATAGGCCATTATTTTTGCCTATTTTAAATCATTTTTTATAGCCCTTTTACAATTACTGCATATTCCATAAAAATTCAATTCTCCATAATACACATCAAAGTCATATTTTTTATCTATCATTTTTATATACTTTACCAAATTTGGGCTATAATATTCGTCTATACTACCACAATATTTGCAAATTAAATGAGCGTGAATCTTTTTTTTGTTAAACATTTTAAGTTCATAGTATTTTTTGTTTCCTATTATATTTTCTGATAATATTCCCTTATCTACAAAAATTCTTAAATTCCTATAAAGAGTTGCTACACCATAATGGGGCCATTCTTTCCTAACTTCCTCAAGGAGTGTATCAAAATCAAAGTGAATATTAGGGCTCTTCAAAAATACCTCTATTAAAATTTGGCGTTTCTCAGTTATCTTTAAGCCATTTGCTTTCAATGTTTTTATTATTAATGACATCAAATCGTTTTTGTTTTTATCCATCATAGACCACCATATTTTTAACATATGTTCAATTTAAATATACACATTTTATTGACATATGTCAATAATTATTAGTACATTTTTTCCCATTTATTCCACAAGGCATTGTTTATCTCATCCACCAATACCGAGTTAAATTGCATTCCTTTATTGAAAATTACCTATTTTTTATTTTTTCTAATTCATATGTCAATAAAAAAAGAGGCTTCATACAAAAAGTATAATGCCTCTTTATACCAAATTACACATTAACAAGTTCTAATCCTTTTACAGGACAGTGAGCGTATTTTCTGTCCTTTGCCACCAGTGTTGTGACTAACCCTTTAGAATATTTATTAAAAAGTATGTCATGGCCTACGCAAAGACCTATTACTACATTGAGTTCTGTATTTTCTTGGTTCATTATCTCTGCCTGTGTTATAGGATTGCAAGTAGCAACAAATCCCTCTTTATCTTTTTGAATGTCTATATCTTCTATATCAATAGAACCGACTTTACAGCAAACAGGAACAATTTTTAAATCATATTGTTCTAATAATTTTACAAATTGTTTCGCTTCTTTACTCGTAGAATAACAAAATGCAACGCCAATAGTTTTAAATCCCATCTGCTTAATAAACTCTATTATTTCTTCTGCCCTACTTCTCAATTCTCCATTTTCCTTCTTAGGAAGAGTATTGGCGAAGTTCATTATCTTATGAACCATTTCATCTTGTTTGTATATCGCAACTGACTGTTCTACAATATCTCTTTTTTCAATAGTAGGACAATTTTTAGGAAAATTCCCCTCCCCTTTAGCACAAGGCTTTTTTGGACATACTCCACAGGTATAAATTGACTTCATTTTATTCACCTCTTGTATACTGTATACAATATTCGCTAAAAAAATTATAGCATATCCCTCTCCCCTGTGCAAGGGGATTATTCTTCAAAGCAATCTATACAGACCTTTTTCCCGTCTTTAAATCTTATCTCATTCTCCGCAGCGTATTGCCACATATTTTAACTGTATTGAAGGGTATATTACAATGTATCCTCTGGACCTTTTATGCTGTCAAGTTCATAAACATAAGGCTTTATATCCAGTATAGGACTTCCATCTAAGGCATCCACACCTTTTACATAAAGTTTATTTCCTTCAATTTTTACAAGGTCAGCCACACAAAAAGCTATAGGGTTTGGCCTTGAAGGAGAACGAGTGGCAAATACTCCTTTTATCTCTGGCCCCCATGGAGTGGCAGTTTTTATGACATCTCTTTTCCCTAAATGGCACCAGTAAAGAACTATTATGTGCTTTTTACTCTCTATATCCTGAAGCCCTTCTTGAAACTCAGGATATATTTCCAACACTGCTTCCTTATCGCTCACCCTTCCTTGATGAGGCGCTTCCCCTCTCTTTTTATAGGGACTGTGTATCACACCTATAGGTATCAATTCCACGGCAATTATCCCTTCCTTTCCGTTAAAGTGGAATGAAAGTTCAGACGGAAGGGACGGTTCCCCATGTCCGAAAACTCAGACGGAAGGAACCGTCCCCCTTGTCTGTATAAGGACTGTGAATAATTCCTATTGGTATTAAATTCAAGCTAAACTACCCCTTTCTACAATTTAGAGTGGTATAACTATTGGTATATTACGGCATTTTTCTACTGCAACAGGTATACCATAAACAGCTTCTATATTTTCCTCAGTCATGACTTCCATTCCACCATAAGCAAAAATGGTATTATCTTTTAAAAGTAAAAATTTATCAGAAAATCTAAGTGCCAAATTTAAATCGTGGCTTATAACAATTGCTGCTATATTTTGCTCTTTCACTGTCTCTTTCACAATTCTTAAAACCTCGATTTGGTTTTTCAAATCCAAATTATTCGTCGGCTCATCCAAAAGCATTACAATAGGTTGCTGTGCTAAAGCCCTCGCTATGACTACCTTTTGCAATTCTCCTCCACTTAACTCATTTAAATAGCACAGTGATAATTTTTCTAAATCAAATTTTTTTAACACCTCATTTACAATCTTTATATCCCTTTCAGTCACATCCCACTTTATATGAGGTTTTCTTCCTAAAAGTACCGCATCAAATACAGTAAATCGACCATTCTCATTCCTTTGCGCCACATATCCTATTCTTTTAGCTACCTCTATTCTACTTAATTTTGAAATTTCATCTTTTTCGATATATATTGCTCCTTTGTGAGGTTTTAGAATTTTATTTATACACTTCAAAAGAGTAGATTTCCCCGCCCCATTGTTTCCTAAAATAGAAAGTAACTCTCCTCTTTGAAGAGTAAATTTAACATCTTTTAAAACGGGTACACTGGTATAACTGAATTCAATACCATCTATATCTAAAATCATCTCTTATACCCCCTTGAAAGCACATAGAGGAAAACCGGTGCTCCCAAAAAGGAGGTTATAGCGCCCACAGGTAATACTACCGGTGAAATAATAGTTCTGCCTAAAGTGTCTGATGCTAAAAGTATTAAACCTCCCATTACAGAAGAAGCAGGAATCAAAAATCTATGGTCTCCTCCAATTAATCTCCTCATTATGTGAGGTCCAACAAGTCCAATAAAGCCTATAATTCCTACAAAAGAGGTAATAACGGCAGCAATTAAAGAAGAGACAAACATGCCTAATAATCTTACTCTTTCCACGTCAACTCCAAGACCTTTTGCCGTTTCTTCTCCACTGTCTAAAGCATTATAGTTCCATCTGTTAAACATAAAATGTATCAGAGAAATACCTACAACTACAGACATTATGCCCAAATCCTTCCATGATGCCCTTCCTATATCTCCAAATGTCCAAAAAACTACAGAAGCCACTTTTACATCATCAGCAAAATACTGCAAAATCATAGTAACAGCTGAAAACAAAGACCCTAAAGCTACTCCTGCCAAAACCATCGCTTCAGGAGTTACTCTAAAGCTTTTTGCCAACATCAATACGACTATTGTCGAACCCATTGAACCCAAAAAAGCAAAAAAAAACTACTAAATAAGGATTGTTTATAATCACAGAATCAGAATTTGCAGTACTACCTGCACCAAACACAATTATAGCTACTGCTGCTCCAAAAGCTGCTCCTTGAGAAATACCTAAAGTGAAAGGAGAGGCTAAGGGATTTCTTAAAATGCTTTGGGTTACACATCCTGCAACTGAAAGACCAATTCCTGCTACAATTGCTGTTAAAACCCTTGGCATCCTAATGTTCCAAACTATGATACGAAATCTCTCTTCTCCCTTACCTAACAACGTTTTTATGACATCATAGGTACTAATGCCAGCCGAACCTGCATTTATAGCATATACTGCAAGTACAAATGTAGCCAAAGCTGTTAAAAATATAATCAATATTTTTCTTTTGATATATTTATTATAGCTATCCGGTACAGTATATATAAATGACTGTCTCAAAGCTTCATCCCCTTATCTTTGTAATTCCCCCACTCGAAAAGCGGAGGAATTATGTTATACTCTAAAACTTAATTTTTTCAAAACCCCCATACACTTCTTCCATTTTGTCATACACATTTTTTCCGTAATCTCCAAAAAACAAACTATAAATTTCTTTTGCCTTTTCTACAGGATCGATATCTTTAAATGCTTCTGGATAAAGAACTTTTCCAACCCAATAGGAATCTACCAAAGCTGTGTCAATATTTGTAGTGTAATTGTTGTAAGGTAAAATTCCATATACATTGTCATTTTTAACAGCCTTCAAACTTTTATAAAAATCAGTATTTTTTTGATAATCTTGTTTAACTAAATCAAAGTTCCCTTCATCAATGAATATTATATCAGGATTCCAATCTAATAATTTTTCTCTTTCTATCATGATACTTCCTTTTTGTCCTAAAGTATCAGCTACATTTTTTGCATTTACAGCCATAAAAGGCGGATAATTCCCTTGTGTACTCTCTATACCGTGTGCACCTTTAAATCCTAGTGCACCTATATAAACAGTTGGCTTTTTATCCTCTGATATATCCTTTGTCCTGTCCTGTAAATCTTTTTGAATTCCTTTGATGTAGTCAACTACTTCTTTAGCTCTATCCTCTTTTCCCATAATCTTTCCTATAATCTCTAATGAGGTATATACATCCTCTTCAAAAGTACCGAGTTTGCCATAGCTTAAAACTACCACAGGAATTCCTGTTTTGGCCTGCAAGTCATCAGCTTTGGCTTTGTCGAGCAAAGATATCACAAAAATAACGTCAGGATTTACTTCAACTAATTTCTCTGCATCTGCTGTAGAATCAGGACCACCTTGTCCAATAGTAGGAAGTTGAGCTAATTTCTCTTGAAAAATCATATTGTAGGTTCTACCATCTACAAGTTTTTTGTCTATATTTTCTACTCCTGCGACTCTATCAATCCCATCTATATAGGTTATAAGTCTTAAAGCTCCTGGACCTATCCCTACAACTTTATGTACTGGGGTCTTTATCTCTACCTGTCTTCCAACTAAATCTGTAACTGTTTGAACTGTTTCCTTGGAAGTTTGAGAAGTTTGAGATTGATTTTGTGAAGCTTTACTACAAGCTGTCAAAGAAATGACAATCACTAACAAAATAACAACTATTCCATTAAATTTTTTTAATTGTTTTGACACTAATTACCCCTCCCTCTATTATCTTTTATTTTCTCTTAATATCTTAGTTTTTCTTTAATTTTCTCATCACAACAAGAGCATCTCATGGCTTATATTATCATTTCTTACTTATCTAACCATTAAATAGGTAAGTTTAATAAACCTCATATCCTATTTCCATATTATGGCGGGATAACTCCACTTATCTCATGGGGTTTACCCTCCCATGTCTCACTGGATCTCCGTCCTTAATTCCTTCGTTCTACCTGCCATGAGGTGGATGTCATTTCTGCTCCATTGCAGGGTCTTTGCCCGTATGGTGATTATTTTTTATGACAATTCCCGCTCTTGTTGTCAATATACCATCTTGACTAGTTGTTTTTGTTTTATTCCTTACTTTACCTTTTATGTCACGTCGTTCACACTTTCGTTTTCCCTAAAAATTAATTCTTCTTAAGGGTCAGCTTTTTAGATGTGAGCAAGTTAAAGCTGAAGAGAAGATGATTAACCCTTAATTGATTTGATAGTATGTTGGCACTTTTTATGCAGCTTCCTGTAATAGTGGCCTCTTTATGTCCTTTATCATCTTGATTGGGTCATATTTTACTCCTTTCTTTAATATGACATAAAATATCCTTATCAGTTTGTTGCACAATACTATTAGTGATTGCTTCTTTTTTAACGGGTTTTGCGCTCTGGTAGTGTAATATTTGTGAAGTTCACGAAACTCTTCGTTTTTTGCAACCAAGGCCATTACTGCAGTAAATAGTACTCTCCTCAATCGTTTCCTCCCCCTTTTACTTATTGTCGTTTCTCCTTTATACTTACCAGAGCTATTTCCTACTAGGTTTAATCCTCCTAGTTTTTGTATCTGTTTTGGATGTTCATATTTTTCAATATCTCCTACTTCTGCAATAAAACCTGCTACTGTATTTACTCCTATCCCTTTGATTTCTAGTAGTTCTTTAACCCCTGGTATCTCAACCATTAATTCTTCTATCTTCTTCTCTATTTCTTCAATTTGTTTTTTGAGAAATTCGTATTGTTCAATGAGAGTCTTTATCTCGTATTCCGCCATCTTTATGCCCTGCTTCTTCCCTATGCTCTCCTTAGCAGTTTCTATCAGCTTTATAGCCCTTTTTTCTCCTACCCCTCTTTGTACTTCTTTCTTCCATATCGATATTATTTCTTCAGCACTCTTTTTTGCTATCTTCTCAGGCGTTGGAAATTCTCTTAATGTGATAAGTGCTGCTTTCCCTTCCCAGTCTGAAAATACGGTGTTAAACTCCGGAAAGTATATGTCCATCCATCTTGTTATTTGATTTTTTGTCATCCCTATTTGTTTGTTCAACCTGTCTTTTATGTCCATCGCTACCCTTAATTCTGCATATACTCCTTCAGGTATTGTCGGCTCTACATATCTCCCGTCTTTTACTAGCATTGCTATTGTTTTTGGGTCTTTTTTATCGCTTTTTGTGGGAGAATTGTCATCTAATTCTTTGCTCCTCTTTACATGAAATGGATTAACCAATACTACCTTTATGTTATTGTCTTTAAGGTATTGGGCAAAACATAGCCAATATTGCCCTGTCGGTTCTATCCCTACTATTAGTTTGTTTTTCTTATGTCTCTCCATCAAGTCTTTTGCCCATCTAAAAAATTTTGTCATACCTTCTCTATTGTTTTCAAATCTTAGGTATTTCCCATATTCTACTCCTCTGTAGTCAAATGCTCTGGCATAATGGCTTTCTTTTGCTATGTCTACTCCCGCAATTAATGTGTCTTCTGTTACTTGCAAAATCTTTTCATTTTGTGTATACTTCATTTTAGGTACCTCCTGTTTATTTTGATAATTCGAGGTAAGTTCTAGAACTTACACTCTGTATTTTATCAGGAGGTACTTATTTTTTCAAAGTTCATTCTTCCTTATTTTTTATTCATTACAGGAATGCTCCATTAATAAATTTTTACTATTATCGGTCCATGTATAATGTATACGAGTAGTATAATACGGTGTTACTTTTTTAAAAATTATAACACGAAAAAATAGCGAAAACAATAGGCATTAAAAAAACAGACCAAATTTGGCCTGTTTTTTTAATTCTTAAAATTCTCATATCTTTGACATAGCATCTAAAGCAGCTGAATTTATTGGGTATGACACAGGAGAAGATGTGAGTAGTGGATGTGTCGCCACTTGGAAGGTATTTAATTCTGACGCTGTTGTTCCTTTTTGTATTGCAAGACTTAAAATATTAATCATTTCACCAACATTTTCTCCTCCTGCTATTTGAGCTCCTAATATGACTCCAGAATATCTTGAAAAAATCAATTTTATATTCACATTTTTTGCATTAGGCAAAGTTCCAGGGTGTTTGTCCATTGTGTTAAACTTTCCAACCACTATATCAAAGCCTTCAGCTTTTGCTTGCGTTTCTGTAAGACCCGCAGCAGCAAAAGCAGTATTATATATCTTTGTAGAGAACGCACTTATTGTACCTTTATTTTCCCTAACCAATCTTAATTGAAATACATTTACACCTGCAATTTTTGCCTCATTAGCCGCAGTAGAGGCAAGAAGTATAGGAACATTCTTTCTTGTAAAGAAACACTTCTTTTCTGCACAGTCACCAACAGCAAATATATCTGGATCGTTAGTTCTCATGTATTCATCAACTGTTATTGCTCCTCTTTCATTGAGTTTTATACCTGCAGCTTCAGCTAACTTAGTATTTGGTTTCACTCCCATAGCTAATATGACAACGTCAGCTTTTATTCTTTCACCTGTATGCAGTTCTACTTCTTTTACTTTTGTATCCCCTATAAGTTTTGTAACTTTTGTATTTGTTTTTATTGTTATACCATGTTCTTTTAATGTAGCTTCTGCCATATCACTATATTCAGGGTCAAAGGCTTGCCACAAAAGCTTGTCAGCAACCTCAATTATTGTTACATTTTTGCCAAGAAGTTGCACCTGCTCTGCCATTTCAACACCAATAAATCCACCGCCAATTACTACAACATCCTGAGCCTCGTTAATCTTTTGCTGAACAAATTTTAAGTATTCTTCGTCTTTTTTTATTGTAAATACATTTTCTAAGTCATGCCCTGGTATAAAAGTAGGAACTATTGGCAAAGAACCTGTCGCTAAAATTAGTTTTTTGTAGGAAATTTCTCCACTCTTTTTAGCATTAACTTTTTTGTTTTCCCTATCAATTGAAAGAACTTCATCTATTATTAAATCAATACCAGCATTGGTAAGCATTGCATCGGGTATAACATTTTTAGATGTGTCTTTTAATGTTCCAAAAATGTACGGAATACCGCAAGGAACCATTACCCGTTCTCCCATTCTTACAACAGTAACTTTCTTATCTTTGTAAGTTTTTTTAGCAGATAAAGCTGCTAAAATTCCACCTGCGCTTCCTCCAATGACCAAAACATCAGTTTCCATCACTTCTATTACCTCCTATATTTTGCATTTTGCTAGAAACTACCCCCTACCCTGTAGGGTACCTCTACGTAAATTATAGGATTATAATAAACTTATGTCAATAAAATATCAAAAATTTGTTAAGAAAATAGTTTAACAATTTTATTGATTTTTTATTAACAATTGTTTTATACTTTAGAAATGCTGGCACAGGACCTCATATTCTTTAAAAAAATAGATGCAGATATGCTAGGAATAGGTCCTTTTATACCTTGCGAAAACACACCTTTAGAAAGGGAAAAAGGCGGCAATGTGGAAATTGTATTAAAAATGTTGGCTTTATCAAGACTACTATTGCCTGACATTAACATACCTGCTACTACTGCTTTGGCTGTTAAAGACAAAGCAGGTTATATTAAAGGACTAAAATGTGGAGCTAATGTAATAATGCCAAATATAGGTATAGATGAGTATAAAAAATTATATAAACTTTATCCTGGAAAAGTGCCCGACAATCCCTCTGAAGCTGTAAATAGCCTTGAAAATATCAAAAAGCTTATTTTATCCCAAAATAGGACAATTGGAAAAGATAAAGGCTATCGTAAAAAAATATTAAATAACAATCGTTCCTTTCTTTACAAAAACTTTTTAGAATAAAGTTCTATAGCTTCCTCAACAGTGTCTACATCTTTCGCTACTATAGGAGTTTTATTCCATTCTTCTTTTATTCTCCTTTGGCTCTCTTTACCCATTGCCTTGCCAATAAAAACTTGACAGTCCTTTAAAACTTCCATTATCTCATCTGCCTCAGCATGTTTATGTTTATCTCCCCCATAGGGATTTTCCCTTTCTTCAACTTTTTTGTAGCTATTATTTTCATCTACTTCAAAGATTATAAAATACTTGCTCATTCCAAAATGGTTATCTGATAAATGTATCTTGTCGTTAGAGCCTATTGCCACTTTTATCACAAAAAGTCCTCCTCTTCTGTTAAACAATAATTGATGAACTGGTAGTCAAATAAGATAGTTTGTCTTTTAAAACAGATTTTAGGATTCCATATTCGTCTATTCCCGTGCAATGACCTGTATATATTTTCTTTATTCCATAGCTATCTATTTTTTTGGCTATTTCTATGATTTCTTCTTCTGGCATACCTCTTAAATGAAAACCTCCAATTAATGACTTGAGAGAACTTCCTTCAAAACGCCTTTTTGCCGTTCCCAAAATATTTAATATACCTGCATGGGAACATCCCGTAATTACATTAATTCCATCTTCCTCTTTTACTACCACAAAAACCTCATCTAAAAAATTATCCTTTATTTTTTCTCCTTTTTCTTCAATTAAAAAATTCTTAGTAGTGAATTCATTGTCATAAACTATGTCAGTGCTTGTGATCACAAAAAAATCTTTTTCTACTTCTGTATCTTCCTCTATTAGCACAAAATTATTTTTGTATTTATTGTAAATTGCTAAGTTAAAACCTATCTCATCTATATTTCCATTTTTCCTCAATGCATATTTTTTATCTAAAATCCGCTTATGAGCATATATTTTTACATTGGGATTCTTTTCAAGTAACCCTTTTAGCCCTCCGATGTGGTCATAATGGCCATGAGTAAGCACTACTTTTTGTAACCTTTCTACCTCTATACCCATTAAACCACAATTTTTTATAAAGTTTTCACTCTGGCCGGTATCCACCAAAACTTCTTTATCATCTTTTTTTACTAAAATTGATAATCCATGTTCTGCTACAAAATTTTTATTAAAAACCACATTTTCTATAAGCACTTGTATTTCCAATTATTCTCTCCTCCCTTCTTTAATGATGATGTTCGTGTTTTTCACAAGGACTGTTAGAAGATATCAAAGTACCATTGATGTACTTCTCTGCCACTTCTGTAGCATTTCCTTCAGCGCCAGTTATTACATCTATTCCATAACTATTAAAAAGCTCAATAGCACTAGTCCCCATTCCTCCAGAAATTATACAATCAACTCCTTTGTCTTTTAAAAACTCTGGGAGAAATCCTGGCCTATGACCGGGATTAGGTAAAAAAGTAGAGTCTTTTATTTTACCATTCTCCACATCAAAAATCCAAAAACCTTCACAATGTCCAAAATGCATTGAAACTTCTTCGCCTTCTGAAGCAACAGCAATTTTCATTTACTTTCCACCCCTTCATCTAAAATTTCTTTAATCCTAAGCCACATTTTATAAATTTGCTGGTAAGCAGTGCTGTCAGGATAACTACTTAAGCTTTGTAAATTTTTTAAAGCTTTTACAACTGTTTCATCAAAATCTATTTTCCCAACAACCACAATGTTGTTTTCCTCACAATATTTTTCTATTTGTTGTGATACTTCTTTATTTAAATCCCATTTATTGACACACACCACGGAAGGAACTTTAAAGCTTTCTATCGCTGACAATACTCTCTTCATGTCAGCAAAACCAGAAAGTGTAGGTTCTGTAACAATTAATACCAAATCAACACCCGTAGCAGAAGCAAGGACAGGACATCCTATTCCTGGAGTGCCATCAATTATCAAATACTCATCGTTATCGTCACTTACTTCCTTCGCCTTCTTTCTCACCTCTGTCACCAATTTCCCTGAACCATCTGCTCCAGGAAAAAGCTCTGCATATACTACTTTTTCTCCCGACTTTGTCTTGGCATATACTACATGGCCTGTTTTTTCCTCTACCAATTTAATCGCTTCAACAGGGCATTTATACATGCAAAGGCCACAACCTTCACAATAATAAGGATTTACCTCAAAATTTGAAATAGCATCAAACCTGCAAAGTCTTTCACAAAGTCCGCATTCAATACACTTGTCTTTGTCAATTACTGCTGTCTCTTTGCCGTAAAAGTCTTGCTTTTCTATTATTTCTCCTTGCAAAACTATATTTAGGTTAGGAGCTTCTACGTCACAATCCGCCATAATCTTATTTTTGACAATGGTGCTCAAAGTAGTGGCAACTGTGGTCTTCCCTGTACCACCTTTCCCGCTTAAAATTGCTAACTGCTTCATTTTTTTATCAACCCCAATGCATCAGTCGTCAACTTCTCAAATATTCCTTTTACCTCTTCATTAACCTCAATCAACAATTTACCTTTTGAATAGGCCTCTGCAAACTCTTTTTTAAAAGGAATCTTCGCTAAAACTTTTATGCCTTCTTTTTCGCAGTATTCCTCGATAATATTGTCCCCTTCCCCAGCTTTATTAATGACAGCGGCCATAGGAATGCCCATCTGTTTTACAAGCTGTACCGCTAAATCAAAGTCGTGCATACCATAAGGGGTAGGTTCTGTAACCAGAATGCACAAATCACTTCCTTCAATAGAATGTATAACTGGGCAGGAAGTCCCTGGCGGGCTATCCACTATTACAGGTTTATCTACATTCTCAATCAATTTATTAATCTCTTTTAAAATAGGCACTCCAGTCGCTTCTCCATAATTTAATTTTCCGTCTATAAAATCTACGCTTTGGGCTTTGCCCTTCCTTATCGTTCCAATAGGTTTGTATTTTTCTACTATGGCATCATAATGACACATCTCAAAACAAGCTCCGCAGGAATGACATAAGTGGTCAAACACGAGAATTTTTTTGATTAATTTTGTCAAAGCTCCAAATCTACACGCTTTTACACACTCACCACATAATGTGCATTTGTCGTAGTTTATTTCAGGTATTACGACTTTAACCGTTTTTTCATCTTCTATTTGAGGATTTAAAAATAAATAGCCGTTAGGCTCTTCTACATCACAATCAACGTACAGGCTATTATTAAAAGTTTTGGCAAGGTTAACAGAAACAGTTGTTTTTCCTGTCCCACCTTTACCACTCAATACAGAAATCTTGACTCTTCTCATCTTCAATGCTCCTTTTAATGATGGTGATGTCCTTGATTTGTCGCTTCTGTTATCTTTTCAAGGCTTCCATTTTTAAAAAGCTCTATGTTTGTTTTTACATCTCCTTCTATTGCTTTATAAACTGGAATTTCTGCTGCTTTAAATACTTCCATAGCGTTTGGTCCTACATTGCTTGAGATGAGAACTTGTACGCCTTCATCTATAAGAGTCTGTGCCGCTTTAGTGCCCGCACCACTGCTTTGGGCTACTGCAGCGTTGTCAATAACTTTATAATCCATCGTCTCACTATCAACTATAATAAAATATTGAGCTCGTCCAAATCTTGAATCCACCTTAGCTTCAAGAGTTTTTCCTTCTGAGGAAATAGCTATTTTCATATTGCATCCTCCATTTCATTATTGACATATGTTACTTACATTTATTAATATATTATTATTTTTGTCATATGTCAATAAATTTATTAAACAAAAAGCGCACTTAATCTGTTTTACTATAACACTTTAGCCAAATTATATCAAATTAAAGCATAAAAATAAGCAGCCACTTGCGTGACTGCGACTTTTAAAACTAATTATTCCTCTTTTTTATCGTCTTTTTTCTCTAATTGGTCCAATCTTTCTTTTATATATTTTAATTGGTCTTCCAAATATTTTGCTTCAGCACTTAAAACATCTTTTTCATTTATATTGTAGCCAGGATATTGAGGATACCCATAACCATACCATCCTCTTGCCCAACCAGGAAATCCTGTTAAATAGTACATATGTCTAAATCCTCTTCCTCTGCCGAACCAACCGAAGCCTCTGCCAAATCCCCAGTATGCTCCTACAGGATTTAAATAACCAGGTACATTATATCCTGAACAATATCCTAAGCCTCTTCCTGTTCTTGGGCCTAAACCCATTGGACCTGTTCCATCTCCTCTTGGCATATCAATCCCTCCTCTTTTATTTTGGTCATATGACCATTACCTAGTTATATAATATCACTGTTATGGACTTATGTCAATAATATTTTACCCAAAAAATATTTTTTATTGTTGAATTTTTAAATTCTTTCACTTATATACTTCACTATATTATTTCAACATATTTAAAACATGCTCTAATTCTTCACGTATTTTTTCAATATCTTTTAGCAATGTCTGATAACAAGCTTTTTCTCTTTCGAAGCTATCTCTATCAAATTTATAATCCTTTATTGACTTAGCAAGTAGTTCTTTTACAGTATCATACATCGTTTGTAATTTAAAATTCATATCTTTTTCAAATTCACTAAAACTTTCTTCAATCCTTGTTAATAAATCATAACGAATGCGACCTATGTTTCTGTCAACATCAATGTCTACTCTATCTAAAATCCTTTTTAAAATAATTTTTCCAGCAAATTTTTTAGGCAAAAAATAGGTAAAATACACAGGGTCTATTTCTAATGCACCAACATCATATCCTATCTTGTATGTAAATTTACTCTCTGCCGTAATACCACCTACGCTTTTAAAATATTCCAGATTTATGCCGAACAATTCGTTTGCTACTGTTTTTACTTCATCAATGACTGCATTGAGCCTTAAAAGATAATTAGACAAAGCTTTACTATATTGTTCTTCAATATCCCTTTCAATATGACCTTTTAATTTTTCAAATTCTTCTATAATAGCTCTTTCGAGGTACTTTTCAAGCTCTTTTTCTGATTAATTCGACTAAAGTCACGAATACCGTGGTAATATCCTTTTATCTTTTCTGATACTCTTATACTGATAAACTGTTTATATTCTTCCATCTTTTTATCAAAATTCTGTAAAATATTTTTCATATCACCTTGAAACAATAAGGATATTTCTTTTTTGCTTTTTTCAACTTCTTTAATAAAGTTCTCAAAAGATTTTATATTAGATTCAAGACGCTCTAATGGAATTTGTTTCAATTTTATACTGCTTTCAAAAAAGTTTGGCACATCGAAATAATTCTTTCAATATTTTTGGCATAGCTTTCAAGCAACACTTTTTCTTTTTCTTTTATTAAAAAATTCTGCAAATCATTTTCCAGCTTTTGAGTTCCACTCTTTTCAATTGCTTTATTATCTTTTGATATTTTGCCTTCTAATGCCAATTTAGCAGAAATTGGATAAATAGAAATGTTATTATTCTTTGTAATTTCTCTTACAATATTTTCATTAAAATTGATTATTTCCTTTAACTCCATTTCATTTACATAGTCAATTTTATTTAAAACAAAAAATATTTTATTAACATTTTCAGATATTTTAGACAAAAACTCCTTTTCCAGTTCACTTATAGGAGGGTCTACTGAAAGCAAAAAAATCACAGCATCAGCTTTATTTATATAACTATATGCAACATCTGTATTATGTTTATAGACTGAACCAATTCCCGGTGTATCTATGATTACTACGTCATTACTTATAAACTCAAAAGGATATCCTATATGTATTTCCTTGACTCCTTTTATGTTTTTAGGGTTGTTTTTTTCTGTGCAATACAAATCCAATTCTTTAATGTCAATATTTTCACTTCTGCCATCATCATATAGAACTTTTGCCCATATATCAGTGCTATATTGGATTTTTGTTATAACAGATGTTAAAGGAACAACACCTGTTGGAAGTATATCAGCTCCTAACATATAATTAGTAAATGTTGATTTTCCTCTTTTAAATTGTCCTAATATCACAAGATAAAAAATATTATTGCAAAATTTATTTTTAACTTCTGAAACAGCTTCTCCTACTGCTTTAATATTGATATCTTTTGATATTCTTTCTATTTTTTCAAATATCACATCTAAGCTTCTTTTCATCTGGTTATATTGCTCCTTCATTAGCTCACCTCATATCAACAGTATAATCGAAATTCAGATATGGAGTGACATTTTTTACCTTACCATCACCCCCTAAAAAGCAAAATAGTTCCTACTGGCTTTTACACCAAGTAGGAACTATCAGCCCTTCGGCGGTTGAAGTGAGTTCCATCACTTTTTATACAATTGTCAATATCATTATACCCAAAATGTAAAAACTTTGCAAGATAGTAAAAGCTAAAGATATGCGTGCAGTATATTTCTGTTATATGATATAATGAAATCAAGGGAAGATTTATTAAAGAGTGTGTTTGACTTTTAAAGTGTGACTTTCAAAGAATGAGTCTATAAGTTTTGAAAGACAAGAAGAAAAAGTAGAAAAAAGTTTCAGAAGGGATGAGAAATTATGCCTAAAATATCTGCTTTTGAAAAACATTTTGACAGATATGAAGAATGGTTTGAAAAAAATGAATACGCCTATCAATCGGAATTAGATGCTGTAAAATTGCTTATGCCGAAATTTGAAAAAGGGTTGGAAGTAGGAATCGGAACTGGAAAGTTTGCAGTACCTCTAGGTATAAAAAGCGGAGTAGAACCTTCTTATCAAATGAGAAAAATTGCTTTAGAACGGGGTCTTAATGTGGTAGATGGAGTAGCAGAAAATCTTCCGTTTGAAGACAACTCTTTTGACCTTGTTTTAATGGTGACGACTGTATGTTTTGTAGACGATGTGCTAAAATCCTTCAAAGAATGTTTTAGAGTACTTAAAAATAGCGGTACAATTTTAATAGGCTTTGTAGATAGAGAGAGCACAATTGGCAAAATATATCAAGCAAATAAAGAAAAAAGTCTATTTTACAAAGAAGCAACGTTTTATTCTACAAGTGAAATAGTTGAATTGCTTTATGAAGCAGGATTTAAAAATTTCAATTTCTCACAGACCATTTTTAAAAAACTTGATGAAATGAAAGAAAAAGAACCTGTAAGATATGGCTTTGGCAAAGGCTCCTTCATAGTAATAAGCGCTAAAAAATGATATTTGAACTACACTTTTTAAAACAAAGCTTTTATTACGTTGTCTAAAAAATCCCCTTCTTTGGGTTGCGTATCCTCTTTTGATTCTATTTTTTCTATCAATGTACCTGATAAAACAATTTGCACATTTTGATTTCTATCCACAATTATTGAAATAGGTTCCAAAGCTCCACTAAGTATACCTAAAATAACCATTATCTGTGAAGGGGTTAAGACTCCCTTCTTTTTTTCATCTCCTCCTTTTCCACCTGTA
Source organism: Thermoanaerobacter sp. RKWS2 (assembly GCF_026240795.1). Classification (NCBI taxonomy): domain Bacteria; kingdom Bacillati; phylum Bacillota; class Clostridia; order Thermoanaerobacterales; family Thermoanaerobacteraceae; genus Thermoanaerobacter; species Thermoanaerobacter sp. RKWS2. The sequence goes on from NZ_CP110888.1 coordinate 2,051,673, forward strand.
TTATCTTTTTCACCATTTTCCCCATTCCCTTTATCACCTTTCCCTCCATCTACATCAGGATGTTCTCCACCTTCTTCATCTTTATCCTCCTCCTTATTTTCTTTTTGACCATTCTCTTCGCTATTTTCCCTTAATCCTAGCTTTAATAGCAAATCTTTCAATTGGGATTCTAAATTATCCGATGAAAACATGTATTTTCTCCCCCTATAACTTTTATGTCATCTTATTGGCAGTGGAAAAATTATTATCGCTGGCTCTTCAGGTTTTGCATAACCCAAACCGAAATAGAGAATCAACGAAAGTACAATTACAAGCAAATAAGCATTTAATCCTTCTTTTTCTTCTTTCATAGCGATCACTCTTTTCATAAAATTTTATATACTCATTTTTATATATGATTTTATAGTTTGTCTTGTGCTTGTACTGAATAATAAATATAGGCCTCCACATTAGTATGGAAGCCTATGCTTTGTCTCCTCTGTATATTAAAGCTTCTTCGTCTACGTATAATTCACAAGGTTTATATTCATTTTCAATTCCTTTTGAATCTTTTAAGGTCTCTATACGATACATAGAAGACCGGTACCAATTAAGTTTTGGCTCTACTTGCACAAATTCATATTGTTTACCTACTGTATTTAAAAGATAGTCCCAATTTACATAATGATTAAAGTTATGGATAATATCTGTCACTACCACTTTAAATTTACTTGCTAAAATTTGCTGGAAAACATTCCACTTTTCCAATGAGGCCTCTATCGACGTCAGTCCAAAATACCCCGCACACCCTTCTTTGGAAAGAGCAGAAATCCCTCTTCCTATGCAAATTTCCAAAGCTTCTATAGTCTCTGGCGGGTCAGTAATAAAAGTATCAAAATACCCTACATATTCCTCTGGTAGTTTGTCTCTAAAATCGTATTTCATGGCTTTTATAGGCAGATTATATTTATTTGCCACCTCATTGATGTATTCCACTAGTCTATCGTCTATTTCCATCACAACAATTTCCGTTGTCATACCTGAAAGTCCTGCTGCTATACTTACAAGGTCATCATCACCTAAAACTAAAAGCTTTTTCCCCTCTAAATCTCCTCTTTCAGCCAGGAGAGCTATTCTGCCCACCACTGTTTGTGTCGTAACAAAACCTTGGTCATAATCGCTAATAGCTTTTGGGCGATTTACTGTCACTTGGTCAAATTTTTTGATCAAGTCTTCTAATTTAGAAAAGTTTATCCCTCGTCCTTCACACGCGTGACAAGTATATGTTCTTTTTGGAGCTATTTTAAGACTCCCAAGATATTCTAAACCTTTAGAATTAAATTTTATATCTCCATTTTTCTCAACTTTCAACAAATTTTTTTGACGTAGTAACTCAATTATTTCTGCTACAACTGAAAAAGGTTTTTGTGAAAGAGTTATAATCTCCCAAAAATGCGGAGTTGCTGCAGCAGCTGACAATATTTTTTCCACATCCTTAGAGGAAGTCATAACCCCTGTTTTTTGGTAGATTTGGTGCGCTATATCTTGTAGACTTTCCATCTTCTCACCCCCATAATAGTATTTCTACAAGCTTTTTACACCTTCAAAATACCATACAGGGGTATATTCCATTTAAGCCAATATTTAGGCCAGCACATAAAATTATACATTTAATTGAATAAAAAAGTCAAGAGAGGTCAAAATTACGTAGTCTCCCTCTCTATCAGAGTTATAGGCAAAATATTTTCTTTTTCCACCTTTTCACCATCTATTTGGCGTAATATCAGTTCAATAGCTTTTCTTGCTATTTCTTTAATTGGTTGTCTTACGGTTGTTAAAGAGGGAACTACCAAATTAGCAACATTTATATCATCATAACCTACAATTTTCAAATCCTGAGGTATTTTTTTATTTAACTCTTTAGCCACACTTATTACAGAAGCAGCGATTAAATCGCCACTGGCAAATATCCCGTCGATGTCTGGATGTTCTTTAAAAAGGTCTCTTACTATTTTTTTAAATTCTTCTATTTCAAAGCTATTTAATTTTGTTTCTACAACGTAATGTTCCACACCCTCTTGTGTTGCTACATCTTTGAACGCTTTATAACGGTTATTTGCCGGTGTATTCAAAATCAATGGTCCGCTTATGTGAGCGATTTTTTTACATCCCTTTTGTATTAAAAGTTTTGTAGCCAAAATTCCACCTTTATAATTGTCTGAAGCTACATAAGGTATATTGGAATAATATCTATCAATTGCCACTATAGGAAGTTTCACATTTAAATATTGCTCTGCTTCTAAGGTATGACTGCCAATAATTATACCATCAACTTGATGTCTTTTCAGCATATCTATATACTCTTTTTCCTTGCTACTATCTTGCCCAGAATTGCACAACAAAATTTTATAACCTTCTTGATAAGCGTAATATTCTATGAAACTTGTCAACTCTGCAAAAAAAGGGTGTGATACATTGGGAATTAATAAACCTATTAAATAGGATTTTTTTCTGTATAAGGACCTTGCTAATTCGTTAGGCTGGTAATTTAATTCTTTCATCGCCTCATAGACTTTTTTCTCGTTACCTCGCTTATATAGCCTCTGTTATTTAAAACCCTTGATACAGTCGTAACAGTAACTCCTGCTTTTTTCGCTACGTCTTTTATAGTTGGCATGTCTATCACCTTCTATTACTACTTTTTATCTCCTCTTCTATTATACCTTTATCGTAATTACAATTAAAGTTTTCATATTGAGATAATGCGCGTATTAAAATCGCTTTCTTTCGCTTAATTTAGCCTACAAAAATACGGACTAATGGCATATTTTACAACGATTTTACACCATGTACTAGTAAATATTTTACTTCTTCTAATGTTGGCATTGCAGGAATTGCTCCTCTTTTAGTTGTGCATAGTCCACCGGTAGCATTAGCAAAGTCAATAATTTTTTCGAGTTCTTGAGTTTTTAATTTATCTAGGGGATAATCTATTTTTGATATATTATAAAGAACTCCTCCTAAAAAAGCATCTCCAGCTCCTGTTGTATCTACCACATTTACACGATATGCAGGTATATGTCCTGTGCCCGATGTATGTCTATAATAGCAACCTTTTGCTCCTAAAGTTACTAAAACTAGTTTTATCCCCATATCAAATAATGTTCTACTGCCATATTCCAAGTTTGATTCTCCAGTTAGAAATTGTAGTTCGTCTTTAGATAATTTCACTATATCTGCATATTGTAATCCCAAAACCATTTCTTTTTTCGCAACAGTTTCATTTTCCCATAAAGGTGGTCTCCAATTTGGGTCATATGAAATAATTTTTTTATTTTGTTTTGCATATTCAATAGCTTTTAATGTGGCACTTCTCGAAGGTTCATCTGTCATAGATAAAGACCCAAAATGAAATATTTTTCCTTTTTCTATTAAATCCAGTTCAATATCCTCTTCTTCCAACATTGTGTCAGCTCCCGGATTTCGATAAAAAGTAAAGCTTCTGTCTCCTTTGTCATCAAGATGTACAAAAGCAAGAGTTGTATTTGCTTTTGTAGTAAATTTTAAACCGTCAGTATTAATTTGATTATTTTCAAGCACTTTTTTTAAAAAATATCCAAATTGGTCATCACCTACTTTACCTATAAAAGCACCTTTTCCTCCTAATTTTGTAACAGCAGTTAACACATTTGCAGGTGCTCCCCCAGGATTCATTTCAAATAGTGTATTTCCATTATCAGAAAACCCTGCAGGAGTAAAATCAATCAGCAACTCACCTAAAGCTATAACATCATACATTATAATCACCCCACACAGATTTTATTTTACACTGTGGTAACGCTCAATTTAAATTTATCAATAAATTTAATCTACAACAATATCCCATTTATTTAAATAATTAATTTTGCATTCCCCTTTAGAATATACAGATATATTTACCGAATCTTTGCTAGGATATATCCTTCCACTCATTACTTTTTCCCCATCATTAATAAATATCTCAACCGAACTTACATCTACAAATACTCTGAGTTTAAGTTTATTATTTTTTAAAGCTACATTTATTTTCCTTTCTCCTTTAGGTCCTATACCTGATTTATTGCGGTCAAATATAAATAATGATTCATATCTTTTATATGATAAAATAGTTTCTTCATTGTCTCCTTTTCTTATTTTTAAACCAAATTCCTCTGCTTTACCCCCCTCAAACTCAACTTCAAGTTCATAACAGTCACCATATGTGTCTAAGTTTTTTTCTCCATCTAGCTTTAAGTTTATAAGCTTATAATGATTTTTTCTGTAGTTTTCTATTTCTTTAATCGGCCTAAAATATAATTTACCATTAACCATTAAAATTTCCCTTGGTAATATCATGGCTCCAGCCCAATTATGGCCTCTTTCTTGTGTTGGCATAACTTCCCCCCACATATCCATCCATGCAACCATAAGCCTTCTTCCCAATTTATCACTAGTAGTTTGTGGAGCATAAAAGTCAAATCCATAGTCAATCTGTTGATAACCATCAATATCAAACTTAAATATCCCTTTGTTTATGTCTAAATCTCCAATAAAATAGATAGATGAGTGAGTACTATTAAAATCATTCCCTCTAGTCTTTATATGTTCTGCAGATACCATCAGTACATGCCTACCCTGTAATTCAAATAAATCAGGACATTCCCAATTGTAACCTGTGTTTTCATTCCCTCTCGCAAGTATATTTACAAAATCCCAATCTTTTAAATTTGTTGATTTATACAATAATACCTGCCCGTGTCCATTTCCATCATTTGAACCTAACATCATGTAATAATATTGTCCGTTTTTAAAAACTTTAGGATCTCTAAAATCCTTTTTACTTGCTTCTTCTGGAATTTGTTTTTCTCCAATTACAGGATTTTTACTATATTTTATGAAATTAATGCCATCTTTCGAGTAAGCCAAATTTTGAACCTGCTTATAATCTTTACTCTTATCAGGTCCTGTATATATGTGTCCAGTATACAGTAAACATAACATATCGTCTTTTTCAATGGCACTACCTGAAAAACACCCATCTTTGTCAAAATCATCTCCCGGCACTAACGCTATTGGAAGATAAGTCCATTTAACCAAATCCTTACTAATCGCATGCCCCCAATGCATTGGCCCCCAAACTGCATCATAAGGGTTGTGCTGATAAAACAAATGGTAATTATCCTTGTAATATATAAATCCATTAGGGTCATTAATCCAACCATATTCACCCATTAAATGGTATTTCAATCTATATTGTAAATTTAATCTACTCTTATTTGCTTGAATATACTTATTTGCGTCATTTATATTACTCATTCCAATTCTACCTCCAGTCCATTATTTTATTGCACCCTTTGAAACACCTTCTATAATCTGCTTTTGCATTAGTAAATATACAATTATTATAGGAATTATAGCTAACATAAGAGCTGCCATAGCACGTCCATAGTCAACCGTGTAAGTTCCATAAAAATAGAAAACAGAAAGCGGTAGAGTCCTCTGCTCTGGTGCCATAAGTACTAAATATGGCAATAGAAAGTCATTCCATATCCATAATATATCCAATATAGCTATTGTTGTTGTTACTGGCTTCAAAAGCGGAAAAACAATTTTAAAGAAAGTCTGAAGTTGGCTACTTCCGTCAATAGTAGCAGCTTCTTCTAATTCCAATGGTATACTCTTTATAAAACCGTGATACATAAATACAGCCAAAGATGCACCAAAACCTACGTACATATAAATCAATGCCCATTTGCTATTCATCATGCCGATAGAACCATATATTTTTACAAGGGGTATCATTATCCCTTGGAAAGGAATAATCATAGATGCCACCATAAAAAAGAACATAAACTGATTGAATTTCCACTTTTTTCTTACAAATATATAAGCAGTCATTGATGACAGCAATGTAATCAAAAATACACTAAAAGCAGTTATAATCAAAGAATTCAAAAAAGCATGTATATAATTCATTTTTGTAAAAGCATCAATGTAATTGCTTAAATTCAGCACCGACGGAAGCTTGAGTGGACTTTCGAGTATTTCCTTTCTCTCTTTAAAGGAATTAATTAAAACTATAAAAAATGGAAATATATAAAGCACCAAAAAAATACTTAAAGCAAAAAATTTTATTCCATTAAGTAGGCGATTATTCTTTTCCATCAATTTTCCACCTCCAGTTTTTTGCTAAAATACACTTGAAGCAACGTGACGGTCGCTACCACAAAAAAGAGGAAAATCGCTTTTGCCTGACCAGTGCTATACTGCTGGTGCAAAAAAGCAGTATTGTATATGTGAAGTGATATCAATTCTGTACTTTTATAGGGGCCTCCATTTGTCAAAGCTAAGTTTATATCGTAAACCATAAACCCTCTTTGTAATGTCAAAAAAACACTTATAGTAAAAGAAGGCACCATTAATGGAAGTATTACATTTTTTAGTCTTTGATAAGAATTTGCACCGTCTATACTTGCCGCCTCTAACAAATCTCTCGGTATATTTACCAGACCTGCAATATATATCACCATCATGTAACCAGTATATTGCCAGACTGTCACAATAACCAAAGCCCAAAAAGCTTTGTCAGGGTCTGATAGCCAAGAATTAGAAAAAATCGGTACATTGTATGATTTCCCAAAATATACTAAAATCTCCGAAAAAATAAATTGCCATATAAAACCTAATAATACTCCTCCTATCAAATTGGGAGTAAAAAATCCTGCTCTAAAGAAATTTTGACCTTTTAAACCACTCGTTAATACATAAGCCAAGAAAAATGCTATAACGTTAATCAATATCACTGCGAAAAATACATATTTTAATGTCAATAAAAAAGATGTCCAAAACACCTTATCTTTAAATGCTTGTAAATAATTTGAAAAACCTACAAAAGCATGTGTAGCAGAAATACCATCCCAATCAGTAAAAGTTAAATATATTCCATATAAAAACGGTAATATTATTACTGTGAGAAAAGCAAAAGTAGTAGGTCCTGCAAATATCAAGTACGTTTTGAGTTTAGCCAACAAAGTTTTTTCTTGATTCACATTCATATCCTCCTTTACTTTTATATTGAATAACGGATAGACAATAACATTCTATCCGCTATTCAATCAAATCTTACGTATTATTGAACATTTTTCCAATAATTTTCTATTTCATCAATCAAGGTTTTTCTATCAATTTTACCTGCCAAATACTTCTGCATTGAAGCTCCTACGTTTGGCCAGTGATCTGGCGGTAATGTAGTCATAAACTCTAAAGTATTGCCACTTTTAACATACTGCAGAATAGATTTAGCAAGTGGGTTTTGTGGCTGTAAAGTTATGTTCTTAAATGCAGGTATAATGTTAAGTTTGTTCACAAGCATATCTTGACCTGTAGAGCTGTATACTAACCAATCTAAAAATTTCTTAGCAGCTTCTTGCTGCTCAACATTATTTTGTGTTTTATCTATACCAATAAATTTTGTAGCACCTACAGGTATACCTGAATTACCATAGTCATCTGGGTTATTGCTAATTGGTACAGGTATAAAGCCGTATTGTTCATTTGCAGTATCAAATTCTTTTATCTGTGGCCATGCCCAATTTCCCATAAACCAAAATCCAACTTCACCTTTACCAATAAGTTGTGGTCCTCTCTCGTAAGTCGCAGATAATGGGTCATCTTTATCTATGTTGTACTTTTTCATCATGTCAAAAGTATCCATTAAACCATTAAACACTTTATTATTTGCTAAATCAACTTTTCCAGCTTTTAAGTCTGATAAAAATTGAGCTACTTGAGCAGGATCTTTAGATTGGGCTGTATATGCTATTGGAAGGAAATGTCCGCCTAAAGACCAATCCATTGGAGGAATTGCTATTGCTTTAACACCTGTTGCTTCTACTTTTTTAAATGCTTCTTCCAAAGCATCTCGCGTCCTTATTGAACTCGGATCAAAGTTTCCACCAAAAGCCTTGTCCAGTACAGCCTTGTTGTAAATAAGTCCATATCCTTCAACAGCAAATGGGAACGCTATAACCTTTCCATCCACTGTAGCTGCATTTAAAGCACCATCTATCGCATCTGAAACCCATTTTTCACCGCTTAAATCTAGGAACTTATCTTTGAATTTCGATACCTCACCCGGATCTATCATTGCCATTGTCGGTGCATTCCCAGCTGCATACATTGATATAACCTTTTCAAAAGGCGTCTGATCAGCTGCTGTAGGAATGACTTCTACTATAATATTCGGATTTTCTTTTGTAAAAATTTTAGCTACCTCTTCTAATTGAGCCTGACTTTCCGCCTTAGAATTTAGCAAAGTAATTTTTACAGTCTTTGTTGCCGTGGCAGTACTATTACTTTCTCCATTATTGCTGCTTTTTGTACCACAGCCTGCCATGAGCGAAAAAATCAATGCAAACGTCAACATAATGGATAAAATTTTTCTCTTCATGACAATCCCCTTTCTTTAAATTTTTTTGATTTACTCTTATTATACTTGATTAATTTTTATATGTCAACCGTTTGACATAAATTTTTTGATAAAATGTCAACCGTTTATAATACGGTTGACATTTTTGAAACTTATTAATAATTATAATAGGTTATATCTTGCTATTTTATTAATTTGTTCAACTAATCGTTCTACCTTTTCCTTTTGTGAAAATTCAAATCGTGACTTAAAAACATTAGAGCCAGATACATTAATAGATAAATTTAAAAACCCAGTTTCTTCCTCATCAATGTACGCATTTAAAATCTTATGTACAGGAATGTAAATCCATATACCACCATACTTTGCATCTTTTGTAGACTTTACATTTTCTTCTTCTAATATTATTAATTCTTTATTTGTAAATATAATCATATGAGAAGTGGATTTTATTCTTGTAAAAAATTTTAGGTATGGTACTTTTATTTCCCGTTGATATAAAAAATCTATTACTTTTTCTCCATTCAATACAGCTTTTTTTGCATGATTCATAAACTTGTAATTTATATCCCTCAAACAATCAAAGTCATCTATTTCTTTTTCCTTATCATACGTTTCTATGTCACATAATAATATACGTAATTTTTCAATTATAGGCTTAAATATATTTTCGACAACAGTGTTGTACTCAAGCACAAATGACCTCGTTTCACCTTCTATGTTCCCATTTATTTTTAGCCATGAATATAACAATATAGACCCATTTTCAATGTAATTAATATTTTCAATAGGATACGAAACAGCATTAATACTATTTTTCATTTTTTCGAGAAAAACCACATTATTTTCATACAAGAACATGAGTTTATCGTTTGTCTTTCTTCTACCCCAGCTATCAGCAGGAGCATATACAGCATTTAAAAAACGCGTCGAATCTTTAAAGTTTTTATCGTAATAAGATTTAAACATTTCAGGAATTTCACTGTAGTCTTTTATAGTTCTTGCCCAGGAATTTATATCCGACGGCATTTCTCTCACCCCCTTTTAACTTTTTTCAATTTTAAACAGTGTTATTAAAATAACTGTCATTATGGAACATAATGCTCCAAAGTAAAAGGGTGCAGCAGGAGATACTTTATCCCACAAATATCCAGCAATAAAACTTGCGGGAAGTGCGAGTAGTCCCATCGATGCATTATACAGCCCAAATGCAGTTCCTCTATTACTATCATCGACTATATGTGCAACAAGAGACTTTGCAACACCTTCCGTTGTTGAATAGTAAACTCCATATATCGCGTACAAAACCCAAATATGCCACGGCAATTTTGCTAATGCAAAACCGAGATATGTAACTGCATAAATAATCCAGCCTAACCTGATTACATTAACTCTTCCTATTTTGTCAGACAATACTCCACTCGGTACTGACAACAACGCATAAAACAGATTAAACATAGCTATAATTATCGGTATCGTCGATTCGCTTACACCTACACTGCGAGCTCTTAGAATCAAAAATGCATCACTACTGTTGCCAAGCGTAAAAACTAGCATTACAATGAAAAACAGCAGAAATTTTCCCTTAAAAACAGACAAATCTAATTTGAAAGATGAACTTATTCTTTCGCCCTTTTGCTCCACTACAAATAAACCTATGAGGATTATTGTGATAAAAGCTACAAGACCAGCAATCAAAAATATTAATCTGAACTTTATAGAATCTATATATTTGGCAAACAAGAGCATTAAACCGGCAGTAATCAATGGCCCAAGGAAAGAACCTAATGTGTCAAGCATTCTTTGAAATCCAAACGAAAAGCCCATATTTTTCATTTTAGAAGATTTTGCAACAAGTGCATCTCTCGGCGCATCTTTTGTACCTTTTCCAATACCATCAACAAGTCTCAACCCAAAAACCATTGCAGCACCATTCGTCAATGGCAGTAATACTCTTCCAATGGCAGAGAATAGATATCCAATAAACACAATAGATTTCCTTTTTCCAATTTTATCTGAAATTATTCCGGATATTATTCTCATAAGGCTTACAACTGTAGTGACACTTCCCTCTATTAAACCTACCATTTCTTTACTCAGTCCTAGAATCTGCGTATAAAAAGTAGGCAAAATAGGTACAATCATATCCTGACTTAATCCACCAAAAAATGCAACCCAACCCAAGACTTTAATGTTATTATTCACGTTGTTTTTTATTTCTTTATTTTCCAATTGACTCACCTTCCTTATTTGCCACTCTTGTTTTAATCTTCTCCAAAGAATTTTCAATGATATTTTTTGTTAAAACTGAGAATTTATCTTTGTTTTCTAAAAGAAACCTGTGAGACTCTTCTCCGCCAATCTCTCCAAGAGCCCAAACAATAATCTGTTCAATATATGGGTCTTTTTTACCCCCATTATTGCGTAAATGTTCTATCAATACTTTTTCTGCTTTCTTTATTTTAAGTTCTCCAATTATTTTTGCTGCCATATAAGCGACATTATAATCCGGATGATTTATGGCTTTTATGAGTTTGTCACTGTAATCATCATTTGATATATTTTTAAAATCATAGCCACAGTTGGAACACTTTTCTTCTCCAATTTCAGCTATTTTAAAACACACAGGACATATATATCTCATCATTCATCAACCCTTATACCTAAAGTTTTTTTAAGATATCTATTTTCAGACTCATAACCTTTTAATCTTATTTCAAGTGTTTGGTTGTCACGCATCAACTGGAAATTTTTAAATTTCATTGCAGAGTATTTAGACGCCATAGAAATAAGCTGTCTTCTTAAGTCATCTTCATTAGGATTATCCCGTTCTATTTGATATGCTTTAATCCCCATTTCAAAAATAGCTCTATATGCGTCTTCTTCTGTAAAACCATCTTTTTTAAAATTCTCAATTAATTCCCTAATTTCTTCAAAACTTTCTTCAGTAATGTCAAAAGAAATTTTAATCATAATAACCACCCTTTAATAATTTCAATGCTCTTTCAATTGAATCCTTAGAGTCATACCACGGTTCATCATGAAATCTATAATCAAATTTTGTTATAAACCATTCAAGGTCACTTATATTCTTTTCAATTGCAGCTTCATTTATTTTAAATATTTTCTCAATTTGCGGTGTAATATCCTTTGCAACTTCCATAAGCATATTCAGGTGGTGGAAACATAATCTAGACAAGCCTTCACTGTGCCTTTCAACAAAATCTTTATCAGCATGTAAAATATCTATCAATATATGCATCTGGTATTTATCTCTTTCACTTAAATAATCACAAATAAGGCATTTGTTTTTTGCTTCTTTTTTCCTTTTTTTCTTTGAAGATTTTTGTTTTTCCCTGATTTGCTGCAATTTATAACTGATATTTGCTTTTAATGCAATTGCCAAACCCAATTTATCATATGAATTATTCAATAATTCCAAATGATAATGGCAAAAATTTGTCTCTCTTATTTTGACATACATTTCAGGGTCTTTTAAAACCTCATCTTCAAACAAATGCTCACAATAGGCTTTTTCTTCGTCTTTTATAACCTTGCATATTGGACAACCTCCCTTATATTTTTCAAAAACCTCATACAATGGAATAAATTCTAACTTCATGCAGATTCTCATCCTCTCTTTTTTGTCAAATAAACAAAAATGGCTTCTACGAAAGCGCGTAGAAGCCATTAGCCTTCACGGCAATAAGGTGAGCTTCATCACCGTCATTTAATTTTTCTCTATAATAATATTATACATTTTTTAAACAAAAATACAAGTGAAAAGGCTACATATTAAAGACTGTTTTTCGGTTTGGATTTATGATTTTTGCTTAGCATTTAATAAAGCTTAATTATTTTTATCTTTTTATCTAATTATACCACAAAATATCTATGGTATAATTATATTGGATAAACAAAATCTTTATAAAAAGGGGTTAGAATAAAATTGACATCATATGTAAAAAAACGAACATTTACTATATTCGTCTTTCTTACTATCATGTTTTTCGCCCTTATTGTAAGGCTTATATGGATACAGGGTATAAACTCCGAAAAACTTGCAATGGCAGTCGAAAGGCAAAGTACTGCTGATATCATATTAAAGCCTCAACGGGGCAATATTTATGATGTAAACGGGAATATACTTGCCTGTAATGTTCCAGCAGGAGATGTATTTGCAGCTCCTAAATTTATAAAAAACCCAGAAAAAGTTTCTGAAGAACTCTATAAATATTTAAATATGGACAAAGATTCACTTTATAAAATTCTTTCAAATAAAAAATCAGAATGGGCTGTACTTGGCAGGTCCATTCCTCTTGAAAATATAAATAAAATAAAAAGTCTTAACATACCAGGCATATATGTAGAAGATACTTTTATGAGAAACTATCCCAACGGCAAAATGCTATCACAAGTATTAGGTTTTGCAGGAATTGATGGCAACGGTTTGTATGGCCTTGAATATTCTTTAGATAAATACTTAAGTGGTGTACCTGGTCGTGAAATCTCTCTTGTTGATGCAGAAGGTAGAAAAGTAGGAGTCCCAAGCAAGCTTTACAAACCTACAAATGGTGATAATATTGTCCTCACAATTGATTCTGTAATACAAAGTTATACAGAAAAAGCTATAAAAAATGGCTATGAAAAGTATAAACCGCACGATGGTATAACAGCAATAGTTATGAATCCAAAAACGGGTGAAATACTTGCAATGGCTAACTTGCCTGATTTTGACCCAAATAATCCGCAAGATGTACCTTCACAAGAATATTGGTCAAATCCTGCAATATCAAGTATTTACGAACCCGGTTCGGTATTTAAAGTGATAACCGCTTCTGCAGCATTAGAATCAGCTGTAGTTACGCCAGACGAAAAATTCTATGACCCTGGGTATTATATAGTCTCCGGTAGAAAAATTAGAAGTTGGACAGTTTTGGGAGATATAACTTTTTCGCAAGCTATTGAAAAATCAAGTGATACAGTTTTTATGCAGGTGGTAGAACGTTTAGGCCTTGACACTTTTTATAAATACATATATGCTTTTGGTTTTGGCTCGCCTACGGGGATTGAACTGCCCGGCGAAGCCAGTGGAATGATTTTGCTAAAGTCAAAAGTATACCCCGTAGACCTCGCCACTATGTCATTTGGTCAGGGAATTGCCGTGACTCCTATTCAAATGATTACGGCTTTTTCCGCTGTAATAAACGGTGGAAACCTCATGGTTCCACATATTGTAAAATATATTGAAGAGGGAGATAAAATAATTAAAGAATATAAACCTCAAATAGTCAGACAGGTAATTTCTAAAAAACTTCCGATACAATGAAGTATATACTTGAAAAAACAGTAACAGAAGGCACTGCTCAAACAGCACAAGTACCTGGCTATACAGTAGGTGGAAAAACAGGTACAACGGAAAATTATGCTCCAGGAAAATACGTAGCATCATTTGCTGGATTTGCACCAGTTGAAAACCCAAAAATTGCCGTATTAGTTCTTGTTAAAAATCCTACGCAAAATGGGTATATGGGAGGAGAAGTAGCCGCGCCAATAGCCCAGGAAATATTAAGAGACACTCTTAGATATTACGATACAGTAAAAAAATAATAATACCAGTTTATTTAGCACACCAATAAAAAAATAGGATGGTAAAAAAGTTATATTAAATAACGGCCCTATTATTCAAAAGCATTTTTTCTCTTTGAAAGAAACTCTTCATTAAATGTGTCACATTAAAGGGGATAAAGAAAGTATATGCCAATAAAAAGAAAGTGTCCAAGCCTATCATCATAATAAGAAAAAAACTATAAATACCCTTTACTGACTCACACTGTTTTTTATTTCCTCTGTTATATCAAAGGCATTTTTGTTATTCTTTATCCCTTCTTTTATTTTTTCTATCACTGTGTTGTTTATTTTACTCCATCCACCAAATTGTGGGATAATATTTGTATAATTAGTAGCTAATTCAATTCTTTTCATTTTATCGTCTTCAATAATTTTGTCTTTTTTAACTGGTACATAACCTAATTCAATTACCTTTTGTTGGTCTTCTGTAATAAACTTTATAAACTTATATTCCATTTCAAGCTTTTTTTCATCCTTTTCTTTCTTTATACCATAGGCATATATTTTAGGTGATAATGTCAGTGGGATGCCGCTTTCCCCTTCAGGATACATCGCTACATCAAACTCAAACAGCTTTCCTTTTGACTGTAAATTTTTAAGCTGTGCTATTTTATAGCTTTCTTCTATTAATACAGCAGTGTTTTTAGTAGTAATAAAGTCTTGCCATAATTTTTCTCTGTCTCCCTCAAGTGAAACAGGATTGACCACCTTATATTTATTGAATAAATCCAAAACTTTTTGCACCCCTGAAACTGCTTGAGGGCCAAAAAAAGAATACTTTTCTTTGTCAAAAGCCCTCGCACCATCTAAAAGTAAAAACCCCCATAAATTATAGCTATAAGGCGCGAGAGAAAGACCTAATCCATAAAAATATTTTTTATCCTTTTTCCCTTCAGTGTAGGTGAGTTTTGCCATACTATCAACAAATTCTTCGTAATTCCATTCCCCATTTTCAGGCAATTGAATTTCTTTTTCGGCAAACATATCAACATTTAAAAAAAGAACATTAGTATACATTCCTAAAGGCATTCCATAAATATTGCCTTTATAACTTATAGCATCAATAACGCCTTCCTTGTATTGCTTCTTAAACGCTTCATCTACATATTTATTGATAGGACTTAAATAATCCTTTGAAATAAAATAAAAATCTGCCCCAACAGGTAAAATATCTGGCAAAGAGCCATCTTTAGAAGAGTTAATCAGTTTTTCATATCCGTCTTTGTATGAAAGAGGCTCAAAATCTATTACCACACCCGGGTATTTGTACTGAAATAATTCTATTTTCTTTTTTATAAATTCAAATCCTCCCGGGTCTCCTATTGAAGGATGAGGGAAATCCCAAAAAGTAATTATTCCTCTAAACTCCTCTTCTACCTGATTTTTTTCTTGTATTTGTTCTTTTTCATAAAGATTCATATAGTAAGGCCAATATATAAGAAAAAATATCACTAACAAATATAAGAAAATAGTAAAAGGCTTTCTCACATTAACCACCTCTTACTATCTATATTCTCAAAATTACTCTTAAATAACTTAAAAAGCAGGATAGCTTTCCTAATTCTACCCTGCTTTTTTATCAATTTATATTTTAAGCCCTGCTTTTCTCCAATCCTCTTTGAATCTTTCTATTCCCGCATCTGTCAACGGATGTTTTACCATCTGCATGAGCACTTTATATGGTACTGTCGCTATATGTGCCCCTAGTTTTGCCGCCTGTAAAACATGTATAGGATGTCTTACACTTGCAGTTATTATCTCTGTATCTATGTCGTAATTATTGAATATCGTAACAATATCCTCAATAATCTGCAAGCCATCTGTATTTATATCATCAAGCCTTCCTACAAAAGGACTTACATATGTCGCACCTGCACGAGCTGCTAATAAAGCTTGATTTGCTGTAAATATTAGCGTCACATTTGTTTTAATTCCTTCTTTTGAAAGAACATTTACTGCTTTCAACCCTTCAGCCGTCATAGGAATTTTTATTACTATATTTTTATGTATCTTTGCCAATTCTCTTGCTTCCTTAATCATACCCTCATGGTCATCGCTTATAACTTCTGCACTTATAGGACCATCTACAATTTGAGTAATTTCTTTTACTACCTCAATAAAATCTCTTCCTTCTTTGGCAATAAGAGATGGGTTTGTAGTAACACCTGATATTACACCTAATGCATTAGCTTCTCTTATTTCGTCAACATTTGCAGTGTCAAGAAAAATTTCATCACTTCATCCCTCCGTTATCAAATTTATTTACCTTTATTATATATCTAATTTTCAAAAATTAAAAGCCATGCTTTATAGTTATGCAATTTTATTTTATCTGTAAAGCAAGCCTTCAAAAACTCAAACAGTATTCTTAGATAACTCATACCTTAAATGGTCTATAAATTGTTTTGCACTTCTTGGAGACCTTCCATTATGCCATATAGCCCATTGTAATGCTTTTTCTTTTAAGAAATTCCATTCTATTTCTATGTTGTGCTTTTGAGCTAATCCTTTAACAATTTTTAAATACTCTTCTTGGCTGGGCGAAACAAACGTAACAGTTATTCCAAATCTATCACTTAAAGAAAGTTTCTCTTCTCTTGCATCTGTATTATGAAGTTCATTGTCCTCTATATTCTCTGTGACAATATGCCTTCTATTTGACGTCGCATAAATTACTACATTTGAAGGTAAAATCTCTACTCCACCTTCTAATACTGACTTAAGTTCTTTATATTCCACTTCACTTTCATCAAAAGATAAATCGTCAAAAAACAATATAAATTTCATTCCTCTGTCTTTAATTATATCAATTATGTATGACAAATCTTTTACATCATTTTTATTAATTTCTATAAGCCTCAAGCCTTCTTTGTAAAACTCATTGAGCAAAGCCTTAATAGTAGAAGACTTTCCAGTACCTTTATCGCCGTATAAAAGCACATTATTTGCAGGAAAACCTTTTAAGAGAGCTTTCGTATTTTCTATAACTATTTTGTGTTCTTCTTCATATCCTATCAAATCCTCAAAGGTTATAGGGTCAACATTTTCTATTCCTTTTAATTGTCCTGACCCATTTTCTGTAACCCATCGAAAAGCTTTATACTTACCAAAAATGCCACAGCCGTTTGAATGGTAATAATCAGATAGATATTCAGCAAATTTATCTTCTTTCAGTTCCCATAAACCCTTTAATGTGTGACTAGTGTTGACAATTTCCGTGAAACTAATTTTTGACTTGAAAAAGCTCCCATCAACATACCTTTCAAAGTCAGGCAATTCCGTATTTAATAAATTATTTATGCTTTCCGCTATGTTTATAGAGCAAAATTCCTTTAAAATCCCTATTTCTTTTTCGACAGCCTCAATCATTAAATCGCTTACGGCATCAAAACCATATTTTTCTGAAATACGGCTAAAGGGGTTTTCATCGTAAGCAATTTCTTCTGCTAAAAAAGTAGGCCAAATGTTTTTATAAATTCTCTTTTTAAAAGCACATTCAGTAATATCTTTGTAAAAACTGCTATATTCAGCATAAATAAGCTCAATAGAGGGTTTTTCTTTTAATAGCTCTTGAAAAATTTTAATTGCTTTTCTTATCAAACTGTTATTAATAACATTCCTGTAAATTACTATTTCATTCAGCTTATTTAGAATATTCTTCACTTTTTCTTTATTATCCAACAGCATCATCTCCTACATGATAGCTTTAAAAAATACTTTATCTTTTTATTTTACTAAAATTATATCACAAAAAAATAAATCTATCTTAGTATTTAAATGTAAATTTTTTGTAATTATACTAAAAGCTTTTAATAAATAAAAAGTTATAACTTGAGCATGAGTTTTCACAGATAGTATAATGTTCTTACGATTTATTTAAAAAAAGGGGATTGAGAATATGATACACAAATTATCTAAAGAAAACCACATATTTAGTTTTTCAAAAGACTATAAAACTGCACTTTTTGTAAAAGATGGAGACGAAATAGAAATTGAGACTTTGGATTGCTTTTCAAATCAAATCCAAACAAATGAGGATAAATTAGAACAAATGGATTGGAACAAAGTAAACCCTGCAACAGGCCCTATTTATGTTGAAGGAGCTAAAGAAGGAGATGTTTTGGAAGTCACAATTAAAAATATTGAAATAGCTGATAAAGGTGTAGTGGCAACAGGTAAAGACCTAGGAGTATTGGGTGATTTAATGGATGGACTGTATTCCCGAGTGGTTAATATAAAAGATGGGAAAATTATTTTTGATGAAAAAATTTCTATTCCAATTAAACCTATGATAGGAGTAATTGGCGTTTCACCAAGAGAAGGCAATATAAACTGTGGAACACCTGGTTCTCATGGTGGAAATATGGACACTTCACTTATTGGTGAAGGTTCAAAACTTTATTTACCCGTATTTGTAGAAGGTGCGTTGTTAGCTTTGGGAGACTTACACGCTGTAATGGGAGATGGAGAAGTAGGTGTATCAGGCGTAGAAGTAGCTGGCTCAGTTACAGTAGAAGTTAGAGTTGTAAAAAATTTAAAACTTGTAAATCCACTCGTAAAAACACCAGAGGTAACAGCAACAATAGCATCAGATGAATCTTTGGATAAAGCAGTAAAAATAGCAGTTCACGATATGGCAAATCTATTTCAAAGTTTTACCAAATTATCAATAGAGGAGATAGCTACACTTTTTAGCATAGCAGGAAATGTACAGATTTCACAAGTAGTAGATCCACTTAAAACTGCACGCTTTAGTTTGCCAAACTGGGTATTGGATAGCTATAACATAGTGTTCTAAGGGAGGAAAATCTATGGAAAACAAGAATGATACATCATTATAGAATGGAGCTTTAACTTCGTTTTTAGTTCTTCACATCACTGTTATAACATATTTTATGATAAAGAATCATTCTAGCAATATATGGAAACACTTAATATCTCCAATTTTAGGTTTTTTAGTTATCTTCTATGTATGGATAAGCCTTAATGTACATGCCAAAATCCTTGGCGCTGCATGGATTTTAATGGGAATAATTTACTACATCATATTAAAATTTATATTAAAACGTAAGCCAGAAGAACTTAATGTGTAAAATATTTCTTTAACGTTTAAGTTGTAACCCCACTTTATAATTAATACAAAAGTGGGGTATTTTGCATTCGCTTTTCTTATACCCATTCAAAAATCTTTTTTGATACTTCTGGATATGGATAGACGAGAGAACGAGAGGAGGCAAGTATTATGAATAAATGTTTTAAGTGTGGTTGTGAAGAACTAATAAAAACAAAAGTTACACTCGAAAAATGGATTAATGGAAAACTTATTGTTGTAGAAAATGTTCCAGCATGGGTGTGTAAAGAATGTGGAGAAAAATATTTTGATGCAGAAACTATGCTAAAGCTTGATGAATATTTTTATGAAGCAGTACCAGAAAAAATTATTGAAGTTCCTGTATTTGAATATAAGGAAGGATAAATATAAATGAGCACAACCCCCACTTTTTATATACAACAAAAAGTGGGGGGCTATAGTCTTAAATTTTTTAACTAAATTTAAATATGATTATATTATTAAACTATATTTCAGCATCTACTCCGTAGGTAAATATTTTTTCATCATAGAAGACATATCTTGAAAGCCATATCCACAAACACCATTACGAGGAGAATTTGCAATGCCATTCGCAATTTTCTCTATCATTTCCTCATGATATAAATGTTCTTCTACACAATTTTCACACAAAAATTCTCCACATTCATAGCAAAAATATTCAGCTTTTTCTTGACAATTATCACAATAGTAAATTGGGGCAATATTTTGTGCCAAAACAACTATTTTCTTTTTCTGTGGAAGTAATTGTCTTTTTAAAACTTTCAATTCCAAGTGAGTGGTTGAACCAAAATCATACTCATAGTCAAACTTCATGTTTTCCGTTATAACATTTTCTAATTTATAGTTCATACTTTTCGGTTTTGGTCCAAAAAAGAAAGGTTCATCTAACCACCCTCTTGGATTTACATCATATATTTCACCATCAATTTTAAATTGGCTCAAATGTCCACAACACTCAAGCCAAAAATCACGCAAAAACTTGTCAATATCTCTTAAGGTAGCTTTTGTATCCACAGAAACATATAGCCAATAAAGTGATGAATCATATTTAGGATATACGCTTAAAATAAAAACTTCCTTTTCCTTTATCCCTTCTTCATCTGACAGCTTTGAAAAATACTCCTTCATACTCTTACATGAAAGAATATGTCTCAACATTGAAGATTTTTCAAATTCCTTCTTACAAAAATAGCAAGTCCCTTTCATAAAAATTCTTCCTTTCCAAAAAAATTTTAAATACTTTTTGTTCTACGTTAATTTTACCATAAAAACTTTCTCCGTAATAAATACTCTTTCAGGTTTAGTCCAGTCTCTTTTTAAATCTCAATATAGCCACTGTCAAAAGAAAAACTGACATAAGAGTAATTATCACTATTTGATGTACAAGAAGAGAAGCATCAATACCCTTTATTATTATCCCTCTCAAAATAACTAGAAAATATGTAAGTGGAAAAATATCTCCAATTGCTCTTATAACAGTAGGCATTTGTTCCCTCGGAAATATAAATCCTGACAATATTATGGTTGGAAGCAATACGAAAAATGCCCCCTGCATTGCTTGGGTTTGAGTCTGCGCTACTGTTGAGATAAGTATTCCTATTGCAAGAGCACAGGTTATAAAATCAAGTCCTAATAAAAGCAATAGATATATATTACCTCTAACAGGAACGCCAAACCAATACATGCTAAGCCCTAAAACCATTAAAAAATCTGTGTAACCAATTAGAATGTAAGGTAAAAGTTTTCCAATCATTAATTCTGAAGATTTTATAGGGGTTACAATCAATTGTTCTATTGTACCCCTTTCTTTTTCTCTCACAAGCGCAAAAGCCGTCAATATTATGGTGATGTTTTGCATTATAAGGCCTAAAAGCCCCGGAATTGTAAACACTTGCGTGTTGAGTTCTGGATTGTATTCTACTTTTGTAGAAAGGTCTATTCCAATGGAAGGCATTTTCATGCCTTTGACTTTCAATTCTTTTTGTACAATATTGTTTGAAAACATTTGAGATACCATAATACCACTTGATAAAGCAGTCCTTGCTGTTGTAGGATCAGAACCATCAATTTTAAGTAAAGGCTTCACCATTTTCACTTTATACTGTGAAAAATCCGGCGGTATAATAAGACCTGCTTTTGCCTTTCCTTCATCCAGCAAACGATTTAACTCCTCTATACTGCTTACATAAAAATCCGGATTAAAATACAGTGAATTTTTGTATGCTTCAATATAGCTTCTGCTTTCATAGGTCTTGCTTTGGTCAAAAACTGCCATTGGTATATGGTCAACTTCTGTTGCAACAGCATAGCCAAAGAGCAAAAGCATTGTAATAGGCATAATAAATGAAATAACTAAACTTATCCTGTCTCTTTTTATATGTATAATTTCTTTTTTAATGATTGCAAAAAGCCTCGTCTTATTCATTATTCATCATCCTTACGTATTTAATAAAGACATCTTCAAGCGAATCAAGATTATTTTCTCTTTTTATCTCATAGGGGGTACCAAAAGCCATCAACTTTCCATTAAACATAAAAGCTGTGAGGTCACATATTTCTGCTTCTTCCATATAATGAGTAGTCAATAAAATTGACATACCATCATTAGCAAGACTTTTTATGATATCCCAAAACATTCTTCTTGATAAAGGGTCTACTCCTGATGTAGGTTCATCAAGTATAAGCAATTTAGGATTATGTAATATGGCACAGCCTAAAGCAAGCCTCTGCTTCAATCCTCCTGATAATGTACCAGCAATTTGCTTTCCTCTCTCCCCTAATCCAACAATATCAAGAACTTCTTTGATTCTTAGTTTCATCTCTTTTTTACTTATCCCATACACACTCGCATAAAAATTTAAATTTTCTCTCACAGTTAAATCTTCGTAAAGGCTAAACTTTTGAGACATATACCCTATAGATTTTTTTATCTTTTCACTTTCTTTTTCTATATCATAGCCTAGAACAGTTCCCTCTCCTGATGTGGGTTTTAAAATGCCACAAATCATCCGTATAGTGGTGGATTTTCCTGAACCGTTAGGCCCTAATAGGCCGAATATTTTATGAGTCGGAACTTGTAACGTAAGCTTGTCTACAGCAGTTATATTGCCAAATCGTTTTGTCAATTCTCTTAAATTTATAACATATTCCATAGCTCCACCTTCTATTCATTGATAATCACATCTGCTAACATTCCAGGTTTTAAATTTTTTATGTGATCAAGGATTTGAACTTTTACTTGGTATACTACATCTTCTTTTGATGACTTTGTCACAGTGTTTTTGGGAGTGAATTCGCCGTTTGGTGAAATATAAGTAATCTTTCCTTTAATTGAATCTTTTATAGAATCTACTTTTATACTTACTTCTTGGTTTAAAGAAACTTTATGCAAATTCTTTTCTGGTATGTATATTTTTATAAAAAGATTCTTTAAATCAGATATTTGAGCAATATTTCCTCCCGCCATAGCTATTTCGCCAGCATTAATGTAAATATTAGTTATAGTACCATCAATCGGAGAATTTATTGTTCCCTTTTTAATCATAAGGTTAGTTAAATCATAATTTGCTTGCGCTTGGTCTACGTTTAATCTCGCCATATCAGCCTGATTCTTAGGTCCATTTTTAACTTGGTCATACTTTAACTTCGCTATTTCCAAATTGGCTTTAGCTATTTTTGCTTGTTCTTCATATTGACTTACATCAAGCAAAGCTATCTTATCTCCTTTTCTAATTTCATCTCCTTCTTTTACATATAAATCAGTGATACGACCAGATATCTCTGATTGTACATACAAAGTTTCGGCTTCTATTGTTCCCGTATAAAGATTTTCTTGTGAATTTGAATTAGAACAACCTGAAGAAATGATGCTAAATGCAATTAACATAATAAATGCCAAATATAGTCTCTTCATACTTAATGCTCCTCTCCTATATCTTCTATATCTCTTAACAGTCTTTTCATTATTTTGTTTTCATTATAGTTTATTTAAGAAAAATCTGTCAATATTATAATCTCTCAGATTATATTTGCATGATAGCACAAAACAAAACCCACCCCAAAGGGTGGGTTTATTAATATCCTATTGACTTAGTTTTTATAGACACATTGCTTTCTTCTAATACATAATGAGATTTAGCTTTTAAAATTATTTCTCCCGGTTTTCGTGTTGATTTTATATAAACTGCTCCTCTGCCAGCCTCTAATACCAATGGATTTTCTCCAATCAGTTTTCCTTCTCCTTCTATTTCAAATGATACAGGTATATTAGCATATGGGAGAATAGAGCCGTTTTCATCCACAACACTTATAACAACCCTTGTACAATCGGAGCCATCTGCCATAATCTCTTCATCGTCACAAGAAAGAACTAATTTATGTGGTTTCCCATATGGCCTTAATGTATGTCTTGCTACTTCCTTACCGTCTATCAAACCTACTGCAGTAATAGAAGCATTATTAACTCTTACCTCCATATAGTTGATTCCGCATTCCTTCATTGAAAATTCAAAAGGCGGATGTGGTAAACTAGGAAAATCAACTCTATTGGGCATTTGTCTTTTCACAAATTTATCATTTATATAAAGTTCTACTTCTTCGCAATTGCTAAATACAAGCAATTTATCGCCGTTCTCTTCCTCAAATGATGGTATTAAGTACGAAGCTATAAACACATAGGGTCCATATAAGTGCGGGTCAGCTTGGCTCCTGTAAAAATGAGCTGCAAACTTTGGAAGTCTAAATATATCACAGACTCCATGATAGCATATATTATCTCCTGAACCAAAAGCACTTGTGGTATTATAATCAAATGCACACCAGCCTGATGCACCAGCCATGTTTGGCATCCCATATTGTTTATCTTGGATAAGAGCATGCAACCTTGCATGAGTAATAAGACGATTGAGATTATCATATGATTTTGTTGGATACATGTGTCCCATATATTCTGTTACCATATACTTTCTGTGATTTGGAAGTTGTATTTTGCCTTCTAAATTGTATATAAAGTCGTTATATGTAAATACATCCTCAAGTTTTTCACTATCTCTTAAATATCTAACACCACCTGTTGGTCTACTCCTGTCTAATTTATGAGCTATTTCATTCATTTCTTTATAAAAATCGTGGTCATCTAAAGACTCATTTATTCGCACACCCCACATAAATATACAAGGATGATTTCTATCTCTTAAAATCATTTCTTTTAAATTCTCTTTTGCAATGTTCTTCCAATTTTCATCGCCTATATGCTGCCATCCAGGTATTTCTTCAAAAACTAACAAGCCTATTTCATCACATCTATCCAAAAATGAAACAGCCTGTGGATAATGTGACGTTCTAACATAATTTAATCCCAATTCATACTTTAATATATCTGCATCTTTTCTTTGTACCCTATCCGGCATAGCACCGCCAACATAAGGAAAAGTCTGATGCCTGTTTAACCCTCTTAATTTTAAAGGTTCACCATTAATATAAAATTTGCCATCATCTCCAAAATGCACAGTCCTTATTCCTGTTCTAAAAGTATAATTATCTAAAATTTCATTCTCTGCAATAAGTTTTACAGACACATTATATAAATACGGATGATCTGGATGCCAAGTTAATGGATTCTCCATCTTTATTCGCTGTACAATCTCCTTTTGCATGTCTTTAACATCAGTAACAGAAGATGAACACACAGCACCTTCTTTATTTATAACCTCTGTCAATATTTTTGCATTTCTTACCTCTTTACCTTCGATGGTTGTAGTAATTGAAATTTCCGCAACAGAATCTTGCAATTTATCAACAACAAAATAAACATCTTGTATATAAGTTTCATTTAAAATTTTCAACCATACATTTCTGTATATTCCACCAAACAACATATAATCTACAAGAAAACCTTCTGGGGGAATATCTTTATGTTCTCTTGAATCCACTTGTACAGCAATTAAATTTTCAAAAACGCCATATTTGACATATTCTGTAATGTTAAATTCAAAAGGGGTATATCCTCCTTTATGCTCACCTACGAATTCGCCATTTACATAAACCTTCGCAACAGTCATAACACCTTCAAAATGAATATAAACCTTTTTACCCTCATATTTGCTATCTAGTTTAAAGTGCTTTCTATACCACTAAACAAACCTATAATCTTCCTCTTTAAAATAGTGATGAGGAAATATCTTGTTTGCATGAGGAAGACTAACAAATTCAAAATTGCTTTCATCAAAATCAAGTTTATATGCATCATTTAAGTCTTCAGGAATATATAACCAATCTACATTAAAATTCAATACTTCTCTACCCATTCTTAATACTCTCCTCCTTAAAATGCATCATAATACTCTGAAAGTCCCCTTTAAGTTCTGGAATTACTATCCCTGCATACATAAGTTCTTCACCACAATATACACTATCATCATCTTCTAAAACATAATTGAAAACTGGATTTATTCCCTTTAGACGAAGTCTTTTAATAGGTTCATTTGCTCCTCCCAAAATTCTAAAATAATAGAGCAAAAATTCTCTTTTATCCTCAGAAACAATCAACCAAGCAGTTTCATTCCCTTCAAAAGGACTTAGCAATCTATAAAAGTCTCCAAACTGTACAAGTTTCCTAATTTCTTTATATTTCACCACATATTTTTTAATTTCCTCTTTTTCTTCACTGCTCAATTTTGTTAAATCAAGTTCAAAGCCAAAATTGGCTGACATTGCCACATGTGCACGCATCTTTAACGGTGTAACCCTATGAACTTGGTGATTTGGTACAGCAGATATATGACTTCCCATTGAAATAAGAGGATAAACTATACTTGTACCATGCTGTATTTTAAGTCTTTCCACAGCATCTGTATCATCACTAGTCCAAGTCTGGGACATGTAATAAAGCATTCCAGGGTCAAAACGACCGCCACCACCAGCACAACTTTCAAACAAAACATCAGGAAACCTTGTCGTTATTTCTTCTAATATTCTGTAAAGTCCAAGAACATATCTGTGAGCAGTCTCTCTTTGCCTCTCTGGCGGCAAAAGTGCAGACCCTATCTCTGTCATATTTCTGTTCATATCCCATTTTACATAACTTATGTCGGCGCTTTCCAAAATATCTGACACTACTTTTATAATATAATCTTGTACATCTTTTCGCGACAAGTCTAACACAAGTTGATTTCTGCTTTCACTTCTCGGCCTATCAGGTACATGTATACACCAATCAGGATGCTTTCTATATAGATCACTATCAGGAGACACCTTTTCTGGTTCCATCCATAATCCAAATTTTAAACCTAAAGAATTTATGTCTTTTGCAAGGCCATCCAAACCACTTGGAATCTTTTCTTTATTTACAAACCAATCTCCCAGTGAAGAATTGTCAGAATTTCTTTTTCCAAACCATCCATCGTCAAGAACAAACAATTCAATCTCCAAATCTTTAGCTTCTTTAGCAAGTTCTTTAAGTTTTTCTTCTGTAAAATCAAAATAAGTAGCTTCCCAGTTGTTTATAAGAATTGGTCTTTCTCTGTCCTTAAATTTACTTCTCATAAGTCTATTTCTGTACAGTTTGTGATAGGTATTTGACATTTTATTTAAGCCACCATCCGAATAAACCATAACGACTTCTGGTGTTTGAAATGTTTCACCTGGCTTTAAAAGCCATGAATAATCAAATGGATTGATTCCCATAGAAACTCTTGCCATATTATATTGATCCACTTCTACTTGTGCCAAGAAATTGCCACTGTAAACAAGGCTAAATCCATAAACATCTCCATGCCATTCGTCAGCGTCTTTCCTTAAAAGTGCTATAAAAGGATTTTGCTGATGGCTGCTTGCACCTCTTCTGCTTTCAATAGACTGAACTCCAAGAGTAAGTGGTTTTCTTATGACATGTCTTTCTCTCGCCCAAGCCCCTGACAATTGAAGCATGTCAAACTTATCATCACTAAAATCAACATTCATAGACAAAGCTCTTAACAATTTTATGTCTTCTTTTCCCATGTTTTCAAATCTCACTGACCTTGTGATAACATCATAATCTCTAAATGCCGTGTAAATTAAAGTTACTTTTAAATTCGCTACTTTATCATATAACTCTATTTCAAGAGTATCAGCTTCATCTTTACTTTCAACAAAAGTAGCTGGAAGCCCTTCTAATTTAGGTTTACCTTTATAGATTTTGTGAGAGAGGTATCTTAAATCAGAAATAGTAGAACCATTTTCAAGCTGAATTTGATACGCAGGACTTCTAAAATCAGTATTGCCATACGCAGGATACTCTTGTGGCAAAAAATCTAACATTAGATAATTTCCAAAGTTAATATTATCAGTATCTATACTTACATGAGGCAATTTTAACAAGTGATATATATTTGCGTTCTTTATCTTTTTACCAAAATATGCATGCAAAACAGCGTCGTTTTTTAAAACATGAATTATATAACTTGTATCTTTTGCTGTTAAATGAAAGGTTCTTGTTTTATCATTAAAATGAATAGGCATAGTAAGTCCTCCTATCGAATTAGTTACTAAATTTTTTTACAACTCAAATTTTTTCATAAATTATGGTACTTTTTACTTGGATATTACTTCATTTTATAATTGGGCAATGAGTTCAAGGAAGATAAATTTTTATAATTATTTTATGATTTCTATTTTTATTTTTACATATTAAACAACTCATTCAATTATTTTATTCTTATTATGGATTATTTAGAAAAACTGGTAATAATGAAAAGGTTAAAAGATTTGATATTTACTCAATAGAATTAAAAACCCCACCGCAGGGTGGGATTAAAATGTCTCTATTAATTTCTCCGCATTCATTTTCTGTCTTATACTACATTTTGTTAAATTAACTCTAAAAAAGTTGATATTAATTGTGTCATATAATGCACATACAATCCCCCTCTAAACTATCCTGATTAAATTAAAGAACTTATTATAGTATACCAAAACCTTATTTTTTAGCTAAATATTTCCTAATATCTACAGCAACTGCAGATACAATAATTATACCTTTAATTATCAATTGCCAATATGGATCAATACCAATAAATGTTAATCCATAGTTAATTACACTAAATATCAGCACACCTACTACAACCCCAGGTACAGTACCTACACCACCAGAAACAGACCATCCACCAACTACACACGCAGCTATCGCGTCAAGTTCATACATATTACCATAGTTATTTGTAGCACCTCCTGTCCTTGCTGCTTCCAAGATACCAGCAATGGTATATAAAGTTCCAGCTAGAGCAAATAACCATAAAATATGACGTTTTACATCAACACCTGATACAACTGCCGCTTCCCTATTTCCACCAATTGCATACAAATTTTTGCCAAAACTTGTTTTGTTTAAAACTATCCACATGATTATAGTAATAATAACTGCAATAATTATAACATAAGGAATCCCAAAAATCCCCCTGTACCAAGTTCAGAAAAATCTTTCCTTAGTCCTGCAATAGGTTGAGAATTGTTAGGAGGTAAATTAAAATAAATAGAATTTGCCCCATAAACAATGACCATTGTACCCAAAGTAGCAATAAATGGAGGTACACTAAATCTAGAAACTACAAATCCATTTAAAAGTCCAAAACCAAATCCTATAAGAATGGTTATTAAAATGGGGATCCATAAAGGAAGTTGTGGTAAATCAGGGAAAAATCTCCTTGGATAATCGGGCATTTGAAGTAGCGAAGCAGACACCACAGCAGCCAACCCTACTAATCGCCCTGCTGAAAGGTCTGCACCTCCTATTAAAATAACAAGTGCAGCCCCTAAAGCAATAATAATTCTTGTAGAACTTTGAACTAGGATATCTCTAAAAACTCTTAGTGATATAAAAGTAGGATCTTTTATGGCAATTCCTATAATTAGTAATATTAATACAACATATATGGCATATTGTGTCAAATAATTTTTAATTCTGTTGTTCATCATTATCTCCTCCGTATTAATTTGTATATTTACTAGCAAGGCGCATTATTTTTTCTTCCGTTGCTTCTTCTTTATCAAGGATTCCAGATAAATAACCTTCACACATCACCATAATTCTATCTGCCATCCCTAAAAGTTCGGGCATTTCAGATGATATCATTATAATACTTTTCCCTTGCATTGTAAGTTCATTCATAATTGTATATATCTCATACTTTGCACCAACATCAATACCTCGTGTTGGCTCATCAAGTATTAATATTTCAGGAGAAGTAAGAAGCCATCTAGCCAAAAGCACCTTTTGTTGATTTCCACCAGACAAATCTTTAATTAAAGTTTTTAATGAGGGAGTTTTGACTTTTAACGCGTTTACCATCTGTTTAGTATCATCTTTTCGTTCCCTGTCATTAAGCAATAAAAAGTGGTTTACATATTTTTTTATATTGGCAATTGTAGTATTTTCTAGTATATTTAGGTCTGGAAAAATTCCTGTCGAACGTCTTTCTTCAGTAAGTAAAGCCATCCCATGTTTTTTAGCATCAATAGGGGATCTAATGATAACCTCTTTTCCTTTTATAAAAATTCTCCCTGATGCTATCGATCTTAATCCAAACAAAGCTTCCACAAGTTCAGTACGTTGAGAACCTACTAACCCACCTATACCCAATATTTCGCCTTTTCTAAGTTCAAAAGAAACATTTTTAAACGATTTTGGCAAGGGTGATGTTAAATTTTCAACTTTGAGTATAACTTCACCTGGCTTACTATTCCTTATTGGAAATCTGTTAGTCATTTCACGTCCAACCATTTTTGATATTATCTTATCTTCAGTTAATTCTTTAGTATCCCATGTTCCAACCACTTTTCCATCACGCATAATAGTTACTTCATCCGCAATTTCAAAAATTTCATCTATCTTATGAGATATATAAATTATTGACACACCTTCTTTTTTTAAAGTTCGAATAAGATCAAACAAATGAGTAACTTCATTCTCTGTCAAAGAAGATGTTGGTTCATCCATAATTATAATTTTTGCATTATATGAAATTGCTTTAGCTATTTCTATATATTGAATTTTTGATGCTGATAAATTTTTTACCAATTCAGTTGGTTTAATATCTATTTTCAACCCTGCTAAAAGTTCTTCAGTATCTTGATACATTTTCTTTTCGTCAACTAATTTAAATAAACTATACTTTTTCATAGGAAAACGTCCAAGCCATATGTTTTCCATCACATTGCGATACCTTACAGGATGTAATTCCTGATGTATCATAGAAATTCCATAATCTAACGCCTCTTTTGAATTTTTTATACTAATTTTTTTACCATTTAGTATAATTTCACCTGAATCAGGTTCATAAATTCCAAACAGGCACTTCATTAAAGTTGACTTTCCTGCTCCATTTTCACCCATAATCGCGTGCACAGTACCCGCACGCACTTTTAAAGTTACGTTATCAAGTGCTTTTACTCCTGGGAACTCTTTTGAAATGTTGTTCATTTCCAGTATAAATTCATTATTCGTCATCTTAATGCCTCCTGATTCTGCCTTTAAAAAATTTATTATAAAGCAAGGAAAAATCCTTGCTTTATAATCTTTTACAATACATTTCTATTGAGTAGCATCGTTAATATTATCTAACGTAATTTTTACATATGGAATCCACACATATTTACCATCTGTTATATCATAGCCAATATTTTCTTTAGTTGGTGTCTGACCTTGCGCAAGAACATAAGCCAACATAAATGCTGCTTTACCTTGATTTTTAGCATCGTTTAAAACAGTGCCAAGAAGAGTTCCCTCTTTGAGAGCTTGAACACCTGGAACAGTTGCATCGACCCCCACAACAGGAATATATTTATTATTTTTGAAATAGCCTGCTGCCTTTAGTGCTTCAATTGCGCCCAAAGCCATATCGTCATTATTAGCAAATACTGCTTCAATTTTATCACCATAAGCTGCTAAAAAAGCTGCCATTTTATCTTGAGCTTTTACACGGTCCCACATTGCGGTATCTTTAGCAAGTTCTTGCACTTTAATTCCAGCTTCTTTAACAGCTTCAATAGAATATTTGGTACGAAGTTCAGCATCTTGGTGGCCTGGTTCTCCCATTAACATAACATATTGCATAACACCATCATGATTTTTATCAGCTTCAGGATGTGATTTCCAATAATCTACCATTATTTCACCTTGCAATGTGCCAGATTGTTCTGCTTTTGCTCCTACATAATAAACTTTGTCCCATTTTTTCATATCATCTGGTAGCGGTTCTCTATTAATAAATACAACAGGAATATTTGCTTGTTTTACTTTATCAATAATTGTACCTGCAGCAGTGCGATCCACTGGATTAATTATAAGGGCGTCTACCTTCTTTGTTATAAAAAGATCCACTTTATCATTTTGTACTGGTTGTGAATTTTGGCTATCTACAATATCAACTTTAGCTTTGCCTTCTGCCGCTTTAGCAATATTATCACGCACGCTTGTCATAAAAGTATCATCAAATTTGTAAATCGCCACGCCTATAAAAGGCAATTTTTCATTACTGGTATTGGCAGCCGCATTTTGTTGAGAATTACTAGTTGATGTTGTATTACTGGAACTGCCACATCCAGTAAATAGTACTGAAAAAACAAACATGAGTAAGACAACATAAGTCAATAATTTTTTCATAAATTAGCTCCTCCTTTTTTTAATAATTGAATACTTTCATTAAGGTTTCTCATGATTTTTAAATTTTTTAATTATCGAGTCGCAGCATATCACCTTCTTTCACAATAAATTTTTTCTGTGCAAAAGAAATTAATTTCCGTGAACGTTATCATTTAACTTAAACCGTATCTTTTATGTAAATATTTCTCAAATATTTTATACTTTATTTTTTATTTTAACTAACTCCTATATTATATATTCGACATGAATTTAAAAATTCCTTCTTCTAAACCGTAATTTATTAAAAATTTTTATAAACTTTTTTTGTAATCCAAAGTTTCCCCCAACTATTAAATAGCTGAATTTGATAAACCTCATCTTTTATCTCTATATTATAACAAAACATTTTCACTTTTCTTATAGATATACCCCGTGTTCATTAGATTTTTGTCCTTAATTTTTTCGTTTTACCTCCCATAAGGTAAATGTCATCTACACCCTTATACAAGATTTTTTTAAAAGTCATTTAAATGTATAAGAATCTATTGCGTATATCTTAAAATTTCTTATTTCTTTATTTAAATTGTTTGAGAAGTAATGCTTTACTGCTTTCGCTCTAACTTTTAAACCATTCCAGAATTAACAAAAGTTAGTCTCTTATATTTTCTAAATTGCGGTTGACAATTATTATAATTTAATACTATTTTGCATGTTTTAACTAGCTTTTTCTGGTATAGGGGATGCTTTTCTGTAATTTAAAAGCATCCCCTTTCAAATTTTTATATTGTTCACCAGTTAGATCAATATCTCCATCATTATATATTTCCCGTTTTCTCCAAGATTCTGTAAAGCATAGCCGCTGCCTCTGCTCTTGTAGCGTTGTCTTTTGGCTTGAAAGTGTTATCTTCATATCCTCTTACTATCCCAAGTTTCACTGCATTGGCTACTACATTCCTTGCCCATTCGCTTATCTTGTCGTTATCACTGAAAGTGGTATCCCCTATGTTGTCTTCTTTGTAATCTGTCAATTTTCCGTATACCCTCATTATTACTGCCGTCATCTCTTCTCTTGTTATTGGGTCATCTGGCCTCATATTCTTGCCGTCTCCTAACATTATCCCTGCTTTGTATGCTGCTTCTATCGCGTTTGCATACCATGCTCCTTCTTTTACGTCATTGAATTCTCCTTGGTACGGCTCTTCTTCTATTCCTAATGCCCTTATCATTAATGCTGCAAATTCTGCTCTTGTTATTTTTTCGTTTGGTAAAAAGGTGTTTTCATCTATCCCTTTTATTATGTGTCTTGATGCAAGTACACTTACTACGTCATATGCCCAGAAGTCTTTTGATACGTCTTTGAATTCTTTGTTGTATTCAAAGGCTGCATAGGTTGAGAAGTGTTTTGCTTCGAAGGTTATTGTGTTTTCTACTTTGTCAACTTTTCCTCCTACATATTCCCATTGATTTGTTGTCTCATTGTAATAATATACTGCCACCTTCCTTATGTCTTTTGCGCCTTTTATGTTAAATGTCATTTTTACTGGTGACCCTATTTTTACGTCTTTATCTCCTGCTTTTATTGTTATGTCATAAGCGCTTGTTATGGGCTCGAAAGATGCTCCTGTTACTTTACCTTTATTGTGTATGATAACTCTTACTGTTCCTGCTTTGTTTATGAGGTCAATTGCTTCTTGTGATACTGCTAAAGTTTTTGCATCAAATTGGAGAGCTACTTCGTCTGATTTTACTACTACGTTTTTGTTGTTCTCTGCTATTAAATTAAGTACAATTACAGGTATTTCTAAAGCTTTTTGAGGTGTAGTTCCTATATTCGTTAAGTCAAATTGTATTTCTTTCTTTGAAGTGTCTTTTATGTCCTTTGCCACTTTGTTTTCGTCTACTGTAAGGGTTGTTATGTTATTTTCTACAACTACTTTCCCTTGTGATACTTCTGTTGCCTGTTTTGTTGTCTTTGTAGGTGTTGGTGCTGGTTGCGGCTGTGGTGTTGGTCCTTCTTCCTCGGGTTTCCCTTCTTCACCTGATGCGGGAGTACCCTGCAAAACTACGCCATTTGATACATTCCATGAGGTATCAACACTTTTTATTGTTATTGTATAATTTACTCCAGGTGTCAATCCATCAATTACTACTGATGTATCATATGCCGATGCATATACAGATTTCGCAAAGTCTTGCCCATCGGTTACTTTAATCCATATCATGTTCAAATCGATATCCTGCGGACTTACCCATGATACTGTCAGCTTACCATTCCCCTCTTCAACTGTTGCATTGCTTACATCATTTGGTGGTGTTATGTCATCAGCGAGTAAGAACTTCGCATCTGCCCAGTCTGCATGATCCCAACTGTTGCCATCACCGGCATCAGTAACTACTAGTTTTAATTGGCTAACACCTGTTAAATCAATATTCACAAATTGTGCTTGCGTGCTACCCGTCATAGTGCCACTGTCAAAGACCTTGTTACCATCAGTGTATACCTGGAATACTACACTTCCATTGCTGCCAACTTCCCTATCAACTCCTACGTATGCCTGGAATGCTACATAACCTTTATTCGAAACATCATATACTATCTCTGAATTTGCATGTGTTCCAATACCTTTACTAAACGTTACATTACCAGATGGTCCTAATAAGGTTAGGGTGTTGCCATCAATACTTTTATCTTTCTTTATAGTGCTCCAACCAACTGTTCCACTTACCCAGTCAATATCACTTGCATAAATTACCGGTGATAAGTCAAAGTTTATTGTATATACTGTTGTTTCACCAAACATATTAGTAGCTGTTATTTTAGCACTACCAGGTAATACCTCTGCTTGTTCTACTTTCACCACAACTGCATCGCTTGTCGGTATTGCCTCAACTTTTGGTAGTTCGGTAACCATTCCCTTTGGATATGTTATTCGATAATCGTAAACATCTATGCTGAATGTGTCCAATGGTTTTCCATTTATCTTTATCCCACTCAATGCAGCAGATGTTGTTGTAAACTTACTAATTGCCATCGGTTGTGCTTCCTTTGTATCTATTGGCTTTAACAGATAGCTGTATGAATAAGTCTTGTTAGCATATAGTGTAAACTCAGGGTGTGGTCTTGCTCCCCAACTGTTGTCTCCTCCAACACCCATCTGATGATAATTTAACCTCAACGTTATGTCCTCATTTCTTTTAAGCTTGTATGGATGGTCTACACTGTCAAGATCCCACGGTGTATAGTGTAGTGCATTTACTTCAAGTACCGGCATACCAATTGCCATAAGCCCTATCCCATCATTGTCTGTCAATGTAACCCATCTTACATCTGTCTTGTTACCTGTCTCCTGTGGCTCTATATACGGGAAGAATTGCTCATCTACTGTGCTCTTATATACTCCAACATGCGCACCTGTGTTCCTGTCCCAGTAGTTCTCTTGTGGCCCTCGACCATACCACGTTATGTTCTCATAACCACCCGGTATCGTAAGTATTGTACCTACCTCAGGTATCTCAGGTAAATTGCTTGCACCAGGAATTAAAGTGCTATCTACGATGACACTCCCATCACCTAATATCGTATAATTCATCTTGTACTGGGATGGAGTTGTTGTAGGCAACGTGCCACTTACCTCTATTCTTAATACATTATCTTTGAGCTTATTGATAGTTACATTGCTTACCTGTCTATTTTGCCCTGCTAATCTCCATGTTGCACATCTTCCTGGCATGCCATTACCCTTGTCGTTGTCATTCGGTGCCCTCCAATAATTCGGTATCGGCCCTTCTTTTATCAATTGCTTACCTTTATATGTGTACGATGTTATCGTCCCTCTCTGCTTGTCAAATGTTATACTGAAATCTTGCCCGCTTATATTAATTTGATATACATCCTCTGTAACATCTAAATTCGGTAAATTGCTAATATTAATCGCCGGTGCCCTCGGTGTCGCAAATGGTACATTGAATTGCTCCTTCGCAACTTCATACCCAGCTTCCGCCCATGACTTGTCTTTCTTCAGTGTAAAGCTTAAATCTAACCAATACTCCGCTCCTGCCTTTAAACTGCTCGGCTTATTAAACGGTATTGTTACCTGCTTGCTGCTCTGCGGCGCTATGTCAAGGTCACTATCGCTTAAACTGCCTTGATCTATTATCTTATCATCTTCCTTTAATACCCAGCTGCAGTTGTACTCATCCTTTAAGTTTGTAAATAAATGCTCATTTATTATGTTCACTACTCCATTCACTACATCAACAGGTTTGACTAATATGTTCTGGTATACCTTCTTAACCTCATATATCTCAGGCTGTAATGTCCTATCAGCTGAAACTAACCCATTTGCACAGAAATTGCCATCGTTCGGTCTATCTCCCCAATCTCCACCATATGCATAATATGTGTCAGCTTCATATACCTTCTCTTCCTTCATGTTCTCAAAATCAAACCATGCAACAACTCCTTGGTCATTCGGTGTCCTTCCTTCTGAATTTAATTCATCTAACGTCAATGCCCTATTGTATATCCTTACCTTGTCTATAAGACCATTGAAATACCTTCCCTTTTCCTTATCTACTCCTATCCCTACTTGGTAACTATTACCCGGCGTTATGCTATTTGCTGATACATCTCTGGTATTAGCAATATTACCATCTATATATATTTGTAAGTTGTTACCATCAAATATGCCTGCTACATGATGCCAATTGTTTACCCAGTTACTAGGTAAAGGAGTATTTACTCCAACCCATTGCGTCCATTGCCCTTCAACATTACCATCATAGATAAAGAACTCAAGTCTTCCACCACTACCGTCTGTTTTTAATGCATATTGAGTATCACCTTTTGCAATTATAACCTGATGTGCCGTAGTTGATGTCGGATATACCCATGCTTCAAGTGTAAATGGTTGTTTATCTTTGAAATTTAACTTCTCATCCTGTGGTAATAATGCAGAACCCTGTAATGCCTTACCATATACTGCGTCACCTGTATCATATACACTACCCGTTACCTCAGCTACAAATTGATTTGCACTTGAGTCGCTAACTTTCTTCACCAGTGGTACCGGCCATAAAAGGGCTTGGTCTACAAAGTCCCATATAAATCCGCCATGTAGTATCGGATATGTTCTGTATACATCCCAATATTGATATAAATTCCCTACACTGTTGCCCATCGCATGTGCATATTCACATTGTAAATACGGTTTCGTGTTCGCAGGATTCTTTGCATAACTTTCAACAGTTTCAACAGAAGCGTACATGTTACTATAAATATCAGCTACCGAATTCATTCCCTCATAATGCACAGGTCTTTTTTGCATATCATTCTGATGTATCCAATCTGCTGCAACCTGGAAATTAGATCCACTTCCTGCTTCATTGCCAAGACTCCATATAATAACAGAGGGGTGATTTTTGTCTCTTTCTACCATGCTTTGTGCTCTGTCTATAGATGCGGCTGTCCAATTTGGATCACTTGCAGGAACCTTATCCCGTACACCATGTGTCTCAAGGTTTGCTTCGTCCATAACATACAAACCATACTCATCGCATAAGTCATACCACAACGGGTCATTTGGATAGTGACTTGTCCTTACTGCATTTATGTTAAACTTCTTCATTATAAGTATGTCCTGTATCATCCTCTCCTTCGTCATCGTCTTCCCAAGTACTGGATCTATCTCATGTCGATTTACACCCTTTATCATTATCTTCTTCCCGTTTATAAGTATCTGGCTGTTCTTTATCTCTACTTCCCTAAATCCTATTCTGTTGCTTGCTACCTCAATTACATTCCCATTCGGATCCTTTAACGTTAATACCAATGTGTAAAGATTTGGATACTCTGCCGACCACTTCTTCGGATTCTCTACTACCTTATCCGTATTAACTACTACCTCATCCTTACCACTTACATCTACATCCATCACTACCGGCTCTGTAAATACCGCCTGCTGCCCATCATATAACTGCGCTTCTACTTTATAGGTCCCCGTCGCTGAAGCTAAATTCCTTACCTTCACTTTCAAACTTAATGTAGCATTTACATATTGGTCGTCTAAATCTGTTGCTACTCCAAAATCCCATATGTTTACCTTCGGCTTGGAATAAAGAAATACATCCCTCATTATACCGCTTAACCTTATCATATCTTGGTCCTCTAAATAATACCCGTCAGACCATCGATATACCTCTACCGCTAATACATTCTCTCCCAGCTGAATATATGGTGTAATATCAAAGTCCTTCGGTGTCATACTGTCCTCACTATACCCAACCTGATGCCCGTTTACCCATACATAAAACGCCGACTGCACTCCCTGAAATGATAAGTATATCTCCCTACCGTTCCACTCCTGCGGTACCGTAAATGTGGTTCGATACGAACCTACCGGATTGTATACCGTAGGTGCATTCGGTGGATTTACCGATTCGTATCCAGCCCACGGATAGGTAATATTAGTATATATCGGATAATCATAACCTTGTGTCTCCCAGTTTCCTGGTACCTTTATCTCTCCCCAACCGCTTACATCATAATCTGGTTTGTAAAAATCAACTGGTCTTGAGGCAGGATTCTCTGACCATTTAAACTTCCATGTCCCATTTAATGATTTTACATACGGTGAGCTAAAAATGTCGTGCGATGTCGCATATTGCAATGCTTGTTCTGTAGTATCAAAAGGAACAAAATGTGCATGTGCCGGTTCTACGTTAATCTTGAATACCGTCGGTTGGTTGTACCATTCATTACCAGTCCATGTTGCATCAGCAAATGCACTCATCCCTCCATTCACCAGAATAAAAATCACTAATACAAGTAATGCAATAAGCTTCCTTTTGTTCTTCATTTTCTCATCCTCCTTCACACTCAACTTATTTTTTAGGTTTTTGCAGGACCTCAAAATCTTCTTCATAAATTAAGGGGTTCGCTATATATTTCCCAAGTAATCCTTTAGCTGTGCTTTTCATAGGATTCCCTCCGTTTTTGTGTATATTTAGACTTGTGCAAAATTCAAAAGCCTTCATTTAAGCCATTCCACAGACATGCTTTTTTTCTATCACTCTTGAATTTTTTATCTTTTATGTAGGATTTCCCTTCCCATTTGTCGAATTATTATATATACCGCATGAAAATATTTTTTAAGGAGGGGGAAATCCTACATGTACCAGCTTCAATTACTTTTAAATATACCTAAACTCTTTACTTCTCTGTCTAAAATTGATTTCTATTCTTCTATGTTTAAAAATCTAGACTTGTCTTCAATACCTGAATTCCCTTCTTCTAGTCCTGGCCGTAAGGGTTATTCTCATCATGCAATGTTTAGAGCTTTTATTGTTATGAAAGCTGAAAGATTCGGTACAATTTCTGACCTTTTAGATTATCTCCGCAATAATCTTATCATTGCTCATCTTTGTGGCTTTAACATCCTTAAACCTCTTCCTTCTTATTGGACTTTCCGCCGTTTTATTAATGAGTTCTCTCATGATTATTTGACCTCTATCTTTCAAAATCAAGTCAATATCCTCAAAAATATGGGCATTATCTCTGGTGAGTTTATTTCCATGGACTCTACCCCTATTAAAGCTAACACTAAGTTAAATAACCCTAAGTCTTTTTCTAAAAATAAATTCTCTAAAGATAATCAGCCTAAGTCTGATAAGGATTGTAAATTAGGCGTTTATTCTGCTTCTAATGATTCTTCTAATAAACGTTATAAGTTTTATTGGGGCTATAAAAATCATATTATTGTTGATGCTATCTCTGGATTGCCTATCGCTGAAACTACTACTCCCGCTGATGTCCCCGATTTTGAAGTTGCTTTGTCTTTACTTGAAAAGACTAATAAGTGGTTTAACCTTAAGTATGTTAATTTTATTGCCGATAAGGGGTATGATGTTAAGAGAGTTTATAATTTTGTTAGAGATACTCTCCATGGTCATTGTTTTATTCCTCTTAACAAGCGTAATTCTAAAAATCCCCCACTGACTGATGATGGTTATATGGTTTGTGAAGCAGGTATTAAAATGCTTGACTCTGCCTGCCCTATAAAGCATCCTAAATATTTTAATGGCAAAAAGCATAGAGGCTGTACTAAGTATGCTATTATATCTTCTGATTATAGGTCTTCTATTAATAGAGACTCCCTATATTTTAAGGCTGTCTATAGACTAAGAGTAGAATCAGAAAGATATAATTCTCGATTTAAAGCTCTAGATTTTGAAAAAGCTTATGTTAGAAATATTAATTCTGTCAGCAACCTTAATACTTTTGGCCATATTACTTTGCTTACTGTCGCTATTGTAGCTATTAAACTGGGTAAATTTGATGAGTTTAAGTCTCTTAGTGCTCTGATGCAATCGGCTTAACTTTTGCTGAATTTAGTTCATGCCATTTTTTAACATTTGACTTCTACAGGATATTTATGCCCTTTTTTAGCTCCTCTTTTTGTCTTTTCTTTTCCCTTACCACTTCCTTTATGTTTGATTGTCAGTGTTGATTACTATATATTGTATGTCATACATATTTTGGTTTTTGATTATGATTATTTTAATTAATTTTGCACATCCCTAGTGTATATTTGGTAAGTTGTTATTTATTAAGGATTTTGAGCATGAGTATTTTGCCTCTTATATTGCGATTTGATATTAAAAGCGTCTCTAATTTTGTGAAAGATATTCTAAAGAGTCATTGTTCTATTTGTCTTTATAAGAAAGGCTTTAATGAAAGGCTCTGTTGTTAGTAAGACCGTACTAAAAAGTTTAAATTATTTTGATAAATTTGTTAAGTAAAAATTATTTGTAAATTAAAGATTGCAATTATAAAACTTTTTTGCTTTAACGCAAAACTCGGCAACGTTATCATTTTTTATAATAAACATCTTTAAATATTCTAATTAAATATTGTATCTTGCACCTCCTTTAATTTTTAAATTATTCTTCTCTCAGCTTCTAACAGTTGATACTTTATTAAAATATTTTCCTTACATTAAACTATCTACTATTATCTTAAACATGATTTATTTTAAGTAAACGCTTAATTTATATGTCTAGATATAACTTTTTCATACTTTATTTTTTATTTTAACTAACTCCTATATTAGATATTCGACATGAATTCAAAAATTCCTTCTTCGAAAGCGTAATTTATTAAAAATTTTTATAAACTTTTTGTAACCAAAAATTTACTTCCTGCAATATTTTTCTACAACCTCATCAAATGCACCTTCATCTATATCTTTTATATTTACATTATTGTAAAGCTCCCATTCTTCAACATGCTCAACAGTTTCACCGGGTTGTAATTTTGTAAATGGACTTAATGTTTCTATTTCAAGCATCCAATCATTTGTATAGGTTTCAAAAGATACTCCAAAGTCAGGATATGTTGCATCTTGTTGTGGATAATATCTTTTTACAAAGAGATGTCCTCCTCTTGCGTAAGCAGCCCAACCTTCTTGGTTATTAATTCCTAACTTAAAAGGTTCTCTGTTATTAGGATCTTGTTTCAGTGCAATATATTTTTCTCCCCAATACACCCTTTTATCATTCATTTTAGAATAAGGCCAGAGTACAATTTGCCTATTTGGAAGTAAATCTGTGTCTTTATTTGGTTGAGGAATTATTTCTATACCTTCTGTGTTTAATACTGTTATTGTCCATGCTGAAAGCTCAATAGGCCATGCTCCAAGATTAGTTATCCTGTGTACAAGCCTTACTCTACTCTCATCAGGACTTAAGATTATATCGATTTGCTTTTGTGTGTTAACCCATTTTTCTGGCTTTTGAATAAGTCTCACACCGTTTTCTATTTCATGCCAATCAACTTCATCATTGTCTGGTACATATGTCCTCTTTCTGTCTTCAGGGCTATGCCACAG
Organism: Thermoanaerobacter sp. RKWS2; assembly: GCF_026240795.1. Taxonomy (NCBI): domain Bacteria; kingdom Bacillati; phylum Bacillota; class Clostridia; order Thermoanaerobacterales; family Thermoanaerobacteraceae; genus Thermoanaerobacter; species Thermoanaerobacter sp. RKWS2. The sequence goes on from NZ_CP110888.1 coordinate 2,093,345, forward strand.
TCTATGGCCGCCATAATATCTGTATTCGTCACCTCCTTTTAAGCCAATAGTTTTAGGGTCCAAATTAAATTCGTTTACATCATTTTCAAATCCAAACTTCACAATTCTTGGGCCTATATCAGTTGTAACCACAACATCAATAATGCCATTAGACAGTTTTATACTATTTTCCCATCCTAAAAAGCTTATTTTGTCAATTTTTATCGCCATACTATTCTCATTCCTTTCTGCATAATTTTTTATTTTTTTCATTACCTCAGTAGGTAAGATTCTTCGCTGCGCTCAGAATGACAGAGAGGTGTTACAATACTTCATCCATGACCATATTGGCAGCACCGATGAGTGTAGCATCATCACCTAATTCAGCAAAAGCTATTCTGCAGGAAGAAAATGAATTCTCAAAAGTGCGCTTTTTAGCAGTTTCTATGATGATATCTTCAATAAGCTCACGTGCCTGCACAATCCCTCCCCCTATCAAAATGAGCTCTGGATTAAATGTATTTATTGTATTGGCTATACCTATTCCTAAATATCTTCCTATAGTTTTTAAAGCATTGACTGCTAATTTATCGTTTAGTTTTGCTGCCTCGTATATCATCTCAGGAGTAACACTGTCTAACATCCCTTCTGCCATTTGATACACAATAGAATCCATACCCTCTTTAATAGATTTAACAACTAAATTCACTAAGGCTTTTTCTGAAGCCAACGCTTCAAAGCAACCGTAATTGCCGCAACTACATTGTGGCCCTGCTACATCAATAGTTGTATGCCCTATTTCACCCGCACCGTCACTGGCTCCAGTATATATCCTGCCATTTATAAGTATTGCTGAACCTATCCCATAGCCAACCTTTAAAAATATCATATTTTCCACATCTTTTGCTTTGCCCATATGAAATTCTCCTAAAGCCATAGCTCGCACGTCATTTATAACATAGGTAGATACACCAAATTTTTCTTCTACAATTGATTTTAAAGGCACATTTCTCCACCCTATATTGGGAGCAAATACAGATATACCTTCTTTCATTTTTACAGGTCCTCTAACCACAATTCCTATCCCCGATACATTTTGTGGAGATTCTTTTATTGCTTTATCAAGAACAGATGTCAACAACTCTAAAACTTCTTCTTGCTTTAAACCTCTAATAGAATTTTTCTCTTTCTTTTTTGTTTTAAGTTCTGCATCAAGAGTATATTGATGTAAGTTGTAGGTGCTTATATGAATGACAATAATACTCATAAAATCAGGATTTAATTTGATAAGTACAGGAGGCCTTCCACCATTTGATTCGCCAACTTTGTACTCCATCACAATATTTTCAGCAATGAGTTTGTTTACAATGTTAGTCACCGTCGGCGGCGTTAAATTTGTCTCTTTGGCAATATCCGCTCTTGAAATAGGTCCCATTTTTCTTATGATATTTAATATAACTGATTCGTTCATTCCTTTTAACAATTTGTAGCTGACTGGTATTAAGTTTTCCATTTATACCCCTTCCTTTACCCTCTCTTAAAGCCATTTGGATGATTTTTGTGCCACATCCAAGCACTTTCAATTATTTTTTCTAAAGATGGATGTTTTGGCACCCAACCTAACTCTTCTATTGCCTTTTTGGAAGATGCCACAAGTACTGCAGGGTCTCCCGGACGGCGCCCAGCAACTTCTGCTGGAATAGGATGTCCTGTCACTTTTCTTGCAACTTCTATCACTTCCTTTACACTAAAACCTTCTCCATTTCCCAGGTTATAAACTGCACTTTCATTGTCTTTTCTCAATTTGTCTAACGCCAGAAGGTGTGCATCAGCTAAGTCCATCACGTGAATATAATCTCTTATACATGTCCCATCTTTAGTAGGATAATCATCACCATAAATCATTATCTTTTCTCTTTTCCCAAGTGCAACCTGAAGTATAATCGGTATAAGGTGCGTCTCAGGCGAATGGTCCTCTCCAATCTCGCCTGTTTCAATAGCCCCTGCAACGTTAAAATATCGCAAAGCGACGTATTTGATTCCATAAGCATTGTCTGCCCATTTTAACATCTTTTCAACGGCAAGCTTTGTCTCACCATAAGGGCTTGTGGGATTAGTTCTATCTTCCTCTTTTATTGGAATTCTCTCTGGTTCTCCATATGTTGCAGCTGTTGAAGAAAACACGATTTTGTTGACATTGTGTTTCTTCATCGCTTTTAAAAGGCTCAATGTCCCGCATACGTTGTTTTCATAATATTTAAATGGCTCCTCTACACTTTCTCCCACAAGTGAAAAAGCTGCAAAATCAATTACCGCTTCAATTTCATTTTCTGTAAATACCCTCTCTAAAAAAGCTTCATCCCTTAAATCGCCTATATACAGTTTTCCTCCCAAAACAGATTCCTTATGTCCTGTGACAAGGTTATCTACAACGACAACTTCTTCATTTCTCCTTAAAAGTGCTGCAACTGTGTGGCTTCCAATATAACCTGCACCACCGCATACTAAAACCGCCATATTTTTACCTCCTTCAGTATTTAATTTCTCCTGCTCCTTCACCTATTCCCGTTATATAGACTGTTGGCCTGTAGCCTATTTTTTGAGTGTAATTGTGAGTAACCACTTCTATAAATTCCTCTACTGCATCTTCTTTTACAATGCTTACAGTGCAGCCACCAAAGCCTGCTCCAGTCATACGGGAACCTATTACTCCCTTTAATTTTAACGCTTCTTCTACCAAAGTGTCCAGTTCTTTCCCTGTAACTTCATAATCATCTCTCAAAGAATTATGAGATTCAATCATTAATTCTCCAAATCGGATTAAGTTTTTATCATTAAGTGCTTTTACTGCATCTAAAACTCTTTTATTTTCTGTTATAACATGTCTTGCCCTTTTTACAAGCACTTCCTCCGGTATTAAATGTTTATATTCTTCAAACTGTTCAATTGAAACCTCCGAAAGATTGTGTATTGGTAAAGCCCTCTGAAGATATGAAAGGGCCTTTTCACATTCACTTCTTCTTTCATTATATTTCGAATCCAAGAGCCCTCTCCTTTTATTTGTATTTGTTATCAAAATTTTATAACCTTCTAACTTCAAAGGCACGTATGAATACTCTAATGTATCGCTTTTTAATAAAATTGCATGGTCTTTTTTACCCATTCCAACAGCAAATTGGTCCATTATGCCACAATTTACCCCAACAAAAGTATTTTCTGCTTTTTGACACAATTTCACCAATTTTATTCTGTCAATATTTAAATTGAAAACTTCATTCACTGCAACAGCAGTAACCAGCTCTATTGAAGCAGATGAGGAAAGTCCAGCACCATTTGGAATGTTCCCTTCAAACACAATTTCAAATCCAGAAAAGTCATACCCCTCATCCTGTAGTACTTTTAAAACCCCTTTCGGGTAGTTGGCCCAATCATGGCTTTTATCATAAATAAATGCATCAAGGTCTACTTCCACCTTTAAATCGAAATTTAAAGAAGCCATGAAGACTTTTTTGTCATTTCTTTTTCTAATCGCAGCATATGTTCCAAAGTCAAGGGCACAAGGAAATACATAACCTCCATTGTAATCTGTATGCTCCCCTATTAGATTTACTCGTCCCGGAGAATAGAAAAGCCTTATTTCAGCATCATTTTTACCGTAGAATTTTTCAAGTGCCTCAATTACAGCCGTTTTCATTTAAGGTCTCCTTTCATATCTATTTTTTCAAAACCTACTGTTTTCATAAATCTTTCAAAGCCTTTTTTCCCTTTTTCATCTCTTTTAAAAACTCCTGCATCTAAAAGAACCTTCAAAAATTTGTTTCCAACCTCCTGTTTTATATAATTTTCGGCTTCTTCTCGAGTGCAGTTAGTACCATATTTTAAAAGTAATTCTTCAATCCATTGAATATGTTTGTATAAAGGACTGCTTTCACCATACAAGTATGGGCTAAATTTTTCTTCCCCTATTAAAAACTTAATAATTTCCTCCAACTCAAATTTCAGCCTTCCTGGCAAAACTGCTAATCCCATAACTTCTATAAGTCCAATGTTTTCTTTTTTTATATGGTGAAGTTCTTCATGAGGATGAAAAATTCCATAGGGGTTTTCATCTGTTGTCCTGTTATTCCGAAGAACAAGGTCAATTTCAAATTCCCCATCTTTATTAATCCTCGCAATTGGTGTGATAGTATTGTGAGGGATGAGTTCCCCATTCTTTTTAGTATATGCCAATATGTTACAGGATTCATCACTGTAGTCCTTCCAGGTATTCAATATATGTGAAGAAAGCTCTGTTAATTTATCCCTGTCTTTACTTGAAAGGCGAATGGCAGACATAGGCCATTTGACTATTCCTGCTTTAATGTTACGATATTGAGGATATATAAAGTATTCTTCTATAGGAGCCTCTTCCATTGGAAAAACGTGCCTTCCCCCTTGAAAATGTTCATGGGATAAAATCGAGCCTCCCACAATTGGCAAATCCCCATTGGAGCCCATAAAATAATGGGGGAATTGCTCAATAAAATCAAAAAGCCTCACAAAAGTTTTTTCTGATATTTTCATTGGAATATGGGATTCATGGAGCAAAATGCAGTGCTCATTGTAATATACATAAGGTGAATACTGGAAATACCATTGCTCTCCCGCAACTTTTACTGGGATTATTCTTAAGTTTTGCCTTGCTGGATGATTTAAATTTCCCGCAAAACCTACATTTTCAATGCATAAAAGGCACTTTGGATATCCTGGCTGAGGAATTTTCTTTGCCGCCTCAATTTCTTTTGGATCTTTTTCTGGCTTAGAAAGATTTATAGTGATTTCTAAAGAACCGTATTCTGTGGGAGTACGCCAATATAAATTTTGCGAAGTTCTATCCATCCTGATGTAATTGGAGGCTTGAGATAATTTGTAAAAATACTCTGTGGCTTTTTTAATCCCCTTTCCAGAGGCAATGGTATTAAACTTTTTTACAACTTCTGATTCTCTTGGCATTAAAAGCCCCATAATTCTTGCATCCATTAAATCTCTATAGGTAATAGTATTCTCAATAAGGCCTATCTGCACCGCATAGTCCAATAATTTGTTTAAAATAGGAGAAGGGCTTTCTAATTCTTCCTCAGGAACCTCACCTTCATAAGGTTTTTCTATTTTAAATAAATCCATAAGTGCATTGCGGCTTGGAATCACATCTAATTCCTCTATCAAGTCTTTTTGAAGTGCAAACTTTATAAGTCGCTCAATGTGTAATGCTACCTCTCTGGAATCCATAATATATCCTCCAGTGACTTTATTATATTTTTTAATTAAGTCTGTAATAAAAAAGAAATCTACAGTATACAATGGCTTTGTTAAAACAAGAGATTATTAAAACATGACATTCACATGCAATGAAAAACATTTAAAAGAGTTTGTTTATTATTTTAATTAACCTCTTTTTATTTTATATTCGACACATATTTAAAAATTCCTTCTAGTTTATAAAAAGTTTTTTAGATATTTTTATAAAGGTAATGAATAATTGTTAATATTGAAAAATGTGCTAAAATATATTTAGAACGTAGTAAATGGGGATGATATAATGGAAAATATAATACCTAAAAACAAAAAAATTACTTATGAAGAATTCGAAGAAATAGACTCTAAAACTGATGAAATGCTCGAATTCATAAACGGCGAAATATATTTGTTATCCGCCCCTTCAGTGGCACACCAAAGAATTTTAACGAACTTATCGACAGAATTTGGAATATATTTTAGAGATAAAAAGTGCAAACATTTTGTTGCCCCTTTAGATGTTATACTACAAAATGACCAAGAAAAGCACAAAGTACAGCCAGATATAACTGTTATTTGTGATGAAAAAGGACTCACTGAAAATAACTATACTGGAGTACCTGAACTTGTAGTGGAGATACTATCTCCTTCCACAGCATCAAAAGATTATATCATAAAAATGGATTTATATATGAGGTTTGGAATAAAAGAATACTGGATAGTATCACCAAAAAACCAAGAAATTCAGATATTTAGTTTGCAAGACGGCGTATACGGTGAACCAATTAATTTTTCAAAAGATGAGGTATTAAAATCGGTGATATTCGATGACTTAAAAATTGATTTGAAAAATATATTTTAAAAGTGCAGAGGAAATTCTCTGCACTTCAGTTTTAAGACAAACTCCATTTTTAACTCATACAAAAAGTGGGGTCTTCGTTGTTTTTGAATAAATTTGATAAATATTGGATAAAATCTTGCAAATGCTCTTTCTATCGTTTCTTTCCCCTCTCCATTTTAAATCCCCCATTTATTAAATTAAATATGGTAAGTAAAATTAAGCATTGTATACCTAATTTTATTTACCAACGTAAATTTAAACTTGATTTACTAAATTTACAAACTCCATGGCTCTTTCGGTTATTTTGTCAAACATGCCTTTTGCTATAAGATCTTTATCTACTAATGCTCCACCTAATGATACACCTGTTGCACCTGCTAAAATGAAATCTTTAATATTATTTTTATTAATTCCTCCCGTTACAAAAATAGGTATATGTTTAAGTGGCCCTAAAATTTCTTTTAAATATTGAGGTCCAAATACACCCGCAGGGAAAACTTTAATGAAATCTGCTCCTGCCTCATAACCTGTTAAAATTTCTGTGGGTGTTGTAGCACCGGGAATTACAGGTATACCATACCTATTGCACAATTTTATTACATCAAGTCTCATAACTGGTGTAAATATAAACTTCGCACCAGCTATAATAGCAGCCCTCGCTGTTTCTGCATCTAATACTGTTCCAGCTCCCACAAAATATTTATTTTCTTTATTTAATTCTTTAATTACATCTAAAGCACCAGGAGTTTCAACAGTTATTTCTAATGCTTCAATACCACCTTTTTTTAAGGCATCAGCTAAAGAAAACATTGTGTTTATATCGCTATTTCTAATTACAGCTGTTATTTTAAGTTGTTTAAGTTTTTCAATTATTTCCTGCTTTTTCATTTCGCATCCTCCTCTTAATTTTTATTTCTTATAAAGATATTTAGGTTCCATACCTTCTAACACACTGATAAGCCCTTCTACCGCCATAATTCCCATCCTGTCTGTAGCTTCTTTAGTAGACGCTCCACAATGAGGTGATAAAATTACATTATCTAATTCAAACAATTTGCTATTTAGTGGTGGCTCTTCTTCAAAAGCATCTAATGCTGCCCCTGCTATTTTTTTGTCTTTTAAAGCGTTATATAATGCATTCTCGTTTATAATTCCACCCCGAGAAGTATTAATTATATATGCCGTATTTTTCATAATATTAAATTCTTCTTCATCTATAAAGTGATATGTTTCATCACTTAACGGTATATGCAATGTTATAAAATCTGATTCTTCCAATAACGTTTTTTTATCAACATATTTCATACCTATTTTATCTGCAAAATCATAATCAGGGTATTTATCATAAGCTAATATTTTCATGTCAAAACCTGTAGCTCTTTTGGCAACGCCCTTGCCAATACTTCCCGTACCAACGATTCCTAAAGTTTTACCATACACCTCATAACCAACTATCTTTTCCCATTTATTGCTCCTCACTATATTATCTAACTTAATAATATTCCTGCTTAAGCACAGCATCAGAGAAAAGGCTAAATCTGCTACAGATTCTTTGTTCGCACCAGGAGTAAAAGTGATTTTTATTCCTAACTTCTCAGCTTCTTCAATATCTATATTATCCATTCCAACTCCATACTTTGTTATAACTTTTAGCTTTTTTGCGTTTTTTAATACATTACTTGTAATTTTGTCTAAACCTACAATAATACCATCTATATCTTTTATAATATTAATCAATTCAGATTCTTCATATGGTTTCCCTGATTCATTTCTTATAATTTCATAATCGTATTTTTTTAGCATTTCAAATGGAACATTACTTGTCTTGCCAAAAGATCTTGGTGTTATTAATATCTTTTTTCTCATCTCGAACCACCCATGTTATAGTTTTTTTATAATACCAAGACACATAATTTACGTTAAAAATATAACATATTTTGTTTTATTTTAATTGTAATTCCTATAAGATTGCCCTTTGTTAACCCACCATGATTTAGTCAACTTTACATTTGCTACTCACGTTACCTTACACTTCAAAATTTATATTATACTCTTTTGCCAACTCTATTACTTCTTCATACGTTTTGTCGTTTATCGGAATTCCGTTTTTCAAACGCTCTTCCATCTTTCTTAGTTCTGGTTCACCTGGAAACATAATTTCAACATTATCATCTGACCTTGGAACAGATTTCATTTTTTCAATATAACAATTAATTTTCTCATTATATTCTTTTATTGGCATTAGATCAGTAATATTAATTGTTATAAATACTATTCCTACATCCTGACCACGATCTAATGTGTTATGAAGTGATCCTACCTCCGGTCCCCATGACGAACCTGTTAGTAAACCGGATATAATATCAATCAACATTGCTAGTCCAAATCCTTTATATCCCCCTAACGGATATAGTGTTCCTTTTAAAGCTTCTTGAGGGTCAGTTGTGGGCTTCCCATTTGCATCAAAAGCCCAATTATCTGGTATTTTGTCACCTTTAGACAATGCAACATAAATTTTTCCTTTTGCTACAGTAGAAGTTGCCATATCTAAATTTATTACTTGGCCGTTATACGGAATTGTAATACATAAAGGATTTGTCCCAACAAATTTGACTTTCCCACCCCATGGTGCCATTGATGCAGGAGCATTTGTCATACCTATAAAGATGCAGTCATTATTTGCTATCATATTTCCATAATACCCTAATGAACCACAATGGTTTGTATTCCCTATAAATGCTGCTGCAATCCCACTTTTCTTTGCTTTATTTACTAAAGGTTCCACCGCTTTATATGCAGCAACCTGTCCCATGTTATTTTTACCATCTATCAATAATAATGGTATATCTTTATCTAAATTCAAGATATCTATATCACCTGATAAATTATACAAGCCTAATTTTGCTCTTTTTACATAAATAGGTAAGTTAGATATTCCATGAGATTCTATTCCTCTTAAATCTGAATATATAAGGTTCTCCGCTATTATTTTGGCATCTGACTCTTTAAAACCCGTTTTTTTAAAAATTTCTACTTCTAATTCTTTTAGTTTTTTTGCATCTATAATCTTTGGCATTAACATCACCCTTTCTATCACTGTATCTAAACTTACATATTTATTCCAAATAGCTTTAGAGCAGCGTCTAAGTTAACTCTTTTGCTCTCTGGAAGTGTTTGAAAAAATACCTCGACATCAAAATTATTTGCCAATTCCCACAGCATCTCCGCTTCTTCCTTTTTTAAACTAACACTCGGAATCACAAATTTTTTCTCTGGACTTTTAGCAAGTCCTCCTACATTCAACTTTTTTATAGGCAAGCCTTTAGTAATAGATTCTTTCACTGTAGCAATATCTTTGTAAAGCAAAATAACTCTGTAATTCCCAAACTTATCATTATTCCATAACGAGATTGCTTCGTCCACGCCAAGTATTTTTACCGCTAAATTAGATGTCGCAGCTGACATTAAATAAATACTTTTCATATATTCATCCTTCGCAAGATTATTATCAATTACAAAAACAGCATTACAACCAAATCCTTTTGACCATTTAGTCATAACCTGGCCATGAATTAATCTATCATCCACTCTAGCAAAAAGTATTTCTCCCATTTCTAGTTATTTTCCTCCTTTTTACTAATTTTGTATCCTAATTTTTTAATTCCATCAACACTTGATTTATAGCTTATTTCAACCAAATCTTCTGTATCATAATTATCCCTAGATGATAACATTTCTATCAACATTGGCAAATTAACCCCTGTCAAAATTTTTACATCATATTGCTTTGAAACAGATAAAGCACTATTTGATGGGCTTCCACCAAACAGATCTACAAGAATAATTGTTTCTTTATTCGCTTTTTGGTTGTCTTTAACAATTTTTTCGACGTCCATCCGTAATGATTCAACATCATCCCCTAAATTAAGTCCAAGTGCAACTACATCTTTTTGGTCTCCCATAATCAATTCAGCGCTCTTTAATAACTCTTTACCAAAATTTCCGTGCGTAATAATCAAAATAGCCTTCTCTTTCATTGTTCCCCCTCTTTCTATTTTTAATGGCGTTAAATGTTAAAATGTTTCATTCATACATAGCATATTCACTCTTTAATTAAATAGCTTGTCTTTCATTCAAGTTTTTTAGTATATATGTTTATCCCTAAACAAGGTAAGAGGGAGAAACAAAGCATCCCTCCTCCCTTATAATTTCAGAGAATTACAAGTTTATCAATTTGCGATTTTATCATAGTCAACTTTTAAAATTTTATCTTTCATTATTCTACTAATGTATTACAAAATATATCAATTAAGTCTATATTTTTAACTCTTAAAAACCATTAATATTTAATATTAGAGTATACCTATAAACCCTAACACAGCAAAGATAACTATTAACCACATAAGCACTTGTATAATTTTCAATCCTTTTCTAGAGAAATATAAATAAACTGACATTACCACAAGTAAAGGTAGCATACCAGGTAATATTTTATCCAGTATCTGTTGAAGCACAAATTCTTTCCCTGAAATAGTCCACTTAAGTGGAGTACTTACATTCACATATGAAGCTGCTAAAACGCCCATCATAAAGGTACCCAAAACCGATAATCCATCTATGATGCTTCTTATGCGTTTACCACTAACTATCTCCGCCACTGCAGCTCGTCCCAAACTATACCCTGCCCTAACAAAGTAAAATCCGTAAAGATATGTTATTGTAACGAATGCAACCCACGGAATCAAAGCACCCAAAGGATTGCCTGCTTGTGCCCAAGGAAGAGCAAGAGCTATTAAAATATATTGAACAGTCCCAGAATCTATCGCATCTCCTATACCCGCAAGCGGCCCCATCAAACCAACTTTTGTATTATTAATAACTTCAGGAGTGACGGCTTCTTCTTTTCTTCCTTCAGCTATTGCTTTAGCTCTCTCTTCTTCTAAAGAAATCGTAATTCCAAGTATAGTACCTCCTCCCCAGATACATTGGGTATTAAAAAATAGGAGGTGTCTTTTATATGCTTCTTTTAAGTCTTCTGCCTTTTTATATAATTTCTTTAAAATAGGCATCATAGCCCACAAAAATGAAGGAGCTATCATTGTTTCATAATTATGAGGAATCTCATTTACATACCACCATCGAAACCAAGCACGGTGTAAATCTTTCTTAGTAATCTTCTCTGGAAAACCATTAGCCTGGTCAGTACTTAAATCTTTACTCTTTTCGTTTGTCCCCATTTCTCATCTACCTCCTTAATCATTTTTATTCTTCGACTTGTTGCGGGCTAGCTAACATAACATACAAATAAGCTATTATTCCCCCTAAGACTGCATATGTTACAGTATTTACATTAAGAGGTTTCAAAATTACTGTCATAAAATAAGCCAGAAGGAAAAATACAACGAATTTTCTTTTCCCTATAACAGTTAATGTCAAAGCAATTCCTAACGCAGGCAACCCTCCTCCTATAACCGACAACATATGAAAAACTTTGCCAGCAGAAACTGTTTTCACTAATGCAGCTATTAAAGGTGTCCCTTTATAAAGTGCAATGAAAATTGTTGGAAAAAAGATAACTAAACTCACAATGATGGGGAGAACGACAATAGAGAAAGTTATACCTCTCTCATTTAGCTGATCTGCAAATTTATTAGCTAAACGAACGACAAAGGTATTAATAAAAAACCTAAAAGTATAAAGATAACTACCTAAAAGCCCTATAGGAACAGCTACAGCAATTGCTGCTTCTGGACTTAGCTTTGCCAAAATCGCGACCGGTACTGCTATAGCAGTTGCCACAGCCGGTTCGCTTGGCATTGTACCACCTGGAGCAATTAAACCCATGTAAATTAGTTGAATAGCAGCAGTAACAGTCATAGCAGTAGGAATATTATGCAGAACTATGCCAACTATCAAACCTGTCATCATAGGAGTAAAGCGAAGCATTAACGTAGAGTATCCAAGAGCACGTGCTTCTACTATTGCTACCCATAGAGCTATTAAAGCTGCCTGTCCAGCACTAAGAGTAATTTGTTGATCCATCTTTACATCCTCCTTCATTTTAATTATTTTTTAGGCTTTTGCAGTTCCTATTGTGAACAAAAACCCCCGCCACCTCCTTCAGTTTTAAATTATTTTTAAACTTTTGCAAATCCCCAAAATCCTTAAATTAAGGGGTTCAGTTATATACTTTCAAAGGAATTCCCCCTCTTTTGTTAAATATTATATAAACACAACTTACAAAAAGAGGGAATACCTTATTCTGCTTTTAATCACTAATATTGCAAATATCATAGATATTTGTCTATCTTAAGCTTAGGGTCATCAGGCAAAGTCTGTAAATAAACAGGTATACCTTTTGTTAAGATATTTTTTAATATTTCTTTTTCTTCAAGTGAGACAAAAATATTTTTAACTAATATTTTCTTTCCTGGTCCTGCACTCATACCACCTATATTTATTTCTTTTAATTTAACTCCTCCTTCTATCAGAGAATACATTGTAGAAGGGCTCTTCACTAATAATATTACTTTCTCCTTATCAACAAACTTCTCTTTTAAGACATGAATCGCCCCTTTAATGCTATAAATCTCTACTTTTATACCTGGAGGAGCTGCCATTTTTATTACTTTGCTAAGAAACACATCATTGGAAACTTCATCATCAACAATAATAATTTTTTGAGCTTGGGTATGCAGTACCCAAGAAGCCATGATTTGCCCATGGATTAATCTATCATCAATTCTTGCCAAAACAATATCTACCATAACATCAGCTTCCTTCACAAACTATTTTGTGGTTAGAAATACAACTTTCGCAAATCTTTTATTCCGCAGACTCCTCTCTCAATACAATGTTCTTTTAAACTACTTAAATTATAAATTTTTCGCATTGTCAATGCTTCTATAATCATAGGCATATTAACACCCGTTATATATTCGACTTTTACATTTTCCCCTAGATCTTTACTACTAATAATAGTAGCATTTGCTGGACTCCCACCATAAAAATCTATAAATATTAAAACCCCATCACCTTCATCGAGTATTTCAATTGTTTTTAATATATTGTCTTTTAATTCCTCAATATTATCACCTGGAAAAAGTCCTAAAGCCATTGTTCGTTCTTGCTTTCCCACAATAAGTTCTGCGCTTTTTAAAAGTTCCTTGCCCAAATTTCCATGTGTAACTACTAAAATTCCTATCATGAAATTACCCCTTTATTATGATAATTGTTGGTTCTTTAAAATCTCTATTAATTTTTTTTAGCAAATTTCATGCCAAGTATTTTGTCATATGAATGCTAATTAAAAATTCCTCAAGAAAGTCTTTGCTTAGTATATACAATAGAAAAAAATTAGTGCTATTATTTTAAAGCATTAGCACTAATGTATGTTAAAAAACTTTATTTGTGTAGCTGTCTTTAAATATTTATCTCAATATGTGTGTCAGTTCTTAGTCAAAAGCGTGCCATAATATGTGCTGATCATTTCTACTATATACGCAATTTCTGTGTCAGGAATTAAAATTCCAAAAACTTCTTCTACTATTTCAAAATGTTTTTTTATAAGTTCAAACATAACACTTTGATTATTTTTAATAAAATTCAAATTATTATAAGGCAAACTATCACCTTTTATAATTCTTTCTACCATACATGAACAATGAAATAAGAACTTTATCAATATTTCTTCGTCCACATCAGAACCAATATCCGATAATATATTTTTTAATACATTCTCTAGAATGTTATATGCCTTATTGGGATTTAAGAAAGTTAACGTTTTATCAAGTATATTAATCAAGTTTTTCTTTAAAAAAGGTATATTATTTTCAAAATCTATTTGCGTATATTCTATTACTTTATTATTACAACTACTATATATGGCAGAACCCAAACTTATAACTTCTTGCACCAGTTCGTCAAGAGTCATATCAGGCATTAAAGCTTTTCTCGTAGCTTCAATAACAATGGGCGTGCTTACCATTTCTATCGTTTTTGTTATAATCCCCGTTCTTTCTGAAATTATATCAGAAAAAGTTGTAAGTGATCCCATATCTACCAATATAAGTACGCCTTTCCCTCTATCTATTTGCCTAACAATGTTAATAGCTTTATTTAAGGTAACTTCAACTTTTTCATTAAGAGGCATGTCCAAAGCCTTTGCATGATCTACCCCAAGAAGGGCATTTGCCACACTCGCCATTGTGCTTGCCGCATAATCTCCATGCATTATGACTAATACACCAATGCTTTCATCTCTTCTACCTATTCTTAACGCATGCAAAAACATAGCTATAAACGCTATTTCATCTTCTGGTATTTTTATATATAGCTTCTCTTCTAATTTCGCCTTTATTTCTTCTGCAGCAGTATATTCAAATTGGTAATCTTTTGCTATATTTTCTCTATCCGGATGAGATATTACTGTACCCATTTTTAATCTTTCTAAAAGTGTTGCAATATGAAGTGCAATAGTATAGGTTACTCGTTGATCAATAAGCCCTTTAAATTTATCTTTTACACTATTTAAAGCAAATTCAACAGCTTCTAGTATATTGGGACTTACAAATTTTAATACTACATCTCGATTAATAATGTTAAGTTCTGACTCACTGGGAAATAAATACTTATCAAAATATTCTTTAATCTGGTTTTCTATTTTTTTCTAATTTCCCCAGAAGATAATCCCTCTTCATTATATTTTTTCCAATTATTTATTATTATCTCATAAAAATTATCTTCTGTTTTATAATCACCTATAAAAAGTTTATCATTAAATTCATTCATAAGTTCCGTATTATATCCATCAAATACTATATCTTTATCTTTATAATTATTAATTTCTGCTATTATTCTTTCGTTTCTTTTATTATCTCTTATTTTAAATAACCCTTCTTGAATATGACGCGAAAGTATTGAAAGTTTCACCTCAACTACTGTATTTGGAGACATCATATATTCAAGAAAGGCTCTTGCACATATAAGCCGAATATCATTCTTTAATTGACCTATATTCCCTGGACAATCGTATAATAGTAAGGCTTTTATAACTTCTTTGGATACTTTTATAGGCACTTTAATACGACGAGATTCCTCCCAAAAAAATTGATATTAGGTCTTTGCAGAATCCCAAAATCCTTATGGATTAAGGGATTCTGCTATATATTTTCAAAGGAATTCCTCCACTTTCGTCGAATTTATATAAAAGACCAAATCACGAAAAGAAAGGGAGGAAATCCTATGAAAATCAAAGCTAAACAACTTTCTCTCTCCGATATTTACGATGATGTTCAATCCTTCTTTGAAGAAGATAAACCCAAGTTTATTAAACTCTTTGATTCCTTTATTGATTTATCTGAACTTATTCCACCTTCTTTTTACGCCCATTATTATTCTCACTTCGGGCGTCATAGGGATTTTTCTCTTGAATCTATGCTCACTGCTTTGATTATCCAAAAAATTCTCTCTATCCCTACTGTTCAACTCCTTGTCCATGTTCTTAAGCTATCTAAAGAATTAAGAGAGCTTTGTGGCTTTAAAAGAGTCCCTCATCCTTCTCAATTCTCTAGATTTAAATCCATTTTCCTCAAAGATTTGGAGAATTTCTTCAATAATCTTGTTAATTTAACTGAGCCTATTTGTCAGGCTATTAATCCTTCCATTTCTAATATCCTCATCGCTGATACTACTGGCTTTGAACCTTATGTCAGAGAAAATAATCCTAAGTTCTTTGATTCCCTTTATAGAAATATTAAAAAGTTCTCAAAATCTAATCCTGATTTTGATGCCCACTCTTATGCTTGTTCTAAAATGCCTAAGTTCGCTCACTCTAATCCTGATGCTAAATTCTCTTATATTAATGGCCATTATTGTTACTCTATCAAAGCTACCATCCTCACTAATGGCTTAGGCATTATTCAGCATATTAGTTTCTATGACGATGATTCTTTAGATGTCAATACTGCTAAATCTGCTGCCGAGTCTAAAGATTTGTACGATTCTAAAACTTTAATCCCTTCTCTTAAGGAATTCTTTAATTTACATCCTAATTTCTCTTATAGATACTTCTTAGGTGACGCTGGGTTTGATTCTTTTGATAATTACAAATACTTGTTCTCAGAGCATGGCATAATCCCTATTATCCCTATTAACCCTCGAAATTCTAAAAACTTACCTCAGCCTACTTTTAACTCTGATGGTATCCCTACCTGCCCCCGTGACCCTTCTCTTAAAATGTCCTATGATGGCATCGTCCGGGAAAAAGGTAGAACTACCAGAATTAAATGGCTTTGCCCTATGTCCAAAAAAGTTAGACTAAACGGTAAAACTACTTATATCCTTCAATGTGATAACCCCTGTACCTCTTCTAAATGCGGCAGAATATTCTATACTACCCTTGATATTGATTTTAGAAAAAACACTGTTGTCCCTCGTAACTCTAAAAAGTGGTCCAAACTTTATGAAAAACGCCCTATTATTGAAAAATCTATTTCTCTTTTAAAAAGTTCTATCGCTGTTGATAGCTTTAAACTCATAAATACCAGGTCAATCAAAGCTGATGTTTTTCTTGGGGCTATCACTCAACATATTGGTTTAATTATTACTGCAAAACTTGGTACTTTTGAACATCCTTTATCTTTGAAAAAACTTTTGGCTTGATAACTTGTTCTTATGGTTTGATTCGTTTGTCACCTTTTTACATTAAAAAGGTGTGTTAGGTATTGTCTTTTTTGAATTTGTATCTTTATTCCATTTCTCTTTTCCCCTCTTGAGCGTACCTTTAAAATGTAATTTCTTTATTTTGTTCCTTGTAATGTAACTTTTTTACTCTAATATTTATCTCATTTTGCAATCACCTAAAATTGATATATAAACATCAGTCGTTCTTTCAATGTTCGCATTTCCAAACTTGGAAGTTGAATTATAACAGGAACCCTTCTTAAAAAAGTATGCAATAAGACTGATTGCGGTTCTTCGGTTGTAGCTGCAATTATCCTTACCTTTGCTTTTCTTGTATTTTCTGACTCACCCATTCTTCTGTACATTCCTTTATCCATTAATGTGAAAAGCATTTCTTGACCTTCTGGAGGTAAACGATGTACTTCATCTAAAAATAAAATTCCTCCATCAGCTTCATCAACAAGACCTCTTTTTTCTTTATCTGCACCAGTAAAAGCTCCTTTTACATATCCAAACAGCTGAGACAATAATAATTGAGGGTTTTCAGCATAATCCGCACAATTGAAAACAACAAATGGAGACTTCTCATGTAATATCCCTATCTGAACTGCATACTTGTACATTGCTTCCGCAAAGGTAGTTTTACCAACACCTGTTGGTCCAACAATTAATGTATGGAGTCCATCTGGAGGATATAATATTGCAGCTTTAGCTTTTGTTATTTGGTCTTTTAAACTATCTTGAGCTCCTATAAGGTTGTCAAAACTATTTTCTAAAAACTCAAAATTGAGATTAACCTTATTTGTGGTTATATTATTTTTTGCGGTCTCTTTTTTTATGCTTTTTAATACCCCCTTTTCTTTAAGCATCAAAGTAAATTCTTCTTGACTTTCTATAACTGGATTAGCAAAGCTTATATTCCACTTTTCTTGTAAGTACATTCTATCTAAGTATAAAACAGGTTTACCTTTAATTTTTAGAACTTTCCCTTCTTTTAATAAATTATTAAGTTCTCTGCTTGTATTAGCCCGATCGATTCCAATTAATTCGCCTATGTAACCAGCTTCAAATCCTAATTTGCTATTGTCAACACTTAGTGGTAATGAAGCAGTAAGTTCTCTTAATTTTCTGTAAATCTTATCTTTCCTTTTTAAAATTGACATGCTATTCGGCCCCCATTTCATCAGTCAGTTTCTAAGTTGTTGTGAAACTCTATTTCTAAAATTAATTTAGCTCAAAGCCTATAGAATTTCTCAAATTAAACAATTAACTATAGATGAGAAGATTTGATAACATAAATTTCCATAATAAATTTATATGCAATAAATTTATAAAAAAGTAGAGACAAATGCCCGTTTCCATTGTATAAATATTGCTATACATTGTTAGACATTACCATAACAATATTTATGTCGGGAGTGGAGCAAATGTCTCATAATAAAAGAATAGCAGAAAATTCATCAATAATCCAGTACCTTTTTAAATTAACTTCAAGAGGCAAGGTTTTCCCTGTATATTTTTTACTTGACAAATACAGAAGGCGGAATAATTTCAGACAAATTGTTTAGCTTTATTTTTCATAGGTTTTCCTACGTTTTGTGGATTTTGTATTTCTATTTACAAAATTCGACAAAATCAGGGGAATTTCTTTGAAAATATATAGCAGAACCCCTTAATTTATGAGGATTTTGGGGTTCTGCCAAAACCTAAGTAAACTACTTTTAAGTATGAAAACCCTACATGTATAAGCTTCAACAAATTTTAAACGTTTCAGGCAATTTTGATAAGATCAAATCTTTTGATTGTTTAAAGCGTTCAGCTTAATTCTCAGTTATTTACTTTGTGGATTATCTTGTGTTTATCATATATATTCTACACAAATCCAAAAAATTATTCGTGTTCTTTTAGTTTTTTTATTGAATTTTTGTTGAAAGGAAAAGGGAGAGCAAAAATTTCTATTAATTCAATGTTGATTATTCTGCCTCCCATTCAGTGTGGAAAATTCCCTCTTTGTCTATTCTTCTGTAAGTGTGAGCCCCAAAGAAATCTCTTTGAGCTTGGATTAGATTAGCAGGCAAGTTTTCTTCTATCATGCTCAAAAAATAATCTAATGAAGAATTAAGTACAAGCATTGGAAGGTAAAAATCTTTTGCTAAATTAGTGATATATTTTATTGAATCAATTTTATCCATTAGAAAAGATAACGCCTTTTCACTGTTAAGAAGATTTACATTTTCTTTATTTTCTTTAATAATGTCTCTTAAGAAATCTAAAATCTTTGCTCTTATGATGCAGCCACCTTTCCAAATACGCAATACTTCTGAAAGGTCAATATTATACTCAAAAACTTTTGAAGCTTCAGATATAACCCATAATCCCTGAGAAAAAGATGCAAAAACACTAAAAAGTAATGCATTTTCTAAATCCTTTATTATTTTTTCTTTATCTATATCAATTTCAGGATATATTTTTGTAACTCTTTTAGCTAATTGTACTCTTTCCTCTTTAAAGAAAGATAAACTTCTCGCTTCTACTGCAAGATTCAAAGAGGGAGTTGGTATTCCTAAATCCAAAGAAGTTTGGGAAGTCCACTTGCCTGTGCCTTTTTGTTCTGCTTCGTCTAATATGAGGTCAACGAGGTATTTTCCTGTTTCTTTGTCTTTGCACTTCATTATTTTATAAGAAATCTCCATCAGGAAGGAGTTTAACTCCCCATTATTCCATTTTTCAAATATCTCTCCTATCTCTTCGGGAGAAAGTTTTAACACCTTTCGAAGTACATCGTAAACCTCAGTTATTGCTTGCATTATGGCATATTCTATTCCATTGTGGACCATTTTGACAAAATGTCCAGCTGAATCATTTCCAACGTATGTACAGCATGGCCCTGCTTCTGTTTGAGCTGCAATTTTTAAAAGAACGTCTTTAACCATTTCATATGCATCCTGTGTTCCTCCTGGCATTAACGAAGGGCCGTGTAAAGCTCCAGCTTCACCACCTGATACTCCCATTCCCAAATAGAGTATGCCTTTTTCTTCTAGTTCTTTAATTCTCCTTGAAGTATCTTTAAAATAAGAATTTCCTCCATCAATGATTAGGTCTCCCTTGTCAAGATAAGGCAAAAACTCTTGAATTACATCATCTACGGGTTTTCCTGCTTTAACCATGAGAATGATTTTTCTAGGCCTCTTTAAAGACTCTACAAAAGATTTGATGTCATAATAAGGCTTAATTTGTTCATCTTTTACTTTGTTTTGCATGAATTCTTGTGTTTTTTCAGATGTTCTATTAAATACAGATACGCTATAGCCCTTTCTAGCAATGTTTAAAGCCAAATTTTGTCCCATTACTGCTAAGCCGATTAAACCTATTTCATTCATTTACTTTACCTCCTGTTTTTATAATTTGCTGTGAAGTTCAAAAAGTTCTTTGAGATTTTTAGTTAAAACTCTAAAAAATTGAAATTTCTTTTCGTGATACTCTATTTTTTTTGGAAGGCACATAAGTATTTTCTATTTTTACCATTTCTCTTGTGGCCTCAATCAAAGTTTTGTACCTTCCCATTGCATAATAGCCTAAAAGTGCAGAGCCTACAAGAGCAGGTTCTTCTAAATTAGACACCTTAATTGGCAAACCTAAAGTAGAAGCGAAAATCTCCATCCATATGGGCGATTTTGTGCCTCCTCCTCCCGCTCTAATTTCTTTTATTTTTACATTGTTATCCTTTAAAGCTTCATAAAGCATCCTTAGGGAAAATGCAACTCCTTCCATGCGGCTCTTATCATGTGGCCTTTATTGTGAGTGTTTTTCAATCCAAAAAACACTCCAGAAGCAATATTGCCTATCGCTTTAACCTTTTCTCCAGTTATGTAGGAAAGAAAAAAGAGATTCTTGCCCTTAAGTCCAAAAGAGTCATCATACCCATCAGGGGATTTAAATTTTCATCCACAGGTATTAGCCCAAACATGTAGGAAGAAGGCACAATTAAAGAAATTTTATCTTCAAATCCTTTTGCCGCCTCTTTAACTGCTTCTACAAAAGCACCAAAAAGGACTTATGGATTATGCTCCGCTTTTCCTTCATTGTCTCTTTCTATAGGCGTTTCTTTTCTATATAAACTTAAAATATTTCCTTTTTCGTCCACTACACCTGCTTTTAAATTTGTAGTACCTATGTCAACAGAAAGAATTAAATTTTCCATGACTCCCTCTCCAAGACTTCTTTATTTATAACGCCATCAGGAATTTCTCCCCTTAAGACTTTTTCTACATCTGAAACAACCTTGTCACCCATACCTCTTAAACATTCGTAAGTGTAAGCGGATGTGTGGGGTGTGATTATAACATTGTCAAAGGCTAAAAGGGGATGATTCTCATCAATGGGTTCACCTTCTACTACGTCCAATCCTGCTCCTGCAACTTTTCCCTCTTTGAGTGCTTTTATCAAAGCTTCTGTATCTATAAGTTCTCCTCTTGCAGTGTTAACAATAAAACATTTTTCTTCATCATAGAAAACTCTTTATGAGACAGCATGTGATAATTTTTTTCATTGAGTGAGGCATTTAATGAAATAATGTCAGAAGTTTGTAAAAGTTCTTCTAAAGAAACAGGCTGTGCTCCTCTTTTTTGTATCTCCTCTTCTGAAAGATTAGGGTCATATGCTATAACTTTTGCCCCAAAGCCATATTTTAATATTTCTGCAACTCTACTTCCAATATTCCCAATACCGATTATTCCTGCAACTTTATCTTTTATCTCATACCCCATGAAACTCGCTCTTTCCTGCCATTTGCCTTCTTTTACCCTTAAAGATGCTTCTCTTACTCTCCTCATTACATCCATAAGAAGGGCAATTGCATTTTCTGCCACTGCTTCTCTTTCTACAATTCCAGCAACTTTTGTGACAAGAGTACCTTTTTCTGTGGCGCTTTTTATGTCTATAGCATCATATCCTATACCGTGGCGTGTTATTAAAAGTGTCTTATCTTTGTATTCAAAAAATTCTCTGTCGTAATAAGGTTTTACACTAGCAATAATCACAGAATAGCCCATTAATTTTTCTGCTAAAGCCTTCCCCCTCATGTCATGAGGAAGTTCAAATCTTTCCACTTCCCCCAATGCTTTTAACTTCTCAATATGGTCAGGGAAATGCTTGCCAAAACTGCTAGAGTTGACAATCGCAATTTTTACACTCATTTTTATCTTCCTTTCTTTATATGTTAAATATTTCTTTCAAGTGATTTTCAATGTTTTTTGCAACCAAATCATAGTGCTCGTGTTCGTATTTATTTAAAATTCAGTTTACTACTCCTTTTCTATTTTCACACGACTTCAATCTTCACATAATTTTTTAATTCCTCTATTATCTCTTTGTTTTCCTCTCCAGAAGTTATTATTTTCTCCACATCTTCAAAAGTAGCAAAAGATACCATTGCGACTTTCCCAAATTTGCTGCTATCTGCTACTACAATTACTCTGCTGGCTGACTTTATCATGGCTTTTTTCGCTTCCGCTTCAAAAATATCAGAGGTGGTAAGCCCTTTTTCTAATGAAATGCCACCTGTCCCCAAAAACAATATGTCTATATTGTACTTTCCTATACAGTTTAAGGTTTCAAATCCTACCATCGAATGATTATCAGGCTTTAATTTGCCTCCGGTAATAAAAAGATTGATGTCAGGATTGTTGGCGAATTCTGTAGCAATGTTTAATGCATTCGTCACTACCGTTATGCCTTTGAAATTTCTGATGGCCCGGGCTATGTGATATGTGGTAGAACCGGCATCTAAAAATATGACATGGCCTTCTTCTATTTCTGACACAGCCCTTGCTGCTATTTTTTGTTTTTCTTCTATATGCTCTTTAAATCTTTTGACAAGGGGAGGAATAATGATATTTTCTTTCAATACTGCTCCTCCATAGTTCCTCTCCACCAGTCCTTGTTTTTCCAACTCTTCCAAGTCTCTTCTTATTGTCTCATCAGAAACATTAAACATCTCGCAGAGTTCAGATACTTTAACGACTTTCTTTTTTAAAATAATCTCTTTAATCTTATCTCTTCTCGTTGAAACAAGCATTTACTTCCTCTCCTACACTTATTAGTCATTTTTATTCTTTCCATAAAGAACGTAATCCAACACCTCTCCGGGGCACAAATTAAAAACACACATTTTGTTTGTGGATTCTATTGCTTTTAGTATACTAATTCTACATAAATCCAAAAAATCCTTCTTTGTTTTAAAATTTTTTTCTTGGTTTTTATGGAATTTATGGAATTGAAAAAAAAAAAAAAAAAAGGAATCCATAAAAGGATTCCTTTTAAATATTATTTATTCAATACATCTTTATTTACTAAAGTGCGAGGCACTCTTCCTTCTATTACATCAATTATGTTTTGAGCCACAAGTATTGACATGTCCCTTCGCGCTTCTTCTGTTGCACTTCCTATATGAGGAAGCATTACGACATTGTCAAGCTGTGCGAGTTCTTCTTCAAACAGAGGCTCTCTTTCATATACATCTAAGCCCGCTGCATATATGTCCTTGTTTTTTAGCGCTTTTACAAGGGCTTTTTCGTCTACAACAGGACCTCTTCCTGTATTTATTAATATGGCAGACTTTTTCATCAATTTTAATTCTTTTTCTCCAATCAAATGTCTTGTTTCAGGAGTTAATGGCACGTGTATGGAAACAAAATCAGATTCTTTTAACAAAGTATCCAAGTCTACATATTGAGCTCCTGTCTCTTCTTCAAACTCTTTCTTAGGACTTCGTGCAGTGTACAAAATCTTCATGTCGAAGCCTTTTGCCATTTTAGCAAAAGCTTGTCCTATGCGGCCTGCACCTATTATTCCTAATGTCTTGCCTGTTACGCCTTTTCCTAAGAAAAGCATTGGCGCCCAACCTTGGAATTTTCCTGCTCTCATAAATTTATCAGATTCTACCACTCTTCTTGCAGTTGCAAAAAGAAGAGCCCAAGCCAGTTCCGCAGTTGCATTTGTCAAAACATCAGGAGTATTTGTTATGTAAACTCCTCTTCTTGTAGCTTCTTCTAAATCTATATTGTCAAATCCTACAGCATAATTTGCAACAATTTTTACTTCTTTTGCAGCTTCAAAAAACTCTTTGTCTACTTTGTCTGTAAGCTGTGTGATTACAGCATTTTTGCCCTGTACTTTTTCAAGTAACTCTTCTTTTGTAAGCATTCTGTCGTAAGGGCTTACTTCTACCTCGCAATACTCTCTCAAAAGATTAACTCCTTCTTCAGGAATAGCCCTTGTCACAAAGACTTTAAACATTGGTATCACTCCTCCAATTAAAATATGTTAATCAATACCAAAAATATTGGTATTGTCAAAAACGAAACCAAGTTTGTAACAAACACCCCTGCAGAAGCAAAACTATTTTTTTCGCTCATTTGCCTCGCAACAATGGCTACTGTCATCATCGTTGGCATTGCTGCCTCTAAAGCTGCAACCTTTTTGGCATCAAGGGGTAAATTTAAAAAGTACACAATCCCAAAAGCTATTAAAGGAGACAAAATGAGTTTTATTATTGCTGCAAGATAAACAAAATAGTCTATATTGCTTTTTTTGATTATATACATGTTCATCCCTATAAACATTATAGCCAGAGGAATAGTTACACTACCTATCATTTGTGCACTTTTCAGTATTACATCTGGTATTTTGATTCTTGATATCACTATTAAAAAACTCAAAGCAAGAGAAGCAAAAGAAGGATTTAGAAGTTTTTTGAAACCATTTATATCAAAAGATTTTTCTTCAGACAAAATCCAAACTCCTAAAGTCCAAAATAAAGCTGTGTGCCCTAAATCGTAAAGGATAACATAAGGTATACTTTTATCTCCAAATAAGGCAATGTTTATGGGAAGCCCTAAAAATAAAGTATTGCTAAAAGAGGAGAGGGCATATAATGCATTTTTCTTTTCTTCTGGAGCTTTAAGCAATTTAAAAAGAGCCATTGAAACTAATAATGTCAAAACTAACGTGGAGGCACTTACAAAAGGCAGTATGTAAGCAGTTCTAAGTAGTGCTGGCGTATAATTAGAATACATGTTGTGAAAGATAAGTAAAGGTGTTGTAACTAAAATGATTAAATCCGCCAGCATTTTAAAATGTTCTTCTTTAACTAATTTTATATAGGTGATATAATACCCTACTGCCATTACAATAAAAAGCTCTACAAGTATTTCTGCCATTTTTGATATGACCATTTTGTTCCACCTCAATTGCCCTTACTTTTGATTATACCATAAATTTTAACTTTATATAATTAAAAGCAAAAGCTCAACCGCTGTGGTTGAGCTCAGTTTGTTGACAAAGTTAAAAAATATTCAAAGGAGATATTTTGCATCGTCACTCCGATGTTCCAAAGCGACAAAACTAAACTCGACCTTATGCAAAATATCTCCTTTACGAAAGTTTGTCTACAGTCTGAGCCCAACCGCTGTGGTTGAGCTCTTTTGTTTCTACTTTACAAATTGGCTTAAGTGTTTTAATCCTAAAAGAAGCCCTTCTTTTACTTTTTCTTCACTGCCTTCATATAGAGGGTCTTCATGTTCTATGCTTATTACCCCATTATATCCATTGTCTTTTAGCGCCTTTATAAACTTGCCCCAATCTACATTTCCCATACCTGGCATTCGGTATCTCCAGTATCCAAATTCGCCATGCGTTCCTGTGTAAAGCTGTCTGTTGAAAACTCCATATCGCTTAAATTTATCCTCAAACACTTCTGTGTCTTTTGCGTGTACATGAAATATTCTATCTTTAAACTCTGGTATCACATCTATATAGTCTATAAACTGCCAAACAAGATGGGAAGGGTCAAGATTTAAACCAAAGTTTTTAGAAGGTATCCTTCTAAACATCTCCTCCCAAAGCTCTGGTGTAAAAGATATGGTTCCTGGAAGGCCAGGTACCTGCCATCCTTCCATAGGGCAATTTTCGATTATAATTTTTATTCCTTTGTCTTCCGCATAGCTTATTATATCAGTAAAAACTCTTTCAAATTCATCAAAATTGTCTTTTATGCTCTTTTCAATGTTTCTCCCTACAAAAGTCCCCACCATGTCAGTCCCAAGCATTTTAGCTACATCAATGCACTTTTTTAAGTGATTGTTTATAAACTTTCTCTTTTCTGGGTCTCTGTCAAGGTTGTTGTCATAATATGCAAGAGATGAAATTGTGAGCCCGTACTCCTTAAAATATTTTTTTATTTCTTCCGCCTCTTCAGGTGTGAGATTTTCTACATCTATGTCACTGGCAGAATAATCCCTCGTATTGTCTTTAGGCCAGCAGGCAATTTCCAGTGATTTAAACCCATTTTCACTTGCCCACTTAGCTTTTTCTTTAAGAGGCATATTCCCAAGACATACTGTTAAAAATCCTAAATACATCTACATTTCCTCCTCTAAAATCTTTTTAAATTTTCAAAACTAATTTTCACACTTTCAATTGGAGGTCTTTTACACACATCCTGTTCAACAATTAGCCATTTAACTCCATTTTCTTTTGCAATTTTTATTACTTCTTTAAAATTGATAATTCCATTTCCTATTTCAGTAAAAGACCTGTCCTTTTTATCCATGTCTTTTAAGTGAATTAAAGGTAGTCTATTGGAGAATTTTTTAAGATATTCTAACGGGTCAACTCCCGCATATGTAACCCAATACGCATCGATTTCAGCTTTTACAAGGTCTTTATCTGTATTTTTGTAAAGTATATCAAGTCCATATTCTCCATCGTATATTTCAAATTCGTGATTGTGGTTGTGATAGCAAAACTTAAGTCCCTTTTCCCTACACTTTTCACCTATTTTATTAAACAACTTTGCTGTTTCAATATAATCCTCTCTTGACTTGTACTCATTCCACGGACAGACGATGTATTTATTGCCTATTTCAAGGTTATAATCTATCACTTCCTCAAGATTGTTTTTCAATAAATCTATTCCTACATGACTACCAGCAGCTTTTAATCCTAATTTATCAAGCGTTTTTCTTAATTCTGATGCTTTTAAACCGCCATATCCTGCAAATTCCACTCCTTCGTATCCTATTTCCGCAACCTTTTCAAGAGTACCTGTAAAATCTTTTTGTGTCTCCTCTCTCAAAGTGTAAAGTTGAAGTGCTATAGGTATACTCATTTTAATTTTTTCCCCCTTTAACCTAAAACTATTTCCTTACCTTTTTCAGCTGATTCATAGGCACCGTCTATTATTCTCATGAGAATTGCCCCTTCTTCAGCAGAAGCCAGAGGCTCTTTGTCATTTTTTATGCAGTCAACAAAATGTTCAAATTCATTTAAAGGCGACTTTGGATAATTGGTGTCGGGAACTATTTCAATCAATGTCTCAACAATTTCCGAAAATACTTTAAGCTGTCCGTTTTTAAACCATATGCCACCTTTATCACCTAAAATTTCATAGTAATTGTAATCTCCCTCAATGTTGGAAGCCCAGCTGAATTCAAAGTCAATTGTGGCACCATTTTTAAGCCTTACAAAGCCTACTGCCATATCCTCCACATCGTAAATTCCATCCCCGCTTTTTGCATAATTCCAGCTGTTTAAACTGTTGCTATTTGAAAACTTAGAATAAGTAGCTGCTGACACAGATTGCACCTCTGGGTATCCCATGAAATACAAGACTAAGTCTAAAAAATGTACACCTAAATCAATTAATGGACCTCCTCCAGACAATTTCTTATTTGTAAACCATCCGCCCTTTCCAGGAATGCCTCTCCTTCTCCTCCAGCCAGTCTTTACATGGTATATTTCGCCTATATACCCTTCCTCTATATATCTTTTTACAAAGAAAGATTCATTTGTAAACCTATTATTTAATCCTATCATAAACTTCCTTTTGTATTTATTTTTTGATTCAATGACCTCATAAGCTTCCTTTGCATTTAGAGTTATAGGTTTTTCACAATGCACATGAATTCCCTTTTCCATCGCTTTTATAGAAATAGGCGCATGTAAATAATTTGGGGTACACACGCTTATAAGGTCTAGTTTTTCTCTTGCAAACATTTCTTCATAATCTGTATAAACGTGAGGTATATTGTACTTTTCCGCTAATCTTTTTGCAGCCTCTATATCCGGATCAGATATGGCTACAATTTCAACATCTTCTACTTTTGAATAACCATTTAAGTGTTTGTAATCAGCAACTGACCCTGCACCAACACATGCATATTTAAGTTTTCCCATACAAAAGCCTCCATTTACCTGTTAAAATATACTGGTTCTCCTGTTTTCGCAGATGTATAAATAGCCTCTAGTATCTCAGTTACTACAAGAGCTTCTTCTGGTTTTACAACAGGCTCTGTATCGTTTATGATGCAATCAATCCAAGCTTTTGCTTCTAAAAATCCTGGGTCATCTGATTTACCTTCATAGAAATCTACTCCACCTACATCAGTAGAAACTTTAGTTGTATAAAGCCTTCCAAATTTCTCTCCATTTATGCGAAGTCCATCTCTCATGTCAGCTCCGCCTTCTGTTCCACACAAAGTGGTCATAGCCTCGCCAACCTCTAAAGTATTTAAAGCCCAACTGGACTCTAATATAATGGTAGCCCCATTCTCCATTACTATAAATCCAAAAGCTGAATCTTCAACTGTGAACTTTTCAGGGTCCCATGGTCCCCAAGCATTCGCAGCATTTGCCTTTTTGCCTAATTTATAGTAGGCGCTTCCCATTACAACTTTAGGCTTATAGTTATTCATCATCCACAATGTCAAATCAAGGGCATGTGTTCCTATATCGATTAAAGGCCCACCGCCTTGCTCTTCTTCATTCAAGAAAACACCCCATGTAGGTACCGCGCGGCGACGTATAGCATGAGCCTTAGCAAAATATATTTCTCCTAGTTCACCATTTTGACAAACTTTATGTAAATATTGTGAATCTGGTCTAAAGCGATTTTGATACCCTATAGTCAATTTTTTATCTGTTTTCTTATATGCTTCCACCATTCTTCTGGCATCTGCAGCAGTCTTAGCCATAGGTTTCTCACACATTACATGTTTCCCTGCATAAAGAGCATCAACAGTTATGTCTGCATGAGACTTGTTGGGAGTGCAAACATGAACCACATCTATCGTTTTATCTTCAAGAAGTTTTTTGTAATCCGTATATACTTTCGCGTCTTTTGTACCATATTCCTTTGCCGCTTTCTGAGCCCTCTCTTCTATGATGTCACAAAAAGCCACCATTTCAACATTGCCTAGTTTTGCCAAAGAGGGCATGTGTTTGCCAAAAGCAATTCCTCCACAACCTATAATTCCTACTCTAAGTTTTTCTTTTACCATAAAAATTCCTCCCATGATTATATTTAAATTTGTATTTTTAAGACAAAACTTTATTCTTTATTTTACTGTCGACTCTCTTATTATTAACTCATGTTCTAAAAAAATCCTCTGTGGTTCTTCTAATTTGCCACTCATGTGTTTTATCAGTAGTTCCATAGCAACACACCCTAAATCGTATTTTGGCTGTGAAATAGTTGTAAGCATAGGGTCATACATAGAAGCAAAGCTTATATCATCAAAGCCTACAACCGCTATATCCTCAGGGACTTTAAGCCCCTCTTCCTTTATCGCTCTTATAGCTCCAATAGCCATGATGTCAGAAATTGCAAATATAGCAGTAGGCCTTTCTTCCATCACCAAAAGCTGTTTCGCTGCTCTTACTCCGCTTTTAAAGCTGTAATCTCCGTATTTTATAAGCTTTTCGTCAAATTCTATTCCTAAATCTTCAAGAGCTTTTTTATAACCCGCTTCCCTCTGCTTCGTAGATACAAAGTTATTTTCACAGCTTATCATTCCTATTTTTTTATGTCCTAAACTTACCAAGTGCTTCACCGCTTTATAAGCTGCAGAAAAATTGTCTATAGATACATATGAAACGCCAGCTCCTTCTATGTATTCACAGCACTGAACGACAGGATAATTTTGGCCTATCAATGTCAATTCTTCTTTTCCCATCACAGGCGCCATAAAAATAACGCCATCTGCTAATCTGTTTTTTAAAATTTCAAGATATACTTTTTCTCTGTTAATATCAGAATCAGTATTGCAAAGCATTACATTGTAACCATTTTTATGGGCTACATCTTCTATTCCTTTTACAACCCTTGCATAAAAAGGATTTGAGACATTAGGCATCAAAGCCAATATCATTTTCGTTTCAGAACGTCTTAAATTTCTTCCAAGGAGATTTGGATGATAATTTAATTCTTTTATCGCTTTTAATACTCTTTCCTTTGTTTCTTCAGACACCGAGTCACTGCCATTTAAAACTCTTGATACTGTTGCAACAGAGACTCCCGCTCTTTTAGCAACTTCTCTAATATTAGCCATTGTAACCTCCTGTGTAACAGATTACATAATATTTTTCATTGATTTTCAGAGACATAGCTAATAAAATGTGTAACGCATTACATTTACTATTATACCTCTAAATTAAAAAAATCAATAGCAACAAATAAATTTTCATACTTTTATTTTAAATTTTGTTTTTTTATTTAAAAAAGACTGCCGAAGCAGTCTAACAAAATAAAAAGCATCGAAGTAAAAATACTGTACCTCGATACTATATTTTGCTGTTAAAATATTCTTCTGAAACTTGAAGCTGATTTTTTAAAATCTCTTTCCATAAATATTTTGGAATTTCACCACTTCCCATTGAAACTTTTGTCCGTCTAACATTGCCATTTTTATCACGTTTAACGTAGAAATAATGATCCGTTTGTTTATATAACTCCCAACCGTCTCTTTCACAAAAACGCTTTAATTCTCTCCACGTTGGCATTTTATTAGTTTT
The DNA here is from genome assembly GCF_026240795.1 of Thermoanaerobacter sp. RKWS2. Lineage (NCBI taxonomy): Bacteria > Bacillati > Bacillota > Clostridia > Thermoanaerobacterales > Thermoanaerobacteraceae > Thermoanaerobacter > Thermoanaerobacter sp. RKWS2. The sequence continues at coordinate 2,123,973 of NZ_CP110888.1, forward strand.
TTTACTCCTTCATGACTATCTTGTAATAAGACATTTAAAATATATGGTAAATGTTTTTTACGGTTAGGAGCTGAATACCAATATTGAAAGTCGTTATAAAAATCTTCTGCATATTCAATTAAATCATTTACTAAACGATTTAAAGCTTCTTCTTCGTTTTTTCCATTAGCAACAATATCAATTTCGTTTAATGAAATTGTTACACTCCCATCCTCTTCTTTAAAAATATTTGCTGTAAATGTATATACTTTTAACATTTCTTTTGCCATTTCTAAGTTTGAAACAAAAATATAATCTTTTGTGCGCTTAATAATTTTTGGCTTTTCACGAATGACCGAATTGATAAAATCACTCCATTCATTTCGAGCATCTGTTGCATTCACTGTAAACATTTCATTCATTCCCCCTTTTTCACCTCCATTATATCATATTATGTAGACTTGTGCAAAATTCAGAAGCCTTCATTTAAGCCATTCTACAGACATACTTTTTCCTATCACTCTTGAATTTTTTATCTTTTATGTAGGATTTCCCCTCCCATTTGTCGAATTATTATATATACCGCATAAAAATATTTTTTAAGGAGGGGGAAATCCTACATGTACCAGCTTCAATTACTTTTAAATATACCTGAACTCTTTACTTCTCTGTCTAAAATTGATTTCTATTCTTCTATGTTTAAAAATCTAGACTTGTCTTCAATACCTGAATTCCCTTCCTCTAGTCCTGGCCGTAAGGGTTATTCTCATCATGCAATGTTTAGAGCTTTTATTGTTATGAAAGCTGAAAGATTCGGTACAATTTCTGACCTTTTAGATTATCTCCGCAATAATCTTATCATTGCTCATCTTTGTGGCTTTAACATCCTTAAACCTCTTCCTTCTTATTGGACTTTCCGCCGTTTTATTAATGAGTTCTCTCATGATTATTTGACCTCTATCTTTCAAAATCAAGTCAATATCCTCAAAAATATGGGCATTATCTCTGGTGAGTTTATTTCCATGGACTCTACCCCTATTAAAGCTAACACTAAGTTAAATAACCCTAAGTCTTTTTCTAAAAATAAATTCTCTAAAGATAATCAGCCTAAGTCTGATAAGGATTGTAAATTAGGCGTTTATTCTGCTTCTAATGATTCTTCTAATAAACGTTATAAGTTTTATTGGGGCTATAAAAATCATATTATTGTTGATGCTATCTCTGGATTGCCTATCGCTGAAACTACTACTCCCGCTGATGTCCCCGATTTTGAAGTTGCTTTGTCTTTACTTGAAAAGACTAATAAGTGGTTTAACCTTAAGTATGTTAATTTTATTGCCGATAAGGGGTATGATGTTAAGAGAGTTTATAATTTTGTTAGAGATACTCTCCATGGTCATTGTTTTATTCCTCTTAACAAGCGTAATTCTAAAAATCCCCCACTGACTGATGATGGTTATATCGTTTGTGAAGCAGGTATTAAAATGCTCAAAGACGGCAAGCAGTATTTTGATGGTTTTATTAAGCAAAAATTTGTTTGCAAGTTCTGTAATTCTAAAGATGACTCTGCCTGCCCTATAAAGCATCCTAAATATTTTAATGGCAAAAAGCATAGAGGCTGTACTAAGTATGCTATTATATCTTCTGATTATAGGTCTTCTATTAATAGAGACTCCCTATATTTTAAGGCTGTCTATAGACTAAGAGTAGAATCAGAAAGATATAATTCTCGATTTAAAGCTCTGGATTTTGAAAAGGCTTATGTTAGAAATATTAATTCTGTCAGCAACCTTAATACTTTTGGCCATATTACTTTGCTTACTGTCGCTATTGTAGCTATTAAACTGGGTAAATTTGATGAGTTTAAGTCCCTTATTGGTCTGATGCAATCGGCTTAACTTTTACTGAATTTAGTTCATGCCATTTTTTAACATTTGACTTCTACAGGATATTTATGCCCTTTTTTAGCTCCTCTTTTTGTCTTTTCTTTTCCCTTACCACTTTCTTTATGTTTTATTGTCAGTTTTGATTACTATATATTGTATATCATACATATTCTGGTTTTTGATCGTGATTATTTTTATTAATTTTGCACATCCCTATCATATTATGTGCAATATGTACAGTATGTACATATTGCTAAGTTTTTATACAAAACAAATTTATTCCGCCTCTTTGTGAACCGAATTTTCTTTTTCTGTAATGACATATAACCTACCTTGTAAACAATGCTTGACTATGAAATTTACCGCTTGATTCAAAAAGTTGTTGAGGTAATTTCCTCTTACAAAAAGCTCAACCACAGCGGTTGAGCAAAACTATCATTCTAATGTTTTTATCTGCTCTTCAAGAGCTTGTATCTTATTTTTAAGGTATTCTAATTGCTGTAGTGCTTGTTGTTTTTGTTGCATCATCTCTTCTTTTTCACTGCCTTGCTGTCTTAATTCTTCCATCTTATTTTTAACTGTTTCAACTATTTTTTGTTTGCTATTGTCAAAAAACTCCATAGCTTTATTAACAGCATCTTGCATCTCTTCTATGCTCTTTTCTATTGAGGGTTTCATATTTTCTTTTGCTTTTGGGTAGAGCATTAAACTTAAAGCTGCTGCTCCAATCCCCCAGTAAAGCTTTCTGGAGGAAAGAAATTTTAAAATACCCATTTTCTTCTCTCCTCCTCTCTTTTGTTCCATTAATATTTTGCCCTCAATTTTTTATATAATTTAATGTGTTATTTACCAAAAATTATAACTTTTGTTATCGCTTTATATAAATCCTTTGCATTATATTTTTCACTAATTTTAGAAAAATATTGTAAAAATTCTCCTATTGTCTCTTGCCATAAATTTACTATTTCATTCTTTTTAGAGGGGTCTTTTTTATATTCCTTAAAAGACAATTCCATCGCATATTTTAAGGCATCAACTGCCTTTTGAAATTCTTTTTATGTCATCCATTATTATTTACCTGGTTACCCAAACTATACAAAACTGTACAGTTCAGATAGCTGGGGTATTTGTAGTCCGCCTTTCAGGCTTTCCCTGCCCCAGCAGGCGGTATTTGGGAAAACCATAGCCCCTGCCCCAAGAAGCAGGAACTCACGCCCTTATGGGTCTCCCCACTTACCCTGAATTAGTAATTCCTTCAGGGTAGAGAAGTCTCTTGGCACTTTCTCAGGGGAGAGTGGTGTTACCACCGCTACCTTGAGAACTTGCCAGAAATTATAGGCACTAAAACTTGTTCCATCCAGAGGTTCTAGCACCCTTCCTGGCTTACTCTCAAGGCTTTGTAAAAATTTTATTGCCTTATCTATTTCCTTTAAATGCTTTTTATTTATATGCTTGTTTCTCACTGTTTTCTTTACATGCTCTTTTAATTCTTCTAATTCATCTACAGTCAATGCATTGAGAAACTTTATATAATTATCTGGTATCTTTTCTTGCAGTCCCAACCCTCTTCTTGCTATTACATAGGCCGCTGCTATATCTTTTGTTATCATATACTGCGGTGCATATTTCAACATCCCTATTATTGAGGTGTAATAAGGATTGACTTCTATTACTTCTATCCCTTCTCTTTTTGCTAGTGTTTTTATTTTTGAAAGAAGTGATTTATAGCTGAAACTATGTTTTATCCTTCTTGATTTTCTCCCTGAAAAGTCTCCTCTTTTGCCTTTTTCTTTTATTTCTAATTCTTCAATTACTAGTGCTTTTCTTTTCTCTGTTGCTATTTTTACTATCTCATGAGCATATTGCCATCTGAAATATTCTCTTTTGTCTTTACTGCCACTTGCAAGCTCTGTCATTGGTATTTTATTATAGCTTATTAGATTGCCTTTTTCATTTGTCTCTGCCCATGATATGTTGTCTGGATATGCGTTTATATCTATTCCTATGACTCCTTTTTCTTTTGTTATTTTTATTTCTGGATATTCTTCTTCAATAGCAAAATAGGCGTATATATTGCCATTCTTGAGTTTTAATTCTACAGAGTAAGGTATGCTTGATTGGGCAATTTCCTGAAGGAGTTCTTCTCTTTTTTTATTCTTTTTGTAGCCTGCTTCTATTCTGGCATAGACATATTTTCTTTCTCCTACATTTATCCTTAAGAAAGTACCATTTTCTTTTGCTTCTATCCTTGTGTTGAGATTTCCTTTTTTGCTTTTATCTCCTCTTGAATAGAGATTTCCTTTTCTTTTTTCTTGCCACTTTGTTTTTAGCTTTTGATATTCTTTGCCGTTTATATGGCGTTTTTTTAATTTCCGAAATAAATCTCTTCCTCCAAAGATGACTTTCTTTGGATTATTTCCTGATTCTCTAGCAGATTCCAGTGTGCTTTTTGCTTTCATTATTGCATCATCTACGTATCTTGAGTTTAAGTTAAAAATCCCTTGAAGCTCTCTTTTTAGTGTGTTTCTATCATAACCTTCTAAGAGTCTCTTGTATGCAAATCTCATACAGGAAGACCATCTTCTCATTAAATCCAGCACTATTTGTTTGTCATCTTGACTTAAAAAAATAAGTTTAGCCTGTATTACTATCATGTTTTTTACCACCTCTTTTGTCCATAAATTCTTGCTGCAAATGAGGTGACTATTGCTATTAAGTCTTCTGCTAGTTCTTTATTTCATTTACTTCACTTGCTATTTCGGATATGACTTCATACTGACATCCTTGGGAATTAGCATACTCTTCAAGCCTTCTAATTTGATTCTTAAGATATTCTTCTTGTTTCTTTGTGGACACTCTTGCATACAAAACTACTTTAGGTTTTGGTGTTTCTTCCAGCATACCTAATAACTTCTCTATATCTTCTTTTTTGTACCTTCCTCTTCCTTTTGCTGTTCTAACTGGGGTTATTAATCCTTCCTTTTCCCAGTTTATTAATGTAATTCTGCTTATATCATACAGCTATTTAACCTTTTTTATAGTTAATAACATTCATCATCACCCAATTAAAATTATATCATTTTTTACTACTAATTCCAACTGTTTTGACCTTCAAAAAAGTATAATCTAAAGATAATATATGAAAATTATCACGATAGTGTCACAAAAAATAAAAGGCTTTGTAGCCTTTTTACAGACTGTAGACAAACTTTCGTAAAAGGAGATATTTTGTATCTTTAATTAACTATATTTATACTGTTACCACATTTCCTACACTTATTGCCTTCCAATCCTTTTACATTAACATACCAGTTTTGCCTCTCTACAAGCAAATTACCGCAATAAGGACAATGGGTATTATTATCAAATCCCATTACATTCCCTACATAGACAAAATCTAGATACTTTTTCCCAATTTGATAGGCTTTTTCAAGAATAGAAATAGGAGTAGGAGGATTATTTAGTTTGTAGCGTGGAAAATACCTTGAAAAATGTAAAGGTATATTTTTGTCAATTTGAGAAAGCCATTTTACTAAGTTTTCTATTTCTTCTTCTTTGTCATTTAAATCAGTAACAACTAAATTAGTAACCTCTACATGACAATATTTCGAAACTTCTTCGACGGTCTTTAAAACGGGTTCTAATCTTCCGCCGACAATCTTTTTATAAAAATCTTCTGTAAAGGCTTTTACATCTATGTTCATGGCATCTACATAAGGAAGTATCTTTTTTAATGGTTCTAAATTTATATATCCGTTTGTCACAAGTACAGTTTTTAACCCCTCTTTTTTAGCCTCAATCAATCCATCGTGTACATATTCATACCATATTAAAGGCTCGTTGTAAGTAAAAGCAATCCCTATATTGTCTCTTTGTCTTTTTGCTGCAGCAATCAATTGTTGAGGAGAGATGTAATCTCCCTCCCATTTTTGATGTGCTATTTCCCAATTTTGACAAAACTTACACTTTAAATTGCAGCCATAAGTCCCCACAGAAAATATATATCTGCCTGGATAAAAGTGATAAAGAGGTTTTTCTCAATTGGGTCCATTGCTACAGAGGTTATAATTCCGTAATTTTCAGTCACTAATGTTCCGTTTATATTTTTTCTCACATTACAGACTCCGTACTTTCCTTCATTTATACGGCAATTGTGAGGACATAATAAACATTCTACAACATTATTCTCTAGTTTTTTATAGAACATAGCCTCTTTTAACATAGTAAAAGATACCATTTCTCCATCAACTTAAATGGAGAAATGGCTTCTCCCTCCTTTTTACCTTACTATTTATGTCTTTCAACTTCAAATTTTTCTATTGTGTAATCCTCATCTGGACTAATTCCAGCTTTTCTCAAGGCAATAGAAATTTGTTCTTCAACGCTGTCTACTCCTTCTAAGTCAGGTAAAAGCAATCCTGAACGATAGCCTTTTCTCACTATTACTCCGTACTTTTTGGGGTTAAGTTCTTGTTTTGATTTAACAGGTTGAGGAGGTGTCAAAACATCCACTGAATACTCAATATCCTTCAGTTCATACTCCTCTACAGGTTCAAAGCGAGGATCTTCAAAACCTGCACTTATGGCATTTTTTATTATTTCTTCTGCTATATTCTTTCTCTGTGGAACTACTGTACCTATACATCCTCTAAGTTCCCCATCTTTGTGAAGAGAAACAAAAACTCCCGCTCTTCTACTATACATCTCCTCCGGTAAGCCCTGTGGTACTGGCATTAGCTTTTTATTTTTCACATAATATTCAAGGCTTTCTCTGGCAAGTTTGACATATGGGTCTTCTTTTTGCCTTATCTCTTCAATCCTTTGTCTTTTTAACCAGTACAACTTTTCTAAAAGGCTTGTTCCCTTATACTGATCCACTTCAAATTGCGCAACACCATATCCTACGCCAAATGGCCCTTCATGGGATAATACTTTCGCTTTGACCTCATAACCATCAAGAACTCCCAGCATGACACAAACAGACCTAAACCCACACTCTGCGGCTTCTTCTATTAGTCTTTTGTCCATGCCTATTATTTCTTCCACTCTCATTTCGGAAAGCAAATTTAAAAGCTTGTTGTCAAAAATTTCTCCCTTTGGCGTATAACCATTCGGACTATTGGGAGTCAATTTGTGAGATAAATCCCCACTGGCGATAAAAACGACTTTTTTGTTTGAATTTCTTATAGCATCTCCAATTGCAGTGCCAAATTCATAAAGCTGTTCAAAAGGCAAAAAGCCATAGGAAATATGAACTAATTTGAAAGTAGCATAATGTTTTGTCACAAAATACAAAGGTACCATTGTTCCATGGTCAAGTTTTTTTGAAATGGCGTATCTTTTGATTAATTCATCATTTATCTCTGCAATAGGTATATCTTTTTTCTCGATTCTTCTACAATTTTTTCAACAAGTTCTAAATCATTCTCAAATTCAAACCTTACACCTCTTGCACCAAACTGTCCAAGGTCTCCTTCTAAACGAGGAAATGTAGTAACTGTTACAGCATCTCTAAAAACGTATCCATGAGGAGTGATAACTATTACTGTATCAGGCTTTTTTCTTTTATGTTGCTTGAAACAGTATTAAGTGAATCTATCGTCTTTTGAATCTTTTTTCCTCTCCTCGCCCTACTTCAGGGACGATTATCGGTGGATGAGGCATGAGATAACAAGACAACAAGGTTCCCATTTTTTAACACCTCGAAATGTAATTTGTCTTCATATATTGATTATACCACAATAATAAAAGCTTCATCCCAATTAAATTAACATTAGAGTGAAGCTTTTTAAAAATTACATAATAACAGCAATATCAATATCACTTTCACTAGTATCATTGCCTTTCGCATAAGAACCATATAAATAAGCTTTCTCAAATGTTCATTTCTTTTTTGACTAATCCGGCGTATTCTCTAGCAATCTTTTCTACGGTTTTTCTATCAATGAAAATAACTATTATCTCATCACCTTTACCTTCTCAATGCTTAAAGTGGTAAATTCATATTTTAAACTACCATACCTCATTCCTTATCTTTCTTTATATACTTCCTAATTACTCCCTCAAAAATAATATCTATTACATAGGCTGAAACACTTGCTAATATTATAAAGAACAATATTGGCATAATGTTTGCGAGAATCAAAGCAGTTAACAACGTCAAAATTATAAGTATTGTTTGGGGTAAATGTCCAAGACCTAATAAAAAAGAGGTTTTCCATAAGCCAAAAAGTTTCCCCTCATAATATTGAATTGTTAAAAAAGTGTATACCAATGTGATTAAAAACATGAGTCCCATTGACAATAACAAACCAGCAAGAATATATGCAAAAGCTGTGTTTTGTTGTATAAAAAATCTCACGTCTACATAAAGTATTAAAATAACAGCAACAGTAATCACAAAGTTTATAAGCATCCACCAAAAGTGTTTTTTAAAGGCTTTCCAAAATTCTTTCCAGACTCCTTCTCCTTCGTCTTTTCTTAAAAGATGTACAGAACGAAAAAGAGCTTCTGTGGATTGAAAAACTGTCACAACAGGAAGGGAAAATACAATCCACAGAAGATTTAATATCATTAAATCGCTTATGAAATAGGCTATGTCGTAAAGCTTTGAATCTCTCATTGCATTTCACCTTTACATTTGTTTTAGTAGTTTTTTATTAATCTTACCTGTCGGAGTCTTAGGAAGTTCTGACACAAATTCAAAATGCTTTGGAATCTTATATGAAGCCAATTTATCCTTTAAAAAGCTTTGAAGCTCTTTTCTATTAGCTTGAGTTCCTTCTTTTAATACCACAAAAGCTTTGACTTCTTCTCCTTTCAATGGATCACCCACTCCTATCACAGCAGCTTCTAAAACATCTGGATGTTCTAACAAAGCATCTTCTACTTCCCTCGGATATACGTTAAACCCACCTAATATTATCATGTCTTTTAGTCTGTCTACAATGTAAAAATATCCGTCTTCATCTTTTTTGGCAAGGTCGCCCGTGTGGAGCCAACCACCTCTTAAAGTCTGGGCAGTTTCTTCTGGCATGTTGTGATAGCCAACCATTATATTAGGTCCTCTTAAAACAAGCTCCCCTACTTCTCCCACAGGAAGTTCATTGTCATTTTCGTCCACTATCTTTGCTTCAACACAAGGAAGTGGCAATCCCACAGACCCTGGCTTTCTTATTGCATTAGGCTCTAAAGGATTTAAAAGTGCAACAGGAGCTGCCTCACTTAAACCATAGCCTTCTACAAGAGGAAAATTGAATTTTTCCTCAAATCCTCTTTGTATCTCAGGGGCTAATGGAGCTCCACCTGATATAGCTAACCTTAAAGCTTTAAATTGTCCCTTTTCTGCCATTCTCATAAGGACTGCAAACATCGAAGGCACTCCGCAAAATACAGTTACATCTTCTTTTGTCAGTGTCTCCAATGTGTCTTTTGGCATAAAACTTTCTTTTATTGTAATAGCAGAACCCAAATAAAATCCAAGAAGTATGTTGACTGTCCAAGAAAAGCTGTGAAACAAAGGCAATACACACAAAAAGTTATCCTCTGGTCCTAAGTCAGATACATCGTCTAATGCTTTTACATCAGCAATGAAGTTATTGTGAGTAAGCATCGCACCTTTAGGTTTCCCTGTCGTTCCAGAGGTATATATATACGTACATACCTCGTCTGGTTCTATTTCAACATGTTGAGAAGGACCCATTTTTAAAATTGCATTAATGGTATTTTCATCTAAAACGACCACATTTTTGAGATTCAATCTTCCTAATTGAGACTTATCAATTTTTTGAGCTATTAAAGGATGAATGACTATAGTATTAGCACCTGATTCCATAATTATATATGCAATTTCTTCCAGTGTAAGCATCATGTTTAGCGGTACAACAATTGCTCCTGCTTTAGATGCTCCCATAAAAGAAAAAATATATTCAGGGCAATTGGGAAAACTCAATGCTACTCTATCACCTTTTTTAACACCTATTGATTGAAAGAAAGAAGCGTACTTATCTATGAGAGAGTCAACTTCTCCGTAACTATAGATTCTATCTTTAAACTTTATTGCAACATGATCGTCAGGCACTTTTGCGTTTTTGTGAAGTTCATGAATTTTCATAATTATCCTCCTTTAACTTAATATGGCAGCACCGATGATCCCTGCATCATTTCCAAGCTCTGCTTTCCTTATGTCAGCATATGGTAAGTCTTTGAATAAAATATTCTCTGCCACTTCTTTTTTAAGAGGTTTTATGAGAAAATCCCCTGCATTTGCAACTCCGCCACCCAATATTATCACTTCAGGGTCAAACATGTTTATCACATTTACAATCCCAATAGCTAAGTATTTGACGTAGTCATTGAAAATTCGCATGGCGTCTTCATCATACTGCTTCGCAGCATCAATTACGTTTTTAGCCGTTATGCTGTTTATATCTCCATTTGCAAATTTTAAAATAAGAGAATTGGGATTCTTCTCTACCGCCTTTTTCCCTTCTCTTATTAAAGCAGTTGCTGAAGCATATGTCTCTAAACATCCAATTTTACCACAGTTACATCTTATACCATTGTCTCCTATCACTATGTGTCCAAGCTCAGGTGCAAAATGATGTGCACCATTGTATATTTTACCATCAAGGATAAAACCAGAACCTACTCCTGTTCCTAAGGTAATTGTCACTGAGGACTTAGAACCTTTGCCAGCCCCATATGCTGCTTCTGCCAAAGCTGCTACATTAGCATCATTGTCCATATATATTGGCAAATCAATGTATTTTCTTATTTCTTTTGCAAGAGGGACTTTTGTCCAAAAAAGATTCACCGCTCGTATTACTATGCCTCTTTCGCTATCTGCTACACCCGGGACTCCTATTCCCATTGACTTAATATCACTTCCACTTAGATTACTCCTCTTAATAAGTTCTATAGCTATATCCGCTATGTCTTTGGCAACTGCTTCATAACCCCTTTCCGGTTTTGTCGGCCTGCTACCTGTAGCTACTATACGTCCCTCTTCATCCACCAATCCAACAGCAATATTAGTGCCTCCAAGGTCAACACCAATTCTCATTCTTCCTCTCCTCCAATTTTCCGTTTTTTCTCTTTAAGATATTCTTTTATTTTTCCAACATCAGTATTAAGCACTAAATCCTCAGTTATACCAGCATTTTTAATAACTTTGAGAGCTTCCTCAAACCTTCCTACATCAAAGCTTACATGGGCATCGCTTCCTACAGCAATTTTTACTCCCATTTCTTTCGCTTTTTTAGCAATGAGAAAACAATTTTCTTCACTGCCCTTTCTTGAACTTACAAAGGAGCTGTTGTTTATTTCAATAAATTTGCCATATTCTTTAGCAGCCATTAAAACTTTTTCAATATCTATTGGATAGATGGGATTCCCAGGATGTCCTATTATATCTACATAAGGGTTTTTTATAGCATTTATAATAGCTTTTGTGTTTCTTTCTATATCGTCACTTGGTTCAAAACACACGTCATGCAAACTGGCAATCACTATATCTAGTTTTTTAAGTATTACTTCTGGTAAGTCTAAATTTCCTTCTTCATCCATTATATTAGCTTCCACCCCTTTTAATATCTCCACCCCCTCTATTTTTTCAGGTAACACTTTTAAATTTCCAAAATACCAAAGGTGAGCAGCTCCTGGCATTTTAGGCCCGTGGTCTGTCATACATATAAGTTGAAGCCCTTTTTTATAAGCCTCTCTTGCGTTTTCTGTAATAGTGCTGTAAGCGTGACCGCTGGAAATTGTGTGAGTATGAGTGTCCAAAACTAACTTCAACTTTATCCTCTCCTTTTAATTCCCTATTTGTTTTAATAATTTTTTGTTAAGCTCATGGGCAGCGTTGTACCCCATCTGTTTTTGCCTGTGGTTCATCGCTGCTACTTCTACTATTATCGCGAGATTTCTTCCTGGCCTTACAGGTATAGTAAGCTTTGGAACTTTGACATCTAAAAATTTAATATATTCATCTTCTAATCCTAATCTGTCATAATATTTATCTTCATCCCATTCCTCCAATTGAATGACTAAATCTATGCTCATTGTATTTCTAACAGAACCCACACCATACAATGTCTTTATGTCAAGTATGCCAATACCCCTTATCTCAATAAAATGCCTTATTATCTCCGGTGAACTCCCTTGAAGCTTGTCCTCACTTATCTTGCTAATCTCCACTGCATCATCAGCAACTAACCTGTGTCCCCTTTTGATTAGCTCTAATGCTGTTTCACTTTTACCTATGCCACTTTCTCCTAATAAAAGAACACCTATACCATACACATCTACAAGGTCTCCGTGAATAGTAATTTGTGGTGCTAACTTTTCATCAATGTAATTAATTAATCTATTTATAAACTTGGTAGAAGCTTCTTTTGTCCTCAAAAGATATCTATCGTACTTTTGCGCAGCATCTATAAGCTCTTGACGAATATTTAAATCTCTCGTTACAATAAGACAGGGAATAGGGTAATTAAAAAATCTGTCTGCTCTTTCAGCTAATACGCCATCTGGCAGCTGTTCTATAAAAGTTGTCTCGACTTTTCCTATTATTTGCACTCTTTCATAAGCAAAATGCTCATAAAAGCCGGAAAATTGTAAGCCCGGCCTATTTACATCACTTGTAGTTATATCTATTTTATTATTTTTGGCCTCAACAATGACTTCTAAATTTAAATCCTTTATCAAAGTTTCAACAGGAATCTTATCCACTTTTTCACCTCCAGCCAGCAACAAAACGCTGCATTTAATTCAATTATATTATTTAATGTAAAATAAGTAAATAGACAAAACCTTTTCTTCTTGGAAGATGTAAATTATAATATGTTTATAGCCATATAAACTTTTGAGGTGAAAAAATGTTAAGGCAAAGACTTCTTAGACTTTTAAAAGAAAACAAAGGGGAATATATCTCTGGGCAAAAACTTTCTGAACAACTCAACGTTTCAAGAACTGCTATATGGAAACATATAAATGAATTAAAAAATGAAGGATACCAAATAGAAGCCCATCGCAAAATGGGGTATATATTGCTTTCTGAACCTGATTTGTTAACTTATGAAGAAGTATCACCTTATCTCTCTACAAATTTCTTGGGAAAATATTACATGCATAAATTAGTTATTGATTCCACAAACAACTTTGCCAAAGAAATCGCATCAAACGTTCCTGATGGTACAGTAATTATTGCCGAAGAGCAGACAGCAGGAAGAGGACGATTAGGAAGAAGTTGGATATCTCAAAAAGGCTGTGGCATCTGGATGTCTATCATTTTAAAACCAAATATACAGCCGAAAGAGGCAATTAATCTCACACAAGTAGCGGCAATTTCTGTAGTTAAAGCTATTGAAGAAGTATTTCACGTAGAAAGCAAAATAAAATGGCCAAATGATATAATACTAAACAATAAAAAAGTGTGTGGAATATTGACAGAGATGAGTTCAGAAATTGACAAAATAAACTATGTGATAATAGGAATTGGAGTCAATGTAAATTGTGACAATTTCCCTGAAGAATTAAAAGGCAAAGCCACTTCCTTGTACTTAGAAACCAACTCTAAAGTTGATAGGAAAAAACTTACCGCCAGCATTTTGAATAACCTGGAATTTTATTATAATGCATATCTACAAAAAGGCTTTGAATACATAAGGCCTATATGCATTGAAAAATCCATAACTATAGGAAGGCAGATAAAAGTCATTGCCAATGAGGGTGAAATTGAAGGAAAAGCTGTCACTATTGACAATAATGGAAGTTTGGTAGTAGAGACTAAAGAGGGCAAAAGACTTAGTATTATGTCAGGAGATGTGTCTGTAAGGGGGTTACTGGATTATGTTTAAGCGTCAAGACAAAATCTTGACGCTTTTTATTTCCTAAAATATTCATATACAGCTTGAGCAGCTTTTTCATTCATTCCTTCCACTTTTTTAAGGTCCTCCACACTTGCCCTTTTTATTTCTTCTATAGACTTGAAGGCATCATATAAGGCTTTTGCTCTTTTTTCACCTATGCCGGGGATATTGAGAAGTTCGCTTTTAAATCTTTTGCTTTGCTTTTCTTTGTGGAAAGTTATAGCAAACCTATGAGCCTCTTCTTGTATTTGAGCAACCAGGCGAAAAGCTTTTGTAGTCATAGGTATGTCAATTTCACCTTGAGGTGATACAAGACCTCGAGTCCTGTGTTTTGAATCTTTTACCATACCATAAACAGGAATAAAAATGCCAAAGCCACTTAACACCTGCATTACAGCATTTACATGCCCTATGCCACCATCTACAAATATTAAATCTGGCATTTCAGCAAATTTTGCCTTATCCTCTTTAAGTTCACCTTTTTCAATAAGCTCTTTTTCTTGAATACCGTGCAAAAAACGCCTTTCTATTACCTCTCTCATACTCTCATAATCGTCTTGTCCCTCTACATATTTTATGTTAAACTTCCTGTACTGACTTTTCTTTGGCTTTCCATCTACAAACACCACCATAGACCCTACATTGTCTTGACCTCTTGTGTTTGAAATATCATAGGCTTCAATTCTCTTAGCGTAATCAAGCCCCACTAAATTAGAAAGTTCTAATACAGCCTGGTCTTTTGAAATTTCCTCTCTTATTGATATGTCATTCTTAAGGGCTTCTAAAGCATTTTGATAAACCATATCCACCAGTTCTTTTTTCTTACCTCTTACAGGAATTGTTATAAAAACTTTGTTGCCTCTCTTTTGTGATAACCATTCACTGAGAAGCTCTCTTTCGTCTAATTCCACATCAGTTATTATTTCTTTGGGAATGTAAGGAGCACCTTCATAAAATTGCTTTATAAAGGAAGAGATTATTTCTCCTCTTTCCATTCCCTCAGTATTTTTCATATAATAATGTTCTCTGCCACTTAGTTTTCCGTGTCGCACAAAAAATACCTGTATACAGGAAATATCCACACTTCGAGCCATTGAAATTATATCCTGTTCATCTTCTCCTACTGATACCACTTTTTGTTTTTCTGATGTCCTTTCAATAGCAAAAATCTGGTCTCTAATCCTCGCCGCTTCCTCGAACCTCAATTCTTCCGCCGCTTTTTGCATGTCTTCTTTAAGTTTTTGTATGAGCCAATCCCTCTTTCCATCAAGAAAGAGAACTGCCTGATCAACTAATTTTCTATAATCTTCTTTATTTATTTTGTTAGTGCAAGGAGCAGAACACAATCCTATGTGGTAATAGAGACATTCTCTAACTTTACCAATGTCCTTTTCAATATTTCTGTTACATGTCCTTACTGGAAACATTTTTCTGACAAGTTTTATAGTCTCCCTCACTGCAAAGGCACTGCTATAAGGGCCAAAATATTTAGCCCCATCTGGCTCAATTCTTCTTGTAAACATTATGCGGGGATACTCTTCATTTACTGTAACTTTAATATAGGGGTAATTTTTGTCATCTTTTAATAATATATTATACTTAGGCTTATACTTTTTAATTAAGTTACATTCCAACATTAAAGCTTCAAGTTCAGTATCAGTAACAATGTACTCAAAGTCTTCCACATGAGAAAGCATTACTTTTACTTTTGGCAATTGATTTTCTTTGTTTTGAAAATACTGCCTCACTCTGTTTTTGAGAACTACCGCTTTACCCACATAAATTATTTTGCCACTTTTGTCTTTCATTATATAAACACCAGGTTTTTCAGGCAAAAGTTTTAATTTCTCTTCTATGTTCATTGTCCATCACCTTAGAATTTCATTTAGTTAAATAAGATCTTATTATATCTCTTGCTATAGGTGCTGCTACTTTCCCACCTTCACCACCATTTTCAACTATTACACTTACGACAATTTGTGGATTTTCGGCAGGTGCAAAACCTACAAACCACGCATGGGGAGCACCGTGAGGATTTTCTGCAGTCCCAGTTTTGCCTGCAACTGTAATACCAGGAATTTGTGCAGCTTTACCTGTCCCCTCTTTATCGTTAACTGCGCCTATCATCAATTGTTTAATAGTATCTGCCACTTTTTTTGATATAGGATTCAAATACTGCGAAGGAGTGCTCTTTTCAATGACTGTACCTGAAATAGGATCTGCCACGTATCTCATCAAATAGGGTTTCATTATAACCCCATCATTTGCAACGGCAGAAGCAACCAATGCCATTGTAAGAGGTGTTACAAGGATTTTACCCTGTCCTATAGAAGTTTCTGCTAAAGCAACTTTCCCTTCAATAGGAGGAAAATAATTTTTTGCTGTATCTATTTCTAAAGGAACTCTCTTATCCAACCCAAAATTATATGCCATTGACTGTAAATTTTCACTGCCTAAATCTAAACCTATCTGTATAAAAAAGGAATTGCAAGACCTATAAAAAGCTTGTTTAAAATCCTCTATTCCATGAGCAATGCCTCCAAAATCATTTATCCTGTTGCCATCCACAATTATATATCCTTTGCAATCAAAAGTCTTGTTATATAACTCAGGTTCATATGTCAAAACTGCTGCAGTAGTTACAATTTTAAAGACAGAACCAGGGGGATACAAACCTTGTGTAGCTCTATTTAAAACCACGTTATCTGGGCTTGTCATTATTTCTTTCCAATTCTCCCCTAAAGTATTAGGGTCATAAGAAGGGGTAGAAACCATGGCTAAGATTTCCCCTGTTTTAGGATTTAAAGCCACCACTGCTCCTTTTTTTCCTTCCATCTCTTTATAAGCAAGGTCTTGAAGAGTTTTATCTATTGTCAAATATACATCATCTCCTACCTGTCCTTTTGCTAAAACCAATTTTCTTAGAATAGTCATCGGGTCATTTCCTACCATCCCAAGTAATTCTTTGTCATAAGCTTTCTCTATTCCCGCATTCCCTTGTTGATATATTCTGCGACTATACCCTATTACTTGCGCAAAAGCAGGCCCATCTAGGTATTCTCTCTTTTGTGAACCATCTACAAACACGCTTTTTGCAAGTACAGTCCCATTTCTGTCCAAAATACTACCTCGCAATATCTTTTTTCTTGTTCTATAAGTCTTCGATTGTAAACACTATAAGAACTAGTAATTAATTTATCTCTTTCATATATTTGGAAATAAGTTAAATAGGCAATTAGTCCGAAAAAAAGTACAGAAAAAAACCAAAACAAAATTTTAATATTGCGATTTAAGTTGGACATCCTGTTGCTCCTCCTTAAGAGCTATGCCATTGAGCATGCCCAATGTCACAAAACTCGTCACCATAGAACTACCACCATAACTTACAAAGGGAAGGGTTACCCCTGTCAGAGGTATGAATTTTATGACACCACCAATTATAGTAAAAACTTGTAAACTAAACATTGAAATAAGGCCTGCAGCTACTAATACACCAAACTCGTCTTTAGCATTTAGTGCTACTTTAATCCCTCTATACATTATAACAAAATACACAAGAATTATGGCTATAGCACCTAAAAGTCCAAATTCTTCACTAATAGCAGAAAATATGAAGTCAGTTGCCACAACCGGTATATACTCTGGATGCCCCATACCGAGCCCTGTGCCAAAAAAGCCTCCTGCAGCAATGGCGAAAAGGGATTGTACAATTTGATATGTCTTCCCCGGTACATCCATCCAAGGATTCAACCATGCCTCAATTCTTACTCTTACGTGCCAAAACAAAAAGTAGGATATTATGCCTCCTAAAACAAATAGCCCAATCCCTACTGCTGTGTACAATAGATTAGAAGTAGAGACAAAAATTAATAATACTGTAGTAGCATAAAATAAAAACGCCATCCCTAAGTCTTTTTCTAATACAAATATTCCTACAATTGCAAGAGTTATTAATCCTAAAATAATTATGTCTTTTGTTTCTCTCCTGGTGCACAAATATTTTGCCAAAAAAATTATATATATTATCTTAGCAAGTTCAGCTGGCTGAACATATATGCCGTCAAAAGTAAGCCAGTTTTTAGCACCACCTATCTCTCTTCCAAAAATTAATGTTGAGCCCAGTAGTGCTATTGTAAGTGCAATGTAAATAGCTTCCCCATATTTGAGTTTATAAAGTAAATCGTAGTATTTTGAAATATATGAGGAAATGAAGTAAAGTAAAAATCCTATTGCAATCCAAACAATCTGTTTTATGAGCAAATCTGGTGCAACTCTATATATCATTATAAGCCCCATTTCTGTCAAAAAAGAAGTTAAAATGATAAATTGGATCTCACCCAAAGGAAACAATCTTACATGCAAATAATATACAATATATATCAATATCGGAAAAGCTAAGGTAAAGTATATAGTGTCAAAGCCTTTGGGCTTATTGTGTATAAAAAGCAATGCAAAAGCTATCACAAATATCCAAAAAACATTTTTCATAGCTTTAGATCCAGTTTTTATATATTCTTCCATAAGATTTCACCCTATAAAATAAATTTGAGTTCAACATCTCCTAAAGTAATTACATCATTATTTGTTATTTTGGCAATTCTTTTTATTCTCTTACCATTTACAAAAGTGCCATTTGTACTGTTTAAATCTTGTATATAAAACCTTTTGCCCCTCTTTCGTATGATAGCATGCCGTGCAGACACATAAGGGCTTTCAATTACTATATCGCATTCCTCCGACCTTCCTATAGTAGTAACTTCAAAAAGATTAAAAGTCCTTTCTCCATTTAAAAAAGAAAGTTTTGCAGAGGTTATTTGCCTCTCATATCTTGCCCCTTTTATGTCCATATACACTATTTTAAAAACCCTGTATAAAAACAGGTAGATGAGAAAAATAAGGACATATTTTAATATCTGAGAAGCTATGGCATAATACATAAATTCACCTCATTTTTGAGAAAGGACTTTTTTCAAAAACCATCCAGTATAAGAATTCTCATTAGCAGCAATTTCCTCAGGTGTCCCTGTAGCTATTACCATTCCACCTTTGTCTCCACCTTCTGGTCCTAAGTCAATAATATAGTCTGCACTTTTTATGACATCTAAGTTGTGTTCAATTACAATAACAGTGTTACCTGCATCAGTTAATCTATTTAAAACATCAAGAAGCCTATGCACATCTGCAAAATGTAATCCAGTTGTAGGCTCATCCAAAATATATAATGTCTTACCTGTAGGTCTTTTAGAAAGTTCAGTAGCTAATTTTACTCTTTGGGCTTCTCCTCCTGAAAGCTGAGTAGAAGGTTGCCCTAGTTTAATATATCCTAGTCCTACATCATACAAAGTCATCAATTTATTTTTTATCCTAGGTATATTTTCAAAAAACACTAACGCTTCTTCTACCGTCATATTAAGTACATCCGAAATATTTTTTCCTTTATATTTTACTTCCAATGTTTCCCTATTATACCTTTGACCCTTGCACACTTCACAAGGGACATACACATCCGGCAAAAAGTTCATCTCAATTTTAATTATACCATCTCCTCCACATGCTTCACACCTTCCACCTTTAACGTTAAAACTAAATCTCCCTGGTTTATAGCCTCTCATTTTAGCTTCTGGGGTATTTGCAAAAACCTCTCTTATATAGTCGAAAACTCCTGTATATGTAGCAGGATTTGAGCGAGGAGTCCTGCCTATAGGAGACTGGTCAATATTTATTACTTTATCTATATTATCGATACCCTCTATTGCATCGTGCATACCTGGTTTATCTTTGGACTTATAAATCTTCTGTGCCAATGCTTTGTACAGTATCTCATTTATAAGGGTGCTTTTGCCTGAGCCAGAAACCCCTGTAACGCATATAAATACTCCAAGAGGGAAAACCACATCTATATTTTTTAAATTGTTTTCCTTAGCTCCTTTCACTATTAAAGCTTTTCCATTAGGTTTTCTCCTCTGTTTTGGCACTTCTATCTTTATTTTGCCACTTAAATACTGTCCTGTAATTGACTTTTCACATTTTAACACATCTTCTATCGTACCCGCAACTACAATTTCTCCTCCATGCTCACCTGCACCTGGTCCTACATCCACAATGTAGTCTGCCGCATATATTGTATCCTCGTCGTGCTCTACTACTATAAGAGTATTGCCTTGGTCTCTTAATTTTTTCAAGGAATTTATAAGTCTTTCATTATCTCTTTGATGAAGTCCAATGCTGGGTTCGTCCAAGATATATGTGACTCCTACAAGTCCAGAACCTATCTGACTTGCCAATCTTATCCTTTGTGCTTCTCCACCTGATAAAGTAGCTGCGGGCCTTGACAGAGTTAAATAATCAAGGCCTACATCTACAAGAAAACTAAGCCTTGCTTTTATTTCTTTTAAAATTGGCTTTGCAATAATCTCATGTCTTTCTGTCAATTTGAGTTGGTCAATAAATTTTATAAGCTCGCCAACAGAAAGGTCTGTCATTTCTTTTATGGAAAGTCCACCAACAGTCACAGCTAACGCTTCTGGCTTTAATCTTGCTCCATGGCATGCAGGACAAGTAACCGGTCTCATATACTTTTCTATCTCTTCTTTTATAAAATCTGAAGAAGTATTGTTGTACCTTCTTTCAAGATTGTTTACTATCCCTTCAAATCCATAGGACTTTCCCTTTGTATCTTTGCCATAAAGCAGTACATTTTTTAAATCTTCACTAAACTTTTCATAAGGAGTATTCTCTGTATATCCAAAATGTTCAATCAATCTTAAAATGTTGTAATAAGCATAACTATCCTGTGAAGCAACAATCCCCGGCAACAACCCATTTGCTAATGATTTTTTAGGGTCTTGTATTAAAAGCTCTGGATCTACCTTCATAAATTCCCCCAATCCAGTGCAAACAGGGCAAGCCCCATAAGGGCTATTGAAGGAAAACATTCTCGGAGAGAGCTCCTCAATACTTATGTTGCACTCTGTACAAGCGTATTTTTCAGAGAGTGTAAAGCTTTCTCCGTCTATTACATCAATAGTAACTATCCCATCTGCTAATTTTAAAGCTGTTTCTATAGAATCCGTCAGCCTCATGTCAATTCCCAGTTTTATAATAATCCTATCTACTACGACTTCAATAGTATGCTTTTTATTTTTATCAAGCTTAATCTCCTCATTTATATCGTACATTACTCCATCAATTTTCACTCTGACATATCCACTCTTTTTTATATCATTTAAAAGCTTAGCATATTCCCCTTTTCTTCCTCTAATAACAGGAGCCAGTACCTGTATCCTTGTACCTTCTGGCAATTCTTTGACCCTGTCCACCATCTGATCTATAGTTTGCATGCTAATCTCTTTTCCGCAAACAGGACAATGGGGGATCCCAGCCCTTGCATATAAAAGTCTTAGATAGTCGTAAATCTCAGTTATCGTACCTACAGTAGAACGAGGGTTTTTATTTGTGGTCTTTTGGTCTATAGATATTGCCGGTGAAAGTCCTTCTATATAATCAACGTCTGGTTTATCCATTTGTCCTAAAAATTGCCTTGCATAAGCAGACAAAGACTCCACATATCTCCTCTGACCTTCGGCATAAATGGTATCAAAGGCAAGAGAAGACTTGCCAGAGCCTGATAAACCCGTTATCACAGTTAATTTATCTCGTGGAATCTCCAAATCTATATTTTTTAAATTGTGAACCCTTGCACCTTTAATTACAATTTTGTCCTTCACCATGATTTCACCTCAAACTACTTCCTCCAACTGTTTCTTCAATTCAAAAATCACATCTCTCAATTTTGCAGCCTTTTCAAACTGCAGCTCAATTGCAGCTTCTTTCATTTCTTTTTCAAGTTGCTCTATAGTTGACTTAATAATTTCAGGGTCATAAGTCTTAACTTTCTTTCTTGTGTACTTCTGTTCTTCTTCAGCAACGTGAGTAGCTTCAATTACATCTCTTACTCCCTTAATTACTGTCTTTGGAGTTATACCATGTTTTTTGTTATATTCCATTTGTATTTTTCTTCTTCTATTCGTCTCATCAATTGCTCTCTTCATAGAATTTGTTACAGTATCTGCATACATTATTACTCGTCCTTCCGCATTTCTTGCGGCACGTCCTATAGTCTGTATTAAGGAAGTCTCTGAACGCAAAAATCCCTCTTTGTCCGCGTCTAATATTGCCACCAAAGCAACCTCAGGTATGTCTAATCCCTCTCTCAAAAGGTTTATGCCTATTAAAACATCGAATTTACCCAGCCTTAAATCTCTTATTATTTCAACCCTTTCAATCGTCTCAATATCAGAATGTAAATATTTTACTTTTATTCCCATATCCTTGAGATAATCCGTTAAATCCTCAGCCATTTTTTTCGTAAGAGTTGTAACAAGCACTCTAAAGCCTTTATCAACTGTTTTTCTAATTTCCCCTATCAAATCATCTACTTGTCCCTTAACAGGCTTTACTATCACTTCTGGATCCACAAGACCTGTCGGTCGTATTAACTGCTCAACAACCTGCTCTGAATGTTCAATCTCATAAGGCCCTGGTGTTGCAGAAACAAAGATAACTTGATTTATTCTCTCTTCAAACTCTTCAAAAGTAAGGGGACGATTGTCAAAAGCAGAAGGAAGTCTAAATCCGTATTCTACTAATGCTTCTTTCCTTGACCTGTCTCCATTGTACATGCCTCTGATCTGAGGAATTGTCACATGAGACTCATCTATAAAAATAAGAAAATCTTTAGGAAAATAATCTAAAAGGGTATAAGGAGGGCTTCCTGGAGGTCTTCCTGAAATATGCCTTGAATAATTTTCTATTCCTTGGCAGTAGCCCATCTCTTGTAGCATCTCTAAATCGTAATTTGTTCTCTGTTTTAGCCTTTCAGCTTCTACTATTTTACCAGCATCTTTAAGTTCTTTATACCTTTGCTCCAATTCTTCTCGAATGCTTTTTATTGCTCTTTCCAATTTATCTTTTGAAGTAGCATAGTGAGAAGCCGGAAATATAGCCACGTGTTTTCTTAATCCCAGTACTTCGCCTGTTAATACATCAATTTCCGCTATTCTGTCAATTTCATCTCCAAAAAGCTCAACCCTTATCGCCTTATTGGAAAAAGAAGCAGGGAAAATTTCTATTACATCTCCTCTTACCCTGAATTTGCCTCTTGTAAAATTCACATCATTTCTTTCATATTGTATATCTACAAGCTTTTTAATTATTTCGTCCCTATCTTTTATCATTCCCGGCCTTAGGGAAAGCATAAGATTTTCGTAATCTACAGGGTCACCTAAGCCATATATACAAGAAACACTGGCGACAATTATAACGTCTCTTCGCTCAAAAAGAGCTGCCGTAGCAGAGTGCCTCAATTTATCTATTTCTTCATTTATAGAAGCGTCTTTTTCAATATAAGTATCAGTTTGGGGTATATAAGCCTCCGGTTGGTAGTAGTCATAATAACTTACAAAATATTCCACTGCATTGTCTGGAAAAAACTCTTTAAATTCACTGTATAATTGCGCAGCCAAAGTCTTATTATGAGCAATGACAAGAGTAGGGCGATTTAACTTTTGTATTATATTAGCCATAGTAAAGGTTTTTCCAGAACCCGTCACACCCAATAAGGTTTGAAATCTATATCCTTTTTTTACCCCTTCAACTAATTTCTCTATAGCTTGAGGTTGGTCTCCTGTTGGTTTAAAATTAGATACCAACTTAAATCCACTCATTTTTTCTACCCTCTTTGCAATTTATCATCTTATTATTATAGCATACCCTACTTGTCAACACAAACATAACCAAACAGCCGGCCTTTACAGGTCGGCTGAATTTTTTATAATTCCGTCTTTAAGTTTTGGCACAATATCAAACTTATCAACTGTCAAGCAAAACTCAATATCTTCATCATACCCTAAGTCTTTTAATCTTTTAAAGTGATAGCCCTCCTTCATTATTTCATACAAGTTGTCCTCATAAGGTTTATACAAAAAATAACAGGCTTTTGACAAATCATCACTTTCAAATTTCATTAAATCTTGCAATTTTTTATATATCACTCCAGCAGTTATTATGTCGTCAAAAGAAAATTTCCCTTCTGTACCAGCACATACAATTACTGTATCTTTATTGCTTGTGTATATATACTTAGCAACAGCAGAAGCATTTAAAAGGCATCCTAAAATTACATTATCTGCTAAAGAGACTTTTTAAAGCTTTTGTTCCATTAGTAGTAGTAAAAATTATCGTTTTATTCTCTACTTTTTCACGAGTATACTCTAAAGGAGAATTAGATAGGTCAAAGCCTTCAATCTTTGTAGAGTTTCTTTCCCCAGCTAAAAGATAAGTTTTTTTATCTAAACTTTTTACAAGTTCGATCGCTTCTTCTACTTCTGAAACTGGAATAATCTCTTTAGCTCCGTTGTACAAAGCAGTAGTAATAACACTTGTCGCCCGTAGAGTATCTATTACAACGACATTTTTGTCTTTTAATTCTCTTTCATTAATAGAATTATATGTTTCAAAAGTTTGTAAAAACACACACTTTGCCTCCTTATTTGTTTTTCTTAAAGATGTTTTTAAATATTTCTTTTAGTTTTTTTATAAATATTCCCCCCTCATTGATTTCATAAATCATAGAAGTTGCCTTTGGCACTATTAAAACTCCTAATCCCAAAATTCCCTGTGGATCCTTATATTCATAGTTAGTGTAATTACCATTTAAATCTTTTACAGTGATCCACATCACAGAAGGCCGTTCATTGAGTATTCGTATTATATCATCTGGCTCATTAATAGGAATATCATTAATTTTTAATATTACATCCCCCGGTTTAATTCCCATTTCTCTAGCGGGAGAACCTTTTGCTGTCGCTAAAATCATCACTCCTGTATCTGGCGCTACAAAAAGAGGTGGATTTTCCCTTTCTTCTCTTTGGCCTATTAAAATTAAAAGCTCATGAGCCACTGGAGCAAAAATAGCTGCTAAATATTGAAATAATTTAATATAGATTCCTAATATCGCCAATATAATCAAAACTATACTAAAGAAAAATAAACGT
Organism: Thermoanaerobacter sp. RKWS2; assembly: GCF_026240795.1. NCBI lineage: Bacteria > Bacillati > Bacillota > Clostridia > Thermoanaerobacterales > Thermoanaerobacteraceae > Thermoanaerobacter > Thermoanaerobacter sp. RKWS2. The sequence goes on from NZ_CP110888.1 coordinate 2,148,762, forward strand.
ATAGAAGAAATTCGCGTTTTCTTTTCTGGAAGTTGTGTTAAAGCTAAATCTCCGTATCCTAAAGCTGCAATACCTGGCATAATTAAAAAAATTGCATTATTTAAATCAATTCCAGCCGGTTTGATAATGGGCCACCAATCTGGCATATTTACTCCCTGTCCCGTTATTGTTATCCCAGTAGCAATAGTTAATGCAGCAAAAGGAATAGGCCAAAATTTTTGCATAGTAAAGCCTCCTGCCACTCGCCCATCCTTAAGCCTTACAAAGATAGGAGTGGTATTCCTTGGACCATCTATATATATTAAAAGGCTTTCCATCAAATGAAGAATACCTACAATAGACATAAGTGCAGGAACACTTATACTAGGAAATCCAAAAATTAAGCTGGATAGGGAAACTATTCCTCCTGCATAAGAAAAACAAATATATCTAGGATTGACAAACATTAACACTATAGCCAAAGGCCATACATACTGAAGCCCTACATTTTCTATTGTTATTCCTAAAAATATCATAAAAAAGCTCCCAATTATTGCAGCAATTACACCATAAAAGATAGAGTCAAGAACCAATTCTTTCATTGGTTCTTGCTCATGTCCCATAATCTCTCTTTCTATAGCTATTTTATTTCTATACTGCATTATCATTAGAATTATCACTATCCAGAAAAAAGGATTAAAAATTGACAAAGCTATTGTCTTTATTGCCATCCAAAAAACTTGAATAAAAGCTATCATTTTAACACCCTACTTTATCTCACTTTTTACAATCTCAAAAGCTTTTATAAGCTGAGTATCTCTTTTTAAGTCAGGAGTATCTTGAAGAGTGTAATTTGCAGGAAGCTCTACTACGTAATTTGGCTCAATTCCTTTGCCTTGAATATTTGTGCCATTTGGCGTGTAATATCTCGCAATAGTATATTTTAATCCTGTACCATCGCCAAAGTCAACAACAGTTTGTACCAGCCCTTTCCCAAAGGTAGTGGTTCCAACTAAAATTCCTACTTTTCTATCTTTTATTGCACCTGCTAAAATTTCTGAAGCACTGGCACTGCCTTTATTTACAAGCACTGCAATAGGCAATCCCAATCCTGGTCCTTTAGAATAATATTCTTTATTGTCAACTCTTCCTTTAGTCGTCACAACAACTCCTTTGGGCAAAATTAAATTAGAAATATCTATAGTTTCCTCTAAAAGTCCACCAGGATTATCTCTTAAATCTATTATAAGTCCTTTCATTCCTTGAGATTTTAATCTATTAAGGGATGCTTTAAAGTCATCAGAAGTACTTTGATCAAACATTGTAATCTTAATATATCCAATCTTATCAGGAAGCATTTCCTCATATACCGTTTCTAATTTTATTATCTCTCTCGTGATTGTCTTAGTAAAAGTTTTTCCTTCTCTCATTATAGTAAGCGTTACCTGTGTTCCTTGAGGTCCTCTCATCATTGCCACTGCCTCGTCTAAATTTTTGCCACTTACTTTTGTATTGTTCACTTCTACTATTATATCCCCGGATTTTATCCCTGCTCTTTCTCCTGGTGTATTTTTTATTGGAGAAACCACTACAATATGATCTTCTTTATCAACTGCTACAACTATACCTATTCCCCCATAAGTGCCTGTAGTCTGAGTCATAAAATCAGAAAACTCTTTTTTATTCATGTATACAGTATAAGGGTCTCCTAAAGAGTTGGCCATCCCTTTCATAGCGCCTTCTAAAAGGACTGAGGAGTTAACTTTATCAACATACCTATTTTCAAGAATTTTCTCAATATCAAAAAGCTTATTATATTCTTCTATCAACTGGTACTCCTCACGAGAAACAAGGACTTTACCATTAGGAAGAGCCACTGATACTGCATTTGCTAACATAAAAGTTATAACATTTGTAACTATTAAAAGCACTGCTAATAAAATATAAAATCTTTTTTTTGCCATAATTTCCCCACCTTTTTTAGTCTCTTAAAATTATATATGTATGTTCTTTTTTATTATACAACATTCATGAAATAAAAAAAACAGACTGGTTATTTTAACCAGTCCATCGGATCTACAGGAACACCGTTTTTGCGCACTTCAAAGTGCAAATGAGGCCCTGTACTTAAACCTGTGCTTCCTGCCTTCGCTATAACTTGACCTCTTTTAACCATATCTCCTTCTTTAACTAATAAAGCAGAATTATGACCATACAAAGTGGATATTCCGTCTCCATGGTCTATAATTACTGCATATCCATATCCACCGTAATAACCTGCAAAAATGACTTGTCCATCTGCCGCAGCTACTATTGAAGCGCCCGTCTCGGCAGCAATATCAATACCCGTATGCATTCTACTCTGTTTAAGTATAGGATGATATCTCATTCCAAAAGGTGAGGTTATAACACTACTAGAAGGAACAGGCCATAAGAGTTTTCCACCACCATATTTAATTTTTGACTTCGCTTGTAATTGTTGAATAACTGTTTCTAGTTGTTTTGATTGTTGCAGTAACTCGTCTTCCTGTTGTTCATATAGTTTTTGCTGTCTCTCTAAATCTCTCATTAAACCTTCCCGCGAGGCCATAGCTACTTGTAATTCCCTTTGTCGAGAAACTATTTGATTTTTATAATTTTGCGCTTCTTTTTGCATTTGTGCTAATTCTTCCTCTTTTTGTTCAATAAGTTCTCTTTGTTGCTTATAGGATTCAAATAAATTCGAATCAAAATCTACTATGCGTTTTACAATATCCAATCGTGTTATAAAATCTCCAAAATTTTTGGCACCAAGAAGCACATCTAAATATCCCCATTCTCCACTTATGTATATAGCCCTTATGCGCTCCTTCATTGTTTGGAACTGGGTATTTTCCTTTTGTTTGGCCGCTTCTAATTCTTTGCGCGTTTTGTTAAGTTTTGCAGTAATATCAGACAATTGTTTTTGTGCATTTGCTAATTCTTGCTGTGTAGCATTAAGTTTTTTATCTAAATCTGCTATTTGAGCGGCAATATCATTTTTTTGATTAATTACTTCTTCCTTTTTCTTCTTAGTCTCAGTAATGGATTTTTGAATTTGATTTAATTTGTTTTTAGCATCTTGAAGCTGGTCCGCTTTTGGATAGGACGTAAAGAGCACTGTAAAGAGAAATATAACAACAAAGAGTAGCCATTTCCACCTGTATCTTCGCAATGCTATTTCCCCCTTGTAAATTTTACACATTCAAGAACCTTTTAATTGAAAGTCCACTTCCTAAGGCTCCAATTATTGCACCAATTAAAGAAAAATACACCAAAATGTCCCCTACTATTTTTTCTAATGGCAATAGTTGAAACACTATTAATTTATTATTAATAATATCAAGCACATATCCATAAATTAAAACTAATAGTGCAACTGATAACAAGGCACCTACCAGTCCTAATACTACACCTTCAATCAAAAAGGGCCATCGTATAAACCAATCAGTCGCTCCAATATACTTCATTATGTTTATTTCTCTTCTCCTTGCAAAAACCCCCAATTTTATTGTGTTGGAAATTATGACAATTGAAATTATAAAGAGAATAAGTATAATGGAAAGCCCCACTATCCTTATTATCTTTATAATTCCAAGAAGCTTATCTACAACATCTTGCCCATAACTTACCTTGTCAACTCCATTTATTTGCTTTATCTCGTTTGAAATATCTTTCATTAAACCAGCATCTTTCACTTTTACTATATAAGATTGGGGAAGGGGATTGTCCTTTTCTAAACCTTCTGCTAAATAGCTTTTATCTCCTAATTGTTGTTTAAATTTTTGTAAAGCCTCTTCTTTAGATTCAAAAACTACTGAAGTAACACCAGGTATTGTTTTTATCTCATTACCTATTTGGCTAACTTCTTGCTCAGAAATATTATCTTTTAAAAACGCTTTAAGTTCTAATTGAGATTCCACCTGATTAGTCAAACTATTAACATTTAAAATAATAACAAGAAACAAACCTAAAATAAGCATTGCTGCCATTACAGAAGTTATAGAAGCTATTGTCATAAGCCTATTTCTTGCTAAATTGCTAAAACCTTCTTTTAAAAAATATTTTAAATTTCTAAAGAGCATATCCATAAACACCCCTTGCTTCATCTCGTACTATGTTTCCTTTTTCCAGCGCTATTACCCTTTTTTTCATAGCATCTACTATGTCTTTTGCATGGGTGGCCATAACAACTGTAGTACCTCTTTTATTTATTTCAGAAATAAGTTTTACAATTTCCCAGGAAGTATCAGGATCCAGATTCCCCGTAGGTTCGTCTGCTATAAGAATAGAAGGTTCATTTACAATAGCTCTTGCTAAAGAAACCCTTTGCTGTTCTCCACCAGACAGCTGCCTAGGATACTTGTCCGCTTTATCACTTAATCCTACTAATGACAATACCATCGGGACTTTTCTTCTTATCTCCTTTGGATGTGCTCCAACTATTTCCATAGCAAAGGCAACATTCTCAAACACTGTTTTATTAGGAAGCAATCTAAAATCTTGAAAAACTACCCCCATACTCCTTCTCAAATAAGGTATCTCCCGCTTTTTAAGTTTTGTTATATCTTTTTTATTAATCACAATACTGCCAGAAGTAGGTTCTTCCTCTTTTAGCAATAATTTAATTAAAGTTGATTTACCTGCACCACTAGGCCCAACAATAAATACAAATTCTCCACTTTCAATTTCAAAACTAATATTTGAAAGAGCAATTATATCTTTATTGTATCTTTTAGATACATTTATAAACTTTATCAAATTTTCTCACCTCGGAATATCGTATAATTTTGTCAAAGTCATGATCATCTTTAACAGGACAGCTTCATCAAAATTCTTAGCATCCAGGCCTGTCATTTTAAAAATTTTATCAAGTCTATAAACTAATGTATTCCTATGGATGTATAACTCTCTGGCAGTCTCACTCAAATTTAGACTATTTCTAAAAAAAGCATTTAAGGTTTGTATCAATTCCTCATCTTTGAAAATACCAAAATCAATATTTCTTTTCTTAATAAAATTATTTACTTTTTCTATGTCAATTCCCCATAAAATTTCTGCAAAGCTGTAATCTTCGTAAATATATATTCCTTTTTCATCTTCCAATTTTTTACCAATAAGTAAGGCTGTCTCTGCTTCCCTATAGGCGATATGTATATCCTCAATTGGCACAAAGGAAGAAGAACTGGCTATTTTTACTTTCATATAGCCTTCAGATTCTATCATATCTTTCATAGTTTTATAAAGTTCTATTAAAGAGTTATTTCCTTTGTAAGAAAATATCGCTGCAAATCTTTTATCATCAAATTTTACAGTATATAAATTACCTTTATCAAAAATGTTGGTAATTATTTTTATCGCATCGTCAATTTCATTATTCGATTCGACAATTGCTACTGTGTATTTCACATTCTTATTTATTTTATATTTTTCAGCATAATACGACACTAAATTTACGCTTAATTTACCTGTTAAAGCCTCTATCAAAAACTCTTCTCTATTATATTTCTGCAGCAATTGTTCAAAAATTAGAGAAATTAGATAAAGCACTTTTTTTGATTGTTCATCTTTTCCTTCTAAAGCGATAGTAAAAAAGAGAACATCATTGTAAAATATGTTATAGCATATAAATTCCCCTACTTCATATATCTCTTTTTCATCAATATATTCTACATTTATCTTTAAAAATCCTGCTTTTTTTTCAAAAAAATCTTTGTCGCCGTAAATTAAATTTCCGGACTTATCTATTATATATATTGGCATTTGAATATTTTTTTGAATATCGTAGGCTACCTTTTTTATAAGGTCATAGCCGATCATTTTCATACCACCTTACTTTATAGTATACAATAATTATACACTATTTCCTAGAAGAAATAATAGGCAAATGTAAATTTATGTGGTATTTTGACACAAAAAATAAAAGGCGGAATAACCGCCTTTTAGCTTATTACTCTATTCAAAATTGTCATTTCTGTTTCTTTGTCAAACATGTGCAATTTATTTATATCAAATCCTATTTTAATTACGTCTCCTGCTTTTGCTCTTGTTCTTGGATCTACTCTTGCTGTCAATGAAACACCATTCACATCCAAATATAGAAATGTCTCTGGACCCATTAGCTCTGTAACTTCTACTTTTGCTTCGACTACAGCCTCTGGATATGCTTCCAAGAACACTTCTTCGTCATGCAAATCTTCTGGCCTTATTCCTAGCACAATTTCTTTTCCAACGTAGCTTGGATCTTTTAATCTCTTTAAAATCCCTTCTGGCACCAAAACGCTGAATCCCTTAAAAGTAGCATATACTTTGCCATTCTTATTCTCTAATCTTGCATCAATAAAGTTCATTTGAGGACTTCCAATAAATCCAGCAACAAATAAATTATTTGGATAATCATAAATAGTCTGAGGTTTATCTACTTGCTGAATAACTCCATCCTTCATAACTACTATTCTTGTACCCATTGTCATAGCTTCTGTTTGGTCGTGGGTAACATATATGAAAGTCGTCTGCAATCTGTCGTGAAGCTTAGCCAACTCAGTTCTCATTTGTACTCTCAATTTTGCATCTAAGTTGGACAAAGGTTCATCCATCAAGAATACTTTTGGATTGCGGACAATAGCACGCCCCAATGCAACCCTCTGTCTTTGTCCACCTGACAAAGCTTTTGGTTTCCTGTTTAAATATTCTTCCAATCCTAAAATTCGAGCTGCTTCTTTTACTTTTCTATCAATTTCCGCTCTTGGAACCTTTCTAAGTTTAAGACCAAAAGCCATATTGTCATACACTGTCATATGAGGATAAAGAGCATAGTTTTGGAATACCATTGCGATATCCCTATCTTTTGGTGGCACGTCATTCACAAGTTTGCCATCAATATAAAGTTCGCCTTGAGATATTTCCTCAAGCCCTGCTATCATTCTCAATGTTGTAGTTTTACCACAGCCAGAAGGTCCAACCAATACTATAAACTCTTTGTCCTGAATTTCTAGATTAAAATCTTTAACTGCGGTAACACCGCCTGGATAGACTTTGTAAACATGTTTGAGTACAACATCAGCCATTTTTAGATTCCCCCTATTAGAAAACGTTTGATGTTTTTATTATAATACTATTTCTTCTTCTTTACTATCGTCAATAAATATGATATTTAGCACAAATTTTTGTACAATATATCTACAATAGTAGGTATTTTTTTCTTTAACCCTCTTTTTTTGAATTTTATTTAAAAAATTAAACCACAAGAACACTAATACTCCATCAATAGCAATCAAACTCCAAAAAACATATAGTTTCACTATTTCCCCCTCCTCATCCAGGGGGACAATTTAAAAATAGTGATGAGATTCCCTAAGGCCAAAAGTGCTACCACGTCTATAATTAGACTATATAAATAGTGCCAGTGAAGATACTTTAGTGCCCCTATATGCACTAATGAATATTCCATTATAAAAAATAATGCGGCTGAAATAATCACATCTATAAGGCGCAAAATATTATTTTTAGGATATGTTTGTGCATACAATACCCCTATGCAAAAAGGCGCACCTAAAGTAAAAAATAAACTTGAATCAAAGATCCTAATAACAACATTAGAAAAATCGTAAAGATTAAGACCAATTGCAATTTCATCTACAACAAGTTGAAAGCTTAAAGCTAATAGGCCTCCCCATACAGTATATTTTATATACCTCCAATCAACTAATAAAAATAAAATAATCCATGAAACTACGAAAGTTATTATCCATGGCACTTATACCACCTCTTATTTAGTTTACCCATTTTTTAATCTCTAATAAAAAATTTTTTGAAAATCTATTGACAGCTGTTTTCATAAATGATATTATAATAAAAAAATTGAATAACAATACCTCATCTTCTTGGAAGGTGAGGTAGAGGCGCGGGTCATCAAGAGTAGTATACCAGAGGTATTTAAGGGCCGATGAAGGTATATGAAAGGGATGCTCGCCGAAGCGCGTAAATTCCTTAAAGTTTACGCAGCTGGGCCTATGCCGAATAGGTATAGGACTGTCACTGGAGGTTTCCCGAGCCTTCAGTGAAGAGCTATCTCGCTATAGGGGGAAGGAGGTATTACCATGTCTATGTGCAAAATAGGCAGCTGAGGTAATACTTAGCTGTATTTTATTTTGTTTTTTAGTTTCATAATTTAAATTATTAAAGTAAATGAGGTTGATAGAATGTTGCATGGGACAATGAAAATAAATTCAAAGGGTCATTTGGAAATAGGTGGTTGCGATACTGTAACTCTTGCAAAAAAGTTTGGTACACCGCTTTATGTAATAGATGAAGAGCTCTTAAGACAAAATTGTAGAGCATTTTACAATGGCTTTAAAAAAGATTATCCAGGAAATGAAGTGATTTATGCCAGCAAAGCTTTCATGACAATGGCAATATGCAAAATAATTGAAGAAGAAAACTTGGGTCTTGATGTCGTTTCTGGTGGAGAATTATATACTGCGTTAAAAGCAGGATTCCCTGCTGAAAAAATATACTTTCACGGCAACAATAAATCGAAAGAAGAACTTATAATGGCATTAGAAAATAACATTGGGAGAATCATTGTAGATAATTGGTTTGAACTAAATATGTTAAATGACTTGGCAAAAAAGATGAATAAAGTTCCTAATATTTATATAAGAGTATCTCCTGGTGTAGAAGCTCATACTCACCAATATGTAAAAACAGGACAAATAGATTCAAAATTTGGCTTCCCTCTTTTTAATGGAGACGCAATGAGAGCCATAGAATATGCTTTAACTTTGGAAAATGTAAATATAGTAGGTCTACATTCTCATATCGGTTCTCAGATTTTTGATGCAGAATCTTATAAAGCTGAAATAGAAATTATGATGAATTTCTTAAAATTAGTAAAAGAATTTTTAGGTTGGGAAGTAGGGGAACTAGATTTAGGTGGAGGTTTTGGAATAGCATATGTAGAAGAGGACGATCCCCAGCCAATCGAACAAATAGCACAAGAAATAATGCAAGCAGTAAAGGAATATTCCGTTGCTTTAAATATAAAAATGCCAAACATAATTGTAGAGCCAGGTCGTTCTATAATAGGAAATGCTGGAACTACTCTTTACACAGTAGGAGCAATTAAAGACATACCAGGTGTTAGAAAATACGTAGCAGTAGATGGAGGAATGTCTGATAATATACGTACCGCTTTATATGGAGCAAAATATGATGCTATTGTAGCTAATAAAGCTAAGAATATAAAATCAGAAAAAGTATCAATAGCAGGAAAGCTTTGCGAATCAGGTGATATGCTAATTTGGGATATTACCCTACCTAAAATTGAAGAAGGAGATATTTTAGCAGTGCTGTGTACAGGTGCTTACAATTATTCGATGGCCAGCAATTATAACAGGTTACCTCGTCCTGCTGCAGTACTCGTATCTAATGGTCAGGCTGACATAATCGTTGCGCGAGAAACTTATGAAGACTTAATCCGAAATGATATAATCCCAGAAAGGCTAACCAATGAAAAGAGAAAAATCGCTAATTATTAAAAAAGAGAGGGATAACCTCTCTTTTTTATTATTCACTTTCTTTTGCTGTTTCAGTAGCCTCTTCTTCTGCCTCTTCTTCTTCACTTTCTCTCGGTGCCAATACAGAAACTACAATCTCATCAGGGTCATCTACAACTTTTACTCCCTCAGGAACTTGTATATCTTTTACAAAAAGTGTATCTCCAATCTCTAAATTGCTTAAATCCACAACAATTTCTTGAGGAATTTTGTCGGGTAAGCTTTCCACTGTCAACTCCCAAAGTTGATGCTGTACAATTCCACCTCTACTTTCAATAAGGCCTATTCCCTCAAATTTCAACGGAACAGTAGCTTCAATTTCTTCATACATTGACACTCTTTGGAAATCCACATGAATTATTTTCCCTTTCAAAGTATCTTCTTGAATTTCTTTAATAACCGCATTATGAGTAGAACCATCCACAATCACATTGAGGAGGACATTCCTTCCATGTTTTTGTAGCAACCTTTGAAGCGCGTTATATTCCACTGCCAAAGGAATGCTCTCCGCCATACCCTTGCCATATAAAATAGCAGGAATATAGCCTTGATTTTTCAAACAGCGAGCTGCATTTTTACCAGTATCTCTTTTTATAGCTTCGATACTGATTGCTTGCATCTGTCACTCCTCCTTTTGCTTATTGTTTCCAAATATTATTTTACCACTACGTTTAATAAATATCAAATCCATTTGACAGGTTAATTTTTTCATAGTAAACTTTTATGTGTAAAGTGTGCGCCTGTAGCTCAGCGGATAGAGCGTTCGGCTCCGGACCGAGAGGTCGCAGGTTCGATTCCTGTCAGGCGCACCATTTATTTTATTAGTTTTTACAACATCTTCCATCATTGTTTAATTCATCTATAATTTCTAATAATTCTTCTCCTAAAGAACTTATAATAAAATCAGCTTCTGATAAGTCCTGATTTCCGGAATTAGGATTTTTAAAACCTATCACTTTCATCCCTGCTTTTTTAGCACCATAAACTCCATTATATGAATCCTCAATTACAACACACTCATGGGGTTTTACTTTTAATTTGTCTGCTGTATATAAAAATATATCTGGTGCTGGTTTGCTATTTTTTACATAGTCTCCAGATACAAGCACCTCAAAGCATTTATCAATTCCCAACTTTTTCACAACTAATTCTATCACATCTATAGGAGAGGAAGAAGCAACAGCTAATTTATACTCTTTCTCAAAAAGCTTTTTTACCGTCTCTGTTATACCTTCTATAGGAATTATTTCGCCTGTTTTCAATACATGCTCTAAATACCTTTTTCTATCTACTTCTACAAGCTCTTCTACGCTTTGAGAAAGATTAAATCTTTCTTTAATTTTCCTCCACATGTAATAAGAAGAAGTCCCTACAAATGTCAAATGTTCGTCTTCACTTATCTCTACTCCTAAACTTTTGAATAATTCCTCTTCTAATTTAATGTGTATTGGCTCACTGTCAATAATTACACCGTCCATGTCAAAGATAATTGCTTTAATCACTTATATCAACCCCTTGCAAAGTTGTTAGTTATTTATCTCCAAAAGTTCTAACTCTTGTTTCATTCTTAAACTACCTCTTCACTTATTTGAAAAGTTTTCTTGGTATATATCTTCCTATAGTCTCTATCATCTTTTCATTTGGCTCAAAAAACAAAACAGTTTTTATCCCTTTATCTTCAAACACTGCAAAATACACATCAGGAGAAGACATAGAACTTACCGCTTCAATTCGATTTTTAATAGCTTTTATGTCTTCTGTGAACTTGTCAGTATTAACCCTTGCCATGATTTCAAAATCTCTACAATCAACGCTTACAACATGTTTCCTTCTTTTTTGGTCAATTATTTTATCCACATCCAAATCACTGTTTGTAAGTGAATACTCAAACTCAATGTTTCTCGACCTTATTAAGTAATACGCTAAATAGCCAAACAAAAGCAAAAAGAAAATCAAGAAATTTCTAACTATTGGTATTAAAGGTATCACGCCAAACACAATAATTAATGTAGCCACCACAACACCAATACTAAATAGAGTATCCTTCGAAGTTTTTTGTTTTTTGACTAATCTTTCGATAAATACATCCATTCTCTTTTCACCTCTCCCTTAATTATATCAGCAATGTCAAAATTCCACAACTTTATATATTTAAAAGCGAATAAAATTAAAGTCTCCACCCTTTTAAAAGCGGAGACTTCACCTACTTTTATATTTCAATTTCAATATTATCTCCTGGCTTCAATATATCTGTATAGGAGGCACGCCTTCCATTAAGTTTCATTTCTGGCACTTTGTTATTATCCAGTTTCAAATCTATAAAATTAAATACGTCTACAAACAGATACTCTTCTTTCCCCTTTAACACTACTTCTTTCCCATTTACTGTTACAACAAAACTTGTTAAATCTTCTTTTATAACTATCTCATCCCCATTTTTTATAACATAATTTTGGTCCACTTTTGAATCATTTACAAAAATTATTTTCCCTTTTTGCTGCTTTAGTAGTTCACCAGCAGTTATTGTAGCATCTTGCCCTTTTTGACCTTTTATAATTGTTATTTCGTCTCCATCCTTTATAGGAGTTTTTAAATTTGCTAATGAATCATTTACATATATTTTGGGAGGTGTTCCTTCTTCACCTTTAACAACGATTTTTTGGCCGTTAAGATTGAAAACTAAATCTTTGCCATTTTGTACAATTAAATTTTTAGAGTCATAGTTTATAGCAACCAAAGCATCCATTACCGTGGGATTTTTTATGTTAAAAATCTTTATTGCTTCATTGTCAATAGAAACTTTTATAAAGTCCTTTCTCTTATTTATCATTGCAGAGTAAGCTATTCCTATTGGAGTTATGCTTTCAGGGCCTTTTAACGTCTTCCCTTTGTAATCTAAAATTTCTACTGATTTTATATCTCGTACAGATACTCTATTTATAGGTAAATTCAATATAGATGCTATTTCTTCAGGCAAATTAGTAAGATTACTACTGCCACCGACTAAAAATACCGCAGAAGGGCTTTTACCATTATATTTTATAATTTCGTTGCATATCTTTTGCGCCAAAACTTTAACTTGTGGCGCTATAATTTCCATTACTTCTTCTTTTGTTATTTTGTGCTCTATATTTAACACGTCTTTAAATTTGATTTCTTTTTTTGTGCTTTTTTTATTTTCTCAGCAGTATTAAAATCGGTGAGGAAATGGGTAGCAATTGATTCCGTAATTTCATCACCGGCATAAGGCACCATAGAATATGCTATTATGTTTCCTTCTTTTGATATAGCAATATCAGAAGTACCTGCTCCTATATCTACAAGAGCTATATTCAACATCCGAATTTCAGGTGGAATTGCCACATTTATTGCTGCTATAGGCTCTAACGTGATATATGAAACTTCCAACCCAGCTTTTTTTACTGCAGCATAGAGCCCTTCTACTACATCATAAGGAAGAAAAGTAGCTAAAATTTCTACTGCTATTTCACGGCCTTTATGTCCTTTTAAATTGGTAATAGGAAAACTATTTAAGTAATAATTGGATACTGTATAACCGACGGTATGATATTTTGTAACCCCTGATTGAGAAACAATGGAATTTTGTGCAATCTCAAGAGCTTCCAACTCGAGATTGTCTATATCTTCTACCGTTATTTCGTGCTCTTCATCAATATTTTTTTCCGCTCTCGCAGATTGAGTTTTTAAAGACCTTCCCGCCGCCGCAATACATACTTCTGTCAATTTTATATTTAAAGAGTCTTCAAGACTTCTCTTTATTTTTTCAACAACATTAGCAACTTTATCTATATCATGAACTTGCCCATCAAACATTGCCCTACTTTCATGTTCCATCTGTTCAACAGCAAGCACTTGAAATTTCCCATTATTTTCAATTCCAACTATCCCTACAACTACCCTTGTCCCAATGTCAAGAGCAAAAATAATATCACGGTTATCCATCATTTAACCCCCGAAATTATTACTTTATAATTTTATTATACAATTTTACATATTATTTCGGAAGGGCTTTTAATAAGTTTAATGTAGATTAACATTTTTAGTGTTATAAAAATTTTGTAATAAAATTTAAAAATAATTCCCTTGCACAAAAAGTTTATTCGCAGTAAAATATCTTCAAAAAACGAATGGGGGAATACGGTTTATGCGAAAAGTTGTAATCTTTTTGTTAACTTTTATTTTTATTATATCTGTTATTTTATCAGGATGCAGTGGTAAATCAGCGCAAAGTACAGCAAATTCAACAAAAGAAAAACAAGTTCTAAGGTTAAATCTCGGTGAAGAGCCACCTCGCTTAGATCCTCAAACCTCAACAGATGGAGTTTCTTTTCAAGTGCTTAATGCAGTATTGGAAGGTTTAGTAAGGCTTGGCCCCGATGAAATACCACAGAAGGGTTCAGGTTTAGCTAAAGATTGGAAAATATCTGAAGATGGTTTACATTACACTTTCTATTTAAAAGACAATATATATTGGAGCGATGGCAATCCCATAACAGCCTATGATTTTGAATATTCTTGGAAAAGGGCATTAGATCCTAAAACAGCATCGGATTATGCCTATATAATGTTTCCAATAAAAAATGCAGAAAAATATAATGCTGGTGAGGTCAGTGCTGATGAAGTAGGAGTAAAAGCATTAGACGACAAGACATTGCAAGTAGATTTAGAAGCTCCTACTCCTTATTTCTTAAGCTTAACGGCTTTTATAACATATCTGCCTTTAGAAAAATCCTTTGTAGAAAAAGTAGGAGATAAATTAGCCACAACTCCTGATACGCTTGTATACAGTGGTCCTTTCATATTAAAAGAATGGAATCATGAGCAAAATATTGTCCTGGTAAAAAATGATAAATACTGGGACAAAAACAATGTTAAATTAGATGAAATTTATATGGATATGGTTAAAGACATGAATACTATAGCCCAAAATTTTGATACAGGTCAATACGATGTAATAACTGTTGCAGGTGATTATGTAGAAAAATATAAGGACAAACTTCAAATATATCCTAATGGTTTTACTTACTTTTTAGCATTTAATATAAAAAATCCGGTGTTTAAAAATGCAAATATAAGAAAAGCCTTCGGATTATCCCTCGATAGAAAGCAATTAACAGAAAATATTTTAAAAGATGGCTCTATACCTGCTTATGGATTTGTACCTTATGGCATTCCCGGGAAAAATGGTGAGTTCCGCAAAGAAGTTGGAGATTTATTCAAAGAAGATGTAGCACAGGCAAAAGAATTACTGGCTAAAGGAATGAAAGAATTAGGCATAACTACTTTGCCTAAAATAGTCCTGTTAGCTGATGATACAGATGTAGCTAAAAGAGAATCTCAAGCAATTCAAGAGTTTTGGAGAAAAAATCTAGGTATAAATGTAGAACTGCAAAATGTTCCATTTAAGATAAGATTGCAAATGTACTCACAAGGACAATTCGATGTAATATTGACAAGATGGGGAGCCGATTACAACGATCCAATGACTTTTATGGACCTGTGGGTCACTGAAACGAGTGGCGAGCCAAATCGGGTTTTTTACTCAAATCCTGA
Organism: Thermoanaerobacter sp. RKWS2; assembly: GCF_026240795.1. NCBI lineage: Bacteria > Bacillati > Bacillota > Clostridia > Thermoanaerobacterales > Thermoanaerobacteraceae > Thermoanaerobacter > Thermoanaerobacter sp. RKWS2. The sequence goes on from NZ_CP110888.1 coordinate 2,163,890, forward strand.
ATATGATAGGTTAATTGCAGAAGCAAAAAGTACTAATAATAATGAAATAAGAATGGAAAACATGAAAAAAGCTGAAGAAATTCTGATGGAAGATATGCCAATTTCTCCACTGTTTTTCTCAGCTACTGCTTATGTACAGCAGGATTACGTAAAAGGAATTGTAAGGCATGCAGTTGGCGTGGATAATGATTGGAAATGGACATATATAGAAAAATAAGGTTTAAAATTGGGAGGCTTATATTGCCTCCCATTAATTAACTAGCTGTATTTGCATGGACTTTCTTGCTAGTGCTGTTAGACCATCTGCCGCACTTATCTCCCCATCTTGAAATTACCTCATCTCCTTGTATGAACTCTACGACTTCGCATCCATTTGGGCAAGCAGTACACTCAAAACCTACCGCTCTATATTTAAAGTCACTTACTTCAAAGCCTTTAAAGGAAGTATATCCTTTTTCTTTTACTGCTTCTTTTGCCAATATTGCTGCCCCGATGGCTCCCATTACTCCGTAATGTTCAGGCACATATACTTTCATCCCTAATGCCTTTTCAAATGCTGCCTTTATTCCCTTATTAGCGGCAACACCACCTTGAAACACTATTGGCTCTTTTATTTCTTTTCCCTTCCCTACATTATTTAGATAATTTCTAACAAGGGCATCACACAAGCCACTTATTATGTCTGGAAGAGCATATCCCATCTGCTGCTTATGAATCATGTCAGATTCTGCAAAAACACTACATCTACCCGCAATTCTGACAGGACTTTTAGATTGCAAGGCTATGTCTCCAAACTGTTCGATGGGAATATTTAACCGGTATGCTTGCTGGTCAAGAAAAGAACCGGTACCTGCTGCACAGACTGTATTCATTGCAAAATCTACTACTACCCCATCTCTTAAAATTATGATCTTTGAGTCTTGTCCCCCTATTTCAATTACCGTTTTGACATCCTTTATTACATTGGAAGCTGCTACAGCATGAGCAGTAATTTCGTTTTTGACAATGTCTGCCCCTACCATTAAGCCAGTCAATTGCCTTGCACTCCCTGTGGTGCCTACTCCTTTAATAACCATATCTCCTATTTTATTTTTTATCTCGCGAAGAGCATTTTGAACTGCTTTAATAGGTTGACCCTGTGTCCTTATGTAAACAGAATCTACTACTCTATTATTCTCATCAATTACTGCAATATTAGTACTAACAGAACCTACGTCTATCCCCATGTAACCTTTCATATCTAACCTCCTAATTGTTCATTTATTTTACATTTTTGCCTTTAAAATCATTTTTTATACTCTTGCAATTAACGAATAAATTGCATTAATAAGCAAAAACTACATTCAGAATAAAAGTGGGGGCGAGAAATTATGAAAAAGAATTTACACATTGTTATTTTGGTGCTTTCTATCTTTATAAATTTACTTTTTATTTACATTTTTATCTCAGAAGTAAAACCAAATCTAAATCTCAACCTTTCTTTTATCTTGACAGCAGCAGTAATTGTTGTAACCTACCTACTATTTAAAAATAAATTTTCGGAGCTCATGCCTGTAAACTATAACAATATCACTGAGACAAATGAAGATGCCAGTCATCGAAAAACCAATATCACTTTTAAGGATGTGGCAGGCTTAGACGAAGTGATCGATGAATTAAAAGTTATAATCGACTTTATGACAAATACAGAAAAGTACAACAAAATGGGAGCGAAAATTCCTAAGGGTATATTATTTTACGGGCCACCAGGTACAGGAAAAACTCTTTTGGCTACGGCATTAGCTGGTGAAACCAATTCTACTTTTATAAGTGCTTCCGGTTCAGAATTTGTAGAGAAATATGTAGGAGTAGGTGCAAGTCGCATAAGAGCTCTTTTCGCAAAAGCGAAAAAAGCGCTCCCAGTATTATTTTTATAGATGAGATAGATGCTGTGGGAACAAAGAGAAACACCGATAACAATTCAGAAAAAGATCAAACTTTAAATCAACTGTTGGTAGAAATGGATGGTTTTAATAGCAACGAAGGGATTATAGTCATAGGAGCAACTAATAGAATTGACATGTTAGACGAAGCTTTACTGAGGCCTGGAAGATTCGATAGAACTATACACATTGGAGCACCTAATATGAAAGCAAGGTTGGAAATATTAAAGGTACATACCCGCAATAAACCCCTTGACGAAACTGTATCTTTATCCGAATTAGCTCGAAAAACTCATGGTATGACAGGCGCACATCTGGCTACTATGTGCAACGAAGCAGCAATACTGGCTGTGATGAAAAATAAAAGTAAAATTGGAAAAGAAGAGTTTGAAGAAGCGTTAGAACGCGTAATCGCAGGTCTTAAAAAGAAAAATCCTTCTGTATTAGAAAAAGAACAAACTATTGCTGCGTACCACGAAGCGGGTCACGCTCTTATTGGAAAAATTTTAAACGTAAATACTATAGAAAAAATTTCAATCGTTCCTCGAGGCGAAGCATTAGGATATGTATTGAACTTTCCTAAAGACGATGCCTTTTTATTAACAAAAACAGAATTGAAAAATAAAATAACCATGCTTTTAGGAGGTAGAGCTTCTGAAGAAATAATATTCAATGAAATTTCAACAGGAGCCGAAAATGACTTAAAAGAAGCTACAAAAATTGCCTATCAGATGGTTTGCAATTATGGAATGAGTGAATTGGGAAACAGGGTTTTTGACTTACACATGTTAAAATCCACAGAAATTGTCGATAAAGAAATTGACAAAATTATAAATAGCTGTTATACACTTGCCAAAAAAATATTGCTGGAAAATAAACATAAAGTTATTGCAATAGCCGAAAAGCTTTTAGAAAAAGAATCAATTACAAAAGAAGAATTAGAAGCATTATGGGAAGAAGAAAATACTTTATGTGTATGACAAAAAAGCCTATTTAAAAAACAGGCTTTTTTGTCATTTTTAGTATCCCATATACTATAGCAAGTATAACTATAAAAGTAAAAAAAGCATTTCTGAAAATTACAAACACAGCATCTTGAAAAAATTCTAAAGGAAACATTTGTATAAGTCTATCTGTTTCAACGTTTAATTGCCATAAATCATTGTCAAAAAATACAAGGTGAAAACCAGTAAACCAATTATCAAAATCAAAAGTAACTCCTAATGCAAAAACTAGCAGGAAAATTATTACAAATATTGTACCTTTTAAAAGATAATCGAAGGCTTTATAAAAGGATTTTGCAAAAAGAAAGTATGTAAAAATGAGTATAAAAACTATTATCGATATATTTCTTGTTAAAAAACCCATTTGAAACAAATCTTTTACATCTTTCATATGAGCTAATTCTCTATCATTAAACATTCTCTGCATACTGCCATTAATTTTTGCACTTACATCTAAAGTCTCTTCTTTATCCATTAAATATCTCTGCATTATCTTGGTTATTTTCATAAGTTCATCGGTACTCATTCCAGTTACAGACATTACATCATTTTTTTCGTATTCCTCTTTATAAAAATTACCGTTAAAAGCCACATATTGCAAACTACTAAGCAAAACAGCCAAAAGCAGTGAAATCATCATCCCGCCAATAAGGAGGGCATCAATAGTTTTCCTCACCATTTTAAATAACATCCTTTGCACCTTTTATTATAGCTTCATAAAAATTTTTTTGGTTTTTTAAATCATTGTAAAGTTCTATTTTTTTCTTTACTGTATGCATAAAAGATAACTTTCTACTCTGTGAATTGTCAAGCTCAATGGAGTTTTTTATATAATGCAAGACTTCTTTTTCAAAATTCTGAGGTACAGGAATAATTCCCATAAGTCTTTTCATTCTCGCTTTTCTATACTCATTTTTCATGTTTCTTGAAATATCTTCAATTAAAGAAATGACATTTTTTATTTCGCCTTTTATCAGAGCCATATCTATAGGTTCTTCGTCTATTTGACCACCCTCGAGTACTACTTCACTCGTATCATTTAACAAGTTTTCGTACTCTGAAAGCGTTTCAATGTCTCCTAATATACCCTCATTTATAATTTCCATAATATCTAAACCAGAATAATCAATTTCTCCCAATAGTAGATTATACCTATACAATTCAAAATACCAATTAGAAATTACATTATCACATTTTTTGATGTTTTTTTCTATTTCTTTGTAATCTAAAGAATCTTTATTCAATTTGCTGTAAAAATCCATATACTCCACAATAAAAGGCTCTTTTTTAAATAAAGTTTCAAATTTATTTTCTGGCAAAAATACTATCAATAATCTATTTATAATTTTTAAAACAGAAAAAGAAACCTCTCTTAGACTTTGAATACTTTTTATTAACTCTATACTTTTTTTAAAGTACGCGCCTACTTCTTCCCGAGTCATTTCTTTAAAATCCAGTGACTGTAAGTACTCAATTTTCTTAGCAATAAGAGGGAAAAATTCGCCGTAGCCTTCTATTAATTTTCCATAAAAATTTTCCTCTATATCTATTACATTTTCCAAAAAAGCTTCATAATTTGGATAATCCTTCTCCAATCCCTTTGTTAAATATTCATAAAAGCGTTTTTTAGACATAGCAAAAGGAATACTGGATATTATTTCTTTTATCCTTTCTTCTTTTTCCTCTTCAACCTCATTTATAAAATTAATAACACTTTCGTAAAATTCTTCCTCATCTATCAATTCTTCAGAAAAGAAATCTCTTATTCTATCACTTACCACTTCGTTAACATATCTCGATTCTACATAATACCCATACAAAACATCTATAGCATTTTCAAAATACTCTTTATATTTTCTAATCGTCTTTTCTACATTTTCTTTCATTTTTTCTTCCATAAGGCTGAAATATTTTGTATTATTTGCTATATTCTTAACAACCTCCAAAATGTTTTGTGTTTCTTTATCCAAATACGCCAAAGCATTTGCCACATTTTTTTTCCTAAATAGTACATGGTATAAATACACCGTCTCATTAAAAAGCTCCAAAATGCTAATTATTTGTACTATTTCTTTTTGTTTTTTTATTATTCTTTTTAACAACAAAGAAATCTCATTTGGTGTCTTCGGAATTTTATTTAGTTGTTCCCGCAATTCTCTTACTTCATCTTGTTGCATTGTTACACCTCTCAGTCAATTATCTTTAACATTCGCGACAGGTCTTCTACTAAAGAATACTCTTGTTCTTCCTTAGTTACAGCCAGTTGAGCTACAGTGTTGGCAAGCAAAAAATTTGTTTTCTCTTCTATATTAGTCAAAATTTCTTTTATTTCAAGCAAAACATTGTTAAAATCTATCTTTTGCTGTTGGATTTCTACTAGCAATCTATTCACGGAGATTTTTAAATTTTCGGCTTGTCTTTCTTTTGATGAAGCATTTTCAATAATCTTGTTCATTCTTTTTTCAAACTCTAATCCAATTTTTTCTATTCTCTCCTCTAATGTTTCTTTTTCCTTTTCTAACTGTGAAATTTTATTTTTATAGCTTAAAATTTCCCCTTCTTGCTCTTTTATTTTTTCAGTAAGCCTTTCTATCTCCATTATATTCTTTTTTTCCTGCAGAATCAATTTTTCCTGTAATTTTTCAATCTCTTTCAATAGTTTTTTGTTGATTTTTACTGGTTTATCACTACCCTCTTGCCCATCAATATTTTTTTCTATTTTTTCTTTTTCTCCTTCAATTAAATTTGATAAGTCCTGTAATATTTTTTTATAACTCTCTCCTTTGGAAAATAGAAGTGCGGAAAAAATAACTTCTGGCTTATATAAACTCAAAAGCTCTGGTACTTTCTCCTCTATTTTTTCAAGAGTCAAAAGCTGTATCTGCTTCGCCAAATCTTCGTAAATTTTTTCCCATTCTTTTATAAACATTTTCTCATCTATATTCCCTTTCAAAATCTCTTCTCTGAGAATTGGAATTATCTTTTTAGGTGGAGAAGCACTTTCTATTAATCGAAAACCGGCCAACTTTTTTTGTAAATTAGTATTTTTTTTGAAAGGTTTTATAAGCACATCATAGGGGAGAGTAGATAAAAAAATATCTATATACTTCTTTTCTGTCACATTTTTAAATTCCAACATATTTTCACCTTCTCACATTCTAATGAGCTTGTCTGTTTTTTTATAGTTCTCTTCAATGATTTTTTGTGCTAAATACCTAATCCTAGCACTATTGCTTTCCATTGCATCCCTAAATATTTTTTCATCAATTATATTTTTTAATCCTTTCGCATTTTTGCCTAAAATTTTATAAATCAAATACTGTATTTCTTCCTTTGCAGTGTTTTTTAATTTTTGTATTAATTCTTGTGCTATTTCCTCGTCGAGATTTGTTTCTATTATTTTTAAAGCGTTTATACAAGCATAACCATCATCATTTTTAATAATATACTTTATCCCTTCCGCAATTTGCCTATTTATGTCACTGTTCCTAAGCCCCTTCAATCTTTTAATTTCTTTTATTGCATTTAATAATTCCTCTACAGAAAAACCTGGTTTTACAATATAATAGAATAAATTACTTAGATATTTTATCTCTCCCAACTGAACCAAAGCCGAATAAGCATTAATAGCCAAATAATTATTTTCTAAAAACTGTTTTATCATAGGTTTTGCTTCTAATATTTGCAAATTTGCTAAAGAAGTAATGGCACAAGCCTTTAACTCTAACGATTGATTTTCTTCTTTCAAAATTTCCAACATTACATTTGCACATCTTTCATCTTTCGTATACCCTAACCCAATTACTATATTCATTTTGTTTTCTATGCTAGGATCATAATAAGCCTTAAGTAAATACTCTGTAGCAATGCTCGTCCTCATTTTCCCTAATGTTATCGCAGCTTTTTGACTATATCTCTCCTCATATAGCAGCTCTGCAATATTTTCAACTGCCTTTTCCTTTAGATTCGCTATAACATTAGAATATACAATATTCAAGCTGCTATTTTCATTGTCCAAATATTTTTCTATTATCTGCTTTACTGCCTCATCTCCTAGCACAATAAGCTTTGTTAAAATTCTAAAAGCAAAATTTCTTTCTCTGCTATTAAATCCATTAAGAGAATTAACCATATTCAATATATGAGGAATGCATTTTTTCTCTCCCAATTCTATAAGAGTTTCTGCTGCTATTTCCTTTAAATTATCATTTTCTAAAAGTGTAATTAATTGCTCATAAGCCCTTATTTCTTTTATTTCTCTAAGCGTTTGAATGACAAGTTTAATTTGTTCTTCCCATTCCCATTCTTGCAAAATAGTGATAAGAGCATCGCGGGCCTCTAAGCTGTTATTTGATATATTTTTGAGAATTCTTACCATTCTTTTAAAAACTTCTTCTTGTCTTAAATCCAAAGCCTTTGTACTATATACTATCATCTCAATTGGATTTTGCCCTTCTGATAAAATATTTCTCCCTAATTCAACAATGTCTTTTTCTAAAGAAGTTAGGGCAGATTGGTTAAGAGTAGATAGCAATTGAATTTTTTCTCCAACAAGTTTTGCATTAGTTTCGCTAATATAATATTTAAATAGTTCTCTTTTAAAGTTTTTATCTTTATCTTTCAGCCTTTTTGCTCCCAAATATTCCATTCCTTCATCCATCACCTCTTTTGAAACATCTATAAAAAAATCTTTATTCTCCAAAAGCAACTCCTTCCAGTCAATGCTCATACTTTTCACTCTCCTCGCCAATAGCCACTTGGACTCTTTGCTCTGTAGAAGCTACTACCCATGCGCTCAAAGTCAAAATCCTATTTTTATCAAAATTTATTTTTAGAGAAATAGGCGTGCCGGGTTTTATTAACTTTGAAAAATTTAATTGGACACTTTTTAAACGCTTCATCTTTGGATCCCATAAATTTTTCCCTGAAAATACATCCAAGCGCATCCCCGTAGCATTAGTTACTCTTAAAATCTTGTCATACTCTCTTTCATAAGGTGCTTTTGTACCTTGTGAAACAATCAAAAAAGGTAACCCATTCTTTATATCAATGTATATGTTGGAAGCCAGAACAGGCTCAATTTTGATATTGTTATTTCCTTTATTCAGTTTTTCGCTTAAATAGTGGTAAATTGCTGCTCCCCGCGCAACCGAAAACATAGGGTGTAAACTTATTAAAGCTTTTTTCACAAATAATTTCTCTATGACATTTCGCACAGGCTTATAATTGCTCATACCTCCTGTCAAAAGTACATCATCTATATCTTGAATCATAAGCCCCGCTTTTTCCAAAGTATCTAAAATAGGGTCTACGACATTATATCCCATGTTTCCTTCTTTAACCAATAGAGGTCTTATGCACTCCTCATATTCCTTATTAGATATTTTAAACTTATAAGGTTTCCCTTTTATAAAATTTTCTACAATATTTTCATATATTACTTCTTCTCCCACTGAAATACTAAAAAATTTTCTTGCCTTTTCCATCTCGCAAACCAATCTATTATATACATGCCTTTTTTCATTTTCACTATCAAATAAATCCCCCATTTCCTTCGAACATTTTTCTAAAAGATAAATACTGCCCATTATTAAATCAAAATTTATTCCTCCTACTAGAGTATGAGAAGAAATGGCTATTTCTTCTACAATGAAGTCCTTATCCGTTATTTGTACTTCTAATATCGAGACATCACAAGTTCCTCCTCCTAAATCGAACACCAACATTTTTCTCGGCCGCGAAAAATCTAAATGTCTTTTGTTTTGTGGCAATTTCTTCTCAGTATTTATAAAATCAAGAAGTGCTGCTGTAGGCTCAGAAATAAAATAAGTATTTTGTTCATCAAATCCTGCCATTTTTGCAGCTTTTTTTGTTGCTCGAATTTGGTCGTGATTAAAAGATGCTGGCACAGTTATAACTGCATTTACTACTTCTTCACCAATTTCTCTCTCCAAGCTCTGTTTAGCTTCCTTTAATATTAAAGCTGCCACTTCTTCTGGTGAAAAAAGTTTTCTATCAATTTCCCAAAAATAACCTGACGTTCCTATATAATTTTTACTGTTATAAATAACTCTCTCCGGTTCCTTAACTTTCATAGACTGTGCTATTCTACCCACATACTGATTTCCACTTTTATCTACATATAAACAAGAAGGCAATATTTTATCATAAATATATTCATAGTCTTCATTAAACTGTCCAATATCTATGACCCGAGGCAGTAATTCCCCTTCTTGAGATATTTCCAAAACTGATGCAACCGTATTCGTAGTACCTAAATCTATTCCTACATATCTTTTCATAAACTCCCCCTATTGAAGTTCTATTATTTCTCCTTCTTTTGGTGCAAAAACTTTTATTCCTTCAATTCTTTTTAAAATTGTTTCTATATTTATTTCACTCTTACTTTCGTATCCCCTGTGAATTACAAAAACAGCAGATGGAGCCATCTTTATAACTGTTTCTAATAGGTCTACCATATTTGCATGATTTAACATTCCAATTTGATAATTTTTTAAACCTTCAATTTCTCTATTATTAGTATCGAGATTCATAATACAGCCCTTTGAAAAATTTTTTATTTCAAAAGCATATATAAAAGATGCACTTCCCTCTTTTAAGTCATTTGAACTGGCGAGAATCACGCAATTGCCTAGGGCTATTTCCTTTTTTATAAAATCTTTTCTATCAGTGTATAAAGTATTTCCAGCCACATTTAGTATTCCATTTCCATATATGGGCCCAGCAAAATTTTCATATAATTTACTAAAATATGCTATATCTCCATCTACATACACATTAAAAGGAATATATGAAAAAGTTTTTCTAAAAAATAATAATAGGTCTTGCCCTTTACCAATAGCATATACAGGTAAAAGTATTCTCTCTTCATCTTTTAATAGTTTTTCTATCGACTTAAGTATCAATTTATCCTGTAAATACTTATTTTGGACACCAAAGTTATTGCCGTAACCATAAGTAGCTTCAGTTATTAAAATATCTACTTTTAAATCGGGAAGAAATCTAAGTCCTTTATTGCTTTCCACATCTTTTAATGTAAAATCACCTGTATAAAAAATTTTTATCCCGTCAATCTCAAGATACACAGCTACAGCCCCTAAAATATGCCCCGCAGGAAATAACTTAAGTTTTACTTCTTTATTTTTTATTCTAAAACTACTTTCTTCTTCTGTATCAAAACTTATAATCTGACTGTCAAAATTTATAATTTCTTCTTCTATTTTTACCTCCAATTTTGTATGTCCCCGCAAAAATATTTGCTTCAAAATTTCTTTAGTAGGTCTTGACATTATAATCGGAGAGTTTAAACCTTTTCTTAATAATTCTACAATTCCCCCAGAATGGTCTAAATGAACATGAGTAATAATTACCAAATCAATATCTTTAATATCTATAGGTAAATTTTTTATAGAATTGTAATATAAGGTTTTATCCTTAATCAAAGCTCCCGCATCTAGTAAAATATTTATTCCCTCATAGGATACCAAATAAGAGCTAGCACCAATATTATCCCCTCCCCAACAAAAAAATTTAAAGTTATGGATGGAGTTAAAATTTTTTCTGGTTTTATGGTAATATTCATTGATTAATTTCGAATCTTCTGGAAACAAACGATAAAGTTTAAGATTTTGTTTTTCTTCTTCACTAATAAGGCCATATTTTAATTTTAGCCGCAATATATATAAATCTTGAGGATTTAATTTATAAGCTTTATCTAAGAATTGGTGCCATTTTATCTCACCAATTTCTTCGTATATTTCAGCTATAAGCCCGTATATTTTCGGCAGCAACAATTTATCTTCTACTTTTTTCTCCATATAAAGTAATTCTTCCAAAACTTCTAAAATCCTTCTTTTATTTTTAAAAGAAAGTAACAATAAATAAAATTTTATCCATTGGTCTTCCCCACTATAATTCATTAATGCTTCAAAAAGGTTTTTTGTTTTTAAAGATTCTTCTACCAAATCTAAAAGAATCACACTTTTTATAAACAAAGCTAAATTATGTTCATCAATTTCTAATTCGCTTTTTAGCTCAAAAAAATGCTCTTTTGCCTCTTCAGGAATACCTATATAAATTTCAAGTATTATCTGCCACAACAGCAAATATTCATATAATTTTTTGTCCAATTTCTTTACCAAACTTTTTTGCTGAAAAACATACCAATAAGCATTTATATAATCCTCCTTTTCTATAAATTCTTTTAGGTTGTTATCGTATACATCATAAATATTTAAAAATGACGTATTCCATCACCTCCTTATGTTTTTATTTTAATACCTTTTGAGTAAAAATTCTACACAAAAACTAAGTCTGGATTTTGTCCAGACTCAAAAATATTAAAATTTATTAAGTTTTTTTGCTTCTTCTGCCACTAAAAGAACTTTATCAAAATCACTACCTATAGAAGCCTCTACACTAGCTGCAATTGCTCCCTCCACTAAAGGTGCATCAGCAATTTTTACTTTACCTTCATATTCCTCTCCCAGGAGTTCTATCGCCATTTGCGCACTCATTACAGCACTTCCAATATCAACTAAAACTACTACTCCTTCTCCCTCGTCTACTTTTTTAATTTCCTCCATTATCTCTGTAGCATCTGTTCCCAATCTGCCATCTTGTGTCCCGCCAGCTATCCCTATAGGAACTTTTCCACCTGTCATTTGGCTTGCAAGTTCATAAATCCCCTCTACTATTTTTCTTGAGTGAGAGACTAACACTATTCCAACCATTTTTTCCTCCACCATCATGATAAATTGACAACATCAGAAAAAGACTTTATCATCAAATATGCTGATGTTGCCCCTGGATCTAAGTGTCCAATACTTCTTTCTCCTAAGTAACTTGCTCTTCCTTTTCTTGCAGAAATATTCTTAGTGTATTCCATTCCCTCTTTTGCAGCATTAGCTGCTCTATTTAATGCTTCAGGTAATGCAATGTTGTTCTCTAAACTATCTTTTAAAGCTTTATATGCAGGTTCAATAGAATCTATCATAGTCTTGTCTCCTGCTTCGGCTTTTCCTCTTTGTTTGATGCCATCTAAAGCAGCTTCAAAGATTTTAACTATATCCTCTTCAGAAAGTTCATTTTTACCCTGAACTACTTGGCCAGCCCTCATAAAAGCTGTACCATATAAAGGACCAGAAGCTCCTCCCACCGTAGATACAAGTGTCATGCCTATAGTTTTTAATATTGTCCCTATATCAGTAGTTTCAGGCAATGTGGTCAATTTTTGCTTTACGGCATCAAATCCTCTATCTAAATTTATTCCGTGGTCCGCATCACCAATAGCAGCATCCAACTCTGTAAGGTACTCTTTATTTTCTTTTATAACCTCTACAATTTTGTCCACAATTTTTAGGACATCATTTTTTGTGATAACCATCTTCTACCTCCTAAAAATTTATAATTGTTTGAAAGCAGGTGTATCAGCCTTTGCATCTAACAATGTTTTAAGTTCTTCATCTAATTTTAATAATGTTATAGAAAATCCACTCATTTCAAGAGAGGTCATAAATTCTCCTACGTATGTTTTGTAAACTTTGATCTTCTTACTCTCTAAGATTTCTGCTACTTTCCTGTTCGCAACATAAAGTTCCATTAAAGGAGTTGCACCAAGCCCGTTTATCATAACAGCAACCTCGTCATTTTCTTTATAAGGCAGGTCATTTATTATTTTCTCCATTAAATGTTCTACTATTTCATCTGCAGGTTTTATTTTTTCTCTGTGAGTTCCAGGCTCTCCATGTATTCCTATACCAATCTCCATCTCATCTTCTGCAAGAGTAAAGCTGGGTTTCCCTGCTGCTGGAACAGTACAGGGTGTTAGTGCCATTCCCATTGACCTTACATTTGCAATTACTTTCTCAGCTACTCTTTTTACTTCTTGTAAGCTAGCCCCTTCTTGTGCCTTTGCACCAGCAATTTTGTGAACAAAAACAGTTCCAGCAATGCCACGCCTTCCCTGCGTCCAAGTGCTATTTTCTACTGCAACATCATCGTTCACTATCACTTCATCTACTTCTATTCCCTCCATCTGTGCCATTTCTCTAGCCATTTCAAAATTCATTACGTCACCTGTGTAATTTTTAATAATCAATAATACTCCTTTTCCTCCATCCACTGCCTTAATCGCTTCATAAATTTGGTCAGGTGTAGGTGAAGTAAAGACAGCACCAGGGCAAGCCGCATCTAACATTCCATAGCCCACATATCCTGCATGAGCAGGCTCATGGCCACTGCCACCACCACTTACAAGTCCAACTTTTCCTTCTACAGGTGCGTCTTTTCTGACAATTACATCTATGTTGTCAAGTTTTCTCAGGTAAGATGGGTGAGCAGCCAGCAAACCTTCTATCATTTCTTTCACGACATCATTAGGATTATTAATCAACTTTTTCATAATTTACCTCCTCCTAAATTTACTTTTGTTAGTTTTTAAATGCAATTTACGTGCCAAATAAATTGTAGCAAACATACAATAAAGAATAGCCTCGAAAGACTATCTTGGTAAAAAGTATCAACTATTTATTTCTTTTGGTATTATCTATCAACAAGTCCAAATTTCCTTGCTTTTGCAGCAATAGTTTTATGGGTAAGTCCTAAAACTTTTCCTGCTTTATTAAAGCTTTTATATCTTTGTATCGCAGCCTTTATTATTTTATACTCATATTCCTCCATTGTAAGTAGCTCACTATTTTCTCCAAGATAAATAATATCATCATCTGATACAGTAGTAGTTTCATTTCGAATATATTGGGGCAAATCTTCATAATCGATGTAATCAGTATCACTTAATGTTATACACCTTTCAATTATATTTTCTAATTCTCGTATATTCCCAGGCCAATCATAATATATCAATGCTTGCATAGCTTTTTTCGTAATCTTTTTTACATTTTTGTTTAGTTTTTTGTTCAGCTTTTCTATAAAATGTTCGACAAGTAGAGGAATATCTCCTCTTCTTTCCCTTAATGGAGGCAAAATCACAGGTATAACGTTTAATCTATAGTATAAATCTTCTCTAAAAGTCCCCTCTTTTATTGCTTTTTCTAAATCTTTATTTGTCGCAGCGATTATCCTCACATCTACTTTTATAGTTTTTATTCCCCCTACTCTTTCAAATTCCTTTTCTTGAATCACTCTCAAAAGCTTTACCTGAATCTCAGGTGGAATATCTCCTATTTCATCAAGAAATATCGTTCCTCCATCTGCTAATTCGAATTTTCCTATCTTTTGAGTTACAGCTCCAGTAAAAGCTCCTCTTTCATGCCCAAAAAGTTCACTCTCCAATAGAGTCACAGGAATAGCCGCACAATTTACCCTTATAAATGGTTTATCCTTTCTCTTACTGGCGTAATGTATCGCATTAGCCACCAGCTCTTTCCCCGTTCCGCTTTCCCCTCTTATGAGGACTGTTGAATCAGTTTCTGCAGCTTTAGAAGCAATAGTAAGAGCGTCTTTTAATTTTCCGCTATTGCCTATTATTATGTCAAAAGCTTTGTCAAGTTTTCTATCTCTTTTCAGCTCATTTTCCAAATATTCTATTTGAGGGAAGTCATAAAATACTATAACCGCCCCTTCTATTTTTGTACCTGTATAAATAGGTGTTATATTTGTTAACACCACATTTGTGCCTATTTTTAGTTTTTTATTCATCTCTTCTTTGCCAGTTTTTAACACATCAGCAATTTTTATATCCGACATCACTTCTTGTATTTTTTTCCCTATAGCCTGGTCCATATTAATCCCTGTAATACTTTCAGCTGCTTTGTTAAAAATCATTATTGCCCCATTTTCATCAGTAACTATAAGTCCTGAGCCAATAGAATTAAATATTTTCTCATAGGCTATTGAGGTATTTTTTAAAAGTTCATAAGTAGTTTTTTCTTCCTTTTCTTTCCCTAACTCGTTGTAAAAAAAGCCTTTAAACTCTTTTATAGCATTGTCCACATTTGCTCCTTCTACCACTACTTCTATTTCTTCTCCCCGAGAAGCAAAAAAAGTCACCATTGATAACATACTATTTGCAGGAATCAACCTATTGTCATTTATCTTCCTTAAAAATATGCTTACATTGTTTTGTCTGCTTATGTGACTAACCTTTTGAACAATATGGGCAGCAATCTGAGAATGGATACTCACAGGAGTTCTTAATATTTCCCTTCTTCCCTCCATTTTATCACCACGCAAAAACTTATTTTACATAGAGGTTTCTTGTAGCAATTATGTCAACCCCCGTACCTAAAATGTTCTTCACCACTACATCTCCTATTTTTACAGGAGCTTTAACCTCTACCTTAGCCAATTCAAGCATTATTTCTTGTATCTTTTCTTTTGGAACAGGCTCTTTTGTCCTAACAGATAAGAGTGGAAGATGTCCCCCTATTGCTCTCACACTTGTAGTAATAGTCCTTTTAGGCATAGTAACTTCATTTTTAGCATATTCTAATCCTCTAGAACAAGAATATCCCTTTACGCTTTTTATCTCCCCTCCTTCCATTTCAACTTGTATCCTGCAGCCCAAGGGGCAAACTATGCATGTAATTTCTTTTAGTTCCATTTTATCCCTCCTCAACTAAAAAGACAATACCTTCTTCAAGATTTGCATTTTTTAGTATGTCTTTACTTAAATTTACATCAATCATTTCACCAGGGGTTAAGCGCTGCCTTTTTTGTCTTAGTAAATATTTGTCTCCTGACTTTACTGCTAACATAGCATTGTTATAAACGTTAACAGGTCTCATTCTGAATTTTATCCTTTTTTCTATGTTATCTACATTTATCTTTTGCGGAACAACATAACGTATGCCATTACCAGCTTTTACGGCAATATTGCTTTTTCCAAATTCACCTTCTCGAATAAATCGTATTGCTGAATTAGCTGCCAATCTCGCTTCTGCAGTAACATTGTCAACTAAGTCGTGAACTTGAAGGACATTGCCACAAGCAAAAATTCCAGGAACACTTGTTTCTAACATTTCATTTACAATAGGTCCTCCTGTTATAGGGTCTAGCTCTATACCGGCCTTTTGAGAGAGCTCATTTTCAGGAATCAAGCCAACAGAAAGTATTAACGTATCACAACTTATATACTGTGCAGTCTCCATAATTGGCTCTCTATTTTCATCAACTTTGGCAATTGTAACTCCTTCTACCCTGTCTTTGCCGTGAATTTCAATGACAGTGTGACTTAAAAGAAGAGGAATATTAAAGTCCTCTAAACACTGAACGATGTTTCTTGTAAGTCCACTAGAGTAAGGCATGAGTTCTACAACTGCTTTGACTTTTGCTCCTTCTAATGTAAGCCTTCTCGCCATAATAAGCCCAACATCACCAGAACCTAATATCACTATTTCTTTCCCTGGAAGATATCCTTCCATATTTACATACCTCTGAGCAGTACCTGCTGTGAGAATACCTGCTGGGCGAGTGCCAGGTATCATAATAGCACCTCTCGGCCTTTCCCTGCATCCCATAGCTAAAATTATAGCTCCAGCTTTTATTGTGAACACACCTTCCTTAGAATTAACAGCTTTTACAATTCTATCAGGAGTTATTTCCAAAACCATAGTTTCCAACATTACATTTATGTCATATTCTTCTACTTTATCAATGAATCTTTGTGCATATTCTGGTCCTGTCAATTCTTCTTTAAATTCCTGAAGTCCAAATCCATTGTGTATGCACTGCTCTAAAATACCCCCAAGATATTTATCTCTTTCAATTATGACTATATTTTTTACACCCTTTTCATAGGCTTCTACAGCAGCACCCAAGCCTGCAGGGCCGCCACCTATTATGACTATATCATAGTTAAGCATTCTCATACACCTCTTTCTTTAAAACCTCCGATGCTTTTTCTAATAAAAATTTTTTTGTCTCTGCAGTTAGTATATTCGAATTTCTTCCATGCTTTGTAACCTCAAGAGGAGAAATATTAAGTTCTCTTGCTAATATTTCAACAACTCTCGGCCCACAAAAACTTCCCTGGCATCTTCCCATTCCAGCTCTTACACGCCTTTTAACACCATCTAAAGATTTTGCACCTACAGGTCTTCTTATCGCATCTATTATCTCTCCTTCCGTCACTGTCTCACATCTGCATATTATTCTTCCATAAGCAGGATTTTCTTTTATAAGCTTGTTTCTTTCCTCGTCTGAAAGTTCAGTAAATCTTATGACTGGTTTTCTTTTTGGGTTAAAATCTACTTTTTCAATCAACTGAAGTCCAGCATCTTTAAGTATATCCCTTATCATTTCAGCGATAGCAGGAGCTGCAGTAAAACCAGGAGATTCTATTCCAGCAGCATTTATAAATCCTTTCACATCAGATTCTCCAATTATAAAGTCTTTGTCTTCTGTATCAGGAGTCGCTCTAAGTCCTGTAAACTGAGTGATAGTCTTTCTGACATCAAATTTATCCACACTTCTTTTTGCAACTGTAATTGCTTTATTGAGCCCTTCTCTGGTAGTTGCTTTAAATTCTTTATCTTGTATGTCTTCTGAAGTAGGTCCTATCAATAGATTTCCATCAACTGTAGGAGAAACTAGTATTCCTTTACCCATTTTAGTTGGAACCTGGAATATTACTGTCCTTGCAAGATATCCTTGGTCTTTATCTAATATCAAATATTCTCCTTTTCTAGGATGCACAGAAAATGGCTTCGCCCCTACCATGTTATTTATGACATCTGAATAAAGTCCTGCAGCATTGACAACATATTTACTGTAAAATTCTTCTTTGTGAGTTTTTACTATAAAGAAGTCCCCATTTTTTTTGATATCAATTACTTCTGAATTAAAAACAAATTCTGCTCCATTTTGTGCAGCATTTTCTGCCACTGCAATAGTATATCCATAAGGACATATTATTCCTGCTGTTTTGGCATACAAAGCAGCAACTACAGTGTCATTTATGTGTGGTTCTATCTCTTTGACCATATCTTTTGTAATGAGAGACAACCCTTTGACACCATTTTTTATTCCTCTATCAAACAATTCATAGAGCTCTTTTACCTCTTCTTCAGAAAAAGCCACAACTAAAGAACCTGTTCTCTTTATTGGAACATCCAAATCTTTACACAACTCATCGTACATTTCATTTCCTCTGACATTCAGCATAGCTTTTAAAGTACCAGGTACAGGGTCATAACCCGCATGTAGTATTGCACTATTAGCTTTAGAAGCTCCTTCCGAAGCCACATCTTCACCTTTTTCTACAACTAATATTTTTAATTTGTATTTTGAAAGTTCTCTCGCAATTGAACATCCAACCACTCCAGCACCTATTATCAAAACATCGTACATTTCTTTCATAGTCATAAAACCTCCTTAAAAGATAAAAAAACCATATATAACCGACCCCTGTCGGCTATATATGGTTCTCCAAATCTCCACCATACTCATATTTATTTTTTCTTCTCTTTAATAAATATATTCTACAAACATCTTAAAATTCCTGCTACTTTTTATCAATTTTTTATTTTATTCTTCAGCCCATTTCATAGCCCTTTCTACAGCCTTTTTCCAACCTTTATACAATTTTTCTCTCTTTTCATTATCCATAGCTGGTTCAAAATGTTTATCAACATTCCAATTCTTCTCTATTTCTTCTTTGCTGTTCCAGAATCCTACTGCCAATCCCGCAAGATAAGAAGCGCCAAGAGCAGTAGTTTCAATTACTTGAGGCCTGTCAACTGGAACACCTAAAATGTCAGATTGGAATTGCATCAAGAAGTTATTAGCACTTGCTCCACCGTCAATTTTTAAAGCCTGCAATTTAATACCTGAATCCTCTTGCATAGCCTCTAATACATCTCTTGTCTGATAAGCAATAGACTCCAGTGTTGCCCTTATTATATGCTCTCTCTTTGCGCCTCTTGTAAGTCCTACAATAGTGCCTCTCGCATACATATCCCAATAAGGGGCTCCTAATCCTACAAAAGCAGGAACAACATATACACCATTTGTGTCTTCAACTTTCAGCGCATATTCCTCACTTTGAGGTGAATTGTCAATTATTCTAAGCTCGTCTCTCAGCCACTGTATCGCAGCACCTGCTATAAATATACTACCCTCTAAGGCATATTCTACTTTGCCATCAATTCCCCAAGCGATTGTAGTGAGAAGTCCAGTATTGGAAGGTACAGCCTTTTCACCAGTATTCATGAGCATAAAGCAGCCTGTTCCATAGGTGTTTTTTGCCATCCCAGGTTTGAAACAGGCTTGACCAAACAAAGCTGCCTGCTGGTCTCCCGCATCTCCGGCAATAGGTATCTCTACTCCAAATATACTTTTATCAGTATAGCCATATACATAACTGGAAGGCTTAACTTCCGGAAGCATTTGCTCTGGTATGTTAAGTTCAGCCAATATCTCTTTATCCCATTTAAGCTCATGTATATTAAAAAGCATCGTCCTTGAAGCATTGGAATAGTCAGTTACGTGTACATTACCCCTTGTCAAATTCCAAATAAGCCAGGTATCAATATTTCCAAAAAGCAATTCTCCTTTTTCTGCTTTTTCACGGGCCCCTTCTACATTATCCAAAATCCATTTTACTTTAGTTCCTGAAAAATATGCATCTACTACAAGTCCTGTCTTTTCTCTAATTTTCTTGTCAAAACCCTTGTTTTTTAGTTCATCGCATATAGGAGCTGTTCTTCTGCATTGCCACACTATTGCATTGTAAATAGGTTTTCCTGTATTTTTATCCCATACAACAGTTGTCTCTCTCTGATTTGTAATGCCAATAGCTGCAATATCCTCCGGATTAATACCCGCTTTTTCTATAACACCTTTTGCAACACCTATTTGTGAACCCCAGATTTCCATTGGGTCATGCTCTACCCAACCTGGCTTAGGATAAATTTGCTTAAATTCCTGGTTTAGTGAAGCTATTATTTTCCCGCTGCGGTCAAAAATTATCGCACGGGAACTTGTTGTCCCTTGGTCGAAAGCCATAATGTACTTTGCCATCTTTTTTCCTCCTTACAATTTTTATAATATCATATCGGCGAGAGATAAATTCTCGCCGATTTAAACTCTTTAAACTTTTGTATTAGTGTATACTCATAATAAGCTGGTAAACTACAGCTCCAAGTATTCCTCCAACTATTGGCCCAAATATTGGAACTATCAAACCATATCCCCAATCAGAATCTCCTTTCCCTGGGATAGGAAGAATAGCATGAGCAAGCCTTGGTCCAAAGTCTCTTGCTGGATTAATTGCATAACCTGTAGGTCCACCTAAGCTTAACCCTATTGCCCAAATAAGTAAACCAATTAGAAGCGGTCCTAATCCTCCAACTAATTGATTGTTGCCATTTGTTATACCCAGTATTCCTATTAAAAGCATAGCAGTACCAAATGCCTCTGTCATAAAATTCTTACCCAACTTTCTTATAGCTGGAATAGTTGCAAAAGTACCAAGCTTAGCTGTGGGATCTTCAGTTGCTGCATAATGATCCATGTACATCAAATAAACAATTATAGCTCCCACAAAAGCTCCTAAAACTTGCGCTATAATATAGCCTGGCACCAAACTCCATGAAAACTTGCCTATCGTTGCTAAGCCAATTGTCACAGCTGGATTTAAGTGAGCACCACTTATCCACCCAACTGTATACGCTCCTACCATTACTGCAAATCCCCATCCCGCGGTGATTACAATCCAACCGCTGTTTTGCCCTTTAGATTTATTTAAGACAACGTTTGCAACCACGCCATCACCTAACCATATAAGTATCATCGTACCAAAAAATTCAGCAACATATTTTGCAAGGTCACTCATAAAATATCCCTCCATGATTCCAAAATTTATTAAGTTTTATTTTTTAAAACTCAATTTTTATGTCTCTCACCCTCCTTTCACTCAATAAACCACAGATTTTTTTCACTCGTTGATACGGCAATAGCTCCAGATTTAAGTGCATTTATAACTTCTTCTTTTGTCTTGACTAAACCTCCTGCGATGACTGGTTGATGCACATCTACTGATATTTCACTTATCACTGAGGGAATTATCCCAGGCATTACTTCTATTGCATCTGGAACTATTTGTTTTGTTGAAGCAAACCCTGTTTTTAATGCCTGGGAATCTAAAATGAAAAGTCTCTGGATGCAGAAAAGATCAAATTGTTTAGCGTGTATCAAAATATTATTGCGGGTAGAGATTATACCATGTGGCTTTATTTTTTCAGCCAAATACTCTACTGCTTTGTTGTCCTTTCCTAAACCTTCAAGCAAATCAAAATGCACAAAAACAATTTTATCATGTCTTTTGACCTCTTGAACTATTTCAGAAATGTTCATTATGTCACCAGTAAGTAAAAATATCACCTGTGCATTTGAAGAAAGAGCCGTATTTAAATCTTTTGCCTCTCGCACTGCAGCTATTATCGGGAAGTCTCTCATTGCATCCAGAATCTTTTCTCTCATTTTTATACCCCCATCTTTTCTTTATGCAAGTAATATGCCAAAAAATAAACCTGAAAAATACATATAAAAAAATACCCCTTTGATACAAAATATCAAAGGTTATTATTCCTGTATGATAATTAGTACCAAAATGTTATTTAATTAACATTCTCTTTGCATCTTGATTTTTTATTGCCATAAAAAATCCTATAGCCGAAATTCCCAAGTAAACATAATAAGTAAAAAACCTCCACATGCCCACAAAAATTCCTAATTTACTGGGAGGAAGTATATTTGAAAAAATTGTTGCAAAACCTATTTCTACTACACCAGAACCACTTGGAATAAAACTATACGCCAAAATGTCATAAAATATGAGTTGTCTTCCAATTACTGCTAACAAATTAAAATGTATATTCATAGCTAATAATAAAACTGGAGCAATGCTGTAAAAAAGCAACCAATAAGCTACTGCATAAAATAATTGAGAAAAAAACAGCTTATAACTGGAAGGCCCTATAAAAAGGTCATTAAAATTTTTATGATAAAGTATGATTTCTTCTTTTATTTTTTCAAAATACTTTTCCAGTTTAGGCTTTTTAAAAAACGAGATATTGCTTATTTTATTAACAATCTCAATGACAAAGCGGGGTTTTAATATGATATAAATTAATATAAATAACAAAAGCATCAAAAATATACTTACTAACACTGCAAAATAAGAAAGAACAGTTCCTAATTCTAATTGATTTCTAAAAAAAATAAGTAATATAGGAGGCACAGTCCCAAAAAAATCCCTGAGAACAAAAGCTTGGCAGTAAAAATCATTAAGCTTTTATTTGGTGAAACTCCTTTTTTACTAAGTAAATATACAATGAGAGGTAAAGCTCCTGAGCCAAAAGGTGTTATGTAGCTTATAAAAAAAGTCGCAAGGTTAAATTTAAAAAGATAATCAAAAGGCAAGTTTTCTCCTAATTCTCTCAATAAATCCCTTATTCGCAAAGTATCCACTATCAAGCTCAATATTATCAAGCCAAAAATCGCCCCAAGATAAAAAAGGGGTATGTGAAAAGCCATTTCAATTTCTTTAACGCCTGTAATTTTTAACAAGACTAAAATTGAACCAATGCTTAAAAGTAATGCAAAAGCCATCATATATAAATTTTTCTTCTCAAGAATTGTCCCCAAAATAATTCCCCCAATTTTGCCTTTGCGATGTAGAAAAACCTACATCGCAAAGGCTTTATTTTACATTTTTCATGGTATATCATCTAGAGTTTTAAATTCATATCCCTCGGCTTTAATACTTTTAATTATCCTATCAAGGGCTAAAGCATTGTCTTTTGAAACAGCATGTAAAAGTATGACAGCTCCCGGGTGAAGCCTTTTCATAACAGTATTATAGCTTTCCTCTGGTCCTCCAGGAAGTGGCTGCCAATCAGCCATCGCTAAACTCCAAAAAACTGTTCTATAACCTAACGATTTTGTAAGATACAAGGTTCTCTCACTATACTCACCTTTTGGCGGTCTAAAATACTTCATCTTTTTCCCTGTCAGCTCTTCAAACATATCTCCTAACTTAGTTATTTCCTCTTTTACTTTTTCATCAGATAAGGTAGGTAAGCTTGGATGATTCACTGTGTGATTCCCAACTATATGCCCTTCCTCCACCATCCTTTTAACTAAATCAGCCTGTTCTTTTACATAGGGCCCAGTTACAAAAAAAGCAGCTTTTACATTGTTTTCTTTGAGTATATCTAATATTTTAGGTGTATAGCCATTTTCATATCCTTCGTCAAAAGTCAAATAAACTACCTTTTTTGTCGTATCTCCTACAAAAATCGCATCATATTTTTTTATAAGCTCCATTGCCAAAGGGGTAATTTCTGGAGTTTGATGATTTGGCAACACCCTTAGTCCCCAGCTATACAAAGTGTTATCCAGATTTTCTGTATTGGTATAAACAGCATTGTTGACCGTATTAGATATTTTTTCTTTAGGTTTTTCCAAAGGCTTTTGTAAAGCTTCATTTTGCATTTTTTGTTCTTCTGCCCTTGTAATGTCTTTTTTAGCTATTCCACAAGAAGCAATTGAAAAACACAACAAAATTCCCATTAAGATATAGAATATTTTTCTTACCATAGCCATACCTCATTTCAATTTTTCTATATTCCGTTTTTATTTTTTTCTCTATATAAACATAATATTCTGTTTTTATTTGGAAGTATTTTTGTATATTTCACATACAGTATCTCTACAAAGGCAGAATCTACACAAGGCAAAAGAAGGATTTACTTCAGGATAGTAATCTCCTTCTTGCATTTTTTCCATTTGCTTTAATATATTAAAAAGTTCTTTTCTTAAGTGTCGCCTATTATAAACCTCAAACATAGTATTCCTATAAACTATTCGCCCTCTTTTTACTCTTTTTTGGTATACATCTTCTATTATCAAAAAATATGCAACTAACTGCATAACATCTTTATAATAAGGTGAATCATCAGCTTCACTACTTTTTAATTCTACAGGGACTAATTCTTCTCCCAACTGATAAATATAATCAGGCTTTCCAGATAAGCCATATTTGTCAGATTTTAATAACTTCCCATATATTAATCCCTTTTCTTTTACCTCTTGCGATTTATCTATGTAGATTATTTTACCTCCTCGAAATCCTATGCTTCTTCTCATTTTTTTATAAAAAGGCCTCTGTTCGATAACTGATTGAATAAGCAAATATATAGTAAAAAATAAAAAAATTATATTGAGAATCATTTTAAAACCCTCATAATCGCAATTATTAATAAAATAGCTATAATTCCAAAAATAATCGCATATTTTTTATATCGCAATTTTACAATATCCTTGTAATATTTTTCATGATATTCTATCCCTTTCTTAAAGTTACTAAATTGCAAATCTTGCTCTTTTGGCTCTCTCAAACTATTGATATACTCTATTCCATATTTTTTTATATAATACCACTGATAGGGGCAATAAAGAAATTGATTTATCTCTGTGGCAGATATATACTTATCCTCTTTTTTCATAATATAACACCTTTAAAAACAATATTTTTACAGACTTATTATACCATATAAAAAAACGGGGTAAAACCCATTTTTACCCCCGTGGATCGGCTACAACAAGAACATCTATAAATTTAGTACCTTTCATTATTCTTCTAACAATAGAACCCCTTATTATTTCATCAATTCTTCTTCTCACAGACTGTCCTACTACAATTTGAGTAATTGCATTTTCTTCAGCAAATTTTATTATAGCCTTAGCAGGGTCATTTGATTTGACCATGTAAAACTTTGCTTCTAATTTGTTGCACAGCATTGTGATTTCATCTAATTTTTGAGTTTTTTATGGTCTCTTAAGTCATCATCATTGTAAACATGCAAAACAAAGAGGTCTGCTTTAAGCATTTTAGCTAACCTATAACCTCTTCGTATCAGATACTCTGCATTAAATCTCAAATTTACACAAACCAATATCTTTTCTTGTGCTCCTTTTAATCCTATAACGTTTTTTCTATTTTTATATTCCAAAAGCCTATCGTCAACCTCATTTGCTACTTCCCTCAATGTAAGTTCCCTTAACCGGAAAGATTGCCAATTCTAAAAAAATTGTTAAGAGCAGTTTCAATCTTATCGGGACTATAAATCTTTCCATTTTTAAGCCTCTCTATCAAAGTCTCCGGCGAAACATCAACTACTTCTACTTCATCACATATTTCTAAAAGTTTATCAGGAATAGTTTCCCTCACCTTTACATTAGTCATGCGGTTTATATAATCATTAAGACTTTCAAAATGTTGTATGTTGACAGCAGTCATCACACTTATGCCGTTATCTATAAGCTCCAAAACATCTTGATATCTCTTTTCATTTTTGAACCAGGAGCATTTGTATGGGCTAATTCGTCTACCACCACAACCTGGGGTTTTCTCTTTAAAATAGCCTCCAAATCCATTTCCTTAAGAATTGCACCTTTGTAATTTATTTCCTTTAGCGGAATAATTTCAAGGTCCCCTATCTGCTCCTCAGTGTCTTTTCTCCCATAGGTTTCTACAAAGCCTATTACCACATCTATACCTCTTGCCTTCATTTCATTGGCATCTTGCAACATGTGATAGGTCTTGCCGACACCAGGAGCAGCACCAAGATAAATCTTCAACCTTCCCTTATTAGCTCTTTCTATTTCTCTCAAAAAATAATCAGGGGACTTCTTCGCCATCATAAAGCCTCACTTTTTATTTTTCTTAATTTCTTCTAATAAGCTTAAATTTAATTTAAGCACATTTACCCGTGGTTCTCCAAAAAGGCCTAAAAATCTGCCTTCAATATTTTCATCCACAAGTTTTTTTACAACTTTTTCTGGCAAATTGTTTGCTTTAGCTACTCTTTCAACTTGTAAATATGCGGCTTGCGGAGAAATATGAGGATCTAATCCTGATGCAGAAGAAGTAACTATATCTGCAGGTATGTCACTTCTTTTTACTCCAGGGTTTTTCTTTAAAAACTCCTCAATATTTCTTTCCACTTCTTCTTTAAATTTAGGATTAGATAAAGCGTAATTAGTACCACCTGAAGACTCTGCATTGTAATCCACTGCGGAAGGTCTTCCCATAAACCACTTAGAATCAGTGAATTTTTGTCCAATGAGCTCGGATCCTACTGCCTTACCATCTACTTTAATTATACTACCTTTTGCCTGATAAGGAAATATTAAATTTGCAATTGCTGTCATAATAAATGGATATATAAGCCCTAGCAATATCATCAAGACAAGTGTAAATTTAATTGCTTTCTTAACTTCACTCATAGCAAATCCTCCAAATTAAAAGATAGAAGATATTATTAAGTCAATAAGTTTTATCCCCACAAAAGGAGCAATCAATCCTCCCAGTCCGTAAATCAGTAAATTCCTCGCCAATAACGCATTAGCACTCATTGGCCTATATTTTACTCCTCTCATAGCAATAGGAATCAAAATAGGTATTATAATGGCGTTAAATATTAAAGCTGATAATATTGCATTAGTCGGTGAGGAGAGTTTCATTATATCCAGTACCTTTATTGATGGCAAAGTATCAGACATAATGGCAGGAAGTATCGCAAAGTATTTAGCAACGTCATTGGCAATACTAAAAGTAGTCAACGCTCCTCTCGTCATGAGAAGCTGCTTACCAATTGCTACTACTTCAATAATCTTTGTAGGGTCAGAATCAAGGTCCACCATGTTTGCAGCTTCTTTAGCAGCCATTGTACCGCTATTCATTGCAAGTCCTACATCTGCTTGGGCAAGTGCTGGTGCATCATTTGTTCCATCTCCTGTCATGGCAACAAGCCTTCCTGCCGCCTGTTCTCTTTTAATCACATTTATCTTATCCTCTGGTTTACTTTCTGCAATGAATTCGTCAACACCAGCCTCTTCTGCTATTGTTTTTGCAGTTAAAGGATTATCCCCCGTTACCATGATAGTTTTAATTCCCATCGCTCTAAGCTGTTTAAAACGCTCTTTCATACCAGGTTTTATAGTATCCTTTAAATATATTACTCCTAATACTTCTTTGTCTTTCACTACTACAAGAGGAGTCCCACCTAATAAAGATATCTTCTCAACTTCTTTATCTAAATCTTCCGGAATTTCTCCTCCTTGTTCTTTTATATATTCTTTCACCTTATCATAAGACCCTTTTCGCACAATAGTCCCATCTTTTAAATTTAGTCCGCTCATCCTTGTTTCTGCAGTAAATTCTATAACTACCGCTCCATCTAAAATATCTTCCGGTACCTTTACGCCCATTTTCTTAGCTAAGTCTACTATTGACCTTCCTTCGGGAGTTAAATCTTTTAAAGAGGATACAAGGGCATAATATGTAACTTCTTCTTTTTTATGGCCGCCAACTGGTATAAAATCAGCTGCTAATCTATTTCCAAAAGTGATTGTGCCTGTTTTATCTAAAAGCATTGTGTCGATATCTCCTGCAGCTTCTACTGCTTTTCCAGACATAGCAATTACATTAAAGCGTGTAACTCTATCCATACCTGCAATGCCTATCGCAGAAAGAAGGCCTCCAATTGTAGTTGGTATTAAGCAAACTAACAAAGCAATCAATGTAGTAGCACTTATTCTTACATGGACAAATTTAGCCATTGGGTATAGGGTCATAACAACAATTATAAAAATTATTGTCAAACTCACTAAAACAGTAGTCAAAGCAATTTCATTAGGAGATTTCTGCCTTTTGGCTCCTTCTACCATTTTTATCATTCTGTCTAAAAAAGATTCCCCTTCGTCAACAGTAACTTGGACTTTAATGCTATCGCTTATTACCTTTGTCCCACCAGTAACCGAGCTAAAATCACCACCAGCTTCTTTTATAACTGGTGCAGATTCACCTGTTATTGCAGACTCATCAATTGCAGCAAGTCCTTCTATTATTTCTCCATCAGCCGGAATTATATCTCCTGCCTCACAAAGCACTATATCCCCTTTTTTAAGCTCAGAGGACTTAACCATTTTTATGCTTCCATCACTTTTAATGAGTTTTGCCATAGTCTCTTTTTTTGTCTTTTTAAGGGTATCTGCTTGAGCTTTCCCTCTTCCTTCTGCCAGTGCTTCTGCAAAATTAGCAAAAAGCACTGTTACAAACAATATAAAAGTGATTAAAGCGTTATATCCCACTTCGTCGTAAGTACTTCCAAAATAAGTAGGAAATATTGTAGCCAACAATGTAATAAACATACCTACTTCTACCACAAACATCACAGGGTTTTTATACATTTTAAGAGGATTAAGTTTCACAAAAGAGTTTTTGATTGCGCCTACTACAATCTCTTTACTCATCGTTTTTATTTCTCTTTTTCTCTTCATAAGGCGTTACCTCCATTACGTCATGCTCAAAAACTCAGAAATAGGTCCTAATATTATCGCTGGGAAGAAAGTAAGAGCTCCTACAATTACAACAATCGCTATAAAAATTGCTCCAAACAAAGCATTGTCTGTTCTAAAAGTACCTGGTGATGGCGGTGCAGGAATTTTCTCCGCCATAGAACCTGCAACAGCTAACATAAGAATAATGGTTATATATCTTCCAAAGAACATAACTAAACCTGTCATTATATTCATAAACACAGTGTTTCCTATAAATCCTGCAAATTCAGAACCATTATTTGCCGCCGCAGAAGAAAACTCATACAAAACTTGTGTAAGTCCATGGTACAGTGGATTCGTTACAGAAGAAGCTCCCACTTTTAGCATCACTGTCAAAGCAGATGAAAAAAGTATCAAAAAGGGTGAACCAATATTGCAAGGGCTATAAGTTTTATCTCTTTAGTTTCAATTTTTCTTCCTAAATATTCTGGAGTTCTTCCTACCATAAGCCCTGTCAAAAATACCGTCAATATTGTATACATTATTATATTCTGAAGTCCTGCTCCATCTCCTCCAAAAATGGTATTTAACATCATGAGGATAAGCGGCACTGCTCCTCCTAAAGGTGTATAAGAATCGTGCATGCTGTCAACAGAACCTGTTGTAAAAGCAGTAGTCACAGTCGCAAATAGTGGAGATTGTGAGACTCCAAAGCGAACTTCTTTTCCTTCATAATTTCCATAAGGCGTACCATCAATATGTAATTTCGAATAAGCCACTCCTTGATGACTTTCCGCATAAACTGCTCCAACAGCCAAAAGAATAAAAATCACAAACAAGGAAATGTATAATACCAAAGCGTGTTTTTTATTGTTTGTCATTAACCCATAAGTGTAAATTAAAGATGCAGGTAAAAGCATCATAAGAAGCATTTCAATCATATTGGTAAGCCAAGTAGGATTTTCTAAGGGGTGAGAAGAATTCGCCTCAAAAAATCCACCGCCATTTGTTCCTAAGTGTTTAATTGACTCTAATACAGCTACGGGACCTGTTATAATAGTTTGCTTACCACCTTCTAATGTATCCACAACTACTTTCCCAGCAAAAGTTTGAGGAACTCCTTGCCATACTAATATAAGAGTGACAATTGCAGAGATAGGAAGCAGAAGCCTTACTACTACTCTTACAAAATCTGCATAAAAATTTCCCAATCCATCTGTTTTTCTGCTAAGTCCTCTCATTATAGCTGCTGCAGTCGCTAACCCTGAAGCCGCAGAAGTAAACATCAAAAATACTATTACGATCATTTGGCTTAAAAAAGTTACGCCATTTTCCCCAGCATAGTGTTGAAGGTTTGTATTTGTCGTAAAGCTTATTGCCGTGTTAAAAGCAAGAGAAGACTCCATGTTTTTAACTCCAGTAGGATTTAAAGGCAAAAATCCTTGTATTCGCAATATAATATACCCAATTATCATCATTACCGTATTAACAAGCAAAAAGGACAATGCATATTTTTTCCAGCTCATTTCTTCTTCTGCATTGATCCCTGAAAGTTTATATATAAAATTTTCTACAGGTAAAAAAACTTTGTCCAATTTCATCGGTTTATACTCAAATATTTTGTACATATAAGTCCCAACTGGTTTAGTTAAAAGAACTATAACCAATATCATAGTAAAAAGTTCTATATTCGAATACATGCACTTTCCTCCCTTAGAATTCTTCCGGATGTATTAAAGCATAAAACAAATAAAGGAGTAAAAGAAAAAAAACCACATACAATAAGGCCACCTTTAATACACCCCTACTTCATAAGAATTAGCTTCTACCAAATCACAACACCATTTAACTATTCCTTTTACAACATAGTACAATGTTACAAATCCTAATAGAATTATAAAATCCATATTCTCCTTCACCTCTAATTATTATTATCGATTTTTTATAAAAATATTAAATTTAAACATAAAAAGCCCGCACTCTTTCTTTATGAGGCGGACTACATGACAACACTTTTACATATTGCCATGTCTTCCATCATTTTTGTTAATTTATTTACTATTCATTGTACCATATATATTATATTATTCAACTCAATAAACATCAAAAAGGCTTTTATGCCTTTAAATCCTTTTTTGCGCAAAAAAATAGGATGTAAAGCGTTACAACTATTGTATACTATGTAATCTATCACTTTACATCACTTTCCAATTGTTTTTATAAAAGCGTATTTTATTTTTGTATAATACTTTTAATTTCTTTTTCATACATTGAAAATAACTCTTCAGCTCTCTCTTTTGTAGGAGCTTCTATATAAATATTACAAGCAGGTAATTCATAATCCGGTACTACTAACACCCATGAATCTTCTTTATTAAACTTTAAACCATCTAAAAATTCTGCTCCTTCATCAGCCTTTTCAAAAAGCATTCTTATTATTTTCCCTTTATCTCTCCAATCGCATTTTATACTTTTGGATATTCTATATCTTAAAGGAAAACTATCTTTTATAGAGGAAAGTTTTTGAGAGGTATGTTGTAAGTATTCTAAAAGGTCTAGTAAAAAACTAAAGCCGTCAAAATCTAAATTAATCTGTAGGTCTTTTTCCATACCTTCCTTCGACACTATTGTTTTCATTCTATCTTTATGAGAAATTTTGCTGCTTACAGTCTCAATTGCAAATTCCTTCGCAAATTCTGTCAAATATTTGGAACTATCAAAAGGAAGTACAAATTTTTTAACCCCTTGCTCTTTAGCAATTAACATTCTTATAAACTCAAGTTCATCTTCATCAAATTCTCTTCCCTTTTCGTCGTAGAGTTTAACTTTTTCTCCATTTTTATAAAAAAGTATCCCTACATCATAACACTCCTCTGCTATAAAAAACTCATTTTTACCTATGGCTTCTAATAGCAGTTTTGTTTTTTCATTGTAAGGTTTAATTTTAAAACTTTTATATGCAGTCCTTTTTTAAAAAGAAAGTTAAGATAATCGTTGTTTATATCAATTTCTCTTATAGGTTTTAAATTTTTCCCATCAACTCGTTCAATATCATATACTCTCAATTTGTTCTCTATTTTCTTTTCTAAGTTTCTATCGATATCACACCCTTCTTTATCGAGAAACAAAATCCTTAAATTTCCTTCTTCTTCCTCTACATAGATTCCTCCTCCACACTTATTTTTCTTAATTCCATATCTTAAAGTGGGTAAAAGAGTATTATTGACTTTTAAGACCTCACAACCACCAGATACAAGCCCAAAACTTATTAAATCGCTTATAAATTGAGATACAATATCCCCATCGTGTCCTACCAACACACTGCTATTCACTATATTTCCAAAAACTTCTCCAATTTCAACTGCAATTTGAGGAGTAATATCCTCATTAAAAACTCCTTTAATCCCCCTATACCCAAAAGTCAAAGGCTTCCTTCCATTCCCCCACACTACATCTTTTGTGATCACAGAGCCCTCATCTATTATTTTATAGGGCCATATTTTTACCTCTGGCTTTATTTCAGCAAAGGATTTTATTTTACAACTCTCCCCTATAACACTGTTTTCAAAAATTCGGACATTATTGCCGATTCTCACTCTATTGCAAACTACACAACCCCTTAATTCACAATTTTTATCTACAATTATTTCATCCCACAATACAGCATTTTTTAAACTGCTCCCTTTCTTTATATAGTTATTTTTACCAATTATTACGTTAGGTCCTACAACAGCGTTAGCTTCAATTATTGCATTGTCTCCTATAATCACAGGAGGGATGATTTTAGCTTCAGGAGAAATTGTAACATTTTTACCTATTACCTTTCCCTTTTTAAGTAACTTATCCTTATATCCTAAATCTACTCTTCCTTCTAAAATATCAAAATGACTAGTGATGTATTGATTGGTATTTCCTATATCACACCAATATCCTCCTGTAATATAACCGTACATTGGAATATCATTTTTCAACAACATAGGAAATAAATCTTTACTAAAATCAAAAGGCTTATCTTGAGGTATAAACTCCAATATTTCTGGTTCTATTATGTATATACCCGTATTTACTGTATCGCTAAACACTTCTCCCCAAGAAGGTTTCTCTAAAAATTTTTTTATTTTGCCTTCCTCATCCACAATCACAACACCATATTCCAACGGCACATCTACTCTTGTCAAAATAAGAGTAACTTTTGCCCCTTTCTTTCTGTGAAACTCATAAGCTTCTTTTATATTAACATCAGTAATTACATCTCCGCTCATAACAATAAAAGTATCATTTAGAAAGTCTCTAGCATTTTTGACACTGCCTGCCGTCCCTAACGGCTTATCCTCTATATAAAACTTTATTTCATCCCCATATTCTTCTTCTAAATATTTTTTAATCTTTTGAGGCAAGTAAAAAAGCGTAACAGCTAAATCTTTGATTCCATATTTGTGTAAGTGTTCCACTATGTGCTTTATCGCAGGTTTATTTGCAACAGGTACCATAGGCTTAGGTATATCGGCTGTTAAAGGTCTTAGTCTACTTCCTTCTCCACCCGCCATGATTATCCCTTTCATCCAACCACCTCTAAAAAATATTATTAACCTCTAATTCTTAGTGTTTTTTATTTAATGAAAAATTATTCATTTTAAGACATTGGCAACATAAAATTGAAATAGGAAAGGACTTTGCGGGGGAGTAAAAATGATAATCTCTTTAATATATTTCGCGGCAGGAATAGGAGTATTTATTTGGGGAATTTTTACTTTAACAAGGGGATTAAAGGTCTT
This sequence comes from Thermoanaerobacter sp. RKWS2, assembly GCF_026240795.1. Taxonomy (NCBI): domain Bacteria; kingdom Bacillati; phylum Bacillota; class Clostridia; order Thermoanaerobacterales; family Thermoanaerobacteraceae; genus Thermoanaerobacter; species Thermoanaerobacter sp. RKWS2. Next base: position 2,196,920 of record NZ_CP110888.1, read on the forward strand.
CTCACAACAAAAAATTTCTCAAATTATTAACAATTTTGCAAGCAATTTATTAAAATCAATAATAATAGGTTTTTTTATAACCTTAATTATTCAAAGCAGTAGCATGGTAACTGTAATCGCAGTAACAATGGCAGGAGCAGAGCTTTTAACTCTTAAAAGCGCAGCAGGTATAATTATAGGTTCTAATATTGGAACTACTATTGCCGTGCAGCTTTACGCATTTAATCTGTTTAAAATAGCCCCTTATTTAGTTTTTATAGGTTCTGTACTACATTTCCAAAATTGCAATACTAAATTAAAATTTGTAGGAAATGTATTTTTAGGATTTGGATTAGTATTTTATGGTCTTAAGATAATGGAACTGGCTACAATGCCTCTTAAAAAAATTCTAACTTCGAGCTTATTAGTGCTAATCTTTCAAATCCTTTCTGGGGAATTCTTGCTGGAATAATCACAGCATTAATCCTTCAATCAAGTAATGTAGGTATAGCAACACTACAAGTTTTGGTCTCCTCTCAACTAATAACCTTGCCTCAAGCATTGCCAATAATATATGGTTTAAATATTGGAACTTGCTCAGAGGCTATCATACTGAGCTTTGCCTCTAACAAAGAAGGGAAAAAAATAGCTCTCTTTAACATTTTTCTTAATATAGGGGGCACTATACTCTTTTTGCCTTTTACAAATTTTTTTGCAGAGTTTTTGAAACTCATCTCCCCCCACAATCCTTTAAGACAGGTGGCAAACGCCCACACATTTTTTAATCTTTTTTCTGCACTTTTGATAATTCCTTTTCTTAAGCAACTTTTTGTTTTAATAGATAAATTAGTAAATAAATAAAAAATTCAATTAATAGGAATCCTAATATTAAAGTTTATTTTCAAGGTGGTAACAATGAACAAAAGATTAGAAGTTAGCGATTTATTGTTTTTAATGATAACTTTTGAGATTGGAACATCAGTACTCTTTTGTTTGGGAATTAAAGCAAAACAAGATTGTTGGCTTTCTATTTTAATTGCAATGCTTATTTCTCTGCCAATTACACTTATGTACGTCTCCTCTTTTGAAAAATCGCAAAAAAATCTTCCACAGTTACTTGAGTTTGTTTATGGGAAATATATAGGTAAAACTTTATCTCTAATTTATGCTCTGTACTTTTTATACATTGCTTCAAGAAACGTAAGAGACTATGTAGAACTCAGTGTAAATACAATATATTCTCGAACACCTACATATATTTTTTCTTCTTTTATGCTTATATTAGTAATGTATTACCTCCTATTTGATATATGTGTACTTGCCCGCGTTGCTAAAATTTTGCTCCCTCTTATTTTAGCTATTATGGCTTTTCAAACAACTATGATAATGATGGGAGATAATTTTAGTTTTTCAAGGCTTTTACCAATTTTAGAAAATGGAATTGTTCCCGTAATCAAAGCAGCAATTCCTCTAATTGTGACTTTTCCATTTGGTGAACTTATTGCTTTTACTACAGTTTTTGATAAAGTAAAACAAAAGGAAAAGATAAAAAAGATAATGCTGATAACCACTGTTTTTACTGGTCTACTATTGTCCTTTAACAATATCATTATAATTTCTTCTTTAGGAGCAGATGAAGCTTCAAGAGAAAATTTCCCATTGTATCAAGTTATAAGATTAATAAATTTAGGAAATTTAAAAAACCTAGACACTTTGTATGTATTTATAATGATTATAGGGGTATTTTTTAAGATTAGCGTATTTACTTATGCGGGACTTACCATGATAAAAAATGCGTTGGAATTAAAAAGTTATAAATACCTGCTTTTCCCTGTTTTGTCGATGATTTTTGCTGCTTCTTTTATAATTGCCGACAGTTATCAAACCCACATACTTATAGGTCTTAAATTTACTCCTTTTTACATACATGTACCTCTACAAATAATTTTACCTATGATTACTTTTCTATTTCTAAACATAAAAGAAAAGAGAAAACCTTAAAAGCCTTCTCTTTTACTCACCTATTTTATACATATTCCAAGGTATTTTATCTATAAGACGATTCCTATAAATAGAATCCGCTCCCATAAATATATATCTTAAATTATTCACCTGTGGTATTTTTACTTCAACCCACATTTTATTTCCATTGATTATAGGTTTTGCTGCTATGACATCTGTCAAAGAATTTTCTGCCCTTTTATACTGATATAATTTTCCATTTACAATTCCTAAATCAATACGTTTTATATCATTTTGATCTTTATAAAATAGCCTCATTTCAACATGGTAAATTACTTTTTTAGATATTGGTCTTGCCGATTCTAAGCCGATGTACAATTTATTGTCGTAATAAAAAGCTCCTAATCGCGTTAAAGCTGCACTTCTGTATATTTCCTCATTTAACATGCCACCAGTATACACTTTTAAAAGAGTATGAGGCAAAGCTCTACTTTGTAAATCTGGTTTTGAATCAACTACAGGAATAGTGATGACAGGTTTTGTAGCAAATAATTCGGTTTTTCTTACAAAAGCCATTAAAAATGGTTCCATAACATCTATTTGGGTCCTATATTGTTTTATAGCCACTTGTTTCAAATCTATTTCTTTTGGAGTTAAGTCAAAAGATTGCCATTCTGTGTTACTATCTTTCATATCTACAGGAGGTAACATGGGCCTATTTTTCTCCGCCATCCATGGCACTGGCCATTGTGGATGATGGACTAAAAACATATGCTCACGGACATTTATATTCACAGCGGTAATAGTATATCTCACAAAATTGCTTACTGCCCAATGGTCGGGATGCATATCATCTGCTAAAGGATAATATATATCAGTAGGTTTAAAATCTTTAATTATTTCCGTAAGTTCATTAACTAAATTTTGTCCTGTATATGGAATACCCGGCTTATAAACTGTATCATAAGGAGCATATGCCACATGAATTCCGCCACTCACTCTTGGACGGCCATTATCCCAATATTGGCTCCACAAAAATCTGATGCTTCCATCAGCAAACCCTAAAAAAATTAAATCTTGTCGCGGTAATCCCAAAACTCTCATGGCAACAATACTTTCTTGCTGTCTTGCAAGTCCAAAACGATAAAAATCTTGAGGAGTAGGATTTGTTTTACCACAAAATGACATTGCAGCTTTCTTGTAACTCTCTCCACTTGTGACTATTACTACTTTAATAGGCCTTTTAAGTTCTACAGCTCTTTGAATAATTCCTGCCATTCCTAAAGTCTCATCATCAGGATGAGGAACTATAATGAGGATTCTTTGCCCAGGGTCATCAAAAGTTGGCAGTGTACCTTTTTCTGCGAAGTTTGCAATAGCCATTTCCCAATTCATTATATAGGATATTCCTATTAATAAAGCAATAAACAAAGAAAAGTAAATAGTCCGTTTATTTATCATGCTACTCTGCCTCCATTCATGCTATTATTGTACTATACATTTATGAACAAATTATTACATGATAATTAATTTTTAATTAATAATCTCAAATTTTGAAAAATATTTTGTTGTGATACAATCATACTACGAAGAAAAAATAAAAAGGGGGAAGGATGAATATGTTTGTAGATTTTCACTGTGATACTCTTTATCATTTAGTGGACAAAAAAATAGATTTCACTGAAAGGTCAAAAGAAGGTCATGTGGATTTACAAAGGATGAAAGAAGGTAAAGTTCACTTACAGGTTTTTGCTGTATTTGTAGACCCAACACAGATGAGAAAAAATGCTGCTACAATGGCTTTAAAGATGATTGACAAAATGCATGAAGTAATCGAAGAAACAAAAGAATTTAGATTAATATTAAAAGGAGAAGATATAGATAAAGCAAAAGAAAAAGGAAAAATTGGAGCATTGCTTTCTATAGAAGGCGGCGAAGTTTTAGAAGGTGAAATTTCTCTTCTTAGGATGTTTTACAAATTAGGAGTAAGAGCTCTCACTTTAACATGGAGTTTGAGAAACGATTTAGGGGACGGAGTAGACGGTGTTAAAGAATCGGGGCTTACCTCCTTTGGCAAAGAAGTTGTAAAAGAGATGAATCGCCTAGGAATGATTGTAGATGTATCTCATCTTAATGAAAAAGGATTTTGGGATGTAGTAGAACTTAGTGAGAAACCTATTATAGCTTCTCATTCTAATGCTAAAACCCTATGCTCCCACAGAAGAAATTTGACAGATGAGCAAATAAAAGCGATAGCTCAAAAAGGCGGTGTAATTGGAATAAATTTTGCTCCACAATTTTTAAGAGATGAAGGTCAAGCTACATTAGAAGATGTTTTAAATCATATAAATTATATATGCGAATTAGTAGGAGAAGATTATGTAGGTTTTGGTTCTGACTTTGATGGGATTAGCAGTACACCAGAAGGTTTAGAAGATATATCACACTTTCCTAAAATTGTAGAATGCCTAATAAAAAGAGGATATACTGAAGAACAAATTGCTAAAATTACTCACAAAAATTTTGAAAATCTCATAAAGAAAATTTTGATATAAAAACAAAAGGAGCCCTGGAATATTCCAAGGGCTTGCATATGTTAAAGGGGGAGTCATTGTTTTGACCAAGTATACATTATACAGTCCTTTTTCAAAAAAATCAAGACCTCAATAAAATTTTTTTGAGGGATAGGGGGTATCTTTAAGGGAGCTCATCTTATATTATAACCAAATTTGTGAGTTTTAAAATTAAAATCTCGTTAATTTTGTTAAATTTATATTAACTTTTTGTTAATTGTGACACTGCGATGAGAGATTTGTTATTGAATATAGTATACAAAAAATTTATAATAGAAATATAAATGAAACATAGGGGGTAAAGTCATGGATATTGAAATAATAAGAAAAACTGATCCAGAAATTGCAGACGCAATTGAAAAAGAGCTTATAAGGCAGAGAAATAAAATAGAGCTTATAGCTTCTGAAAATTTTGTAAGTAGAGCTGTAATGGAAGCAATGGGGTCCCCTCTTACTAATAAATACGCAGAAGGGTATCCAAATAAAAGGTATTACGGCGGTTGCGAATATGTGGATATAGCTGAAGAGTTAGCAAGAGAAAGGCTCAAAAAACTTTTTGGTGCTGAACACGCAAATGTACAACCTCATTCAGGAGCACAGGCAAACATGGCTGCTTATTTTGCTCTTATAAAGCCAGGAGATACTGTGCTGGGAATGGATTTAGCCCATGGAGGGCACCTCACTCATGGAAGCAAAGTCAATTTTTCAGGCCAAATCTATAATTTCGTATCTTACGGAGTAAGAGAAGATACAGGATATATAGATTACGATGAAGTAGAAAGAGTCGCAAAAAAGCACAAACCCAAATTGATTGTCGCAGGTGCTAGCGCTTACCCAAGGATAATCGATTTTAAGAGATTTAGAGAAATTGCAGACAAGGTTGGAGCTTACCTAATGGTAGACATGGCTCATATAGCTGGTCTTGTAGCAGCAGGTCTTCATCCTAATCCTGTTCCTTATGCAGATGTCGTTACGACTACCACCCATAAGACTTTAAGAGGCCCAAGAGGAGGAGCTATTCTTTGCAAAGAAGAATACGCAAAAGCAATAGACAAAGCACTCTTCCCGGGCACACAAGGTGGCCCTTTAATGCATATAATAGCAGCAAAAGCCGTTTGTTTTAAAGAAGCTCTCACCGATGAATTCAAAGAATATCAAAAAAGAATTGTCGAAAATGCAAAAGCTTTAGCAAATGCATTAATGGAAAGAGGAATAAATTTAGTGTCAGGTGGAACTGATAACCACTTGATGTTGTTGGATTTAAGAAACACAGGAATAACAGGCAAAGAGTTAGAAACAAGATTAGATGAAGTAAACATAACTTGCAACAAAAATGCTATACCTTTTGACCCATTAGGGCCAAATGTCACTTCTGGTGTGAGACTGGGAACTCCAGCTGTTACAACAAGAGGAATGAAACCTGAAGATATGGTAGAAATAGCGGACATTATAGTCAATGTAATAAGGGATGAAAACTATAAAGAAAAAGCAAAAGAAAGAGTAGCAAATCTTCTCAAAAAATACCCTCTTTATGAGGACCTCATATAAAGAAGATATGGAAAGTCTTTTACTGACTTTCCCTATTTCTTTCTCTCTTTATGTTCTTCTTTAAATTCCTTTGGCTTATAATACCTTCTGCCAAGCTCACCGTATACATCCTCGAGCTTTATACCTTTGTCAACTAACAAAACTATTAAATGATAAAGTAAATCTGAAACCTCATACACTATCTCTTCTTTGGAGTCATTTTTGGAAGCTATCACTACCTCCGTAGTTTCTTCGCCAATTTTCTTTAAAATCTTATCTATGCCTTTTTCAAACAAATAATTAGTATAAGACCCTTCTGCCGGGTTTGTCTTTCTATCTTTTACCCGTTCATATAGCATTTTAAGTATTTCCATGTCATAATTTTCAACTTCACCTAAAAAGCTCCTATAAAAACAGCTTACATTCCCTGTATGGCATGCCGGCCCTTTTGGCTCCACCTCAATTAGCAAAGCATCCCCATCGCAGTCATAAAATATGTTTTTTATCTTTTGGGTATTACCTGAAGTTTCCCCTTTATGCCAAATTTCCTTTCTACTTCTGCTAAAAAAATAAGTTTCTCCCTTTTCCAAGCTTAATTTTAAACTTTCCTCATTCATATAAGCCAACATTAATACTTGTTTTGTATTGTAGTCTTGCACAATCGCAGGAATAAGTCCTTTTTCATCAAACTTTAATTCCTCTATATCAATCATTCTCTACATCCTTTCGATAAATTTAAATTCTCACTGGTATACCTTCTTCTTTTAAATATCTTTTAACTTCTTTTATTTCCAACTCCCTGTAATGAAACACAGAAGCCGCTAACGCAGCATCAGCTTTGCCTTCAGTAAAAACCTCTTTAAAATGCTCTTTATTTCCTGCACCTCCAGAAGCTATAACGGGGATATTGACAGCTTCACTTACCATTCTTGTAAGCTCTATATCATACCCATCTTTAGTACCGTCTTTATCCATACTTGTAAGAAGTATTTCTCCTGCTCCTAAAGACTCTACTTTTTTAGCCCACTCAATCACATCAAGCCCTGTGTTTACCCTTCCGCCGTTTATATACACATCAAAGCCCGAGCCATCACTTCGCCTCTTGGCATCAATTGCTACAACCACACATTGGCTTCCAAAACGTACAGCGGCCTGACGAATAAGAGTTGGTTGTTTCACAGCTTGGGTATTTATTGAAACCTTATCAGCCCCTGCTCTTAGAATATCTTTTATATCGTCAAGGTCTGAAATTCCACCGCCAACAGTTAAAGGAATAAATACTTTTTCAGAAGTCCTTTTTACAACTTCTATCATTATTTTTCGTTTTTCATAAGAAGCAGTAATGTCCAAGAATACAAGCTCATCTGCTCCTAATTCATTGTACTCTGATGCTATCTGGACAGGGTCTCCCGCATCTTTTAAATTTAAAAAGTTAACTCCTTTTACTACCCTGCCGTCTTTCACATCTAAACAAGGAATTATTCTTTTTGCAAGCATTTATATTACCTCCAAAGCACTTTTAAAGTTTATTTTTCCAATATATAAGGCTTTTCCAATTATCGCACCATATGCTCCCATCTCTTTAAGCTTTTTTAAATCCTCAATTGAGGATATTCCTCCTGATGCTATCACTTGAACACCTGTTTTTAAAATATTTTCTAAAGCTTTAAAATTTGGTCCATTAAGAGTTCCATCTTTAGAAATATCAGTGAAAATTATCGTTTTTACTCCTATTTCTTTCATTTTTTTAGCTAACTCCATATCTTTTATTTTAGTCTTTTCAAGCCATCCACTTACGGCAACTTCTCCATTCTTTGAATCTATACCCACTATCGTCCTTTCTCCGTAATTGGAAAGGGAATAAAGAAGAAGATCTTTGTCATATATTGCCGCCGAACCTAAAATTACATACTTAACACCTACAGAAAAAAGATAATCGATAGTTTCTCTATTCCTTATTCCTCCACCTACTTCTATCTCGGCTTTACAGTTTTTTGTAATCTGTTCAATGACATTACCATTTACCAAATGACCTTGTTTTGCACCATCTAAATCTACCACATGAATTCTCTTTGCTCCTAATTCCTCCCACATTTTAGCTACGTCAACGGGATTTTCATAATAAACCTCTTTGGTATTAAAATCTCCTTTTGTAAGCCTTACACATTTTTCTTCCATAATATCAATTGCAGGTATTAAAACCATTTTGCCATCTCTCCAAAATTCTTTAAAATTTTAAGCCCCACTTTTCCGCTCTTCTCAGGATGGAATTGACAAGAAAAAACATTGTCTTTAATTATAACTGCAGGAATCTGAACACCATAATCAGTCACTGCATACACATATTTCTCTTCATTGTTGGCTACATAATAAGAATGAACAAAATACGCATAATCTCCATTCTCCACTCCTTTAAGAAGTGGAGTTTCCTTTTTATTTCAAGACTATTCCATCCCATGTGAGGAATTTTATTATGCTTTGGAAGTTCTATTACTTGCCCTTTAAAGATCTTAAAACCCTCAGTTTCCTTTATTTCAAAGCCTTTTTCAAATAAAAGCTGCATCCCCAAACATATCCCAAGAAACAACTTACCTTTGTCGATTTGTCTTTTTATCTCTTCTAACATGCCTGTTTTAATGAGAGTATCCATCGCATCAGGAAAAGCTCCCACTCCAGGAAGAACTAATGCATGAGCCTCTTTTACCGAAGCTACATCTTTTATAATTTTTGCCTCATAGCCTACGTATTTAAATGCTTTTTCTACACTTCTTAAATTTCCCATTCCATAGTCAATAATCCCTATCAATTTTTCACCGCCTCACTTAAGTTACGTATAAAGTATATGCAATCTCGCTTAAACTGTATCTTTATAAAATCCCTTTAGTAGAAGGTATCCCTTCTACCCTTTCATCTATTCTCAATGCCTCATCAAGAGCCCTCCCCAGTGCTTTAAAAGTTGCCTCTATAATGTGATGACTGTTACTGCCGTGCAAAAGTTCTACATGCAGTGTAATGCCAAAGTTGTAAGCAAAGGCTCTTAAAAATTCTTCCACATTTTCCGTTTCAAAATTTCCAACTCTTTCAGCTTTTAAAGGCAAATCACAGTATAAAAAAGGCCTTCCACTTATGTCTACAGAAACTCTCACTAAGGCTTCGTCCATGGGTACATAAAATGTACTAAACCTCTTAATAGATTTTTTATCGCCGGCAGCCTTTAAAAAAGCATTGCCCAATACAATACCTACGTCTTCAACAGTGTGATGAGTGTCTACCTCTAAATCTCCCTTTGCCACTACTTTTAAATCAAAAAGTCCATGCTTGGCAAATAAAGAAAGCATGTGGTCAAAAAACCTATTCCTGTAGCTATGTCATAATTTCCTTTTCCGTCAATATTAAGTTCAACGTATATATCCGTCTCTTTAGTTTTTCTTTTAACTTCCGCCTTCCTCATAGCAGTAACTCCTTTAACCCATTTATTAAATAATCATTAGCTTCTCGGCTACTTACTGTTATCCTTAAAGCTCCTTCAAGCCCTTCTACCTTTGAAAAATCCCTCACCAAAATTCCTCGTTCTAAAAGTCCTTTGTACACATAATCTGCATCTTTAAATTTTACCAATATAAAATTCGTTTTTGAGGGATAAACTTTAATGCCAGGAATTTTGCCTAGCTCTTTTATAAGACGCTCTCTTTCTTCTAAAATGTAGTTAATTCTTTCTTTTAAAACATCTGTCCTTAAAACCTTCAAAGCTATTACCTGAGATAAAGAGTTAATGTTATAAGGTGATTTCACAAGGTTTAAATACTTTAAAATATTCTCGTTAGCTACAGCATATCCTACTCTCAAACCGGCAAGTCCAAAAGCCTTAGATAAGGTCCTTAAAACAATCAAGTTTTCAAATTCATTTATAGCATCTACAATTGTATTACCATAAAACTCAAAATAAGCTTCGTCAACAACTACAATTCCATTGCTCTTTTGTATTATTTTAATTATATCTTCTCTTTCTATAACACTTCCTGTTGGATTATTAGGGTTGCACAAAAACACTAATTTAGGCTGATATTTTTCTATAACTTTAATAAAACTATCAACATCGTAATTATAATCTTCTCTCAACCTTACAGGTATTTCGACTGCTCCTGCAATTTTGCTATATACACTGTACATAGCAAAAGAAGGATGAGGATATGCTACCACATCACCTTTGTTTATGAAAGCCAGCATAATAAGGTGGATTATCTCATCCGAGCCATTTCCCACAAATATGTTTGTAGGCACTACTCCACAATATCGTGCCAATTCTTCTTTTAACTTTTCTGCAGTAGGGTCTGGATATACATTTACTTGAGAAGATTTTACAATCTCTTGAATATTTTTTATCACTTCTTCAGGAAGTTCAAAAGGCGTTTCATTTGCATCCATCTTATATCTGTAGGGAATACTGTGCACTTCATAATTTTTAAATCCCTTAATTTCTTCTCTCACCAAATTCTCAATCATTTTAAAACCTCACTTTTATAGAATTAGCATGAGCGGTAAGCCCTTCTGAATTTGCTAAAGTTATTACATCCTCTTTTACCTCTCTCAAAGAATCCTTAGAATAATAGAGAATATTCATCTTTTTGATAAAGTCCGTCACAGAAAGAGGCGAGAAAAACCTTGCTGTTCCACTAGTAGGAAGCACATGGTTAGGGCCAGCAAGATAGTCCCCTAAGGGTTCTGGAGAATATTCTCCCACAAAGACTGCTCCTGCATTCTTGATTTCACCAATTATTTCAAAGGCATTGGAAATGTTAAGCTCTAAATGCTCCGGAGCTATGTCATTTGCAATACCAATTGCTTCTTTTAAATTATTTACAACAATTATCGCACCAAAATTTTTTAAAGACTTTTCAATTATTTCTTTCCTTTCAAGATATTCCATTTGCCTTTCAATTTCTATTTTTACTTGTTGCGCAACCTCCAAAGATGTTGTGACAAGTATTGAAGATGCCATTACATCATGTTCCGCCTGTGACAACAGGTCCGCCGCCACATATTTAGGATTAGCAGTTTCGTCAGCTATAACTAAAACTTCACTGGGGCCTGCCACCATATCAATATCCACATGTCCGTAAAGAGCTCTTTTAGCCAGTGCGACAAAAATATTTCCCGGGCCAACTATTTTATCAACCTTAGGTATTGACTCTGTCCCAAATGCCAAGGCTGCAACAGCCTGTGCGCCTCCAACTTTATATATATCCTCTATTCCTATCTTGTCTGCAGCCACTAACACATAAGGGTTTACTCCCTTCTTACCAGCCGGAGAAACCATCACTATTTTCTCTACACCAGCCACCTTTGCAGGTATTCCATTCATCAAAACTGAAGAAGGATATGCAGCAGTTCTCCCCGGCACATAAATCCCAACTTGAGAAAGAGGTCTTACTATCTGCCCATAAACTATACCTTCTTTAAAATCCAACCATGTAGACTGTTTTTGCTTTTCATGAAATTCTGTTATGTTTTTGATAGCTTTGTCAATCGCTTTTAAAAATTCTCCTTCCACTTCTTTATAAGCATTTTTTATTTCCTCTTTCGTAACTTTTACAGTACTTTTGTCAAGATTTATTCCGTCAAACATGTAAGTATACTCAAACAAAGCCTTGTCTTTTCTCTCTCTTACGTTTGAAATTATTTCTTCCACTTTTTTTGCTATTTCTTTATTCTCTAATTTACTTCTGTTGTGAAGCTTTTGTAAAATACCATTGTCAATTCCCTTTCGAAAATCAAATATCTCAATCATTTTAAACCTCCTTAAAAGTTTCCACAACCTCTTTTAATTTTATAATTATCTCTTTTATTCTCTGGCTTTTAGTTTTAAGACTGGCTTTATTCACTATCAATCTCGCACTGGAAGGAAAAATTTCTTCAATGACTATAAGACCATTTTCTCTTAAAGTATTGCCTGTCTCTACAATGTCTACAATTACCTCTGACAGCCCCACAATAGGAGCAAGCTCCACAGAACCATTCAGCTTAATTATTTCTACATTTTCTCCCTTTTGCCTGAAAAATTCTTCTGCAATATTGGGAAACTTTGTTGCAACTCTTTTATTAGTAAGAAAACTGTCCTTTGCCTCTTTAGGCCCCGCAACCACCATTTTACAAAAACCAAATTTTAAATCTAAAACTTCATAGCAATCTTTTTTTTGCTCTAAGAGAATATCTTTTCCACAAATCCCCAAATCAGCTGCCCCGTGTTCTACATATGTGGGCACATCCATTGGCTTCACCAACATAAACTTCATTAAATTTTTATGGTCATTAACAACAAGTTTTCGAGAAATATCTTTTAAAATATTCTCAGCAATTCCTGCCTTTTCAAACAAAGTTATAGCACTATCTGCCATTCTACCTTTTGGCAGTGCAATAGAAATATTTTCCATATTATTCCTCCATATCTATAATTTCGTCAAAGCTATTTTCATCAACATGCTTCGCTTTTTCATAGCTATACATCTCTACAATTTTTCCCTCACCTCTTAACAAAGTGGCTTTCTTGTAAGCATTACTTCTTAAGTTTTCCTTGTATTTTATTAAAACTCTCCAGGATTTATCAATAATATCTTTTTTCTGTTTTTGAAGTGCTAACATTGACCTTTCCACACTTATAGCAAAACCTGTCGCCGGAATGTGCTCTCCAAAAATCCCTAAAAGACCATCATACCTTCCTCCGGTACATATAGCATAACCAATCCCTTTAACAAAACACCTGAATATGATACCAGTATAATAATTAAGATTTTGCACCATTCCTAAGTCAAAACTTATATACTCTTCCATACCAAAATCTTTTAATATTCTATATACTCTTTCAAGGTAATCTATCGTTTCACCTAGTTTAGGAGTATCATAAAGCTCTTTTGCTCTTTTAAGCACTTCTTCGCCACCAAATAAAAGAGGAAGTTCACTTAAAAACTTTGCTTTTTTGCCCCTAATTCCTTTATCATTTATGAATTCTTCTATCGCAGATTGATTTTTCTGTTGCAAAAACTCTCTTAAAAGGTTTATTTCTTCATTTTGTAACTCTAAATCTTCCACTACTCTTTTAAAAAATTCCACCTGTCCCACGTCCACTTTAAAGTCCTCTATTCCAATACTCTTTAAAGCCTCTATCGCAACTGCTATTATCTCTGCATCAGATTCTTCATGATTTGTACCTATAAGTTCAATCCCTGCCTGAGTAAACTCTCTCATTTTTCCTACCTGTGGGTCATCATAGCGATAGACATTAGCGACATAGCATAACTTAAGTGGGAAACTACCTTTTAACTTCGTAGAGACAATTCTCGCTATTTGAGTAGTCACATCTGGCCTTAAAGCTAATATATTTCCCTTTTTATCGAAAAACCTGTACAAATTGTTTTCATCAAACAAAACAGAAAAATTATCGCTATATTCAAAAGTAGGAGGCATTATCTCTTGATAGCCAAATTTTATAAAAACCTCTCTAAACTTTTCTTCTATTTTGCGCTTAACTCTATATTCTTCCGGCAAAAAATCTTGTACACCATCAGGCAAATATATCATTAAAACACCCCACAATTTACTCTGTCTTTGTAACGTGATAAAGTAATAAACTGTACTTCTTTTATTGTATCCTAATTTTCAATGTATGTCAAGCATAGACAAATAGGCAGAAACGTACTGAATATTATCCTGCTTGCATTGTAAATCCACGCAAAATCAAAAAGTGAAATTTTACATTATTTGAAGAAAACTTAAGGTTGTTGTGGTATAATTAAATGTAAAAGGAGTTAAATGGTTAAATGTGAGTAATGTATTTGCTGTTAGATGAAAAAGGTGTGGATGTTTTGGCAATTTACATAAGAGGAATAAAAGCTTTTAATCTAATTTGAAAGAAGGTGTTAAATATGCCGTTGCCAAAAGAAAATAAAATATATACTTATGCAGATTATATAGCGTGGCCAGAAAATGAAAGAATAGAACTGATTGATGGCCAAATTTACTTGATGACTTCCCCTTCAAGAACTCATCAAAGGATCTTGGGACAGCTTTTTTACCAATTTTTTGATTATCTCAAAGATAAATCGTGTGAAGTATATATGGCACCTTTTGATGTAAGGTTTCCTGACGGAAATGAGAAGGACGAGGAAAATATAAAGACTGTAGTTCAGCCTGATATAGTTGTTGTGTGTGATGAATCCAAGCTTGATGAGAAGGGATGTACGGGAGCTCCTGATTTGATAATCGAAATTATTTCGCCTTCAACAGCACAGAAAGATAAACTCCACAAGTTTAACTTGTATGAAAAGTATGGTGTGAAAGAATATTGGATAGTAGAACCCGAAAACAAAATCCTAAGTGTGTTTATTTTACAGGATAATGAAAGATATGGACGACCCGACATATATACACAAGATGATAAAGTTAAAGTTTCTATTTTTGAAGATCTTGTGATTGATTTAAAAACAGTACTAATATGAATAGAAACTGATACTGTAGAAAATTTTGTGTAGACTGAATTCCTTTTTTCTTTAACATTTCTTCCGGAACTAAAAATGTTACAGTCGCTACTCCTGTCAAACGTTGATGGATAAAAGGGAGAGTCTAATAAAGAGGTGTTTTTTATGATAGAAGCCACTGAATTATTAAAGTATTCCTTAGAAGATGAGCTAAAGAGGATAACGAATATTATTATTGAAAAGTGCAATCCAGAGAGGATAATACTTTTCGGGTCAATGGCTAATGGTACTGCTAAGGAATGGAGCGATATTGACTTAGTCGTGATAATGGATACAGATTTAAGATTTGCTGATAGAACTTTATATTTAATGAGGCTTACCCATCCTAGAGTAGGAGTTGATTTTTTAGTATATACACCAGAAGAAGAGTTGTTTAAGAAGAATAGAGACCTATTTTATACCGAAGAGGTACTCAAGAAGGGGGTCATATTGTATGACAGAAGTTCATAAATATAGTCAGTGGTTAGATTATGCTAATGACGATTTGAAGGCAGCAAAAGAACTGTTAAAAACTTATTGTTTGTGTCCATTCGCAGCAAGCTGTAGAAAAAGCTTTAAAAGCCTATTTGGTTTTTAATAATATAAATCCTCCTAAAGTACACAATTTGATCACTTTGTTAGAATTGTGTATAAACTTGGACAAAGAATTTGAAATTTTGAGAGATGATATGGAATTTTTAGACTCCTATTATATTCCAACAAGATATCCAAGTGCTCCTATTGGCTATTTACCTGGTGGCAAACCTAATAAAGATAATGCTACCAAGGCATTTGAAAAAGCTGAAAATTCTGTGAAATATATAATTAAACTTATAGAAGATAAGAAAAAGTGATCGTCTTCCTCAGCTTAGTGTATTAAATGGAATGAACCCATAAAAAGCAAACAAAGTTTTACTAAAGTTACACAAAGCTCTTGACATTACTAATAATTGGAGTATCATCATTATCCAGTCGTAATGGCAGTTGGCTCCAAACCTAAAAATGATTTATTGAAGTCCATTGAAGAAGAAAATATACCTGTTTATGCTATTGACAAAATTAAAAAATATTCAAAGGAGATATTTTGCATCGTCGCTCCGATGTTCCAAAGCGACAAAACTAAAGCTCGACCTTCAGGTTCCGGCAGGGTACCTACGTCAGGTGGCATCCATGCCTTAAGGTGCCCGCCTTCGCCATCCATGGCTTCGGCCCTGCCTCCACCCTCGGTCTTGCTAAGTTTCCCGGCACTCAAGCAAGTAAGCTTGTTTTTTCTATTTTACTTTATAAACTTTCTTACTTGAGTGCCGAGCCGCTTTGTAACAAGTCGCTCCTTATGCAAAATATCTCCTTTACGAAAGTTTGTCTACAGTCTAAGGCAGAAACTGTAAGTTTCTGCCTTTCTATATGTGCGCCCGGCATGGGCGATAACTAGGCGGTGAAAGTCCGCTGTGGGCTTGGTAGTGGGAACCACTAGCCAAGAGCAAGGGTGTCCATCGTGAGGTGGAATCTGAAGGAAGCTTAAGGCAAAATCTCGGTCTGATGAACAAGAACCAGATAAGAGGCTGAATTGGGATGGATGAGTTTGCGTAACAAAACGAAGTCCAACACTACCCGAATCCCATACAGTAAATCTGGCAGATATATGAGATGAAAGTTATCGTTCTTACCCGGGGAGGTCTCAAGGATAAGTCATGGGAGTAAAATCTGAAGTGACAACCCATGCAGTGATGTATGGCTGAACCTTGAGAAGTCAGCAGAGGTCATAGTACTTATCTAGACATGAATAGATAAGGAAGGACCGAACGTTAGGAGGTTTTGGAAATCTTATGGACTCGAAAGATATGCAGAGACTGCAGACAACTCAACAAAGAGGCTATCCGTTGAATAGAGAAATGGAATTTCAAAAGACAACGGAAGTGCATAGTATATCATCGGCGTCGGAAGAGGGAAGAAACGAGGTACAAAGATATACCGGCAAGATGCTTGAAATGATAGTAGAACGAGGGAACATGGAAGCAGCATACAAGCGCGTTGTTGCAAATAAAGGAAGCCATGGAGTCGATGGGATGGGAGTAGATGAACTTCTACCGTATCTCAAAGAAAACTGGGCAACCATAAAACAACAACTGCTGGAGGGGAAATACAAACCACAACCAGTGCGAAGAGTAGAAATTCCCAAACCTGATGGAGGGAAAAGACTACTAGGAATACCTACAGTACTAGACAGACTAATACAACAAGCAATAGCCCAAATACTAAATAAAGTCTACAACCATACATTTTCTGATAGCAGTTATGGATTCAGACCAGGACGCAGTGCAAAAGACGCAATAAAAGCCGCAGAAGCATACATAAATGAAGGATACACATGGGTTGTAGATATGGACTTAGAAAAGTTCTTTGACAGAGTAAACCACGACATAATAATGTCCAAACTAGAAAAGCGGATAGGGGACAAAAGGGTACTAAAGTTAATACGAAGATACCTAGAATCAGGAGTAATGATAAACGGAATCAAAGTATCAACAGAAGAAGGGACACCCCAAGGAGGGCCATTAAGTCCCCTATTAGCAAACATAATGTTGGACGAACTAGACAAAGAACTTGAGAAACGAGGGCATAAATTCTGCCGATATGCAGATGACTGCAACATATATGTAAAAAGCAGGTCTGCAGGAGACAGAGTAATGAAGAGCATAAAGAAATTCATAGAAAGCAAATTAAAACTAAAAGTCAATGAAGCAAAAAGTGCTGTAGATAGACCATGGAGAAGAAAATTTCTTGGATTTTCATTCTACACAAAAGAAAACGAAGTAAGAATAAGAATCCATGAAAAATCCATCAAAAGGTTTAAGGGAAAAGTAAGAGAAATAACCAATCGGAACAAGGGAATAAGCATGGAAAACAGAATAAAAAGACTAAATCAAATAACAACAGGATGGGTCAACTATTTTGGATTAGCAGACGCGAAAAGCATAATGAAAACCCTTGACGAATGGATAAGGCGAAGACTAAGGGCATGTATATGGAAACAATGGAAGAAGATAAAAACGAAGCATGATAACTTAGTAAAACTAGGAGTAGAAGAACAAAAAGCCTGGGAATACGCCAATACAAGGAAAGGCTACTGGAGAATATCCAATAGCCCAATCCTAAATAAGACTCTTACAAATAAATACTTTGAAAGCATAGGTTATAAGAGTTTATCCCAAAGATATCTAATTGTACACAATTCCTAATGAACCGCCGTATACCGAACGGTACGTACGGTGGTGTGAGAGGACGCTGAATAAAATAATTATTCAGCTCCTACTCGATTTTACTTAATAAGTTTATCAAAAGTATCTTGCAGATTTTTTATGTCTTTCAAAGTTACATATTGTCCTATGCAATGTCCATTAATAAGCACATATTTATTTTCTGCATCTCTTTTAGCAAAGCTTATTTTTTCTACTTTGTCCTTGCCATACACATCAAAAGCAAAAGGTGTTTCTCCCTGTGAAATATTTTTTCCTTCATCTAATCCACTAATTTGAAGTAACACTATTCCGTCTAAGAGATTGTCCACATCATCAGCTTTAATAGCTTTCCCATCAATTTGCCAGTTATCTTTTTCACCTTTTTGTATTTGATACTCTTTTCTATCTTGATAGAAAACTAATTTAGTTATTTCATTCTTTGGAATAGACACTACAAATTTTTCCATATATTTATATACGTAATCATCTGTCAGAAAGAAATTCTCTAAAGAAGAAGCATTGACTCTGTAAATTTTATCTCCATCAGTTTTTGCATAATAACCCTCTTGGTAATTTTCTTTTACAGGAGATTTATTACCTATAAAAAGTGAATAGCTTTTTCCATTTTTCAAAGATACTTTTATCGCATAAGAAGGTTTGTCAAGACCATAAGTGGATAAATCACCTTCTAACGTTCTATCAAAAGTGAGAGATGTCAAGCTGTCTAATAATTCATCAACATAAATGCTATCTGCTTTGTAGTCAATAGGTTCTTTTATAAACCATGTATCGCCTTCTTTTTTAAAATCAATTAAAGTTTTCCCTTCTTTTTCTATTTTTATAGAATTTACATCGTTATTTTTGAAGGTAAAAATTTTGTTGTCTTCTTTAACAGGTTTATTGGTCTTACTTTCATAAAAATAGTAGCCAAAAAGAACAGCGAATATTACCAGCAAAACAATAGTGGTTTTAAAAATCTTCATAATGTCTTCCTCCTATACCACATGTATCCTCCAATTATCCACATTACCAGTGGAATAGTTACAACTGTGGTATAAAAGAGTATAGCAGCTTGTTTGCCAGTTAGGAAAATCTGATTAAACTCAAGGGATTTAGGACGTATAGAAATCTGTGTTGTCTTATCCGCTAACCAGTTAGCACTGTTCATTAAAAAGTCTCTATTAGCTTCCAATGTAATTATTTTATCAGTAAACATCATGCTACTTCCAATAGCTACAATCTTCATTCCTGTCTTTGAATCGGATATAGCTAAGCCTAAGCTTAAAGGACCTTTGATATCACCTTTTTGAAAATTAGCATCTTTTGAGTTAAAATCGGTTTTACCCCAAGCTTTATCACTGGTTGAAAGCAATTGCTCTATAGTTATATTTTCTGTTGGTTTATCAGGATAAGAAATACTTCTTGACATTGGCATTACAACGTACAAGTTTGATAAATCCAATTTATTAGTTATAGTATGAAATTTGTACTGAGGAACTGGAGAAAGCGGGTCCATAAAATAATTCCTTCCTGGATCTACTACAACGTCATTGTCAAATTTTACACCCCAAGTAGACAAAAGCTCATTTACAGATTTTTGAGTCAAAGGCCCATATTCTGCCCCCATTGCAATGATTGCTTTTCCGCCTTTGTCAAAGTATTCTTTTAAAGCAGCCATTTCCTTGTCAGTAAAGTCTCTTCTTGGGTTAACAATAACTAATAAGTCTGTATTTTTTGGTATTCCTCCTGCCTGTCCTATATTTAAATCTTCTACATTATATCCTTCTCCTCTCAAAGCGTTTTTAAAAGTCACCAAATAGTCAATACTGTTTAATTCATCATGTCCTTGAAGAATATACGCATTTAATTTTTTAGGCTGTGTAACATCAATTATAGCCTGTGTAAACTGTTCTTCTCCATTAAAAGTAGCAGTATTAGGCTGACTACCCATGCCAAAAATATCATAAGAATTTACTA
The DNA here is from genome assembly GCF_026240795.1 of Thermoanaerobacter sp. RKWS2. Classification (NCBI taxonomy): domain Bacteria; kingdom Bacillati; phylum Bacillota; class Clostridia; order Thermoanaerobacterales; family Thermoanaerobacteraceae; genus Thermoanaerobacter; species Thermoanaerobacter sp. RKWS2. The sequence goes on from NZ_CP110888.1 coordinate 2,216,687, forward strand.
TCTGTCTTTTTTCATTAGCACCACTTCCTGCAATAAAAAGCACTGTGTCATAATCCGTAATTCCATATCTTTGAGCAGTTGCCGGCTCCTTATCTGGGTCTACAAAATGGACAATTATTCTCTTTGAAACATTTCTGTATTGATCTAACAAACTTTTTACCATGTCTCTTGAAGTAGTACCCTCTTTGAAAAAGGCATAGACAGTTACATCTGTTTTTAGACTTTTCAAAACTTGTTTTGTTTGGTCAGAAAGGGTATATTGCTTGTTTTTAGTCAAATCCCACTTGACAGGCTTTTGCGTGACTATAACATTTGCCAATATTAAAATAGCCAGTAAAAGAGCTGTCATTATAAAAGCATTAGTCCCGTACTTTAGCCTTATATTATTCATCTTTTCTCCTCCTAACTCCAACGTCTTTTGTCTACAACACGAATTGTCAAGAAAATAAAGAATATAATTACACTTATGAAAAAGACTACATCACTTAAATTCACTAATCCATTTAGAAAATTATTTAGCCTGTCAAAGAAAGACAGATTCTGAAAAATAGTTTTTGCTTTTCCACTAAACACGTCTCCTAGCCAACTAATCAACCAAAGCACAAGAATTAAAGCAAATCCAATTACTCCAGCTATCATTTGATTTTCTGTAAGTGAAGAAGCAAAAAGCCCTATTGATATAAAAGTCACTCCTATTAGAAACACTCCAATATAACCTGCTATGATAGAACCCATATCTGGTGAAGAATACAATTTAAGATAAATGGGGTATAAAAAAGTTATTACAAGTGCTACTAAATACACAAACACTGTAGAAAAAAACTTGCCAATCACTATATCAGTAACTGTAACGGGTGACGTGAGTAAAAGTTGATCTGTTCCCGTCTTCATATCCTCTGAAATAAGTCTCATTGTCAAAATAGGACTTATAAACATAAAAACAGTGACCATACTACCTAAGATTGGAGTTAATATAGCATAATGAGTAGATAACACATAGGTTGTAAAAAAGTATCCAGATATCAAAAGATAAAATCCTAGCAGCACATAGGCAAGTGGGGAAAAGAAATAGCTTTTAAGCTCCCTCTTTAGTATTTCCCACATTTTCATCGTAACTTTCCTCCTCTGTTGTAAGTTCTAAAAATACTTCTTCAAGACTATAATTTAGCATTTTAAGTTCTAATATTGGAAAGCCTTTTTTGGCAAAAGCAAAAAACATATCTTTTCGAACATCTTTATCAGCAGAAGATTCCACTGTCAACTTTATCGTATTATCTGAATCAACTTCTGCTTCTACATTAGTTACTCCTTCAATCTCTTTTACACTGTTTACTACTTCTTCATAAGGCCCTTCCACTTTTATAAAATATCTCCTTGAATTTTGCAATGCAGTTGATAAATTCTCTGTCTTATCTATTGCAACAATTTTCCCTTTATTTATTATAATAACTCTGTCACATACCATACTAACTTCTGGCAATATATGAGTGCTTAAAATTATTGTATGCTTTTTCCCTAACTCTTTTATAATATCTCTTATTTCTTTAATTTGCTTAGGGTCAAGACCTACTGTCGGCTCATCTAATACCAAAACATCAGGGTCTCCTATGATTGCTTGTGCTAGTCCAACCCTTTGTTTATAACCTTTAGACAAGTTTTTTATAAGCCTTTTTCTCACATCAGTCAAACCAACTTCATGTATAATTCGTTCAACATCTTCTCTTCTCTTTTTTGGAGGAACACCTTTTATACCTCCTACAAAATGGAGATATGCCTCTACGGTCATATCTAAATACAAAGGAGGTACCTCTGGTAAATAACCAATATGTTTCTTTGCCTCTATCGGTTGTTCAACAATATCATATCCTGCAATTTTTATAGTACCGCTGGTAGGAGGCATATATCCTGTTATCATTTTCATAGTGGTAGTTTTACCAGCACCATTGGGCCCCAAAAAACCAACTATTTCTCCTTTATCGACAGAAAAGCTTATGTTATCTACTGCTTTACGAGTACCATAAACTTTTGTGACGTTTTTTAGCTCTATCATCATAGCAGTCTCAACCCTCCATTTTACATAGTGTGGAAATTATATCACAAAATTATTAAAAATTTGTGTACAAATTGTTAAGCATTAGTTAAGATTGTAACTTAAAGCAAAATGATAATAAGAAACTATGACAAAAGTCGTCATAGCTTCTTATTATCCCATTACCACTAAAACCTGATGACTATTTCCCTTCTTTGTTAAATCAATAGTCTTATCTGTAACAAGCTCCCCATCTATATATACTTCTTTTACACCTTTGTTAACAGCATTGGGATTTCTTACATCTATTAGATATTTCGTATTCTTATAGTTATATTCTATCACATATTTATCCCAATTTTTTGGTATACAAGGGTCTATTATAAGTTTTTCTCCGTATTTTTTCAAACCCAAGAGGTTCTCAATTGCTATTCTGTACATCCAACCTGCTGCGCCAGTATACCACGTCCAACCTCCTCTTCCTACATGAGGTTCTACCGCATACACATCTGCAGCCATGACATAGGGCTCTACTTTATACTTCATACACTCAATAGGGGTCCTGGTGTGATTTATAGGATTTATCATATTGTAAAGTTGCCATGCTCTATCTCCTTCTCCTAGCTCTGCAAAGGCGAGTATTACCCATGCTGCCGCATGAGTGTATTGACCCCCATTTTCTCTAACTCCTGGAACATATCCTTTTATATACCCCGGATTTAAATCCCCGTTGTCAAAGGGAGGGGTTAAAAGCTTTATTATCCCTTCTTCCTCATTGACCAAATAATTTACAACAGCCTTCATTGCCTCTTTTACTCTTACTTCTTTTCCCGCTTTAGATATAACAGACCAAGATTGAGATATGGAATCAATTTTACATTCTGAATTGTCTACAGATCCTAAAGGTGTCCCATCGTCAAAGTAAGCCCTTCTGTACCAACTTCCGTCCCATGCATTTTCTTCTATAGCTTTTATTAATTTATTAGCTATTTCTTGATACTTTTTTGCATGTTCTTCATCCTTTTTAGTTTGACATATGGGCGAAAACTTCTGAAGAATAGTGTACAAAAACCAGCCAAGCCATACACTTTCCCCTTTTCCTTTGTTTCCTACCTTATTCATTCCGTCATTCCAGTCGCCAGCCCCCATCAAAGGCAAACCATGTTCTCCAAATTTTAACGAATAGTCTATAGCCCTTATGCAATGCTCATATACTGTACCTTTTGTTTCAGATATACGAGGTGTTGAATATCTTTCTTCCTCTTCTTCTTTTAAACGCAAATCTTCTAAGTAATTTACTTCTATGTCCAGTATAGGCCAATCTCCTGTCTTTTCTATATAGTCAGCTGTGACGTAAGGAAGCCACAACAAGTCATCGGCAAATTTTGTCCTTATACCTTTATTTAATACAGGATGCCACCAATGTTGCACATCTCCTTCAACAAACTGATGCTGGCAAGCGTTGACTATTTGATTTTTTGTAAATTCTGGCTCTAGATATACCATATTCATAGCATCCTGCAATTGGTCTCTAAAGCCATAAGCTCCTCCTGATTGATAAAAAGCTGACCTTGCCCACAATCTACACGCAATTGTTTGATAAGGCAGCCATCCATTTACAAGTAAATCCATTGACTTGTCAGGAGTTTTAATCTGTATCCTTCTTAGAAGCTCTTGCCAAAATTCTTGGACTCTTTGCAATTCATTCTGACAATTTTCAACATTTGTATACTTTAAAATCAACCTTTTTACTTCTTCTTCGTTTTTACCATGTCCTAACAAGATTGTAAATTGCTTTTCTTCTTTAGCTTTTACTTCTACATGAAATTGTATTGCAGCACAGGGGTCTAATGATATTCCTGTAGAATTTGAGAGAGTCTCATATTCCAATGCTTGGGGTAAAGTTAAACTTGAAGCAACTCCTATAAACTCTGCTCTGTCGCCTGTAAATGAATTTATCTTTTCTGAAGCTGACAAAAATGCTAATCTATTAGCAAAATCTTCATTGTACACATTTTTAATCATTAATGCTCCTATTTTTTCATCGTACTTTGTAAATAGATACGGAAAAGTAATCTCATCAGTTACTCCTAAAACTGGCCTTATGTAATAAGATACTGTAAGTTTCCTGTTTTCATTCCCTAAATTTTTGATGGTAACTAAATTTATCTTTATAGAATCTTCCTTTGCTACAAACATCTTTAAGTGTTGGCTTAAACCACAGCATATTGTTTCAAATGAAGTATACCCAAAACCATGTTTTATATAATGAACTTTTGCTTTACCAGCAGGTAAAGGAGTAATTGACCATCTGTCCCCTGTTTCCTCATCTGTTAAATAAATTACCTCTCCATGGGGGTCTAAAACAGGGTCATTGTACCATGGAGTCAATTTGTATTCCCGGCTGTTTTCTGCCCAAGTATACCCTGCTCCTGTTTCTGACACCTGAAAGCCAAAAGAAGGGTTGGAAATCACATTTATCCAAGGAGCAGGAGTACTTTTGCCTTCCCACTTTATGATATACTCTTTGCCATCATAGCTAAATCCTCCAAAACCATTGTAATAATCTAATGGTAATTCCTCTAATTTGATTTCTTCAAAATTTTGTACTTTTTTGACCCAATTTTTAAGTTTTGGAGCGTTTTTTGTCTCTTTAATCATTATCTGGTCGTAAATAGATTCATTTCCTCCTTCAAACTTAAGGGCAACAACAGTATTTAAAAGATATACATCTTCCTCTTTTAAATTATTTTGCTGTAACAAATATACGCCTCCATATTTGCCAAAAATGTCATAAGAAAAGGTAGTATTAATTAATTCTTTTATCTTATCATGTAAGGGCTGTAGATAACCGCTTTTATCTTTGTTTAATATCACAAGGTCAATATTTATCCCTTTCATTTTCCAATATTCATAAGCTTTTAAAAACCACTTTACCATTTCTATTTCTTCCATCTTTTCTATCTCTACTAACACAATTGGCAAATCTCCTGAAATCCCATATGCCCACAGACCAGATTGACCTTTTACATTTTTCAAAATCATCTCTTCTCTATACCTGCGTTGAGGACTCACAAATAAAATGTGAGCCAACATTCTTTGCAAAAGGCCTAATTCTCTGGGTTTTAAATTAAGATAATCTAATTCTACCCTACTTCTTGTCCACGACATTTCAAAAGCTCTTTCTACTACATTTTCCTCTTTGTATTTTGCAGCAATTTTTATGGCTTTTTCTTTAGTTTCAGTTATTGCAGAAATATATACTACTTTTGCTACTTCCCCTGGCATTACTTTTACTCTTTTTCTTAAACTTACAATAGGATCAAGAACTGCTCCTTCTGTATTGGAAAGGGGCTGATCAGCTTCTAAAGCAATTGGATTTTTTAGACTTCTTCCTCTTCCTATAAATTTTGCTCTATCAGTTTCAAACTGAGTATCTCCCACAATTTCTCCACTTAAAACTGCTACCTTGTGCACAGCCCATAGTTTATTTTTTCCTTGTTCCCTTGGCTTTCTGCAGACTAAAATTGCATCTTCTTCCTTTAAAAATTCTGTTTTTACAAAAAGTTTATTAAAAGCAGGATGTGCCACATCTGTTGGCAAATCTATTAAGCTTATTTCTCCAAAACTTGTAATTTCTAATATTCTCGGATGTTTACTATGATTTTTTAAAGTCAACCGCCTTATCTCCACATCATCCTCTGGTGAAACGACTATCTCTAAGTGAGTATCTATATTTCCAACTCTTTTAAAGTATTCTGCTTTATCTGCAGAGAAAACAACCCTGTAATTCTGACCTTTTTCGTAAAAGGGAGCGTAAGTGGCTGACCATACAGTATTAGAGTTTATATTTTGAACAAATATAAAGGTACCAAAATCTTGCGCCAAGTCTTTCCTCCATCTTGTCAAGAAAATACCTTTGTTATTTTTACTGTATCCTGTCCCTTTTTCTGTAAGCATTACAAAATATCTTCCGCTCGATAAAATATGAACCTCTGGCAGCCAAGTTTTTGATTCTCCTAAAACCCTTACAAAGTCTCCATCTTCTTTGCGAACTTTTTGAATTTTTCTTGCTTCTTCTCTTTCTTCCCTCGTTATATCTAAATACATTGGCATTTTTTCTTGTAATAATATTTGAATAGCTTTTATACTTGGGTCTTTATGAAATCTTTTTTGCATTATATTGTTATTTATAAAATTGTCTAAAGCCACAAAAGCCATACCTTGGTGATGAGCCATAAAGCTTTTGACTATCGCACTTTTCTTGCCAAAAGGAAATCTTTCTGGTGTATAATCTATCGCTTCATAAAAACCGTATTTCCCTTCAACTCCTTCTTTTTTAAGGAACCTTATGTTTTGTAGTACCCCTTCTACATCTACTCCAATAGCCAGCAAAGACCCATAAGGAGCTACTACTTTGTCGTGGGATAATCCCCTTTTAAGACCTAGACTTGGGACTCCAAAAGCTTTGTACTGATAATTCAAATTTATGTCAAAAGCGTAAAATCCGGACTCCGATATACCCCATGGAATTCCTAATTCTTTAGCATAATTTTTTTGCACTCTTACAGCAAAGGCATAAGTTTCATCCAATAAAGTATTTTGGTAATTTTTCATTATTAAAAGGGGCATAAAGTACTCAAACATCGTTCCAGACCAAGATACCAAGCCTTTATAACGATTTTCAATGGCAAGCATCCGGCCCAATTTAAACCAATGTTTTTTATCAATTTCTCTTTTTGCAATAGCAATAAAACTTGCTTGCCTTGCTTCCGAAGCCAACAAGTCATAATAAGACTTTGTAAGTTTTTCCTCCTCAACATTGTATCCTATTGAGAATAACTGTCTTTTTTCATCATACAAATGTCTGAACTCTGTTTTTTCTACCAAATTTTCAATTATACTCTTTATATTTTCAATCTCTGCCTCCAAGTTTTTGATTTTCTCCAAAGCCCGGGCAACTTTATCTTTTTGACTTTTTAACAAAGCTTTCTCCTCTTCTGTAGCTTTTTCAAAAACTTCTTCTATTTCTAATAAATAGTTTTTATAGACTTTTTCCAATTCTTTTGGAGATGAATGTTCTTCAAAAACCTCCTTATATCTTTTAAAAATTTCTTGCTCTTTCTGTCTTTCATCAAATTCTGTCCATGCTAAAAATTCTTTCATCTCCCTTTTTAAAGCCCCAATTATATTCTTTAACCTTTCAATATTTCCTACCTCATCTTCTGTACTTGAAAGTTTCTCACTAATTTTACTTAAGAATACCTCCCAATCAGATGGCATTAAAGTTTTTTTATTTAAAATGTTTCTAAAAATATCTTCAGTAATTCCTTCTATATTCAACATTTTGATAGTATCTTTTAAGCCTTTTGCCAATTCAATATCTATAAGAGGTTTATTTAAAAATTCACCTATTGCTTCCTTTACTGTAATCAAATAACCTACTAAATTTCCGCTATCGACAGTAGACACATAATAGGGCCTTAAAGGCTCTAAAGTCCTCGTATTGTACCAATTGTACAAATGGCCGTTCCATTTTTCCATTTTTCCAATTGTAGTGAGGGTTTTTTTGATTCTTTCTACCATCTCAGTTGTGGTTATATAGCCTAAATCTCTTGCTCCAACTACTGAAACCAAGTAAAGTCCTATGTTTGTAGGTGACGTTCTCTCCGCAATCCCATTAGGCGGGTCTTCTTGAAAATTATCTGGTGGTAGATAATTCTGGCTTTCTGTCACAAAGTCTTCAAAAAATCTCCAGGTTTTTCTCGCAATTAGTCGCAATTCCTCCATTTCCTCTTGTGACACAGTTTTTTCTTTTGAAATTATTGGCTGGCTTATATAAAAAGCAATGTAGGGAGAAATTGCCCAAAGGAAAAAAAGCACTATTGCCCCAATTAAATCTTGGGGTTTAAAATACATAACTAATGCAACTAATGCTAATCCCTCTACTAAAACTATCCACATTCTTTTAAAAAAACTTGCAAAGTCATTTCTAAGTCGCTTCTCCATGTCAGCAGCCGTAACCCATTCTAATAAATTCTTTCGAGTTATATACAGTCTCGTCAGTGTTCTAACTATTGCATCTGCCATCATATAAGCTTGATAGGGTAAAAACGCAAAATTAAGTAATGATTGATAAAAAGCGGCTTCTATGCTTGTTATCACGGCTTTATGTCTTTTTTCCCAATAGTGTCTGAACTGGCCTTTAAAAATAGTGTCAACTAAAGCAGGTAGAATTGGGAAGAATACAGTTAAAATCGCAACCCCTAACCATAAAAAACTGCTTCCCGGCAAAAGGCTAAATCCTAAAAATAGCATTAACATCAAGGCAACTGAAACAACACTTCTTCTTAGGTTGTCTATAATTTTCCATTTAGTTATTAAAGAAAGGGGTTTTTTACCATTTCTCCTTTTCTATTTTTTATTTTAGATTTCAAATAAGGCAATAACTGCCAATCCCCTCTTACCCATCTGTGCAGTCTCATGATATAGGAATTGTATTTAGCAGGATAGCCATCAATCAATTCTATATCACTGACAAGACCGGTTCGCACAAAGGACCCTTCTAAAAGGTCATGACTTAAAATAGAATTATCCGGTATAGTATCTCTTAAAAGTTCTCTAAATACATCTACATCGTATATTCCTTTACCTGTATATATGCCTTCTCCGAACAAATCCTGATAAACATCTGATACTGCTGTAGTATATGGATCTATACCGCCTTCTCCAGCATAGATTTTAGAAAACAGTGTAGCATTTGCGCTTTCTATATCAATGCCTATTCTAGGTTGCAATAGTCCATATCCCTCTACTACTACACCATAATCTCTGTCAATCACTGCTTTGTTTAAGGGATGCAACATAGTACCTACTAATTTTTTAGCAGTATCAATAGGCAAATTTGTATCTGCATCCAAAGTTATTACATATTTTATATTTAGTTTGGCAACATCTCCACTAACTACATAAAAACTCGTATCTTCCTTCCCTCTTAAAAGTTCATTAAATTCGACAAGAGCTCCTCTTTTTCTTTCCCAGCCCATCCAGCTTTTTTGCATTTGATTGTATTTTCTTTTTCTGTGGAAATAGTAAAATATCTTTTCGCCGTTTTTAGAATATTTCTCGTTTAACTTTTCAATTTGTTCCAAAGCACACTTTACAATCTTCTCATCCTCCGACATAACCTCAAAAGGAGCGTCTTTAAAATCCCCTAATAAGCCAAAATACAAATTCTTTTCTCTGTTGGCGTGATAATACACCTCAAGATTTTCAATCAGCTCTTTTGTCCTTTTTTCATCTGGCAAAAGAGAAGAAATAACTACCATTGTCTTAGCATCTTCAGGAATACCTTCTTTTAACTCAATTTTTGGCAATACTACTGGCTTAAAAATATGCACTAAAATCCAATTTACTAATTGAACTGACATTTCACTAAAAGGTATTAGAAGAATTACACCAGAGATAAATAATAGCCCCCATTTATTAGAAAAATTTGCTATATATTTTAATGCAAAAAACTCCTCCACCAATAGGAAGATTAAAATTAAACCTACATACAAAGTCTCTGGAGATTTTTTGGCAATTTTTCTCCAGCTTATTGTCCTTTTTGATTTGTTACTCAGCTTATTTTCAAGAATACTTCTTCCTTTGCCTACAAGGTAAAATCCTACATGGTTTATATATCCTAGTTTTCCCTCTTGTTCTGTCACTTCTTTTGCACATTCAATTGCCTTTTTAGCAACATAAGTTTCTGAAGTATTATAATATTTAGCTATTTTTTCTATTTCATGTCTGTAATAATCTCTTGATTCAAAATCCATCTTAGGATATGTACCGTCCGGGTCTTGCCTCAAAACTTGCTCTACGGAACTCAAACTTTCAAAAATTTGTGCCCAATCGAGAGAGGAAAAAGTTTTTAAACTGGTAATAGCATTGCCTATAGAAATTTGCCTTTTTGCCTGTATTTGATGAGCCTTTTCTGCTACATCGTTAATGCTAGTATCATACTCCATTAAAATTTTTTCTATAGACTGTATGACATTAACAGAATTACTCCCTTCTTTTCTAAGTCTACTTACCAAATGTTCAATAAATTGTAGAGGGAATCTGTCTGCAACATTGATATTGTTCCTTATAAGCTTTTTCACTTCTTCATATTTCATTTCTTTTTCCAAAAGCAATGTGAGTATCTTTTCTGCTTTTTCCCTTTGGTGGCGAGTTTCTACAATTTTCTCGCAAATCTTTTTTATTTTCTCCACCAAAGCAATACGTATCATAAGGCTTAAAGCCCACAGCTCAGAGCTGGAAAGCAAAGCCTTTGTCTGATAAGCCTTTATAAAATTAATTATGGCTTTTTCATCAATTTTCCCATCAGTGTGAAGAACTAGCTCAAAGGCTATAGCATATATTCTTGGGTAACCTTTGAATAAACCATTTTTAAGCCCTGGAAGCCCCGAATAATAACTTTTTGACAAACTTTTCCTTATTTCCTTAACTTGCTCTTCGATTATATAAAAGTTATCTAACAACCACTCCTCTTCTTGAGAAATATAGACATCCTCTTCTTTTAAAATGCTGTTCAAATTTCTGTAAACATTCTTTATGTAGTTGTAGTCTTTATTCATCCGCGGAATTAGCAAATAGGATAATTTAGTTCTCTTCATTATGTTGTGATTCTGCGCTATTTCTGCTGCATGCTTTTCCATTTCCTCCGAACTTAAAATAATATCGTCAAAATCTCCTATAGAATCTTCCTTACCCCATGTAGGCTTTTTTGAAATATGTACAACAAACGCGGCTATTAAAAGCAAGATAGCTCCTATCAACACATACTCCATAGTATGTCAACTCCCTCACTGCAATTTAGTGCTAAAAATATTATTCCCTCAAGTTTGAAATTTTAAAGCATAAAAAAATAAAAGCCCCTAATATTTAGGCTTTTATTACCACCATCCCTTTCTTTTAAAATACAAAATTTCTGCAAAAGCTATAATTCCCATAACCGCCAGAGTAACAAAATAACCATATTCTGTATTAAGTTCAGGCATATTTTTAAAGTTCATCCCATAGATACCAGTAATAAGGGTTAGAGGCATAATTATAGTCGCTATAATTGTAAGAGTCTTCATAACCCCATTCATTCTATTTGATATGTAAGACATATAAAGGTCTAAAGTACCAGTGAGAAGGTCATAGTAAGTATCAATAAAGTCAAACAAGCGCATTATATGGTCATAAACGTCCATAAAGTACAATTTGTTTTCTTCTTTTATTATAACGAAGTCATGCCTTAAAAGCGTATTTAAAACCTCTCTTTGCGCTGTTATGATTTTTCTCAATTTCAACATGTTCTTTTTTAGAAGAAATATCTTACTTTGAATTTCTTTACTCTCTTTTTCAAAAATTTCTGCTTCAATTTCATCAATTTTATTTCCCACTTCATCTACAATAGGAAAATAATCATCTATAATTTCATCTGCAAGATTATAAAGCAAAAAATCAATTCCTCTCTCAAAAATATTCGCTGCGCTCTTTGCTTTTTCATAAACAGTATTCACAACTTCCATATTACCCCAATGAACTGTAACAATATAATTTTGAGAAACAAAAAGAAAAATTTCTGAAATTCTAAATTCCTCTTCCAATTTTCTCCCTTTAAAAACATTCATTACTATAAAGTAATAATCTTTGTAGTTTTCTACTTTAGACCGCTGCTTCCTATGGAGACAATCTTCTATAGTAAGAGGATGAAACTTAAAAACATCGCTTAATATTTTGATTTCAGAATCAGTTGGGTTTTCTAAATCAACCCATAAAAGATTTTTATTGTTAATTTTTTCTGTAATAGTATTAGGGGAAATACTGACAATTTCCCCTTGTGAATATGATAAACACCTAATCATTTCATTCCTCCCATACTTCTATATCTCTAAGCCACTTAGGATAATAATTTTTAACTACCCCTTTTGCAATTCTGCCCCATCCCGCAGGAAACCCTTCTATAGTAAAAAAATCCAGCCGTCTTCTAAGTCCAATTCAAAAGTTTCTCCTTTTAAATATTTTTCCTTTTGTTCTCTTTCAAGTTCCAAAAGTCTTTTAGCTTGTAAAGTTTTAATTCCCATTGCCAACCAGTGAGAAGGCTCAAACCTGTTTTTCTTAAGCTCCCCTAACTGCCAACCGTATCTGTATACCTTTATATTACTCAAATCCGGTAAACCCTCTGATACATGGTAAACAAAATCATTATGCACTTCAATATTTAGATTATCTAAGTCTAAATTAAGATATTTATCAGCAAAATCGTAAAATAGTTGTAATTCTTTTTGCTTTTTTCTGCCTTTTGCTTTTTTAAATCTAGAGTCTGGTTCTTCTTCCTCTTTTTTTCTCAGTTTCGCAATAAAATGTCCTTCTCCTCTCACCTTATGTGGCCATAATCTCATGCATTTTTTTAAATCTTCAGGACCTTCAACCCATTCGGGATGCCCTCTGTCAAAGAATTTGCTAATCTCACTTTCTTCAATTTCAAATTCAGGATGTTCTTCTAAAAATTTTTTTATAACTCCTTCATCCTCCTCAGGAGCAAAAGTACAGGTAGAATAAACCAAAATGCCTCCCTTTTTTAATAAAGGAGCTACACTTCGCAAAATATTTCTCTGTGTAATAGAACAACTCATGACATTATTTAAAGACCAAATTTTCCTTGCTGTAGGGTCTTTTCTAAACATTCCCTCTCCTGAACAAGGAGCATCTACCAAAATTTTATCAAAATATCCTTCAAATGCGGTAGCCAACTTTTCAGGAGTTTCATTTGTTATGACAATATTTCTTATTCCCATTCTCTCTACATTTTCCACCAGTGCTTTTATTCTTTTTTTATCTATTTCATTAGCAACAATTATTCCTTCATCGCCAATTTTCGTAGCTATGTGTGTAGTCTTACCACCGGGCGCTGCACTTACATCGAGAATCTTTTCCCCTGGTTTAGGGTCTAACACCTCCACAACTGCCATCGCTGTCGGCTCTTGAATATAGTAAAGTCCTAAAATATGGTACAAATGGTTGCCCGCCTTTTCTTCTTTATCATAATAAAACCCAGTTGGGCACCAAGGAATTGGGGTTATCTCAAAAGGAACAATTTTTTTAAACTCTTCTACACCGATTTTTAATGTATTCACTCTTAAGCCTTTTTGAGGCTTTTTGTCGTATTCCTTTAAAAAATCTTCATACTCTTCTTTAAGTAATTGCTCCATTCTCTTCAAAAACTCTTTTTTTACTGTAATTTTCATCTTATTACTACCCCTATCTTATTGATTGAATAATATACTGACAACTAATCTTTTAGATTACTAATAACTTTCCCATTATTTTCAGCTGATAATAATATTTTATCCAAAATAACCTGGTCTTTGTAGGCTTCCTCAAAAGTGGGTGTCTCACTAAATACAATTTTATCCTCTACTATATTTGTAAAAAAATTTATAAGGCTTGCCATGTGTAAATCTACCATCCATCCAAGAGAATACTTTTCTGTAGGATATATTGACTCCACATACTCGCTAAATTTGCTTTTTTTATCGTAATCGCCAATTATTTGGATATTATCTTGCTTTTTATATAATACAGCATAACGAGGATGTTTTGTAGATATTTTTATTGAGCCCTTTGTACCGTATATTTCAAATCGAGTCTCCTCCTCAAGGTCGGCAGATATCCTTGAGGCTTCGATACTTCCCCATCCTCCATTTTTCATTTCTATTTCTACATTTGTCCAGTCATCTACATCCACTTCTTCATAAATTTCAGAGCCTTTGGATACAGGCCTTTTTTTAAAATATGTCTTCGAATTTGATCTTAAAGACTTTATTTCTCCCATCATAAATCTTACTGCATCCACAAGGTGTATCCCCATGTCAACTATTGCTCCACCACCAGAAGTAGCTTTTTTCATTTTCCAGGACATAGGCCTTTTAGGGTCCATATAGCCCGAATGAAGCATCAACGCCTTAAAATTTAAAATTTCACCTATCTCTCCATTTTTTATCATGTCTCTTGCCTGGTTTACAGCGGGCATAAACCTATACATTAAAGCTGTTTGATGTATTATCCTTTTTCTTTTGCCTTTTCCATTATTTCATAGGCTTCTTTGCCGTTAACTCCTATTGGCTTCTCAAGATATAATGGAATGCCTTTTTCTATCACTTTCATCGCCTGTTCATAATGAAGGTAATTAGGGGTACATATGTCGACAGCATCAAGGCCGCCCTCTTCCAACATTTCTTCAATACTTTTTACACCTTTTTCAAAAAAATGTGGTATATCTTCTATGTTATTCTTGTACACAGGTCCAAGTTTCACTTCAAAAGGAAGGTTTTTAAATATTAAAGGCATTGAAAAACAAGCTATAGAATGGATTGTCCCAATAAAGCCAAGCCCTATAAAGCCAAGTTTTATTTCTTTTTTTGACATTAAAATCACCTCTTTATAAAATTACGATATATTTTAATTATAACATTAATAAAGCATAAAAAAGAACAACCCCTTTTAAAAGGGACTGTTCTTTTACAATTATACACAAACCATTTCTTTATTGTATGTTTCTTCTATAAAATCCGAAATAATAGGTCCAATCTTATCTATATCCACCAAAAAAGAGTCATGACCTTGCATTGAAGATATTTCTTCAAATTTGCCACACCCTCCTGAAGCATTAAGTTTTTTAATGAAATCCCTCATGTACTTAGAAGGAAAAATCATATCTGTATCTATCCCTATCATGAGTATTTCCGCTTTAATCCTTTTAAGTGCCATCTTCAAAGAACCATAAGGCTTCGTAATGTCATGTTCATTCATAGCCCATAAAATATATAAATATGAATTTGCATCAAACCTGTTTATAAAAGACAAACCATGATAGTTGAGGTAATTTTCCACTTCAAAATTGTTTTCATCTCTTAACCTATCAAATCTATAGTCAAATAAATCACCACTTTTGTAGGTTATCATTCCCAGCATTCTGGCAGTGCTCAATCCTTTATCAGGTTTATGGGGCTTATCATAGTAATCACCGCCGTAAAAATGTGGGTCATTTAGTATGCATTGTATTCCTACATGATTATACGCAATATTAAGAGGAGTAAGCTTATAATCAGCAGCTATGACAATAGATTTATCCACTAAATCCGGGTATGTCACTGCCAACTCTAAAGCCTGCATTCCTCCCATAGACCCTCCAATAGCGACTTTTATCCGGTCTATGCCAAGATAATCTAGAAGAAGTTTCTGCACTCTCACCATGTCTCTTATATTAATTTTTGGAAACCTTAAACCGTAAGGTTTTCCTGTTTTAGGGTCTATAGAAGAAGGGCCTGTCGTTCCATAACAACTGCCAAGAAAGTTAGAGCATATGACAAAATACTTATCTGTATCAATATACTTGCCCGGACCAATTAAAGGGTCCCACCAGCCCACGTTATTTTTCCCAGGATGCATACCTGCTGCATGGGCACTGCCACTTAAAGCGTGTTCCACAAGTATCACGTTATTTTTTTCTTTATTTAATTTTCCATAAGTTTCATAAACAATAGTAAGTTCATCAAAGCTATATCCACTTTCTGTAGTGAATATATTTTTCCCTTTTAGTGTAACCTTTTTTTCCTCAACTATCATTTACATCAACCTTTCCTTATCTATTCTTGCGATGCATAAAGGGCATTATCAAGGTCTTCTAATATATCTTCTATGTCTTCCAGCCCTACAGAAAGTCTTATCATATCCTCCGTAACACCAGAAGCTAACTGTTCTTCTTTTGATAACTGCTGATGGGTCGTGCTGGCTGGATGTATAACCAAAGACTTTGCATCCCCTATATTAGCAAGATGAGTAAATAATTTTAAACTCTCTATAAACTTAATGCCTGCTTTTAATCCGCCTTTTATGCCAAAAGTCAAAACTCCTCCTTGCCCTCTTGGCAAATACTTTTGTGCCAAAGCATAATAGGGACTTGATTTAAGTCCTGGATAATTCACCCACGAAACGTAGGGATGAGAAGCTAAAAACTCTGCAACTTTTAAAGCATTTTGACTGTGCCTTTCCATCCTAAGAGATAGAGTCTCTAATCCTTGTGCGAATAAAAATGCATTAAATGGACTCAAAGCAGTACCCAAATCCCTTAAAAGCTGCACCCTCGCTTTTACAATATAAGCTGCTTCGCCTACATCTTTTACATACCTTATACCATGATAACTTGGATCTGGTTCTGTAAGTTCTGGAAACTTTCCATTGTCCCAATTAAATTTTCCAGAATCTACTATAACTCCACCTATAGAAGTCCCATGTCCACCTATAAATTTAGTCGCCGAATGTACCACTATATCAGCCCCAAACTCGATAGGCCGTGCAAGGTAAGGAGTTGCAAAAGTATTATCTACAATGAGAGGAATTCCTGCAGTGTGGGCAATTTCTGCTATTTTTTCAATGTCAGCCACGTCAATCTTTGGATTGCCAATAGTCTCAACGTACAAAGCTTTTGTGTTATCTGTTATTTGACTTTTAAAGTTTTCAGGATTGCTGGGGTCCACAAACTTAAAATTTATACCAAACTTTTTCAAAGTAGTCGCAAAAAGATTATAAGTCCCTCCATAAAGATTGGTAGAAGATACAATCTCGTCTCCTACTCCTGCGATATTAGTAACTGCCAGCGTTATAGCTGCTTGACCTGAAGATACAGCAAGGGCACCTACCCCACCTTCTAATGCAGCTATTCTCTTTTCAAAAACGTCAACTGTGGGGTTCATCATTCGAGTATATATATACCCTTCTTCTTTTAAGGCAAAGAGGTCTGCAGCATGTTGTGTACTTTTAAAAGCAAAGGAAGAAGTTTGATATATAGGAAGGGCTACAGCTCCCGTAGTTGGGTCAGGCTCCCACCCTTCATGAATTGCCAAAGTTGAAAAACCATATTTTTTAGACATACTTTTAACTCCTTTCACAAAATTTTTTAAATCACTTCTACAAAATCCTCAAATTTACTTACTTCTTCTGTTATATCCTCTTGCAAAACTTTAAAAATAGTTTTTATCTCGGTTATTTTTTCTAATTTTTCTGTAAATGTCTCAACACTTTTCTTCATTTTAACAATAGCTGTAAATGTGCCGTTTTCATAGGAAGATTCCACAATTGATACTTTTTGTTCTTTTAAAAACTTTAAAACTTTTTTCAAACCTAAAATATTTTCTTTATGAGTTTCAAGCCTTATATAAAAAGTATCTGTAAAACTTCCCTGACGAATTGGAAGAAAGTTTATCCTCTTATTATCTTTGATATCATAGTTTAACAATATATCAATTAAATCTGCCACTACAGCATCCCCTGTAGGAAGTTCTCCAGCACCTTTTCCTACAAAAACATATTCACCAAAACTATCCCCTCTAAGTATGATAGCATTATTTACGTCGTTTATCCTTGACAAAATATTATTTTCTTCGACTAAAACTGGTTCCACTCCTGCAAAGATGCCATCTTTGACTTTTTTGCCCCAGGCAAATAATTTTATTTTATATCCCCACTTATTGATGTAATTTAAATCTTGAGTCGTGATTTCGTCTATTCCTTTTCTGGTTATAGAATTTACTGGCACGTTTATATTGAACACTTTCCTCATTAATATAGCAAGCTTATAAAGGGCATCAAAGCCTTTTACGTCATAATCGGGATTTGCTTCTGCATATCCTAATTGCTGGGCTTCTTTAAGTGCTTCTTTATAACTTCTACCTTCAGTAGTCATTTTGGTGAGAATATAATTAGTAGTGCCATTTATTATACCGCCTACAAAATCTATTTCATCTGTAATTTTTAATCTATCAATTTGATGCAGTATAGGTATAGCCCCACCTACACTTGCCTCACATTTTAGAAATACTCTATTCTTTTCTGCTATTTCATTTAATTCTTCTCCATGCTTAGCTATCAATTCTTTATTTGCAGTGATTACATGCTTCCCTGAAGCCAAAGCCTCCTTCACATATTCGTAAGCTGGAGAAATACCTCCTATTGCTTCAATAACTATTTTTATCTCTTTATCTTTCAAAATTTCTTCAGCATTTTGGGTAAGTAGTCCTTCTACCTTCACTTTCCTTGGCTTATTGAGATTTTTCACGAGTATCTTCTTTATCTCAGGATAAACCCCTGTACTCTCCCTTATATGACCTCCTCTTGAAGTTATCAATTTATATACTCCTGTTCCTACTGTTCCAAGTCCTAATAATCCGATTTTTATTTTCATGTCACACCTCCAAATAAATTTTTAGGCCCTCTTCTCAATGAGAAGAGGGCCTAATAATCCGCCACTCCTCTCATCTCTCAGGTTAGACACCCTAACCTGCAGGATTTGGCACCAGACGCATATAAATGCCGGTTGCCGGGTTTCATCGGGCCAGTCCCTCCACCACTCTTGATAAGAGGTTTGTGTGTAATATTATATTCAATTTTGCATGTTGTAATCTATGTTATCACTTTGAAACTGTAAAGTCAAGAACTTTTTTTGTACTCTTTCTTAAATTTTTTGGTTAGTTGTATAATTAAATGCAACAGATAAAAAAATAGAAACCATAGTGAAAATCGTGTATGATATAGGTGTCAACTCAACATCATACAAGGAGGATTTTCACTATGGTTCATAATAATGATACCACAAAAAATCGTTCTTTTAAACACTTAAGTAGCTATGAACGAGGAGAGATCTATGCATTACTCAAAGAAGGAAGAAGTATTCGGTATATTGCTAAAAAACTTAATCGATCTCCAAGCACTATAAGCCGTGAAATTAAACGTGGAACTACTACACAACTTAGAAGTGATTTATCTTCTTATACAAGCTATTTTCCTGAAACCGGTCAAGCTATCTACGAAAAAAATCGTTCAAATTGCGGAGCTAAATTTAAAGTAGCTAAAGCAGAAGATTTCTTGAAATATGCTGAAAATAAAATATTAAATGAAAAATGGTCACCAGATGCAGTTGTAGGCTATTGTAAAAAAGACCCAAGCTGGAATAATAAAACCATTGTTTGTACTAAAACACTGTACAACTATATAGATAGAGGATTATTAAAAGTTAAAAACATTGATTTACCTTTAAAACTACGTTTAAAACCAAGGAAGAAACAAAACCGTAAAAATAAACGTATTATGGGTAAAAGTATTGATTTTAGGCCTAAAGAAGTTGAAAGCCGTGAAGTTTTTGGGCATTGGGAAATAGATACGTTAATTGGCAAGAAGTCTAATGACAAGGTGCTTTTAACATTAATAGAGCGTAAGACTCGCCATGAAATAATATTACTATTGGATACAAAAGACAGTAAATCTGTTAAAGATGCACTATCAAAATTAAAAGATATGTTTGGTGACAATTTAAGCAAGGTCTTTAAAACAATAACATCTGATAATGGTACAGAGTTTAGTGATTTAGAAAGTGCTCTTTTAGAATATGGCGTAGAAGTATATTATACACATCCATATTCATCTTGGGAAAGAGGTACAAATGAACGACATAACGGTCTTATACGACGTTTCATCCCTAAAGGTAAAAGTATTAAACATTTATCTATAGATACGATAAAGAGAGTAGAAAACTGGCTTAATAACCTTCCTCGAAAATTGTTAAATTATAAAACACCTAAAGAATGCTTTTATGAAGAGCTGGCAAAAATCTGTTAAGCCCATCCCTTATAAAGTATAGAGCTCGCTCGTGATTTGTCAAGGGGCAGGCTTCGCCTGACTTAAACCCTTGACAAATCACGACCTCCGCTCAATTTGTTAACTAAGATGGGCTTAAGGTTATATATGATTTGTTCCAAATCCTATATCTACATGATTTTCATTAGGTGTTGCATTTAATATTGCAATTTATATCTTAAATTTTTTCTAAATTATAATATACGCCGATTTTTTTTAGTGGTATAATAATATTGTATAATATTTATACCCTATCGATTATAAAAATTTAATATTTGCCACATGGGGTGCCGGCGTAACCGGCTGAGAAAAAGGTGTTGCCTTTTAACCCATCGAACCTGTTAGGTTAGTACCTGCGTAGGGATGTGGTCATCTGCCATGGCTATAATCCCCATGGTTTATTTATTTTTTAAGGAGGTTTTTATTATGACACAATTGGAATACGCCCTTTCAGGCATTGTCACAAAAGAGATGAAAATAGTCGCAGAGTATGAAGGAGTAGACGAAGAATTTATTTTAGAAGGAGTTAAAAAAGGAGAAATAGTAATACCATCAAACATCAACCACAAAAACCTCATTCCCAAAGGCATAGGAAGGGGTTTATCGACAAAAGTAAATGCCAATATAGGAACCTCTGATGCATACCCTGAAATTGAAAAAGAAATTGAAAAATTAAATGTTGCTGTAAAAGCTGGAGCAGATGCGGTAATGGATTTAAGCACAGGGGGCGACATTAACCAATCTCGTAGAAAAATACTTGAAAATTCCCCTGTCCCTGTAGGAACTGTCCCTATGTATCAAGCAGCTGTAGAATCTATATCCAAATACGGTAGCATTGTAGCTATGCCTGAAGAATTTATTTTTGAAGTTATAGAAGAACAAGCAAAAGACGGGGTTGATTTTATTACAGTCCACTGTGGTCTAACATTTGAATCATTGAAAAAGCTTAAAGACAACGGCCGAGTGATGGATATAGTAAGCCGCGGTGGCTCCTTTACAATTGCTTGGATGCTCCATAACAACAAAGAAAATCCTTTGTATAAACATTTTGATAGACTCCTTGATATTGCTAAAAAATATGACATAACTCTAAGCTTAGGAGATGGACTGCGTCCAGGTTGTCTTGAAGATGCTACAGACGCAGCACAAATTCAAGAACTTATAATCCTTGGCGAATTGGTAAAGAAATCTCGAGAGGCAGGAGTTCAAGTTATGGTAGAAGGACCCGGGCATGTGCCAATTGACCAAATTGAAGCAAATGTAAAACTTCAAAAACAACTTTGTCACAACGCTCCTTTTTATGTGCTTGGCCCTATTGTGACTGATATAGCTCCTGGTTATGACCACATAACTTCAGCAATCGGAGGAGCAATTGCAGCAGCTTCTGGTGCTGATTTCCTTTGCTATGTTACACCCGCTGAACATCTCGGACTTCCAGACAAAGAAGATGTCAAAGAAGGCGTTATTGCAGCAAAAATAGCTGCCCATGCTGCAGATATCGCAAAAGGCGTAAAAGGTGCTAAAGAAAAAGATTTAACTATGGCTAGAGCTAGAAAAGCCTTAAACTGGGATGAGCAAATAAAGCTTTCTATAGACCCTGATAAAGCTTTTAAATATCGCGTCAATAAAAACATATCTACAGCCAAAACTTGCAGTATGTGCGGAAAATTCTGCGCTATGAAAATTGTCAGTGAGTACCTTGGAACTTCAACTATGACTTGCTAATACCTTTGCCTTATTTACATCATAGTGTAAAATTATCGTAGGATTTTTTGAGTAAAAAAAACAAGAGACAACCCCTGTGATAAAATAGATTATGGAAAACAAAACAACACAGAAAGGGGTGTCTCTTGTGAACAAACATATCTTTGAAGATATTATACTACAAAATGCTCTAAATTTCACTAGAGAAGTGATAGAAATTTTTAGTGATTTATTAAACAAAGGAATGAATATTACAGAGCTTGCAGCAAGGATAAAAGAACTCACGGACAAACTAGGTAGAGAGGCAATAGAAGCAATTATTGAAGAGTTAGATAGGATAATAAAAGAAGATAAGAGAAGGAAAGAAAAATGGGTAGTAGAGAGGAAAGATAAAAAGAGATTAACCACAATCCTTGGGGATATAGAATATGAGAGGACATATTACAAATCCAGAGAGGATGGAAGATATACATATTTGGTGGATGATGCATTAGAGATAGGACGGCACGATAGGATAGAAAAAGGTGTAAAAATAAAGTTAGTAGAGAACGCAATAGAAGAATCATATGAAAGAAGCAGTAAAAAAGCATGTCCAGAGGAGTTAAGTAAACAGACGGTATTAAACGCAATAAGGGAAATAGGAGAAGTAGAGGTAAAGAGAGAAATAAAAGAGAAGAAAGAAGTAAGGGTATTATACATAGAAGCAGATGAAGACCATGTGCCTTTGCAAGATGGCAGCAATGAAACACCGCGATTGATATACATACATGAAGGTAAAGAAGAGAAAAATGGTAGAAATGTACTGAGAAATGTGCATTACAAGGCATACGTAGGAGAGAAAGCTGAAGACATATGGATAGATGTAGCAAATTACATAGAAGAAAATTACAAGGAAGAGAAGATAGAGAAGATATACATAGCAGGAGATGGAGCACCGTGGATAAAAGAGGGATTAAAATGGATAGTAAAATCAAGGTTTGTGTTAGACAGATATCATTTAAACAAATACGTATTGAAAGCGACATCAAAAGAGCCAAAGTATAGGGATAAGATATGGAGAGCAATAAATGAAGGAGATAAAGAAGAACTAAAGAAGGTATTTAATGAACTAATAAAGGTAACAAAGGAAGAGAGAGAAAAAGAGAAGGTAAAAGAGGCCAAGAGGTACATACTAAATAATTGGGAAGGAGTAGAGATATACAGTAAAGACAAAGATGTAATAGGATGCAGTGCAGAAGGGCATATAAGTCATGTATTTTCTTCTAGATTAAGTAGGAATCCATTAGGATGGAGTAGAGAAGGATTAAAGTTAATGGCGAAATTAAGAGTATTCAGCAAGAATGGAGGAGATTTGAGAGAAATAGAATGGGGTAAGAGAAAGAATATAAATGAAGGGAGCTACAAATTAACGAAGAAGCAAATAAAAGAGGCAGTAAGGAGAGTTAAAACGTCTACAAATGAAAAAATAAACAATATTACGGTTTTGAATATAGGGAAAGTAACGCCAATATATAGGGTTTTAAGAGCATTAAAATATGCACAAGTTATATAAAAAGCATGATAAGTTGGAGGCTGAAATTAACTAAGTTTCAGGGGTTGTCTTAAAAAAATCCTACAGTATCTTGACACTATCTATTTACATTCCCCCTTGATTTTCTTTGCTAATTTCTGCTATAATAGAGGAAAACATCAAGGGGGTATTTTTTATGGAAAAGTGGCAGTGCACAGTATGCGGGTACATCTATGATCCAGAAGAAGGAGACCCATCACAAGGAATTGAACCAGGAACTCCTTTTGAAGAATTGCCTGATGATTGGGTCTGCCCGGACTGTGGAGTAGGAAAAGATATGTTTGAAAAAATGTGAGGGAGCAATTGCTCTCTCTTTTTATTGATTTTTAATAAGATTCATATTATTATAGTTGTATGAAATCATTATGCTCAAACAAAGATATAATCAAACTGTGGAGGGCGTGTAAATTTAATGAGTGAAGGTTTTAGGAGGTTAACTCCTGAAGAAGCTTTAGAAATTATAAAAAAGCAACAGCGAGGAAAATTAAAAATATTCTTAGGATATGCTCCTGGTGTTGGAAAAACTTATGCAATGCTCAATGAAGGCAACAGGCGTCTTAAAAGAGGTCAAGATGTAGTAATAGGTTATGTGGAAACTCATGGAAGAAAAGAGACAGAAGCACAAATAGGAAATTTAGAAATAATCCCGCGAAAAAAATTGAATACCACGGCATGATATTAGAAGAAATGGATACCGACGCCATAATTGCTCGTAAACCAGAAGTAGTTTTGATAGATGAATTGGCACATACGAATGCGCCTGGCTCTAAGCACAAAAAAAGATATGAAGATGTGGAAGAAATTTTGCGCCATGGAATAAATGTAATTACAACACTTAACATCCAACATTTAGAAAGTTTAAATGACGTTATTCAACAAATCACAGGTGTTGCTGTAAGAGAAACAATCCCTGACAGCATAGTCGATAACGCAGATGAAATTGTTGCTGTAGATTTGACTCCTGATGCTTTGCTTAATCGATTAAAAAGAGGAGATATTTATCCAGTAAGCAAAGTCGATGAGTGTCTATCTAACTTTTTTAGAAAGGGAAATTTAAATGCTTTAAGAGAGTTAATGCTAAGACTTACCGCCGAAGAAGTAGATATAGAATTAGAAGAATATATGAAAGAGCATGGAATAACTGATACATGGGAAACAAATGAAAAAATAATGGTGTGTATAACACCAAATCCACTATCTAAAAAGCTTATAAGAAGGGGTGCAAGGAGAGCAAGAAGATTCAAATGTGATTGGGTAGTAGTGTATGTAAACTGTACACATTTTCTTGCACCTAAACTTACTGAAAAAGATAAAGAAGTTTTAGAAAGCCATTTTATGTTAGCAAAACAATTAGGAGCAGAAGTCTACACATTGACAGGAAAAAGCGTGTCTGATGAGCTTTTAAAATTTGCAAAGCAAATGCACATTACACAAATAATAATAGGGCATTCTCAAAGGTCAAGACTGCAAACCTTTTTTAGAGGTTCTACTGTTATAAAGTTAATTAAAAAAGCAAAAAATATAGAAATTCACGTAATACCTTATAAATAACTTCTTCATTACTAAAAGGAGCAGTGAAAAATGGAAAACAAATTTAGAATCTCACTTATAACTTTTTTGTTAATTTTAGCCATAACCATGACAATGGTATTAGTTTTTCACCAACCTCCCTATATACCGCTTTTTATAAGCTATATAATAACCTTTGCTATTGTTTTGATAAACGGTTTTTCGCCTCAAGAACTTATCAATATGTCAATTAAAGGAATTAAAAAAGGTATAAATGTGATGATTATACTCCTTTTGATAGGAGCCCTCGTTGCCTTGTGGAAACAGAATGGAACCCTTCCTGCTCTTATTTACTACGCCTCCCACTTTTTAAAACCACAAGCTTTTTTGTTGGTGTCTTTTATCACAACCTCTATTATCTCAATGATTTTAGGTACAGCTGTAGGAACCGCTAGTACTATTGGAATAGTAATAATGGGACTAGCCCATGGCTTTGGCTATTCTCTTCCAATAGTTGCTGGTGCAGTAATATCCGGTTCTTTTATAGGAGATAGGACTTCTCCCCTTGCAGGAAATGTTATTCTTCTGTCAGATATGGGAGAAATTGAACAATACAATGTACTTAAATCTCTTTTTAAAACCGCGATTCCTACTTTTGTATTAACTGGTTTATTGTACTATCTTTTAAGTCTTCACATTAATATTTCTTCGCCGCACACCTTTGACAATCTTGCAGCTATAATTTTGAAAAATTATAAAATAAACTTTTTCTTGTTTTTAGCTCCTATAATGATTATAACGTTGGCTTTTTTCAGGATTTCTACAAAGATAAATCTTTCAATTGCTGTCCTTCTCTCCTACTTTGTCTCTTTACTAAATGGTTATAACCCTATAGATTCTTTAAAAGTCATTATGTTGGGAAATATATCTAATATTCCAGAATTTAAATCTATCTTTTCAGGAGGAGGTATGATTTCAATCTTCCCAATGATAGGAGTAGTAACCTTTGCTACCGCTCTCTCTGGAATATTAGAAGGGACAGGAATTATAAAAGCAGTTTTTAGAAAAGCCCAAAAAATTAAAAACCCTAAAATTGCCTATTTGGTCACAATGTTATTAAGCACTTTAATGGCAGTAATAACTTGCAATCAAGCCCTTTCTGTAATTTTACCTTCCCGCATAATGTTAGACGTATTTAGAAATCTTAACGTAAAAAGTGATATGATGGTAAGAGCAATAGCAGATTCAGGCATGATACTTGCCGGTATAATACCTTGGAATTTAGCAGCAATGCTTCCTTCTGCAGTTTTAGGAGTAAAAGTCATTGACTATCTTCCCTATGCTTATTTAAATCTATTATTCCCTATATTATCAATACTTATCGTGTTTATAGAAAGTAATAAACAATATAGCAATGCTACAATAGAAGAATTTTAAAAAAGCAGGATTTTATTCCTGCTTTTATATCGCATATTTTAAGTTTGTATAATAAGGTAGCCCTTCTACCATAGGGACCTTCACTTCTCCTTGTATAAGGGGTCTTGCATAATCAAAAAATTCTTCAGTGACATAATTACCTTCTTCATTTATCCAATTTAAAGGCACTTTTTTCTCCTTGTTACACACTTTATCAACATCTACAATATCCGTTTTAACAGTGTATTGGTAATTTCTTTCTCTTACAAGGCTTATCATTTTCCCGGTTTCACCACATAACGCATACTTTACTGCTTCCCTCCCCAACATTTCAGCTTCTTCAAAATCCACTTTAGATGCCAAGTGCATTGCACATCTTTGCGTTACACCAAGTCTGGTCATTTTGACACGTTTATATATTTTCTCTTTTACAAGCTTTTCTATATAGTCTCCTACTCCTCCCAGTTGAGGATGACCAAAAGCATCTTTATGATAAGCATTTTCTTTTCTTCCAATGTAATTCCCTTTTTCATCCATAAGTCCTTCTGATACAGTTATAAAGACATTGCCATATTCCTTATAAGCTTTATTTACATCCTCTAAAAATCTTTCCTCATTAAAAGGTATCTCAGGAAGATAAATAAGTTGTTTCAAATGGGGCAATCTTTCTTTAACCAAAGCAGAAGAAGCGGTAAGCCAACCTGCATTTCTGCCCATCACTTCGAGTACGTTAATTGTCTTAGTCTCATACACTTCCGCATCTAAAGCAAGTTCTAAAGTAGTTGTGGCTATATATTTTGCCGCACTTCCAAAACCAGGAGAATGATCTGTAAACATCAAATCGTTATCAATAGTCTTAGGAATTCCAATTACATTTATTTCAAAACCTATTTCTCTTGCATATTTACTGACTTTGTCAACGGCATCCATAGAATCATTGCCACCTATGTAGAAAAAATATTTAATGTTGTATTTCTTAAAAATTTCTATTAACTTTTTGTATTCCTCTTCATCCTCTAAATAGTCTTTTAACCTATATCGGCACGACCCTAATGCAGCCGCAGGGCTAAATCTCATTTGTTTTATTCTTTCATAGGGAATATCAAATATGTCAATAATATTGCCTTTTATTATACCTTCTATGCCGTTTATCCCACCATAAACTTTACCAATTTTCTCCGAGCGTGAAGCTTCCATTATAGCTCCATACAGACTGGAATTAATAACAGCTGTAGGACCACCCGATTGTGCTATAAGACAATTGCTTTTAGTATACATAATATACCCCCATTGTGATATTCTATTATAAATTATAAAGTAATTCAGATATATTATATCACAAAAAGAAATATAATAATAATTTTTGATAAAATTTTATCAACCCTTCTTGCAAAAAGCAAAAAAATATAGCAAAATTATAATAAATAACGCATTCATCTTAAAAATACGGAGGGAGACATTATGGATGTAATTGAATTAGCTGCTCATTTGATGGCATTATCAGCGAGAACAGCACCTAAAGCAACTGGAAAAGACTTTATAGAAACAAAAGTAATTACAGGTGAAGACCTCGTAAGGTTAAAAGAGGATATGATGAAATATGGCGAAGAATCCGGAAAGAAAAATTTTGACAGGGATGCAAAAAACGTCGCTAACTCCAGTGCAGTACTTTTAATTTCATTAAATAAACCAGAAAAAGTTGGACTAAATTGCGGCGCCTGCGGTTATAATCTTTGCACTAGTCTAAGGGATTTTAGAGAAGGTACAGAATTCGCAGGTCCCATATGTGCCTGGAGGCTCATCGACTTAGGAATAGCAGTAGGGTCTGCAGTTAAAACCGCCAGTCTCTTGAATGTGGATAATCGAGTTATGTATAGAATAGGTGTAAGTGCAAGAAGGTTAAAATTAATTGAAGGAGAAATTGTTATAGGCATTCCTCTTTCTGCTACAGGCAAAAACATATACTTTGATAGATAAAAAATGCCAGGTTAAATCCTGGCATTTTTTAAAATGACTTAGCTGCTTTTACAATATCCTCCGCTGTCAAACCATAATGTTTTAAAAGCTCTTTAGGTGAACCGGATTGTCCAAACTCATCTCTTATTCCAATTCTCTTTATCTTCACTGGATATTCCTCTGAAAGAACCTCTGCTACCGCCGAACCAAGCCCACCTATTATGCTGTGCTCTTCTGCTGTTATAACTTTGCCCGTCTTTTTAGCTACTTCTACTATTAAATCTTTGTCTATCGGCTTTATTGTGTGGATGTTCACCACTGTCGCTTCTATTCCCTCTTCTTTTAGTTTATCTGCTGCTTCAATCGCTATGGCTACCATTATCCCTGTCGCTATTATCGCTACGTCTTTCCCTTCTCTTATTACTTCACCTTTTCCTAATTCAAATTTGTAGTTTTGATCGTGTATATCTGGTACTGCCATCCTCCCCAACCTTATGTATACTGGTCCATAGTGCTCTGCCGCCGCAAATATGGCTTGTCTCGTCTCTTCTGCATCGGCTGGGTTTATTACCACCATCCCAGGTATTCCTCTCATAAGGGATATATCCTCTATTGATTGGTGTGTCGCCCCGTCTTCTCCTACTGTTATGCCAGCATGGGTAGCTGCTATTTTTACGTTTAAGTGTGGATAACCTATGGAGTTTCTCACTTGCTCATAAGCTCTTCCTGTTGCAAATATGGCAAAAGTGCTGGCAAAAGGAATTTTCCCACAGGTAGCGAGTCCTGCTGCTGTTACCATCATATCTTGCTCTGATATTCCCATGTTAAAAAATCTATCTGGATATACTTTTTGAAAATCTGCCGTCTTTGTGGATTTTGATAGGTCAGCGTCTAATACCACTACATCTTTGTTTTTTGCGCCTAATTCTACTAAGGCTTTCCCATAGGCTTCTCTTGTCGCCATAGCCATTTATACTCCACTCCCTTCAAGTTCTTGTATAGCTTTTTGTCTTTGTTCTTCATTAGGCGCACTGCCATGCCATCCTACTTGATTTTCCATAAAGGATACGCCTTTCCCTTTTATTGTATGAGCTATTATCAATGTAGGTTTTCCTTTTGTAGCTTTTGCTTCTTCTATGGCTTTGTCTATTTGGTCAAAGTCGTGGCCGTCTATTTCTATTACGTGCCATCCAAAAGCTTTGAATTTTTCATTTACTGGTTCTATGTTTTTTACTTCTCTGTTTGGGCCATCTATTTGTAAGCCGTTAAAGTCAAGTATTGCAGTCAAGTTGTCGAGTTTGTAATGGGCTGCTGTCATAGCTGCTTCCCATATTTGCCCTTCTTGTAATTCTCCATCTCCTAATATTACATAGACTCTATAGCCCTTTTTATCTAATTTACCTGCTAATGCCATTCCATTTGCAGCGGAAAGTCCTTGCCCTAATGACCCTGTGGTCATATCAAGTCCCGGTGTGGATTTCATATCGGGATGCCCTTGAAGTATTGAGCCAAGCTTTCTTAAAGTTTTTAACTCTTCTTTTGGGAAAAACCCTTTTTCAGCTAATACAGCATACAGTGCAGGAGCTGCATGACCTTTTGAAAGCACAAGTCTGTCCCTATCTTCCCATTTGGGATTGTCAGGCTTTACATTCATTTTATCAAAATAAAGCAGGGTTAAAATATCTGCACAGGATAATGACCCCCCAGGATGGCCAGATCCTGCTTCTGCCAACATGTTTATGATGTCTATTCTCACTTCTTTTGCCTTTTGCTTTAAAAATTCTTTGTCCATACCAATACCTCCATTTCACATGTTTTTAAATCCTTCTCCTAAAACTTCATGGGCTGTTGATAATATCACGAAAGCGTTGGGGTCTATTCTTTTCACAAGGCTTCTTAAGGTTGTAACTTCTCTACGAGTTACAACACACAACAAAACATTTTTGTCCTTTTTTGAATAACCCCCTCTTCCTTTTAGTTCTGTTACCCCCCTTTCCATTTCCTCCAATATTGATTTACTAATTTCCTCATACCTATCAGAAATAATTATAGCAATTCTCTCATCGCCACTACCTTCTTGTATGAGGTCAATAACTTTGATAGAAATAAATTCAGTAGCTAAAGCATAAAGGGCAAGTTCCGGGCTAAAAACTATGCCTGCTAAAGTTATTATTACAAAGTCTATTATAAGCAGTATTCTGCCCACACTTAAAAAGTGTATGTATTTATGCAAAGTCATAGCAGCCATGTCTGTTCCACCAGTTGTTGCTCCATATTTTATCACAATACCTAGCCCTACACCCATTATTATACCACCATATACTGCCGCCAATATTGTATCATGGGTAAGAGGTTTTAAAAAAGCCAATGCATCAATAGAAACACCTAATAAAATAGTTGAATAAAGTGTTTTAGCTCCAAAACCTGTTCCTAAAGCTTTAGTCGAGATGATAAAAAGCGGAATATTTATTGCCAAGGTAACTGCTCCTATTGGCCATCCAAACAAATGTTGTAGAACAACTGCAAGTCCACTTACTCCACCAGGAGCAATTTTGTTAGGTGCCAAAAATAGGTCAAGAGACAAACTAACAAGTAATGTACCTATCGTAACCCAGAAAAAGTCTATTATTATTTTCTTAAGTGAAACTTTCATAATACATCCCCTTATCGCATGTCAACTTTTCCTTTGTGTAGCAAAACTTTAAGAGCAAATTTAGGAAGTGCCATCATCCTTTTATATCTCCAAGGCTCTTTAATTAACCTGTATAGCCACTCTAAGCCTAATTTTCTATAAATGTAAGGTGCTCTCTTAACTTTTCCAGCTATTACATCAAAACTTCCTCCTACCCCCATTGCTATTTTTACTTTTAATTTGTCTCTGTTTTTATATATCCATTTCTCTTGTTTAGGAGCACCTAAAGCCACAAAAAGAACTTCTGCACCCTTATTATTTATCTCTTCTATGATTTTATTTTCTTCCTCTTGAGTAAAATAGCCATGATGAGTTCCCACTATTTTAGCACTCGGATATAGCTTTTCCAAATTAACACGAGCTTGTTCTGCAATTTGAGGAGCAGCCCCCAATAGATAAATCTTTATATTTTTAGAAGATATATCTTTTATAAATTCCATCATGAGGTCAAAACCTGCTACTCTTTCAGGCATCGGCTTTTTAAAAACTTTTGAAGCAAAAACAATGCCGTTTCCATCTGGAACATTTAAGTCAGTATTATTTAATATTTCCATATATTCTTTATCCTTTTGCGCCATCATTACAATTTCCGCATTAGGTGTTGCAACAATGTGCAGTCTGTCTTCTTGTAAAAAATTGTTTAAAATCTCTACTGCTTGTCTCATCGTCACCCGATCTATTGGCACTCCAAATATATCTAATCTTTCCATCTTCACACCTCAAATTTATTATGTTCAAATAATATATCAAAATTCTTTTTTGCTTTTTCTTTTAACTCATCTAAATGCTTAGACATATCATTTATATACTCTTCTTTTCGCTGTAAAATTGAACTTACTTTATTTAAAATGTCGTCGGCAGTAAAAGAATTAATGTCTCCTGCGCTGCTTTCACCAATGGATTTTAGAAAACCCTCCACCTTAGGGTCATAAGATATACCAACAAATGGAACTAAGGATATAAACGCAAAAATCAAAGAATGCAGTCTTACACCTATTAATAAGCTGCTGCTTCTAATAATACTCAATATCTCTTCTATTTCGTATTTTCCAGTTAAAATTTCATAAGGCATTTTCATATAAGTAGCAACCCTATCGCTCTCTTCTATATCCTCATGATAAAAAGGAAGAAAAACAATCTTATATCCATAATCCTGCGCAATAAAATCTGCAGCCCTTGCCAACTCAACCCTTGATAATTCAGAATTTCCCCATTCTCTCGTGCAAATCAGAACATATTCTGCAGAATTTAAATCAATCCCTTCTTTTTCGAGGATTTTGCCAAAAATTTCTCTATTATTACCACCAGAAAAATTTAATACAAGGTCTGCCGCTACTACCACATCTTTTTTTACATTTAGCTGTTTCAAATACTCTTTGGATAATTCGTCTCTTACAGCTATTCCGTCAACTTTATTTAAAATTCTTGCAGTAAGCCATCTGTTAAACTTTTTATCAACTGGACCAATACCTTGTCCCATAACATACACTTTTTTCCTAAGGAATTTCCCCATAAGCATTATTCCGAGATAATACCACAAACTCTTACTACTGGTCTTATCTTGTATAAGACTCCCACCGCCACTTAACAGTACATCTGACTGTTTTAGCGCTTTGTATATTTCTTTGAAAGAGTTCCTATTTACTGCTTTTACGTTGTACTTTTTAGAAGTTTCATCAGGTTTATTAGAAAGAACTGTTATATCTGTTATACCTCTTTCTTTTAAACCTTCTACCAGACATTTTAGAACAGCTTCATCCCCAATATTATCAAATCCGTAATAGCCGGATATGACTGTTTTCATATCAATACTCCCTTTTTATATTTTTTAAGATCTTGTCCACTATAAATACAGCAATCATGCCAATTAAAGCCCCCAATACCCATGCAATTACCGTGCGCTCTATCGCAATCGTAAGCACGCTTTCGATATGGCTAAAAGTATTGACAATCGACAATATACCTATCGAAGCAAATATCCCCATAATAAATGTCCACGCTTTTGAGCGTTTAAAAGCAGCATAAATTCCCAATATAATCGCAGGGTCACCTATTAAAAATTCCTTCGTCCGAGGTCTTGCTACAAGAGTGTGTTCAAGGAAATCTCTAAATTTAAGCTCTAACTCTGTCGGCTTAACAATAGGTTCATTGCCCGTCCTTGAAATGTATATAATTCCGATAATCCCTGCTATAGCAATAGCTACTAAATGCCATACTTTTATATCTATATTTAAAAATTCCTTTATTCTCTCCATAAAAGTCTTCCAGTGATTAGCATTGTATATCTTTATAATATAATACAAAACATAAAACACTAAAGGTAGTACAAAAGAAACTTTTACACCCCTAAAATAGTCAATTTTTAACATATATTTACTGTCAGCCATTATAGCCGCTATACTAAGAGCCCCTATAAAAGAAATCAATAGTGAATTAATAAATATTTTTAGTGAGGTATATGTGAAGCTGATATTTTGCTTTTTCTCCAATATTTCTTTCGTTTTGTCTATAAAATATCCTATCCCAAGAGAAGGAAAAATTATAGAAGAAGCTAATGCTACTACTTTGACACCTAAATCGTTAAATCTGCTTACTAACACTAAAGAAGTCAGTATAGCACCCAACAATCCTAATAAAATTAACACATATTCTCCAATTCCTAACATCTGTAAAAGCAACAAGCCACCAGCGATAACTCCCAAACTTATAAGTATTTCTGTAAGTTTTGACTGGTGAAGTTGTTGAAGAGATTTTGCAATGCCAGCTTTTAATCCAGCTTTTTTTATGTATTTTGTCATATCTTCAATCATAGATTGATTTTGTTGTATGTTGTAAGCTGCACTTTTGGAATTATCTATTTTTGCTCTCATATAAATAATTCTCACATTTCGCTCTATTATTCCTCTGTACCATCTATTTACTATTTCAGAAGTATCGTATTTTTGAGTTTCTGCTTCTGAAACTCCAAAGACTTTTATCCCCCTATAATCATCGAACTTAGCAAATTTATTCATTCCATCTTGAAGTTTTTTCCCCATAGGCACATCTATAATTCCTACGTTTATGCCATTTTTCTTAAATAAAGAAGCAGCATAAGATATTTTTTCCGGATTTCCTAAGACATCAGTACCATTAAAAATTACAGTTTTTACATCAAATTTCTTCAATATATCAACATAGTCTTTTATATCTTTATCCTTTATCCCAGTAAAATTCTCAATTCGCGGTATCACATCAAAGCCTAAAGACTTTACCAGTTCTAAATCGCTTTCATCAAATCCCAACCCCTTTGTTATAAAAGCATCTTTGGGTTTATTGATAACAAAGGCATAGCTACCTCTCTTTTCAAGCACTTTTAATTCGTCTTCAGGTACTCTTCTTGTTAAAGCCTCTTTAAGAAAATTGAATATCTTTACATCTTTTGTTGTAACAACTATGTAGTTTCCATACTGCTCCCTTTCCTTATCTGTAAGACTCTTTAAGTAGTCTTCCAATGCTACATTCCCTAAGTTTGAAGACAACAAATAAAGATTCCCTACGTCTTTTAAAAGGCTCAAAGAAATTTTACCAGACTGTTGAAGGCTTTCAAGAGTAACCTCATTTACAGCAACACCTATAAGACCAGCTGATTTCATGTCAGAAAGTACAGAAACCAAATCTTTGCCTGTTGCAGAAGCAAGGTATTTGAAGCTTTTTAAATCTCCTACAATTTCTACTGTATCATAGTTGTTTTCTACTCTTATTCTGTTTATGTCTACGAAAATAGATACTACTAAAGAAATAGCAATAAATATTACAAGTATTTTTCTTAGCTTCAAATTAATCTCTCCTTTGTATTCGCTTTTGTAACACATCGACATTTAAGGTGGGTAACTACTCATATTATATCACAAAAATTTCTTTAGAGCATAAAAAAACAGCGCAAAGCGCTGTTAATTTTTTGTATATTTCCCCATCACAACTATGTATGTGTGTTTTGTCGCTTTTATGCCTCTGCCATCAGAGCGTGGAAAAAGCAAAAGGTGATTAGCAGGTATAAGGTCATTATCTTTCAAATTTGTACCTGCAGTAAGGTCCGCTACTCCATCAGTTTTTGTAACAATTACTGCTGAATTTGCAATTCTAACTATCGCTTGGGTACCGCCCTCCATTGTCAAAACCTCTCCTGCATTTAGTTCAACTACTTCATAGCTTGCCCCTGTCTTTGCCTCTTTTAGCTTATCATCAACATAAGCTTTTACCTGATTATATTGCGAATCAACATAGCTTTTGCTGACAAGGGGGTCTTGCTGACTTCCTGGTTCAGGATTTTGATCAGCATAACCAACACTCAAAGCCACTAAAATCACAACAAAAACCAGTATAAGCGCATAAGCTTTTTTCATTTGTTCTTCCTCCTATAATTCCCCTCTTCCACCTCTATTTTATAAAAAAATAAATGATATTTCAACAAAAAATAAGAACTTATCTTAAAATAAGTCCTTAAAAATCAATCAACCCTAAACTTATTTGCAAAGCTTCATTGACTTTCTCCATCATTTCCTGGTCAAAATGGCCAATTTTTTCTCTTAAACGTTTTTTGTCAATAGTTCTGATTTGTTCTAACAATACTACAGAATCTTTGTTAAGTCCATATTCTGCCCCATTTATTTCAACATGAGTGGGCAATTTGGCTTTGTTGATCTGAGATGTAATTGCCGCTACTATTACTGTTGGACTATATTTATTACCAATATCATTTTGAATTATAAGTACAGGCCGAATTCCACCCTGTTCAGAGCCTATTACAGGGCTTAAATCGGCATAAAAGATATCTCCTCTCTTTATCACCATAGTCAATCACACTTTTTCAATTTCATTTCATATCCTGTAAAACATTCGTTTTCTGCGGTTAGGCCCATTTCCGCAAGTTCACTGTTGATTGCTGCCATCTCGAGATATCCTTTTTTCATGCTCTCGCGTATTTGAACTTTTTTCCTCTCGCGTATATATAATTTCATCGCTTCTCTTATAAATTCACTGCGATTTCTGTTTTCCATAGCGGCAAGAACGTCGACCTCTTCTAATAAACTCTGAGGTAAGCTCACAAGTATTCGCTTTGTTTCGCCCACTTTTAGGACCTCCTTACGCACTTATATAATTTATTATATATTACTATATATAATGATGTCAATCATTTGTAAATTTTATACTATAAAAGTCAAATTTTTAATTAATTTTTTACTTCAACTACCTCTCCTTTGTAAATATATATTCGAGGCACCCTTCTAGATATTCCACAATATACTTCATAAGGTATAGTATTTAATTTTTTAGCAATCTCATCCGCTGTTATTTTTTCTCCCTCTTGATTTCCAAAAATAACTACATCATCACCTAGTTCTACTCCTTCTATATCGGTGACATCTATCATCGTTTGGTCCATACAAATTCTCCCAATTACAGGAGCATATTTCCCTTTTACTAAGACATGATGATTATTAGAGAGTAATCTATTAAAACCATCAGCATATCCTACAGGCAATGTGGCAATTTTGCTTTTTCTTTTAGTTATAAATGTCCTTCCATAACTAATGGAAGTACCTTCAGGTACCTCTTTTATATGCACTATTTTAGTTTTAAAGCCCATAGTTTGTTTTAAATCCAATGGTCTTTCGACTTCTTCTGAAGGATAACTGCCGTATAAAACTATTCCTGGCCTTACCATGTCTAAATAAGTATATTTAAGGTCAATAATTGCTCCACTGTTAGCTATATGCTTTAAAGGAATATTTATCCTTTTTTCTTTTAACCTTTCCAACAATTTTTTGAACACATCAAACTGTTTTTCAGCATATGTTTTATTTTTTTCATCAGAAGTAGCAAAATGACTAAATATGCCTTCTACTTCTACCCCTTCCATTTCCATCATTTTTTCTATCTCTTTTTCAGCTACCTTTAAATCTGTATATCCTATCCGTCCCATACCTGTATCAATTTTTACATGAACTTTAGCCTTCTTACCCACATTTAAGGCAATTCTTTCTAAGTCTTTAACATAGTTTATATCAAAAACAGTTTGAGTTATATTGTGCACAATTAATTCTTTGGCCTGAGTTAAAGGAGTATATCCAATAACGAGTATGGGAATATTAATTCCGCATTCCCTTAATTCTAACGCCTCTTCTATTGTAGCTACTGCCAAATAAGAAACCCCATTTTCTATTAAAACCTTTGCTACTTGACAAGCTCCATGACCATAAGCATTGGCTTTCACTACCCCCATTATTTTTACTTTCTTGCCCACCCATCGCTTTACTTCACTCAAATTATGCACTATATTATCCAAATATATTTCTGCTCTTGTTGGCCTTATATTATCAAACATTAAAAATCCCCCTTGTTTTTCACCTCAAGGATTTTATCACTTTAAGTATCTCCTCTTCATTCAAATCCCCGGTTACTGTAATTTTTACTTGCATACCATTTACCATCGTAGTATATTCCTTTTCCCCATTGTCTTTTTCTTTATAATACACTCCTTCACTCAAAAGAAATCCTTTTTCATTAACTATTTCGTTTTGGTCAACTACAGTTTCAAAAATTTCTATCAAATCCCCACCCGAAGTATACACAAAAGTAACTCCATTATTTTTATTAACATTCACTAATACATTTAAAAGTTTAAAGCCTTGTGGTAAATACACAGGCATTACAGGATTTATGCCGCAATATTTATAAACCTCTTTTGCATCTATTTCTATTACTGGAGAATCTAAAAGATTTCCCGCTAACGTCGTTACGCTATCCTTAGTAAACAACTTGTCATTTATCTCAGGGTTATATTTATAATCCTTATAAGTAATTTTTGAAAAAATTTCATTATTAATATCAAAAATTGTCAATTCTTTAGGTGTCAAATCCTCTTTAGAAAAAGCCATTTGTTCTTTGTACATGAAAATATTTTTATCCAAAATAGGAACTGTTATTAAATAAAATTTATCCATCTCTCTTTTTTCTATCTCTCCACCTGAATTAATATAGTTTTTTATAAAAGAAGTAATCATCGAATACAAAGGAATCTCTTCTGTATTTTCTGCTACAAAAACTTGATTCACCTTTGCAAAATACACATAACTTCTTTTGCCGTCATATACAATAATTTTATCCGGACTCCCATTTTCTTTTAAAACTTCTAATCGAAATTTACCTTTTTTGTAAAATTGCACAACTGCAAATTTGTTATCTATCTTGTTGTTATAAAGCTCTACAATTGCTGTGGCAGTATAACTTTCTAATTTATCTAATTGTTCTTTAATAGAAATAAAAGGATCTTTAACTTTTTTGTTTTTACTCCACACCCTGAAAGAAGAAATATAAGCACAAAAACAATTACAAAAAAGCTCTTTTTCAACAACTCTCACCCTCTTACAAACCACATTTAAGAGCCTCTGGAATGTTCTCAAGGATATCCATCGCTGTCATTCCATACTCTCCCACATATTCTTTAGCAATATCTCCTGCCTTCCCATGATAAAATACCCCATAAATTGCCGCTTTTTCTTCGCTAAACCCTTGAGCCAAAAAAGCTGTAATCATTCCTGTCAAAACATCTCCACTACCAGCAGTTGCCATCCCGGGATTGCCTGTGCTATTTATATATATGCTTCCTTCTTTTGTCGCTATTACAGTTTTAGCACCTTTAAGTACAAGTGTCACTTTGTACCTATCAATAAAAGTTTTTGCTACTTCAAAAAGATTATTCTTAATCTCATCAATCTCTAGGCCTGTCAATCTTGACATTTCCCCATAATGGGGAGTTAGAATAATTTTTTTACCTTGTATAACTTCCAATCTTCCTACCAAAGCATTGAGAGCATCAGCATCTAAAACTACAGGCTTATCCGTATTTTTTACAATGTCATATACCAATTGTGAAATATCTCTATCATGAGTCAATCCTGGTCCTATAGCAATAACATCACTTTCCTCTATTAACTCTAGTACACTACTTAAAGCATTATGGGATAAAATACCATTTTGTTCCTCTAATCCATAGGTTATAACCTCATAAAGTCCCCCCTGAATTACTGATTGCACACTTTGGGGAACTGCTAATTTCACCAATCCGCAACCTGCCTTAATAGCGCTTTTAGCACTCAAATATGCTGCTCCTGTCATATTTTTAGAACCAGCTATAATCAAAGCTTTACCATAATCTCCTTTATGAGTATTTCCATGCCTTTTTGGAAGCTTTACATCCTCTGAAGTCACAAGGTTATAATTATAACCTACCTCTGCTGCTAACCGGTAAGGAATCCCTATTTCAGCAACACGAACTTCTCCTGCATAATCGGCACCCGGATACACTAATAAGCCTGGCTTTAGAAATTGCATAGTAACTGTTTTAGTAGCCCTAACAGCGCATCCTTCTACTTTACCTGTATCAGCATTTAATCCAGAAGGAATATCGACAGATACCACAATTTTATTGGCTTGGTTTATCATTTCTATAATCTCTTTTGTTATGCCGCTTATTTCTCCTTTAAGCCCAATTCCGTAAATTGCGTCCACAATCACATCGCTGTCTTTAATAGTTTTTTCCAAAAATTTTAGATGTTCTCTTTGAGTAATTTCCGCTACATAAATCCCCATATTTAGGATTGCATCTAAATTTACTTTTGCATCCCCTGAAATAGCACCTAAACTTGTAGTTAAAAATACTTTTACATCGACTCCCCAATTATGAAGATTTCTAGCCACTACATAGCCATCTCCACCATTATTCCCCTTTCCA
Organism: Thermoanaerobacter sp. RKWS2; assembly: GCF_026240795.1. Taxonomy (NCBI): domain Bacteria; kingdom Bacillati; phylum Bacillota; class Clostridia; order Thermoanaerobacterales; family Thermoanaerobacteraceae; genus Thermoanaerobacter; species Thermoanaerobacter sp. RKWS2. The sequence goes on from NZ_CP110888.1 coordinate 2,256,069, forward strand.
GATATAACTATTACAGAGTTTAAATTCTCTTCCTCTAAAATCTTTTTCACTTCTAGCGCTGTTTCTCTTCCCGCATTCTCCATTAAACCTATAGAAGGAATTCCTATTTTTTCTATAGCTATTTTTTCAACTCCTCTCATCTGTTTTGATGTCAGCACTATCATTTTTTTCACCTCCAATAGCAATAGCACAGCTTATAGCATAGGTCTTCGTATGAGAAATAGACAGCTTTATATCCCTTATTCCCTTTTTGTCTGCAATATTTTTAGCCTTCCCCTTTAAAATTACGGCAGGGGCTCCTTTTTCATCGTGACATATTTCAATATCTTTCCAGCTAAAACCACTGATACCTGTTCCTAAGACTTTTGATATGCTTTCTTTTGCTGAAAAAAAACCCGCTATATGAGGTAATTTCATCCTTTTACTGTTAAAATACTCTATCTCTTTTTGAGTAAATAACCGTTCCAAAAATTTAGAATTTGCATCAAAAGCTTTTTTTATCCTTTCAACTTCTACAATATCCGTTCCCACAAACAGTTCCATATATACAGTTCCTCCAATTATCCTAATTACATTATATTATTTCTCTATTAATTCACAAAATCCTTCAAAAAAATAAAAGAAGGCATGACACCTTCTTAAATAGCAACCTTACACAATTTAGCTTGTCTATCATAGTCACTTATATAATCTTCACACATATCGTCAATTACTTCATACAGATGAACAGGCGATACCGTCATTTCTTTAAAGAATTGTGCTAGCTTGTCCACTTTTTCAAAGTAAGGACTTATATTTGTCACTTTTTCTTCTATTATTTCAATTTTCTCCTTTTCTCCATCAAAAATTTCTTGAAGAATTTTGATCCCATACGACGGCAATTTTACTTCCTCTTTTCCGTTAAAAACACTTATTTCTGACATGACCACTGTGTAGTGAGTAGTTATGTTTCTCCTTTCTTCCTCCCTTGTCGATATGTACTCGCTCACTTTCCTGTAATACATCTTACTATCCCCTCCAATTTATTTTTTAAGATTAATTATTAACTTACAATACATATTAATATATTCTATTTTTTTCTAAAAAATCCTTTATTTTTTTGAAAATTTTTTATCGACAGAAAAGACACTTTTTTTACTTTAACAAACATTTAACAAGTCTATGTAAAACTATTTGGTGTTTTTTGCGATATCGAAAATTGTAAATTATTCTGTCTATGTTCAATATTAGAACTATAATTGTCGAAAAAAATTTATAAAAAATTTCTATCAAAAAAATTTCACAAAATACGAAAACTCTTTTTTAAAGTTTTAATATCTCCTTTATTTTATCCATATATTTTTTCCCTGACCTTTCACCATGTAAAATCATGCTTAAATATGGCTCACTGGTACCTATCAATCGCGACAATTCTTTTTGTGTCATATTCAGTTCCGCCAATCTGTCATTCACTAATTTCCCAAAATCTGTTAACTTTCTTTTCTTCATCAAAGCACCCCCTTGTTTTTTCCTACAAACAAAAGTTAGCATATTTATTCAGTAGGAATAATAAAATATTTGTGTTAAAATAGATAATGATTAAAAATTAACTATTTTAAATATATATCTGAATTACGAAAATGTCAATACTAATATCGTAATTCAGAAAAAAACAAAGGAGGAGTGTTATGGATACAGTTGGCGAACGCATAAAATATGCTCGTAAAAAAAATAATTTGACTATAACAGCTTTGAGCAAACTCACAGGATTATCTGTTGGAAATTTAAGTGACCTTGAAAACAACAAATCAATGCCTTCTTCCAATGCTTTGATAAAGTTAAAAAACGCCCTTAATGTTTCAATAGATTGGCTTCTTACTGGCCAACAAATAGAATATGTAAAAGAAGAAGAGGAAAAATACTTATCGAGAGAAGAGTTTGAAAGCATCAGTGAAAAGGATAAAATAATTTTTAAAGCCTTTGAAACATTGCCTGAGGAAAGAAAGAGAGATATAGAAGGATACATAAAAGTGAGTTTGAATACTACTGATTTAGAAGAGTTCATTAAAAAAGAAAAGAAAGTATAATTTTAACCATTATGATTAATTATTAATCATAATGACAAAAGATTACGGCTGCATTTTGCAGCCGTAATCTTTACTCACCCATGAACATTTTCATATCATCTTCTACGTTTGTGATACCACCAATGCCAAATTTGTCAACTAATACTTTTGTGACATTTGGTGATAAGAAAGCAGGAAGCGTAGGTCCTAAATGAATATTTTTTACTCCGAGGTATAAAAGTGCCAAAAGCACTATAACAGCCTTCTGTTCATACCACGCAATGTTGTAAGAAATAGGAAGCTTGTTTATGTCATTTAAACCAAAGACTTCTTTAAGCTTCATGGCTATCACAGCTAATGAGTAAGAGTCATTGCACTGTCCTGCGTCTAAAACTCTTGGAATTCCGTTTATGTCTCCAAGGTTTAACTTGTTGTACCTGTATTTTGCACAACCTGCAGTTAAAATGACTGTATCTTTAGGAAGAGCTTTAGCAAATTCGGTATAATAGGTTCTGCTCTTCATTCTGCCGTCACAGCCTGCCATTACGAAAAATCTCTTTATAGCTCCTGTCTTTACCGCTTCTACAATTTTATCCGCCAGCTCTAAAACTTGGTTGTGAGCAAAACCACCAATTATTTCCCCTCTTTCAATCTCCACAGGTGGCTTGCATCTCTTTGCATGTTCAATTATTTCTGAAAAGTCCTTCTTTCCGTCGGGACCTTCTGGAATGTATTTTACTCCCTCAAAGCCTACAACACCTGTAGTGTAAACTCTATCCTTGTAGGAATCCTTTGGAGGCACAAGGCAGTTTGTAGTCATTAAAATTGGTCCGTTAAATAGCTCAAACTCCTTATCCTGCTGCCACCATGCATTTCCATAATTACCAACAAAATGCGGATATTTCTTAAAAGCTGGATAATAATGAGCAGGAAGCATTTCTCCATGTGTATAAACATCTACCCCTGTACCAGCAGTTTGCTCTAACAATTGCTCTAAGTCTTTCAAGTCATGACCGCTTATCAATATTCCAGGATTATTTCTCACACCGATATTAACTTTTGTTATCTCAGGATGGCCATAAGTCGAGGTATTTGCTTTGTCAAGGAGCGCCATTGTATCAACACCATATTTTCCTGCCTCGAGTGCAAGAGCCACATAATCATCAGCAGTTAAGCTGTCATCTAAAACTTTAGCTAAAGCCTTTTCCATAAACCTAAATATATTATCATCTTTGTATCCCAGCTGATATGCGTGATATGCATAAGCCGCCATACCTTTTACACCATAAGTGATAAGCTCTCTCAAGGACCTTATATCTTCGTCTTTCGTAGATAAAACTCCTACTTCAGCTGCTATTGCTTCTATATCTTCATCTGTATCATAAACCCAGTTTATTGCCTCACAGGATTCGTCTACTTCAATTCCTGCCTTTTTGAGGTCTTCTTTTATTTCTTCTCTTAATGCAACAGCTTCTTTTATTTTGTTAATAAAGAAGTTTCTGTCAAAATTAACGTTAGTTATTGTGGAAAATAATCCCTCAAAAAGGAATCTGTCCGTCTTCTCTTTATTTACTCCTGCCTCTCTTGCTTTTAAATTTAAAAAAGATATGCCTTTTAATGTAAAAATCAACAAATCTTGCAGATTTGCAACGTCGTATGTCTTACCGCATACACCTCTCACTGTACACCCTATGCCCTGAGAGGCTTCTTGACATTGATAGCAAAACATACTCATTTTACTTCCTCCTTTTTCTAAGTTTTTGCCCACAAATTATGATAAGCTAAAAACTCAAAAGAATCTGTGATAAAAATCACAAAATAAAAGCTCCAAATGAGCATATTCATTTGGAGTCACACATTTATTGTATCCATTTCTATATTTTCTATATAAGCATCTGTATTTTCTTCAATATAGTCTACAACCTCTTGAACTATTTTATTTGTTAAAACAGCATCACTGCCACACACCGAAAAACCTATGACAATTGATTTGTGTAAATCTTGATTTTCTATTTCGCATATAGAAACATTATAATGACTTTTTACTTTACCTACAATACTTCTTACAATCATTCTTTTTTCTTTTAAAGAATGAACCCAATTTGCTCTCAGATATATTTTACAATAAGATACAATCATATATATCGCCTTACCTAATTTCCTCCAGAAAATTTTTACAATATAATTATACCTTACATAATAAACTCTTTCAATAAAATCACACCTTCTCTATCTAACGTATTATAAATAGAGGCTGGATAGAGAGGAGTGTGAACATATGAAATGGCTAATTATTCTTGGTTTCGCAATATCATCAAGCATAGATAATTTTGGAGTAGGCATTTCCTATGGTATACGAAATATACGAATAAGCCTTTTTTGTAATACAATTATCGCAGTAATCGCTTTTTTGTTTAGCATATCTGGAATTGTCTTTGGCAAATGGTTAAATTCAATACTTCCAGGGTCACTCCCTATTTTTGTAGGAGCTTTTTTGCTGTTTATAATCGGACTTAGAATTATTTTACTGGCTGTCCCTCGTAAATCTTCTTCACAAAACACACAACAAGTATCATCAAAAACTACTTCTATAAAGGGAATTTTAGAAAATCCTGAAATTGTAGATTTAGATAAATCAGGAGAAATAAGTCTATTAGAAGCAATTCTTTTAGGAATTGCCCTTTCGGCAAATGCCCTGACAAACGGATTAGGAGCAGGGCTTTTGGGCTTTTCTCCCTTTGCTATATCTTTCACTACAGCAATTGGAAGCCTTGTTTCTGTATGGGCAGGAGTACAATTCGGGACAAAAGTTGCTAATATACGAATAGGCTCTTTTACTATCGGACAATTTGGCACAATTATAAGCGGGGTTATTTTACTTATAATAGCTTATAAAGCTTTGTTCTAACCTTTAAAATTATAACACTTGACATAATCCCTTGAATATAATGTATTGAAAAAAGTAAAAGCTAAGAGGTGATTTTATGGAAACAGAAGCAATAGAAAGTATCCCAAGAACTTGCCTTCCTCAAATAGGAGCACCTGCCCCAGATTTCAAAGCCAATAGCACTTTTGGACCTATAAAATTATCAGATTATAGAGGTAAATGGATTGTACTATTTTCACATCCAGGAGATTTTACGCCTGTTTGCACTACTGAATTTATAGCTTTCACACAAGTCTATACCAGTTTTGTAGAAAGAAATGTCCAATTGATAGGATTAAGTATAGACAGTAATCCTTCCCATTTAGCTTGGGTACAAAATATATACAAAAATACTGGTATAGAAATTCCTTTCCCTATAATAGAAGATAAAGATATGAAAATAGCAAAATTGTACGGAATGATATCCCCCGCAGAAAGTTCTACAAGTACTGTTAGAGCTGTATTTGTAATTGATGACAAACAGATACTTCGCCTTATACTGTATTATCCTCTCGAAATAGGTAGAAACATCCAAGAAATAATACGAATTATTGATGCACTGCAAACAGTAGATAAATACAAGGTTTTGGCACCCGCCAACTGGTATCCGGGTATGCCTGTCATCGTTCCACCTCCAAAAACTTATGCCGAACTTAAAGAAAGAGTTAAAAACATTGAAGGATATAATTGTACTGACTGGTATTTATGTTATAAAAAAGTTTAAGCCGGAATTTTCCGGCTTAAACTTTTACCTGCTTTGGAAATCGTACACCATCTTTGATATTTGCCTTATTACAGTATATGCATAAGAATCATCTGACCCATCTACATTGTTTGCCAAGACCGTCAAGATATAAGGCTTTGTGGGATGAAAAACTATTGCAGTGTCATTTACAACATTTGAAAGGTTGCCTATTTTGTGTGCTACTTCTATTTCATCAGGTATTGTATATGATATTCTATCGTTGTATATGGTATTTTTGAGATAATACATCAATTCTCCAGCTGTATCCGGATGAGCCTTCACATAATTTAAGAGATTTTCCATATACATACTCATATCTCTTGGGGAAGTAACATTGCTGTTATAAGGTATTACATTTGCTCCTAAGCTTTCCATGAATTTTATATAGTTATCTCGCCCTACAACTCTCATAATCATATTTGATGCTATATTATCACTCTCTTCAATCGAACGTCTTGAAAGCTCTCTTATAGTATAATAACTTCCAACAGGGTCTGCCTGTATAGAACCGGCACCCCCTTCATAGTCAGCTTGAGTGTATTGCACTTTCATATTAGGGTCTATTTTTCCATCGGTTATAAGAGTATAAAGGTAAAAGTTAAGAGGTACTTTATAAGTGCTTGCCGCAATAAACGAATCATAACCGTTTATTTCAAAAGTTTGCCCTGTATTTAAGTCAATAAAGTAAACTCCGTATTTACCAGGATATTGAGATATTAATGCCTGAATGTTATTTTTAAGTTCTTGATAATTTGTAGCATTGTTCAATTGCTGCGGTACTTCAACAGGCGGATGAGGAATTAAAATCTTTTGCCCAACATATAAACTATCCCCATCATTTAATCCATTTGCATCCATTATATTTTGGGCATTCGTTCCATGGCGCTTTGCTATAAAGTATAAGTTGTCACCTGGTTTGACAGAGTAAACTATCGGGTCAGCCCAGGAAACAGTTTCAAGAGCAGCATATGTCTTAGGACCTACAATTCCATCTGGCACAAGATTTTTGGACCTTTGAAAGTCTAAAACTCCATTTAATGTCATTTTACCAAATATGCCATCAACAGTACCTGTATCAAATCCCGCTTTATTTAACATAGCTTGTAATTCTTCTACATCAGTTCCATACGTCCCGCTATATAAAAGCCTTGACCCAAAAGTGAATTTTGGAAGATTTCTTGCATACGAAAATATAGGTATCAATACAACAATAGCAATAATAAGAATCCATGAAAGTATCTTTTTTATATTCTTCAATTTTATCCCCCCATTCAACTCCATATTATACTGTATATAACATCATATTTCAACAAATATATATATCCATATATACCAATTTACAAATATGATTTTATAAATAAAAAGTTTCTTAATGGGGATATTAATTATGAGGTGATTTAAATATGCGCTCAATGTGGAAAGGAGCAATAAGTTTTGGTCTTGTAAGTATCCCCATAAAACTGTATACCGCTACAGAAGACCATGCCATACATTTTAGGCAACTTCACAAAGAATGTAAATCCCCCATAAAATATGAAAAAATATGCCCTGTATGTAATAGACCCGTTTCAGATGAGGAAATAGTACGAGGGTATGAATACGAACCAGGTAAATTTGTCATTATAGATGATGAAGATTTGGAAAGGATACCTATGCCAACAGTTAAAACCATTGATATAGTAGATTTTACCGATATAGGACAAATAGACCCCATATATTATGACAAAACATATTTCATTGTACCTGAAGATATTGGTACAAAGCCTTATGTACTTTTAAGAGATTCTATGAAAGAAACAAAGCGAGTTGCAATAGCGAAAGTGGTAATTAGGTCAAAGCAAAACCTCGCATGCATACGAGTGTATGATGAAAAATACATGGTCATGGAAACAATGCATTTCCCTGATGAAATAAAAAACGCAAACCAGCTTCCTCCCTTAAGAGAAGTCAGCTTACAGGAAAATGAAATAAAAATGGCCAAACAACTTATTGATACTTTGACCTCCGATTTTAAACCCGAAAAATATGATGATAGTTACAGAAAAGCGTTAATTGAAATGATTGAGTCAAAAATACAGGACAAAGATGTAGAAATTCCCCAAAAAGCACCTGAAGCCGATAATGTTCTTGATTTAGTAAGTGCATTAAAAGCGAGTATTGAATCTGTAAAGAATGAAGAAAAAGCAAAAAAAGGACGCAAAAGAAAAGGCGCATAAAAGGAAGATTGAATATGTCTATGATAGAAGAAAAAATATCACCTATGCTGGCATCCAGCAGTGACCCTTTTGATAGCCCCGAATGGATATATGAAGTCAAATGGGATGGTTCAAGGACTATTGCTTTTATTTCAAATAAAACAAGACTTCAAGATAGAAGGCTTGTTGATATAACCCATCAGTTTCCAGATTTAGCATTACTTCATAAGCAAATAAAAGCAAAAGAAGCAATACTTGACGGTGAACTTGTAGTTTTAAAAAACGGCAAGCCCAGTTACAAAAGCATTATGTCGAGAAAGCATCAACAAAATTTAGTAAAAATAAATCTTTTAAGCAAGATAATGCCCGTAATTTTCATAACATGGGATATATTATATTTAAACGGCAAATCTCTTGTAGAATTGCCACTTATAGAGAGAAAAGATATCCTTAGAAAAACAGTTAAAGAAAACGAGATCATAAAAATATCAGATTTTATATTTGAACATGGAAAAATGCTTTTTGAAGAGACAGGGAAAAAAGGACTTGAAGGAATTGTTGCCAAAAAAGCAGATTCAAAATATTTAATAGGAAAAAGGAGTAAACTCTGGCTTAAGTCAAAACATTTTATTGTAATAAATGCTGTTATTATAGGGTACAGAACTGACAAAACAGCCCTCATACTGGGGCTTTACGATGAGGAAAATAATTTAATAAACATAGGAAGTTGTGAATCAGGCCTATCCCAGAAGGAATTAAAAGCATTCTATGAAGTTGCCAAGGAGATAAAAGCCCCAGATAATTATTATAACTTTAAAGAAAAAAATGTGCAGTGGTTAAAACCCTTGCTAACATGTAAAGTGAGATTTATGGAATGGTCTGAAAACATGAAGATGAGGGCACCTTCTTTTATTCAATTTGAGTATAACGTAAAACCAGAAGAGTGCAGGTTTGAATAAACTCACTTCAAAAACTTAATATACACTCTTCTTCTCCTTGGACCATCAAACTCACATAAATAAATACCCTGCCAAGTTCCTAAAAGTGGCCTTCCATTTTCAATAATGAGAGTTACTGAACTTCCCATAAGAGACGCCTTGATGTGGGCATCAGAATTGCCTTCCATGTGTTTAAAACGCATATTAGGAATTATTTTTTCTAAGGCTGCCATTATATCTTCTCTTACAGTTGGATCTGCATTTTCGTTTATTGTAATTCCCGCTGTTGTATGGGGCACAAAGATAACACAAAGGCCATCAACAACGCCAGATTTTTTAATTTCTTGCATTACCATATCAGTAATATCCACCATAACTTCCCTTGTCGGTGTATTTATCTCCAAAACAACCATAACGACTCCTCCATTTTTTGTTTTCTGGATTTGCTTTTTATAATAGCAAATTGTTTAATGGCATGTCAACATGGATTATAAAAAAGTAAATCAAAAATGCAACATTTATTTCCATATCATCATAAATATACCTGCAGTAATAAGTACACTTGCAACTAACGTTTTTGCGGTGAATTGCTCGTTTAGGATAAAAAAAGATAAAGTTAAAGTTAGGACGATGCTGGATTTATCAATAAGTGCAACCTTTGATACTTCACCTATAGATATTGCCTTATAATAAAATAACCAGGACAAACCTGTCGCCAGTCCAGAGAGAATCAAAAAGATCCAATTTTGTTTTGTCAAACTTTTAATTCCATACTGTCCCCCTGTTGTAAATACAATACCCCACGCTAAAAATATAATAACAGTTGTACGAATAGCTGTAGCCAAGTTAGAATCCACGCCTTTTATGCCAATTTTAGCAAGAATTGAAGTCAAAGCAGCAAACAAAGCTGATAATATTGCAAATAATTTCCACATAATCCAACATCCCCTCAATGCAATTTTTACACTTAACTATTTTTACGTCTCACTTCAATTACTACTGCGTCTTAACCTTTTAACTTCATTATACTTGAGGAAGGAAAAAGTAGCAATATTAATAGTTGAAAAAAGTCGTTCCGTAGGAGAGGATTATGGATCAAGGAAAAAAGGGATAAGTGGCGTAAATCCCGAATTTTTCGAGGCTTTACCACTTATCCCTTTGTTATTCTATAAAGACTTAATCCTTAATCCTTTTCCCTTTCTCCTTCCCAAACGGAACCACTTTTTTCGCATGGGGAAAAGGTATAAATGAAAAATACACAACTCTTCAGCCTTTTGACCTCCATTACTCTACAGTTACTGACTTTGCAAGATTACGCGGTTTATCTACGTCACATCCTTTTTCTACTGCCATATAATATGCTAAAAGTTGCAAAGGCACAACTGTCAATACTGGAGTAAGCTCTTTAAGCGTTTCAGGTATATATATTACTTTATCTACAACGCCCTCAAGCTGCAAATTACCCTGCTTTGCAAAGGCGACTAAAAAACCACCTCTTGCTTTTACTTCTTTTATATTACTAAGCATCTTTTCAAAAAGGTCATCTTGTGTTGCAAGAGCTATCACAAGTGTTCCCTCTTCTACAAGGGCCAAAGTACCGTGTTTTAATTCACCAGCCGGATAAGCCTCTGAATGAATATAGGATATTTCTTTGAGTTTTAAAGAACCCTCCATAGCAACAGCATAGTCCAGTCCTCTTCCAATGTAAAATACGTCTTTTGCATTATAGTGTTCAGAGGCAAATTTTTGTATTACATCTTTGTTGTCAAGTAAATACTGAACTTTTTCAGGAAGTTTCTTTAATTCTGTGCAAAGTTCCATAACCTTTGTTTTAGTTATTGTCCCTCTTTTTATTGCAAGGTCCATAGCTACAAGATAGAGAGCTATAAGTTGCGTAGTATAAGCTTTGGTGGAAGCAACAGCTATTTCAGGACCTGCCCATGTGTATAGTACATCATCTGCTTCTCTGGAGACAGAACTTCCAACGACGTTTGTAATGGCTATAACTCTTGACCCTTTTTTCTTAGCTTCTTTTAATGCAGCAATGGTATCTGCTGTTTCCCCCGACTGGCTTATTACAATTGTAAGAGTTCTTTCATTTACTAAGGGGTTTCTATATCTAAATTCTGAAGCGACATCTACTTCAACAGGTATTCTCGCAAGATTTTCTATGACGTATTTCCCAACAACACCCGCATGATAAGCTGTTCCACAGGCTACAATAAAGATTTTATCTATCTTTTCAAGGTCTTCTTTAGTAATTTTCACATCATCTAAAACTATTTCTGAATCATCAATTATTCTGCCTCTTAATGTATCTTTTATAGCACTTGGCTGCTCGTGAATTTCTTTTATCATGAAATGTTCATAACCGCCCTTTTCAGCCGCCTCTACATCCCATTTTACTTCAAAAAGCGATTTTTCTACTTGCCTTCCAAACATGTCTATAAACTCTACGCTGTCTTTTTTAATTATGGCAATCTCATGATCATCAAGAAAATATACACTTCTTGTATGTTTTAATATAGCTGGGATATCAGATGCAATAAAGTTTTCACCATTGCCTATTCCAACTATAAGAGGTGCTTCTTTTCTTGCAGCTACAATCATATCGGGATTGTTTTTGCACAAAACGCCTAAGGCATAAGAACCTTCAATTCTGTCTAAAACTTTTTTCACAGCCTCTACTATATCGCCATTGTAATAATACTCCAGCAAATTTGCTACAACTTCTGTATCAGTCTCAGACTTAAAGGTATAACCTTCCTCTAACAGCCATTTCTTCAGTGGAAGATAGTTTTCAATTATGCCATTGTGGACTACTGCAATTAGCCCTGATTGGGATAAATGAGGATGGGAGTTTGTATCAGATGGTTCACCATGCGTAGCCCACCTTGTGTGTCCTATGCCTATTGTCCCTACCATATTATCTTTTTCAACAAGCTCTTTTAGGACGTTTAATCTTCCCTTCGCTTTCTTTATATTTATATTGCCATCATTTAAAATGGCAATTCCTGCCGAATCATAGCCTCGATACTCCAATTTTGTCAAACCTTCTAAAAGTATTGGCGTCGCCTGTTTATCGCCAATATATCCTACAATTCCACACATACTCGGTCTCCTCTCACTTTTGTAATAAATATTCATCCCTGCCCAGACTGCTTTATGCCACAGTCGCCTGTGGTTTTACCAGTCCTTTATCGGTCGCAGAAAACCGCAGGGCACCCGCCGATAACTCGATAAACCCTGTCCTCGTCAGCTTAAAGTATACACTTTAAGCCCAGGCGCTTTTTTAATTTTTAATCCTTACCTTCTTTTACTCTTCTTCAATAGGCATCCCCCCTTTCAAATAATACCTTTCGCACTTTTATTTAATTTAATTTTCTTTCTATTAATTCAGCAAGTTCTTTTGCCATTTGACTAATTTTATCAGAATCTTTTCCTTCTACCATAACTCTCACAAGAGGCTCAGTACCCGAGGGTCTTATAAGTACTCGTCCTTCTCCTCTCATTTCCCTTTCTAAGTTTTCAATTTCCCTTTTTATTTCTTCATCCTCTAAATAAGCATGTTTTAACTCATTTTTTACTTTTGCGTTTATAAGAACTTGTGGGTAAGTAACCATGCAGGCAGCTAACTCTGACAATTTTTTGCCACTTTCTTTTAAAATAGAACAAAGTTTTAAAGCAGTAATTTCCCCATCTCCAGTAGTATTGTCATTAAGGAAAATAATATGGCCTGATTGTTCGCCACCAATAGAATATCCGCCTTTTATCATTTCTTCTAAAACATATCTGTCTCCTACTTTTGTCCTTATGAGATTAATCCCTTGCTCTTTAAGTGCAATCTCAAAGCCTATATTGCTCATAACTGTTGCCACAACTGTGTTATTTTTTAACCTACCTTTTTTCTTTAAATCTATAGCACATATTGCCATTATGTGGTCTCCATCAACAACATTTCCTTTTTCATCAACTGCAATAAGTCTATCAGCATCTCCGTCAAAGGCTAAACCTATGTCGGCCCCATTTTCTATGACGAGTTGTTGCAATTTTTCAGGATGAGTAGACCCACAATTGACATTTATCTTTTCCCCTATAGGCTCTGCTCCATGTAATATGACTTCCGCCCCTAGTTCTTTAAATAGAATTGGCGCTACTGTGCTGCTAGCTCCATAAGCACAATCAATTACAATTTTCATTCCTTTTAAATCCCCATCAATAGTAGACTTTAAGAACTCTATGTAATCTCTATGAGAATTTGTGTATTCTTTCCTGGTACCTATTCCCGTCCCAATAGGAGAAGGCAACTCAATTTTTTCTTTTATTATATTTTCTATTCTATCTTCTACTTCATCTGGCAATTTATACCCATTTTTATCAAAAAATTTTATCCCATTGTACTCTACGGGATTATGAGATGCCGATATCATAACTCCAGCATCTGCTTGATATAATCGGGTAAGGTAAGCTACCGCTGGTGTAGGAATTATCCCCACACTTATGACCTCCGCCCCTACAGAGGTAAGACCAGCAGCTAATGCGCATTCTAGCATGTCGCTAGAAATACGGCTGTCTTTTCCCACTACAATTTTGGGCCTATGACTTCCTTCCGTCAAAGCATATGCTCCTGCTCTTCCTAGTTCAAAAGCAAGTTGTGGAGTCAAGTCATAATTAGCTATACCTCTAACACCATCTGTACCAAACAACCTTGCCATTTTCTATCTCCTCTCAATAAATCATACGATAATATTTTATCACAGTGAAAACCATATTTCAATTTACACTATTCCTCCAACATTGTTAATATATTTTGCATAACTTTGTCTCTCAATTCAACAATTTCCATCTTTATATCAATATTCAGATTTGGGTAAATTGGTTCCCCTATTTTTAGTTCAATTTTTCCCCTAAATTTGGGAAAATATTTGCCAAAAGGTAGTATTTCTCTTGTGCCTTTTATAGCCACTGGCACAATGGGCTTTCCCGATTTATATGCTATATACATAGCCCCTTCATACATTTTTTCTACTTTGCCAGTTGGTGATATTCCTCCTTCTGGAAATAATCCTATAGAATTTCCTTCCTTTAGTCTAAATAACGCTTGTTTTATGGCATTTAAATCAGGCGAATTTTTCTTTATGGGAATTGCTTTATCAATTTTTAAAAAATATTTTAAAAAACGCCTTTTATAAAGTTCAGAACTTGCTAAAAATATAACGGGTCTTTTTACAGAACAGGCTACCACAACTGGGTCTAGCAAACTTTGATGGTTTGCAACAAAAATACAAGCTCCCTCAGGCAAATTTTTCTCATATTTTACTTCAAAGGAATAGAATATCTTAAGAATCAATTTAGCAATAAGCCGTAAAATTCTATATAACAAAAAAATAATACCTCCCTTCCTCTAATGACAAATTCAATAAAGTCAGCGCTATAAGATATATTCGCCACAATCTTTAACAATCCTTCTTTTAATAAAAAATGGAGGAAATTATCTCCCCCTCTTAGATTACCTCCAGCCCTTTTCTAAAGGCATTTGTATTTAATTCAACAAATTTTTGTGGCACGTTATTTTTTATTACCTCTTCCCAATCAATGCCTTGTAGTCCTAAATATTTAACAAGTACTCCTAAAAGAACTATATTTTGAGCCTTTATATTTCCAAGGCTCTCTGCTATTTTATCTGCATCTACTGCAATTGTCTTTACGCTTTTTGATATTTCCTCAATTAAGTTCTTGGGATACTCTTCTTTGCTTATGAGCACAGAAAGTGGAGGTATTTCTACCGTATTTACAATGACAACGCCGTCTTTTTTAAGATAATTTAACCATCGCACAGCTTCCATTTTTTCAAAGGCTACGATAACATCAGCAGCCCCAACTTCAATGACTGGAGAATAAACTTTTTCTCCAAACCTTATTTGAGTATTGACACTTCCTCCTCTTTGAGACATGCCGTGGACTTCTGACATTTTTACATCATAACCACTTTTTAATAGTCCTTCCGCCAAAACATTACTGGCTAGAATAGTGCCTTGCCCTCCTACCCCTACCATTAATATGCTTTTCACTTCTTGCACTTTATTTCACCTCACCTTTTCTATAGCATCGAAAGGACATACCTGCATACAAACTGTACATCCGGTACACTGGTCAGGGTCTATGCTAAATATTCCATCTTTTTTGCTTATAGCAGGACAACCTATCCTTAGACACAAACCGCATTTTTTGCATTTATCTTGGTCTATTCTACACTCTCCCTGAGGTCTCGGAGGAATCAAAGCACAAGGTCCCTTTGCTACAATTACCATTGTATCGTCAGTATTCATAGCTTCATCAACAGCATTTTCAACTTCTTTTAAGTTAAAAGGATCAACCACTCTTACTCTTTTTACTCCTATTGCTTCACTTAATTTCGCTATATCTATTTCTGGAGCCTCTTCTCCCATCAAAGTTTTCCCAGTTCCAGGATTGTGCTGATGCCCCGTCATAGCTGTTATGCGGTTGTCAAGAATTATAGGTACAGCATTTCCTTTATTGTAGACTATATCAATCAAACCTGTTATTCCTGAATGGAAGAAAGTTGAGTCACCTATTACACTAAAAATCTTTTGTTTCCTTCCTTTGTGTTCATTGGCCTTTTGGAATCCGTGAGATCCAGAAATACTTGCTCCCATGCAAACACAGGTATCTATAGCTTCCAGTGGAGGAGCTGCCCCTAAAGTATAACATCCAATGTCGCCTAAGACTGGAACTCTCTTTTTTTCAATACGTAGAAAACTCCCCTGTGAGGACATCCTGCACAAAGCATAGGAGGTCTACCTGGCACTTTTGTATCAACTGATATATGCTCTAATTCTTCACCCTTTATAGCTTTTCTTATTATACCAGGATTTAATTCCCCTACTATCGGCAATATCTCTTTGCCTATGACTTTTATTCCTAAGCTTTTTACATGTTCTTCGATGTAAGGTTCCAATTCCTCTACAACGTATAGTTTTTTAACTCCTTCTGCGAATTTTTTTATAAGCTCTGATGGCAAAGGATAAGTCATTCCTAATTTTAAGATTGAAACTTCATCTCCAAAAACTTCTTTTACATAAAGATAGCTTATACCACTGGTAATTATGCCAATTTCTCTATCATTCCATTCTATTCTGTTAATAGAAATTTCTTCTGACAATTGTCTTAAAGCCTTTAATCTTTCTTCTACAACTACATGCCTTTTTTGTGCATTAGCAGGCACCATTACATATTTAGGAATATCTTTTTTATAAGGTTTCATCTCTACATTTTGTCTTTCACCTAATTCTACTACTCCTTTGCCATGACTTACCCTTGTTGTAAGCCTTAACAAAACAGGAGTATCGTACTTTTCACTTATGTCCAATGCGTATCCTACAAAATCTTTACATTCTTGACTGTCTGAAGGTTCTAACATGGGTATTTTAGCAAATTTTGCATAATACCTATTGTCCTGTTCATTTTGTGATGAGTGCATTCCAGGGTCATCTGCCGTTACAATTACACAACCCCCATTAACACCTGTATATGCAAAAGTGAAAAGTGGGTCTGCTGCCACATTAAGGCCAACATGTTTCATAGCAGCAAGACTTCTTGCGCCTGCGATAGAAGCACCAATTGCTGCTTCAACAGCAACTTTTTCATTTGGCGCCCATTCAGAATATATTTCTTTGTACTTAGCTATATTCTCTATTATCTCTGTGCTTGGTGTACCAGGGTATGCAGCAGCAAAAGTGATGCCGTACTCATAAGCACCTCTTGCTACTGCTTCATCTCCCATCATTATTTTTTTCATTCATTTTCCCCCATTTAATTTATCGTTATCAAAAAGATACTGCACAGGCAAAAGCTATAGAATTAAACTTATCTTCGTGGGAATCAGCTCTTGAAACTAGAACAATTGGCGCTTTTGCTCCTACCACAATTCCCGCACTTCTTGCCTTTGCAAAATAAGTAAAGCTTTTACCTAAAGCATTTCCTACCTCTATAAATGGCACCAACAAAATATCGGCATCTCCTGCAACCTCACTTTTTACTCCTTTGTGAATTGCCGCCTCTTTGCTTATGGCAAGGTCAAAAGCTAAAGGACCATCTACTATTCCTTCTATCTCACCTCTTTGGTTCATTTCCTTTAATTTAGCGGCTTCAACAGTGGAAGGCATTTTAGGGTTTACCACTTCTACCGCCGACAAACAGGCTACTTTAGGATTTTCTATTTCTATAGCTTTTGCCACTTTAATAGCATTTTTTAAAATTTGCACTTTTTCTTCTAAAGTAGGACTAATATTCATTCCTCCATCAGTCAAAAGCAATAACTTGTGATAGTTGGGAATTTCATAAACCATTACATGACTGAGTAATCCTTCTCCTCTAATGCCGTATTCGCTGTCAAGAACAGCCCTTAAAAGAGTAGCAGTAGGAACAAGACCTTTCATGACAAAAGAAGCCCTACCTTCTCTAACTTCTAAAACTGCCCTTTTGCATTTTTCCGACTCTTCTTTTTCATCAATTATTTCATATTGCTTAATATCAATGCCTATATCTTTTGCAATAGTTTCTATTTTTTCTTTAATACCTACCAATATAGGATTTCCTATCCCTTCTTTTCTTGCAGATTCGCATGCTAACAATACTTCACAGTCTTCTGCCCCTGCCACAGTAAATATTTTATTGAATCCTTTTGCTTTCTCTACAATTTCACTTAATTTTTTCAAATTTACACCTCCTACAGAAAAAATAACCTCCGAAGAGGTTATTTTTTAGTTGTAATGAGACTTTTTACTAATTCTGCTCCCCTATTTAACGCTTTTTCATTTATAGGCATCAAATGCTCTTTACCTTTGCCAAAGACCTCAGGCAGAGCTTTTAGTACTGTTTCCATTTTTACAACTTTAGTAGCTTCTATGAAAGCTCCTAGCATCACCATGTTAGCAATTTTTAAATTACCCAATTCATTAGCAATATCATTGGCAGGTATCTCATACACTTCTATATCTTTTCTCTCTGCTTTTCTATCTACTAATGAAGTATTTATGAATAATTTTCCACCTGGTATCACATAAGATTCATATTTGTCTAAAGAAGGCCTATTCATTACAACTACAGAGGTAGCCTCTGTAATAATTGGAGAGCCTACTTCCTCATCTGATACAGTGACATTACAATAGGCAGTTCCTCCTCTCATTTCAGGACCATAAGAAGGAGTCCAAGACACATTTTTCCCTTCAAACATTCCCGCATAGGTAATTATAAGCCCCATTGATAAAACTCCTTGACCACCAAAGCCTGCAAAAATTATTCTTTCTTCCATAATTACTTAACCTCCTCTAAGGTGTTTTTATACACACCCAAAGGGTAATACGGTTCCATGTGCTCTTTTATCCAATTTAATGCCTCTACCGGTGTCATACCCCAGTTAGTAGGACAACTAGAGAGCACTTCTATCATAGAAAACCCCTTTTTTTGTATTTGAGCTAAAAATGCATTTTTTATGGCTTTTTTAGCCTGCATTACATGTTTTACATCGTAAACAGATACTCTTTCAATATATGCTGTACCCTCAAGGGTTGCTAGCATTTCACTCACTCTAATGGGATAACCATTTATTTCTGGCTTTCTTCCGTAAGGAGTAGTAGTTGTTTCCTGACCAATTAATGTAGTAGGAGCCATTTGTCCTCCTGTCATTCCATAGTTAGCATTGTTGACAAAAATAACTGTTATATTTTCTCCCCTTGCAGCCGCATGAACAATCTCTGCTGTTCCAATAGCTGCTAAGTCTCCATCTCCTTGATAAGTAAACACAATTTTATCAGGATGAACTCTCTTAATACCTGTAGCAACTGCTGGAGCCCTCCCATGAGCTGCCTCTTGCATATCACAATTAAAATAGTCATATGCAAATACAGCACATCCTACAGGAGCAACACCTATTGCCTTATCTAAAACATCTAACTCTTCCATAATTTCAGCTACTAACCTGTGGATTATACCATGAGTACAGCCTGGACAATAATGAAAAGGCGTATCTGTCAATCCCTTTGTTTTTTGAAATACAACAGCCATTATTTCACACCTCCTGCAATTTTCCTAATTTGTTCTAGCATCACAGATGGTTCTGGTATCATACCACCTGGCCTTCCGTAGAAATAGACCGGCTTTTTGAATTGTACTGCAAGTTTTACATCTTCTACCATTTGTCCCATGCTCATTTCTACAGTCAAATAAGCTTTTGCGGTATCAACTGTCTTTTCGAAAGGCTCTTTCGGGAAAGGCCACAAGGAAATAGGTCTTATTAATCCTACTTTATACCCTTCTCTTCTTGCAATATTCATCACATTCTTTGCTACGCGGGCAATAGTACCATAAGCAACTAAAATAACATCCGCATCTTCGCAATTTATCATTTCATATCTCACTTCATTCTTTTCAGCCTTTGCATATTTTTCAAATAATTGATAATTATATTTCTCTAATACAGGTGGATCGATATATAAAGAATTGATTATGTTTCTATGCTCTCTATTTCCTCTTCCTGTAGTAGCCCATGTTTTTTCTGGAATATCTCTCTTTCTTTTTTGAATATTTTCAAAATCTACAGGTTCCATCATCTGACCTAACATCCCATCTCCCAATATAACAACAGGGTTCCTATATTCATCTGCAATATCAAAAGCTTCTTGGACTAAATCTGCCATTTCTTGGATTGTAGAAGGAGCAAGGACAATCAATCTATAATCTCCATGGCCTCCTCCTTTTGTAGATTGAAAGTAATCTCCTTGAGCTCCTTGAATGTCTCCTAATCCTGGGCCACCCCTCATTATATTCACAATTACACAAGGTACTTGAGCACCTGCAAGATATGAGATACCTTCTTGCATAAGACTCAAACCAGGGCTGCTGGTGGAAGTCATAACACGAGCTCCTGCTCCACCTGCTCCATATACCATATTTATAGCAGAAACTTCACTTTCTGCTTGTAAAAATACGCCACCTACCTCTGGCATTCTCTTTGCCATGTAAGCTGTAACCTCATTTTGAGGTGTTATAGGATAACCAAAGTAATGTCTACACCCAGCTTGAATAGCTGCTTCCGCTAACGCCTCATTACCTTTCATTAATACCTTAGCCATCTTACTCCCCTCCATTTATTTTATAACTGTTATAACAGTATCAGGACACATCATAGCGCAAAATGCACAACCTATACATTTGTTCATATTTTCCGGTTTAACAGTGGCAGGATGATATCCCTTCACATTTATTTTGCTCATGTCCATTTCAATAATTTTCTTGGGACAAGCATTTACACACAATTCACAACCTTTACATAAATCTTCATTAAAAATAACTTTTGCCACATAAATTCCTCCTCTCACATTTTATCCCATGGAGTTTTCATATAAAGGTCAATTGGAAATATCGGATATCCTAAGTCAGGAACTTTGTTGAGCAATTCTCTTTTTACAGTCACCATCTTAATAGGTATCCCTGTAATTTTTGAGACTTCCTCCACCACTTTTTGACCTTTTAAAATATCCTCTACTGTTGTTTCATAAGATAAATGAGTATTGTTTACCAAATGAGTTACTTTAATTTTAGCTGCTTCTTCAATCGATTTAAGATATTCAATGACCGATTCTACATCTTTTGTAAGTGGCCTGTTTACATTAACTACAAATAATACTTCTGCATCTTGATCCTTTATTATATGCCGATACTGACCTAATGGAGTTGCTCCTACATCGTCTCCCCCAACATCGAAGACTGCATATTTATCCTTGCTGTATAATGCCCCATAGATGTTGCGGGAAATAGCAGGCACATCTGCATTCATATATTTCTCTTCTACTCCTGCTACTCGTATTCTCCACTTATCAAAAAGTTCTTTTCTCACTTCCCTCGACCTAAAATATGGATTTACAATATCTAAATCGACTATTTCTACCTCTTTTCCTGATTCTCTTATAAACTTAGCATAATTTATTGCAACCTCGGTCTTACCTGTACCGTAATGCCCTACTACAATTGTCAACCTTTTGAAATCCATTATCCATCATCCTTTTAACTATACATTTTAGCTTTTTCTTCACCGCTAAGTACCCGATATGCCCCCTGCGCCAAAGCTAACATTTCATCCTCACCTGGATATACATAAACAGGAGCTATAAATTTTACCCTTTCACTTATCCTTTTTACAAAATCCTCGTTATACGCAATTCCACCTGTAATTCCTACTGCATCTACATGGCCTTTTAAAACCACTGCCATCGCTCCAATTTCCTTAGCTGTCTGATAGGCCATAGCTTCTAAGACCAATTCTGCTTTTTTATCTCCTTCTTCAATTTTTTTATAAACTTCTCTTACATCGTTAGTGCCTAAATGTGCCACTATTCCCCCTTGTCCTATTAACTTCTTTTTCATCTCCTGATAGGTGTATTTACCACTATAACATAACTTTACTAAGTCAAGTACAGGAAGTCCTCCCGCTCTTTCTGGAGAAAAAGGCCCTTCCCCATTTAAAGCATCATTTACATCTACTACCCTGCCGTGTTTATGAGCCCCAACAGATATACCACCACCTAAATGAACAATAATTAAATTTACTTCTTCGTACTTTTTGTGTAAGTCAGCAGCTAAACGGCGAGCAATTGCTTTTTGATTTAACGCATGGAATATACTAGATTTTTCAATCTCAGGCATCCCTGTTATTCTCGCTACATCCTCTAACTCATCCACTACTACAGGGTCTACTATATAAGCTGGAATATTGTGTTCTTTAGCTAAAGTATAAGCAATTATACCCCCTAAATTGGAAGCATGTTCTCCTCTTTCAGCCTTCTTTAAATCCTCTATCATTTTTTCATTTACAATATAAGTTCCACTTTCTATTGGCTTTAAAAGTCCGCCTCTCCCTACTATTGCATCAATTTCTGAAAGAGAAATGCCTTTTTCTTTTAACATATTTAAAATCGCCTGAGTTCTAAATTCAAACTGGTCAATAATACTTTTATACTTACTAAGCTCTTCAGTATTGTGCCTTAAAGTTTCAGTAAAAAGGGGCACTGTGTCCTTAAACACAGCAACTTTTGTAGATGTAGAGCCGGGATTTATCACAAGAATTAAAGGCAAAACAATCCCCTCCGTGCTATCAATTTATATTATATTACACTTCCTTTTTCTATCAAAATTTTTAAGGAAAGGGCAAACAAAAAACCGCCCACCCTTATTTGACAATATAATTGTCTTTTACAGCAGCAATGGTCTTTATCCTCTCTTCTGCCACTCTATCTGCTGCTGCATATGTCGGTATGTTCTCTTCTTTAGATTTCTGTATAACCTTTTTCACTGTATCAAATATCATAGAAACTTTTCTCATAGCCCTATCTCTGTTATAGCCAGAAGGATTGAGCTCATCAGCTACATTTATAACCCCACCAGCATTTATAATGTAATCAGGCACATAGAGTATACCTTTCTCTTGCAATATATCCCCATGCCTCTCTTCTTTTAACTGGTTATTAGCTGAACCTGCTACTATCTTACACTTAAGTTGCGGTATCGTTTCATCGTTTATTATCGCTCCCAAAGCACAAGGCGCAAATATATCGCATTCTACCCCATAAATCTCATCCGGTTTCACATATTCAGCTTTAAATTCCTCTACTGCCCTCTTTACATTGTCTTCAAATATGTCTGTCACAATTAGCTTTGCCCCTGCTTCATATAAGTGTTTCGCTAAATTGTAGCCTACATTTCCTACACCTTGTATTGCAACTACTTTTCCTCTTAAATCTAAAGTTCCAAAAATCTCTTCAGCAGCTGCTTGCATACCCCTATAGACTCCATAAGCTGTAAAAGGAGACGGGTCTCCACTGGTTTCTGCTAACCCTGCTACATATTTCGTCTCATAGCGTATATATTCCATATCTTTTAAGTTAGTTCCAACATCTTCTGCTGTTATATATCTTCCTTTTAGAGACTCTATATATCTTCCCAAGCTTCTAAATAGTGCTTCAGATTTATCTGTTCGAGGGTTTCCTATTACAACTGTTTTACCTCCACCTAAGTTTAGGCCCGCAGCAGCATTTTTGTATGTCATTCCCCTTGCAAGCCTTAATGCATCATTTATTGCATCCTCTTCTGAGTCATAAGTCCACATCCTACATCCGCCTAAAGCAGGACCTAAAGTCGTGTCATGAATTGCAATTATCGCCTTAAGACCTGAAGTCTTGTCATGGCATAAAATCACATTTTCATAATCTTTAGTTTCCATTATTTCAAATATTTTCATAAAATATCTCCTCCTATTTAATAATCAACTTAAATAATCAAACATTAGAAGCAAGAGATGCCAACATTATAGAATTAAATTTAGCTTCACTGGAGTCTGCCCTTGAAGTCAAGACAATCGGCCTTTTTGCCCCCATTATTATTCCTGCTATCCTTCTTTCTGCTATATAGGTTATAGCTTTATACAGCATATTACCAGCTTCAATATCTGGAACTAAAAGAATGTCAGCATTACCTGCAACAGGGCTTATTATCCCTTTATGCCGCGCTGCTTCTACTGATAAAGCATTATCAAGAGCCAACGGCCCATCTATTATAGCCCCTTTGATTTGACCTCTTTCACTCATTTTTGAAAGTATTGCTGCATCTAATGTGGCTTGCATATCAGGATTAACTGTTTCAACAGCTCCTAAAACTGCAACCCTTGGAGCATCAATTCCAATTTGCCTTGCAACGTCTACTGCATTTAAAATTATGTCTATTTTCACTTTCAAATCAGGGGCAATATTCATTGCTGCATCTGTCAAAAGGATAAGCCTGTTATAAGGAGATTCAAAAACAGCCACATGACTTAAAGTTCTTCCAGTGCGAAGACCAATTTCCTTATCTAAAACAACCCTTAATATCTCTGCCGTCTGTACAAGGCCTTTCATCAATATATCAGCTTTGCCTTCGCTCACAAACTTTACAGCTTCGCGACAAGCTTCTAAGTTACTTTTTGTGTCTATTATTTCGTGATCCTTTAAAGGCATTGATATTGAAGAAGCTATCCTTTCTATTTTTTCTTTATCACCAACTAATATTGCTTTTACTATTCCTCTTTCATGAGCTTCTTTAATCGCTTCTAATACATCTTCATCTGCCGCTTGAGCTACTGCTATAGTTTTGGGAGGCAAGTCTTTTACGTAATTATACATTTCTTCAAATGTTCTCATATCATACACCTCATCAGCTATAAATCTTGGGCTTTTCAATATTTCTTAAAACTCTTAATGCACCATCTCTTAAAGCTTCCATTTCATCTCCCCCTGGATAAAGAGTTATAGGTGCAATAAAGCTCGTCATATCAATGATTATCTCTATTAGTCGTTTAGAATAAGCAAGTCCACCAGTTAAAATTATTGATTTCACATCCCCCTTTAATACTGCCGCCATTCTGCCAATTTCCTTTGCAATTTGATAAGCCATAGCTTCAAAAACTAATTTAGCTTTTTTATCACCATTTTGTATTCGCTTTTCTACTTCTCTCGCATCATTTGTCTCAAGATGTGCTACCATCCCACCCATACCTACAATTTTTTTCTTCATCTCATCAAAACTGTATTTACCAGAATAACAAAGGTCAACAACTTTCATCGATGGCAGGCTTCCTGTCCTCTCAGGAGAAAACGGCCCCATTTGATTTGCATTGTTTACATCTACAATTTTTCCTCCTTTAATTGCTGCTACAGAAATGCCTCCCCCCATATGAGCCACAACAAGATCCAATTCCTCTTCTTTAACACCATTTTCCATTGCATATCGATGAACACACGCTTTTATGTTTAAAGCATGAGATTGACTTTTTCTTGGAAGCTCAGGAAGGCCAGAAATTCTTGCAACATCTTCCATTTCATCAACAGCTACAGGATCTAATGTATAAACAGGAATATTATGCTTATCTCCTATAGCTCTTCCAATTAGTCCACCGAGATTTGAAGCATGTTCACCTCCAACTCCCCTTTTCAAATCCTCAAGCATAATATCGTTTACAAAATAAGTACCACTTTGAACGGGTTTAATAAGTCCTCCTCTTACCACAATTGCAGATATTTCTTTCAAGTTTATGTTGTTTTGCTCTATCCAATCATTTATAGCATTTAACCTTAAATCAAATTGCTCAATGATACTCTTATATCTTTTAAGCGCTTCAATGTCGTGGACAATCTCCGTTTTTACAATTTCTTTTTCCTCTTCATACAATGCCACTTTAGTAGAAGTAGAACCCGGATTAATAACTAAAACTTTCAACAGGTTCACCTGCCCTTCTTAATACATAATATGAAGTTCTATTACAATTTTTGAGTGTTATTAAAAATTTTTTAACCTTACAATATTTTAATTCTACATATTTGTCAAAAATCCTTCTCTTAAATTAAAATTTTTTTATAAAGACTTTATATTTTGTGGAATTGATAGATTTTTAGCAAAATTAACAGGCGGGAAGTACCCGCCTATTGAATATTAACAGTTACTTTGTCAGGTTTAATCCTAATTATTTGCAAGTTCAAGTTAGTATTTATATTTACAGTTAAAGAATGATCACCCATTGGCAGATTGGTTACGTCTATATATGCGTTAAAATCGGAAGCTGTAGCTCCATTAACTACACTTTCTGGGCCAGATATAGTAATGACTAAATCTGGATTTTGAATTACAACATTTTTGTTGTCTGCTCCTCGTATATCTATATTGCTTATAGTAATCTCTTTAGTCGCTATTTTTTGTATATCCACATATACTTTTGCATTAATATCACTTTTAACAAGTTTCACACCATCTGGCAAATCAAAAGGTACATTTTCAGTGACAGGTTCATTTTTCCCAGAAATATCGATTTGCTTAGTACTTATAGATTTTATCGTATTTAGGACAGTCTCATCACCAGTAATATACACATACTCTGGCAGTACATTTACAGATGCTATCATATATCCTTCCATTGGTTTCCCGAATATTTTAGGAACTACAGGCACACGTATAGATTTATTTACAGGAATATATACTTCAACAAGATTAGGAGTAATAGTAACACCTTTTACTTCTTTTCCTTCTCTGTCAACAGCAACCACTGGAACAGAGATTTTTACATCCTCTTTTTTATAAGAAACATTGACCCCAGCTATCACATTTTTTATAAGATTAATTTTACTTTCTGGTCCAATCACCAATACCTCTCCCGGCGTGGGGACAGCAGGTTGCATAGCATAACCATCCATCACATTGCCAATTACTTTTACAGTAACTGGCATTTGCGTTTTCGCAATATTATCTATTTCTACCTTTATTTCTGACGGATTTATTGAAACTAAGGAGACATTTCTAGGTAATCCTTCCACTGTAACAGGAATGACATTTGTCCCATTAGAATTTACTCTGCTTAAATCTGCAAAAGCTGATATATTCTGGGCTGCTATATTCAGAACATCACTTCGTCTTCCTTTTACTTTTACATTTACCGTATAATTTTTTTCATCTAAAACAATAAGTCCTTTTTTCTCTAAAGTATCGCTATTAATCAATTTGACAGGCACATTGCTTATTTCATAAGGAATTTCTGGATTTTCTTCTCCCATTACATAAAGCCACAGTAAAAAAGCCAATACCAGTGACAGCAATTTTATTGTAAAATCTTTAGTCAGCATGTTTGTTCCCCCATTTTTTCCATACGGGCTTTTTGGTATCTTTTACTTCAAATATGCTCGACAACACCTCTTTTAAAGTTTTTGCATCTAAATGTCTTGAAATCCTGCCATTTTGTGCAAGAGAAATAGTGCCTGTCTCTTCAGAAACGATTATCGCTACCGCATCAGATATTTCAGTAACACCTATTCCCGCTCTATGGCGTGTTCCTAATTCACTACTTAGATTTTGGTTGTCTGTTAAAGGTAAAAAACAACCTGCCGCCATAATCCTATCTCCACGAATTATGACAGCTCCATCGTGTAAGGGCGTATTAGGTATAAAGGTATTTATTAAAAGCTCACTGGAAATTTTAGAATCCATGGCTATGCCAGTTTCAATGAGCTCATTAAGGCCTGTCTCCCTTTCTAAAACAATTAAAGCCCCTATTTTTGAGCGGGACAAAAATTGCACCGCATCGCATATCTCTCCCAAAACCTCTGACATATCTTTTTCCTCTTCATTAAAAAAGAAGAAATTTTTGCCTAAGAACCCGCTCCTACCTAAAGACTCTAATCCACGCCTTAACTCCGGCTGAAAAACAATTAAAAGCGCAATAACTCCTACCGTCATAGCATTTCGCAATATATAATTGACTGTCCTAAGTTGTAGCCATTCGCTCACTTTGGTAATTACAATTAACACAGCAAGCCCTTTAAGCAACTGCTCTGCTCGTGTTTTGTGTATTACCAAAATTAAGCGATACAGGACATAAGCTATTATTAAAATATCTATTACATCGTTAATGCGCATTGTTTTTATGATATCTATAAGTCCATTAAACAAAAAATTCACCTCTCAAGGCTCTGTGGTAAATCGTGTGTACATATTAATTATACAACAAATTTGAATAAAAAATAATTTAAACTGAATTAAATTTTAATTAAAGTGGAAAAATTATTTTAGCAAAAAATAAGGAGGATGAAAATGAATAAAGATAAAATTATAGAAAAAAATATAAAGGAAAAATTAGAAAAGGAAAGGGTGTCTTACGGAGTAGATGTAAATGTCCGGTGTATCAATGGTCATGTAACTTTGTATGGAATAGTAGATAACTTATCCGAAAAAAATCACGCTCAAAAAATAGCAGAAAGCGTAGAAGGTGTAAAAAAAGTAGAAAATAATATAACAATTGCAATAGATAGCAAAATAACAGACAAAGATATAAAGCAGGGTGTTTTGAGAAATCTTCAGAACTCCAAATTTCATGAAGAAATAGGAGAATTAGGTGTTGATGTAACCGACGGTACCGTAACTTTATATGGAAAGATTAATAACGCACAGCAAGAAATAGAAAGCATAAGTCAAGCAGCCCAAGCCATGGGTGTCAAAAGTGTAATAAGCAAATTAGAACTTAACAAAGAGCATAAAATAGATGATGTATCTCTTGTAAATTTAGTAGTACAAAAGCTGTCTCGTTATGATTTGAGTTTGCCTGATTTAGTTATTACAGCAAACAACGGGACAGTAACATTAAGTGGATATGTGAATAATTTAAAAGAAAAAGAATTAGCCAATGAAGCAGCTCAAAGCGTAAATGGGGTAAAAAAAGTGATAAATCATATAAAAATTAGAGAGAAGTCATAGAAGGATATGTCATTCTATGACTTCTACTCTTATGTCATTCTTTTCTACTTCTTTTTTCAATGGATTTATCACATCTCCATGAAGTATAACATCCAGAGCAGACCTTAAAGACTTGCCTACTATTATCTCGGTTATATTGTTTTCTTTCGCAAATTCTGCCAGCGTTTTTGAGATTTTTTTACCCACCAAAATAGAAACTCTGCCACCCATTTTTTGTGCTAAATCAAAGAGCTCCAGCAATACTTTGTTTTGTTTTAAATCATTAGAGATGTCGTTGTTTTTGTTAACGTATACAACACAAAACTCACCATTAGTTTCTTTCGCTCTTTCAGCACCTCTTTCCACAAGCCTGCGGCAGCTTTTCTGCGGGGTCACGCATACCATGATCCTGCTCTTCACGTCAGGCTCGTAACTTAAAACCATTTTAATAAACCCCTTTCAGGTGCATACTTTCCCTTCCAAATATTATTATATGTTAGTTCTCTAACCTATGTCAAATTCATTAATAAACCTTATATTCTTTTTAGATTTAACTGTCTCTTTTTCTTTAACTCTTTTATAAATTCTTTTAGATAACCTACCTCTTCTTGAGAAGGTGTTTTACCTCCATAAACTGTTTCATTGTATATCCGCGTAACTTCACTGAAACCTATATACCCATTTCCCAACACTTTTTTTGATATTCTAAAGGAGTTTCCGTATCTAACTTTTTTAAGCCCTTTTTAGCTAAATGCTTTCCAATTTTTTCATAATAATATATCACCCAAAATTTATTGCCTAAATTATTAATTTTTTTCTTTTTATCCCACCAGTATAAAGAAGTTGTTACCACTAAAATTACTATCAATATTAAGCCAAAACGTAAAATATTAAATTTATTATCATTGAAAAAAGCAATTTCCTGAGAAGTTGTCTCCGTATTATCACTTTGTTGCAGTTTATCGACTGTGCTATGGGAATCTCTACTCCCGTTATCTGGTTGTAATTCCATATCATTTTCTAAATTTAAGTGATTATCATTTGAGAGGGACATTGGAAATTCTAATGAGGGATAATTAGGTGTTGGTTCAAAAGTAATCCAACCGTAGTCATCAAAATATACCTCTACCCACGCGTGAGCATTAGCAGCGGTAATCCTGTATTTGCCATCACTACTAGGTGCTGACGGCATTCTAAATCCCACTACATATCTTGCAGGAATTCCAATTGTCCTGAGCATAATCACCATTGCCGTCGCATAATAAGAACAATATCCTTTTTTTAGATCGAATAAAAAATAGTCAACAAAATCTCTATCCGAAGGAGTAGGAGGAACATCTAAAGAATAGGGGTATTGCCTTAAATATTCTTCCACTGCTTTTACCTTATCATAAAGAGTTTTTTTGTCTTTTGTGATAGAATAAGCTAAATCTTTCACTCTTTCTGGTAGAAGAGTAGCTGGATAAGACAAATATCTTATTCTTTCTTCGCCTTTTAAAGTCTCGTTACCTTTTTGCCTCAGTGAATTTAAATCAATTTGTGGCTTTAAATAAGTGACAACATAAGGCTCTCCAGTACCATGAGAGGTTTTTGCTCTTAAGTTTAAATTATCAACTTCATAATAAAAATCATAGCTTAGTTTATGAGGTTGCCAAGGGGAAAAAAGAATATCTGACTTAATTTTTAGTGGAATTACTGTGATAGTTTTTACTTCAAAATTTACATTATTACTGAAAGTTGGCGGAATTTTATCGCTGCTTTCTACATACATATACTGTTGTCTGGAATTTTCCCATCTATTAGAAAAATTATCATAAATTAAAGGACTTTTTGAGGAATAAGTATAAGTATCATAGACCATTCCCCTAAGGTAAGTACTTTCATCGGCTTCTACTTCCATTATTAAAAAATTATTCGGTTTCACATTTCCGCCTAATTCATTGGCAAAAGTAGTAAAAACCGTTTCCCCAAACCAATCATCATTAGTGCCTTCGCCATTTCTCCAATCTCTAGTAAAAGGGAAAGTATCATAAAACCAATTATTCAATGTTTCCCACTTAACGGGTTTAAAGTTTTTAGGCATCAATTGAGCACTGATAGAGGTAATAGAAGATAGAAAGATTACAACAATCAAAAAAACTGCAATAGGTGCTTTGGCACTGCCTTTTTTAAAATAGTTCTTTATTCCAATATCTATAAAACAAAGCGTAATATAAACTGTCATATAGAGGTAAGCAGCATCTACATAATTATACCACTGCACAACAAAAAACAATATTCCTGAAAATAAAGTTAAAAACCAACTCCTTATGATAATATTTAATAACGTAATAATCAGTGTTACTATAACAACGGTCATTATAATCATAAAAAATCTATATTTTTCTGTTAAAAGGTCAAAGCCTGGAGGCGAAATTGTATAATTCATATAAATATCCGCCCATTTTATAAAACCATCAATATAAGATACAATACTCACTAATAAGCTGCGATATTTGATAAAAACTATGACATCTATAAGTAAAAGGCTTGTAAGCAAAAATATTATCAGTTGTGGCCTTTTGAGCAAAAAAGCAAAAAATATCACTAATACTATATCTAATAGTAAAAGATAATAGAAAGGATATGAGAATCTAAAGCCGCTAACAGCAGATAATATAACCACAAGAGATAGGGCAATTGTCATAATGTGTTCATGCAAACTCTTTTTTAGCTCTTTTGACATCTTTCTTCCCCCAGAAAACAACTTCGATATCTAATTTGCTAATTTTATCTTCAATTTCTTTTGGGTCATTAACATAATAGATTATTAATTCTCTATTACTGCTTCTTAAATCCGCTAATTCTCCTAAAATTACATTATTCAAATAAGGAGTTATTAAAATAAGAGTCACATCATAGGGAATACTTTTATATAATCTCAAAAAGTCCTCTAGACTTTTTTCGTAAACTGGAAAATTCCTTAAAGAAGCCTCAATAAAATTTTTAAAATCTTTAATCGTTCTTCCTTTTATATGAACCTTACCAGTATTGTAATCTATAACACTTACAGGAATACTATGTAAAAGGCAAAATTTCGCTATAGATAACATGCATTCAGCACAATTTTCATCTATTATTCCTTGGGTATCCATAGCAAAATGGTTTTTATCTAAATCCCACAAAATATAAACTTCACTCATCGCGGATACTTGAAATTCTTTCACGTAGAGTTCTCTTTTCTTTGCTGACACCTTCCAATGAATCCTTTTAATACTGTCACCATAATTGTACTTTCTTAATTGCGATATATTAGTATAATCTTCAAAAGCTTTATTTTCCGCCTCTATATTTCCTAATTGTTGTCTTGCCTTCAATTCCACATTTATATTATGAATCCTTGGTAGCACTACAAATTTTAATTTAAAATCATATTTTTTTACTACATTAAAAATTCCAAAAGGATCTTTTATTTCTACTTCAAAAGGTCCAAGAAAATATATTCCTCTTTTTGAAATCACAAATTTTTTTTGTACTTTTTTATTTTTAAAAGGCATAAGATACCATTCTTCTGATTTAAATTTAGCATTTAGAGGAGTATAGTCAATAATTTTAAGATTAAAAACAGGAAGAAAACTGTTGTTTATCAAAGTTATTTCATAGGCTATCTCTTCTCCAACAGTAATTTCATCTTTGTGAGATATAACATAGATATCTATAGAATTTTTTATATGCCTTATATACAGGTAATTCAAAAGGATAAAAAATGCAAATTCATAGACAAGCAAATAAAGTATTTTCCCGCCGGTAAAAATGGCAAAAGCAAAAGAAACTATGAGTAGCAATAAAAGAAAAATTTTATTACGCATATCTTTTTATCACCGGCACCTTTGTGGTATCTACAATATTTTTAATAAACATTTTCTCGTCCAATCCTTCAAATCTTTCTTCATTTTTTAAAATGATTCTATGAGATAACACAGGTACCGCTAATTCTTTTACATCATCTGGTAAAACATAATTTCTTCCTTCGCAAAAGGCCTTTGCCTGAGCAGCTCTCATCAAATTTATAGTAGCTCTTGGGCTTGCACCTAACCTCATTGCTTTGCTTTTTCTGGTATTAGCAACTAATGTGACAATATAATTTCTGACTAGATCATCTACATAGACAGACTTTACCTTCACTTGCATTTCCTTTATGTCTTCAGCATCGGCTACTGGAGAAAGAGACTCTAAAGGGTCCTCTCTCTCGAAATTTTTTAAAATCATCATTTCCTGATATTCATCGGGATAACCTATCTCTATTTTTATCATAAATCTGTCCAATTGAGCTTCTGGCAATCTAAAAGTCCCTTCATATTCAATTGGATTTTGGGTAGCCAATACCATAAAAGGCTTAGGTAAAGAATAAGTAACCCCATCAACAGTTATTTGTCTTTCTTCCATTGCCTCCAAAAGGCTAGATTGAGTCTTAGGAGAAGTTCTGTTGATTTCATCAGCTAAAACTATCTGACTCATTATAGGACCTGGTTTAAATTCAAAGTCGTTCTTTAATTGATTGTAAATAGTTATGCCTATAACATCTGAAGGCAAAAGATCCGGTGTGAATTGTATTCGTTTAAATTTAAGATTTACTGATTTAGCTAAAGCCTTAACTAAAGAAGTCTTTCCTACACCAGGAACATCCTCAATAAGGACGTGGCCTTCAGCCAATAAGGCTATCACCACAAGTTCAATAACTTTTCTTTTCCCTATTATTACTCTTTCTATATTCTCTATAATTTTTTCTACAGCAATATTATCCATTTTTACCTCCACCATATATTCAAATTATTTTTAGAATTTCTAACATATCATTTATGACATAATCCGGTTTTGCTTCCTCTAAGAGATTAAACGGCAAGATTGTCCATTTAACAGCCGCACTTTTTACTCCAGCATTAGAAGCACATAATATGTCATAAGGACTGTCTCCCACCATTAAAGTCTCTTCTTTATTAGCATTGAGTAGTTCCAAAGCTTTTAAAATTGGATCCGGATTTGGCTTATGTTTTTCTGTGTCCTCTAATGCCACAATTACCTTAAAATACTTTTCCAAGTCAAAAAGCCTTAACCCCCTTATAGCCAATTCTCTCCTCTTAGATGTAACTATACCCATTTTTATTCCATTTTTATACATGAGTTCAAGGGCTTCTTTTACATCTTTTCTTATTTTGGTATATTTATCATGATTAAACTCATTGTATTGTCTATAAGTATCCAGCATCAATTCCCATTTATCTTGGCTAAATCTTTTTAAAGTTATTGGAAGAGGTTCTCCAAAGTAAGGAGTAACGTCTTCCGGTTTTATGATATATCCTAAATGCCGTTCAATTGTGTATTTAAAAGACTCAATAATAAGTTCATTGGTATCAATAATCGTTCCATCTAAATCGAAAAGTACTGTTTTTATCCCCATATTATCTCCCTTCATAAATTCTCTTCTTCTTTTAGTATACAAAAAAAATCACTTCATAACAAGACATGAAGTGAAAAATTTTGCTATTCTGAAACTTTTTGAAAATAATGTATTAAACCTTTATATATTGCCCAAGCAATTTTATATTGATAATTTTCGTCATTTAAAAGCTTTTCCTCTTCTGGATTCGACATAAAGCCACATTCCACAATAACTGCCGGCATTTTAGCGTTTCGCAAAAGGTAATAACTATTAGAACTTTTAGCCATCCTGTCGTTATCAGGATCTAACGTATTTCTTAACTCTTGTTGAATAAGTTCTGCTAATAGTTTACCTTTTTCAGAATTGTTTTGATAAAATACCTGTGCCCCTTTGTATTTAGATTGACTAAAGCTATTTAAATGAATACTAATTAAAACATCTGCTATTACTTCATTTGCTTTTACCACTCTATTTTTTAAATCCTTTGAAAGAGAACTATCTGACAAAGTGTCGTCTTCCCTTGTCATCACTACAATACCACCACTTTCTTCAATAAGTTCTCTTAATTTTTGAGCAATCTCAAGATTTAACTCATCCTCATCTTTTCCATATTTTCCAGGTTTCCCAGGGTCTGGTCCTCCATGTCCCGCATCTATGACAACAACTTTATTCATTATTGGAACAGTTTTAAAAGCAGCGATATAATACCCTTTTTTAAAACTATATAACCCTACTATTAAACTTACAATTAGTAAAAACATCATCCACCTTTTAAATACCATGTCCCCATCCCCTTATCTTTTAGTAAAAATTATTCATCTAAAAAAGTTTATATGTCACTTAATAATAAAATCCACATATTATGATTAAAGGAAGGAGGTAAAAATATGGTTACTTTAGAATTCACATACGTAGTACAACCAGGAGACACGGTATTTTCAATTGCTAAAAAATTTAACACCTCAGTTGACGCTATAATCACAAGAAACAACATTATAAATCCATCTTTAATATATCCTGGACAAAGGCTTATCATTCCAGTACAAGGAAGTTATTATACTGTCCAACCTGGAGATACTCTATATCTTATTGCTCAAAAATTTAATGTTCCTTACGAAGCTATCATTTATACAAATAATCTCACATACCCTTATACCATATATCCGGGTCAAAAGCTATTCATCCCTGGAGCAAAAATAATCGCACCACAACCACCACTACCTTCACCACCTCCCGCACAAAAGCCTTGTCCAACTTATTACACAGTACAGCCAGGAGATACTTTATGGACTATAGCACAAAAATTTGGAGTATCATTGGAGGAGCTAATTAAAGCAAACTATTTAATAAATCCAAATATGATATACCCTGGGCAAACATTAATAATTCCTTGTCCCACATCGCCACCCATTGAATATCCCACACTAAAGATTGGAGATAAAGGACCCTTTGTAGTAAACTTGCAAGCAAGACTAAAATCTTTGGGCTTTGACCCTGGTCCTATTGATGGTATCTTTGGAAGAAAAACAGAAGAAGCCGTAAAAGCGTATCAGCAAAGCAGAGGGCTTCCAGTAACAGGAATTGTCGATAATGTGACATGGAATGCACTCTTGTTTGGAACTCCTCCTGTTACTACTCCTACACCACCAGGAAAAGTTTATATAGTAAAACCTGGTGACACTTTATGGAATATAGCAAAAACTTTCAATACAACAGTAGACGCTATATTAAAGGCAAATCCAGATATTAAAGACCCTAATTTGATTTATCCCGGTCAGAGAATTATAATTTCTACATCTTCACAGGAAGTAGCCTATAACCAAGAAGTACAAGAAATAAATGCAGAACAAGAAGAAAGCAAAGAAGAATAAAGTCAAAAAATAGTCAGGAAAAATCCTGACTATTTTTTGACGCTGTCTATATATTTTTCTGCTACATAAGCCGCTGTTGCGCCATCTCCAGCAGCCGTTATAACTTGTCTTAAAGATTTATGCCTTATGTCTCCAGCTGCAAAAACTCCAGGTATATTTGTCCTCATATCATCATCTGTCATGATATATCCATATTCATCAAGGTCTACTATGCCTTTCACCAATTCTGTATTAGGAGCATAACCAATAGCTACAAAGACACCATCTACGTTTAGTGTGCTTTCTTCACCTGTTTTAACATTTTTAAGTTTGAGTCTTTCTACTCCATACTCTCCTTCTACATCAACTACTACAGTATCCCAAATAAACTCAATTTTTTCATTTGCGAAGGCTTTTTCCTGTTCAATCTTTGTAGCTCTAAGTTCATTTCTTCTATGAATTATATAGACTTTTTTTGCAAATTTAGTAAGGTATAACGTCTTCTACTGCTGTATTTCCTCCGCCTATAACTGCCACTGTGGCATCTCTGTAAAAAGCTCCGTCACAGGTAGCACAGAAGGAGATACCAGCCCCTATAAATCTATCCTCATTTGGAACACCTAACTTTTTAGGTGTAGCGCCCATCGCTAAAATAATAGCTTTTGCTTCATAAGTTTTATTAGAAGTCTTAACTTTCTTTACATCTCCTGTAATATCTAGGCTCTCAACATCTTCATTAACAATCTCAAGGCCGTGTTTTCTCACCTGTGCCTCCATCTTGGCAATAAGGTCAGCACCACTTATCTCTTCATAACCGGGGTAATTTTCTAACTGATAAGTATTTACTATTTGCCCTCCCAGATAAGTTTTTTCAATAAGTACCGTTTTAAGCCTTGACCTTGCAGCATACAATCCAGCAGTAAGTCCCGCAGGACCTCCTCCTAAAATAATTAGATCGTACATAATAAAATCACTCCTCCTTTGAAAATAAAATATAATAATGGAAGCAGTAAAAACACTACTTCCATTATTATATCACAAACTTTTTATATTTACATCATCCCAACGGGTTGTCTAAATTTGTTCCTTGCCTCTTGTATATCCTGAGGTGGAGCCGGTTTGACAGGATACCATCCTCTTTGATTTATAGCATTCCAAACTGTCCTTTGATCTTCTAAAGTAGAATTTAAAAGATTGATATATTCTCTTCTTATGCTTTCATTTGCAGACTCAACTGCTGCATGGCTGAACATTTCTATTGCGAATTTGTAATTGCCCAGTACATTCATCATAATATCCTTGTCACTAATTTGCGTATTTCCATACATATTTTTACACTCCTCCTAACTTAAATGTTTTAGCAAAGAATTGAAATTGTTTTGACATCTATCTGCAAGATTTTGGCATAAAGCTTTAAGCTGTGGGTCTTGACATCTTGTAGCATAATCGTTTAAAGTTTTTGTCATATTTTGTTGTAATGATAAAATATCATCCAAATAAAGTAACTCCTTGTTTGAAAGTTGCATATTTATCCTCCCTTCTTAGATTTCATTTTTAATATGCGCACAAAAATAAAAAATATGCAGAGTTTTTCTGCATATTTTTTATTTTATATACCCTTTCCTTTTTAATTTTTCGATATGTTCTTTAAGTTTTTCTTCAATATTTATATTATACTTTTCCTCCAAGACAAACATCATTGAAACTGCGACTTGAGCAACATCTAAAAGCTCCTCTGAAATTTTTTCCATTATCTCTTTTTCGCTTAAAGTGACATTTTCTCCGTTTAAACCTCTAAATTTTCCTATAGCTTGTGCCAATTCTCCTGCTTCTTCCATTAATTTAAGGGCAGTAGATTCCAGTGAG
Source organism: Thermoanaerobacter sp. RKWS2 (assembly GCF_026240795.1). Lineage (NCBI taxonomy): Bacteria > Bacillati > Bacillota > Clostridia > Thermoanaerobacterales > Thermoanaerobacteraceae > Thermoanaerobacter > Thermoanaerobacter sp. RKWS2. The sequence continues at coordinate 2,293,373 of NZ_CP110888.1, forward strand.
GGTGTCAAATTATTAAGCTTTGGCAAACTTATTTCTTTAAAACTGGTTTTCATGATTTCATCTCCATCTTTTAAGCTTTTTTCGCCTTGCCATAAAGGTTGCCAACTGGGGCGCTACTTCCTTAATCAAATCAAGCATCTTAAAAGAAACATTCCTTATATCCCACTGAGCTTCATTAGTGCATCTCAAATTTGCAAAATGATCAAAAGCCCATAAATCCGCATTCATAAGAACCAAGCGTTTGTGTGCATTTGTTACCACGTAAGGACTTACTTCAGGCAATTTTTCTTTTAATTCTATAAACAATTCCTCTGAAGCCTTTATCGCTTTTATTAAAATTTCGGAAGCCTTCGCTTTTTCGATATTTGGAGGAATAACAAAACCATTTTCAATTGTCGGTTCACCGCAATCAAAGACAATAGTTCTATGCCTTAAAAGCTGATGCCAATTAGCTTCACTTATCTTCAGTTGAAATTTAAATCTAACCGATTTAAATGCCTCCATTAAATGGTCAAATTCCCCTATATCTTCAACTGCCTGCTGCAAGATTTTACTTTTCCCCTCTTCGTCCATCTCCTTCACTGTTTTTCTCACCGCTTCAAAACTTTTACCTGAATATGTAAACAAAATATGCATAATTACAATATCTACCGGAGAATATTCACTATCTTTCCCTGTATAGTCTATTAAAATGACATCCTCATCTGAATTTGATAATTCATCTTCCTTTACAACACTTGCTAAATTCTTTAATCTATCGTGAACTTTTAATTGATAAACAGTAGGAGTTGTATGTCGTAACATGCTTGGTGCAATTTTTTCCCCTTGTTCTACTATTCTTTCGGCTAATAACTTTGCCTCTTTAGTAGGATGCGCGAAAAGTTTTCTCACTATATCCTGTAAATCTAAGGCATTTAAAGCTACTGCAAAACTTGTCTTGGTAGCTAAAAGAAGTGCATATCTCGCATCTTCAAAGGCAATTTTACTAATCCTATTGTAAAACCTTTCTTCACTTTCCCCCTCTTTTTTCTCTTCTGCCCTAGCTAAATATTCTGTCAAAACTTCTACAAGTTTTTCATAGGCATCATAGGAGTTGTTCCAGACTTTTAAAAACTTTTCTTTCAAATCAGGCTTTCCTTCTAATTCTTTTGGTATCACTACTTTATCTCTTGTAGGCTTTTGATACCTTTGGCTCCACTCTATAAAGGCAGGCCGCCTGTTCATAAGTTCAATATCCCCTGACAAAAGCCTTGAAACATCTTCCACGCACAGGTGCATTAAATGCTGCTCAGCAATAGAAGAATGTCCAAATCTTTCAACCCACTTTTCGTGAAATTCTTTCGCCTTTTGTATTGCTTTTTCTAAAGGTATGTTATGTTTGGGTATGTAGTCAGTTATGTTTAAATCTCCATCTGTCAAAGACTCAAGTATATTAAGCCTCCAGCTGGTATCTCTTCTACTTACCTTCGAATTTATAGGTGGAATGATAAACTCCGGCAATGAATGTATAAAATAGACAGGTCCATATACGTCTGTCACAAAATTCTCTAAAAGCTTCTCCTCTTCAGGAGTCAATTTTCTCATTTTCATGTCAAAAACTCCCTTCAAAATTATAAAACCGACCTTTTCGACATTTTATATTATTATATCATAAACTTTTGCTGTAAAAAACAAAAAACAGTTATCAACTGATAACTGTTTTTTACAACTGGTGACCCATCCGCGACTCGAACGCGGGACACCCTGCTTAAAAGGCAGGTGCTCTACCTCCTGAGCTAATGGGTCATATGGTGGAGGGAGATGGATTTGAACCATCGAAGGCGACAGCCAACAGATTTACAGTCTGCCCCCTTTGGCCACTTGGGTATCCCTCCACATTTTTAAAACAATAAAAAGTTTTGCTTGAAGCTTTAACAAAAACTACGTAGCTTATTTTATCATATAGAATTCTATTTGTAAAGGGCTTTTATGCAGTTATTTTTGTGTAAAAATATGTAAACAATTTTGGAATTTGATTTATTTTTGTTTTTCTATATAATGAAGATAGTAATCACATAGTTTTTAATTCATAGCAACTCAAAAATATTGGAGGAAAAAATATGAAACTTGTTTCATGGAATGTAAATGGCTTACGGGCCTGCTTACAAAAAGGGTTTATGTATTATTTCAAAAAAGTAAATGCTGATATTTTTTGTATACAAGAAACCAAATTACAGCCCCATCAGACAGGCCTTGAAGAACTTAATTTAGAAGGTTATTACGCTTTTTGGAACTTTGCTGAAAAGAAGGCTTATTCAGGAACTGCTGTATTCACAAAATATAAACCTTTATCCGTTAACTACGGAATAGGCATCCCTCAACATGACAACGAAGGAAGAGTTATAACGTTAGAATACGAAAAATTTTACTTAGTAAATACCTACACTCCTAATTCTCAAAGAGGATTGACAAGACTTTCTTACAGAATGGAATGGGAAGAAGACTTTCGAAATTATTTGCTAAAATTAGATTCCGTAAAACCTATAATTTTATGTGGAGATTTAAATGTAGCCCATAAAGAAATAGATATAAAAAATCCATCTGCTAATAGAAGAAATGCAGGTTTTACAGATGAAGAACGTGAAAAAATGACAATGCTTTTAAACTCCGGCTTTATAGATACTTTCAGATATTTTTATCCTCATAAAAAAGATGCTTACACCTGGTGGTCTTATATGAGAAATGCCAGAGAAAAAAACATCGGTTGGCGAATTGATTATTTCATAGTTTCTCAAAGATTAAAAGATTATCTTATTGATGCAGAAATTCATTCTGATGTAATGGGTAGTGACCACTGTCCTGTGGTTTTAGAAATAGATGATAAATTAATATAACCATAATTTAACAACTCCTTCTGAAAATTTATAGAAGGGGTTGTATTTTTATAGCAAACTCTAAAGAATTCATTGCACTCTCTCCTCTCCTTAAATTAGCAACAAAGGGCTTTCATCTGGATAAATTTAAAGATGAAAGCCCTTTGAAATTTTACTCAACTTCAACTTTCTTGCTATTCTCCCACAAACCGTGTATATTGCAGTAGCTTGCCGCATAGATTGTTCCTGATTTTTCAACTTTAAACTTTATTGTCAAGTCGGGTTCTGTAAACACTCCATACTCTCCGTGAGATGTAAAATTGTAATTACCTATTTCCACAGGGAATTTATCTCCTTCACCATGGAAATACACTTTAATCCATTTAATGTGGTGTTCCAATGTATTTGGATGTGGAATTTCTTCTCCTATATTGACTCTTAATTCAACTACTTCTCCTTTTTTTACCTTGTCGGAGATATGTATGACAGGTACGTGCTTCTCTCCTTTCCAATCTCCACTTTGATATAATGACCCAAATTTCTCCATAAATATCCTCCCCACTTTTTATTATTTTTTATTCATCATGTCTATATCTTCTTTTAAGTTCTCTAAATCTTCTTCGTGCCCTATTTCATCTTCTAATATCTCAAAAATCAAATGATAATCACTTCTCCTCTCCTTTTATTTTTTAAATTTTTTTTGAATTTATTTATCATATATAGACTTAATCTTAAACTGTATATCAAAGTTGTTTACTTACAACAATACAATAACTTCCTTTACCACATACTTATGTTATTATTATATCACAAATTTACCCAATGTCAAAAAACTTTTAGAAATTTTATATTTAACAAAAGATTATAAACCGGAAATTTTTTTTAACAAAAAACTATGTTATAATAATATACAACTGCAAATAATAATTTAAATTTTGCAATTTAAGGAGAAAGTTAGCATGGATTATAGTGTATTAATAGGCGGTAAAGCAGGTCAGGGAATTGATACTACTGCTAGTCTTTTAGCAAAAATTTTAAAGCGCAATGGCTTTTATGTATTTTCCAATAGTGACTATATGTCCAGAATAAGAGGCGGTCACAATTTTATACAAATCAGATTTTCTAACAAACCGATATACTCTCACAACTCCAAAGTCGACATAATTTTTGCTTTGAATGAAGAAACCATAGAAATTTATAAATCTGATTTAAAAAACTCTGGAGTAATTATTGCTGATAAAGAAATATCTATTAGAGAGAAAGAAGTAAAAGACAAAGTATTGCCTCTACCTTTGATGGAAACCGCTAAACAATTGAAAAATTTAAAAGTCTTTCCTACAGTAGGTTTAGGAGCAATACTTATGTACTTTAATAGATATTTTACAGCCTTGTGTTGTCTGGAACAGAGTCAACACTTTCGCCTGGTATAAAGAGAGAGTATATCATCTACCAGAAGATTACGACTATACTAACAAAGAAGAAGCCTTTAAAAAAGCAATGGAATTTGGAGATAAAATTCCAATAGGTATAATTTACAAAGTCGAAGAAAAATTTGATTTTATAAAAAATGGTCCCCCTTTAGTAGACGCAGAACTCAATCAAAAAAATGCAAAAAAATTAATTAAAGAATTTGTTTGATTTATATTTCAAAAAATAGGGACAGCTCATATTAATTTTTTACTAGCTGTCCCTGTTTTTATTATTGAGATTTTCTTTATCACAAAATTAATTTAAAACATCTAAGATTGCTATAGTACATTCATCTTTCCTTCTTTTTCTAATACCCCTGCTGTCAAATTATATATTTCATCAAAAAACGACTTTAAAACTGCCAGGTCCTTTGACATTGCTATTTTGAGCAGCTTTTTCGCCTGCTATTCCAAAAGCCACAAAAGCTTCTACCGTTACTTCAATCAATACTGTTTTTTAAAAAATTTAACTACCTCCATTACTAAAAGAGGTGTAACTGACATTGCAATAATTATATCCCAGTCATAAACATTAATATTCCTAAGTCCAAATATAGTGTTTAAAGGAGTTACAATTAGAATAACCTGTAACAAAATTGCCACTATCAAAGCAAAAATCATGTATTTGTTTGTAAATAATCCTACCTTAAAAATGGATTTGTCCGACCTTACATTTAAAGCTTGAGCAAGCTGCGATAAAGTCAACACCGCAAAAGCCATTGTTCTTGCAGTCTCTATATTTTGCTTAAGTCCTATAACAAAAGCAATTAATGTGACCAACCCAATTAACATACCTTCAAGCGGTATTCTATAGGCCAACCCTCCTGCGAAAATGCTTTCGCCTTTTTGTCTGGGTTTTTTCTCCATTATATCATTTTCCGGCGGTTCAAATCCAAGAGCAAGAGCTGGCAGGCTATCAGTTATAAGGTTCACCCATAGTATATGTATGGGTTTTAAAGGCATCGGCATGCCTAATATTGTAGCAATAAACAGTACAACTATTTCACCTAAATTACAGGTTAATAAGTAATGGATAGCTTTTTTTATGTTTGCAAATATGGTCCTGCCTTCTTTTATTGCTGCAACTATTGTCGCAAAATTGTCATCAGTTAAAACCATATCTGCTGCTTCTTTTGCAACATCGGTACCAGTTATACCCATTGCAACTCCAATATCCGCCTGTTTAAGGGCAGGTGCATCATTTACACCATCGCCTGTCATTGCTACCACAGCACCATTTTTTTGCCACGCTTTTACAATTCTCATCTTGTGCTCAGGAGATACCCTTGCAAAAACAGATATTCTTTTTATCCTTTCCTTTAATTCTTCATCAGAGATTCTGTCAAGGTCTTCGCCTGTTACTGCTTCATCATTATCCTCAAGAATTCCAAGCTCCCGTGCTATCGCAGAAGCCGTTATCTTGTGATCACCCGTTATCATAACAGGTTTTATTCCTGCTTTTTTACATATTTCAACTGAATGTTTGGCCTCCAGTCGTGGTGGATCTATCATGCCTATAAGCCCTATAAATATCAAATCTTTTTCCATTTCATCGCTGCTCAAATTTTTAGGTATTTCTTTGATATCTTTATAAGCAACTGCAATAACTCTTAAAGCTTCTTTTCCCATTTCTTCGTTAATAGAACTTAACCTATTCTTTTCTATTTCATCAAGCGGTAAAATTTTATTGTCTTTCAAAATATACTTACATCTTTTTAAAATATTGTCAGGTGCTCCCTTGGTAATTAATCTAAAGTCCTCTTTATCCATAACATGTATTGTTGACATCATTTTTCTATCTGAATCAAAGGGTATTTCCGCAATTCTTGGAAATTCTTTTTCTATATCGGCTTTTTTAAGCCTATTAAATCATTTAGCGCAGCAACAATCGCAACTTCCGTAGGATCGCCAATCCCTTTTCCTTCCTCATCTATAAAAGCATCAGTACATAATGCAGCATTTTTTAAAAGGAAATAGTCCTCCTGTTTCACTTCATCTTCTTTTACATTCACTTTTCTATCGTTAATATAAAGCTTCACAACTGTCATCTTGTTCTGTGTAAGGGTTCCTGTTTTGTCAGAACAAATAACACTTGTACTGCCAAGCGTTTCTACAGCCGGAAGTTTCCTTATTATCGCATTTTTCTTAATCATCTTTTGCACGCCAAGTGCAAGCGTAACAGTTATAATAGCAGGGAGTCCCTCAGGAATCGCTGCAACAGCAAGGCTTACAGCCGTCATAAACATATCAAATGCTGGTCTTTTTTGAAGTACTCCTATTGCAAATATTATTGCGCTTATGAGAAGCGCAGCTGTTCCTAAATATTTGCTCAATTCTTCAAGTTTTAATTGAAGTGGCGTTTTGACATTCCTTTCGTTTTCTATCAAACCGGCTACTTTCCCCATTTCGGTATCCATACCTGTAGCAATTACAATAAATTTACCTCTGCCGTAAGTAACCGTAGTACCCATGTACACTAAATTAAGCCTATCTCCTAAAGGTATATTTTCATTTTCTATTACAGTATCAACTTTGTCAACAGGTACTGATTCACCAGTTAATACTGATTCATCTACTTTAAGGTTTTTAGCCTCCACCAATCTTCCATCTGCAGGTATGATATTTCCTGCTTCTATTAATACTACGTCTCCTATTACAAGAGAAGATGCTTCAACTTCCATTACTTTCCCATCTCTTATTACTTTTGCAAGAGGTTGAGACAATTTCTTAAGAGCTTCAAGAGACTTCTCAGCTTTGTTTTCCTGAATTGTTCCTAATAATGCATTTAAAATTACAACAACTAATATTATACTTGCATCTATTGTCTCTCCAAGAAAAAAAGATATAATTGAAGCAATAATAAGAATTAACACCATATAATCTTTAAACTGTTCAAGAAATAATGAAAATATTGATTTCTTTTTCTTTTCTTTTAAAGCATTTTTACCATATTTAAATAACCTTTCATTAGCTTGCTCTTGTGTCAAGCCATTTTTATCATCAGTTTCTAATTCTTTTTTTATCTCTTCTACATCCATATTCCAATATCTTTTCATTAGCAGCCCTCCTTTAAAAATTTTTGCAAAATAAAATAGACCTTTACTTTGTAGTATCCCACAAAGTAAAGGTCTCACTCGCATTTTTTGCTCAATCAGCCGGGCAAAGCCGTCATGACGACTGATTGATTCAGAGTTACTCCCCTTTACTCTATCTAATTAATGAACTGGAGCTGGCAGTGGGATTCGAACCCACGACCTGTTGATTACGAATCAACTGCTCTGCCACTGAGCTACGCCAGCAATAGCTAAAAACTCCATAAAAAAATTATGGTGCCTCGAAGTGGAATCGAACCACTGACACAGGGATTTTCAGTCCCTTGCTCTACCTACTGAGCTATCGAGGCATAATATAATGGCGACCCAAAAGGGACTTGAACCCTCGACCTCCAGCGTGACAGGCTGGCGCTCTAACCAACTGAGCTATTGGGCCGCATTATTATTTAATTTTTTAAATGGTGGGCCTTCAGGGATTTGAACCCCGGACCAATCGGTTATGAGCCGACCGCTCTGCCAGCTGAGCTAAAGGCCCATATTTGGTGACCCCGACGGGATTCGAACCCATGTTGCCGCCGTGAAAGGGCGGTGTCTTAACCACTTGACCACGGGGCCACGATTTGGCTCCTCAGGTAGGACTCGAACCTACAGCCTACCGGTTAACAGCCGGTTGCTCCACCATTGAGCTACTGAGGAATATTTTTAATTCCGGCAGCGACCTACTCTCCCGCGAAAGCAGTACCATCGGCGCTGGAGGGCTTAACTTCCGTGTTCGGAATGGGAACGGGTGTTTCCCCTCCGCTATCGCCACCGGAAATCTAGACCCTCAAAACTGCACAAAGCCTTCTCGGTCAAGTCCTCGACTGATTAGTACCGGTCAGCTAAGAGTGTTTCCACTCTTACACCCCCGGCCTATCTACCTCGTGGTCTTCGAGGTGTCTTACCCCGGCACTCAACTCTACTCACTAGTGGAAAGACTATTCTTTATCCTCTCTTTTAGCCATCTACGCCCTTGTCCTGACTTTTTTAAATGTTTCTCCCTTATCAACGCATCTTTTTTATCTCTATATGCTTCATAGTATACTAATCTCCATTTTCCTTCTCTTGTATTCTTTACTTCTTTTCGTTGATGCGCTAAATACCTTTCCTTTATATTAGACGTATAGCCTATATATATCTTTCCTTTTTCATTTGCCAGGACATACACATAATACATCTTGCCTTCCTCCAGTAAGTATAGTTGAGTGCCGGGTGGGAAACCTAATCTTGAGGCGGGCTTCACGCTTAGATGCTTTCAGCGTTTATCCCCTCCGAACTTGGCTACCCAGCTGTGCACCTGGCGGTGCAACTGGTACACCATCGGTTCGTCCACCCCGGTCCTCTCGTACTAGGGGCAGTGCCTCTCAAGTTTCCTTCGCCCGCGACGGATAGGGACCGAACTGTCTCACGACGTTCTGAACCCAGCTCGCGTACCGCTTTAATGGGCGAACAGCCCAACCCTTGGGACCTACTTCAGCCCCAGGATGCGATGAGCCGACATCGAGGTGCCAAACCTCCCCGTCGATGTGGACTCTTGGGGGAGATCAGCCTGTTATCCCCGGGGTAGCTTTTATCCGTTGAGCGACGGCGTTCCCACTCACTGCCGCCGGATCACTAAGCCCGACTTTCGTCCCTGCTCGAGATGTCTCTCTCGCAGTCAGGCTACCTTCTGCCTTTGCACTCTCTCGCGCGATTCCCGTCCGCGCTGAGGTAAC
>NZ_CP110888.1:2307500-2827640 GCF_026240795.1 Thermoanaerobacter sp. RKWS2
AGGTTTATTATTAATTATTATATTTCCCTTTCCAGGCATAAGCCTTACTCTCGCTACAGCTTCTTTTCTTCTTCCTGTTCCGTAATATTGTACTGTTGCCATAGGATATCCTCCTTTCACTCTATGTCTAATTTTTCAGGCTTTTGAGCTTGATGCTTATGCTCAGAGCCCCTATATACTTTCAATCTTTTAATCATTCTGCGACCAAGTCTGTTTTTAGGCAACATGCCTTTTACAGCGTGGTATATTACAAACTCAGGTTTTGTCTGCATTAATTTTTTATACTGAACTTCTTTTAATCCTCCTGGATACCCTGTATAATATTTGTAATACTTATCTTCTAATTTATTGCCTGTCAACACAATTTTTTCGGCATTTAAAACTATCACAAAATCTCCTGTATCTACATGAGGTGTGTAGGTTGGTCTGTGCTTACCCATTAGTATTTTAGCAATTTGGCTTGCTAATCTTCCTAAGACTTTACCCTCAGCATCTATAACAAACCATTTTCTTTCGACCTCGTCAGGTTTAGCCATATATGACTTCATCTTTTATATAACCTCCTTGTCCGTGGTAAATTTCCAACATAGGGCACAATTTCGCATAATATTATTTTAATTCACAGCACTACAACTGTCAATACATAATTTTTATTAAATACAATCCTTGTGGCGGAGCAGTTACGCCTGCTTTTGTTCTGTCTCTTGATTTTAAAATATCATAAACTTCATCTTCTTTTATTTTTCCAAGACCTACATAAACTAGTGTTCCTACAATTATTCGCACCATGTTATACAAAAAGCCATTGGCTTCTATTTCAATGTTGATAAAATCTTCATTTTTTTCAATAGTTAAATCATACACTGTCCTTATAGTACTTGTTTTGCTACTTCCTGAAGCTCTAAAAGCAGAAAAATCGTGAGTCCCAATCAAGTAAGAAGCAGCTTTTTTCATTTCTTCTATATTTAAAGGATAGCCTATATGCCAACAATAATTTCTCATTGTAGGCATTGGAAATTTTCTATTAAGAATAATGTATTTGTATCTTTTTCTTTTTGCACTATATCGAGCGTGAAAAGAGTCTTCCACATCCTTTGCTTGGACAACTACTATATCATCGGGTAATACGCTGTTTAGAGCATAGGGCAGTTTTTCTGCAGGTATTTTAGTATTAGTTCTAAAGTTAGCTACTTGATATAGAGCATGAACACCTGTATCAGTTCTACTTGCACCTATTAAATTAACTTCTTCTCCTGTTACCTTCTTTATTGCTTTTTGCAATACCTCCTGAACTGTCACTGCATTCTCTTGGTATTGCCAACCGTGATAATTGGTACCGTCATATTCTACTACAATCATTACGTTTCTCATTTTTACCACGTCCAAACTCTATTCCATACAATTAGCAATACCATTATAAGGGTCACAGCTAAAGCTTCATAATCTCGTGGTTGGATTTTAAGCTGTTTCATTCGCGTTCTATTTTGCCCGCCTCTATAACACCGAGATTCCATGGCAACTGCTAATTCGTCAGCTCTTCTAAAAGCACTAATAAATAGAGGTACTAAAAGAGGCACTAGTCCTTTTGCCCTTTTTACTATATTGCCACTTTCAAAATCGGCTCCTCTTGCCATTTGAGCTTTCATGATTTTTTCTGCTTCTTCTATTAATGTAGGTATAAATCTTAAAGCAATTGTCATCATCATTGCTAATTCATGAGCCGGTACCCCTATCCGACTAAAGGGTTTTAAAATATGCTCTATTCCATCTGTCAAAGAGATAGGAGAAGTAGTTAAAGTAAGTAGTGAAGTACCGATAATCAAAAATATGAGTCTTAACCCCATAAATACAGCTAATCGCAACCCACTAGTAGTAATTTTCAAGGGTCCTAAAGTATACAATATCGTTCCCCCAGGGGTAAAAAACATATTTAAACTCACCGTCAGTAAAAGAATTATAATAACTGGTCTTAATCCTTTTAAAATATAGCTAAAAGGTATTTTTGAAATTGCTATTACCAAATAAAGGTAAAGAACCGCAAAAATGTAACCTGAAAGTTTATTTATAAAGAATATGGCCACTATAAATATAAAAGTGATAATTATTTTGATTCTCGGATCCAACTTATGAACTACCGAATCACCAGGGATATATTGCCCAATAGTTATATTTCTAAACATTTTTAGTCCCCCTGAGATAACGAATTATATATTCCTTTGCTTCTTCAATTGTTAATATATCTTCTGGAATTGCTACGCCTTTTTTTGTAATTCTCTTGCGAGAGAAGTTATTTGTGGTACCCCTAATCCCATCTTTTCTAATTTTTCAGCTTCTCTAAATACTTCCCTTGGAGTTCCAATAACTTCTATTCTTCCTTTGTTCATCACAATTATTTTATCTGCAAATCTAGCTATATCTTCCATGCTATGGGATACCAAAATTGTTATCATATTATATTTATCATGAATTTCTTTAATTTTGTTTAAAATCTCTTCCTTCCCCTTTGGATCAAGGCCTGCAGTAGGTTCATCTAATATCAAAATTTTAGGCTTCATCGCCAATATTCCTGCTATCGCAATCCTACGTTTTTGGCCACCTGATACTTCAAAAGGGGATTTATCTGCTAATTCTCTACTGATTCCAACAATATCCATTGCTTCATATACTCTTTTTTCAATTTCTTCTTCGCTAAGTCCCAAATTAGTAGGACCAAAGGCTATATCTTTAAAAATGGTTTCTTCAAAAAGTTGATATTCAGGATATTGAAAAACTAATCCTACTTCTTTTCGTACATCTTTCAAACTGACTTTTTTGTCTGTTATATCTACTCCATTTATATATATTTTCCCTGAAGTGGGTTTTAAAAGCCCATTTAAATGTTGTATTAACGTAGATTTACCCGACCCTGTGTGCCCGATGATTCCCACGAACTCTTCATCCTGTATTTCAAAAGTAACATTATTTAAAGCAACAGTAGCATATGGCGTCCCTTCATTATACACAAAGCTTAAATTTTCTACTTTTATCGGCATAAAAATTCCACCATTTCTTCTACTGTTAAAATATCTAAAGGGACGTCAAAGCCTTCTCTCTTCAATTGGTATGCCAACTCTGTAACTTGGGGCACACTAAGGCCAATCTTTTTAAAAGAGCAACTTCTTTAAATACTTCTTTAGGAGTACCATCTAACACTACTTTTCCATTATCCATTACAATAACTCTATCTGCATCTACTACTTCTTCCATAAAATGTGTTATGAGTATTACAGTAATCCCATCTTCTTTGTTGAGCTTTTTTATGGTAGAAATGACTTCCCTTCTTCCTATTGGGTCAAGCATTGCCGTTGGCTCATCTAAAATTATGCACTCTGGCTTCATTGCAATTATCCCAGCAATGGCAACTCTTTGCTTTTGTCCACCTGAGAGCATGTGAGGAGGATAATCTTTGTATTCCCACATACCTACCGCTTTAAGGGCGTATTCAACTCTTTCTCTTATTTCATCAGGTGGAATACCTAAATTTTCTGGGCCAAAAGCTACATCCTCTTCAACAATAGTAGCAACTATTTGATTATCTGGATTTTGAAAAACAAGCCCAGCAGTCTGTCTTATATCCCAAAAATGATTTGTATCTTTGGTGTCCATTCCTTTTACATGTACTTTTCCCTCTGTCGGCAATAAAAGTGCATTAAAGTGTTTAGCAAGTGTTGATTTACCTGACCCATTATGACCAATTATCCCTATAAACTGCCCTTTTTCAAACTGTAAATTTATATCCTTTAAAACTAGGTGTCGAGTTTGTTCTTCGGCATGATATTCAAAAGATAAATTTTGTGTAGTTATTATGTGTTCCATTAAGGACACCTTCTTTTAAGTTAAACTCCTTTATGAAAAATAGGGATTAAGTTGCAGCACCAAACTTAACCCCTTCGATTGTTTACACTAATTCAATAATTACTAATGGTGCGCCATCTCCTCTGCGAGGCCCAAGCTTTAAAATTCTCGTGTAACCACCTTGTCTGTCTTTGTATTTTGGTGCTATTTCGTCAAATAACTTCTTTACTACACTTTCATCTAAGATATAGGCTAAAGCCTGCCTTCTTGCGTGTAAATCGCCTCTTTTACCGAGAGTAATCATTTTTTCAGAAATGCTGCGAACCTCTTTTGCTCGTGCCTCTGTTGTAGTTATTCTACCATATTTCAAAAAGTCTGTGACTAAATTTCTAAGCATAGCCCTCCTCTGGTCAGAAGGACGGCCTAATTTTCTGTAACCCACCTTCAACCCTCCTTTATTCGTCTGCCTTTTTTAAGCTAAGTCCTAATGCTTCGAGTTTTTGTTTAACCTCTTCTAAAGATTTTTTACCCAAATTTCTGACCTTCATCATCTCTTCTTCTGTCTTTTGAGTGAGCTCTTGTACTGTATTTATTCCAGCTCTCTTTAAACAATTATAGGACCTAACAGACAAGTCTAATTCTTCAATTGTCATATCAAGAGGTTTCTCGACTTTTTTCTCAGGTTTGTCCACAAAAATATCTGAACTTTTGTATTCGCCAGTAAAAGATATAAACTTTTGAAAGTACTTAATCAACATATCAGAAGCCATACTAATAGCTTCTTTTGGCGTTATAGTTCCATTTGTCCATACTTCCAAAGTAAGTTTATCATAGTCTGTAACATGGCCTACACGAGTATTTTCTACATTGTAGCTTACCCTTTTTACTGGTGTAAAAATAGAATCAACTGGAATAACGCCTATCGGTTGGTTAGGCTCTTTGTTTTTATCTGAAGGCACATAACCCTTTCCCTTGACAAACACAATCTCCATATGGAGTTTACCATCATCACTTAAAGTAGCTATATGATGGTCAGGGTTTAAAATTTCTATATCAGCACTGCCTTTTATATGACCTGCAGTAACTTCTCCTTTTCCTTCTACATCTATGCGCCCTACCACCGGTTCATCTGAATGCAATTTAACTGCCACTTCTTTAAGGTTAAGTATAATTTCTACTACATCCTCTTTAACTCCTGGTAGGGTTGAAAATTCATGCAATACTCCATCTATTTTGACAGATTTAGGAGCAGCACCAGGAAGAGAGGACAAAAGTACTCTTCTTAAGGAATTCCCAAGAGTTATGCCATATCCTCTTTCTAAAGGCTCCACTACAAATTTCCCATACGTCCCATCTTCCGACTGCTCAACAATCTCTATTTTTGGTTCAATCATTTCAAACACTGTGAACCCTCCTTTTAACTGTTTTATGAGGGTAACCGATTATATCATTACTTAGAATACAACTCAACAATCAAGTGCTCTTGGATAGGTAGATCTATGTGTTCTCTTCTTGGCAATGAAACTACTCTACCTTCAAAAGCATCTTTATTGAGTTCTAACCAATCAGGTACATTTCTTGATACTTCTAAATTATTCTTTATTAATTCCATTGAACGGCTCTTTTCCCTCACAGATATTACATCTCCTGGCTTTACTAAGAAAGATGGTATATCAACTTTCTTACCATTTACTTCTATATGACCATGGCTTACCAATTGTCTCGCTTGTGGCCGAGATGCTGCAAAGCCCAACCTATACACTACATTATCAAGACGTCTTTCTAAAAGTTGTAACAAATTTTCTCCTGTGATTCCTTTCATTCTCTCTGCTTCTTCATAATATCTGACAAATTGTCTCTCTAAAACGCCATAGTACCTTTTGAGTTTTTGTTTTTCTCGTAGTTGCATGCCGTAGTTAGTGAGTTTTTTCTTTTCTTGTCCATGTTGTCCTGGTGCATATCCTCTTCTTGCAACAGGACATTTGTCTGTATAGCATTTATCTCCTTTTAAATATAATTTCATGCCTTCTCTTCTGCACAATCTGCAAGTTGGTCCTATATATCTTCCCATAATCGCACCTCCTTATACTCTTCTCCTCTTAGGTGGTCTGCAGCCATTGTGAGGAATTGGAGTCACATCTTTTATAAGACTCACTTCAAGCCCAGCAGCCTGTAAAGCCCTTATTGCTGCTTCTCTACCTGCACCAGGTCCTTTAACATAAACATCAACTGTTTTCATTCCATGATCCATTGCTGCCTTAGCTGCTGATTCTGCCGCCATTTGCGCTGCAAAGGGAGTTGATTTTCTTGAGCCTTTAAAGCCTATTGTACCAGCACTTGCCCAAGAAATTGTATTTCCAGCAGGATCCGTTATAGTCACAATGGTATTGTTAAACGTAGAATGAATATGGGCAATTCCTCTTTCTACGTGTTTTTTCTCGCGTTTTCTGCCAGCTCTTTTTACTCTTTTAGCCATTATTTCCCCTCCTTATTCTTACTTCTTCTTCTTAGCAACAGTTTTCCTTGGACCCTTTCTCGTTCTAGCATTAGTCCTTGTTCTTTGTCCTCTTACGGGTAGTCCTCTTTTATGCCTTATTCCTCTGTAGCATCCTATATCCATTAACCTTTTGATGTTCATAGCAACTTCTTTTCTTAAGTCGCCTTCAACTTTGTATTCTTTATCAATTATCTCTCTCAATCTAGAAACTTCTTCTTCTGTTAAATCCTTGACCCTTGTGTCTGGATTTACACCTGCTTTAGCAAGTATCTCATTTGAACGAGAACGTCCAATACCATATATATATGTCAAAGCTATTTCCACTCGTTTATCTCTTGGCAAGTCAACGCCTGCAATTCTCGCCATTTTCACACCTCCTAGCCTTGTTTTTGTTTATGCTTTGGATTTTCACAAATTACCATAACTCTACCTTTTCTTTTTATAACTTTACATTTTTCGCAAATAGGTTTTACAGATGGTCTCACCTTCATCTCGCACCCTCCTTATCACTTTCCACGCCATACTATTCTTCCACGACTCAAGTCATAAGGAGACAATTCTACTGTCACCCTGTCTCCTGGAAGTATTCGTATAAAATTCATTCTCAGTTTTCCGGATACATGGGCTAATACTTTATGCCCATTATCTAATTGTACTTGAAACATAGCATTTGGTAAAGCCTCTATCACTGTGCCCTCAACTTCAATAACATCATCTTTTGCCAAGGATATCCATTCCTCCTTATTGACTTAGGATTTATAAGGTTCTAAAAATTTTCTGATTTCTTCATTAGTTAATTTATCGCCCTTTTGAATTTTTTCTTTAATCTGCCAAATCACGTCATTATATCTTTGAAGGTGTTTAAACTTTTTTTCTTAGGTTTTTCTATCTTTCGAAGGTCCCCATCAGCTACAAGAACGTGTTGGTCATCAAACTTTCCTACAACTACAAAAACTCTGCCTTTGTCGCGACCTGCTTTGCTCCTCACTACCTGACCAATTTGCAAGTCTTCCATTAATAAATTCACCTCTTATAAAATGGTCAGTATTTCTGGGTCCCCATCCGTAATAACAATAGTATTTTCGTAATGGGCTGATAAACTGCCATCAACAGTCACTACTGTCCAATTATCTTCTAATGTTCTTACTGCATAATGTCCCGCATTTACCATCGGTTCTATAGCAAGGCACATACCTCTTTTTAATCTAGGCCCTCTTCCAGGGGGACCAAAATTAGGAATCTGTGGATCTTCATGCATTTTTATACCTATCCCATGTCCAACATATTCTCTTACTACTGAAAAGCCATGACTTTCTACATAAGTTTGTATTGCGTGAGAAATATCAGATAACCTATTCCCTTCTCTCGCGTATTTTATACCCTCAAAAAAGCTATTTTTTGTGACCTCAATCAATTTTTGTGCTTCCTTCGATATATCTCCAACAGGAAAAGTTCTTGCTGCATCTGCATTATACCCTTTATAGGTAGCTCCAAGGTCTATACTTATAATATCGCCTTCTTTAAGTTTTCTTAAACTTGGTATCCCATGAACTACTTCTTCGTTTATTGAAGCGCAAATACTAGCAGGAAAACCGTATAAACCTTTGAAGGCAGGTTTACAGCCATTTTTTATTATAAAGTCTTCTGCAATTCTATTAAGCTCTAACGTCGTAACTCCTGGCTTAATTGCCCTTTCTAAAACCTCAAAGAGATTTGCTATTACCTTGCCAGCTGTTCTCATCAAATCAATCTCATTTTTAGACTTGATATATATCATTTGCCTCTGTCTCCCAAAGCCTTTTTTATATCTTCAAATACTTCTTCTACCGATTTATTTCCATCAATATTCACTAAAATGTTTTTCTTTGTATAATACTCAATCAAAGGCTTAGTTTGACTTTCATAAACTTCTAGTCTTTTCACAACTGATTCTAACTTATCGTCGGAACGCTGTATAAGTTTTGTGCTACATTTGTCACATACATTGTCAACTGCAGGAGGAGAAGTCTTTATGTGATAAGTAGCACCACAATTAGGACATACTCTCCTGCCAGTAATCCTTTCTATCAAAGCATCTTCCTCAACTTCAATGTTTAGAACGCAATCAAGATAGGTTCCTTTTTGCTGCAAAAATTTATCCAATTCTTCCGCTTGTGTTACATTTCTTGGATATCCGTCTAACAAAAACCCTTTTTGGCAATCATCTTTTTCTAATCTATCTTCCACTATTTTATTCGTAACCTCATCGGGGACCAATAAGCCTTTGTCCATGTATTCTTTTGCTAGTTTCCCTAAGTCAGTATTATCTCTTAAATTTTGTCTAAAAATATCTCCTGTCGAAATATGAGGAATGTCAAACTCCTTAGCAATTTTCACAGCTTGTGTCCCTTTGCCAGCACCTGGGGGTCCTAAAAGTATTACTCTCATAAATCCTCCCCCTTTATTTCAAAAATCCTTGATAGTTCCTCATGATAAGGTGTCCCTCAATTTGTTTCATAGTATCAAGTGCCACACCAACTGCTATTAAAAGTGCTGTACCTCCAAAGTAAAGTTGTAACCCCGTTACATTCATTAAAATTACTGGCATTGTAGCAATAAATGCTAAGAATAATGCTCCTACAAAAGTAACTCTATTCAATACCCTTGTAAGATAGTCTGTAGTTGGTTTCCCTGGCCTTATTCCAGGAATAAATCCACCATATTTTTTTAAATTATCTGAGACATCTACTGGATTGAAGATTACTGCTGTATAGAAATAAGTAAATCCTATTATCAATAATATATCTAAAATATTGTATATTAGCCCACTTGTGCTAAGCCATTTTTGCACAAAGTTGTAAAATGACGACCGTGGGAAAAAGGTTGCTAATTGTTGCGGAAACTGTAATAGTGAAAGAGCGAATATAATAGGAATAACCCCTGCCATGTTTATTCTTATAGGAATGTGAGTACTTTGGCCACCATAAACTTTTCTGCCAACAACCCTTTTGGCATATTGCACCGGAATTCTTCTTTGCCCTTCTGTTGCTAGAATTATCAATACTATCATTATAAGCTCCGCAACTACAAAAGCAATAGCACCAAAAATATTAGCAGTACCTGCTTGAATATATTCACTTGTCAGATATATCATGTTAGGAATCCTAGAAATTATCCCCGCAAAAATTATTAATGAACTTCCGTTGCCTATTCCATTTTCAGTAATTTTTTCACCTAACCACATCAGAAAAGCAGTACCTGCCGTCAAAGTTATAACAATGACCGTCAAGTTAAAAAATGTAGGATTGATAACTGCACTCTTTAGCCCAATTGTCATTCCTATAGCTTGTATCAAGGCAAGTACAACTGTTAAATATCTGGTATACTGAGCAATTTTCTTTCTTCCCTCTTCCCCTTCTTTTGCCATTTGTTCAAGAGAGGGAATTGCTATTGTCAAAAGTTGCATTATAATTGAAGCGTTAATGTAAGGCACAATGCTCATGGCAAAAATCGTAAATTCTCGAAAAGCACCACCGGATATTATGTCAAAAAATCCGAACAATTGCCCTTGACCAAGTATTTGAGCAATCAGCTTTGGGTCAACTCCTGGCACAGGAATATGGGACCCTAATCTAAATATCACTAGCATTCCTAAAGTATAAAGTATCCTTTTCCTTATATCATCGACCTTCCAAGCATTGACAAGGGTTTGAAACACTTTAAATCACCTCTGCCTTTCCCCCAACGGCTTGTATTTTTTCAATGGCACTTTGACTAAATTTATGAGCCTTAACAGTGAATTTTTTGCTTAAATCTCCGTCACCTAATATCTTAACCCCATCTTTTACATCTTTAATTATACCACTTTCTATTAAAACTTCAGGAGTAATTACCGTTCCATCCTCAAACCTTTCTTCTAAAGTTCCAACATTTACAATTGCATATTCTTTTGAATATGTTAGTAAAACCTCTTTTTGGGAGTCTTCTTGTAAGTGGCATTTGACCTCCTTCAAAGCCCGGACGCACTCCACCGCCACTTCTTGCTTTTTGCCCTTTTTGTCCTCTGCCTGAAGTTTTACCATGTCCAGAACCTATTCCTCTTCCTACTCTTTTTCTTTCACGTCTTGCTCCTTCAGCTGGTTTTAAATCGTGCAGTCTCATCTTTGCACCTCCTATATTGCTTTTGTGTTTATTCAAACAGTTGGCTTACTGGAATTCCGCGTAATCTCGCTACTTCTTCTGCTGTTCTAAGTCTTTTTAACCCTTCAATTGTAGCATAAACCATATTAGTTGCATTAGAAGACCCAAGTGACTTCGTCAAAACGTCTTTTATGCCTGCAGACTCTAACACTGCGCGAACAGGTCCTCCTGCAATAACACCAGTACCTTCTCTGGCAGGTTTCAAGAGTACTTTTCCAGCGCCAAATTCCCCTATGACTTCATGAGGAATAGTAGTTCCTACAATTGGAACTTTAATTAAGTGTTTTTTTGCATCCTCTATAGCTTTTCTAATTGCATCTGGAATTTCTGCAGCTTTACCTCTTCCTACTCCTACATAGCCTTTATCGGCGTCTCCAACTACAACTGTGACGCTAAATCTAAAATTCTTACCGCCCTTCACAACTTTTGCAACACGATTTATGCTTACGACTCTTTCTTTTAAATCTAACTTTGTCCAATCAACTCGAGCCATTCATTTCCCTCCTTGTTAGAAATTTAATCCCGCTTGCCGTGCAGCATCAGCCAATTCTTTTACTACACCGTGATAAATATAGCCGCCCCTATCAAATACAACATCTTTTATGCCTTTTTCTAAAGCTCTCTTTGCAATCAGCTCTCCTACCAATTTAGCAGACTGCTTATTTGCTCCTTTTGCAATGCCTCTAAGTTCAGGATCTAACGTAGAAGCATGGACAAGAGTATGCCCTTTAGTATCATCGATAATTTGCGCATAAATGTGTTTCAAACTTCTAAAAACATTAAGACGTGGTCTTTCTGGTGTTCCAAAAACTTTTTTCTTACTCTTAAATGACGTCTTTTTCTTAATTCGTTCCTATTTGGTTTTGTAATCATCATCTCACCCCTTACTTCTTACCAGTTTTACCTTCTTTTAATCTCACAACTTCTCCTGCATATCTTATACCCTTGCCCTGATAAGCATCTGGTTCACGGACTCTTCTGATGTTTGCAGCAACTTGACCTACTTTTTCTTTATCGGCTCCCCTTACAATTATTTTGTTATTACCTTCTACAACAATTTCAATCCCTGGCTCTTCTTCTATTTCTACCGGATGAGAGTATCCAACATTTAACACTAATTTCTTCCCTTGTTTTGCTGCACGATATCCTATCCCTACAATCTCTAATGTTTTTTCAAAGCCTTGAGTTACGCCTTTTACCATATTTGCTATTATTGCTCTTGTAGTTCCGTGCATTGCTCTTTCTTCTTTATCGTCGCCATTTCGAGTTACAATTACTTGATTATCTTTTACTTCTATATTTACAATCGGCGGAAACTTTTTTCTAAAGTGCCTTTTGTACCTTTTACAGTTACTACATTATCAGGACTTACTTTAACTTCTACTCCCTTTGGTATTTCTATTGGCAATCTACCAATTCTAGACACTGACCACACCTCCTTATTGAAATCACCAAATGTAGCAAATAACTTCTCCTCCAACTCCTGCTTTTCTTGCTTCTTTATCTGTCATGATTCCCTTTGATGTTGAAATAATTGCAATACCCAATCCTCCTAATACTCTTGGCAATTCATCGTGCCTTGCATATACTCTCAAACCAGGTTTGCTTATTCTTTTCAAACCAGATATAACTCTTTCTTTGTTAGGGCCATACTTTAATGTTAGTTTGAGAATACCACCTTTTCCATCGTCTATTTCTTCTACTGATTTTATAAACCCTTCTTTTAGCATAATCATTGCAATAGCCCTTTTCATGTTTGAAGCAGGTATTTCTACTGTTTCATGTCTTGCAATGTTCGCATTTCTTATTCGAGTTAGCATATCTGCTATAGGATCTGTCATTACCATTGTACTACCTCCCCTCTTTTACCAACTTGCTTTTTTAACACCTGGTATCATTCCTTGATGGGCATACTTTCTGAAGCATATACGGCACATGCCAAATTTCCTCAAGTATGCATGAGGTCTGCCACAAATTTTGCACCTATTGTATTCTCTTGTCTTGTATTTTTGAGGCTTTTGCTGCTTTACTATCAAAGCCTTTCTTGCCATATAATTTTACCCTCCTTTACTTTGCAAATGGCATACCTAAAAGTTCTAACAATCCCTTCGCTTCTTCATCGGTTTTAGCAGTTGTAACAATAATTATATCCATTCCTCTTATCTTATCTATCTTATCATAGTCAATTTCAGGAAAAATTAATTGTTCTTTGATTCCTAAAGCATAATTCCCTCTTCCATCGAAAGAATTAGGAGAAACTCCTTTGAAGTCTCTCACACGAGGCAAAGCTATATTGAAAAGTTTATCCATAAATTCATACATTCTTTCTCCGCGCAAAGTAACTTTTACTCCAATTGGCATTCCCTTACGAATTTTGAAATTTGCGATTGACCTTTTAGCTCTTGTAATAACTGGTTTTTGTCCCGCAATCATTGTCAAATCATTGACTGCTGCTTCCAGCGCCTTAGGATTTTCTTTTGCTTCACCCACACCTATATTTATAACAACTTTTTCAACTTTAGGAACCTGCATTATATTTTTATAGCCAAAACGTTCCATCAGCGCTGGCACAACTTCTTTTTCGTATTTTTCTCTCAGCCTTGACATAATGAGCCTCCTTCCTTTTTATAATTATAGCGTTTCATTGCACCTCTTGCAGTAACGTACTTTTTCGCCATTTTCAAGGACTTTTACCCCATAGCGAACTCCTCTTCCACAATTTTCACAATAGAGCATAACCTTCGAACTGTAAATTGGCGCTTCTTGGTGAATTATTCCACCTGGTTTTTGCGGATTTGTCGATTTCCTGTGTTTTGTCACAACATTAACGCCTTCCACAATTACTTTGCCTTCTTTAGGAAAGGCTTGCAATACTTTGCCTTTCTTACCTTTATCCTTACCTGAAATTACAACAACCATATCTCCTTTTTTTACGTGCAATTTATTCTGTGCCATTTTCCACCCTCCTTAAAGCACTTCAGGAGCCAAAGAAATAATTTTCATGAAGTCTTTTTCTCTCAATTCTCTTGCAACTGGTCCAAAAATACGAGTACCTCTTGGTTGTTTATCATCCCTTATAATAACCGCAGCATTATCGTCAAATCTTATATAAGTGCCATCTTTTCGAGCAATTCCTTTCTTTGTCCTTACGATTACCGCTTTAACAACTTCACCTTTTTTCACAACACCACCGGGTGTTGCACTTTTTACAGAAGCAACTATTACATCTCCTACATTTGAAAACTTTCTATTTGAACCGCCTTCCAAGCGAATACACATAATTTCTTTTGCACCTGTATTATCTGCTACTTTCAATCGAGTTTGAGGTTGAATCATTTGAGTTTACCTCCTTTCAAATTATTCAGCTCTTTTAACTATTTCAACTAATCTCCATCTTTTTTCTTTGCTAAGTGGTCTTGTTTCCATTATCTTTACTATATCTCCAACATTGCATACATTATTTTCATCGTGAACTTTGAACTTTTTGGTTCTTTTTATTGTCTTTCCATAAAGAGGATGTCTTACTCTGTCTTCTACAGCAACTACAATAGTTTTTTGCATTTTATTGCTTACTACTGTTCCAATTCTAACTTTCCTGTGGCCTCTTTCCAAGTGAATGCCCTCCTTCCTTATGCTTTATTTTGCCTAATACCTAATTCCCGCTCTCTCAAAATTGTCTTTATTCTCGCAATTGTTTTTCTTACATCTCTTATCCTCATAGGGTTATCTAATTGGCCGGTAGCAAGTTGAAATCTCAAATTAAAAAGCTCTGCTTTTAAGTCCGAAAGCTTTTGAAGCAATTCCTCATTGGTAAGTTCTCTTATTTCCTTAGCTTTCATTATCTTCACCACCCAATTCTTCACGTTTTAAAAACTTTGTCTTTATAGGCAGTTTATGCATTGCAAGCCTTAAAGCCTCTTTTGCAACTTCTTCTGATACTCCACCTATTTCAAAAAGAACTCTACCTGGCTTTACAACTGCTACCCAAAATTCTGGTGACCCCTTCCCTGAACCCATACGAGTTTCAGCAGGTTTTTTAGTAACCGGCTTATCAGGGAAAATTTTTATCCACACTTTTCCGCCTCTTTTTATAAACCTCGTCATTGCAACCCTTGCTGCCTCAATTTGGGTGGCTGTAATCCAACCAGGTTCCAGCGCTTGCAACCCATATTCTCCATAAGTCAGGGTATTACCACGAGTAGCATTTCCTTTTATTCTGCCCCGTTGTTGTTTTCTGTATTTCACTCTTTTTGGCATTAACATGTTTTACTTACCTCCTTCCGCGGTTACCTGCTTTTTAGGCTGTGGCAGTATCTCTCCTTTATTTATCCAAACTTTTACTCCTATTTTCCCATAAGTAGTATTTGCCTCTGCAAAGCCATAGTCAATATCCGCTCTTAAAGTTTGAAGCGGTACAACTCCTTCATGATACCTTTCAGTACGAGCAATTTCTGCACCAGCCAATCTACCCGAACAAGCAATTTTAATACCTTTAGCACCTAATTTCATCGCTCTTGCTATGGCTTGTTTCATAGCCCTTCTATAGGATATCCTTTTTTCAATTTGAGCTGCAATATTCTCAGCTACTAGTTGTGCACTAAGTTCAGGAGTTTTGACTTCCACAATATTAAGGATAACTGTCTTATTAGTCATTTTTTCCAATTCTTCTCTTAACTTGTCAATACCTGCTCCACCTTTGCCAATTACCATTCCTGGTTTTGCAGCATGAATATCTATTTTTATCCTATTGGACGCTCTCTCAATAACTATTTTAGGAATCCCAGCTGAATACAGTTTTTCTTTTATATAGTTTCTTATTTTAATATCTTCTATTAAGAGTTTTGAAAAATCTTTGTCATCCGCATACCATTTAGCTAGCCAATCTTGTGTAACTCCAACTCTAAGTCCATATGGATGTACCTTTTGGCCCACGCATATCCCTCCTTTATTCTTTTTCCTTCACGACTATCGTTATATGACTGGTTCTCTTCCTCATAATATCTGCTCTTCCCATCGCTCTTGGGAAAACTCTCTTCATTGTAGGGCCTTCATCTGCCACAGCCTTTGCTACATACAGATTATCTCTATTCATTCCATGGTTATTTTCAGCATTAGCAATGGCTGATTTAAGAACCTTGGCAACTATTCCTGAGGCTCTTTTTGGAGTAAACCTTAAAATAGTTAAGGCTTCATCCACATGCTTGCCACGAATCAGGTTAAGAACTAATCTTACCTTTCGAGGCGAAATTCTTACATATCTGGCTATTGCCCTTGCCTCCACGTTATCTCCTCCTTTGCCTATTTAACTTTGGAAGTTTTTTCAGTATCAGCATGTCCGTGGAAGGTTCGAGTAGGAGCAAATTCTCCTAACTTGTGCCCTACCATCGCTTCAGTTATATAAACAGGTACATGCTTTCTGCCGTCATGAACAGCTATTGTATGTCCAACCATTTCTGGCACAATTGTCGAGCTCCTTGACCATGTTTTGATTACTTTTTTCTCATTCTTTTTATTCATTTCAACAATCTTTTTAAGAAGTTTTGGATCAACATAGGGACCTTTTTTTACAGATCTGCTCAAGGCATTGACCTCCTTTCACCAACTATTTGCGTCTCTTAATGATAAATTTATCCGAAGCTTTACCTTTCTTACGTGTCTTATAACCCAATGCAGGCTTGCCCCATGGTGTAAGTGGCCCTGGATGTCCGATAGGTGCTTTACCTTCACCACCACCATGTGGATGGTCAACCGGATTCATCGCTGAACCTCTAACAGTTGGTCTTCTTCCAAGCCATCTTGACCTTCCTGCTTTACCTATCTTTACATTTTCATGGTCTAAATTTGATACTTGTCCAATGGTTGCACGACAGTCAGCCTTTATCAATCTAATTTCTCCTGAAGGCATTCTAACTTGAACATAATCCCCTTCTTTAGCCATAAGCTGTGCCGCTGTACCTGCCGCTCTCACTAATTGTCCACCTTTTCCTGGTATAAGCTCGATGTTATGGATTATTGTACCTACAGGAATATTCCTTAAAGGCAAAGCATTTCCTACCTTAATGTCTACATTTTCACCAGATTCTACTATATCTCCCACTTTTAGTCCATAAGGAGCAATGATATATCTTTTTTCCCCATCTAAATAATGTATAAGTGCAATATAAGCTGTTCTATTTGGATCGTACTCAATAGCAGCAACTTTTCCTGGTACTCCGTCCTTATCTCTCTTGAAATCTATAATCCTATATTTTCTCTTATGTCCGCCACCACGATGTCTGACAGTAATTCTCCCGTATACATTTCTTCCACCCGATTTAGTTAAAGTAACAACTAAGGATTTCTCTGGCTTATCCTTAGTAACTTCCTCAAAAGTCAATACCGTCATTTGACGTCTGCCGGGAGATGTCGGCTTAAAAGATTTTATTCCCATTTCTTTCCCTCCTTAAACTTAAAATTATGCCTGCAACCCTTCAAAGAATTCGATACCTTTACTATCTGGAGTAAGCTTCACTATTGCTTTTTTGTAAGCTTCTGTCCTTCCTTCATATTTTCCCATTCTCTTTGGCTTTCCTTTGTAATTCATTGTATATACTTTTTCCACTTTGACCCCAAATATGTCTTCTACAGCTTTCTTTATTTGAATTTTATTTGCTCTTTTATCCACAATAAAAGTATATTTTCTCTCACTCATGAGGTTCATACTTTTTTCAGTTATTACTGGGCGTATTATAATGTCGCGTGCCTCCATTAGGCGTACACCTCCTCGACTATGCCCACGGCATCCTTTGTTATGATAAACTTGTCGTATTTTAAAATATCATAAGTATTCAAATAATTAGCATATAAAGTTTTAACACCTGGTATATTTCTTGCTGAAAGTTCTACGTTCTTTTCCCCTTCAGGTACCACTATTAACGCGCTATCAACATTAAAATTCTTAAGAAGTTCAACAACTTTTTTAGTCTTTGGCTGATCTAATTTGAATTCATCTAATACAATTATCTCGTTATCTCTAACTTTAGATGAAAGAGCAGATTTTAAAGCTAATCTTTTTACTTTTTTAGGTAACTTATAGCTGTAATCTCTTGGCTTTGGTCCAAAGACAATACCACCTTTAATCCATTGAGGAGCTCTTATACTTCCTTGACGTGCTCTTCCTGTTCCCTTTTGTCTCCAAGGCTTTCTTCCACCACCACGAACTTCGCCGCGGGTTTTGGTCGAATGGGTACCCTGCCTTTGATTCGCCAAATAATTTAGCACTGCTTCATGCATAACAGGAACATTTACTGGCACGCCAAAAACTGAATCCTTTAGTTCTATTTCTCCTACCTGTTCCCCTTTTACGTTGTAAACCGCTACCTTAGGCATCTTTCTTCCTCCTTTCATCACTTGCTCTTCACGGAATCTTTTATAATGAGCAAGGAACCTTTAGGTCCTGGCACTGATCCTTTTACTAACAATAAATTTAATTCAGGATCAACTTTTACAACTTCGAGGTTTTGTATAGTTACTCTTTCATGTCCCATATGCCCAGGCATAATTTTGCCTTTAAAAGTTCTTCCTGGGTCTGTGGTAGCACCCATCGAACCTACTCTTCTATGATATTTGGAACCGTGAGACATAGGTCCTCTATTAGCGCCATATCTCTTTACAACACCTGCAAAGCCTTTACCTTTTGAAATACCTGTTACATCTACTCTATCTCCTGGTTTAAAAATATCTACCTTTATTTCGCTACCTACTTCATATCCACTTATGTCATCTAACTTAAATTCTCTTAAATATCTCTTAAAAGGCACTCCTACTTTTTTAAAATGCCCTATTAAAGGTTTTGTAAGTCTTTTCTCTTTAACATCTCCAAAACCAACTTGAATAGCATTGTATCCATCAGTCTCCACTGTTTTTTTCTGTACGACAACACAAGGACCTGCTTCAATTACTGTGACAGGAATTACTTCTCCTTTTTCATTAAATATTTGTGTCATACCGTGCTTTTTACCTAAAATACCTTTTTTCATTCTTTTATCCACCTCCTGAAATCAGCGGACGCTTTTGCGTCTTAATTTCTTTTTTATTTTTTTGTTTCTTTCCTTATTACCTTTTACAGTTTTATTTCAATATCCACACCAGATGGTAAATCTAATCTCATAAGAGCATCTACTGTCTTAGGTGTTGGATTTAAAATATCAATTAATCTCTTATGAGTTCTTATCTCAAACTGTTCTCTTGAATCTTTATATTTGTGAGGAGCTCTTAAAATAGTTATAATATCTTTTTCTGTTGGCAATGGAATAGGTCCAGAAACCTCTGCACCTGTCCTCTTTGCAGTCTCCACTATCTTTTGAGCCGATTGATCTAAAATAGCATAGTCAAAAGCCTTTAAACGTATGCGAATTTTTTGCTTGGGCATTTTACTTTCCCTCCTTCTATCAATCATCAACACTTTTCTATATCCACATATCCAGGCGTTTTATTGTCAAAAAAATCTTACCTGCGACACCAGCTTTAATATTTTATCTCAAGTTCTAAATCATTGCAAGACTTGACATATCAATATTTTTGTGCTAATAGCAGCTGCTATTAGCACAAAAATATGATGCTATTCTATGATAGCTGACACGACGCCAGCACCTACTGTACGGCCGCCTTCTCTTATAGCAAACTTCAAACCTTCTTCCATCGCTATCGGTGTTATTAACTCTACTTTTATCGTTACGTGGTCCCCTGGCATTACCATCTCTACTCCATCCGGCAAGTTTATTACACCTGTAACGTCTGTCGTCCTAAAGTAAAATTGTGGCCTGTATCCATTGAAAAATGGTGTGTGCCTTCCTCCTTCTTCCTTCGTCAATACGTAAACTTGTGCCTCAAATTTCGTGTGCGGCTTTATCGTCCCTGGCTTCGCTAATACTTGCCCTCTCTCTACTTCGTCCCTCTGTACTCCTCTTAATAATACTCCTATGTTGTCTCCTGCTTGCGCCTCATCCAGTGTCTTCCTGAACATCTCTACCCCTGTTACTACTGTCTTCCTTGATTCCGTCGTCAATCCTATTATCTCTACTTCGTCTCCTACCTTTACCTTCCCTCTCTCTACTCTCCCTGTCGCAACAGTTCCTCTTCCTGTTATCGTAAATACGTCCTCTACTGGCATTAAGAATGGCTTGTCTATGTCTCTCTCCGGTGTCGGTATATATTCGTCTACTACATCCATTAACTGCCATATCTTCCCGCACCATTCGCACTCTCTCTTACCACATCCACACTCTAATGCCTTAAGTGCTGACCCTACTACTATCGGTGTGTCATCCCCCGGAAACTCATATTCATTCAATAATTCCCTTACTTCCATCTCTACTAATTCTATTAATTCTGGATCGTCTACCATGTCTGCCTTGTTTAAAAATACTACTATATATGGCACTCCTACCTGCCTCGCCAATAATATGTGTTCCCTCGTCTGTGGCATCGGTCCGTCTGCTGCTGATACTACTAATATCGCCCCGTCCATCTGTGCTGCCCCTGTTATCATGTTCTTTACATAGTCAGCATGACCTGGACAGTCTACGTGCGCATAGTGCCTCTTCTCTGTCTCATATTCTACGTGAGTCGTGTTTATCGTTATTCCCCTTGCTCTCTCCTCCGGCGCCTTGTCTATCTCGTCATATCCCTTCGCCTCTGCCATTCCTGCCTTCGATAATACCATCGTTATCGCTGCTGTCAACGTCGTCTTACCATGGTCTACGTGACCTATCGTCCCTACGTTTACGTGGGGCTTCTTCCTCTCAAATTTTTGCTTCGCCATCCTCTTTTCCTCCTTTACTTCTTTTCTAATATTTGATCAGCAATATTTTTAGGAACTTCCTCATAATGATGGAACTGCATAGTGTAAGTTCCTCTTCCTTGAGTTTTTGACCTTAAATCAGTGGCATATCCAAACATTTCAGCAAGTGGCACAAATGCTCTTATAACTTGGGCTCCAGCTCTTGCTTCCATTCCTTCAACTCTTCCACGTCGTGCATTTATATCTCCTATTATATCTCCCATGTATTCTTCTGGAACCACAACTTCCACTTTCATAATAGGTTCCAAAAGAACAGGATTTGCCTTTTTCATACCTTCCTTAAATGCTATAGAACCAGCTATTTTAAATGCCATATCTGAGGAGTCAACTTCATGGTAAGAACCATCTACCAATGCCACTTTTACATCGATAACAGGATATCCTCCAAGAACACCGTTTTGCATAGCTTCTTGAACACCTGCGTCAACTGCAGGAATATATTCTTTTGGAATAACTCCTCCTACAATGCGGTTTTCAAATGTATAGCCTTCTCCTCTTGGAGCCGGTTCCATCTCCAACCAAACATGACCATACTGACCACGTCCACCAGACTGCCTGATAAATTTACCTTCAATTTTAACAGGTTTAGTGATAGTCTCTTTGTAAGCAACTTGAGGTTTACCTACATTGCAATCAACATTAAATTCTCTTCTTAGCCTATCAACAATTATCTCTAAGTGCAATTCTCCCATACCAGCTATTATTGTCTGTCCTGTCTCTTGGTCAGTATATGTCTTAAAAGTAGGGTCTTCTTCAGCTAGTTTCAATAAAGCCATAGTCATTTTTTCTTGAGCAGCTTTAGTCTTAGGCTCTATAGCAACAGAAATAACTGGTTCTGGAAAATCCATTGATTCTAAAAGTATTGGATGATTCTCATCACAGAGCGTATCTCCTGTTGTAGTATCTTTTAGTCCAACGGCTGCAACTATATCACCTGTGTATACAGCATCAATTTCTTCTCTGTGATTTGCATGCATTCGCAGGATTCTTCCTACTCTTTCTTTTTTACCTTTTGTAGAATTCAACACATATGACCCCGCATTTAAAGTCCCTGAATATACTCTAAAAAAAGCAAGTTTACCTACATAAGGGTCCGCCATAATTTTAAATGCCAACGCTGAGAAAGGCTCTGAATCATCAGCTTTTCTCTCTATCTCTTCTCCTGTGCCTAATGCCATACCTTTTACCGGTGGCAAATCAAGTGGAGAAGGAAGATATCTCACTATCGCATCCAACATAGGCTGAATCCCTTTATTTTTATATGAAGAACCACAGACAACTGGTACTAATTCACCATTTATAGTTCCTTTTCTTAAGGCTTTGTGAATCTCCTCTTCAGTTATTTCTTCACCTTCTAAATACTTTTCTAAAATAGTTTCATCTTGCTCAGAAACTGCCTCTAATAGTTTTTCTCTATACTCCTCAGCTAAATCTTTTAAGTCATCAGGTATTTCAGTCTCATCCATTACAGTACCTAAATCATCTTCATATATTATGGCTTCCATTTTAATTAAATCCACAATGCCTCTGAAAGTATCTTCTTTTCCAATAGGAATTTGTATAGCTACAGGATTAGCTCCCAATCTTTCCTTTATCATTTTTATTACATTGAAAAAGTCAGCACCTATTATATCCATTTTATTTACATAAGCAATTCTCGGAACATGATATTTGTCAGCCTGTCTCCATACAGTTTCAGATTGAGGTTCAACACCTCTTTTGCAGAAAAAACCGCAACAGCTCCGTCTAATATTCTTAGAGACCTTTCAACTTCTACAGTAAAGTCCACGTGTCCCGGCGTATCAATAATGTTTATTTTATGCCCTTTCCAATAACAAGTAGTAGCCGCAGAAGTTATAGTTATACCTCTTTCCTGCTCTTGTACCATCCAGTCCATTGTAGCAGTACCTTCGTGGACTTCTCCTAACTTATGAACTTTTCCTGTGTAAAAAAGTATTCGCTCGGTAGTAGTGGTTTTTCCTGCATCTATATGCGCCATAATACCAATGTTCCTAACTTTATCTAAGCTGTAGTCTCTTGGCATCTTCCATCCTCCTTTCTTGTCCCTTAGTTCACTACCCCCTATAAACTACTTTTACCATCTATAGTGAGCAAATGCCTTGTTAGCTTCCGCCATCTTATGAGTATCTTCTTTCTTCTTAACACTTCCACCAGTATTATTTGCAGCATCCATTATTTCTGCTGCTAATTTTTCCATCATAGATTTGCCACTTCTTTGCCTTGCATACTCTACAAGCCATCTTATTCCAAGAGATAGCCTTCTTTCAGGCCTTACTTCCACAGGAACTTGGTAAGTGGCACCACCTACTCTTCGAGGCCTTACCTCAAGAACAGGCATGACATTATTTAAAGCTTCTTCAAAAACTTCAAGAGGATCTCTTCCTGTCTTTTCTCTTATTATGTCAAAAGCTCCATAACAAATTTTTTGAGCTAAGCTCTTTTTACCATCCCACATTGCTTTATTAATTAGTTTTGAAACTTTTTTACTATTATATACAGGATCAGGAAGGACCTCTCTTCTTTCTACATGACCTTTTCTTGGCATCCTTTTCCCTCCTTTTGTGTAAAAACTTTACAATAATTAACTCTACTAGATACATTTATAGTTCCATTTCATCTTTTTTTACTTTTTAGGCTTTTTAGCGCCATACCTTGAACGAGCTTGCTTTCTATTGGCAACACCCGCAGCATCAAGGGCTCCTCTGATAATCTTGTACCTTACACCTGGGAGGTCTTTAACCCTTCCACCTCTTACTAAAACTACAGAGTGTTCCTGCAAATTGTGACCTATACCAGGGATGTACGCTGTAACCTCTGTACCATTTGTTAGCCTTACCCTTGCTATTTTTCTCAATGCTGAATTTGGCTTCTTAGGAGTTGTAGTCTTTACTACAACACAAACTCCTCTCTTTTGAGGATTACCCTCTAAAGCTGGAGCAGCAGATTTATATTTTACTGGCTTTCTTCCTTGTCTTACTAACTGATTTATTGTTGGCATTTTTGCACCTCCTTCCAAATAAATCAAGAAATAATTACCCCCTCAAAGGGGTAATTATTTCTTTTCACCTATAATATCCGCTGCAGCGGCAGCATTTACATCAATACCACACATTACCCCAAGTTCTTTCATAGTATCGACGTATACTATTCTAATTGATTTTTCCTCACATAGTTCTTTTATTTTTTTAGTAACATGTTCTTCCGCATCTTTTGCAATGTAGACCTGAAGTACATTGCAATTCATTATTGCTTTTAGAGTCTGCTTCGCTCCAACCACCCGCTTAGAAGGGCAATCTTGTCCCGCCATTCGCCTTCCTCCCATCAGGACAGCGGTTTTTAACACACTTAATAATTTTATCATTAAGCAGTTTAGCTGTCAACAGTAGAATTTCGTTTCAATCTTTAGTTGCTTGCCTTTACTTCTGTTTCTTCTTTTTCTTTATCTTGTCTTTCCTGTTGGTCATTCACTTTTTTTACAACAGAAATATTTCTATAGCGTGACAAACCTGTTCCAGCAGGAATTAGTTTACCTATTATCACATTTTCTTTTAATCCTAAGAGCGGGTCTACTTTACCTTTTATAGCCGCATCTGTAAGCACTCTTGTCGTCTCTTGGAAAGAAGCAGCTGATAAGAAAGAATCTGTTGCCAAAGCCGCCTTTGTAATTCCCAAAAGAGCTCTTCTTCCAGTAGCGGGTCTTAATCCTTTTTCAATTGCTTTTTTGTTTTCATCTTCGAATTTAAACATATCTATAAGCTCTCCAGGAAGCATTGAAGTATCTCCTGGGTCTTCTACTTTTACTTTTCTCATCATTTGTCTTATTATTACTTCAATATGCTTATCATTTATTTCAACACCCTGCAATCTATAAACCTTTTGAACCTCTTGTAGCAAGTAAGTCTGTACTGCAAATATTCCTTTTATCTTTAAAAGGTCATGAGGATTTACAGACCCTTCTGTCAACTCATCCCCAGCTTGTATTACCTGACCATCATGAACTTTAAGTCTTGAACCATAGGGAATGAGATAAGTCTTAGAAATATTGTTTTCTTCATCTGTTACAATGACTTCTCTTCTCTTCTTTGACTCATTGATTCTTACAACACCAGAGATTTCAGAAATTACAGCAAGTCCTTTTGGTTTTCTTGCCTCAAAAAGCTCTTCTACCCTTGGAAGACCTTGTGTAATATCTGCACCAGCTACACCGCCAGTATGGAATGTTCGCATTGTAAGCTGTGTACCTGGTTCGCCTATAGCTTGTGCAGCAATAATGCCCACTGCTTCGCCTATATTTACAAGTTCACCTGTTGCAAGGTCTCTACCATAACACATTCTACATACGCCGTGTCTTGACTTACATGTCAAAAGTGACCTTATCTTTACCTTTGTAATACCTGCTTTTTCGATTTTTTCTGCTTCCTCTTCGTTTATCAACTCATTTCTTCTGACAATTATATTGCCTTCATTATCAACCACGTCTTCAGCCGCAACTCTTCCTATTATTCTGTCAGCTAATTTTTCAATTATTTCATTTCCTTCTCTTATTTCTTCTACATAAATTCCTTCATCGGTTCCACAATCATCTTCTCTGACTATGACATCTTGGCTCACATCAACTAATCTTCTCGTCAAATAACCAGAGTCTGCAGTTCTTAAAGCTGTATCCGCAAGACCTTTTCTTGCACCGTGAGTAGATATGAAGAATTCCAACACATTAAGACCCTCTCTAAAGTTAGACCTTATAGGAAGCTCAATAATTCTTCCTGAAGGGTCTGCCATAAGACCTCTCATACCTGCTAACTGCCTTATCTGGTTTTTACTTCCTCTTGCTCCTGAATGAGCCATCATAAATATAGGATTAAATTTGTCCAAGCTTGCCATCAAAGCTTCTGTAACTTTTTCTGTAGTCATGTTCCATGTCCTTATTACGCTCTCATATCTTTCTTCCTCGGATATGAGACCACGTCTGAATTGGCTTTCAATTTTACTTACCATTTCATCTGCTTCTTTTAGAAGCTTCTCTTTTTCTTTAGGTATTACCATGTCAGATACACTGACAGTAATAGCTGCTTTTGTAGAATATCTGAAACCTAACTCTTTGATTTTATCAAGAGTTTCTGCTGTCTTTGTTGGCCCGTGTAATCTGTATACTCTATCTAAAATTTTCCCCAATTTAGATTTATCTACTAAATCATTAATTTCTAAGTCAAAAGCAGTTTCAGGATTAGTTCTATCTACATAACCTAAATCCTGTGGAATTGCTTCATTAAATATAATTTTTCCAACTGTTGTCTCAATTATTTTTGATTTTTTGACTCCATCAATTTCTTTTGTCATCTTCACTTTTATCTTAGCATGGATGTGAATGTATCCCAGTTGATATGCCATAATAGCTTCTTCAGGGCTGGAGAAATATTTGCCCTCACCTGGAACTCCCTCTTCATCTGCTGTTAAGTAATAACAACCTAATACCATATCTTGAGTAGGAGTCATAACAGGCTTTCCATCTTGGGGCTTGAGTATGTTATTAGCAGCCAGCATTAAAAATCGCGCTTCAGCTTGTGCTTCCATTGAAAGAGGTACGTGGACAGCCATCTGGTCACCATCAAAGTCTGCATTGTAAGCCGTACACACAAGAGGATGAAGCTTTATAGCTCTTCCTTCAACTAACACCGGTTCAAAAGCTTGAATACCCAATCTATGAAGTGTAGGTGCTCTGTTTAGTAACACAGGATGTTCTTTAATAACTTCCTCTAATACATCCCATACCTCAGGCTTTACCTTTTCAACCATTCTCTTAGCACTTTTTATATGCTGCGCCAAACCCTCATCTACTAATTTCTTCATTACAAAAGGCTTAAAAAGCTCTAATGCCATTTCTTTTGGCAAACCACATTGATAAACTTTAAGCTCCGGCCCCACTACTATAACGGAACGACCTGAATAATCTACCCTTTTACCTAAAAGATTTTGTCTGAATCTTCCTTGCTTACCTTTTAGCATATCAGAAAGGGATTTTAAAGGTCGGTTGCCTGGGCCTGTAACAGGTCTACCTCTTCTGCCATTGTCTATCAAAGCATCTACTGCTTCTTGTAGCATTCTTTTTTCATTTCTTACTATAATATCTGGAGCCCCTAAGTCTAAAAGCTTTTTCAATCTGTTATTTCTATTGATTACTCTCCTATACAAATCATTAAGGTCTGAAGTTGCAAAGCGCCCACCATCCAACTGCACCATAGGTCTTAAATCAGGCGGAATTACAGGTATAACATCTAAAATCATCCATTCAGGGCGATTGCCGGAATCTATAAAAGCTTGCACTACTTCTAACCTTCTAATTGCTCTTACCCTTTTTTGGCCAGTAGATTCACGTATTTCAGCTCTCAATTCTTTGCTCAATTTTTCTAAATCTATTTCTTGTAACAATTCTTTTATAGCTTCGGCTCCCATCCCTGCTCTAAATCTGTTGCCATATTTATCAAGGTAATCCCTATATTCTTTTTCTGATAATAATTGCTTTTTAGTAAGAGGAGTATCGCCGGGGTCAATAACCACATATGATACAAAGTACAGCACTTTTTCCAATGCTCTTGGAGACATATCAAGAAGAAGCCCCATTCGACTTGGAATCCCCTTTACATACCATATATGTGCAACAGGGGCAGCAAGTTCAATGTGCCCCATTCTTTCCCTTCTAACTTTGGACCTTGTAACTTCAACTCCACATCTATCACAAACTACACCTTTGTATCTCACTCTCTTGTATTTACCGCAATGGCATTCCCAGTCTTTTGTAGGTCCAAAAATTCTTTCACAAAAAAGGCCATCCCTTTCTGGTTTTAACGTTCTATAATTGATAGTTTCAGGTTTTTTCACCTCACCTCTTGACCATTCTCTTATTTTTTCAGGTGATGCTAACCCAATTTTAATAGCCTCAAAATTTCTTAACTGAAACAAGGAGTGTCGCTCCTTTCTTCAATAAATTTTGGTTTTAACTAATTAAATGTCAAAATCTTCGTCAATCATCAAATCGTCATTTTCTATATCAAAACTATCTGGCTCAAAATCAATATCCTCTGGCAGTTCTTCAATCTCTTCTTCAAAGCCTTCTTCGTAGCTTTCTTCATACACTTCTTCTGGTGGCGTATCTTCGCGGCCTTCTATATTGATATTAAGAGTAGCATCTGGCACATCAGAATCGTCATCATCTTCAAATTCTTTTAATGGAATTTCTTGATTATCTTCTGTGATAACTTTGACATCTAATGCTAAGCTTTGAAGTTCCTTAACCAATACCTTAAAGGATTCAGGAATACCTGGTTCTGGTATGTTTTCACCCTTGACAATAGCTTCATAGGTTTTTACACGACCTGATACATCGTCAGATTTCACAGTCAAAATCTCTTGTAAAGTGTGAGCTGCACCATATGCCTCTAATGCCCATACTTCCATCTCACCAAATCTCTGTCCACCAAACTGAGCTTTTCCACCCAAAGGTTGCTGAGTAACCAAAGAATATGGTCCAGTAGACCTTGCATGCATCTTATCATCAACAAGATGGTGAAGTTTCAGCATGTACATATAACCTACTGTAACTTTATTATCAAAAGGCTCACCTGTTCTTCCATCGTACAATTGCACCTTGCCGTCCGGAGAAAAACCCGATTTAGCTAAAAGCTCCTGTATGTCTTCTTCCGTTGCTCCATCAAAAACAGGTGTAGCAATCTGCCATCCCAATGCTTTTGCAACAAGACCCAAGTGAACTTCTAAAACCTGACCAATGTTCATACGGGATGGAACACCTAATGGGTTTAAACATATCTGCAAAGGGGTACCGTCTGGCAAAAATGGCATATCTTCTACTGGAAGTATCCTTGAAATAACACCTTTGTTACCGTGGCGCCCTGCCATTTTGTCTCCAACAGAAATTTTCCTCTTTTGAGCAACAAATACTCTTACCATCTGGTTGACTCCTGGTGGCAATTCATCACCATTTTCTCTAGAATAAACTTTAACATCTACTACTATACCTGACTCACCGTGAGGAACACGCAAAGAAGTATCTCTTACTTCTCTTGCCTTTTCTCCAAAAATAGCTCTTAAAAGTCTTTCCTCAGCTGTAAGTTCAGTCTCACCTTTTGGAGTAACTTTACCTACCAATATGTCACCAGCGGTAACTTCTGCACCTATACGTATTATTCCTCTCTCGTCTAAATCTTTTAAAGCATCTTCGCCTACATTCGGTATTTCTCTCGTTATCTCTTCTGGACCTAATTTCGTATCTCTTGCTTCTGCATCATACTCCTCAATATGAATAGAAGTTAAAGAATCATCTCTAACCAATTCTTCACTTATCAAAATAGCATCTTCATAGTTGT
The DNA here is from genome assembly GCF_026240795.1 of Thermoanaerobacter sp. RKWS2. Classification (NCBI taxonomy): domain Bacteria; kingdom Bacillati; phylum Bacillota; class Clostridia; order Thermoanaerobacterales; family Thermoanaerobacteraceae; genus Thermoanaerobacter; species Thermoanaerobacter sp. RKWS2. The sequence goes on from NZ_CP110888.1 coordinate 2,336,251, forward strand.
AACCTTCCCAAGGCATAAATCCTACTAAGACATTTTTCCCAAGTGCAAGTTCACCGTAGTCAGTAGAAGGTCCATCGCATATAACTTGCCCTTTTTTCACTTCATCTCCTTCATTTACAATAGGCCTTTGGTTTATACAAGTTCCCTGGTTTGACCTCTTAAATTTAAGTAAATTATACTCATCCCTTCTACCGTCCTTTGTTCTAATTACAACTTTATCAGCAGCGACTTTTTCCACTACTCCATCGTTTTTCGCTAATACTACTACACCAGAATCAACAGCTGCCTTATATTCTATACCCGTTCCAATTATTGGCGCTTCAGGTTTTATAAGGGGTACTGCTTGCCTCTGCATGTTAGACCCCATCAAGGCTCTATTCGCATCATCATTTTCCAAGAAAGGTATCATAGAAGTAGCAACAGACACTATCTGTTTTGGTGAAACGTCCATGAAGTCCACTTCTGTTGGAGGTACAGCTATTATCTCTTCTTTTAATCTACATACCACTTTCTCATTAATAAACCTGTTGTTTTCATCTAATGGTTCGTTAGCTTGAGCTATAATATATTCATCTTCTTCATCTGCAGTCATATATACAATTTCATCTGTAACTGTACCAGTAGTTTTATCTACTCTCCTATATGGAGCTTCAATAAATCCATATTCATTTACACGAGCATAGGTAGTCAAAGATCCAATCAAACCGATATTAGGTCCTTCAGGAGTCTCAATTGGACATATCCTTCCATAGTGAGAATAATGAACGTCTCTTACTTCAAAACCCGCTCTTTCTCTACTAAGTCCTCCAGGACCTAAAGCACTTACTCTTCTCTTATGAGTAAGTTCTGCCAAAGGGTTAGTTTGGTCCATAAATTGAGAAAGCTGGGAGCTTCCAAAAAACTCTCTAATAGCTGCTACAACTGGGCGAATGTTTATAAGGTTTTGAGGAGTAATTTCATTCACATCTTGGATTGTCATTCTTTCTTTGACTACTCTTTCTAATCTCGCAAGTCCAATTCTAAATTGGTTTTGCAATAATTCCCCTACAGACCGCAGTCTCCTATTTCCTAAATGATCTATATCATCTATTGAACCTATTCCATGAGTTAAATTTAATTGGTAACTTATAGTGGCTATAATGTCATCTTTAGTAATGTGCTTAGGAACAAGTTCATCCATTCTATTTTTTATTTCGTTTATTACCGCCTCTTCATCAGAGAAATTGTCAAGTATTTCCTTTAATATACTTAAATTTACTGCTTCTTTTATATTTAAGCTAGATACATCATAAGGCATTGGATATTTATTTATATCCACCGTATTATTGCCTATTACTTTTACTACTTTACCCTCTACTAACACTTCTACTACATTTATGCCGCAATTTTGAATTTCTTCTGCCTTTTCTTTTGAAATTTTCTCTCCTTCTTCTACTAATATCTCACCTGTAACAGGGTTGACAATCTTTTTTGCACTCTTTAAGTTTGCAATTCTCGTTTTTAACGCAAGTTTTTTATTAAATTTATAGCGTCCAACTTTTGCTAAATCATACCTTTTTGCATCAAAAAATAATGCATACAAAAGGCTTTTAGCACTCTCGACAGTAGGCGGCTCCCCCGGTCTTAATCTCTTATAAATTTCTATTAAAGCCTCTTCTTCAGATTTTGTAGTATCTTTATCTAAAGTAGCTTTTAATTTTTCCTCTTCCCCTAAAAGGTCAAGAATTTGAATATCAGTACTATAACCCAAAGCCCTTAATAATACAGTAATTGGAACTTTTCTTGTTCTGTCAATTCTAACATATACTATATCATTGGAATCTTCTTCATATTCCAGCCAAGCGCCTCTATTTGGAATTACAGTTGCAGAAATTAATTTTTTCCCAAATTTATCAAATTGTTGTTCATAATAGACTCCTGGAGACCTAACCAATTGGCTTACAATTACACGTTCTGCGCCATTTATAATAAAAGTACCCTTTTCTGTCATTAAAGGGAAATCTCCCATAAATACTTCAGATTCCTTAATTTCCCCAGTCTCTCTGTTGGTAAGGCGTACTTTGACTTTCATCGGCACAGCATATGTAGTATCTCTGTCTTTACATTCTTCTACTGAATACTTGGGGTTATTTTCTAATCGATAATCAACAAATTCTAAAGCCAAATTCCCCGTAAAGCTCTCTATTGGGGAAATTTCTCTAAAGACTTCTCTCAATCCCTCCTCTAAAAACCATTTGTAGGACTTCTTTTGAACTTCAATAAGGTCGGGCATTTCTAATACTTCGTCGATCTTGGCAAAGCTCATTCTTGTCTTGTTGCCCACTTGTACAGGACGTACCATCCATTTCACCCCTTAAAAAATGTAAATTACCAAAAGTTTTCAACTTTTGGATTGCGCACAAAAGAACCCTATTTTACCATTATTATTCACCAACAGTCGTCCTCTTATACATATACATATATTAACAAATAAAAAAGGCCACTATTAATGCAATTTATTATAATAGCACAAGTGAAGATTTATGTCAACAATTCCCCATAAAAAGATAGTGTCAAGATACTGTAGGATATTTTTTTAAAGACAACCCCTGAAATTGCTTAAATCAAGGTTTCCATTATTATGTGTTTTTTATATCACTCTTTCATATTTTATTGCTTTTAAAATTCTATATATTGGTGTTACTTTGCCCATGTTTAATACTGTAATATTGTTTATTTGTTCTTTTGTATACGTTTTAGCTCTCTTTACTGCCTCTTTTATTTGCTTCTTTGTTAATTTATAACCTTCATTGTTGTTTTTGCGCTTTTTACGCCATTCTACTTCTCTTAAATTGCCTCCATTTTTCTTAAATACTCTTAATTTCGCCATTAGCTTTAATCCTTCTCTACTCCATCCTAATGGGTTCCTGCTTAACCTGTCTGAAAATACATGGCTTATATGCCCTTCTGCACTGCACCCTATTGCATCCTCATCTTCTTTGTATATTTTTATCCCTTCCCAGTTGTTTAATATGTATTTCTTTACTTCCCTTATTTTCTTCTTCTCTTGCTCTGTTTGTGCTATTTTTGATAGTTCATTAAATGCTTCTTTTAATTCTTTTTCATTCCCTTCATTTATTGCTCTCCATATCCTATCTCTATATCTTGGCTCTTTCGATGTTGCCATGAGTATGTATTTGTTTAAATGATACCTGTCTAATACAAATCTTGATTTTGGTATCCACTCTATCCCTTCTTTTATCCATCTTGCTCCATCACCTGCTATGTATATCTTCTCTATTTTTTCTTCTTTGTAATTGTCATTTATGTAATTTGCTACGTCTATCCATATGTCTTCTGGCTTTTGTCCTACATATGCTTTGTAATGGACATTCTTTAGCTCAGACCTACCGTTCTTTGTCTCTTTGCCTTCATGTATGTATACAAGTCGTGGCATTTCTTTTCCCCCGTCTTGTAAGGATACGTGGTCTTCATCTGCTTCTATGTATAATACTTTTATTTCTTTCTTTTCTTCTACTTCTTTTTTTATTTCTACTTCTCCTATCTCTCTTATTGCATTTAATACTGTCTGTCTACTTAATTCTACTGGGCTTGCTTCTTTACTGCTTTTTTCATAGGATTCTTCTGTCGCTTTTTCTACTATCTTTACTTTTACTCCTTCTTCTATCCTCTCATGCCTACCTATCCCTAATGCGTCATCTGTTAAGTAGGTGTATCTCCCATCTTCTTTTGATTTGTAATATGTCCTTTTATATTTTATTTCTCCTACTGTCGTTATTAAAGTCTTTTCATCTTCCCTTTCTACTACCCATTTCTCTTTCCTTCTCTTGTCTTCTTTTATTATCTTATCTAATTCTTCTATAATTGCTACCATTGTTTCTATACCTAATTTGTCTACCATTTCTCTAACTTTTAATGAAAGTTCTGTTATATCCATCCCTTCTTCTAATAACTTTTTAAAAATTTCTATCACATTATTGATGTAATTACATGCATTTTGTAGTATAATATCTTCAAACTTAATTTTTTTCACAAGAGACACCCCTTTCATGTTTTTTTGGTTTTCCACAATCTATTTTATCACAGGGGTTGTCTCTTGTTTTTTTATCATCTAAAAATCCTACGATAATTTTACACTATGCCATAAAAAAATAAGGGCAAAATTTTTGCCCTTATTTTATTTCTACTTTTGCACCAACTTCTTCGAATTTTGCTTTGATTTGATTTGCTTCGTCTTTGCTTACTCCTTCTTTAACTGGCTTTGGAGCACTTTCTACTAAATCTTTTGCTTCTTTTAGTCCTAAGCCTGTTACTTCTCTCACAACCTTGATAACTTTTATCTTGTCGCTACCTACTTCTTGTAAAATAACATCAAATTCTGTTTTTTCTTCAGCTGGTGCTGCTGCTGGTGCTCCAGCTGCTGGAGCTGCTGCAACTGCTACAGGAGCTGCCGCAGATACGCCAAATTCCTCCTCTAAAGCTTTTACCAATTCAGCTAATTCTAGAACTGTCATATTTTTTATGGCTTCCAAAATTTCCTCTTTGTTCATTTTCTCTACCTCCATCTTAAAATTTTTATTTTTGTTTTCAAGCTTCAGCTTGCTTTTTCTCTTTCACTGCATTTAAAGCATAAAGCAGGCTTCTCAACGTGCCAGACAACACGAAAACGAGGTTGGTAATAGGAGCTTTCATGCTGCCCAAAGCTTTCGCCACAAGCTCTTCCCTTGAAGGAAGCTCTGCCAAAGCCTTAATTTCTTCAACTGTCACTAACTTCCCATTTACAAGACCTGCTTTTAACTCAATTCCCTTGTGGTCTTTCATAAATTCCACAAGAACTTTAGCAGGCGCAACAGGGTCATCATATCCAAAAGCTACAGAAGTTGGCCCTTCAAAATATTTAATTAAATCATCTCCATAGCCTAGTTCCTTAGCTGCAATAGTCATTAAAGTATTTTTGTAGACTTTGTACTCAGAATTAGCTTCTCTAAATTTGCGTCTTAATATAGTATCATCTTCTACAGTCAAGCCACTAAAGTTTGAAAAAATCACTGTTTGTGCTCGTGACAATTTGTCTTTAAACTCTGCTACGATTTGTTGCTTTTTCTCTTTTGCTGTGCCCACCTTCCCACCTCCTTAAAAAATTTAAAAAGGATCCCGTAGACACGAGGATCCCTTTTGGGAATTTATTTCTAAAAACCTCGGTGGGATTTACGTGCAAAAGCACACCCACTGTCTACGGTCTTTTTATTCAATTTCAACGTCACTTATTATACCTTACATCTTTTTGTCTGTCAACAACTTTTATTAAAAAATCTTTAAAGGATTAACCTTCACACCTGGTCCCATTGTAGAAGATAACACTACACTTTTGATGTATTGTCCTTTTGCGGCTGCTGGTTTGGACTTGATTATAGCATCCATAACTGCTCTGAAGTTTTCTAATAACTTCTCTTTCCCAAAGGATTTTTTCCCTATAGGAACGTGAATTATACCTGCTTTATCCACCCTGTACTCAATCTTACCAGCTTTAATTTCTTTAATAGCTTTTTCTAAATCAAAAGTCACAGTACCTGATTTAGGGTTTGGCATTAATCCTTTTGGACCTAATATTTTACCTAATCTCCCTACAGCTGCCATCATATCAGGAGTTGCAACTACAACATCATAATCAAACCAATTTTCATTTTGAATTTTTGCAACTAATTCTTCTGCTCCCACATAATCAGCACCTGCTGCTTCTGCTTCTTTAGCTTTTTCCCCTTTTGCAAAAACTAATACTTTCACACTTTTTCCTGTTCCGTGAGGAAGCACTACTGTACCTCTTACCTGTTGGTCAGCATGTCTTGGGTCAACACCTAGTCTTACAGCTAAATCAATTGTTTCGTCAAAATTTGCCTTTGCAGTTTTCAAAACAATATCTATTGCTTCATCACTGGAATACTGCTGTGTTTTGTCATATAACTTTAAGCTCTCTAAATATTTTTTCCCACGTTTCATTTTCTAACCTCCTTGTGGTATTATCGGACTTTCCTCCCACTTATTTTTATACAATCTCTATACCCATGCTTCTTGCAGTACCTGCTATCATCCGCATAGCAGCCTCTATATCAGAAGCATTTAAGTCTTTCATCTTGATTTCAGCAATTTCTCTAAGCTGCTCCCTTGTAATTTTTCCTACTTTTTGTTTGTTAGGTTGCGGAGAACCTGACTCTATTCCAGCTGCCTTTTTGAGTAGCACAGCTGCTGGTGGAGTTTTAGTTATAAAACTAAATGACCTGTCTGCATATATTGTAATAACAACAGGAATTATTAGCCCTGCGTCTTTGGCTGTCCTTTCATTGAACTCTTTACAAAAAGCCATTATATTAACACCGTGAGGTCCTAAAGCAGTACCTACTGGTGGCGCAGGAGTAGCTTTTCCCGCTGGCAACTGTATTTTTACAACTGCTGCCACTTTCTTTGCCATGATTACACCTCCTTACCAAATTAAAATAGCTTATGAGTTTCTACTTTTATATTTTTTGAAGTTGTACAAGGTCAAATTCAACCGGTGTCTCTCTCCCAAACATGGAAATTAAAACTTTCGCCTTTTGTCTTTCTGGATAAATCTCTTGAACTACTCCAATAAAATTCTCAAAAGGCCCAGAAATAACCCTGACAGTATCTTTTACATTAAGGTCAACTGCAGTTGGAATCTCTTTTATACCTAAAGCTCTAACTTCCGCTTCAGTTAATGGTACAGGTTTAGATCCAGGGCCTACAAATCCTGTAACACCCCTGGTATTTCGCACAACGTACCAAGTATCATCTGTCATAACCATTTTCACCAAAACGTAACCCGGGAAAATCTTTCTCTCGACAGTTTTCTTTTTACCGTCTTTAATCTCAACAACTTTTTCCGTAGGTACGATGATTTGGTGAATTAAATGCTGCAAATTCCTATTCTCTACAATTTTCTCTAAATTAGCCTTAACTTTGTTTTCATATCCAGAATAGGTATGAACCACATACCACTTTGCATTTTCTTTTTCTGGCATAGTCAACCTCTGGGGACTCGCCCCAACCTCCTTTAAACTTTAATAATGAGCTTTAATAGATAACTAAAAACTGAGTCAATCAAAAAAATGAATACTGTAAAAAGAGCTACTACTATTAATACAATTTCCGTATAAGTTATCATAGTTTCTCTGCTTGGCCATGTCACCTTTTTCATTTCTGCCCTTACATCTTTGAAAAACTTGACAATTTTTCTTCCTTCACCGGCCATTTCCTCACATCCTCTTAAAGTTTTAAAAACTACTTAGTCTCTCTATGCAAGGTATGCTTTTTGCAGAATTTGCAGTATTTCATTAATTCTAACCTATCAGGGTCATTCTTCTTATTTTTTGTTGTATGATAGTTTCTATTCTTACACTCAGTACATGCCAATGTAATTTTTACTCTCAATTATTACACCTCCCGGTGATTCGACTGCTTAGTCAAATTTATCATAAATATAACTTCTTGTCAATCACCAAAAACAAAAAGTCTGTGTCAAAGATTTGTAGGTAGCTCATTAGTTGACATTTTGCACAGTTTGCTAAAGCATTGATTTAACTCAAAAGAAGCCAGGTTTGAACCCGGCTTCTCTTTATTCTATGATAGCTGACACGACGCCAGCACCTACTGTACGGCCGCCTTCTCTTATAGCAAACTTCAAACCTTCTTCCATCGCTATCGGTGTTATTAACTCTACTTTTATCGTTACGTGGTCCCCTGGCATTACCATCTCTACTCCATCCGGCAAGTTTATTACACCTGTAACGTCTGTCGTCCTAAAGTAAAATTGTGGCCTGTATCCATTGAAAAATGGTGTGTGCCTTCCTCCTTCTTCCTTCGTCAATACGTAAACTTGTGCCTCAAATTTCGTGTGCGGCTTTATCGTCCCTGGCTTCGCTAATACTTGCCCTCTCTCTACTTCGTCCCTCTGTACTCCTCTTAATAATACTCCTATGTTGTCTCCTGCTTGCGCCTCATCCAGTGTCTTCCTGAACATCTCTACCCCTGTTACTACTGTCTTCCTTGATTCCGTCGTCAATCCTATTATCTCTACTTCGTCTCCTACCTTTACCTTCCCTCTCTCTACTCTCCCTGTCGCAACAGTTCCTCTTCCTGTTATCGTAAATACGTCCTCTACTGGCATTAAGAATGGCTTGTCTATGTCTCTCTCCGGTGTCGGTATATATTCGTCTACTACATCCATTAACTGCCATATCTTCCCGCACCATTCGCACTCTCTCTTACCACATCCACACTCTAATGCCTTAAGTGCTGACCCTACTACTATCGGTGTGTCATCCCCCGGAAACTCATATTCATTCAATAATTCCCTTACTTCCATCTCTACTAATTCTATTAATTCTGGATCGTCTACCATGTCTGCCTTGTTTAAAAATACTACTATATATGGCACTCCTACCTGCCTCGCCAATAATATGTGTTCCCTCGTCTGTGGCATCGGTCCGTCTGCTGCTGATACTACTAATATCGCCCCGTCCATCTGTGCTGCCCCTGTTATCATGTTCTTTACATAGTCAGCATGACCTGGACAGTCTACGTGCGCATAGTGCCTCTTCTCTGTCTCATATTCTACGTGAGTCGTGTTTATCGTTATTCCCCTTGCTCTCTCCTCCGGCGCCTTGTCTATCTCGTCATATCCCTTCGCCTCTGCCATTCCTGCCTTCGATAATACCATCGTTATCGCTGCTGTCAACGTCGTCTTACCATGGTCTACGTGACCTATCGTCCCTACGTTTACGTGGGGCTTCTTCCTCTCAAATTTTTGCTTCGCCATCCTCTTTTCCTCCTTTACTTCAATAAACTTGTCCTGGTGTTTCTTAAAATTGTGTCATAAAAGTAACCCTTTATACATTAATAGGATTAAAAAGCACAACTTCTATGATAAAAAAACATCAATAACAAAATTGGAGCCCGCGACCGGGATCGAACCGGTGACCTCCGCCTTACCAAGGCGACGCTCTGCCTACTGAGCTACGTGGGCAAAAGGGAATATCACGACTCCGATTTTTGATTTTACTATAAAGTCTTCTAAATGTCAATAGTTAGCTGTTTCTCATTTCAAGATATCTTTCTAATTTTCTTTTTACACGCTGTAAAGCATTGTCTATAGATTTAACATGCCTGTTTAAATCTTCAGCAATTTCTTGATATGATTTACCATCCAAATATGATACCAAGACCTCCCACTCTAATCCACTCAATAATTCTTCCATCTTGCTCTCAATGTTAACGTATTCCTCTTTGCTTATTATTAACTCTTCAGGGTCGGCAATGCATTGGGTAGAAACAACGTCCATAAGAGTCCTATCAGATTCTTCATCAAAGATGGGCTTATTGAGGGAAACATAAGAATTAAGCGGTATATGTTTCTGTCTTGTTGCGGTTTTAATTGCAGTAATAATTTGACGAGTCACACATAATTCCGCAAAAGCTTTGAAAGAGGTGAGCTTGTCACTTTTGTAATCTCGAATTGCTTTATAAAGGCCTATCATTCCTTCTTGAATAATGTCTTCCTTATCGGCACCTACTAAAAAATAGGCACGAGCTTTTGCTTTTACAAAACTTTTATACCTTTCAATAAGGTACTCTAAAGCAACTTCGTCTCCTTTTTGAGCTCTAAAAACGACCTCCTCCTCTTCCATTTGGTCATATGGTTGATAGTAATCCTGCTGCGCCCCAGATTTCACCAATACCGCCCCCATTTATTATTCCGGCAACTTTATACGTTATAATTATACATTATATTGGTAAAGGTAGTCAAGCTAATTTTAACTGTTTTCTGCCATTTTGCGCAGTTTTTTTACTATTTCATTATCAAGTCGCTCTTCCAAATTGTCTTTATAAACTGTATTCACATAGCTTTTTTTATGTCTTTCAATATATCTATTCATTTCTTCATAAAGTTCTTTTGCAGACATTCTTATTGCACCATGAGCTAAAACCACCTGCTGCACAGTCCAATCGGAACTTACCACAACAACCTGTTCTTTTTTCGCTAATTCTACTACTTTTAACTCTATAAAGTGATCTGCCGATTCTCCTTCTTTTGTGTAAACAACCTCAATACCATTGATTTCTTCATGTTTTTCTAGACTTCCTTTTACATACATTGCATCAAAAACTAATATTATATTTATCCCCGAATATCCTTTAAAATCAGCCAACATATCTATTAACTTGTCCCGCGCATCTTCCAAATTTTTTTGCGCTTCTTCTTTTAGTATCTGCCAGTTGTTTATTACATTATAGCCGTCTACCAACATGTACAAGGACATCACGCCTTACCTTTTCTTTTTGATACTACCTGATAAATCAAAATGGAGGCTGCTACAGAAGCATTTAAAGAATTTATTTTACCTTTCATCGGTATCTTAACCACAAAATCGCAATTTTGCAAAACCAATTTAGAAACCCCTTTTCCTTCACTGCCAATTACAATAGCAAGAGGAAAATCATAATCCAGCTCTTCAAAACTTTTTCCCGCATTTACATCTGTTCCAACAATCCATAAGCCTCTTTCTTTTAAACCTCGTATTGTATTGTTAATATTTGATACTTTTGCTATTCTCATATGTTCTACTGCTCCGGCAGAAGTTTTTACAACAGTAGCATTTACTCCTACAGCCCGCCTTTTTGGAATTATTATCCCATGGACTCCAAAAGCCTCTGCGCTTCTTATAATCGCACCCAAATTGTGAGGGTCTGTTATCTCATCTAATATCAACAAAAAAGGCTTTTCTTTCCTTTGTTCAGCATATTCCAAAAGGTCATCTACATCGAAGTATTTATATACAGCACCTACAGCCACGACCCCTTGGTGATTTTGACTACCGGCTAATTTACTTAAAATATCATTATCAGTAGTAGAAACTACAATACCTGCTTCTTTGGCAAGATTTATTATCTTTGAAATATTTCCTCCTGCTGTTTTAGAAACGTATATTTTTTCAATTTTCTTCCCACTTTTTATAGCTTCGATTACTGGATTTCTACCAAGAATTACATTCTGCTCTTCCATAATCATCACCTATTCTTCAATAACTTGTACAGAAAGCTCAAGAATGTTTTTTAATCTTTCAAATTCTCCTGCAAGATATAAATAACCTAGCAAAGCTTCAAATCCCGTAGCATACCTATAGGCCTGTACTTCTACTCCTTTAGGCATAGTATTAGACTTTACATTTCTTCCTCTTCTAACTACGTCTTTTTCCTCTTCTGTGAGAAAATCATAAATTCTTTTTACAGATTCTGCCTGAGATTTAGCTTTTACATACTTAACTGTCTCTTTGTGCAAAAAATTAACAGACCGATTTTCTTTTGCTGCAATCATGGTGCGAATGTATAAGCTATACACAGCATCTCCAATAAAAGCTAAAACAAGGGGGGATAAACTTAACACCCCCTTCTTCGTAAGCAACTCTGAATTTTCTAAAAACCCCATCATACTCTTTTCCATCTTACTCCCTCTGGCGTATCTTCCAAAATTATTCCCTTTTCTCTCAGTCTATCTCTTATTTCATCAGCTAACTTCCAATTCTTTTCTTTTCTTGCTTTTTGCCTTTCTTCTATTAAAGCAAGTATTTCTTCGTCATTGAGCTCAGTCTCCACGCCTCTGTAAGAAAGTCCTAAAACTTCTGAGAGTTTTAAAAACATATCTAAAATATATTCTACCAATTTCTTTGAAGAATTTCTACTGAGATTTGCATTGGAGGTTTTTGCCATTTCAAACAAAACTGATATGGCATCCGCAGTGTTAAAATCGTCATCCATTGCCTCTTCAAATTCTTTTTTATATTCTTCAAACTTTTCCATCAACTTCTTCTCTTCTTCGTTTAATCCCCCATCCTTGCACACATTGGCCAAATGTTTTAAATTGGCCACTGCATTTAACAATCTTTCATAAGCAGAATTTGCCTGCTCCATTAAATCTAAACTAAAATTAATGGGGCTTCTGTAGTGAGCCATAAGCATAAAAAGTCTTAAAACTTCAGGATTGTATTTCTCTGTTATTTCTCTTACTGTAAAGAAATTCCCTTTAGATTTTGACATTTTTTCATTATTTATATTTAAATACCCTATATGCATCCAATATTTAGAAAATGGTTGTTCATATGCTGCTTCACTCTGAGCAATTTCGTTCTCATGATGAGGAAAGACCAAATCAGGACCACCAGCATGGATATCTAAAGTTTTGCCCAAATATTTCGTAGACATAACAGAGCATTCTATATGCCATCCTGGCCTTCCCTTTCCCCATGGACTGTCCCACGCAGGTTCACCGGGCTTTTGAGCTTTCCAGAGAACAAAATCCAATGGATTTTTCTTTTCTTCATTTATCTCAATTCTTGCGCCTGCCTGCAATTCTTCTATATTTTTGTGAGAAAGCTTCCCGTAATCCTTAAATTTCGCAGTTTCAAAATAAACATTTCCATTTACCACATAAGCATATCCTTTGTCGATTAAAATCTTTATAAATTCGATTATATCTTCTATATGCTCTGTAGCTTTAGGATGAACTGTTGCTCTTTTTATACCCAAATTATCTGCATCTTTAAAATATTCGTCTATATATTTTTCCGCTACTTCTTTTGTAGTAACATTTTCTTCTTGGGCTCTTTTAATTATTTTATCGTCAATATCAGTAAAATTTTGAACGTAATTTACTTTATAACCTTTATATTCTAAATATCTTCTCACCGTATCAAATACAATAAAAGCCCTCGCATTTCCTATGTGGATGTAATTATATACAGTAGGTCCACAAACATACATGTTCACTATCTTATCATTTAAAGGTTCCAATTCTTCTTTTGTCCTTGAAAGAGTATTATACAGCTTCATCTTTCTCTTCCTTCCTTTCAATTAAAATTTGCTCCAACCTTTCAATCCTCTTTCTTAATTTTTGCAATTCCTCTTCCACAGGGTCAGGAAGTTTACCATGCTCTAAATCCACCACATATGGAGAAGCTATACGTATATTATCTTTTTTTACACAGCGAGCAGGTACTCCGACTACTGTGCTATTAGGTGGTACATCTTTTAAAACAACTGCACCCGCACCAATTTTAGAATTTTCTCCTACTACTATAGGGCCTAATACTTTCGCACCACTTCCTATAACCACATTATCTTTTATAGTAGGATGTCTTTTACCTTTTTCCTTTCCTGTACCTCCTAAAGTTACCCCTTGATATATTGTCACATTGTCACCAATCTCTGTAGTCTCCCCTATTACAACTCCCATACCGTGATCGATAAAAAATCTCCTACCTATCTTAGCACCGGGATGTATTTCAATCCCTGTGAGAAATCTATTAAACTGCGAAATAAGCCGGGGAATTAAAATTAAACCTTTTTTATGCAAATAGTGGGCAATTCTGTGTAGTATTATAGCGTGGAGCCCGGGATAACATAATATAACCTCCAGCACGCTTTTGGCAGCAGGGTCTCTTTCAAAAATAACTTTGATGTCTTCTTTTAAAGTTTTAAACATACCAAACACCTCCTTAAAAATTTACCCCCCTCATCTCAGAGACGAGGGGGGACTCCCGTGGTTCCACTCTGCTTGAGTTTTAAACTCCACTCATTTTAGATAACGGCAAAGGCCGGTAACCCCCTACTCAAAGTTCAGGGATACAGCTCGGAGATGCACTTCTTATAACATATCCTCGAGCTACTCGCAGCCTATGGTAGCTCTTCTCTGAAGGCTTATGTTATAATACTCTTCTCCTCATCGCTTTTTACTTTATTAAATTTATCGCTTTTTTAAGCCTATTTATCACTTTATCCTTCCCCAAAAGAGGAATAATCTTCACCAATTCAGGTCCATGGTCTTCTCCTGTTATTGCTACTCTGATTGGCATGAAAAATTCTTTCCCTTTTACATTCGTTTCTTTTTGCAATTTTTTAAGCAAATCTTTAACATATTCCTCTGTTATTTCATCAGCTTCCTCTATGGCTTTTTTAACTGCTTCTAGTACAGTTTTACTATTTGGACTATTCAATATTTTCATCGTTTCATCAGTATACTCAACTTCTTCTACGAAAAACATCTTAGCTTTCTCAGTAATTTGAGCCACATATTGGAGTCCATCTTTGTAAAGGAATATTACATCCTTTAGCCAATTATACATCACATCATCTATTTCGTCAATGTATCCTGCCGCTTTTAAATGAGGAATAGCCAAATCAACAATTCTCTCAATAGAACTTTTTTGTATATATTGTTGATTCATCCAATTAAGCTTTTCAATGTCAAAAACAGGATTAGCACTGTGAATCCTTCTGAAATTAAATTTCTTTATTATTTCTTCTTTTGACATGATTTCTACATTATCCTCCGGTGACCAACTTAAAAGAGATAAAAAGTTAAACATAGCTTCTGGCAAATATCCCAATTCTCTATACTGGCCTATATAAGTATTCCCATGCCTTTTAGAAAGTTTAGTCCTATCTGGTCCCAATATTAAAGGCGCATGGGCAAACTTAGGAATTTCAAATCCTAAAGCCTTGTAAATGAGTATCTGCTTCGGAGTATTGTATATATGGTCTTCTCCTCTTATGACATGGGTAATCTTCATAAGAGCGTCATCTATTACAACTGCAAAATTGTAAGTAGGCATTCCGTCTGATTTGACAATTACCATGTCCCCGCCTAAAGTATCACTTTTTATTGTAATTTTTCCTTTTATCATGTCTTCAAACTCTATAACTTCATCGTCAGGAATAATAAACCTTATTACAGGTTTTCTTCCCTCTCTTATAAAGGCCTCTTCTTGCTCCTTTGTAAGATACCTACACCTTCCAGAATAACGAGGTATATCTCCTCTTTCTACTGCATTTCTTCTATCTTCTTCTAATTCCTCCGGAGTGCAATAGCATCTATATGCCTTTTTTTCTTCAATAAGTTTCTGGGCAAATTTATGATAAATTTCAAGTCTTTCACTTTGCCTATAAGGACCATAGGGACCTGGTTTGTCTGGCCCTTCGTCCCATTCTATACCTAACCACTCTAATTCTTTAAAGATTAATTCTTCAAACTCTTTTGAAGACCTTTCTAAGTCCGTGTCTTCAATCCTTAAAACAAAAGTAGCCCCTTCACTTCTAGAAAAAAGATAATTAAATAAAGCAGTTCTTATATTCCCTATATGAATAGCTCCAGTTGGGCTTGGCGCAAATCTAACCCTCAAATTGCTCATGTGTGTCACTCCATCCTTTTTTAGTTAATACTTTATACTAGATTTAATTATAACAAATTTTGCGCTTTTTAAATAGATGAAGTGACAATTGTGTGTGTAAAATTTTGTAGATTAGGTGACGTTTTGCGCAAAGCGCGACTTGACTGAACAGTTGCTAAACTTAGCGAGACCGAAAGATGAAGGCGGGGCCGGAGGCAAGGATGCCGGAGGCGGGCACCTGAGGCATGGAAGCCGATTGTGCCCGGAACCCCGCCGGAGTCTGAGGTCGAGCGTTAGTTTAGCCTGTGAGGTCACCGGAGCAAGTGGTGCAAAACGTCAGCTTTAAAAAACTTTATTTTAAATTCATGTATTTTACCTTCACTGTAGGAATAGCACTTAATTCCTCCGCCAATTCCTCCATAAATTTTTGTTCTCCTCTTACATTCAAAGTAATGAAACCGCTGCCATTTTGTGAATCATGTATTCCAAACCTTGCAATTATCTGGTCTCCGTGCTTTGTCAAAACTTCTTGAACTTTTGGGCCAAATTCGCTCCTTTTCTCCACACTAATACCCATTATATAAATATTCACAAGAGTCCCTCCTTTTTATCAACCTTTTGACAAATATTTTTTCACATACAAACTTTCTTTATGCAAAATAAGGGATTCCCTTCAAGGAACCCCTCACATCTTCTCTTTTATAATATTTTTCACCTTTTCCACAACATCAGAAATTTTTACCTCTTCTGCTTCTTCTTTTTCTCTCAATTTTATTTCCACTATTCCATCATCTACTTTTTTCCCTACTGTAATCCTTATAGGTATTCCTAACAAATCGGCGTCATTAAATTTGACACCAGCTCTCAAATCTCTATCATCTATTAAAACCTCTATTCCCTCTTTTTGCAAAGCAGCATATATATCTTCGGCTACTCGATTTTGAGCTTCATTAGAAACATTCACAGGTACTATAATCACATGATAAGGTGCAACACTCATAGGCCATATAATACCTTTCTCATCATGGTGTTGCTCTATAATAGCAGCAACCGTTCTATTAATTCCTATTCCATAGCAGCCCATTATAATTGGCTTTTCATTTCCCTCTTCATCTACATACTTAGCTCCTAATGCATCACTGTACTTTGTCCCCAACTTAAAAATATGTCCTACTTCTATACCTCTGTCAATTTTAAGCGGTGAACCACACCTTGGGCACTTATCTCCTTCAATAACATTCTTGATATCTGCCACAACATCAGCTTTAAAGTCTCTACCATAGTTGACATTTTTAATATGATAATCTGTCTCATTTGCTCCTACTATAAAATTCCTCATTTGCGGAATCTCATTATCTACTATTATCATTACTTCTCCTTTTAATCCTATAGGTCCTGCAAATCCCACTTTTGCTCCTGTAACCTTTTCAACTATTGATGCATCTGCCAATTCTAATTCCTCTTCTCTTATTCCTAAAATATTTAAAAGCTTTGTTTCGTTTAAGTCTCTATCTCCACGAACTAATGCTGCTATAACGTTGTCCTTTGCCTTGTATATAAGAGTTTTTACAAATTTATCAGGAGTAATTCCCAAAAAATTAACCAACTCTTCAATTGTTCTAACATTTGGTGTATATACTTTTTCTTTTGGCAACATCTCTTCATCTATTTCTTGGTTGATAAGGCATTCTGCCTTTTCCTCATTTGCAGCATAACCACAATTGTCACAGTAAGCTATTACTGCTTCCCCTACACCAGAAATTACCATAAACTCTTTTGAGTCTTTTCCTCCCATAGCACCTGAATCAGCTTCTACGACCAAATATTTAAGTCCACATCTATCAAATATTCGGCAGTAAGCCTCATACATTTTATTAAAGGACTTATCCAACCCTTCCCAATCCACATCAAAGCTGTAAGCGTCCTTCATTATAAATTCTCTACTTCTCATGACGCCAAATCTCGGGCGCCTTTCATCTCTAAACTTAGTTTGAATTTGATATAAAATAAGAGGAAGCTGCCTATAAGACTTCACTTCATTTCTAATAAGGTCTGTAAAAACCTCTTCGTGTGTAGGCCCTAAGCAAAAGTCCCTTTCATTTCTATCTTTTAGCTTAAACATCTCAGGGCCAAATACATCCCATCTTCCACTTTCTTTCAAAAGTTCTGCTGGAATAAGAGCAGACATTAATACCTCTTGACTGCCAGCTCTGTCCATCTCTTCTCTTACAATTTGCTCCACTTTTCTAAGTACCCTTTGTCCTAATGGCAAGTAAATATATACCCCTGAAGCCAATTTCCTCATCAATGCAGCCTTTAACATTAAAATATGGCTGGGAATTTCAGCTTCAGCAGGAATTTCTCTTAAAGTCGGAACTAACAGCTGCGATAGTCTCATCTTCATCCTCCTAAGTACATAATTTTAAGTAAATTTTATTTTACCTACTTTTTTATGTCAACACCTAATTCTTCTAAACTGACAATAACATAGGCTTTTATTCCCTCTTGTCTACCTGTAAAACCTAATCCTTCCTCTGTTTTTGCTTTTACATTTATTCTTTCTTTCTCAATTTTTAATAATTCCGATAATTTTATTCTTATTTGCTCTTTATAAGGAGATAACTTAGGCCTTTGCGCTACAATAATACAATCCACATTATTTACTCTAAATTTATTCTCTATTATTGCCAACACTTTTTTTAATAAAAGGCTACTATCAATATCTTTATAGGCTATCTCCGTATCAGGAAAGTGCTCCCCTATATCCCCTAAACCAGCTGCTCCTAAAATAGCATCAATTAAGGCGTGTATCAAAACATCTGCATCAGAATGGCCTGCCAAACCTTTATCATGGGGAATTTCTACTCCCCCCAGTATTAACTTTCTTCCTTTTTCAAACTTGTGGACGTCATATCCCAACCCTACTCTCACTTCAACCATCCTTTACTCTAAAATTCCCTTCTTTATCAACTTCTAAACTCATGCTTACACCTCTTGCAAAGCGAGATGTTTTAATCTTTTTTACAAAATTCCCCTTATTAGTCTCAATATATACCTCCGAAACAAAAGGCTCTCTTACAGAAATGCGATATTCTCCTTCAGGTTTTAAATTTAGATGCCATGTGTATTTTCCCAAGATATCATAACTTGTAGCATTTTTACTTCTGTCCAGCACCACAATTTTTTTGTCTGTTATCATGCTCAAATATGATACAACTTTTTCTAAAATAGAAACTTGTGGCCTTTCTTTAACACCCAATATTTGTTGCAAATAAGGAATAGAATCATTTAAAATCCCAATATGACCTGTTTTTACAATAAATTTTTCTCCTTCTACCCCTAACGCTCTTTTTAAGGACTGTACCGTCCCCTTTATCGTCCCTTATTACACCTACTGGCTTGCCATCTGGCCATACTATCTCACTTACTGGTTTTTCTACTTGAATAAACTTATTAGTATATATTCCATCTCCTGAAAAAACATAGATTTTCTTGACTCTGTCGTATAAAACTCCTACTTGCTCATTTAAACTATTCAAAAATTCATTTATAACTTTCATATACTCAATATTTTTAAACAAAATTTTATCATATCGAGTAGGATACATAAAAATATAATTCCCATATTCGCGAGAAGGCATTAAGTCTTTCACAGAGGGGATATATTTTCTAATAACAGTTATGGCATCACTCTCTCCTTTTATTTTTGAAAAAATCCACAAAAACCCTTTAAAGAGCATGTTTATAAAATCATCATCCTCTGGGGCTACAGTACCCCCTTCCCAACCATAATAAGCATTTGCCGCTCCAAAATGGGGAGTAGCTAAAAATATCAATCTATCCACATCAAATTGATATTTATCGCTTTGAATATAACTTCTCGCCAAAAGTCCTCCCATGCTATGGCATATCAAATCTACTTTATGGCTGCCAGTCTTAGCTTTTGCCTCTTCAATAGTCAGTTTAAGGGTATCAACAGAATCCGGCACACTTTTCCACCATTCATAATAACATATAAATAGATTTTTCCCTTCTACTAAGCCTAATTTGCCCAAATTTTCTATAAAAGGATTATAAGCATGTGACGCAGGACCAAAACTCCATATTTTCCCTAAAGGAGTTGGAGTAAAAATAGAACCAAACATCCCGTGTACAAAAACTACAGGGTTATCCATAAAATCACCCTCATACAATTTAATAGAAAATTCTCTATTAAATTATATGAGGATTCGCGAAAAACGTTATTTTTTTAAAAAAGCCTCTGCTACAATCAAATCCTCGGGCGTAGTTATCTTTATATTTCTATAGTCCCCTTCAACTACTTTTACTTTATAACCCAATCTCTCCACTAATACTGTGTCATCTGTCCCCAAAAAACCATCCTCCAGTGCCTTTTGATGAGCTTTAATAATCAAATTCCTTTCAAATACCTGAGGGGTTTGAATTGCCCATAAATATTTTCTATCAGGGGTATTTAAAATAAAATTTTTCCCATCAACTACTTTTATAGTGTCTTTGACAGGTACTCCCAATGCTACTGCTTTATGCAAATAAGCTTCTTTTAAAGCTTTTATAACTGTTTCTTTCTCAATTAAAGGCCTTGCTCCATCATGAATTGCTATAATTTCGCAATCTACCTTTGTATTTGTAATTCCATTATAAACAGAATACTGCCTTTCACTACCTCCTTCTACTAATTTAATTGGTTTTTTGAAAATATACTTTTTTACTACATTTTCTTGGCAATATTCCATTTCTTCCTTTGATACAACAACAACAATTTCCTTAATCCAATCAATTTCATCAAAGGCTTTGAGAGAATAATACAAAACTGGTTTACCTGCTATAGTAAGGTATACTTTATTTACTGTGTGCCCCATTCTAATGCCTTTACCTGCCGCCACTACAACTGCACTTGCATTCATTTTCTCTACCTCACAAGTAAAATAATGCACACTCCAATTATATCATTTCCCCACAAAAAAACACAGGTTTCCCTGCGTTTTTTCATATAGCCTTTTCTTGTTCTGCTTGTTTGGGCTTTGCAAATATCATCCTCCCTGCGGCAGTTTGCAAAACACTAGTAACAAGCACTTCTATAGTATTACCTATGAATTTTTTACCACCGTCTACAACAATCATCGTGCCATCGTCCAAATAAGCAACTCCCTGCCCGGCCTCTTTGCCATCTTTAATAACTTGCACCACCATTTCTTCTCCAGGAAGAACAATTGGTTTTACCGCATTGGAAAGTTCATTTATATTCAAAACAGGGACCCTGTGAAATTCCGCTACTTTGTTTAAATTATAATCATTAGTTATTATTTTGCCTTTTAGCATTTGGGCAAGTTTCAAAAGTTTTGTATCTACTTCTGCCGCATCAATTTCCTTATCTACAATTTCCACTTTGATATTTAACTCATTCTGTATTTTATTTAAAACATCCAGTCCTCGTCTACCCCTATTTCTCTTTAAAGAATCAGAAGAATCCGCAATATGCCTTAATTCCTCTAATACAAAAGCCGGAATTATTAAAGGTCCTTCAATAAAGCCTGTCTTACATATGTCAAATATCCTGCCATCTATAATTACACTGGTATCCAAAATTTTTGGGATTCCACTATACTCGTTTTTAACAGTCTTTTGCGGTCCCAATTTTTTCATAAAGGAAAACACATTTAAAATATCTTCTTTTTTCTTTAAAGAAATTCTAATGCCTAAATACCCCAAAAATAAATTCAAAAGAATTGGCACTACTTTACCTACAACTAAAATAGGATAAAGAGGCGCGCTTAGCAAATTAGCCACAATAAGCCCTACTATTAACCCAAATGCTCCTATTAAAATTTCATCAATCGGCATATTCTGAAGTTTTGCTTCCAACCACTGTTCAAAGTCTTTCCCCCACTTTATAAATTTAGGAGAAATGACATAAAATATGATTCCACCTATTAAAGTACCTATAATATAAGCTATCACTGTTGAAAAATAATTTAACTGTATAGGCACAAAGTTCTGGTCTTTTACAAGATCTAGCAAAAGCATTGTCAATTCAAAACCCGCCGCCATTCCCAGTAATCCAATTCCACTTCTTATAATTTTATACAACACTTTTTCACCTCCTATCTCTATTATTGGCTATTTTTCACATTATTATAAGCAGTTTGGGGGAATAATTAAAAATATTTCACAATTTTTACACGTATAAAGTGGTTGTTAATTACAGTATACTACTTATGTAGATGGATTGTCAATTTAACAAAAGATTAAAATTACATTAATGCTATATAATGTATTTAAATGCCATTCTAAATATTGACATGGTAATGGTTTAAGTCTATAATAAAAGCAAGAGAAATCTTAAAAACTCATAGAACGGGAGTGGACAAAAAAATGAAGGATATTATTGTAGACGACCTTCAAAACACAGTAGATGAATACCTTCTGCGCCATAGAAGTATTATGGATATAATGACAAAAATACAAGAGAGCAGTGCCCGCATAAATAGAGCTGTTGCTAAATCAGTAACCGAGTGCGGTTGCATAAGGATAAATGCTAGCAAACAAGAAACTCCCCCGGATGCAACTTTGGAAGAGGCCCACAAATATTTCAAAACCCATCTTGAGGGCCAACTCTGTGAAAACTGTAAAGAAGTTATAGAAGCAGAAATAGGTAACAATATCTTTTACATAATCGCTTTGTGTAATGTTTTAGGACTTAATTTTTACGACATACTCCTAAAAAAACACAAAGAGTTAAACACTTTAGGCATATTTAACATGTTATAAAATAAGCGTCTTCCTTAGGAAGACGCTTATTGTTTTATCTTTCTTAAAAAATCCATAATTTCTTTTATATCTCTTACCTTAATAATTTTTATATTCTCAAACTTTTTTATTTCTTTTGTTTTCATCTCAGGAATAAAAACTTGAGAAAATCCCATCTTTTGTGCTTCACCTATTCGTTTATCTATATTGCTGACTCCTCTCACTTCTCCCGTCAATCCCACCTCTCCTATAAAACAAACATCTTCAGGAATAGGTATATTAAAATATCCAGAAAGAGATGAAGCAATTATTCCAAGGTCAGCAGCTGGCTCTTGAATTTTCATTCCTCCAGCCACATTTACATATGCATCAAATTGTGAAAGATTTATGCCCAGTCTTTTTTCTATAACTGCCAAAAGCAATATAAAACGATTGTAGTCAAATCCAGTGGCCATTCTTCGCGGCACTCCAAAAGTAGTCTTACATATCAAAGACTGCACTTCCATTAAAATTGGCCTCGTCCCTTGAATAGAACATACAACAGCAGTCCCTGAAACATCTTTCGGCTTATTTGAGAGAATAAATTCAGAAGGATTGCTTATCTCACAAAGCCCATCCTCCTCCATATCAAAAACTCCTATTTCGTGAGTTGCGCCAAAACGGTTTTTTACAGCCCGCAATATCCTAAAAGACTGGGTCCTATCCCCTTCAAAATACAAAACTGTGTCTACCATATGTTCCAAAACTTTAGGGCCTGCTATTGCCCCTTCTTTTGTAACATGTCCTATCAAAAAAATACTTATGTCTTTTTGTTTTGCAATCTCCATCAGCCTTTGAGTCACTTGCCTTACCTGAGACACACTTCCTGGTATTGTCTCACTTTCCTCAGTGTACATTGTCTGTATAGAATCAATAATAACAAAATCCGGCTTATTCTCATCAATTTTTCTCTCTATCTCTTCTATATTTGTTTCGCACAAGAGATATATTTGTTGCTTTTCTTTCAAAATTCTATCTGCCCTCAGTTTAATCTGTTGAATTGATTCCTCTCCTGACACATAAAGTACCTTTCTGTTATCAGAAATATTACCTGCTACTTGTAATAGCAAAGTAGACTTCCCAATTCCTGGGTCACCACCTATTAAAACAAGAGAACCTTTTACAATTCCGCCACCTAAAACCCTGTCAAACTCTTCAATCCCTGTCTTTATTCTTTCTTCTTCTGAAAAAGTTACATCTTCGAGAAGAAATATTTGCGATCTATCTTTATTTTTCCTAAAATTTTTTGAATCCTCTATCGTTTCTTCCTCAAAAGAATTCCAGCTGTCACAATTAGGACATCTTCCCATCCATTTACTGCTTTCAAAGCCACACTCTCTACACACAAATTTTGTAGTTGATTTGGCCATACCTCCACCATCTTTCGCAAAATTCTCTTTTAATTATATCACACTTTTAAACCTCTCCCATAAAAGTGAAATACAGAAGCAGCCCATTTAAAAAGATTATAACAGAAGCCACAATTATGCCAATGACTTTTTCAATGGGTGTGTTTACAAATTCTCCCATAAACTTTTTCTGAGAAGTAATTAAAAGCATTGGTATTATAGCCATAGGAAGTTCAAAACTTAAAATTACTTGGCTTATGATAAGGGTTTTCAAAGGGTCAATACCTAATAAAATAATTATTAGTGCTGGCATCATGGTTATAAGTCTTCTTACATTTAGTGGAATATTTAACCCTACGAAACCTTTCATTATAGTCTGCCCTGCCATTGTACCTACTGCAGATGATGACAAACCAGAAGCCAAAAGTGCAATGCCAAAAGCCCAACTGGACAAAGACCCTAACAATGGTTTTAAAGACATGTGAGCCTCTTCAATAGACTCAACCACCATGCCGTTTTTATAAAAAACAGCTGCTGACACTATTAACATAGCCGCATTTATTATAAATGCTATATTCATTGCTACTAAAATATCTATCTTTTCCATCCTCAAATGTTCCTTCTTTTCTTCTAATGTATTTCCTGTATTTCTATATTGAACTAACTGGGAATGCAAATAAATCACATGAGGCATTACTGTCGCCCCTAATATTCCCACAGCTATTAGCATAGCTTCTCCACTTGGTATAGAAGGAATTATAGTATGATACATCACTTTTCCCCAATCTGGTTTTGCCAAAAAAAGCTCAAAAGCATAAGAAAGGCTAATAATAGCAACTAAAGCAAAAATCACTATTTCAACTATCTTTTGACCATATTTTTCTAAGTAAACAATGATAAATGTGATCACTCCTGTCAAAAGGCCTGCATACATAAGAGGAATGTGAAAAAGCAAATACAATCCTAAAGTACCACCTAAAAACTCCGCCAAATCTGTAGCCATAGCCGCCAATTCTGCTGCTATCCACAAAAGCCAATTAACTTTCCTTTTAAAAATCAAATTACACATTTCCGGTAAATTGCGTCCCGTTGCAATTCCTAATTTTGCAGACATATTTTGCAAAAATATGGCCATAATATTGCTACAAAGTACCACCCATATTAAATGGTAGTTAAATATAGAACCCCCACTTATATTCGTGGCAAAATTTCCAGGATCAACATAGGCAACACTTACCACAAAAGCTGGTCCAAAATATTTTAAAACTTTTTTAAAGGTCTCACGGAGAGAAAAAAATTTTTTAGTCGCTATGATGGACTCACGATTTTCCAAATAAATCCCCCCATTTTAGACAAAGCTAAATTTATTTGCCTTATTTAAAATATGTGTTTCTTTTTTGTCCTGTTACATAAAAAAACAACCCGCATTTACGGGTTATTTTTCTGATACTTTTCTTTTATTTCTGGATTTTCCTCCAAAAACCTATTAAATTTTCTCATTTTTTCTAGCGTTTCAATAGATATATTGTGTTCAATTAATTCTGTTTGCTCTAACAATCCCTCCTTAACCCCTAAATTTTTTAAAAATTCCTCCACAGTAGAATGCCTATCCAATAAAAACTTACCCATTTCTTTGCCCTTTTCTGTTAAACCTATCACTCCATATTTTTCATACTCCACAAATCCTAATTCCTTTAACCTTTGAAGCATTTTAGTAGTTGAAGGGGCTTTTACATTTAAAAGTTCAGAGAGAAGATTTACACGAATATATGGGTTTTTTAGACTTTCCCTATAAATCATTTCTATATAGTCTTCCATAGCTGATGTAAGATGTTTCCTCTCCTGGGAATGAATTTGGTAACCTCTTACAGTATAAAACCTATCTTTTTCCATATGCTCACACCTTTTTTAATCCTTCAATAGCATATATATTATCTTTAAATAAAAAAAAGACTTAGCACGAGGCTAAGCCTTTTGCACAGCATCTTTTTTTACAAAGTCTATTTTACCATCTTTAGCAGTTACAATAAGTTCATCTCCTGGTTTGACTTCCCCTTGCAACATCAATTCTGATAATTGATTCTCTACAATTCTTTGTATAACTCTTCTTAAAGGCCTTGCACCGTAGTTGGGGTCATATCCTTGTTTGATAATTTCCTCTTTGGCTTCAGGAGTAAACTCCAGTTTAATGTTGTTCTCTTTTAGTCTATTATTCAATTCTTTAATCATTATATCAGCAATCTTTTCAATATCTTCTTTTGAGAGTTGATGAAATACAATTATCTCATCCACCCTATTTAAGAATTCAGGTCTAAAGGTCTTTCTCAACTCTGCCATCAATGTTTCTTTTATTTTGTCATAAGAGGCTTTGTCTTCTTTTTCTTGAGGCATAAATCCTAAGGTAGATTGCTTTTTCAAAAGTTCTGCTCCCACATTTGATGTCATGATTATAACTGTATTTTTAAAGTCCACAGTTCTACCTTTTGAATCTGTGAGTCGTCCATCTTCTAATATTTGAAGGAGAATGTTAAACACGTCAGGATGCGCTTTTTCAATTTCATCCAGCAAGATTACTGAATAGGGCTTTCTTCTTACTTTTTCTGTTAATTGTCCTCCTTCTTCAAATCCTACATATCCTGGAGGTGAACCGATAAGTTTAGATACAGTGTGTCTTTCCATGTATTCTGACATATCAAGCCTAATCATAGCATTTTCGTCACCAAAAAGAGCTTCTGCCAAAGCCTTTGTAAGTTCTGTTTTACCAACACCAGTAGGACCCAAGAAGATAAATGAACCTATTGGCCTTTTTGGATCTTTTAAGCCTACTCTTGCCCTTCTTATAGCTCTTGCCACTGCTTCTACTGCTTCATCTTGTCCTATAACTCTTTCATGCAATACCTCCTCTAAGTGGAGCAATCTCTCTGATTCCTCTTCAGCTAACTTTTTAACAGGTATTCCTGTCCACAGAGATACGACTTGTGCGATTTCTTCAGGTCCTACACTTTTTTCATTAGAAAGAGAATTTTGTTGCCATTTAGCTTTTAATTTTTCTAATTCTTCTCTCAATTTTTGTTCTTCATCTCTTATTTTTGCAGCTTTTTCGTATTCTTGAGTTCTTATCGCTTCTTC
The DNA here is from genome assembly GCF_026240795.1 of Thermoanaerobacter sp. RKWS2. Lineage (NCBI taxonomy): Bacteria > Bacillati > Bacillota > Clostridia > Thermoanaerobacterales > Thermoanaerobacteraceae > Thermoanaerobacter > Thermoanaerobacter sp. RKWS2. The sequence goes on from NZ_CP110888.1 coordinate 2,362,772, forward strand.
CTTCTCTTTTATAAGGTCATTGATTTTATCTTCCAGTTCTTTTATCTCTGGAGGAGCTGTCACTGTCTTTAGTCTTACGCGAGAAGCTGCTTCATCTATTAAGTCTATAGCTTTATCAGGTAAAAATCTATCTGCAATATATCTGTGAGAAAGTCTAGCTGCTGCTTCTAAAGCTTCGTCAGTAATTTTAACCCTATGATGGGCTTCATACTTATCTCTCAAGCCCTTTAATATCTCAATAGTCTCCTCCACAGTTGGTTCATCTACAATTATTGGTTGGAATCGTCTCTCTAATGCAGGGTCTCTTTCTACATATTTTCTGTACTCATCCAAAGTAGTAGCTCCAACTACTTGAATTTCACCTCTTGCAAGTGCCGGTTTTAGAATATTTGATGCATCTATTGCACCCTCTGCTGCACCTGCTCCTATCAAAGTGTGCATCTCATCTATAAATAGTATCACATTTCCTGCCTTTATAACCTCATTTAATACTGTTTTTAACCTATCTTCAAATTCGCCTCTGTACTTTGTACCTGCTACCATAGAAGCCATGTCTAAAGTTACAACTCTTTTATCTTTCAAAATTTCAGGAATTTCTCCTTCTACAATCTTTTGCGCAAGACCTTCTACAATAGCAGTTTTACCGACACCCGGTTCACCTATTAGGACAGGGTTATTCTTTGTCCTTCTGCTTAAGATTTGTATAACTCTTTCAATCTCTTTTTCTCTTCCTATTACAGGGTCAAGTTTGCCGTCTCTTGCAAGCTCAGTTAAATCTCTTCCAAATTGATTTAAAGTAGGTGTATTGGTATTTTTAACTTTTGCAGCCTTTGCAGGTCCTCCTGCAGGCTCTTCATTAAGCATTTTTACAATCTCCTCTCTCACCCTATTGAAATCTATACCTTGTTCCATTAAAATTCTTACAGCAACTCCTTCGCCTTCTCTTAAAAGTCCTAACAAAATATGCTCTGTCCCTACATAGCTGGTATTAAATCTCCTTGCCTCACTAAGACTTAGCTCTAGTACTCTTTTTGCCCGAGGGGTATAACCTACGACGTCTCCTGGAATATTTCCCATTCCAATCAAAGACAATACCTTCTCTCTTGTAGTTTCATAAGTTACTCCCAGTTTTTTTAAAACTCTTGCTGCAATTCCTTCATCTTCTTTTAACAATCCTAATAAAATGTGTTCTGTCCCTACATAGTTATGATAAAAAGACCTCGCTTCCTCTTGAGCCAAATAAAGAGCTTTTTGAGCTCTTTCTGTAAATCTTCCAAACATCGCCATAACAAACACCTCCTATAAATTATCTTTTTTGTTTATTTGACTTACTACATATTCTGCCCTTTTAACATCTCTCTCATAGGGGTCTAATTGAATGCCATAAATTTTTTGTAAATTAGCTGGTTGTATATGTGTAGTGAGAACATCAATTTTATTTATATCCACATCTAATATTCCTAAAATTGCTCCTAATCTCACGTCAGACATTAAAGTCATGTATTCCTTTGTAGACATCACTTTTGCATGAGATAAAATTCCAAAAGCCCTTCCTACTCTATCTTCTATTTGAATTCTTTGTTTTTTGTATAAATCCTCTCTAGCTTTTCTTTCGCTAGAGATAATTTGTCTTGCTACTCCTTCAATATTTTCAATTATTTCTCTTTCGCTTTGGCCAAGAGTGACTTGATTAGAAATTTGATAAATATCTCCTAAAGCTTGAGTACCTTCACCGTATATCCCTCTCACTGCCATACCTATTTTAGAAACAGAGTTTAAAATATTGCTTATTTGCCCAGTGATAGTAAGAGCTGGAAGATGAACCATGACTGAGGCTCGTATCCCTGTTCCTACGTTAGTAGGACAAGAAGTCAAATAACCTATCTTTTCATCATAGGCATAGTCGATAGTTTCTTCAATCAAATCGTCAATTTTATCGGCAGTATCCCAGCTTTCATTAAGCCTTAATCCTTCTAATATACATTGTATTCTAAGATGATCCTCTTCATTGACCATTATACTCACTGTATTGTCATCTTTTATAAGAGCATAACCACTCTTTGTATTCTGTGAAAGGTCAGGGCTTATAAGGTGCTTTTCTACAAGTGATTGCCTGTCAATAGGAGTCAATTTCTTCATATCATATTCTACAAATTGGGTAGATAAAATAGTATTACTACCTAATATAGCCTTTCTAACCAAATCTATAACCTTTCGTCCCTGCTCTTCTGTCATAATAGTAGGGAAAGGAATATCTTTTATATTCCGAGCAAGTCTAATTCTACTGGACAATACCACATCTTTATCGTACTGTAGCATTTCGGTCACCTACTTTCCTAATTCTTTCTCCAATTCTCTGATTTTATCCCTTAATTCTGCTGCTTTTTCATAAGCTTCTTCTTTAATAGCTTTTTCCAATTGATATTTCAACTCCTCAATTTCTCTTTTTACTCTCATTTTACCGCCAGCTTTTTTAGGAATTTTCCCTCTGTGTTCTGTACTGCCGTGTATTCTCCTCATAAGAGGATTTAATTCTTCAGCAAAAGCATCATAGCAGAAACTACAACCTAATCTTCCAATTTTTTTGAAATCTTCGTAAGTCATACCACAGTGACTGCATTTCAAAGTTTTTTTGTAAAGTCATCTACGCCAGGCAAAAAGTCCATTAAACCTGACAATAAATTTTGAACTGAAAAAGGTGTAAAAGTTGAAAAAACTTCTGTATTTAAAATTCCCTCTTCTGCTGCGCACTGGTCACACAAATGCATTTCAGTTTTTACTCCGTTTACTATTTTAGTGTAATGAACTGTAGCAGGCCTTATTTTGCATTTATCACACATCATAAAAATTACCTCCTTTACTTGTTGCGAGCAATTTCCATAAGCATTGCCTTAAGTAGTAATGCTCGCAACATATTCTTATCTTCCTGAGAAAAAGGAAGAATTTTATCATTAACTACAGCTTTCATCAAAGCTGCTTCCCTGGACGTTATAATATTGTGGTCTAAAAGAGCATCAATGTAGTATCTAGCTTTACTCTCAGAAATATTATCCCCTATGTTTTCTATTATTTTATTTATCCAATTGTTTGATATAGAAGTTTTATAAATTTTTATATAACCTCCGCCGCCTCTTTTACTTTCTATGATGTATCCTCTGTCAATAGTAAAACGCGTCTCTAACACATAGTTTATTTGAGATGGCGCACAATTAAAAACATTTGCTAATTCATTTCTTTGAATTTCTACATAATGCTTACCAGCCTCTTCCATTAGCTCTTTTATAAAATTTTCAATCAAATCACTAAGCCTTGCCATCGCCATCACCACGTCTCTTACTTTTACTTTGACTTTCTTTGACCTTCGAATATATTTTTGCATTTTTTTGTCCTCTCGTCAATAGCTTTTTCACGCTAAAGCAAGTGATTTTTTCTAATATTTTCATCAAATAATAAAAATATCTCTCATATTCTAAAATTTTCACCATTTTTCATTCATTTTCATAGTTTTCTTCCTCTTCATCTGCCAACTCTTGACGGTCTTCTTGATTTATAAGAGATGAAAAATTGCTTTTTCCCTTTAAATTCTTTCTATCCGTATTTTCGTAAGTCTCTTCTTCAAAAAAATTCCCTCTTACAGATTTATATAGCTTTCCTTTGAAAAATTTTTGACTTTTATTCATATCCTCCACCTCTTGCTCACTTTATTATTTATTAAAGCTATTTTCAAACTCTTTTAAATCTAAATTGACTCTCGCTACCCCAGTCTCTATTGCTGCTTTCGCAACTGCTATTGCTACATTTTTAAGAACTCTTTTATCAAAAGGCTTTGGAATTATATATTCCGGAGTAAGTTCATTTTCTGAAATAGTCTGGGCAATAGAATACGCAGCACTAATTTTCATCTCTTCATTAATTGTAGTAGCCCTAACTTCTAATGCCCCTCTAAATATACCCGGAAAAGCTAACACATTATTTATTTGGTTTGGAAAATCAGATCTGCCAGTACCTACTACATAAGCTCCTGCCTCTTTTGCTTCATCAGGATATATCTCAGGCACTGGATTAGCTAATGCGAAAACTATTGGTTTTTTTGCCATTGTTTTTATCATTTCTTTATTTAATACATTAGGTGCTGATACTCCTATAAACACATCTGCTCCTTTTAAAGCATCTTTTAAAAGCCCTTTTAATCTTCCTTTATTTGATATTTTTGCAATCTCTTTTTTAGAGAAGTCTTCATCTTCTCTTCCCTCATATATGATACCACTTCTATCGCAAACTATTACATCTTTTATACCCGCTTTTATTAAAAATTTAGCAATAGCAATCCCTGCCGCTCCAGCTCCATTTACAACGGCAGTAACTTCTTTTAATTCCTTTTCTACAATTTTTAAAGCATTTATTAAAGCAGCCAAAGTTACAACTGCCGTTCCATGCTGGTCATCATGAAATACAGGTATATCCAAAATTTCGTCCAACTTTCTTTCTATTTCAAAACAGCGAGGAGCAGAAATATCTTCAAGATTTATACCTCCAAAAGCAGGTGAAATATTCACCACAGTTTTTATAATTTCTTCAACATCTTGAGTAGCAAGACATATAGGTACTGCATCAACGCCTCCAAATTCTTTAAATAAAACTGCTTTTCCTTCCATAACAGGTAGTGCTGCGTAGGGCCCTATGTTTCCTAAACCTAAAACAGCTGAACCATCTGTCACAACCGCAATCATGTGGCTCTTTGTAGTATATTCATATACTAAATCACTATTTTTATGTATCTCCTTACAAGGCTCTGCAACACCTGGGGTATAGGCTAAAGCTAAATCTTTGTCATTTTTCGCTTCTACTTTGCTTATAATTTCAAGTTTGCCTCTATTTTCTTTGTGAAGTTTTAAAGTTTCTTCTCTTATATTCATTTCATAAAGTCCTCCTCTAATACCCGTGTTTTCTTATATTATAACTTAAATATTTTTTAGAAAAAAGTTATTAACTGCAATAAAAATAAGGCCTGCAAAAGCAGGCTTATTCTTCTTTTTCTTTTAATTTCTTCCTTTCTTCTATTATTTTTTGTGCCACATTAGGTGGAGCTTCTTCATATCTTGCAAAAGTCATTTTGAAGTCTCCTCTTGCTTGTGTCAAAGACCTTAAATCTGTCGCATATCTATTCATTTCAGCCAAAGGCACTTCTGCTGTGATTACTTCTAAATTGTCTTTTGACTCCATGCCTAAAATTCTTCCTCTTCTCTTATTCAAATCCCCAATGATATCTCCCATGTATTCTTCAGGTACCACCACTTCTACTCTCATAATGGGTTCTAAAAGAACTGGATTTGCTTGTTCCATTCCCTTTTTAAAAGCAAGAGATGCAGCAATTTTGAAAGCCATTTCAGAAGAATCAACAGGATGGTAGGAACCATCTACCAAAGTAGCTTTAATGTTTACAACAGGATAACGAGCAAGCACACCTTCTTTCATACTTTCTCTCAAGCCTTTTTCTACTGCTGGAATATATTGTTTGGGAACAGCTCCACCAAAGATTTTATCTTCAAACTCAAATTCACTGTTGGGATTTGGCTCAAATTCAATCCACACATGACCATATTGTCCATGTCCACCTGTCTGCTTTTTATGCTTTCCTTCTACTTTGACTTTACCCTTTATCGTCTCTCTATAGGGTACAATTGGGTCTGTCAAGGTGCATTCTACTCCAAACTTGTTCATCAACTTTTTAGAAATTACTTCTATATGCTGCTCTCCCATTCCATAAACTATCATTTGACCTGTCTCTAAATTCTTTTCTACTTTAAAAGTCGGATCTTCTTCCTGTAGCCTTTGAAGCCCATTGCTGATTTTCTCTTCGTCTCCTTTGGATTTAGGTTCAATTGCAAGAGCAAGTGTAGGCTGAGGAAACTCGATTGCTGACAACGTAACAGGATTAGAAGTGTCACATAAGGTATCTCCTGTCATTGTATATTGAAGCTTTGCAACTGCTCCTATATCTCCAGCTACTAACTTAGATACAGGCATCTGCTTTTTCCCTCTTAAAATGTAAAGCTGGCTTATTTTTTCTTGCATCTGCTTATTTGAATTAAGTAGTGTAGAATCAGAAGTTAGAGTACCTGATACAACCTTGAAAATAGATAGTCTGCCCACATAAGGATCTGCTATAGTTTTAAATACAAATGCGGCTACTGGTCCATTTTCACTAGCTTTTTCTCTTTCTATATCCAGAGGTGATGGCAAAAATTCCACAATAGCATCTAATAATTTATCTGTTCCAATATTTTTAAGGCTTGAACCGCATAAAACAGGCATTAACTCTCCAATTCTTATGCTGTTTTTGATTCCTTCTTTCATTTCTTCTTGTGTAAATTCTTCTCCTCCAAAGTACTTTTCCATTAAAGTTTCATCGTTTTCAGCAATGTTCTCAATCAATTCCTCTTTGGCTGATAAAACTTTATCCATCAAATCTGCCGGTACTTCTGTCTCCTTTACCCCTTTTTCATCGTAAACGTATGCTTTTTGAGTAAGAACATCTACATAACCTTTAAAACTTTGTTCGCTTCCAATAGGAAATGTCAAAGGAATAACCTTATTACCAAATTTGTCCATCAATTGATTTAATGTCTTAAAATAATCTGCATTTTCTCTATCCATTTTGTTAATAAAAAATATAATAGGCAACTTATTCTTTTTAGCCATATTAAACACTTTTTCAGTTCCAACTTCTACACCAGAAGCAGCACACACAGGTATTATAACACTGTCTACAACCCGCAAGCCACTTACAACTTCTCCAAAGAAATCAAAATACCCTGGCATATCTAATATATTAATTTTACACTCTCTCCACTCCACTGGAATTACTGATGTGGAAATAGATATCTGCCTGGCAATTTCCTCTGGGTCATAGTCAGATACAGTAGTGCCATTTTCTACGTGCCCCATTCTATCAATGACTTTTGTGTTGAAAAGGAATGCCTCAGTTAATGTAGTTTTACCGGCTCCACCGTGGGAAACCAATCCTACATTTCTTATTTGATTAGTTTTGTAATCCTTCATACATATCCCCCTATCTTATCGCAAATAATCTTTAATATTATTATTCTATACATTTTGAAATTTTCCTTTATTTTTTTTGATATTTTTTTAATAAAAAATCTCTGGCAAAAGCCAGAGATTTACTCAATGTCTTTAATTATGTCCTCCATCATTTTTTGTATCTTTTCTGCCTCAGCAATATTTAGCACCCTTTCCGCTATTTCTTTTGCTCTTTCATATTCCACATTTCTGATGATATTTTTAACTGTAGGTATAGAAGTTGCACTCATAGAAAATTCGTCTAAGCCAAGTCCTAACAATATAACTGTAGCTAAAGGATCTCCCGCCATTTCACCGCACATAGCCGCAAATTTGCCTTCTTTATGGGCTGCATCAATAACCAGTTTTATAAGTCTTAAAATAGCAGGATTAAAAGGTTGATAATAATCTTTTACGTGTTCATTCATTCTGTCAACAGCAAGAGTATACTGCGTCAGGTCATTAGTTCCTATGCTAAAGAAGTCCACTTCTTTAGCCAATATGTCTGCAGTTATTGCAGCAGAAGGTATTTCCACCATTATACCTACTTTTATGTTTTTGTCATATTTTATGCCTTCTTTATCAAGCTCAGCTTTTACTTCGTTTAAAACGGTATTTGCTTTTCTTACATCTTCTACAGAAGATATCATAGGATACATTATGTGAATATTTCCATAAGCACTTGCTCTTAAAATTGCTCTTAATTGAGTCTTAAATATGTCTGTCCTATCCAAGCAAAGCCTTATAGCCCTATATCCCAAAAAAGGATTCATCTCTTTAGGCATATCAAGATAAGGAAGTTCCTTATCTCCTCCTATATCCAGTGTTCTTATAGTAACAGGCCGGCCTTCCATTTTTTCTGCAACTTCTTTGTAGGCTTCAAATTGCTCTTCTTCTGTAGGAAGAGTAGTTCTATCCATGTATAAGAATTCAGTTCTAAAAAGTCCAACCCCTTCTGCTCCATTGGCCAGCGCACTTTTTACATCTTTTGGAGTTCCTATATTTGCCGCTAACATGACTTTTTTGCCATCGGGAGTTATTGCAGGCAAATCTTTTAATTTCTTTAATTTCTCCACCTTTTTATCATAATTCTCTTTTTTAGCCTTATATTCGTTTATTGTATTTTCGTCAGGATTTACAATGACAACCCCTTCCAACCCATCTACTATTATGGTATCTCCATTATTAACTTGAGAGGTAACATTACCCAATCCTACTACAGCAGGAATTTCTAAGGAACGTGCCATTATAGCTGTATGAGAAGTTCTTCCGCCTACATCTGTAGCAAATCCTAAAACCATTTCTTTTTTCATGGTAGCTGTATCTGAAGGGGTTAAGTCTTTGGCTATAACTACCACTTGTTCATCAAGTTCAGAAAGATTCACGCTTTTTACTCCTAAAAGATTATTTATTATACGGCTTCCTACATCCCTTAAATCTACAGCTCTTTCTTTTAAATATTCATCATTTAAACTTTCCATTACAGAAGCATTTTGTTCAATTACTTTATTTACCGCATTATCAGCAGTTATAAGTTCAGTCTTTATCATGTTTTCTACCCCTTCAATAAGTTCGGGGTCACTTGCTAGCATTAAATGTGCCTCAAAAATTTCTGCCTTATCCTTCCCAAATTCTTTCAATGCATCTTCTTTAATTTTTTGTATTTGCTCCTTCGTCACTTCTAAAGCTTTCTTAAACCTTTCAATTTCGTACTCTACTTTTGATTCATCTATGTTTTTCATGTTGATTTCTGCTTTTTCTTTAGTATATAAGAAAACCTTCCCAATCGCTATCCCTGGAGATGCCGCAACTCCTTTTAGCATTTGTTAACCCTCCTTAAAATTAATTCTAACGTCTATTATAACATAGTTTTCGTCCCAGTGTGAAACTTTTGCACAATAATAAAATAAAAAAATAAAGCAAATTTGACAAATCATTTTTTAGATAGCCGCAAAAGCAAAATCAGGAAAGGCAATCCCTTTCCTGACTCAACAATCAGTTCTTTATTTATTAACCAATTTTAATGCTTCTTCAATAACAGCTTTAGCGTTTTTTATAGCTTTTTGAGCTTCAACTTTATAGATGGGCTTATCTTTAAATCGAGATTCTTCTTTAACTGCTACATCTGCTGCGAAAATAACAAGATCTGCTTCATCAACTTCCTTCTGAGTTATTTTATTCTCTATGCCAATTGAACCTTGCGTTTCAACTTTAATTTTGTGCCCAAGTTTTTTTGCTGCATTCTCTAATGCTTCAGCCGCCATATAGGTATGAGCAATACCTGTAGGACAAGCTGTAACTGCAACTATTTTCATATTCCATCCCTCTTTCTATAAAATTTTGTAAATTATTTACATAATCTTGAAACTATTTTTAGTTTTACTCAGCAACTTCACTCTCATCTTCAACTTCTTCAATAACAGGTTTTTTTAATGCATTTACCATTAATGCAGTAACCGCAATACCTATTAGTACAGCTACTATAAACATGATTTTATTATCTACAACCGGCAACACAATAGGTCCACCATGTGGTGCATGGTCTCCAACCTTCCCTATTGCTGCTATCGCAGCACCTATAGATGAGCCTACCATTATAGATGGTATTACTCTTAATGGATCGGCTGCAGCAAAAGGTATAGCACCTTCTGTGATACCAATCATCCCCATTGCAAGTGCACCATACCCTGCTTCCTTTTCTGCTTTAGTGTACTTGTTGGGTGCTAACAATGTAGCAACACCCATCCCAAGCGGGGGAATGCATATTGCTACTGCTACTGGTCCCATAATTGTATATACGCCTTCTCCTATCATTGCTGCAGCAAATAAGAATGCAACTTTGTTTACAGGCCCCCCATATCAAAAGCTATCATCGCACCCATTATCATTGCTAAAATCACAGCATTTCCTGTACTCATGGATTTTAACCAATTTGTCATAGCTGTCATTGCACTGCTTATAGGATTACCGAGTACATATATCATAAGAAAACCTACAATAAGTGCTGATAACAACGGGATTACAAAAATTGGCATTATAGGTCTTAAATTCTTAGGAACTCTCCAACTCTTTATCCACCTTGCAACATATCCTGCGATAAAACCTGCAATAATTCCACCTAAAAAACCTGCCTTCAACTGGTTTGCAAGCACTCCACCAACAAGTCCAGGAGCAAGTCCAGGTCTATCAGCTATTCCAAAAGCTATAAATCCTGCAAGAACTGGCACCATCATTGAAAAAGAAGCTGTACCAATATCCATCATACTTTTTAACACTGGATTTGTAACAACTGCACCTTTACCAGCCTGCACACCACTTAATGCAATTGAAAAAGCTATTAAAACACCACCTATGACAACTATAGGTATCATGTAAGATACGCCTGTCATTAAATATTCTCTAATCCTTTTTAATTCTTCCTTCATCGTATTTTTATCCTCCTTATCGATTTTATTTTTGTTTATTTTTAACTTACTTGGATATCACTTAAAGCATTTAAAATTTCCTCGACAGTTACTGCTTTTTTTAGCATTTCAATAAAACTATCATTCATTAATTTTCGTGATAACTGTGACAATATCTTAAGATGAACATTATCCACATTTTCTTCAGGCACCCCTAAGAGAAAAATTAAATTGACAGGTTTGCCATCTAATGAATCCCATTCTATTCCATCAGTTGTTTTACCAAATACTATCATCGCCTCCTTTACAGCTTTTGATTTTCCATGTGGTATCGCGATTCCATTCCCCACCCCCGTTGTATATGCTTTTTCTCTATCAAGCACACTTCTCGCATACTCCTCTACAGAAGTTATTTTCCCTTCTTTTTGCGCCAATTCCGCCAATTTTATAATTGCCTCTTCTTTGTTTTTTGCCTCAAGATTTAGTGTAACAAGATTTTTATTTATCAGCATCGTAAATTACCTCCAATAACTTTATAATTTCTTCTCTGTTTTTTGCTTTTTTTATATTTTCTACAAATTCCGGTGATTCAAGTTTATTATATAATTTTCTAAATATATACCTGGATTTTGCTATATCACTTTGAGTTAAAGATATCATAAATAACATATCTACCTTTTCTTCATCCCAAGCTATAGGATTTTTTAGTCTTACCACTGTAAATACTGATTTATTAACATGTTCTGGTAAACCATGTGGAATTGCAATACCATTTCCTATAGCAGTAGAAGCTATTTTTTCTCTGGTTATAACATCTTGAATATATTCCTCCTTTACATATCCTTTTTTATGCAACTCCATACATACCTTACTTAATAAATCTTCTTTTTTAGGTAAATACCGTCAACATCAAGTAACTGCGTATCGATTAAATTAGATCTTTTATTTAGAGCCTGTATAAATTCATCAAGCCGCTTTATATCATTTTGAGTTAATAAAGGACTTATATTTATAAAAGGTTTATTTATCTCAATAGGTACAGTAGAGATAACTATATCTATGTCATTTAAGATGCTCTCATGTAGCGAAACAGAAGAAACTATGTCTTTTATTTCTATCTGTTTAAAAGATTTCTCAAGCCTTGCCGCAAGAAGTTGTGCTGTTCCAATGCCAGTTGTACAAACAACCAGGGCTTTAAGTGGTTTTTTAGCTCGTTCAACTGCAGCACCTAAATGTAGTGCAATATAACCTATTTCCTCTTCTGCAACTTTTTTACCTAAATACTTCTCAAACACAACACTTGTCATCCATGCAACCCCATATATTTCAGGATAATTCTCTTTAATATCGTTTAATAGTGGATTTCTTAGTGTTAAACCATACTTGAGCCTATTTATAGTTGGTCTTAAATGTAGTATCAAACCATTTAACAATTGCTTATCATTGCTTAAATCAAGAGATAATGCCCTTTCAGCAATATTTATAATTTCTTTTGACATAATAACCGCTAGCTCAATACTTTCTTCATCTTCCAACTCTAAATTCACATCTTCAATTTTATTTTGCTGCATTTTAGTACCAATGATATGCAATACAATATATCCTATTTCTGATTCAGGAAGAACTACATTAAATTTCGCTTCTATCTCTTTCGCCATCTGTTGAGCTATTACATATTCATCTTTTTGCTTTAGATTATTTAAGACCGCCTTTGATAATTTAACATCTTTTTTATGCTTTAGTCTTTCGATAGAAATAGCTACATGTATAACCAAACTTATAAAAGCCTCATCCGAAAATCTAAATTTGAGTTTTGATTCAGCATTACTAACTATTTTTTCAAGTTGCTTGTAATCAATATCAAAAAGTTCCCTTAATTGCATTAATGTTCTATAATCTATCCTACCAGTGTAATCATTATATAAAAATTCTTTTAATTCTTTTTGTTCTTTAGTTGAAACAATTAAGCTTGCCACTGCATTTCGCCAATTCTCTTCATCGCCTACCACTTCAATGCCATAGTTAGGTTTTTTTAGAAGTTTTAGATTAAATTTGTTAAGCCATTTTTCAACACTTTGTAAGTCTTTGTGTATTGTAACCCTACTTACATAAAGTTCCTCCGCTAGTTCTTTTGTAGTTACACTTCCTTTACTCATAAACAATCGCTTTAAAATGTAGTTTTTTCTTGCTTCAGGCGAAAAAGGTTCTTCAAAGTCTAAACTCTTTTTAATCTCATCAGCAAGCTCAAGCTTTTTATTTCTAGGCCCCTCTAGTACAATACCTACTCTTGGTTTTTTGATAATTTTTACGCCTTTTTGTTGTACAAATTCTTCAGCTTTTTTAAATCATTCCTTATTGTTTTATTCGATACTTTCAGTGTATTTGCGATATAATCAACCGTAAGTGGCTGTTCGCTATTTAAAAGCATATTTATAATCTCAAGTATCCTATCCATAATTAATCACCCTTTTACCACATTTAATGTGGTAACTATATTAACAAATTTATTTCAGCTTTCGATTAATATTATACCTAAAAAACGTTTATTTTCAAGGAATTTAAGTGTAACTTTTTATGCCTTATTAATGTGGTAAAACTTTATTAATTATTCAAATCAAGAGATAAAACAAAAAAGACCAGGAAAATATTCCCCCAGTCTTTTCTTTAAGCCTTTTTCACACTTCATATATGGCAATTTTGTTTCTTCCTTTACTTTTGCCACCTGCATATAAAGCTCTATCTGCATGGCTTATAAGTTTTTCTGCAGAATCAGCCTTTTCCGGATAATCTGCTACTCCACCCGTTATGGTTACATATATATCTCCTTTATCTGTCCTAATTGGCCTTGATGATACTTCATTTCTTATCCTCTCTGCAATCATATAGGCTTGTTCTGCAGTAAGTTTCGGCAAAATCACTGCAAATTCTTCTCCACCAAATCGCGCTACAATATCATCACTTCTCACATTGTTTTTTATCCGTTTTGCCACTTCCTTAAGTACTTCATCTCCAACTAAATGGCCATAAGTATCATTTATCAGTTTAAAATTATCCAAATCAAACATTATAAGGCTCACAGGCTCACTAGTCTCATCTGCCCTCATAATATTTTCCATTAATGCATCATTAAAATATCTTCTATTATAAGTCTTTGTTAAAGGATCAGTAATAGATTTTTTGGTGACTTCATAATATCGTTTAGCATTGGTTATCGCAACAGAAGCTTGATCTACGATTATCTCTATGATTTTAACAGAATCCTCATCAAACACATTTGTCTCTACATGCAACACCATAAGACATCCAATGACAGATCCCGAAAACCTTAAAGGAGCTACTACTACACTGCCATAGTTATTTAAAAATTGTTCTTTTAAAAATCTTTTATCCTGCTTTAAATCCTTAATTGCTATTGTTTTGTTAGAAGATATGCACTTTCCTATTATTCCCTCATCTTTGAAGTAATTTTCTTTAAAGCCTTCCTCTCCCTCTCTATTACCTATCGATTTTACTAAAGCAGCTACCCCATTAGAATCTGTCAAATATATTGCTGCTGCAGATACTGAAACAACTTGAGAAATAACTTCTATAATAGTATCTAATATTTGCTCCAACTCTAACTTCGAATTTATCATTTTAACCATCTCATATATGGCGTTAAGCCTTTTATTTGCCTTAATCAAATCTCTAATCATCCTAAAAGCATATGCTATGAATATAAGTGGAGTTAAAGATAACACAAAAAACAGAAGGCTATGTTTAAAATAAATATATGCAAGAAGTAATGAAACAGGAATCATAACTATATAAGTACCCAACTCTAATAATACACTCTCATTCCAATACTCTTTAAACAAAATCTTCCCCTGTACTTTTAAAGCATAGTACAGTATAAAATTATTCAAAAGGAAACTTATTATGACGTAACTTAAAATATATTTAACTTGCGAAAAAGAAACTATGCCAATTTTTCCACCTATGAATTCATAAAACCATCCTGCCACTAAATACGCAATAGAAAACATTCCTCCATTTAAAAGCCCATTTTTTATCTTTTTTCTTACTACAATAGTATCAAACATAACAGAGGATACCATGAGAGTAGCCGCTCCAACCGTCCCAAAAATCAAAAAAGTAGTTATTCCTATTGTAGGGCTTAAAGATAATTTTATATCTGTATACATTATGCCAAGATTATCCAAAATTATTGCGAAAGCTAATAAAATCAAAAAGACTCTCCAATCAATTCCAATACCACAGCGGTAAAGTGCCCACACAAATAATATACTTCCTATTGTAATTAAGGTTATATTAAAAACCAGTTCCCTGTACTTCCCCATACTAATCCCCTCGTTTTTCCGAATCATATTAGTATTCTACATTTATTTCAAAAATCCTTCTTGGGCTGATAAGGTTTATAAAATTGATCACATTTATTTATCAGAGCCAATTGTACCACAAATCCCCATCATAATATGTCGAATCTTGTACTTCCCTTTAAATATTTATAAAAAACCTTCTGTAGCAATTGCTACAGAAGGTTTTTTATAAATATCAACCGCATTTAGAATAGCCACAGTTTTTACACACCACACATCCGCCTTCATGCTCTATTGGGCTGCCACACTCAGGGCAAAACTTTTCTTCGTCTAATAAGTCAGCTTCACTCAATGCAACTTCTTCTTTAGGGTCATCTTCATCGCCATTATGATTATTTTCATATATAGGTACATCGATAGGTGCAAATTGCTGCTCCTCTTCCACCCGGATTTTCATCACTTTCTCAATAACCTTGCCAATAGCATCAGGGCAAGATAACACTTTTATTTCTTTGTTTGTAGCCATTTGCCTTAAAGTAGAATGACATCTTATACCTTTTAATTGCTCTACAATTGTCTTAGCATCAATGCCTGAGCGCAATGCTATAGATATAAGCCTACTTGTAGCTTCTGACTGTGAAGGGCATCCACCTGCTCTTCCAAGATTTGTAAATACCTCACATATGCCTTGGTCATCATAATTAACTGTTATATAAAGATTTCCACAACCTATTCTCACTTTTTCAGTTATTCCTCTTGTCACAGGAGGTCTTGGCCTTGGTCTTAAAGGTTCATTTTTAGTTTGCTCTTCTTTAGGTTTTGTTTCTTCTTTTTTCTCTTTTATGCCCAAATTCAATACTTGCGATTCACGACTTCCATCTCTGTATATAGTAACCCCTTTGCAACCAAGTTCATAGGCAAGAAGATAAGTTCTTCTAACATCCTCTACTGTAGCTTCATTTCTAAAGTTCACCGTTTTAGAAACTGCATTGTCAACATGTTTTTGAAAAGCTGCTTGCATTTTAACATGCCACTCAGGGTCAATATCATGAGCTATCACAAAGACTCTTTTAACATCTTCTGGTATACCCTTTATGTCTTTTAGACTTCCCCTTCGAGCAATTTCTCGCATCAGTTCTTCTGAATAAAATCCTCTTTCAATGGCAACCTCTTTAAATACAGGGTTTACTTCCACCAGTTCTGTATTATCCATAACATTTCGCGTCATAGCTATTGCAAACACCGGTTCTATGCCACTAGAAGTACCTGCAATGATAGATATGGTGCCAGTCGGGGCAATAGTAGTAGTTGTAGCGTTTCGAATTTTTATACCCATTTTTTTGTAAATACTCTTATCATAGAAACCAAAGGTACCTCTTTGTTCTGCTAATTTAATCGATGCTTCTTTGGAAGTTTCATCAATAAACCCCATCAATTCTTCGCCTAACTCTACAGCCTCTTCAGAATCATAGGGAATGCCTAATCTCAAAAGCATGTTAGCAAATCCCATTACGCCAAGACCTATTTTTCTTGTCCCTTTTGTCATCTCCTCAATTTGTGGAAGAGGATATTTATTGGCATCTATTACATTATCCAAAAAATGTACTGCATCATAGACCGTTTCTCTAAGTTTGTCATAATCTATTGCGTATCTACCTTCTACCTTTTTTAACATATTTTCAAGATTAATTGAACCTAAGTTACAAGATTCATATGGTAAAAGTGGCTGTTCACCACAGGGATTGGTAGACTCAATCTCTCCAACTTCAGGGGTAGGATTTTTCTCATTTATTCTGTCTAAAAATACAATACCCGGTTCCCCATTTCTCCAAGCCATTTCTACAATCAGGTCAAAGACTTCTCTTGCTCTTAATCTATTTACAACCTTACCCGTATGAGGATCTATTAGATCGTATTCCCTATCTTCCTCAACAGCCTTCATAAATTCTTCTGTAATAGCCACGCTTATATTAAAATTTGTTATTTCATTGTTATCTTTTTTACACTGTATAAACTCCAATATATCAGGGTGGTCAACACGCAGAATGCCCATATTTGCTCCTCTACGAGTACCACCTTGTTTCACCGCTTCTGTCGCTGCATTAAAAACTTTCATAAAACTAACAGGTCCTGATGCAACGCCTCCAGTGGATCTGACTGTAGCTCCCTTGGGTCGTAAGCGAGAAAAGCTAAATCCCGTACCCCCACCACTTTTGTGAATAATTGCCGCGTACTTTACCGCGTCGAAAATCTCTTCCATAGAATCTCCCACAGGAAGAACAAAACAGGCAGAAAGCTGACCTAATGGCCTACCGGCATTCATTAACGTAGGAGAATTAGGTAAAAAATCCAGAGCTACCATCATATCATAAAATCTCTTCTTTACTGCTTCTACATCAGCATTTTTGTCATAGATTAAATCCACTTCAGCGATAGTCTTTGCAACCCTTTCAAACATTTCCTCAACTGTCTCAATAGGCTTGCCATTTTCATCTTTAGCTAAATACCTTCTCTCCAGAATCTTCCTCGCATTCTCAGTAATTTTCACAGGAAATTCCTCCTCTTATGTAAAACCACAATATTTTGTATGTTACTTATTAAATTATACATTTTATTGTGGATTCTGCAACCTCCAAAACTATCCGATTAACTTTATTATCTCCCTTTACTATTAATTTTCGTTTAAAAGCTTAATAAATTAAACGAATTTAAAAAACCCGGCACAATTACCGGGACAAAATATTAACAATTTCCTCAATTATGTTTTTATCATATTTCCCTTTAAGATAATCTCTTTTCCACTCTCCTTCTCCACTTTTTGCAAGTTCTTTTACTATTTCAGGCCTTTCAATCCAATGACCAATTTCTTTAAAATCTTTATTCATAAATACAAAAGTGGGTATTTTAGCTTTACCATCTATATAATAAGGTTTCATGTGCTCTTCGTTACCTTCTCTTTTTAAAATTCTCAGTTTAAAATT
The DNA here is from genome assembly GCF_026240795.1 of Thermoanaerobacter sp. RKWS2. Lineage (NCBI taxonomy): Bacteria > Bacillati > Bacillota > Clostridia > Thermoanaerobacterales > Thermoanaerobacteraceae > Thermoanaerobacter > Thermoanaerobacter sp. RKWS2. The sequence goes on from NZ_CP110888.1 coordinate 2,380,556, forward strand.
TTTATTATAACTTGCGATTTTTGCAACTATAGGCACATTAACTTGAGAATCAGGACACCAACTCTCAGCAAATGCCAAAATATTTATCTCATCTTTAAATTTTATTTTCTCTATCAAGTCTTCATCTAAGACTGTCTTTTCATATCTCTCTTTTATTCTTTTAGCAATGTTCTCCTCCGATTCTTTTACAAATTCCTCAAAAGTTATTCCTTTTTTAAACAATTCTCTCAAAGTTAATTCACCTCTTTCAATTTACTGCCTTTTAAATAACGATCCTAAAACAGTTTTTGCTCCCGAGACAGTAATCCCTAAGAAGCTACTATTTCTTGTGAGAATTTCATCTAAAGCATCTACAACTTTGTCAATTTGTTCTTTTGTCACAATTAAAGGTGGCTCTAATCTTATTACATTTGGGTTATTCAAAGTGTAAGCCGTTATAATTCTGTGTTTATTTTGAAGCTCTCCAGCAATTAAAGAGCCGAGGTATTCACTTGAAAGCTTTGAAATAGCTCCTCCAGAAATTTTGTCAAGAAGTCCACCTTCTGGTTGATTAAACTCTATTCCTATTAAAAGCCCCTTTCCTCTAACATCTTTTATAAGTTTTGGATGTTTTTCTTTTAATTCTTTCAGTCGACCTAAAAAGTATTCACCTTTTTCTTTTGCAGCATCAGGAAGCTTTTTCTCTATAATAGCTTGTATTGAAGCAATCGCAGCTGCACAAGCATAGGTATTACCGCCAAAAGTAGAAGTATGTAAAAGAGCTTTTTCCATAGTCCCATAAGCTTTTTGCCATATCTCCTCTGTGGTTATATAGGCACCGATAGGCATAACTCCTCCACCTAAAGACTTCGCAAGGCACATTATGTCTGGAACTACTCCTTCGTGCTCACATGCAAACATTTTTCCTGTTCTTCCAAACCCAGTTTGCACCTCATCTAAAATCAAATAAGCATCATACTTAGTACAGAGCTCTCTTACCTTTTTCAAATATCCCTCAGGAGGAACGATAACTCCGCCTTCCCCTTGGATAGGCTCTACTATAAAAGCAGCAACATCTCTACCTTTCAAAGCTTCCTCCAAAGCTTTTTCATCTCCAAATGGAATAGGAACTGTCTCCGGCACAAGTGGTTTAAAATACTTTTGATATTTTTCTCGTCCCGTCACTGAAAGGGCACCCATGGATTTGCCGTGAAAAGAGTTTTGGCAGTAAACTATTTTTTGTTTCCCTGAAGCAATTTTAGCAAGTTTTAAAGCTCCTTCTACTGCTTCAGCTCCGCTGTTACAGAAAAAGCTCCTTTTAAGATTCCCTGGTGTCACTTTTGCAAGATTATGAGCAAGAACTCCTGGCAAATTTCCAATAGCCGCTTGCAATATATTAGGCATATATTTTACTTTTTCTACAGCTTCAATGACTTCATCAGGGTTATGCCCCAAATTTAAAGCACCATATCCTCCTAAAAAATCATAATACTCATTTCCTTCATTGTCCCATACTGAAACTCCCTTAGCTCTTACAAAAAGTTTATCAAACTGAAGCATTGAAAGCATAGAGACAAACACTGAATTTATGTATTCTTTGTAATTTTCTCTGACTTGATTTTTGTTCAAAGTAAGTGCCTCTTCTAAAGTGATATATTCTGGAATGTCGTCTTTCACTTTCCCCTTTGTTCCTTCATACATTTTTCATCTCTCCTTTATCTTTAATGTCTGTGGTGGTGATGATGGTGATTATGGTCATGTCCACAATGGTTGCAACTATTTTCAGCATATTTAATACTATCCAACTCTCTTTTAACCCTTTCCCGTATTTCCTTAACATATTCTTGCCTTAACCTCTTCTGCTCTTCCTTCTCTTCTTCAGTCAGTCCTTCTGTTTGTGATTTGTGATAAAGGAAATTTATTCTATCTATCATCTCTTTTGTTATCATTGCTTCACCTCGTCGAATAAATTTTGACAAATATATTATATTCCTTTTTCCCAAAAAACAAAAGAATTTTTATAAAGTAATGGATATGACCATCACTTTTATGATATTATAACAATATAGTAGCAAATATTTAAGGAGGTTTTTGTAATGCCTTTAATTTGGATACTTTCCCTAATATTGTTGTTTCCTTTTTTGATATTTACATTTTTTGTGCAGGCAACAACTTTTTCTTTTGCAAAATTGGGATTATCTCCCCAAATGGCAGTTTTTGTTTTTAGTTTATCTTTAATAGGAAGTGTGATCAACATTCCTATATCTCGAAAAAAAATTATTGTCCATGAAGAAGAGCGGTATTTTTCCCCATTCCTTTTTTACTATCCCCCACGAGTGCAAGAGCAAGTAATTGCAGTAAACGTAGGGGGAGCTGTAGTTCCCGTCATTCTCAGTTTGTACCTTTTGCCGAGGGCACCACTACTCCCAACTATAATAGCTACTATAATAGTTACAATTGTAGCAAAAGCACTAGCTAAACCTGTACAAGGAGTAGGCATTACCCTCCCTGCCTTTATACCGCCTCTTGTGGCAGCTGCCTCTGCAATTTTATTATCTCCCCACAATGCAGCACCTGTTGCATATATCTCGGGAGTTTTAGGCACATTAATTGGAGCAGACCTTTTAAATTTGCCTCACTTTAAAGATTTAACCTCTCATGCCATAAGTATAGGAGGCGCAGGTATATTTGATGGAATCTTTTTAGTAGGTGTAGTAGCCGCTTTATTAGCTTAAAAAACGCCCTACTGTGAAAGTAGGGTGTTTTTATTTTACTTTAAATACTTATTAAACCACTCTGTTATCTCTTTAAGCCTTCTTATTCTGTGTTTAGGCTTGCCACTTCTTGAAAGTTCATGATTTTCACCGTGGAAAAGCACCAGTTTTGATTCCACGCCAAAATATTTAAGAGCGCTAAACATTTGCAGGGCTTCTGCCATCCAACATCTATAGTCTTCATCTGAATGCAAAAACAAAGTAGGAGTTTTTACTCTATCAGCGTATTTTAAAGGCGAATGTTCCCAATACTTTTCAAAATTATCCCAAGGTGTTCCTCCTATTTGGTCAGGGACAAAATAATAACCTATATCTGTAGTCCCAAATTCTGTTGTCCAATTAGATATACTTCTTTGAGAAACGGCTGCTTTGAATCTATCTGTATGACTTATAATCCAATTTGTCATAAATCCTCCATAAGAGCCCCCTGTCACTCCTACTCTTGAAGGGTCAATGTCTTTGTAATTTTCCAATACATAATCTGTGAATTTCATTATATCCTCATAATCTATTGTACCGTATTTACCTCTTATATCAGCAAACTCATTGCCCCTTCCATCGCTTCCTTTTGGATTGCAGAAAAATACAAAGTATCCTTCTGCCGCCCAGTACTGCATTTCGTGAAAATAAATTTCGCCATATACAGTTTTTGGTCCTCCATGGATATCCAATATAGCAGGATATTTTTTGCCTTCTTCATAGTCTATAGGTCTCATAATCCATCCATCTATAACATGACCAGCTCTTGTCTCTACTTCCACTCTCTCAGGTTTGGAAAGCTTCCTCTCTTTTTGAACCCATTCATTAAAATCTGTTAATTGCTTTTCCTCTCCATTTTTATACTCATAAAGCTCTAAAAGCTTTAAACCTCTAAAACCGATAAAGAGAATATTTTCCCCTTTTACATCAAACATGTCAACAGACCCATCTAATGCTATCACTTTTTCTATTTTCCCATTTACATCTATCCTGTTAAGGTATGCATTATACCTTTCTGTAGATATAAAGTACAGATAATCTCCTTCTACTTTAAAACTATAGCCAGAACCATATCTAGAATCAGATCCAACAGAATTGCCTAAACTCATATCCAAATCAGGAGTTATGCACTTTTTCTCACCTGAATCAACATCTAAAAGGTAAAACTTGCTATTTTCATTGATTCCATATTTCTTCATGTCAGTACCTGTGCAAATTATTTTGTCTCCTAAAAAGTCAGCATATCTATAGGAAAAATCTTCGTCTCTATTAATTTTCTTTACTTCATTAGATGCAACATCATAAATATACACATTGCTTACAAGGTTCATTTTATCTTTATAAGTCCGCCCTATGAATACCGCTTTACTTTTATCACTGTTTAACTTAAACAAAGATACATCTGTGTATTCGTCAGTAATAGGTTGTAACTTATTTTCATTAGCACGATATAAATACAACCTCTCTCTATTCTTATTTATAAAACCTGCTCCATTTACCCAATAGGGAATTTCATCTAAAACTTTGTAATCTTTTTCTTCTTTCCTTTTCTTTAGCTCTTTTTGTTTTTCTTCCTCACTTAACCCTTCCAACTCTTTTTCATTTACGTTATATATTGCTGTCAGTAAAAAAGTGTTTTCATCAATTGGTTCAATATTCATAACCTTCTTAGGAATTACAAAAGCCTCTAATGCCTCTCCTCCATGGATGTTTATTTTATAATACCTAGTAAATTCCTCTCCACTCTCTGCCTTTTCTTTATCTTTAGGATTCCTGCTACCTGAAAAAAGTATGTTCTCATTATCTAGCCACACAAAACCCCTTTCCTCATTAAAAGAAGTTAATTGAAAGTATTTCCTACTTTTTATATCTAAGAGCCATATGTTAGAAAGATATTTGTTTTCTTCTACATCCATTCTATGTACTACAAAAGCTGCATAATTGCCATTTGGAGAGTATTTCAAACCAGACAAAAATTTAAACCTTGTAAAGTCCTCAAGCTGTAATTTTTCCATTAAAATCGCCCCCATTAAAAATGTTTACAACTTCATTATAACATATATTTGCTAAAAATCTAAAAATAAAAAATTACATCAAGAGACGCTAAAAAAGGCAGGGTCATAACACAACTTCCACCCTGTCTTTTAAAAACACGTAGTTTTCTCCAACATCACAGGTATAGGCATAGGCTTCTACTCCTTTACCTACAGCCTCTCTTAGAAACTTCCCAAACTCCGGGTCTTGCTCGTCATTAGGGGTAAAATATTTTATATCATCCATTTGAATTAAAAAAATTACTGCTGCCCTCATACCTTCTTTTTTTACTTTTATAAGCTCTTTTAAATGTTTCCTTCCTCTTTCTGTGGGAGCATCAGGAAATTTTGCAACACCTTCTACTTCCAGAGTTACTCCTTTGACTTCTACATAGCATATCTCTTTTCCTTTTGTAAGTTTTATATCAAATTTACTGTTCCCAAAAGTTTTTTCTTTTTCTACAATGTCATAGCCTTTAAATTCCTCAATAAGCCCCATCTTTATGCTCTCTAAAACTACTTTATTAGGCACTTGTGAATCGATAGATATAAGTCTTTTCCCCTTATAAGCAAAAGCCAACTCGAAGGGTGTTTTTCTGCCTTGCCTATCTCTTACTTCAAGGATAACCTCTGCTCCCGGGACAAATATCTCTTTACACCTTCCCGTATTAGGCACATGTACTAAAGTCTTTTCTCCGCTATTTAACTCTACATAAGCTTCAAATCTATTGATTCTCTTTATGAATTTCCCGTAAACAATTGGATTTGTAATCACCATTTTAAAAACCTCATACAAAATCTTTTTCAGTAATTTCTGCAAAACTTGTAGGGGTTTCCCACAATCTCAATTTATAAAGATGATAGTTATCTCCTTTAAACACAGGCTCCAATTCTTTCCATATCCACAAAAGAATATTTTCGCAAGTAGTGTTAAATTCTAAAACTTCATTTAAATACTTATGGTCAAGCTTTTTTACAACTTTCTCATTTACTATTTCTTTAAGCTTCACAAAATCTATTACCATTCCTTCTCCGTCAGGCTTCCCCTCAACTGTGACTTCCAGCTTATATGTATGACCATGAAGCTCTTCACACTTCCCATTGTAATTTATAAGATTGTGGGCACTGTCAAAAGTAAATATTTTTGTCACTTTCATTTTTTACACCCCATTGTACCAATTCTCTTTATACAGCTTAACTCCTTCTTTATCAGGCAACTCCGCTATTAAATCTTTAATATACACATCTCCTTTTTTTATAAAAGGGTTTATACCCGAAAGAGGAATCAACACAAAAGCTCTCTCCCACATTCTCGGATGAGGAATAGTCAACACTTCATCCTTTAATTCAATATCATCGTACAACAGTATGTCAATATCAATAGTCCTTGGACCCCATCTTATGAGTCTTTGTCTTTTTAATTTTTTCAATTTCATTTACAACTTTTAATAAGTCATAAGGCCCAATGTTTGTCTCCACTTCAACTGCAATATTTAAAAACATATCCTGGTTTAAATATCCTACAGGTTTTGTTTCATAAATAGGAGAAAGCTTCTTTAAAATTATGCCTTCCCAGTGTTCTAACTCAAAAACGGCTCTTTTTAAATTTTCTTCCCTATCTCCTAAATTAGAACCTAAAGATAAATACACTTCACTCATCTTCTCACCATCGCATCAGTCATCTTAGCAACTCTTAACATCTGCTTTACATCGTGAACGCGTACAATATCAACCCCTTTTACAATCCCAACAGCAACTGTTGCAGCAGTCCCTTCCAATCTATCCTCTACTTCAAGGTTTAAAACTTTTCCAATCATGGATTTCCTAGAAGTACCTAAAAGCACAGGAAGTCCTAAAACTTTTAATTCTTCTAATCGATTCATGACCTCAAGATTATGATCTAAAGTTTTTCCAAAACCTATCCCTGGATCTACTACCATTTGACTTTTATCAATTCCTGCTTTTTCTCCTATCTCTATGCTTTTTTGTAAAAATTTTATTATATCCTGAACAACATCTTCATATTCTGCTACATTGCTGTTATGCATCATTATTACACCTGCATTGTATTTTGCAACTACTTCCGCCATTTTGGGGTCCCTTTGAAGTCCCCATACATCATTTACTATGTGAGCACCTGCTTCTAAAGCTCGAAGTGCCACATTTGATTTCATAGTATCCACAGATATAATGACATTTGAAATTTTTGAAAGCTTTTCAATGACAGGTATAACTCTTCTCATTTCTTCTTCTTCTTCCACTGGAGTATGTCCCGGCCTTGTAGACTCTCCACCTACATCTATTATGTCAGCTCCTTCTTCTATCATTTGAAGAGCTCTTTCTATGCCTTTTTCTAAAGTATTATATTTTCCCCCATCTGAAAAAGAATCAGGAGTCATATTTAAAATTCCCATTATGTAAGTTCTTTTTCCAATCTCCAAGCTTTTATCCCTGCACCTAAATAGCATAATCTACCTCCCTTATCTTTTAGAGTTTATCAAAGACATTACCTCTGCCCTTGATTTTTCATCTGTTCTAAATATTCCTCTCAAAGCAGAAGTAACAGTCTTAGCCCCCGGTTTTTTGATACCTCTCATTGTCATACACAAATGTTCTGCCTCAATGACAACGGCAACACCTAAGGGATTCACTGCTTCCATTATGGTATCTGCAATTTCACTTGTCAACCTCTCTTGAAGCTGTGGTCTTTTTGCTAAAATGTCTACTATACGGGCTAATTTTGAAAGGCCTAAAATTTTACCCTTTCTAGGCAAATAGGCCACATGGGCAACTCCTATAAAAGGCAAGAGATGATGTTCGCACATAGAATAAAGCGGAATATCTTTTACAAGTATTATTTCTTGATGTTCATCCTCCTGAAAAATCTTTATAACATCTTTTACATCCGTATGAAGACCCGCAAAAATTTCCTCATACATCCTTGCAACTCTATCAGGAGTCTCAAGGAGCCCCTCCCTATCCGGATCTTCACCTATGGCTTCAAGTATGTCTCTTACCGCTTTTTTAATCTTTTCTTTATCTATCATATGTGATACCCCTTTATTTAAAAAGTCGACAACTTTATTATATTATTTTTATCTCTAAAAAGCCAGTCCTTACAAAAAAGTTAAAAAGCAGTCTTTCGACTGCTTTTCTAATCATTTCTAGGTTTCATTGTCGGGAATAATATCACATCTCTTATAGAATAAGCATCTGTCATAAACATCACAAGTCTGTCTACCCCTATGCCCAATCCTCCAGTCGGTGGCATACCAACCTCAAGAGCATTTATAAAATCTTCATCCATCATATGGGCTTCTTCGTCACCGGCTTCTCTTTGTTTTAATTGTTCTAAAAACCTTTCTTTTTGGTCTATAGGGTCATTTAATTCTGAAAAGGCATTAGCCACTTCTCTTCCGTAAATAAAGGCTTCAAATCTAGAAGTAAATGCTGGATTATCGTGTTTTCTCTTAGCTAAAGGAGAAATCTCTACAGGATAATCCATAACAAAAGTTGGCTGTATCAAATGTTGTTCTACCAGCTCATCAAAAACAAGTGCTATTACTTCTCCCTTTTTCATTCCTTCTTTTGTCTCAAGGTTTAATCTCTTCGCTATCGCTACTGCTTCTGCATCTGTCTTAACTTCATTAAAGTCTACACCTACATATTCTTTTATTGCATCCACCATAGTAATTCTCTTCCAAGGAGGTGTCAAATCTATTTCTGTTCCTTGATAAACTATTTTCGTAGTACCGTTAACCTTTTGGGCCACATAGGCAAATAATTGTTCTGTAAGTTCCATCATACCGTAATAATCCGTATAGGCTTCGTAAAGTTCCAACAAAGTAAATTCCGGATTGTGCCTTATATCCATTCCTTCATTTCTAAAAACTCTGCCCATTTCATATACTTTTTCCAGGCCACCGACAATAAGTCTTTTTAAGTGAAGCTCTAAAGCAATTCGCAAGTACATATCAATGTCTAAAGCATTGTGATGAGTAATAAAAGGTCGTGCTGCAGCCCCACCCGCAATAGTATGAAGAATAGGAGTCTCCACTTCTAAAAATCCTCTATTGTCAAGAAATTCTCTTATCGCCTTTATTATTTTCGTCCTCTTTAAAAATACCTCTTTTACTTCGGGATTTATTATTAAATCCGTATATCTCTGTCTATAACGCAAATCAGGGTCTTTTAAACCGTGCCATTTCTCTGGAAGTATTTGAAGAGATTTAGACAAAAGCTTAAAGTCTGTTACGCGAATAGTTATTTCACCAGTTTTAGATTTAAATACCTCGCCTGTAACCCCTATTATATCTCCAATGTCGAGGATTTTAAAAATTTCATAATTCTTCTCTCCTACTGTATCATACTTAACGTAAATCTGTATCCTGCCATCTCTATCTTGAATATCTGCAAAAGAAGCTTTGCCATGGGCTCTTTTGGACATAATTCGTCCTGCAAGAGTCACTACTTTGCCTTCAAAATTATCGTAATCGTTTTTAATATCAGAGGATACATTAGTCCTTTCAAACCTGTCAATACCGTAAGGTTCTACTCCCATGCTTCTTAAAATATTTAATTTTTCTCTTCTTATTCGCAAAAGTTCATTGAGTTCTTCAGTGTTGTTCCAAATGTTATCATTTGAATTAGACATATTATACCTCCATCACCCTTTATTTGCGTATTTCTAATATTTTTAACTTTATAATTCCAGCAGGAACTTCAACAGAGACAACATCTCCTACTTTTTTCCCTAAAAGCGCTTTCCCTATTGGAGATTCGTCAGATATCTTGTTATTCATTGGGTCAGCTTCTGCTGAACCTACAATTGTATACTCTACTTCTTCATTATAGGATTCGTCATACACTTTTACAGTACAGCCAATGCTAACCTGGTCAAGTTTTATGTCTTCTTCGTCAATCACTTTTGCATTTTTAAGCATGGCTTCTAAGGTAGCTATTCTTCCTTCTATAAATGCTTGCTCGTTTTTTGCTTCGTCGTATTCTGAGTTTTCACTTAAATCTCCAAATGCTCTCGCTTGTTTTATCTTTTCTGCTACTTCAGCTCTTTTGACCGTCTTTAAATATTCTAATTCTTCTTCTAATTTTTTGAGTCCTTCATAAGTTAAAATTACAGGCTTGCTCATAGACGATTCTCCTTTTTATAAAAATTGAAAATTGTATTTTATTCATATGTAGCAATAATGAAATTTATGTTAATATTAATACACAAGCACTGCTTCAGCAGTGCTTGTGTAATTTTCCATGTGGATTATTATAAATCAGTTAACAAATAAAGTCAAGTCTAAATTATGCAAATTTCCACTCTTGTAATCTCTTTTTAGCGTTTTTTCTCACAGATTCTATCTTTTCCATTGTAACTTCTCGCTCGAAACTTCTAAATCCCGCCAATTTAAACCCATGCTTTTTAGCAAGTTTTGATATCTCATCCACTTGTTCTACAGTCAAATCTCGCCCTAAAGAATAATTCTCAATTCGTCCTTCCATAGCAAGAATCATTGTCTCTGCCATACAGGCATAACTTGTTTTAGGTGGAAAACCAAAGTTAAAGTGGAAGTCTACATCGCCAGGCACCTCTACTACTCCACCTTCTATGACTAAAACATCATCTCTTTTATCCGCAACTTCCTTTGACACATCTCTCGGTCTTGCTACATCGCATACAACAGCCCCTGGTTTTAGATATTCGGGTTTTATCACCGTATCTACTGCACTTGTAACAGTGATTATTATATCCGCGTCTTCTAAGGCTTCTTTTACATCTGAAGTGATATGGGCAGACATACCCGTTTTTGTTAAAAGATAGTCTCTAAAGTTTTGCAATTTTTCTTTATTTCGTGCTACAAGTGTCATGTATTTAGCATCTCGGGACAAAATTTCTGCACAGACTTTGCCTATTGAGCCTGTCGCTCCTATCACAACGACATGAGAATCTCTTACATCTTTACCCATCATCTCTGCGGCTTTTACTGCTCCTTCTATTGATGTAGCGACTGTATAACTGTTGCCAGTAGTTACAGCGATGTTTGAATTTTTAGCAATTGTTATCCCTGCATCTCCTACAACAGAGGTCATAGCCCCCAAGCCGACAACTTCTGCACCTAAATTTTCTGCAATTTTTACCGCTTTTATTATTTTATTTAAAACATAGTCCTCAGGCAATTTTAACATTTGTTCAGAGGTCAAAGGAACCGCCACAAACCAACCTTCTGTCTCAGCATATTCGCTTTTAACCCCTGTTATTTCGGAAACTTTCATAGGAGGAAGAAGTCTTGTAAAACCTTCCACAACTCTTTTGGGAAACTTCTCCATTATTTTAAACTTGCGGCTTACATCTTCGTACTCTATAGGATGTATTATAAAACCAAATTTATGCATATTTATTACCTCCCTATTTTTGTAAATATTCTATTCTAGGTTCAAAACCTATTTTATCCAAAAGTTCATCGTAATCTTGTGGCGTCATTTCTTCTTGTTTTTTACCTGCTATTGCCACAAGAACTCCTTCCATCACATTTGTTCCAAAAGACCTGCCATTTATGTTGGGGGTAGTAGTAATTAATATTTTCACCCCCTCTCTTTTATCATTTCCACATCTTCCTGTGTAACTGTGTTAGTCACAATTATCTTCCCATCAAGCCTTTCAGGCATGTATTTTTTGATAAAAAGAAAATCCCCTGCAATTATGTCTGCTTCTTTATAAAATCTTTCATATTTTTTACTATCTATTTTCAATTGCTTGTCTCCTGTGGGATAAATCATTTCAAAGGGAAGACGTACCACAATCGGCACAATGATAAAAGAAAGAAAATACACAACCTTTAAGGAATGCAAGGGTATAGGGATATTCAAAGCAAACATCAAATCCCCTATAATAAGTCGTGCACCCTCTTCATAAAAAGCTTGTGCCATGCCAAACCTGTCCATAACACTTGTCATAAGCACTTTTTTCCCTTTTAAATCAACTATACCTTTTTTCTGTATGTATTTTATTACTTTTCTTTCAAGTGTATTTTTAAGCCCCGAGCCGTCCACAATTGGCGTAATCTTTGCTGCATTTTTTAACGGCAATGCATCTTTTATGATATATCTTTTATTGCCTGCTGAAAGGTATAAATCTATTCCTCCCATTCCAAAAGCGTCAACTTTTCCATCCAACTCTTTAATAAGTTCTATGGCTTTTTTCAAGTCCCCATCAGTTCCTATTCTTTCTATTATAAATTTTTCTCCTAAAATCTCTACCTCTGCTGTTTTATTTCTTGTGGAAGAACCTATGCTTATACTTACAACCCTCTTCATATTTTCACCCTTTCAACGAATTCAATATCTCTTTTACTACTTCAGGGTCAACATATACATCTTCTGTCAAAGGAGAATGTCCAATATTTATAGTTATGATATCTCTGTCAAATATAGCTTCTACCAATTGGCTCCTTTTGTCTGAACCTAAAAATATTATCACGTCGTGAGATTGAATTTTAGCAATCAAGTCCATTACCATGTTAAAAAGCTCCACACCACTCATGTTTTCAGCCAAACTTAATCTCTCTTTCTCAGACAAAAGAAGTGTAAAATTAACTCCCAACTCTCTTAAAAGCTCTTCCAATTCCTCTTTATTTTTTATAGGAAAACCTACTACAGCAATATTTCCTCCTTTTCTAACCTCACCTAAACTTTCTAGTCTCGAGACAAAACTTCTGTCAACTTTAAAGCGAGAGGCAACCTCTTGCTGTGAAAGACCATTTTGTCTCATTTCAATTATTTTATCTATTATGCCGTGTAATTTCTCTAAATTTATAGTCTTATCACCAATTTTAATAAATTTCATTTGCACAACCTCCAGTGTGCACATTTTGTGCTCACATTAATTACAATTTTAATACTTTTTTAAAAAAATTTCAATACTAAAAAGAAAAATAATCCAGAAACTTTTCTGGACTATTGGCCCCAAAACTTCTCAATAGGTTTTAATAAATGATTAATTATTCTATTAGTGGAAGTAATTTGAACATTTAAAAGGTAAAGAAGATTAAATACATATCCTGCAATTAAAAAGACAAAAAACACAACAACCTCCTTGACCTTTTTTTCTCTTACAAGTCTTGGCACCTCAATAAAAGAAAAAAGGACAAATAAAAGAGTAAGCATAATCACTTTAAAAATCATTTATCTCACCTCGGATGTATAGGCTTAGAAGACAGTCCTGACCTTTTTATAACTGATTTTACTGCTACGTTAAATTTCACATCAGGGTAAATTTTATCCCAATCTTTTTCAACTTCTTTCCATAATGCAGGATTTCTTTTGTGTAAAATGTCTACAAACCCTACTACATCAGCATTGTACTTCTTTTGAAGTATAAAAAGGGCATGTTCTATGGCAGTTTTTATTTTTTTGCTTACCATGGTTTGCAATTTCTCCAGGTTTTCTGGCTCAGTTAACTCATATTTTGTTTCTTGCTCATTTAAATAAGCTTCTACATTTACTTTTATGTCGAAAGAAATATCACCATCTTTTATTTTAGGAGAAATTTGTGTACGCGCTTTAGTAACTACAAGAGAGATATGGGCCTTTTCTCCTTTTAGACCTTTATCTAAAGTCAAGGTACTTCTTTTTAATTTATTCATAAGTGTAGCAACTGCTTTTGTATCTTGTTCTTCTAAAAAGCCAATTAATTTGTCATTGTCAAACACTGCAGAGCCAGACAGTCTAATCCCTGTGGCTTTTCCATCTTTTTTTACAATCACGAGTCTTCCTGTAATAGGCGCTTTTTTAGGAATTTCCAATGTTTCAATAAATTCATTTAAATCAGAAACATAAGAAGAAGCCGTATTTGCCTGATTTGATATAAGCCCCATAACTTCTTTATAAGGATATCTTTCCAGTTCATTAGAGCTGGGAAGATTAAAAAGTTCTTGTATGCTTCCCCCTGTTACAACTAATATATAGGCAGTCCTCCTAAACTCAGGATTTCTCGTCATAAAGTCTAAAGTTTGATATATCCCTGAGCGCGCAAATTTTTCATCTAAAAATATTATTTCGTTATATTGCATAAAAAGGCTCCTTGGCAACTCATCATTTAAATTAGCAAAAGCTTTCGCAAAATCTACACCACTGGCTTGGAAGACAGCATAAGGTTTGCCAGCTGCACTTCCTCCTCCAGTCCCACCGGTACCGCCTCCACCTGCTGTAAGAAGGCCCGGTTTTAAAATTTCTACAATGAGATGTATCATGTCGTCTTTTCCTCTTTCAATACCTAATCCCTGGACAAATGCTAATTGATTTATTTCTCTCTTGTCCCAGCAACCCGTCAGTAAAATGGCAATTGTCAAAATTAATATTATAAATCTTTTCATATTATCCTCTTGTATCCTCCTGCCTTACAATATTTTTTCTCTGTATAGTTCGAGGTCTTAATATCTTTGCCCACCATGGTATCCTTATAAGCACATCAGACAACTCTTGAGTCTTACTTGGTGCCATAGGTGCAAGATATGGCACTCCAAAAGATTCTAGTGATGCCATATGAGCTAGTATCATCATAACCACCATTATTATCCCAAAAAACCCTAAAGTCCCAGCCGCAATCATTATGATAAATCTTAAAAGCCTAAAAGTTATGGCTATATTAAAAGCCGGAATTGCAAAGGAAGCTATTCCCGTCAATGCCACCACAATAACCATTGCAGGCGATACAAGTCCTGCTTGCACAGCTGCTTGTCCTATTACAAGACCTCCAACAATGCTCACAGCCTGACCTACTTGCATAGGAAGCCTAATTCCTGCTTCTCTAAGTATTTCAAAAGTGACTTCCATGAATAAAGCCTCTAAAAGAGCAGGAAAAGGTACTCCCTCCCGCTGTGCAGCTACAGAAATAGCCAGTTGCGTAGGTATCATTTCTTGATGAAAAGTAGTCTCTGCAATGTATATTGAAGGAAATAACAAAGCCGTCAGCATAGCTATAATCCTCAAAACTCTAAGAGCTGAAGATAAAAAATATCTCTCATAATAATCTTCCCCTGCTTGAAAAAATTGTACAAAAATTGCAGGAACTGTAAGCACAAAAGGTGAACCATCTACCAATATTGCTACTTTCCCTTCTAAAATTTCTGCACTTACTCTATCCGGCTTTTCAGAATGAGCTATTTGGGGAAAAGGAGAAAAAGGATTATCTTCTATAAATTCTTCTAAATAGCCACTGTCAATTACTCCATCAATTTGAACTTTTTTTAATCTTTTTTTCACTTCTTGAACTACTTTATCCTCTGCAATACTCTTTATATAAGCAATAGAAACATCAGTTTTAGAATATTTACCTATTTTCATATTTTCAATTACAAAATCAGGGTGTTTTATTCTCCTTCTAAGCATAGAAGTATTTATTCTTAAAGTTTCTACAAAAGCCTCTTTAGGACCTCTTACATAGGATTCTGTAGTAGACTCAGCTATATTTCTTCCTTCCCATCCCTTTGTAGAAATGATTAATGCTTTTTCCACTCCATCAATTAAAAGTATTGTCTCTCCAGAAAGTAAGTCGTCTATTATATCTCCAATTTTATCTTTTACATTTACTTCTGAAGTTGTTATAAAATATTCATTTATATAATTAAAGAGTTGGTCATTAGTGTATATGATTTTATTCAACTTTCTTGTCTCTATCATTATTGGCTCTAAAATATTTCGAGTAATTAACAACTTATCTACCATTCCATCTACATATACTAAAAAAGCTTTAACTTTTTTATCTCCTATGCTAATTTGCCTAAAAACCATGTCATTATTCCCTTTTAAAAGCACTTGAAATATATATATATTTTCTTCTAATTCTTTGCTAAGAGTCATGTATTGATAATTTTCTTTTACATACTGTGGATCAGGCAATTTATGGGGCATTTTATACACCTCCAAATATTATTATTTCAAGTTTTTTAGAATATTATGTTAGTGTCGGACAAATAATAAAAAAAAATGGGTTTGGGAGTCGGTTATGTTTAAAAGAATGGAACAATATGAAAAGACTTCAGAAAAGAAAATTTCTACAAAACAAATGATATTTTTATTGGTCACAACTGTGATCTCAACAGCAGACGTTTTTTTGCCTTCTTTTGTGGCATTAGCTGCAAAACAAGACTCTTGGATTTCAGTCTTAATATCTTTTGTAACCTCCAGTATTGTCTTTGTCTTTTATTATAAACTAGCAATGCTCTTTAAAGAGGAAATACTTTTTTCTTATGTGGACAAGATAGTTGGAAAATTTATAGGCAAAATAATAGCTTTCCTTTATTTATTGTTTATTTTACACGGTATTTCTTTAGTAATGAGAGAATTAATAGAGATCATGGTCAATGCTTTTATGCCTCACACCCCCAATAGTTTTCTATGTAGTCTTGATGATATCAGTAATGTACACCGTCTCAAAAGGTTTTTTAGCAATTGTCAAACTAAATGAGTTTTTATTTCCTTTTGGAATGCTCCTATTGGCATTTGTAATCACTTTGGACCTTCCAAAAGTTGATATGACAAATTTTCTCCCAATACTTGAAGACGGCATAAAACCGCCAATAATAGGTTCAATCCTCATTACTTCCTTCATGCTTGAAACGGTAATAATACTTCTTATATTCCCTCATATCTCAGAAAAAGAAAAGGCTTTAAAAGGAGGGATATTAAGCCTTGGAATATTAGCTCTTAGCATGATGTTGGGAGTTTTAGCAATAGGAATATTTGGAGCAAAAACTGCAGCGAATTTCCAATTTACAGCTTTGGAAATGGTGAGAAATATAAGAATTAGCGATTACATACAGCGATTTGATTCATTGGTAATGGCAATGTGGTTAATGGGAATTTATCTTAAAATTGTAATATTTACTTATCTCTTCGCAAAAGGATTGGCTGAAACGATAAAATCCCCAGATTACCGCTTTATTTTGCTGCCACTTGCTACTTTGTTAATCCCACTTTCCGAAAATGTGTCTGAAAGTTTAGATGGATTGTACACTTATTTTCAAAGATGTTTTCCCTTTGAGGTCTTTTGGTTTGAAGTGTTTTTCCCTATACTTCTTTATATAATCGCAAAAATTAGAAAAATAAAATGAGAGGAATTAGTCTACATTCCTCTCATATATTATTCTTAACCCTTCTAAAGTCAGCATATCATTTACTGTATTAATAGTTTTTGACTCCTCTGCAATCATTTTTGCAAAACCGCCTGTTGCTACTACATATGCATCTGGTGCAAATTCTTCTTTCATTCTACTTACTATATAATCCACCATTCCAACATGTCCATATATGATGCCTGATTGCATGCTGGCCACTGTATTTTTGCAAATAACAGTAGGCGGTTTTGTAAGTTCAATTTTAGGAAGTTTAGCAGTTCTTTGAAAAAGTGCATCAGCAGATATTGCCAATCCAGGAGCAATTATTCCACCTAAATACTCACAATTTTTAGAAATTGCACAAAAAGTAGTAGCTGTACCAAAATCTATTACTATCACAGGGCCTCCATATATTTCATAAGCAGCTACAGCATTTACAATCCTATCTGCCCCTACTTCTTTTGGATTATCATATTTTATGTTTATTCCTGTCCTTATCCCAGGACCCACGATTAAAGGCTTGGTATTGCAGTATTTTATAGTCATTGATTCAAGTGTGTGCATAATAGGAGGTACAACAGAAGAAATTATAACTGCATCTACATCTCTAAGCTTTAAACCATTGTATTCAAAAAGCTGATTTATCAACATCCCATATTCGTCAGAAGTTTTATTCTTGTCTGTAGATATTCTAAAAGAATGCAAGAGTTTCTTCCCTTTAAAAATCCCCATTACAATATTTGTATTTCCTACATCAAAAGCTAAAAGCAAATCCATCACCTTCTTATTAAAATTAAGCAGGCATAAGCCTGCTTGTTATTTATTATACACTTTTTTCAAAGACTTTACTATCATTGTTGTCAATATCACAGCTACAATAATCTCAAATATGCCATTTTTTAAAGCTACAAATAATGCAACCTTAAGTGGCATATATTTTAGAAGCACTGCTAAACCCAAAACACCGATGGTATTTGTTAAAGTACCTAATGCTGCTGCAATACCAACATTTTTAGTTAATTTGTAAGTATAATAAGCTACCACTCCTATAAAAATTCTAGGCAATATGGCAATTATAGGGTCAGCAAAAAGAGGTGTATTTTGCCTTATAAAGCTGGTAAGGCCAAAAATCAAGCCTATAAAAGCTCCTACAATAGGGCCTTCTAATACTCCACCTATAATTGCCGGGATATGCATTGTAGTAGCATTAGCAATCCCTAATGGAATGTAGCCCAAAATAGTGGTAGATAAAACAATAGATATTGCAGCCAACATCCCTGCTACAGTGATCTGCCTTAAAGAAATCTTCGTTAACTTGCCTTTTTCCTTTTCTCTAACTGCTTTAATTTGCAACCTACTCACCCCCGTTCCGGTTCCTTTTCAGGATACCGTTCCGAACGCCCAACAATATTAAATTTTTATCGGTTGTCAGGTTCGAAGACGATACCCGCAACTCTATTTTACCAAAAAAAGTCTTACTCATCAATAATTTTTTAATTCATAGTCACTAAAATATCTCCTGTGTTTACGGAAGAGCCTTTAGAAACATGTATGCTTGCTATAACTCCTTCTTCAGGCGCCATTATTTCATTTTCCATCTTCATAGCCTCTAAAATTACTACGACATCTCCCCGCTTTACCCTGTCACCTTCTTTAACTTTTACATCAAGAATTGTGCCTGGCATAGGCGCAGAAATTACTTTAGAGCCTTTAGCTGCCGGAGAAGGAGCTTCAGCTTTTGAAACTGGCTCTAGAGTCGTCTGAGTTTGAGTTACTTTAGGCTGTGAAACAGTTGCCATTTGTGTTATGTTAGAAACTTCATCCTTCTCTTTTATCTCCTCTACTTCAACTTCATATACTTTGCCATTTACTGTCACTTTAAATTTCTTCACAAAAATTCCTCCTTCAGTTACAATCTTGTTCTCATTTGCTCCTGCCGCCCCACTCTAGCCCAGACTGGAGCAGTCTCTGGAAATCTTACTATAGACTTTACATAAAAAGTACTTGTATCAGCTTGTAGATACAAAGCTATTGCCGCTGTAATTGCAGCGATAAGCTCTGTATCTTCTTCTTTTCCCTCATTTACTTCCTTATCAATACTTTTTACTTCTTCTTTTTCCTCATCACTAAAGACTTTTTTAAAAACTCCAAAAAACCTTCCATAAAAGCACCACCTTATAGAGGTATATTGCCATGTTTCTTAGGAAGACGACTCTCTCTTTTGCTAGAGAGCATATCAAAAGCTGATATAAGCCTTGGCCTTGTCTCAGAAGGAATAATTACATCATCTACATAGCCACGAGCTGCAGCCCTGTATGGATTTGCAAAATTATCTCTGTATTCATTTATCTTTTGCTGCCTCACTTCTGCAGGATTTTCTGCCTCATTGATTTCATTTTTAAATACAATGTTTGCTGCTCCTTCTGGACCCATAACCGCAATCTCTGCCGTAGGCCATGCAAATACTATGTCAGCCCCTAAGTCTTTGCTGCACATTGCAAGATAAGCACCACCATAAGCTTTTCTCACAATTAAAGTCACTTTTGGTACAGTAGCCTCAGAATAAGCGTAAAGCATTTTTGCCCCATGTCTTATTATCCCGCCATATTCCTGATTTGTCCCAGGCAAAAATCCAGGTACGTCAACTATGCTTAGTATGGGAATGTTAAAAGCATCACAAAAACGAATAAATCTTGCTGCTTTATCAGAGGCGTTTATGTCAAGCACTCCTGCTAATACTCTTGGTTGATTTGCCACAATTCCTATTGTCTTTCCATTAAGTCTTGCAAAAGCTGTGATGATATTTTCTGCGTACATCTCTTGTGACTCTAAAAATTCTCCATTGTCGACTATTTCTCTTAATAATTCTTTCATGTCATAAGGCTTATTAGGATTGTCTGGAATTATCTCCATAAGTCTTTGAGAAACTCTATTGGGATTATCCCCTGTCTCGTATTGTGGTGGGTCTTCTAAGTTGTTAGAAGGTAAATAACTCAATAAATTCCTCACCATCTTAAGAACTTCTTCATCATTTGGACCCCTAAAATGAGCAACACCGCTTAATCTATTGTGAGTTATTGATCCTCCCAATTCTTCAGGAGTAACTTCTTCTCCAGTTACAGCTTTTATAACTTGTGGACCTGTTATAAACATTTGACTAGTTTTGTCTACCATAAAAATAAAATCTGTCAATGCCGGTGAATAGACGGCCCCTCCCGCACTTGGACCCATTATCACTGAAATTTGAGGTATAACGCCGGAGGCTAAGGTATTTCTGTAAAATATGTTTCCATAACCTGAAAGAGCATCTACTCCCTCTTGTATGCGAGCACCTCCTGAGTCGTTAAGACCTATTATAGGTGCTCCCATCTTCATTGCCATGTCCATCACTTTAGTTATTTTTTTTGCATGATATTCTCCTAATGAACCACCTAATACAGTAAAGTCCTGCGCATATACATATACCAATCTTCCGTCTATCGTACCGTAACCTGTTACAACTCCTTCTCCAGGATATTTTTGCTTTTCCATCCCAAAGTCATAACACCGATGCTCTACAAAAGGGTCTATTTCTACAAAACTGTCCTTGTCAAGAAGCTTATATATTCTCTCTCTTGCAGTCAATTTTCCCTTTTCGTGCTGAACAGCTATTCTCTTAGCTCCTCCACCTTCTAAAACTTTTTCTTTCCTTCTTTTAAGTTCTTCTATCATATCATGGACGCTCATACAATTTCCTCCTTATAGCCTTACTGCAACTTAATAGTAGCAGTTATTATTAGTACCTCCCAAAATAATATACCACATACATTCCAAATACACAATAAATTTAATCCCTCTGGCAAAGCTCTAAAAGAACTCCATTTGTACTTTTAGGATGTACAAAAGCTATTTTAGCACCTCCAGCTCCATATCTCGGTACCTCATCTATAAGTTTAATTCCCTTTTGTTTTAATTCTTCCAAAGTCTTTTCAATATCATCTACTTGAAGGGCAATGTGCTGTATACCCTCTCCCCTTTTTTCTATAAACTTTGCTATAGGGCCATCATCGGAAGTAGACTCCAAAAGCTCTATCTCACTATCTCCTACTGGAATAAAAGCTGTCTTTACCTTTTGCTCTTCTACTACTTCTACCCCTGTTATTTCAAGACCTAATACATCTTTATAAAATTTTGATGCTTCTTCAATACTTTTAACCGCAATACCTATGTGGTCAATTTTTTTATCATTTTAATACCTCCTCATAAAATCTAATTAAAAACATCTTTGTACAATTCATCTGCAAAAGTGTAAGGGTCTATTTTTTTATCTATCACCTGTTGCAGCCTAGATGAAAATTCCTTTTCTTGAATTTTGTCAAAGATATTCTTCATCAATTTATTTTTTATGCTTTCAATTATTTCCATTTTTAATCTTTCAATTCTCCTTTCTTGAAAAGTTCCACTTTCTATCAAATAACTTTTATGGTCATCAATTTTATCAATAAGTTCATCAATCCCTTTATTTTCTTGCGCAGCCACTTTTACTACCGGTGGTCTCCAATCTTTTTTCATCCAAATCCAACATCATATTAAGTTCAACTACAGTTTTGTCTGCTCCCTCTTTGTCACATTTGTTTACGACAAAAATATCCCCTATTTCCATGATTCCAGCTTTTATAGCTTGTACATCGTCCCCCAAGCCTGGGGCTAAAACCATCACTACTGTATCGGCAATTTTTACTATGTCAATCTCTGACTGGCCTACTCCCACTGTCTCTATAAAAATGTAATCCATGCCGGCTATATCTAAAATTCTCGCTGCCATATATGTCCCTTTGGAAAGACCACCAAGATGACCTCTTGTGCCCATGCTCCTTATGTAAACATTAGGATGCTGAGATAAATCCTGCATTCTTATCCTGTCTCCTAAAAGTGAACCCCCTGTAAAAGGGCTAGTGGGGTCTACTGCTATTACTCCTATTTTTTTACCTACATCAACTAAATTTTTAATTAATTTGTCTGTCAATGTGCTCTTACCAACACCCGGCGGCCCGGTAATGCCTATAATATAAGCATTACCAGACCTTTCATAAAGCTTTTTTATTATCTCTTTGGCTTTATCCTCATAGTTTTCCGCATAAGTTATAGTTCTGGCAATAGCCCTTTTATCCCCTTTTATCAAAAGTTCTTCTAAGTTCTCCATTTTTATACCGCCCTATTGACATGTTGTTTTATATATTCAATCACTGCAGAGGTAGGCGTACCGGGTGTAAAAATTTCCGCTATTCCATTCTCTTTCAAAAAAGGTATGTCTTCTTCGGGAATGATTCCTCCTCCTATTACTAGTATGTCATCTGCTCCTCTTTCTTTTAAAAGCTTGGTTATCTTGGGAAATAAAGTGTTGTGAGCTCCTGACAAAATGCTTAAAGCTACAACATCTACGTCTTCTTGTATGGCAGCTTCTGCAATTTGCTCAGGAGTTTGCCTAAGCCCTGTGTATATCACTTCCATTCCCGCATCTCTTAAAGCTCTTGCAATTACTTTTGCTCCCCTGTCGTGACCGTCTAATCCCGGCTTTGCCACTAATACTCTTATAGGTCTGTCCATATTTATCCTCCTCGTATAATTAATTTTAAAGACAATAAATTTGTCTCACTTCTTAAAAATTTAATAAAGCGCATTCATAACTGGAAATCTTTAATATTCTCATCTTGTCTAAAATCTTATCTATTGCCATGAATCCGTAATATTGCGCAATATGCAGGATTCATGGCGCGGCCGTCTCATCTTTTTTCGGCCTTATTATTTACTTTTGAGATAACTTGTAGCATTATTATACTGTAAAGTTAATGTGGGACAGGCTTTCGTCCTCCATGCGGCTTGACCGCTCTTTAAAGTGTGGTCCCTACACCAGATTTGCCTTTTCTTACGCGAAATCTGCTTTGTCATATATAAGCCCCTGGCAGCAGAGGATTCAGGCTTATATATTAAGAGCTAATTGCGAGGTTGCTACATAATCTGGTTGCTAGGGTTATCTCAAATTAACTTTTACTTGTACTTACTTTATCAATTTTGAAAGGAGGTGTAACAATCTTGAATAAGCTTTTTGTTGGTATGGATGTAAGCCTGAATGATGTCAAGGTTCATATTCTCGACCAGGAGGGTAATGATGCTTCCTCTCGTTTTTCTGTAGAAAATAACCCTCATGGTTGTGATGTTATAGTTTCCCGTATCTTGGAGTGTTGTAATAAATACAATATCCAAAAGGTCTTTATTGGTTTGGAATCTACTTCAGTCTATGGCTGGCACCTCCAGTATTATTTGGCTGATCATTCTGCTCTTAAGCCTTATCAACCTTCTATTACTACTTTTAATGCTAATATTATTAATGCTTTTAAAAAGTCTCTCGGCAATTTACCTAAAAATGACTGGATTGATGCCTTTGCTATTGCTGAAAAACTGAGATTCGGTAGACTCCCCAAATCTTGTTCTGTAGATTTTAGATATCTTGCTCTCCAGAGGCTTACTCGCCATCGCTTTCACATTGTTAATAGTATTGTTAGAGAAAAAATTATTTCCTCAGCAATTTGTTCCTTAAGTTTAGCGGTTTGTGCCAAAATAAAGTCTTTAGTAATAATTTTGGAGCAACTGCTACTGAAATATTTAATGAGTTTTTCACCCTTGATGATATTGCGGCTCGACCGCTTGATGAGCTTGCCGGCTTTTTGGTTGACAAGAGTAAAGATCGCTTTGATGATCCAGAAGCTACAGCTAAATTGCTTCAAGAGGCTGTTCACAAGTCTTATAGAATTAATGCTACTGTAGATGATTCTTTAAACTTTGTTATCAAGTCTTGCTTTGATAATCTACAGTCCCTTGAAAAACAGAAGAAAGCTGTAGAAAAAGCCATTATTAATGAGGTAAAAGGATTTAACAATGAATTCCTTTGTCTTACATCAGTAAAAGGTATTGGCCCAACCATCGCAGCCGGCTTAATATCTGAGATAGGCGGAATTTCAAGGTTTGATAATGATAATGCCCTTGCAAAGTTTTCCGGCCTTTATTGGTCAGAGTACCAGTCTGCTGATTTTAAAGCGGAGGACACATATCTCAAGCGTACTGGTAATGAGTATCTCAGATATTATTTTATTCAAGCAGCTGACCAGCTCAGGAAGTATTTACCTGAGTTCTCACAATACTATGCCCGCAAATTTAAAGAAAGCAAAACTCACAAGCATAAACGTGCTCTTGTATTGACTGCACGTAAAACTGTAAGGTTAGTCTTCGCTCTGCTGCGCGAAGAAAAACTTTATAAATCCCCAATAATGAAAGGAGATGATTGTATAAGTTAACATATTATCCCATAACCATATTTTACATTAATTTCCATCAGCTTATTGCGTGATGGTTAGCTTTGCTATGCCCTTTTTTAGGTTATTTTATTAAATTTTTTTGAATTTTTTTATCACCCTCTTGACATATTACCGAAATACTTTACAGTATAATCTGCTGCTGATATTCTCCAAAAACAGAACGCAGCACATCTGTAATTTCACCTAATGTCGCATATTCCCTTACTGCATCTAATATCCAAGGCATCAAGTTGTCGTCTCCTTCTGCAGCTTTTTTCAAGGCCTCTAAAGTCTTTTTCACACTGGCATTGTTTCTCATTTCTTTTACTTTAGCGATTTTTTGTTTTTGCAATTCTTCTACAGCAGGGTCTACTTTTAAAAGCCCTTTTGGCGGCTCCTCTTCAATTTGGAATTTGTTAAGCCCTACTATTACTCTTTCACCAGATTCTATTTCTTTTTGATATCTATATGCACTTTCTTGTATTTCTTTTTGTATATATCCCAAATCAATAGCTCTTGCCGCTCCTCCTAATTCATCAATTTTCTTTATATATTCAAAAGCCCTCTTTTCAATTTCATCCGTCAATTTTTCAACATAGTAACTTCCGGCCAATGGATCTGGAGTCTCACAAACACCACTTTCATAAGCAATAATCTGCTGCGTCCTTAAGGCAATTCTCACTGAATCTTCTGTTGGAAGAGCAAGAGCTTCATCTCTACTGTTTGTATGTAGTGACTGAGTACCTCCTAAAACCGCAGCCAAAGCTTGAATAGTAACTCTGACAATATTGTTGTCTGGTTGTTGCGCAGTAAGAGTGGAACCTGCCGTTTGTGTGTGGAATCTCATCATCATTGACCTTGGGTCTTTGGCGTTAAATCTTTCTTTCATTATCTTTGCCCACATTCTTCTTGCTGCCCTAAATTTAGCGACTTCTTCGAAAAGGTCGTTGTGGGCATTGAAGAAAAAGGACAATCTTGGAGCAAACTCATCCACATCAAGACCTGCTTTTATGGCTGCCTCTACATAAGCTATCCCATTTGCCAAAGTGAAGGCCACTTCCTGTACTGCTGTTGCTCCTGCTTCTCTTATGTGATAACCGCTTATACTTATGGTATTCCACTTAGGAACATACTTGGAACAATACTCAAAAATGTTAGTGATAAGCCTCATAGAAGGACCTGTTGGGAAAATATAAGTTCCACGAGCCACATATTCTTTTAAAATATCGTTTTGAATAGTCCCATTCAACTTATCTGGAGATACCCCTTGCTTTTCTGCAACTGCAATGTACATTGCAAGAAGTATTGCAGCAGGTGCATTAATCGTCATAGAAGTACTGACTTTGTCGAGAGGAATGCCGTCAAAGAGAATTTCCATGTCGTAAAGTGAATCTATGGCTACACCGACTTTACCAACTTCTCCTTCAGCCATTGGATGGTCAGAATCATAGCCTATCTGTGTAGGTAAGTCAAAAGCTACGCTCAAACCTGTCTGCCCTTGAGACAAAAGATATTTAAACCTTTTATTCGACTCTTCTGCAGTTCCAAATCCTGCATATTGCCTCATAGTCCAAAATTTGCCTCTATACATAGTAGGCTGTACGCCTCTTGTATAAGGATATTCTCCTGGAAAACCAATCTTTTCGAGATAATCTATATCACTTATGTCGTAAGGTGTGTAAATCTCCTTAATCTCTATCCCAGACGAGGTCTTGAACTCCTTTTTCCTCTCAGGAAACTTAGTTAACACCTTTTGCCTTTGATTGACTTCCCATTCTTCTTTCTTGCGCTTAATTTTTTCTAATTCTTCCTTGTCAACCATAAAAAACCCTCCTTTAATTTTCCCCTTAACATTATAACACAAATTTTTAACAAATGTTTACCTTTTCATTAGAAGTTTCTTTTTTAGCAAAAAAGCGGCCAAAGAGAAGACCTCTTCGCCGCCTATCTAGACATTTCCTCAATAACACTTTTTAATTCTTCTACAACTTCATTAAGCCCAAAATAGCCCTTTTGCATCTTAAGTTTTGCCAAAAGCCTTTGATATTGTCTTAATGTTCCCATTATAATAACGTCAGATTTTTCAACACTCATATTTACGCAACCTCTTGCTACAGCTGCTTCTCCTCCTATAGCTAGCATCTCCTGTTTTATTATGTTAGCAGCTGCTGGATGTACATCAAAGAGCTTGACAACCCTGAAAACGGCTTTTGGTGCCATAATATCTACAGAAATTTCTTCAGCTTTTATTTGGCTAAGTTCCTTTTTCGCCTGTGACAAATTTTGTATATCTAATATTTCTTTTTTCATCTACTTTCATCTACACTCCCTTAAAACAGTCCTGTTATTCTTCCGTTTTCATCAATGTCTATGTTTTCTGCTGCAGGATGCTTTGGAAGGCCTGGCATTGTCATTATATCTCCTGTGAAAACCACAACAAATCCTGCACCCCTTGAAACTCTCAATTCTCTTACTGTTATCTTAAATCCTCTTGGACGGCCTAAAAGTTTAGGGTCATCAGAAAGAGAATATTGAGTTTTTGCCACAACTATTGGCATCTTGTCAAAGCCTAGTCTTTCAAGGTTTGCTATATCTTTAAGAGCAGAAGCAGTATATTCTACTCCATCAGCTCCATATATTTCTGTTGCAATTATGTGCAATTTATCTTTAATTGGAAGTGTTTCATCATACAAAACGTGGAAGTTGGAAGGTGTCTCACAAGCTTTCACAACTTTTTCAGCTAACTCTATTCCGCCTTCTCCTCCTTTTTCCCAAACTTCCGCTACTGCCATATCTACTCCCATTTCTTCGCAGGCCTTTCTTACCTCTTCAATTTCCCTTTCAGTATCAAAAACAAACCTGTTGAGAGCTACAACCACTGGTACCCCAAATTTCCTCACATTTTCAACTTGCTTTTCAAGATTTTCTATTCCTCTTCTTACTGCTTCCACATCTTCTTTTTGTAAGTCTTCCTTCTTAACTCCTCCATGCATCTTTAAAGCTCTTACAGTCGCTACTATGACGGCTGCATTGGGTGTTAGTCCTCCAAACCTTGACTTTATGTCAAAGAATTTTTCAGCCCCTAAATCAGCACCAAAGCCTGCCTCTGTTACAAGATAATCCGCCAATTTCAAACCATATTTAGTGGCAATTAAGCTATTACATCCATGAGCAATATT
Organism: Thermoanaerobacter sp. RKWS2; assembly: GCF_026240795.1. Taxonomy (NCBI): domain Bacteria; kingdom Bacillati; phylum Bacillota; class Clostridia; order Thermoanaerobacterales; family Thermoanaerobacteraceae; genus Thermoanaerobacter; species Thermoanaerobacter sp. RKWS2. Next base: position 2,407,950 of record NZ_CP110888.1, read on the forward strand.
TGCAAAAGGCCCTCCATGAACAAATGCTGGAACGTTTTCAATCGTCTGCACTAAATTAGGCTTTATAGCATCTTTTAATAAGACTGTCATAGCTCCATCGGCCTTTAAGTCTCTTGCAGTTACAGGATTGCCATCTTTATCATATGCTACAATTATGTCGCCAATTCTTCTTTTTAAATCCATCAGGTCTCGAGCTAAACACAAAATTGCCATTATTTCCGACGCCACAGTTATTATAAAACCATCTTGTCTTGGATATCCATTTGCTTTTCCTCCAAGTCCTACTATTACTTCTCTTAAAGCCCTATCATTCATGTCCATAGCTCTTTTCCATGTAATAGTCCTTATGTCAATATTAAGTTCATTTCCATGATGGATGTGATTGTCAATCATAGCAGCTAGTAGATTATGAGCAGCAGTAATCGCATGTAAATCTCCTGTAAAGTGTAAATTTATGTCCTCCATAGGTACAACTTGAGAATATCCTCCCCCAGCCGCTCCACCTTTTATTCCCATAGAAGGTCCTAATGAGGGCTCCCTCAAGGCTATCATGGCTTTTTTACCTATTTTGGCAAGAGCCTGTCCTAATCCTACAGTAAGTGTAGTCTTACCCTCGCCTGCAGGGGTGGGAGTTATCGCTGTGACAAGAATAAGCTTGCCATCTTTTCTGTCCTTTATTTTCTCCCATAACGCAGGAGAAATTTTTGCTTTATACTTGCCGTAGTATTCTAAGTAATCTTCATCAATGTCTAACTTTTTTGCAACATCCCTTATATGAAGCATTTTCGCTTCTTGAGCTATTTCAATATCAGTTTTCATATTTTCCCCTCCAGCTTTTCATTTATCACCTAAAATTATTTTTACAAGTGTACCTTTACCTTTTTTACTAAAAATTTTAATATCTCCATTGTACATCTCTGCTATGCTTCTGCAAATCGCAAGTCCTAATCCTGTTCCTTCTTTCTTAGTTGTAAAAAGTGGCTCAAGAACTCGTTTAAGATATTTTTTCTCTATACCACCTCCATTATCCGCAACCCTTATTATTATCTTTTTTGTGTGATGATTATATTTTGTATTCAATATTATTTTACCATTCTCTTCAATAGCGTGAAGGGAATTTTGTACAATATTTAAAATAAGCTGTTTAAGATGATTTTTGTTCATTTTCACAAGTGGAACATCGCCAAAACGCTTTTCTATTTTAACCCCTTTTTTGGTAGCTTCCGCTTCAAAAAGAAGCAAATACTGATTTATAACAGTATTTATGTCTATTTCAGCTTCCCCTTCTTCTTCACTGTTTCTCACTATGCCAAGGTAATTTTTTATTAAGCCCAATACTCTATTTACCTCATCTAAAATAGTCTCATAATAAGTAGAACTATCTGGATGCTTAGCCTGTAAAAGCTGTATAAAACCTTTTATAGAAGTTAGAGAATTTTTTATCTCATGAATAGTTGTTGCCGCAAATTCCCCAGCAATTGTGTATTTCTCAGTTTGCTCAATCAATTTTTTATATTTTAAATCCTCAGTTATATTCTTTACAGTGATAACTTTCCAATGGTCATTATTTAGCTTACCATACTTTAGTAAAAGCACTCTTTCTTCAATATTATTTTTGGAAGGAATTACAATTTTCTCACCTTTGACTAATCCTTCTTCTGATGCATTGAGATCGTATTTTTTTATAATTTCGAAAAATTTTTCATTTACAAATCTCGTATATTTTATACCAAATAATTCACAAGCCTTGTTATTTATATAAACTACGTTGAATTTGCCGTCAACTACTATAACTCCTTCTTCTGTAATATCCATAACATCTGTAGGACTTTTAAACAAATTAAAATAATGTCCTGGTTCTATTTTAAAATAATTTCTCAATTTTACAAAACCTAAATAGGCTATTTTATCCCCTGCAGTGTTAGTTATAGAACTCAACCTTATGCTAAATGACATTTTTATGTTATATTTTGCTGTAAGCTCTATAATAAGCCCATCCTCATAGGGCCCTATTTCCTTATACTTTAAGATATGGTAAAAAAAATAATCATAATTTTCTACATCATCAACACTATACCCCAATATCTCAAGAAGCCTCTTATTTATGTAGACCACTTTGCCACTTAAATCTTTCAATATAAAAAAATCATGGGCATTATCCAAAAGATTACATATCCATTGCAACGGATTTTTGCTAGAATCAGAAGGTTTGTATAACTTCACGGTATCCCCCCTTTTTCTCCCTTATCTTTTGTTTAAAAATTTCCTTTTACTAATATATTAGACACAAAGTTATAAAAATCCTTCTTCTTTTCAATAATTTTTTTATTGTTAACTAAAACTTTTGTAAAAAAATAATGTATAAGTCTTACGACTTATACATTATTATGCAAACTGCACCCCATTTATCTCTTCTCCATGAAAAACTTTTTCAAACTCTTCTGCATTAAGTTTCTCTTTCTCAATCAAAGCCTTTGCAACTCTATGGAGCTTATCCATATTGTCTTTTAAAAGGGTTTCTGCTCTTTTATATGCCTCCTCAATTATCCTTTTTATTTCTCTATCTATCTCGGCAGCAACTTCTTCACTGTAATTTCTCGTTCTTCCTAAATCACGCCCTAAAAATACTTCTTCACTTCTCGTACCAAAAGTCATAGGCCCTAATCTTTCACTCATGCCATACTCTGTAACCATCTTTCTCGCAATATTTGTAGCTCTCTCAATGTCATTTTGTGCTCCTGTGCTTATATCATTTAGCACTAAACTCTCTGCCACACGCCCACCTAAAAGGTGAACTATCTCATCCATCATCTCGGACTTTGACATATAGTATTTATCTTCTTCCGGAAGAAGCATAGTATATCCTCCAGCTCTTCCTCTTGGAATTATTGTAACCTCGTGAACAGGTGGGGTATTAGGTAAAAGCTTAGCGACAACTGCATGGCCTGCCTCATGGTATGCCACCAATTTTTTGTCTTTCTCAGACATAATCCTACTTCTTTTTTCAGGCCCTGCTATAACTCTTGTTATGGCCTCCTCCAGCTCTGCCATAGTTATCTGCTTAAGTCCTCTTCTCGCCGCCAATAAAGCTGCTTCATTCATGAGATTCTCAAGGTCTGCTCCAGTAAATCCTGGAGTTCTTCTCGCTAGCACTTGCAAAGATACATCAGGAGCCAATGGCTTATTCCTCGCGTGTATTTTTAAAATTTCTTCTCTTCCTTTTATATCAGGAATACCAACAGTAATATGCCTGTCAAATCTTCCTGGTCTTAAAAGAGCAGGGTCTAATATATCTGGCCTGTTTGTTGCGGCAATCACAATTATACCTTCGTTGACACTGAAACCATCCATTTCAACTAACAATTGGTTCAGTGTCTGTTCTCTTTCATCATGTCCGCCACCTAAACCTGCACCTCTTTGTCTTCCCACTGCATCTATTTCATCAATAAAAACAATACAAGGCGCATTCTTTTTGGCTTGATCAAATAAATCTCTTACTCTTGCAGCACCTACACCAACAAACATTTCTACAAAATCAGAACCGCTTATGCTAAAAAATGGAACCCCCGCTTCTCCTGCTACAGCTTTTGCGAGAAGGGTTTTTCCTGTACCTGGAGGCCCTACTAAAAGAACCCCTTTAGGTATTCTGGCTCCTAACTCAATAAATTTTTTAGGGTATTTTAAAAATTCAACAATTTCTTGTAATTCTTCTTTTTCTTCATCCGCTCCTGCCACATCATTAAAAGTAACTCTTTTGTCTTTATCAGTAACCATCCTTGCTCTACTTTTACCAAAAGACATCACTTTGCTTCCTCCCCCACCTTGTGCCTGTTGCATAAAAATATACCAAAATATAACCAAAACAATAATCAAAAACAAGGAAGGAAGCATCTGAACCCACCAAGGTGGACCTACTTGCGGTTCATTTTTAAAGTCTAATTTTCCCTCTAAAATATATGGATTTACAAAATTCATAAAATTTGTCACATCCGGAATACTGCTCTTAAACTCTGTCCCATTTTTTAAAGTTCCTTTAACTTCATTTCCCGCAAGAGTGATGCTTTTTACTTGGTTAGAGTTAATATACCTAATTAACTCTCCATAATCTATATTTGCTAGCGGTGGTGTACTTTGAGAGTACAACTGTACCATAGCATAAATAGCTATAAAGATTAGCAAATAGAGCACCATGCTTCTAATTATCTTGTTATTATCGTTCAAATAAGGCCCCTCCTTCAAACAAGTCCAACTACCTTTAATCTATAATATCATATCTCCTTTAAAAAACCAAATCATTTATACAGCTCTGGCTTTAAAACCCCTATAAATGGGAGATTTCTGTATTTTTCATCAAAATCTAATCCATAACCAACTACAAATTTGTCAGGAATTTTAAATCCACAATAATCTACTTTAACGTCTGCTTCTCTTCTTTCAGGTTTATCTAAAATAGTGCAAATTTTTAAACTTCTAGGTTTTCTTTCTAATAAAGTCTTTCTTAAATAAGAAAGTGTTAAACCGCTATCTATAATATCCTCAACTATGAGCACATCTTTCCCTTCAATGTTTATGTCATGGTCTTTAATTATTTTTACTATTCCAGAAGACTGAGTAGAAGAACCATAACTGGAGACTGCCATAAAATCTATTGATAAAGGTAAATCTATCGCACGAGATAAGTCTGCCATAAACATTATTGCTCCTTTTAAAACCCCAAGGAGGACAAGGTCTTTCCCTTGGTAGTCTTTTGTAATTATTTGTCCTAACTCTTTCACTTTTTCTTTTAATTGCTCTTCCGTAATCAAAATCTCCTGTATATCTTGTGTTGGACTCGACATAAATTTAACCTCCTCTTTTTTTATTTTATCCTTTGGTATACTCTATCACAAGGACATTTTTTGTATTTTCATCTACTTTAAATTTATCACTCATTCTATAACCTACAACCCACACAATTTCATTGTCTATGGCTAATAAAGGAATGCTATCTCTTATTTCGCGGGGTATTTTCTCGTCAATAAAAAATTCTTTTAATTTTTTACTCCCCCCAGGTTAAGAGGAGAAAAAATATCCCCTGCTTGCCTATTTCTAACTACCACATCTTCCTGTATTTTATCATAGTCAAAAAATTTCGTGTATTTTCCTATGTTAAGTTTTTTTATTTCTTCAATCCCTAAAACACTAGTTTTAAATTGCCCAACACCACATATCTTAGTAATTCCAGGAATATTTAATTTTGCCCAAAAAGTCTTGGCCTCTTTTTCTTTTACTTTTCTCATTATAAGATTATTATAGCTTTTTAAAGCCTCAATTTCAAAGGGTAAATCAATTTTTGAGGAAGTTGGTTTGTCTAAAAGGCTTAAAACATCCTCTACATGGATGTATTCTAATCCATAAATATCTCCTTTTAATTTTTGGTACATAAGCCTAACTAAGCGTCGCTGAATAGCTGGATGCTGTGCCCTCAGTTTTTTTATATCAGCAAAAATTTCCTCTTGATTAAAATAGCAAACCTCATTAAAAATCTTTTCACACTCTTTTTCTAAATAGTCATTCTCCTCTAAAATAATTTTTGCCATCCTGTAGATATTTTCTATTATATCTACTTCAAAAGTTTCATTTATATAGGGAATTAATTTAAGTCTTACTTTATTTCTCTTATATAAATCTTCATAATTTGTAAAATCTATTACCGGCTTTAAATCTTTTTCCTTGATGTAATTCTCTATTTCTTCCCTTTCTATTTCAATGAGAGGCCTTATTATATTTCCATTTACCGGTTTTATTCCAATGAGGCCAGCCATTCCAGAACCTCTTATTAAATTTAAAAAAACTGTTTCCACTACGTCGTTCTTATTATGGGCTACTGCTATTTTATTACCCTTAACTTCTCTTAATACTTCCTCAAAAGCCTGATACCTCACATATCGTCCAGCCTCTTCTTCCGAATATCCCATTTCTTTGGCTATTTTTTTTACATCTTTTTCAAATAAAAAAAATGGGAGTTTCAGTTTGCGGCACATATCTTCAACAAATTGCGCATCCCTTTTAGCTTCTTCTCCTCTTATCATATGATTAACATGTACTACATACAACTTAAGATTAAATAAATCTTTTAAATTGTATAAAATATCCAGCATACACAAAGAATCAGGTCCGCCGGAAACCCCCATTACAATTTTATCATTTGCCTCAATCATTTTATACCTTTTAATTGTTGAAATAACCTTATCAATCATTTCTTAACCCCTTATAGCGATATATACTCATGTTATATAATGATTATATAATATCCTCCTTTTTAAATCAAACATCTTTTTATATTCCTACTATATTTTCGGCATTTATCTCTTTTTCTTCAAAGAAAAGAATAAGTTTTTCCATTTCAAAGTCCATTAGCGTTTTTGCATAAGCTACGTACAAATCAATTTTACCTTTTCTTTTGTTAAGATATTTAAAAAGTTTTCTTTTATTATTTATAACATAATTTACCTCTCCTTTGCTTATTTCTAACAAAAGAGCAAGTTTTAGATCTACATACTCACTTAAATTTGCGACATAATTTATAATTTGCACTTTTATATAAGGATGCATTTTTTCTAAACTTTTGCCACTAATATTTTTTATACTCTGGTCAATAACATTTTTTAAAGTCAATTTCACAGATTCTTCTACCACTTTGGACAAAGTTTTATCTAAAAGCTGAATAGATGTATAACATCTTATTCCCCCTAATTTTTCAATTGTCTCCATCATCTTCTCATTAAAGCTTTCCTTTTCTAATAAACTTATGACATTTACAATCACACCTCTTTTTCTCATCATCTCTATAATTTGCTCCCATTTTGCTGACAAATCAGTTATATCGCCGTCAGTAATAATGACCATTTCTTTTAAAATTATAGACACAAAAACCCCTCCACAAAAGTATTCCTTTAATCGCCTCGATATATTGTCTCCACATTGTGGAAGGGTTATTCCAATTTATTAACTTTTATATTTTCTTCCATACCTTTGAAACCAAAATTGTCATATCGTCCTTTGGAGTATTATTACACAATTCCAAACATTTTTTCATTAACGCATCTGCCATATCCTGAGGATTCCTCGTGTTGATTTCACTAATTAACCTTGAAAATTCTACTTCTTTATCCTTCTCAAAACACTCCAACACTCCATCAGTGACTAAAATCACAAAATCTCCATCTTTTAATTTTCTTTCATGTATATCTGCCTCTATATCTTCCAAAATGCCAATGGGCAAAGAACTGGATTCTATAATCTCAACCTCATTCCCTCTTTTTATAAAGGTAGCACAAGAGCCAATTTTTATAAATTCTGCTTCTCCAGTGAACTTGTCCAGAAACATTATATCCACAGTAGAAAACATTTCTTCTGCAGACCGCAAAGCCAAAATAGAGTTTAATGTTTGAATAACTAAATGTTTATCAAAGCCTGCCTCTATAAATTTCTCCAGCAAAGAAATGGTAGTAGTGCTCTCTGCAGCCGCTTTATATCCAATCCCCATTCCATCGCTTAAAGCTGCCATATATTTTCCATCTTCTAAGTCCATAAAAGAATAAGTATCTCCAGAAATCTTGGCTTTTGACTTACTAACTCTGCTTATACCCGTTAAGACTTGCAAGCTCTCTGCTTTTGTAAGAGTAAGTACACATCTTCCATTGTGGTCTATAGAGCATAACCTACTTTTTCTCTCATATCTTTCCCCCATAATTTCAGATACAATAGGGACAATCTTTTTGTCACATTCCTTAGCAAAACATGCCTTTTTATATATTTTTACGTTAACATTTTCGTCTCCTGTGTCATAAATTAGCACATCTTCCACAGGTATGCCCTTTTTGTCCAATTCCACCATCATTATTTGTTCTAATTCATCTTTAAAAGTGACATTCATGCTAATATCACTAGCCATATTAGATATTGCATCAGCAACTCCTTTTAACTGAGTAGCAATAAGTCCTTTAGCATCTTTTAGCCTTTCTCTCCACTGCATGCTTATTTTGTAAATGCCTAAGTAATATTTAGTTGTACTCATAAGTTCAGAAAATCTTATACATTTTCTATACAGTTTATTGTCCTCAATACTACTATTTTTTTCAAGATGTTCTATCAACTCAAACATGCTTTTATAAGTATTGTAAAACTCCTTGTCCCAACAAGTTTTATACATGACACATTGAGTACAGGTCTTATTGGCAATTTCCTCAAACAAATAAGAAATATCTTTGTGGTCTAATACTTTTTCATTTACTTGTTTAAAACTTTTAGAGAGCTCTTCAAATACTTGAGAATACTCTTTAAGTTTGCCTGTCACTACTTCTTTTAATTTTTCATTGTAATTTCTGTTGTTTAAATTTTTATTACCCTTTACTATTTCCTCCGCCTTTACTATGTACTTCTTAGGAAGTGCTACAAACATTAAAGAAGCTAACACAATATCATAAGGATTTACAAGCATATCCACAGTTGAAGTTACATAAAATGTAATAATAAAAATGGCAGTTAAAAAGCCTATAATAACTCCAATTCTATGCAATTTTTTCAAACTACCGGCCAACAAGCCTGCAAATCCAAAAAGCCCTATGGAGACTGGCATTTGGAAAAAAGATAAGCTTCCAAGAAGCCCCATAGTTGTGCCGATACTTGCTCCTACTCCAGCCCCACCTATATAAGAGGCTAAAAGTATTATAAATATCCCTAATATCCCATTGAGAGTAAATTTCCACACATTCAAATGATTCATTCCTAGAATAAATAGCCCTATAAATATACTCAAAGATATCAACTCTTCATTGGAAACAATTTTTCTGTTTATATTCAAAATAAATGAAACAGCGTGGTTAAAAATAAAAACCATTAACATTGCAGTGACAGACTCATATAGGCTCATCATAATGTCAAAAAGCAAAAAGCCATAAATATAGCTGAATATAAGATCTGCGCTAAAAAGAGAAATAAAAGTAATGAAAGAGGTTTTAATAATATTTTGAGGTTTAATTTTTAGAAGCCCTTCTAATGAAAAGATCAAAACAAGCGCTAAAAGGTATTTAAAACTATTGACATTGGGTAAAGTTAATATTCCCAACCATACTCCTATTCCTGTTAAAAGATATCGCTTTTTATACATTAAAAGAGTTGCAAAAAAAGCAATGCCGAAAGGCAAAAGACTATTGAAAATAACAGCTCGCCCTATAAAAAAGCTTATAACTGACAATAATATAATCTGTTGAATGTTTTTAGAAAGATTTTTTTGAGTATTTTCTGTCAAGGGAGTTTTTATAATTCTTTTATAAGGTAAAATATTTATATTTTGCATAAAAAAACCACCACCTCTTGTTTTTTTCTAAATTATAGCATCATGGTGATGGTTTTATTTGTTAATTTTTGCTATATATGTAATTTTTCTTTCGACATAAAAAATAATTTCGCACCTTTGTGCGACATTTTATTTCTTAACTTAAATGGTGACCCCGACGGGATTCGAACCCGTGTTGCCGCCGTGAAAGGGCGGTGTCTTAACCTCTTGACCACGGGGCCACAAAAGACATTACTTATTTTATCATATTTTCATGTCTTGTCAACGATAAATTTTTCCTTAATAATTGTCATTTTTTGGATATAAAAATATCTGTCCTTTCTGACTTTTTTATTTCTCCTATTAAAGCATATTCGACTTCTAAATACTTTGCAATATCTTCAATGCTTATATTTGCTTCATGATAGCTTCCTCTTTCTTTGTGTCTTTCAGCAACAACTTTCCTCCCATATTCGTTTAATTCGGATATAAGAATACTACCGCCTTTTTTACAGACCCTCACCATCTCATCCAGTACCTTTTTATAATCCCTCATGTGATGCATGGCATTGTATGTAGCCACAACCTCAAAGGTTTCATCTAAAAATGGAAGATTGTGAGCATCTCCCTGAAGTAGCAAAATATTTTCCAAAGTTACACTTTCTTTCAAAAGGTCTTCTGCTCTTTTTAAAGCATCTTTACTCTCATCAATAGACACGACTTGATATCCGTATTCAGCCAAAGCGGCTGCCATTCGTCCCCGTCCTGTACCAATATCAAGAGCTTTTCCACTTCCTCTGCCTAACATTTCCACAGCTTCTTTTACATCTCTCTCCATAGTTTCACCTCAAAAACTTTTTATATTTATTATCTCTCTTTTTGTACTTTAATAAAACGCAAAAACATGCTATACTAATTAAAGTACTAATAAAATCACTCCTCTATAATAAATGCGGTATTTTTATACCGCATCCTTTTTGGACTAATATATGCCCCCGTATGGTATAGGGTTACGTTAAAAGTATATCACATTCTCTATGTAATGTAAATACAGAATTTCAGTGTGTTTCTTCTGAAGAAATAATCGGTTGAGACACTTTTCCAAAATAATTTGTCCCCCATACTCCTATCAATATCATAATAGCTCCTATTATATGATACCAATAAAAAGCTTCACGTCGTATGGTGATCCCCGCTATTACCGAAATTACTGTGGTCAAATTTGCAAAAACTGAAGCTTGAGATGCAGGCAATTTTGAAAGAGCGTAATTGTTTAAAAAATACGCTACAACAGAAGATAAAACACCTAGATATAGCACAGGAATAAGTACTCTGTAATCAGTTAAATCCCTGAAATAGTCAGAAATAGGATAGCCTTTTGCTAATCTATCAATTAAATTTAAAAAATTGAAAGAAATTGCGGCAAACCACATCATGACAAAGGTTATCTCAATAGGTGAAAATTCTAAAGAAGACTTTCTTGCTAAAATACTGTAAAAAGCTGCAGATAAGACTGCTACTAAAAGATATACAAAACCTATAATTGACGTATTACGGCTTTCAACACCTGTCATAAAAATTATAAAAGCAACTCCTGTAACAGACAAAAGAATAAAGAAAAGCTGATACAAAGAAGGCCTTTCCTTTAAAAATACCGCCGCCAAAGCGGTAACAGCAACAGGAATTAAAGCTATCATCAAACCAGAAAGAGAAGAGGATGTATATTTTACACCATATGTTTCAAATATAAAATACACAACAGGCTCTGATAGAGACAATAAAAACAATGGCCACAGATTTTTCCCTCTATAATTAAGTTTAATAATTCCAAATACCCACAAAAGAGTAATCATAAATGCTGCAAGTAAAAAACGATAGGCTATAAGCTCCATAGGAGAAGCTACATCAAGCCCCATAGAGGTAAACATAAAAGAAAATCCAAAAATTGATGCCATTCCTATTCCTGCTAAATAAGGATAATAACTCTTTATCCTCTCCAAATTTAACACCCCCGCACCTTTTTAAAAACACCGATATAATTATATAGCACTTCCCACAAAAAATAAAATCCAGACGAAGGGGACCAGACGAAGGGGACGGTTCTTTTCATCTGAAAAATTCAGACAAGAGGAACCGTCCCCTTCGTCTGAAAAGTTTTTGTCACAAAATTGGTTTTAGATGTGTTATTATTAGTGAAAAGACATAGGGGAGGTGTTCAAAATAGAGGAAAGTTTCAAAGATATCTTTGAAAAATATTATCCAAAAGTTTTAAATCAAATTTCTTGGATGATAAAAGACGAATTCAAAGCGGAAGACATTACTCAAGAAGTTTTTATAAAGTATTTTAAAAATCCTCCCCGTCACAATGAAAATATAGGAGGTTGGTTATCCAAAGTGGCAATAAATCATGCCTTAAATTATATCCGCAGTGAAAAAAACACAAAAACAAGAGAACTGGAAGTTTTTAAAAACACGCAAGAGGAATTTTTTGAAGACCCTGAAGAAATAGCAATTAAAAGGTTTGAAAGAGCTAAAGTGAAAGAAGTCCTCCTAAAAATGAGTAAAAGAGATATGATGTGTCTAATACTTAAACATTCAGGATATAGTTACGAAGAAATAGCAATATCATTGGGAATTAAGAAAACCTCCGTCGGCACAACCATAGCAAGAGCACAAAAAAAGTTTAAAGAATTATATGAAAAGGAGGTGTAAGTATGTGCTACGATGAAGGAACTCTTCAAGCATATCTAGACAGTGAACTGGATGAAATCACTGCAAAAAATGTAGAAGAACATTTAAAAACTTGCGATGTATGTAGAGAAAAACTTGAACAACTAAAATCCATAAATGAATTCACTTCAAAAGCTTTAAAAGCAAGCAATATAGATTTAAATGAAGCTTGGGCTACTCTAAATGAAAAATTGAGCAAAAATAATAATAAAGGAGGAATGTTTGCCATGTTTACAAAGTACAAAAAGTCAATTGCCGCTGCTTTGATAGTGGCATTTATAGCCGCCTCAGCCTTTTTCACCCCACTTAAAAATGCAGAAGCTAAACTTTTAAACCTTCTAAGGCTTAACAAGATGCAGGTTATAACAATAACACCAGAGGATATGACGCAAATTCAAAATCAGTTCTACAACGCAGGTATAAAAAATATAAACCTTAAAGACTACGGAGAGATTATAAAAGACGGTTCTCGGGAAGGGCATCAAATTTCCCCTGATGAGCTTGACAAAGTAGAATCTGAACTTGGATATAAAATAAAACTTCCAGCAGATGAAAATTTTGAAATAAAGCATGCATACATCTCAAAAAATGAAGGCCTAGAATTTATACTAAAAGTTGACAAAATAAATGAACTCATTAAAACATTTGGCGGTACACACCTTTTCCCCAAAGAACTTGATAGAAAACCCATTATTATAAATTTTGGCAGGGCAATTGATATGAATTTACAGAAAAAAGGCAGTAAAAAAGATACAGTTGCACTTGACATAGTAAAAACTCCAGAAATAGTGGTACCAGAAGGGGTAGATGTAGATAAAGTAATTGACGCTTTATTAAACCTCCCATTTTTACCTGAAAATGTAAAAAAACAAATCGCCGGTGTAACTGACTGGAAAGAGACATTTCCTGTACCACTGTCTACGAGTGACAACACTGAAATTAAAGAAATAACCATTCGAGGAAATAAAGGCATTCTCTTTGTTGAAAAATCTGGGCCTCATTTTGTAGCTTTAGGATGGAGTGAAAATGGAGTAATGTACAACCTCACACTCTGGCCCAACCCAGCAGGAGACAAACAGGATTTCGTTGCAAAAGAAGAGGCAATAAATACATTAATTCAAATTGCAAATTCAATGAGGTGATCAAATGGTTTTAGAGACACAAAATCTCACAAAGCAGTTTAATGGAAAAGGCGGATTTAAAGAAGTCACTCTCTCTGTAGAAAAAGGTCAGGTCTTTGGATTCTTAGGTCCAAATGGTGCAGGAAAAAGCACTTTTGTAAAGACCATGGTGGGGCTTTTACACCCCACCTCTGGTTTTGCATGGATTTTAGGGAAACCCATAGGCACTGTAGAGTCCAGAGAAAAAGTAGGATTTTTACCTGAAAATTTTAGATATCACGACTGGATGACAGGAAAAGAGCTTTTGACCTTCCATGCAGAGCTTTATAAAATAAAAAATCCAGGCAAAAAAATTGATGAACTTTTAGAATTGGTAAAATTAAAAGGTCATGAAAGTAAACTTATAAAAAATTACAGCAAAGGAATGCAGCAAAGAATTGGCATTGCAATAGCCCTTTTAAATGACCCCGAAATAGTGTTTTTAGATGAACCTACTTCAGCTCTTGACCCTGTTGGAAGAATTGAAGTAAGAGAAATCATAAAACAATTAAAATCGCAAGGCAAAACTGTTTTTTTAAACAGCCACCTCTTAAGTGAAGTGGAAATGGTATGCGATGAAGTAGCCATAATAAACCATGGCCGAATAATAGCCGAAGGAAAACTGGAAGAGCTATTAAAAGAACACACCCATGTAGAAATGATTGTATCAGACTATACTTCAGAGTTGATTGAAAAAATTTCTCGCTTATCAAAAGAATTTCAATTTAAAGAAGGTAAGCTCTCTTTTAAAGTAGAAGACAGAGAAAAAATACCAGTTATAGCTAAAATGGTAATAGAAGCCGGTGCCAAGTTATATCAATTAAATACTCAAACTTCTTCATTGGAAGACTTATTCATAAACTTAATTGGAAAGGATGAGGTGTCGTGATAACTATAATAAAATACACCTTTAAAGAAATGCTAAAAAAACGGGCTTTTCTATTAGTCTCCCTTTTGTCCCTCCTCTACCTTTCCATATATACTTTTGGCTTAAGTAAAATATTTGAGCGTCCCAACGATTCTATATATGACATCATCTTTCAATCAGAAATTTTGTCTGCCGGTCTATTTTTCGCAAATTTCATAGTGGCTTTTCTTGTAGTTTTGACATCAGTAAATGCTATATCAGGAGAAATAGAAAATGGCACCATATACGCCGTTTTATCGAAACCTATAAAAAGATATGAACTGGTGTTGGGAAAATTTATAGGCTTAGGCGCTATGATTGTAATATACAGCTCCATCATGTTTTTGTCTGTAGTAGGTTTAAACATCTTTATGGGGTCTAAAATAACCTTTGAAGCAAGCAATATTTTAAGAGGACTTTTTTTCTTCGACTTAGGACCGATTGTATTTTTAGCCCTTATAATAGCTTCCAGCTCAATTTTTTCGACTGTAAACACAGGCATCATAGCTATTATGGCTTATGGAATTGCCCTCGTCGGAGGTGTTCTTGAACAAATTGGAACAGCAATGCAACAAAGTCAAGTCGGTGCCTTTGGCTTAAAAAGCGGAGAAAGCCTTATAAACGCAGGGATAATTACAAGCCTCATCCTTCCTACAGATGTCATATATAGAAAAATGACTGCAGAGCTTTTGACACAAAGTAGTGGGATAAGTTTTATGACACAAGGACTCTTTGGGGGCATGTCTCAACCCAGTATTTACATGTTCATATACATCTTTTTCTACGTGGTATTTCTCCTCTATTACGGTGCAAAGCGCTTTTCACAAAGAGACTTATAAAGGCGGTCACACACCGCCTTTTAACTTTTTAAACCCTTCCAAACAATACCCAAGACTAAACCATTGACAGTTACTGCATATCTTTTCCATTTTTTCTTCAGTCATTTTCTCTTTAATTCTATTTGTGACTTCCCTATAGCTCAATATCTCCCCTGGCCTTATATCTAAAACTTCTAAAACTGCCCTATCTTTTCCTTTTACACTTCCTGGATACTCTTCCTCTGTACATTCTCCATTTACATTGTTTGGACACATGCTGCAAATGTTATCCACACTATCCACAGCTTTTATCAACATATCATGTTCATTATTCAATTTTCTAATAATTTCATCCATATTTTTAACAAATTTTTCATCATAACCAAGCCCTCTAAAGCCCAACACACACAAAAAGTGATGTCCTCTTATCTCCATTTCAATCTCTCCTCATCCCATGATTACAACAATAATTATACTGCTAATTTGAACTGTAACCTAAGAAAAAAAGAAATTTACATCCCTCAGTTTATCACAATAATAGTCATAATTTCTTCAATTATAGAAAATAATACATTTAAAGGAGTGATTGTATGACTAAAAAACCAAAAAAACCTCACAAAGTGCCAATAGAAAATCATAAGACTGCTTCCTGGGCAAATATACAAAATGTAAAAGAAGAATCAAATGTGCCTATCCCAAGTAAAAATGAGGTAATAAACGCAAAAGAATGGGTAGAAGAAAACAAAAAATAACAATTCCGGGCATACGCCCGGAATCGTTATTCTGCCAGCTTTCTATATCTTTCGTATCTCTCTTTTGCAGTATCTTCTGCCTTCTGATAAAGTTTTTCCGCAATGTGAGGAAATACGTTTTTAAGTGAGGAATATCGTATCTCCCCCTCAATAAATTCTCTGAAAGATTTTGTCGGCTCTTTAGAATCAAGTACAAATGGATTTTTGCCTTCTTTTTTAAGCTCTGGATTAAATCTATAAAGGTGCCAGTAACCAGACTCCACTGCTTTTTTCTCCTCCATTATACTTGTCCCCATGCCTGACTTTATGCCATGGTTTATACAAGGAGCGTATGCTATTATAAGTGAAGGCCCTTTGTATTTTTCTGCCTCCACAAAAGCCTTTATCGCCTGGTTCATATTTGCTCCCATTGCAACTTGCGCCACATACACGTATCCATAGCTCATAGCCATCAAACCTAAATCTTTCTTGCTTGTCCTCTTACCTGCTGCCGCAAATTTTGCAACTGCCCCTAATGGCGTAGATTTTGAGGATTGCCCTCCTGTATTAGAATACACCTCTGTGTCAAGCACTAGTACATTTACATCTTCTCCTGATGCTATAACATGGTCAAGCCCTCCAAAGCCAATGTCATACGCCCATCCATCTCCCCCTATTATCCACTGAGATTTTTTTACAAGAAAATCTTTTTTGTCAAGTATCTCTTTTATTATCTCATTCTCTGTATACCCGCCTCTATTTATAATATCCAAAATCTTTTTAGAAGCAATTTTAGATTTATCTCCATCCTCCATCCCATCAATCCACTCTTGGAATGCAGCTTTTAATTCTTCGTCAATAGGCATATTTATAGCTTCTTTCATCAAATCTCTAAGCCTTTCCCTTATCTGCTTATTTGCTAAAAACATGCCGTAACCAAATTCGGCATTGTCTTCAAAAAGTGAGTTAGCCCAAGCAGGCCCTTTTCCCTCTTTATTAGTAGTATAAGGAATAGAGGGTGCACTTGCCCCATAAATAGATGAACAGCCTGTGGCATTTGCTATCATCATCCTATCTCCAAAAAGCTGTGTCAAAAGCTTTATGTAAGGAGTCTCACCACAGCCGGGGCATGCGCCACTGAATTCAAACAGAGGCTTTGCAAATTGACTACCTTTTAAAGTTGTCTTATCCACTAAATTATCTTTGACATCAAGAGTTACAGCATACTCCCAATTTCTCGCTTCTTTTTCTATTTGTTCTTCAGCGGGTTTCATTATAAGAGCTTTTGTAGGTGCTGGACAAACATCTGCACAATTGCCGCATCCTGTACAGTCTAAAGGACTTACCTGTATTCTATACCAAAGCCCTTCTAATCCTCTTCCTATTGCTTTTTTCAGTTTAAAAGTTGGAGGCGCTTTTTTCATTTCTTCCTCCGTTAACAAAAATGGCCGTATTACTGCATGAGGGCAAACATAAGAGCACTGGTTACACTGTATGCAATTGTCTATCTGCCATTCGGGTATCAATACTGCAATTCCTCTCTTTTCATAGGCAGTCGTACCAGTAGGAAATGTGCCATCTTCCATGCCGACAAAAGCACTTACAGGAAGGAGGTCTCCTTCATTTCTTTCCATAGGTCTTTGTATATTTTTAACAAAATCAGGCTCTGGCTTTACAATTTTTTGCCCTTCTTTTGCGTTTTTCCACTCCTCAGGCACTTCTACTTTTACAAGAGCTTCTACGCTTCTGTCAACAGCCTTTAAGTTCATATCCACTATATCCTGACCCTTTTTGCCATAGGCCTTCTGTATAGAATCTTTTAAATACTCAACTGCTTCTTCAAAAGGTATTATATTTATAAGTTTAAAAAACACCGTCTGCATTATCATGTTTATTCTGCCACCCAAACCTACTTCTTGGGCAATTGATATGGCATCTATTGTATAAAAATTGATATTGTTTTTAGCTATATATCTTTTCATTGAAGCAGGTAACTTCTCCTCCAGCTCCTCTTTACTCCAAGGACAATTTAATACAAAAGTCCCACCATGTTTAAGTCCTTTTAAAACATCATAATTGTAAATAAAAGACTTATTGTGACAGGCAATATAATCAGCATGATTTACCAAATAAGAAGATTTAATCGGCTTTTTACCAAACCTCAAATGTGAAATAGTGGTGCCTCCTGATTTTTTGCTGTCATACTGAAAATATGCCTGCACATACAAGTCTGTGTTGTCCCCAATTATTTTAATAGCCGATTTATTCGCCCCAACCGTTCCATCAGAGCCTAATCCCCAAAACTTGCAGCTTACAGTGCCTTCAGGAGTAGTCTCTACAAATTCACCTTCTTCTAATGATGTGTAAGTCACATCGTCTAAAATTCCTATGGTAAAACGGTCTTTGGGGGAGTCCTTTTTTAAATTGTCATAGACTGCAATAATCTGAGAAGGAGTTGTATCTTTTGAGCCCAGACCATATCTACCTCCTACTATGCCGGGCTTTTTATCTTTGTTATAAAATAATTTAGCCACATCAAGGTACAAAGGCTCTCCTATTGAACCCGGCTCTTTTGTCCTGTCTAATACGGCAATCTTTTTAACTGTATCAGGTAAAACTTCAAAAAAGTGTTTTTCAGAAAATGGCCTGTAGAGATGTACTTTAATTAAACCCACTTTTTCTCCTTTTTTTGTTAAATAATCAATCGTCTCTTCTATCGTGTCACAAACAGAACCCATAGCTACAATTATATACTCTGCGTCCTTTGAACCGTAATAGTCAAAAAGGTGATATTCTCTTCCAGTCAGCTCTTTGTACCTCTTCATGTAATCTTCTACTATGTCAGGAACCTTTTCATAAAATTTATTAGCAGCTTCTCTTCCTTGAAAATAAATATCAGGATTTTGTGCAGTACCTCTTACAACAGGATGTTCAGGATTTAACGCTCTGTCCCTAAACTCTTTTGCTGCCCTTAAATCTAAAAGTTTCGCAATTTCCTCATATTCCACCACTTCTATTTTTTGCATCTCGTGAGAAGTCCTAAAGCCATCAAAAAAATGCAAAAATGGTACCCTAGATTTTATAGCAGAAAGATGGGCTATAAATGCCATATCCATGGCTTCCTGTACATTGGCAGAACAAAGAAGTGCAAAACCTGTTTGTCTTACTGCCATTACATCCTGATGGTCGCCAAATATAGAAAGTGCATGGGCAGAAATTGCGCGGGCACTTACATGAAACACCCCTGGCAAAAGCTCTCCTGCAATTTTATACATGTTTGGTATCATTAAAAGAAGCCCCTGTGATGCGGTATATGTGGTTGTCAAAGCGCCTGCAGTTAAAGAACCATGGACAGCACCTGCAGCACCTGCTTCTGACTGCATTTCAACAACCTTCACGGGTTGACCAAATATATTCTTCTTGCCATGGGCAGCCCATTCATCAACATTTTCAGCCATTGGAGAAGAAGGCGTAATAGGGTAAATTGCTGCAACCTCCGTAAAAGCATAAGAGGCATAAGCAGCAGCTGTATTTCCGTCCATTGTAGCCATTTTTCGCATAAAATAATCCTCCTTAACCCTTAACATGGTTTTTCTATCCAGATATATTATTTCATTAAAAAAGAATAATCATACATTTAGGCATTGAAGACAATTTTAAATATTTGTCTTCAGAGTTTTAATGATAGAACAGGTTTCTTTTTGCCTTTATAAAAAAATAGAGTCCATTAAAATTTTTTTGTAATGCAAGAAGGAATTTGTACAAATATATAGAATATATTATGTAGTAAGATGTGTGTACAAGTAAAGGAGATGTCCATTATGGAAGGATATATGACCGCTGTTGTTAAACAACATCCCAAAGGAGGTGCAGATATAATAAAAAAAGAAATACCAAAAATAGGACCTGATGAGGTACTAATAAAAGTCAAAGCCACATCTATTTGCGGCACAGACGTTCACATTTACGTTTGGAATGAATGGGCAAAAAGCCGGATAAAACCGCCTAAGATAATGGGACATGAATTTGTAGGAGAAGTTGTAGAAATAGGAGAAAATGTAACATCTGTAAAAGTTGGAGATTTAGTAAGTGCGGAGACTCACATAGTATGCGGAAAATGCAAAGCTTGCAGAACTGGAAATGCTCACATATGTGAAAATACGCTTATACTTGGTGTTGACACAGACGGTGCTTTTGCAGAATACATTAAAGTCCCTGAAAGCAATGTATGGCTAAACGATAAAGACATACCTTTAGAACTTCTCTCCATACAAGAACCCCTTGGAAACGCCGTTCACACAGTATTTTCTGGAGAGGTAGTAGGAAAAACTGTCGCTGTAGTAGGGTGCGGCCCTATAGGCATGATGGCAATACCACTTCTTAAGACAACAGGTGCTTCAGCTATATTTGCAATAGAACCTGTCGAATACAGAATGGAACTTGCTCATAAATTAGGTGCAACACGAGTTATAAACCCACTTGAAGAAGACGTTGTCAGTATAATAAAAAGTGAAACAGAAGGCTACGGTGCAGATGTAGTATTGGACTTCTCTGGAAGTCCCACTGCAATACGACAAGGACTTAAATATATAGCAAAAGGCGGAAGGATGTCTATTTTGGGTCTTCCTGACAATGAAGTTCCTATAGACATAACAAATGACGTCGTTTTTAAAGGCATAACAATAAACGGCATCACAGGAAGGCGAATGTACGATACCTGGTACAAAGTAAAGGGTTTATTGCGCTCTGGCCTTAAAGAAGCATTAAAACCAATAATTACTCATACCTTCCCTCTTTCTGAATATGAAAAAGGCATGGAACTAATGATAAAAGGCCAATGTGGCAAAGTTGTATTATATCCATAAACAAAAGGAGGTAAAAAAGATGCCACTTACAAGATTAAATGAAATTTTACAAAAAGAACTCGATGAGTTAAAGACTGAAGGTCGTGCTAAAGGAAAAGAACTTATCATAGTCGATGTAAAAAAACCAGAGGGTGAAAAAGGTCCACGTTTCTTTTTAAAAGGCTTTGGAGACAAAGAATTTATAAGGATGAACTCTAACTCTTACCTCGGAATGCAATTTAATGAGGAAGTAATAAAAGTAGAAGAGGAGACTGCAAGAAAGTTTGGCATTGGACCTGGAGCAGTGAGGTTTATAAGCGGAACCTATATAACACATAGAGACCTTGAGAAAAAGCTTGCTCAATTCCACGGCAGAGAAGATGCAATGATTTTTAGCTCCGCCTATATGGCTGTAGTAGGTATCATCTCCTCTTTAGTGACTCCTGAAACAGTAATAATAAGTGATGAACTAAATCACAACTGTATTATAAACGCTATAAGACTTTCAAGACCCAAAGAAAGATATATTTATAAACACCTAGACTATAAAGATTTAGAAAATGGAATAAAGAGTTTTATTGGTAAAGCTAAACGCGCCATTGTAGTCACTGACGGTGTATTCAGTATGAGAGGAGATTACGCAGATTTAAAGAAAATTCAGGAGATTGCAGACAGATATGACAAAGATTTTGAAGAAAACATAATAACTATAGTTGACGATTCTCACGGTGTTGGCGCTTTTGGCCCAACTGGAAGAGGCACAGAAGAAATAACAGGTGGAAAAGCTGACCTTCTCATCGGTACTATGGGAAAGGCATATGGTGTAAATGGAGGTTATGTAGTATCAAACAAGGTTATAACAACTTACTTGCGAGAAAAAACTATAACTTATATTTACTCAAATCCAGTAACACCATCAGAAGCTGCTTGTGTTTTAAAAGTACTTGAAATACTCGATTGCAAAGAAGGTCAAAAAAGACTTTCACACCTCAAAGAATTAGCAAAACTTTTTAGAGAAGGAATTGTAAAATTAGGATATGAAACTGTAGTAAGCGAGCATCCAATAGTACCACTTTTAGTTAGAGATGCAACAAAAACAATAGATTTAGTAAATTACCTCATAGATAACGGTATTCTTGCAACAGCCATAAACTATCCAGTGGTACCAAGAGGTAGTGAAAGTATCCGGTTTCAAATTAACGCTGACCACACAACTTTTGATATAAATTATGTACTGAATGTATTGGAACGTTACAGAAAAGAAAGGTGGAGCTAAAATAGTTAAATTTTATCTTCTCTTTGCTTTTTAAAAGGTCTCTTAAAGGGGCTTTTTGTTGTAGACAAATAATATTTTGTATGCTATAATTGTAGAGAAAAAGTGAAAAAACCCTTTAATTTAGCCCAGCGAGGCTAAAAAGGAGGAAAATAAAATATCTATATTTGCATCCTCCTTTAGAGGGTTTTTTTGTAAACAAAAAACTCAAAGGAGGTTTTTTTATGTCAAACAAAATATACGGAATTGAAGAAACCCCCCTATAAAACAAGCAATTCCACTATCTTTTCAGCACGTATTTGCCATGTTTGGTGCAACAATTTTAGTACCTCTTTTAACAGGTCTTGACCCAGCTGTTACCCTCTTCACATCAGGGCTTGGAACTTTAATATTCCACTTGATGACAAAAGGAAAAGTACCTGCGTATCTGGGCTCTTCTTTCGCCTTTATAGCACCTATAATAGCTGCAACTAAGCAATTTGGTGTAAGAGGTGCTTTTACTGGTATGATAGCAGCAGGCCTTGTATATATAGTGGTATTCATAATCATAAGCTTGACAGGCATCGATTGGTTAGAGAAATTGCTTCCCCCCGTTGTAGTAGGCCCTGTAGTTATGATAATAGGCCTAAGCCTTGCTCCTGTAGCAATAGCTCAAGCGCAAAAAGATTTAGCTACAGCTCTGTTTACAGCGGCATTAATAATCATATTCAGCATGTTTGGCAAAGGATTTATAAAAGTCATACCCATACTTTTAGGAACAATTGGCGGATATATATTCGCGATAACAAGAGGCCTTGTAGACTTCGGACCTGTTGCAAAAGCCTCATGGATTGCAATTCCCAAATTCTCCTTCTTAACAGGACATACTCCGGAACTGGCATGGGGTGCTGTCTCTTTGGTTGCGCCGCTGGCCTTAGTCGCTATAATTGAAGACTTAGGGCACGTCCTCGTAATAGGAAATATCGTTGAAAAAGATTTAATAAAAGACCCTGGATTTCATAGAGTAATGCTAGGTAATGGCCTTGCAACATCAATTGCGGCACTTTTTGGCGGACC
This sequence comes from Thermoanaerobacter sp. RKWS2, assembly GCF_026240795.1. Taxonomy (NCBI): domain Bacteria; kingdom Bacillati; phylum Bacillota; class Clostridia; order Thermoanaerobacterales; family Thermoanaerobacteraceae; genus Thermoanaerobacter; species Thermoanaerobacter sp. RKWS2. The sequence goes on from NZ_CP110888.1 coordinate 2,430,788, forward strand.
ACCCAGCACAACTTATGGTGAAAACATTGGAGTCCTTGCAATAACAAGAGTCTATAGCTCAAAAGTTATTCAAGGTGCAGCTATAATAGCAATACTTTTAAGCTTTATACAAAAAATAGGCGCTTTGATAGAAGTAATTCCGCAACCTGTTATGGGCGGAGTAACAATAATACTCTTTGGAATGATTGCAGCAGCAGGTATGAGAACACTTGTTGAAAATAAAGTAGATTTTTCTGACAGCAGAAATCTCATAATAGCTTCTGTAATACTGACTTTGGGTGTAGGCGGTATAAAAATAGCCTTTGGAAACTTCGTCTTTGAAGGCATAGGTCCTGCCACCTTAGCAGGAATACTTCTAAACCTTGTCTTGCCCAAAATCAACTTAGCAAAAGCAAAAAAGACGGAAAAAACTTCAACCTCAAAAGAAGCCGTTCACGAAGCATAAAAAAGAGGGGACTTCCCCCTCTTTTTTATGCTTTTTTGTTTTGCCACAGCTCTTACAAGAAATACAAAAAAGAGCCCATACACTTATGTACAGGCTCTTTTTTTAATTATCTATAATCTCCCAAAAGTCTTATATAGTCCTCTAAACTTCCATCCTCTAAACATGTTTCAATAATCTTCTTACCAAGAGGGTCAAGTTCAGGTACTAAGAATTGCTTTAATTCTCTTTTGAAGAATTCATTTAACATCTCAGCACCTTTGTCATATCCATCATCCCCTACTTCGGGCTGCTTGTTAACTTGCAGCAATTCGCGAGGAATAAAACTTCCGTTTATTTTTAATGTATTTAAAGCATAACCGAGGAGACTGCTTCTCGCTGGTGTAACTTGATCTGGTCTAAATCTTACACTTCCTCTTCTTGCAAGATATTCACGAGCTATCCATTCGGGCATAAATCCTACTTTCCACACTCCTATATATTGATTTGGAACGAGAATGTATCGAGTACCCGGTGTATTTATAATCTGCTGCAATAAAAGATTAGCGTGAATTACTCTTTTACCCGTTGCAAAAGGCCAATAAGAACCTACACCTTCGCTTTCGAGTCCACTTGTTCCTACTATACTTGGATTAGCGTGACCTCTCGGTGCAACTAATCTCCACAGCCAAGCAAGAGCAGGAGGCAACAAGTGTAGCATGCCTATTATACCGTAGGAAGGCTTTTCTTTTGAAGAAGGGGGAGTCCTCACACCAAAACTCCTCACATCCACTTCTACAGCTTCATCAACTACATTTGGCATAAACCTTCTTGGCATAATTACACGAGGATTGGGACAAGGTTTGCCAGGTGCATCCATAATATGTTCCCATATAAGACAAGTGGATTTAGGCACTCCGTCTATGTTTAAAAAGATTAAAGGCTCTTTAGGATAGATACATAACTTTTCAAAATGAGGGTCCGTTCCATATTCATTCATATGATCTACACGTATAAACCAACCTTTTTCTGCATCTTTTATCACTAATTTTTTACCTTGTTGCAAATCCGGATGGCATAATGCCATATCATCAGTTACAGGTTGTAATTCACAAGCTTCTTTAAGGTCTACGTATATTTCGTCACCTGTCACTAAATTGCGCCCTACTTTTATGCGCCCATCAGGCTCCCTGTGAATTTGCTCCAGCATTTCACTCTTTCCGCCACCGCTGGCACCCTCATGCATAATAGTCAATATATTGTCATAAGGAGTAATTATTCTCACTGCAGAAGCATGAGCAGTAATCCACCCTTCTTTTTCTCCCATTGTTAAGAGTACCCCATATATTCCTTTTTTTGCACTTGGCCCAGGATACAAGTTATACGAAAAAAGTTCATGGAGATTTTCTAATCGGTTGTGCACAACTACTTGCTTTCCATTAAAATGAGTATGCCTAAAGGGAGGGGCTAAATATACTATTGCTTTCGGAGTAAAACCTTCCGGTATTTCCTTTTTAGGTATAAATCCTTGAATATCTGCAAGAGCCGTAGCGAAAAAACCAGCATTTTCAGGTGCCAAGAGAAGCGATGGATAACCGTACTCATCTCCACCAGACATAAAAGGCATGACAATTAAATTTTGCTTTTTCAGCCATTCAAAAGTTTTCTGCCTTAATTCGTCAAAATCATATCCATACCTATCCACAAACCTAGGTTTATCTGTCTCCCCATTATCAGCAACTACAAGACAATCTGGCTCTCTCCTTCTCATATAAGGCTCAGGATAATTAACTGCTAACCCATTTTTACACCTTGCCACAGTCGCTTCTAATACTTTCCCTTTTTCTGGAACATCATAAAAAATTTCAAAAAAGTCATTATTTCCTCCAACAGAAATTTCAAGAAGATGTTGTCTACTTTCTGGAATTGTTATTTTAGGACACACTTTTAATATTTCTTCTACTTCTTCTGGTAGTCTCATTTTATTTATAATTTCCATTGTTTCCTTATTAATAATGAGAGAAAAGTCCAACTTATACCACCTCACAATAATAAGTATAAGAATATTATACAAAAAAATTTTTAGCTTTGCAATTTGAATAATAAAATTTGCAAAATAAATTTTAGCATGTTCCTCTATTCCAAACTTTTCATTATAATATCGTTGTTTTGTAGGTACGCCTTTTGTAATCTTTTACATTGATGAAATTTTTAAATTGTCTTCTTGCAATTTTTATTAGTAATAGGTGCTAAAAATAAAAGCACCCATATAGAGTGCTTTTTTGTAATAAAGTTTTTTCATTATTTGTCCAAACCTTGTCTCTCCAAACCTTTTAATTTCAATATATAATTCATTTCAAAAACTGCTGCTTCTATTAGTTTATCGATTTCTTCGTCTGTTAACTTATTGCCAACCACTTTTTTTAATAAGTTAAAAACTTCCGCTTTTTTATCAGGTCCTTTACCTGGCCCTATTTGCTGTTCTATTGCTTGCACAAAAGTTTTTGCTATTTCATAGTATCTCTTCATTTTTTCCATACCAATTTTGGTATTTAAATAATCAATCAAATACCCAAGCGCAACCATTATAACGAGTTGAACACCAGCTGTCAAAATTGTCATGACCAAATCCCTCATTTATCTCCCTCCCAATATTTTCAATATTACAGAAGCAAATTCTCCCCAAGTGACATAACTTTTAGGGTCATAATGTTTATCTATAATTCCTTTCATCTGTAATTTTTCAATATCATCTGTTTGCTTATAATTTACGCTTTTTAAGAATTTAATTGTGCCATTTGCAATCCCTTGTGCAAAAGCATCCGGCTTTTGTAAAAGCAAATCTAAATTTTGTGGATTTGACATAAAAGCTGTTTCAACTAGTATCGCAGGCATTACAGTATGCTTCAGTACATAAAAACTTTCATATTTTACTCCTCTATTTGTTGTTTTTAACATTTCTACTATTTCATTTTGTACATATTGGGCTAAATTTCGTCCTGCTAAACTTCTGGGATACGTAAGTTTCCGTACCATTTGCGGAAGGATCTGTAAAGCTATTACAATGAATAGAAATAAAATAATCTGCTTTGCTCTTATTGGCAATATCACACCTTTGCTGTAAGTCTACTGTTTCATCTTTATCTCTTGTCATTATTACACTGATATTTTCCTTCACTAAAATATCCCTTATTTTTAAAGCTATATTTAGATTTATATCTTTTTCTTTATAATCACCCACAACAGCACCAGGATCCTTTCCTCCATGGCCGGGGTCAACAGCTATTAGCATATTAATCACCACCATCAAAATAATTTTTCCAACTTTTCTTTTATCATATAATATGCAAAAAAAAATAACAAGTTTATAAAAATTATCTTCTATCTCTTTCTAAATCAAAAATGACTTTTTCAATGTACCACTTTTCAGTTCGACCTGGATATTTAACTTTAAGACGCTGTATCTGAAGCTGAAGGGATTTTTCAGCTTGCTCCATTGAAGATAAAAACATAAGTTGCCTGTACTTTTGTTTAAGATGGTAAATTTCAATCCTCGGTTTTACTATAATAGCAATTACAATTAAAAATATTATAATAGCCACATATACCATTTATTTATCTCCTTTCATATACCTTTTCTTTTATCCAATTTAAAATATCTTCAAACACTTCCTCCCGATTAATCTCATTTAAAATTTCATGTCTCTTACTAGGATAAATTTTTATATCTACTAATGTACTACCCACGTTTTTGTAAATTCCATAAAGTCTATTTACTAATCTTCCATATTCCTCCACAGGATCCTCTTCACCTGAAATTATAAAAATAGGCAAATTTTGAGGTATGTTTTGCAGTCTCTCTTTTTTATATAAATTTAAAAGTGCCCATTATTAACATTTTCCCAACAATGAAGATATATTTTTTCTTCATCTTCGCCTTTTATAAAGTACCCCTTATAATCCTCCATTTAAACTCCCTCTTAAGGTTTTTGTTATACTACCTAAATAATTCCTTTCCAAAATTATACCACTTTTAATCTCTTTTACAAATAGCTTTTTTATTTTCTTTTAATAAAAATGACCCCTTTCACAAAAATTTCGTCTATATAAAAAAACGGTAAAATATGATATAATATAAAATAGCTCTTGGCAGAGTAGGTGTCTCGCGTGAAGTGCCGGAGGATGGGACGTTGCCTTCATTCTGGCAATTAGTCATAGCCATCGGAATAGGCCAGCTTATATCTTCTGTAATACTTGTACCTTATTTTATCCAATTGCTTTTCCATTTGTCCATGAAAGTTACATTACCTCCTCGAATTATTACTCAAATTATTTAAGTTCCTCTATATGTCTTTTTTACGCAAATAATTTTGGAAAAACTACGTATAGTTTTTAACTTTAAAACCGAAGAAAAAGGAAAAAAGTAATACAATATAATTGGATATAAAGGAGGCACAATATATTATGGAAAGTGAAGAATTTCTTGACTTTGCACCAATTAAATTTGTTGGCATTGATGACAAAGAAGAGCAAAATCGTATAATAGATGTTCTCATGTCTGTTGTTGATCCAGAAATCGGTATAGATATTATAAACCTTGGGCTTGTTTATGAAATTCACAAAGAAGATAATAAATTATACATTATAATGACACTAACAGCATTAGGTTGCCCACTTGCTGATGTGTTGTCAAATGAGGTAAAAAACGAAGTACTTTCAATTGGAGATTATAGTGAGGTAGAAGTAAAAATTGTATATTCACCTCCATGGGATCATGATCGTCTATCTTCATTTGCAAGAATGGAACTCGGATTATAAAAAGGCGGTTTAAAACCGTCTTTTTATATAGCTCAAAAAAACAATAATTAAAAATTTAAAAAAGAATTGAATACTATCAATTCGAGTTATAAGTATTTTATATGGTATTGACCTATCTGAAACGAAGGATTATCTCGATGTAGAAAAATTATCAAAATTGATTAAGGATACATAGACAAAGGAAGAAAATTTTTCACAAGCCGATATAATTAGAAAGTTAGAATAAATCGCACTATTTATATTTAAAGATGAAAGATTAAAAGATCTGAGAATACCTGGTGATATACTTATAGGGATAAATTTTGAAGATGATGCAGAAGTGGAGAAAAAAATTGATAAATTAATATCATCTATGATTGATGACCAAATTTTAATAGAAAATTATCTTTTGGAAATTTCTTATGCGTTACAAAATTACGAATTTACTGAGAGGGAAATAAAAAATCTATTTCATTTGATAGGATTAGCTATATCAGATGAATACAAATCTCTCTTAAGAGTTATTGTAGTAAAGTGCTTTGCAGCTATATGAAAAATTTTCAAGTAAAAATTTAATAAAGAACGAAGAAGGAGATTGCGTAGTGGTTGTCGAAATATAACATAGAGTTTCTTCCTTTGTGGGTTTTGGGTTTCGGTAATTCCTACCTTCGACACTAAAGGGAGGGAAGCCTTCTTTTTCTCAAATCTTTTTGTATCAAGTATTATAAGGTTTGATAACCCCCTAAATTAGGGGTTCATCTGATATAACTTGGTACGGGGGGAGAGGTGAATGAAAGAAAATTTTTATGGAGTTTATGAAGAAGTGTGGCATCAATGGAACGACTTTCAAAACACCATGACTATCTCAAAACAAATCGTTAGGTCGGAAATACTTAAATCTTGGGAAAGGAGCAAAATTGCAGGCGTCGATCCGTACCAGGAACAAGGACAAGAAATTATCGAGGGTGCCGCTTTAAAAGAAGTCAGAGAAAAACAAGAAGAACTAATTCAAGCTGCTAGGCCGATTATGGAAAAGCTTTTATCGCTGTCTGGTGACTATGGTTTCCTTGCAGTTTTAGTAGGAGAGGACGGTTATATATTAGAGACATTAGGGAACCACCAGGAAACTATAGACCTAGCTCGAAGAACCAATTTCATTCCCGGCGCATGCTGGCGAGAAGATAAAGTTGGCACTAACGGTATAGGAACTGCAATGGTTATAGGGCAAGCCCTTGATGTAACTGGGGCTGAACACTTCTCTCGTGGACTTCACTCTTGGACATGTACTGGTTCTCCAATTTTTAGTCCGGAAGGAAAACCTATTGGAGTTATTGATCTTTCGGGACCTTGGTACCGAGAAAATAAACTGGCATTAGCTACTATAGTATCTTCTGCAATTGCGATTGAAAACAATTTGAAGCAGAGTAAAGCCTTTAAAGAAACTTTACCTTACAGACAACTCTCAGAATACTTCTTAGAAAACAACAGTGATCCCTTATTAGTGATGGATAATACAGGAAGATTAATCAAGGTTAATTATGCATCTGAGAAATTTTTGGGATGGAAAAAAGAAGATTTAATAGGACGAAGAGCTGATGAAATATTTGACAATTCGCAGGAAATCCTATTCCTCATAAAAGCGCGGCAGAGTATAAAAAACAAGGAAATATTAGTGCAAAGTAGAAAAGGTATCTTGCGGTGTAGCGCAGATGTTTCACCTATAAGTGGTTATTACAATGAAAATGTAGCGGCTCTAATAGCTCTAAAAATGCATGAAGGTAGTCAATTTTATATAAGCTCTCCTCCAGCCTTAAAAGGATTCGAAGTAATATTGGGAAATCATCCCTGTTTGCGTGAAAGTATACGATTAGCCCAAATTGCAGCAAATAGCGATGCACCAGTCCTTATTTTAGGAGAGACAGGGACAGGGAAAGACCTTTTTGCAAGAGCCATTCATGAGGCTAGCGGTAGGAAAGGACCTTTTGTGGCGATAAATGGTGGTGCTTTGCCGCGAGAATTAATTGGAAGTGAGCTTTTCGGCTATGTAGGCGGAGCTTTTACCGGTGCACGACCAGATGGCAAGCCAGGTAAATTTGAACAAGCACAAGGAGGTACTTTATTTTTAGACGAGATAGGCGATATGCCTATGGATATACAGGTTTACCTTTTACGAGTGTTAGAAGAAAAAAGGTAGTTCGAATAGGCGGACATAAGGAGATACCGTTAGATGTTCGAATTATTGCTGCGACCAATTCGGATTTAACGAAGTTAGTAAGAGAGAAAAAATTTCGAGAGGATTTGTATTATCGCCTGAGAGTTCTCACTATTCATTTATGCCCGTTACGAGAACGCAAAAGTGATATACCTCTTCTTTTTCAACATTTTGTCAATAAATTTTCGCAAAAATTAGGCAAAAATATTACCAATATTGATCCATCAATTTGGCCTTTATTAAGTAATTACGACTGGCCAGGAAACATTAGGGAATTGAGAAATGTGGCAGAATGGGCAGTGAATATAGCAGAGGGTAGTACAATTTCTGTTAATCATTTGCCACCTTACTTGTCTGGCTCTCAAACTATCCGAGAGAACAGCAGTACTTTTTCTTCTACCTCTCTTATTGAACTGGAAAAGCAGGAGATTAGTCGACTTCTCGAACATTATGGAGGTAATATAACCAAAGTTGCTGAAGCCTTAGGCATAGCACGGAACACTTTGTATAGGAAGCTTTATAAATATGGGCTAAAGACTCGTTATGGTGTTCCAAAATCTAACGTTACAAAAAGAGACATAAGTTACAAAGAAGCAGACTAAGATTTCATAATTTCTTGTAAAAATCAAGAGATGAGTAAACCAGCACTCAATAATGGGTGCTGGCATATTTTTTGCAAGAATATATTTAATGCAAAATCTAAAAGGGGGATGTAACAAAAGAAATTAAAATATATTCACCTTCTTTGATATTATAAAGCAGGGTAGTATATTGTAAAAAATTGAAAAATTGTAAATAGATAGGAGTGAAAAGGTATGAACATTCCCAAAGAAACTCTTATGCGTATGTACCTTGAGATGGTTACAATTCGATTATATGAGGAAACCATGGCTGAAGCCTATCAGGAAGGGAAATACCCAGTATTCAACATTGCATCAGGCCCAGTCCCTGGTGAGATGCATTTAGCTGCAGGACAGGAGCCTGTAGCTGTAGGGATATGCATGCACCTTAATAAGGAGGATGCTGTAGTCGGTACTCACCGGCCTCACCACTTTGCTATTGCAAAAGGAGTAGATCTCAAACGCATGACAGCAGAAATATTTGGCAAAGTTACCGGTTTAGGCCGCGGCAAAGGTGGTCACATGCACCTCTTTGACCCTGATGTACACTTCAGCTGCAGCGGTATCGTCGGTGCTAGCATTCCCCAAGCAGTAGGGGCAGCTCTAGCTTTCAAAATGCGCAAGGAAAAACGTGTAGCTGTGGCCTTTTTTGGTGACGGTGCTGCAAATCAGGGTGCTTTTCATGAGGGGCTTAACTTAGCTGCAATTTGGAAGCTACCTGTGGTGTTTGTATGTGAGGACAATAGTTGGGCAATTTCTGTACCAAAACAAAAGTCCACAGCTATTAGTCGAAATGCTGACCGTGCAGTTGCATATGGTATACCCGGAATATACGTGGGAGAAAACGATGTCTTAGCTGTCTACGATGCTGCTGGCGAGGCAGTAGAGCGAGCGCGCCAGGGGAGGGTCCAACTCTTATTGAAGTTAAAACAGATCGTTTCTTTGGGCATTTCCAGGGTGATCCAGAAGTCTATAGACCCAAAGACGAAGTTCCACGTCTAAAGCAAAATGATCCAATTAAGCGGTTCAGGAAATACCTTATTGAAAATGGCATAGCCAAAGAAGCTGAAATTAAACAATTAGACGATGAAGCACGGAAGCGTGTTGAGGATGCTTTCTTGTTTGCTCGGGAGTCACCCTACCCAGCACCGGAAGAAGCTCTACTTCACGTGTTTGTAGAATAGTGAGTTACGCGTTTAGTGGTGAATAGTATGTAAAGGAGGAGAAAATTATGTCTGCGAAAACCACGCGAAAGCTTACTATGGCAAAAGCAATTGCTGAGGCCATTAGTTTGGAGATGGAAAGGGATCCGAGAGTTTTTGTCATGGGTGAGGACGTAGGTGTATATGGAGGTATATTCAGTGCCACAGCTGGGCTATATGAAAAATTTGGGCCAGAAAGAGCTATCGATACACCCATTTCCGAAACAGGTTTTATAGGTGCTGCTTTAGCAGCTGCTATGGAAGGTATGCGTCCTATAGTAGAATTAATGTTTGTAGACTTCTTTGGCGTGTGTATGGATCAAATTTATAATCACATTGCCAAAAACACTTACTTTTCAGGGGGAAATATTCGGATACCTTTGGTGCTCATGACTGCGGTTGGTGGTGGTTACAACGATGCAGGACAGCATTCACAGTGTCTTTGGGGGACTTTCGCTCATCTGCCTGGTCTCAAAGTAGTTGTACCTTCTACTCCCTATGACGCCAAAGGTCTGATGATTTCAGCCATACGGGATGACAATCCTGTTCTATACATGTTCCACAAGGGGTTACTTGGTCTGGGTTGGATGACCCTTATTAAGGACAGCACTGGCCCTGTCCCCGAGGAGCCTTATACGATCCCGTTTGGTAAAGCAGAGGTAAAACGGGAAGGAAAAGATGTTTCGATAATCAGCGTGGCTATGGGCGTCTATCAAGCATTAGAGGCGGCTAAAGAACTGGAAAAAGAAGGTATAAGCGTTGAGGTTCTGGACCTCAGGACATTGGTGCCATTAGACCGCGAAGCCATAATAAATACTGTAAAAAAGACTCGTAGAGTATTGGTAGTGGATGAAGACTACTTGAGCTATGGTATGAGCGGAGAAGTTGCTGCAACTGTAGTTGAGCATGCTTTTGACTACTTAGAAGCGCCTGTCAAACGGTTAGCAGTTCCAGACGTGCCTATCCCATATTCTCGTCCTTTGGAACAGTTTGTATTACCTTTAAGTTCTAAAATTGTGAATGCAGTTAAGGAATTGCTCAGGTCATAATAATGAAATTTCAAAGCAGGAGGACTGATATCTTATGCCATACGAATTTCGCATGCCTAACGTAGCATCAAATGGAATAGAAGGGTTTGTGGTGAATTGGTTCAAGGATGAAGGACAGCCAGTACAAGCAGACGAATTGCTGCTGGAAGTACAATTTGAAAAAGTAGTTGTTGAAATCCAGGCTCCAGTAAGCGGCATACTTACAAAAATCCTATGCCCCCAAGGCCATGTAGTTAAGGTTGGGCAGCCGCTCTGCTTGATCGAAGAAGAGGCCACGGAGGTGGCTGGAGGTAGTGAATCTGCGACACCTCCAGTCTATGCGCCAGAGGAAACGACCCACATCCACGGCGAGACGGAGCAGAGATCCCAGAGTACTCCAGTGGATACCCAGGATCCCGGTAACAGGACAGGAGATGTAAGAGCTACCCCTGCAGCCCGTAAGCTTGCCCGTGAATTGGGAATTTCTCTGGAGGCAATACCGGGAACCGGCCCGGGCGGTCGTATTACTGAGGAGGATGTTAAGAAATTTGCTCAACGTTCTGAAAAGACAGATTTAAAAGTAAAAAGGGTACCTCTCACTCCTACTCAACGTTTAGTTGGTGCGAGGATGTTACAAAGCCTGCGAGAAACTGCACAGTTTACATTAGGGCGGGAGATAGATGTAAGCGCGTTAATCAAAGTCCGCATGGAGCTTAGACAAAAAGGTTCACCTGCCAACATGACGGATCTTATACATAAAGCAGTGGTTCAGGCGATTTTAGAAAATCCTGAAATACAGGCTATTATTGATGGAAACGATATGATACTGCCTGCAGAAGTTCACTTGGGATTTGCTGTTGCCCGTGGCGATGAACTTTTAGTGCCTGTAATCAAAAATGCTCATAGGCTCAGTCTTAATGAAATGGCTGTTGAGAGACGCCGGCTTACTGATGCAGTTCTGCAAGGTATTATAAAGCCAGAAGAGCTACAAGGAGGTACCTTTACGATTACAAATCTGGGTACTTATGGTATTGATTTCTTTACCCCTGTGCTATATCCAAAGCAATCTGCAATTCTCGGTATTGGAAGAATAGTGGAACGACCAGTTCTTGAGAATGGAAACGTCCGCTCCGCACAATTTATGACTCTTAGTCTTACTGTAGATCACCAGGTAATAAACGGCGCACCTGCTGCGAGATTCTTAACTCGGCTGGCGGAACTTCTTTCTCAACCGGAAGCGCTCTTGGAGTCGTAATAGCAAAAATGCGCTGCCCTTTTAGAATACACGAAAAAAAGACAAGAGGAGTGGTTTCAATAAGGTGCATTAGGTGGTACCTGGATTTATGTCAATATAGTAGACACAAAAACTCGAAATTTTTATACTAAGTTTTTAATTATATCTTCATATTTCTGGTCAATGTTGCTGCCATCAGGGCAATTTATAAATTCATTTATTTAAATTAAAGAGAATTTATAAATATTGTCTCTGTGCAAGAGCCCCAGCTTTTTGTAAAAATAAAAAGCTGGGGCTCTTATACGATAATTTAGGGAGTCATTTGACCTTTTTCATTAAACAACCTTATTGATTATTTTTATTAAACGTTCCTCAATTTCTTTAGCAATGTCTTTAATTTCTACATTATCGCTGTCCATATGTGAGAATAATTGAGCTAATTTTAAAACACCTACTTTTGTTTCTTTTGTATCTTCTATAATTACAATTTTACATGGTAGAAAGTAGCTTGCCATTGGGTCAATTGCGATAATTTTTGCAGCGGCATTAGGATTACAAACTTCTAAAATTGTTACACTGTGATTATAAGGCAGCCCTTTTTCAGCGAGTTTTTTGTGCAATTCAAATTCCCATAACACACCAAAGTTTTCCTCTTTAAGTTCTTTTTTTAAGTCCTCAATCAACTCTTTTGTTTTTTTATAGGTAGTTAACGTGAAGTCAAACATAGTTTTTTCTCCTCTCATTTATCTTTTTTTCTTTGATGAAAAATTTGTGTGTACTCTTAGTATAAGATTATTTTAAATTAAAAATTTGAAGAAAATGTGAAGGAAAATTTACTAAGAGATTATTTTATAGACATTAGAACTCCTTAGATACTTGCGGATAAAAAGGCGTGAAATAAATCCCATCTAACAGGCGGTCGGCTTTGGATATTTGTGGGTATTATAGGGTTATTGGATTCAATTTTTAGCGGCATGTGGAAATTCATTTTTTTTGATTGTTCCACAATTACTAAATCAAACAATTCTTTTCTACTTTTTACTTTCAATATTAGAATGCTCTTTCTGTCTTTTCTTTCTCCCATAGCTCTTTTATTGAGGCTACTTATAGCCTCTTCCTTATCCTCCTTCTATGTCAAATTTACAGCTTTTTACGCAATTTCTTCCTGCGCCTTTTGCTTCATACAACATGTTGTCTACTCGAATAAGAACTGTGTCAATGGTATCAGTGTCCCTATATTCAGTTACTCCAAAGCTTGCTGTTACATCCCCTATTCCTTGCAGTTCCATCCTACTTATCTGTTTTCTAAGCTCTTCAGCCAGATCAACTGCATTATTCAAAGAAGTTTCAGGCAGGAGGATTATAAATTCTTCTCCTCCCCAGCGCGCAAAACAATCTGTCTTGCGTATCCTTTCTTTTACTGTATCGGCAACACTTTTAAGAACCATATCTCCTGCAGCATGCCCAAAACGGTCATTTACCTTTTTGAAATGATCTAAGTCAAACATAATAAGGGAAAATGGCCTTCTATTTCGTTTTACTCGCTCTGTTTCCTGCTCCAGCATCTGCATGAAAAAACGCCTGTTATAAATATTTGTAAGGGGATCGGTAATAGATTGGTGATAAAGTAATTCCTCCAATCTTTTGCGCTCGCTTATGTCGCGAATTATGCCTATTGCATGCCATGCATCTTTAATTTTTACAGCAGAAAGTGAAAGTTCTACATCAATTTCATAGCCGTTTTTATGCCTTGTCTTCATCTCAACAGTCTTGCCTACAACACTTCCTTTTCCGGTTGAACGGAATCTTTTAAATGCTTCTCTATATGCTTCGTACAGCCGCATATCTTGTATCATAAACATGTGCAAATCTTTACCTATTATTTCTTCTTCTGAATAACCAAGTATGCGTTCTGCTGCAGGATTCCAGAAGGTTACTTTCCCTTTGTCATCAAGCATAATAATAGCATCTCCTGCAGACTCCATTATAGTGCTTAAAATCTCATTCCTTTCCTTCAGTTCTTTTTCCATTGTTCTGCGCTCCGTTATATCAATTACAAGTGCTGCATATACTTTTTCTTTCCCAAATTCTATAAGTTCCAAGTGAACTTCTACTGGATAAAGAGAACCATCTTTCCTGCGGTGTACTGTGTTAAAGATAATTTGCTTCTGTTCTCCTTTAGAAAGAGGGGCAAGAAGTTCTTTAAAGCTTTGCAATGTAAACTCCGGTTTTAAGTCAACAGGAGTCATTTCTTTAAACTCTTCTTCAGTATATCCTAAATTTTTCTTCGCACCCCCGTTTACTGCAATGAATTTTAGTGTCTGTGGATGGAATATGTAAATTTCATTGAGTGAGTCTTCAAAAAGATTTTTATAAAATTCAAGCTCTCTCTTTGCTTTCCATTGTTCAGTAATGTCAAAGATAATCAGATGCATCAGTGTTTTTCCTTGATAATCTACAGGGGATGAATATACTTCTACTAATCTCTCTTCTCCGTTAGCTAACCGTTGGAAGCAAATGCAGGGATTACAACCCTTCTTTAAAGCTTCCGAACACTTTTGACCACCATCTATGGTAGAAACGCCAACAACAGCTTCTATGTCCATCTGCAGCATAGTTTCTTTGGAATAACCGTAGAAATGACAGGCAGCTTTGTTAGCATCAATAATGCGTCCTGATTCTGGTTCGATAAGTAGCATCACTACATCATGGCTTTCAAACATACTGTGGAACAACTCTTCTCTCTTTTTTATCTGTATTTTAGCCTCATAAAGCTTAAAAGCCATTTCTATTTGAGATATGAGTACATACTCATCTACACCCTTAAGAACATACCCATAAGCTGAAACTGACTTTATTTTTTCCATTATTTCTTTACTGGCATTAGCAGTTAGAAATAAAATTGGTATATCTTTATGGTGTTGAATTATTCTTGCTGTATCTATTCCGTCGATTGTTCCTCTAAGTTCTATGTCCATAAGAATTAAATCTGGACTTTGAACACTATTTACTACTTTTTTAACAGTCTCTTCTCCTGATGTGATTATCTCTGTTTTGTATCCGTATTTATTTAGAATGTCTGCTGCTATTTGTGCATTAAGTTTGCTGTCCTCTACAATAAGGATTTTCTTTGGAAAAGCAGCGTTCATCAGTTAGTACCCCCAATTAATGCGAAGTAGATGGAGATTATAAAACCCTTTATGTATTTTCGAAAAATTACTCAAGAGTTTTATTTTCCGAAATATTATTATACTTTTTTCCCTCAAAAAACACAATAAAAATTTTCCGTTCAAGTGCAAATTTTGCGTAAAATTTTCCTCATTTATAATTGTGTATTCCCATTAAAAAAATTTGTAAAGTTGCTATTGATGTGAAATGCATTAAAGTTGTAAAGTTTAAAATCAAAATAGTAGATAAATCTTTCAATAAATAAAGCATTTGAACGAATTTTAGAGTAAAAACTTTTGACAATATCCTACTTGGAGAAGGAAAGCACAATATGACGAAGGGAAAAGTATTGAAAGACAAAACACCTGTATTGAGTATAGTTAGATATTTATTTCCCGTATTTTATAAAGGCAGCATGTTTGAGCGCACAGGAAGATAATACAGTAAAAATCAAAGTATATAAAAACAACAATTGGATGTGGCATAATATAGAATTTAAAACGAAAAGTCTTGAGCATAGAGATATGAAAGGCTTTAAAGAAATAAATCCTAGTTTAGTAAATAGTGATAAATATTACCAAATCTTTCTACAAAAATTATTCATTTTTTGGGAAAGGATTAAATATACAATTAGTGAAAGAGGATAAATAATTTTTCTGAATTTTTTTTTTTTTTTTTTTTTTTAAATTTTTAAGAAGGAATTATGCTTTTTTTGTCGAATATAGTACTTTAACAGATAATAATGTAAAAAACAAAACAGTTAACTATTTATATTGTATATCTTTGCTTTTGTAAGTAAGTTATAACTTGAAAACAACTAAAAAAATTTATATTGTCTTTTTCTCAAAAAAAACGAAAATAATCATCCAAATTACATTAGATGATAAATCCCGGCCCGATGACCAAGAACTGCATATAAGGCTGACTTAAAGCAGACGAGTTTGTCAAACAAAACAAAGTCCAATATTGCCTGTACCCCATGCAATTTGTTTTTTAAATATTTATCAAGATAATAAGGGCGAGAAGAGTTCTTGCATTTATGGATATCACATTCCCTACGAGCTTTGATTTTTCAAGAGTTTTACCACAATAAGGACAACGGAAGATAGCAATTTTAGAATAATAAGTTTTGGAGTTAATAGATAATAGTCGCTTTGAGCTTACAATGAGGCAGAAGATATCTTTGAATATAAAGTATCCATTAATATCCATTGGGGCGCCTAACATGCGGGGGTGTTTTTATGAAAATAGAATTAAGTGATATTTTGAAGAAAATGGGGGTTATTGTAGAAATTTCGGATGATGAAATGATTGTAACCTTAAAAAAACCCTTTTTTCTCCTTGGGGTGATGTAGATATTCATGAATTTTTAAATACACTGGAAGGCGATCTTCGTAAGAACGGAATTATAGTAAGTGTAGATAAAAGTGCGTTAATTAACGTATATACCCAAAATAAAAAAGAAGCAGTAATAGCAAGAGGAATACCATATAAAAGTGGCAGGGATGGTTATCTGGAATTTATTATAAATATCAATAAACCGAGAATTCTTTATACCGAAACATTCTCTGAAGAAGATATATTTAAGATGGCAAGTATACCCTTTGCAAGAAAAGGTGATGTTATCGGAAAACTACATAAACCCATAAAAGGTGAAAATGGAATTAGCGTAAGAGGTAGAATTATACATGCACCGCCTGTAAGAGATGTTGAAGTAAAAATTCTCAGCGATTCCATAGTTTTTAAAGAAGATGAAGATAAGATAGTTGCGATAGCTGACATAAGGCCGGTTGTACATAAAAAAGACGAAAATGATAAAGTTGTATATTTATTTAATTCTATTCCCATGTTAATTTACGAAGGAAGTATCACGAAGAATTCAAGGCCTGTAACATTCGATGGTGATGTTATAATAAACGGAAATGTCGAAAAAGGTAATCAAATAATTGTTTCAGGAAATGTTCAGATACTTGGTTCAGTTTACGAATCAGTAGTTCAGGGAGGGCAAAATATTATTATCCATGGCGGAATTGTTGATAGCCAGTTACATGCCGGTTTTTTACCAGGAAACATTTTTGATAAAATAGAACTTCACGCCGTAAATCTTATTGTTGAGAAATTATCGGCAATTTTTGTCCATATTAAAGAACTACCAACGGTTATGAATAATTCCAGACATTTAAGCGAGAAAATCAAATTAATCGAAACCTTAAAAGAAGAGTTAAAAACATCATCAAGAGAAATAAGTATGATACGCAGTTCAAATGTACTTCAAAACCTTCTGGAGCATTTAAAAAGTCTCGTTAAAACGCTCAACAACATTTTGGATTACGATATTATTGGTCTTATAAAACATTTGAATTCATTAAAAGAAATTTATGAAAAAATCCTCTTCATATCAAGGATTTTAGCCGAGGAACATGAAAACAAGGGGCGTATACTTGCAAAATGGGTTCATGACAGCAAAATTTATGCTATGAAGGACGTAATTATAACCTCAGAAGCAGGTTGTTATAACACAAAAATTTCTACAAATGGTTCAGTTTCCATTAATGGTAAGGTTAAAATGAGCACGATCGAATTTGACAAAAATATCTTTGTAAAAGAAGCCGGATCGCACGGCGTCGGTAGTTACGTATTATTAAAGGGAAGTAAAAATTCAATAGTAAAAATCCTTTACGGCTATGAAGGAGTCGAATTATACTTTGATAAAATAGGCTACAAATTAAAAAATGGTAAAAAAATAAAATTATATTTAGACAAAGATGAAAAAGTCGTTGAAGACATTATTTAATTTGTTTCAGTTGGCTTTTGAAAAATTCACCGTGGGGAATGGGAGCCTTTCCCATGAATCTGTTTGATTTTGAAGAATATATCATTTCTGTCCGGCATATCTTCGATACCGCCGACCGAATATGAAAGGATGATTTATGTGTTGAAGAAAAAGGAACTTAGAGATAAGAAGTATTATTATGATTATTTGACCCACCTTCCAAACAGATATTTTTTATATGAGTATTATAGCTCTAGCAATTGCCAATTTGTTGTTGCTCTCCTTGATTTTGATAATTTCACATACATTAACGATTCCTATGGGCATCATTTTGGGGATAAAGTGTTAGTTGAAATAAGCAAGATGCTGATTGAAATAGTAAAAGAAAAGGGAAAGATTTTCAGGCTTGGGGGTGATGAGTTCGTTGTTCTTTTTCACTGTAATTTGGATGAAGCAATAAGCGTTATAGAAAATGTTATAGAAAAGTTTAATTATGTTTTCAAAGTTGAGGAAAGAGATATCTTAACAACAGTGAGCGCAGGCATTTATGTATCAAAAGTAGGCGAACATATGGATGATATTATAAGAAAAGCAGATGCTGCAATGTTTGAAGCTAAAAAGTTGGGCAAATCAAAATATGTCATTTTTGACAAAACTATAGAGGACAAGATAATCGAAAAAGCTGAAATGATGGTAGATATCAAGAAAGCGATGTTAAACAACGAGTTTTACCTTTTATTTCAGCCTATTTATGATTTGAGAGAGAATAGGATAAGGGAAGTTGAAGCCCTTGCAAGGTGGAGGAACGACAAATATGGCGACATCTCTCCTTCTCGATTCGTTCCAGTGCTTGAGGAGACTGGTCTTATCAAAGAATTTGGTATTTTCATTATTGAAGATGTTTTTAAACAAATAAAAGATTGGCGGAATAAGGGTATCGAGCTTAAGGTTAACATCAATGTTTCTCCCCTTCAGCTTAGGGACGATGAGTTTTTCTTTAAATTTGATGAGCTTATTAGTAAATACAATACACCATCAAATCTCATCGGCATAGAATTTACTGAAACTCAAATATTAGACATTAAAGAGCAAAAGGTAAATAAAATAGACGAATTTTTAAGAAGGGGAATAAAGATTTCGCTAGATGATTTTGGAGTTGGATATTCTTCCTTAATAAACATGATAGAGTTTCCTATAAGCACTATTAAGATGGACAAAAGCCTTATTGACAGGATTGACGAAAACAAAGTAAAAACATTAATTAAGGGAATTTTGTATATCTCAAAGGAAATGAACTATGAAGTCGTAGCGGAAGGGGTAGAAACAGGGGAACAGCTTAGTATGCTAAAGGAATGGGGTTGTGACAAAATACAAGGTTATTATATATCGAGACCTAAAACTTCAGAGGAGATAGAACTGATGTTCAGAACGTGAACGTAAAAGGAAGTAAAAACATACTGAAAAATGTAAAAATAACAACTTTACTTTTTATTCTAATAGGAATAGTTGCCATTTCTTTTGGAATAATTTCATTTTTTGTTATAAATAACATGAAGATTTTAAGAAGCTATGAATAATTTGTATAATTCTAAAATGGCATAATCAGTTGAATTAAATGCTAAAAATTTAATGGAAGTTGTAAATAAAGCAAATTTAGCTTTTCAAAATCAAGAGGTATCTTTATAGGAGTATTTATCTTGTTGACGGTAATATCAATAATTGTAGGATTTGCTATAACAAAATTATTAGGAATCTCAATGAAGCAGATTAATGTTCTTGTTGAAAAACTATCAAATTATGACTTTACAGTGGAAATTGATAATGAAGGTAAGAACGAATTTGCTGAAATGAATAGTTCATTTAAAATATCGATATGCGAAAGAAGAGCATTCCCATGTCACAGGGCACTTTAGGAAATTTTACATAAATTTAAAATGTAGCTTCTTTTGCTGCATGATAATAATCCCTATAATTTCTAATCCGATGCCTACCCCGTTAAATATCCCTCGCAAAAAATCAGTAATATAAATATGTCTGCTTAGATATGTTGTAGTAGATATTACAAATATTCCTAATAAAACTACAAATAAGCCTAATTTATTATTTCCCATAGTATTGTCTCCTTTACTTTTCTTTGTTTTTGAAAACTATATAAGAATATACAACCGGTACTATAACAGCAGTAATTAACAGCACAAATATCAAAACAGCCACCCATGTACCGGTGAAAAAGGAAGCAAATAAACCGATAATACCTGCAATAAGCCATAGTTTTCCGCCTAGCTGGTGTGTCTTATTCCATACCTCTTCATCCGCCAACGTCCATGGAGTTCTTATCCCTACAAAATAATTATGGCGAAGTTTACCCATAGCACTTCCAAATCCAATCAGCATAAAAGGAATAATAAGATTGCCCATTCTATTTATATCAATCTTATAACCTAATGCAGAATATGTAGAAACAAAATATACTTCTGATAAAATAATTACTAAAACTGTCCTTATCACTCTATAAGCTCCAGCAAATTTACCATAATTGGCTCTTTTAGGGTCAATAAGGGGTATATACAACATTGCGAAATATATTCCAGTAATAATTGACGGCAAAATAAATATATCATGTTTTGGACCAAAACTATCCACTTGGCCCGAAATATTCCAGTGCATTGGAATTTTATCCGGCAAACGTCCAAAAACAGTAAACGTAAAAATCCATATCAATATGATGATCGCAATTAACCACCAATCTTTTTTGATTTCGTATTTCACATCGTAGTTCTCATACATAATATTCATACTCCTTTCCATGTTTATGATAAACTCGTTGTACATCTTACTTGTTTAATAATTTTGGCAAACATATTTAACATACATTATTCCTCTTTAAACAATTCTTTTGCAAGGTCTTCCATTATCTTTTTGCGGTTTTCTGTTTCTTTTTCGTCTATTAGGACGTTAAATATAAGCACATCTCCTTCTTTTGCGTTTTGAGGAAGAAGTTCTTTCGGAAAATTGAATGTTTTATTTCCATATTCTATTACTGCCCAATCACCTTCAAATCTGTCTATAATGCAGAGTCTGGATGTTTTTTTAGACATTATTTGCACCTCTCCATTAAATTCTGTTATATTTGATTTTAATGCTTTATTTAAGTAACATTCCTGCATCTTCATATTTTTCCCATGAATTTTATAATATCTATATTCATATATCTATCACATTAATATATCCCGCTTTTTAGTTTGAAGAGCGTGCATATCCGAAAAAATTCTCTCTATGACTTCCCTGCTGTAAACTATACCCGATAATATTTCTGCCTTAAAAGCTATGTCTTTTTTCTTGGCCGTATCTACAGGCATATTCTTTATTGAATTGCTTCCACACACTCTTTAAGATAATTTTCTCCTTCTCTCTTTCTTTTTTCTTTGTCCATTAAAGGCAAAAGTGCATATAAGTCATAATAATCTGTTTTTGTAATGTCTGTAAATTTTATTTCCTCTACATCAATTATTCTATACCTGTAGTCTAAAATATTTTGTTCTCCTAAGTTGTAATTTAATTTGTCTTCCATGTTTAACTCATTTTTTCCCATGTAAATTACTATTTGATAAGGTATTAGATTGTGTTTTTCCATTATTTCAAGGGAATATCTTAGCATCCTGTAAGGCATCTTATCATCATTGCTGGATTGAAATTATATATGTACAGCAATATCTCCTTTCTCGGTACTGCTTTTAAAGACCATGTCACTTTCTCTGTTTTCAACTTTCGTAAATTCAATGTTGAGTTCATCTTCTTCCTCCCGTTTCTCCTTAATTACCTTCTATTGTAATTATAACACACTTCACAGGGATAATAAATCCATTACACTCTCTAGATAGTGTCAAGATACTGTAGGATAATTTTTAGTGACAACCCATGGAATATGTAAGATCAGGGTTTTCCTGTTGTATTCGTTGAAACAGTAAAAAATATATCTATTGAAATTCGTCAATAGTTATTCGGAAAGTTCACTTTTAAACGATCTTAAAAGTTTGAATTTACCTTATTCTGAAGAAGAAATTACTAAAATCAAAAACAACCTTAAAAAAGAGCTAGATTTTTTCAAGTAAAGGGAACTACCACAAGAAGCATTTGCTATAATTATTGATGCTTATCATTGTGAAATTAAAGATTCTTCCAAAGTTAAAAAAGCTACCTGCTATATTGTTCTTGGTATTGATCTTGACGGCAAAGAAAACAAAGCTGATTGGAACAAAGTCTTCGAAGATTATTATACAGCTTTTCCAGTTACACTACTATTATCAGACAGAAGATTTTTGATAAGTCTCTTTTGTCTGAATTATCTAAAAAAGTATTTTTTGAAGCTGCACTACCAAAGCTTGTCGAAAAACTAAATGAAGAAAATAAAAAAATAATTCTAGAAAGAAACGAAGAAAGAAAGATACTCGCAAAAAGATATGAAGATGTTGTAAAAGGCATAAATATGATTGTAGACGTAATAGCACGAGGATATTTTCATCCCAGTCTTGATGATAAATTAACCGAACTTGAGCAGCAAAAAATCGAAATAGAAACAAGATTAAAAGAGATGGATAACTTACCTGATACTTCTTTTGTAACAAAAGAAAAGATAAAAGAATACCTTCTAAAAGACAAAGAAGTGTTAGAAGCGGGTGACCCTCACAAAATTAAACAAATTTTACCAACATTCTACTTTAATTGTTATGGATTTGGGTGCATTAACTACAATGTACAATCCTACAACTGCTGTTACCATAGTTAGTAGATTGATTATACTTTTTTCCACATCGGCATTCCCCCTTTCCTTATGTGAGATTTCCCGAAGTGCCCCATGCAGGGGAATGCCTTTTCCCACATATCTCGAAAATTTTTCTTCACATTAATTATTATATCATAACATATTCCAACATTTCTATACAAAATTTCTCAAAGTTTTCTCTTTAGTGCCATGGTAAAGTTAACGCTCTACTATTGCTATATCTTTATCTTAGTAAAATCGAACCCGTATTGATATGCTAAAATTGCCAGAACTTCACTTAGTCCATACTCATCAGCAGCATAATAGCTTTCAAGATTATCTAAAATACAGCTGTGGTTATTTCTTCTGCATAATTTAACATGAGGATAAGTACCATTGTGATGAGGCTGATACAATACCACCAAATCTCCTTTTTCTGCTAATCTCATCAGTTCATCCTTGTCGTATTTGTTTTTCTCTTCCAAGATTTTTCTGGCTGTTTCTCTAAATTCTTCAGCTCTTTCTCTTAAAACTCTATAGTCAAAGTCAACAGTAACGTAAGTATTACCTCCAGCAAGTATATCATTTGTGTAGTCATCCCATCTTATATATTCATATTCCTTAGCAATTTCTTCAACAAGCTTTTTAGATACTGTTAAATCCTTAATTTTAATTTCAATTGCTTCATCAAATGTATATGTTTTTGCTCTGACACTTACCTACCTTGATGTTATCCCATGCTTTTTTAAACTTTTTCTTATTTCTTCAGCAATTTCTTTAGCAGTCATTTTACATTCCCTCCCCTAAAATTTTTTACTCGCTCGTATTTGACAGCCCAGCGCTATAGCTTACTTTCTTACGCCATGCGTCCACACCTCCTCATTTTTTGTTTGCTTCTTGTTTGCCCCGGCAGTAAAAAACGAAGCAGCCTGCGAGCCGAAGGTCAAGGGGTCGGGGAGAGATACCGGACCGAGCGCAAGCGAGGGAGGATATGCTCACCGACCCCTTGACCGAAAGGCGAGTAGGCGTATAATCTATGAAGCGGGTGCAAACAAAAAAGCACGACCGCTGTGGCTTTGCCGCCTGCGGTCGTGCTATATTGATTCGGATTTTTGATTTGAGCGAAGCGAAAATGAAAAATCCGTACCGATGCTTGTAAAATAAAAAAAGCCTTGATTTAGGCTCTAATTTAATAATTTTTTTATTTCTTCTACAGATAATTTGGTAATTTGAGCAATTTTGTTAATATCCATTCCTTCTTTTAGAAGTTCTTTGGCTATCTCTATACTTTTTTCTCTTTCCCCTTCTTTTTTACCCTTCTCTAATATTTCTCTGTATATTTTTGATTCCTCAAGTATAGACATTCCTATCACCTCCGAAAAAATCCTTTCTATAATTTCCTTATCATACACTATCCCTGCCAGTATCTGGGCTGATATCACTATATTTTCCTTCTTTCCCTTATCTACTGGCATATCTCTTATTGCTTCAGCGCATTTCTTAAGATATTCCTCTTCCTCTTTTTGTCTCTTCTCTTTGTCTACCAGAGGTAAAAAAGCATATAAGTCGTAATATTTAGTTTCAGCAATATCTTCAAATTTTACTTCTCCCATGTCTATTAGCCTGTAGTGAAAGTTTAAAAAATTCTTTTTCCTAAATGATAGTCTAATTTATCCTCCATCTTTAATTCATTTTTGCCAAAATAAATTACTACTTGGTACGGCACTAAGTTATGTTTTTCCATTATTTCTGTAGCGTATCTTAACATTCTATAGGGCATTTTATTGTCATTATATGTCTGAAATTCCATATGTAGAGCAATGTCACCGTAGTCAGTAGTGCATTTAAATATCATATCACTTTCTCTGCTTTCAACTATTGTAAACTCGATATTAAGTTCATCTATTTTTGTGTATGTAAGTCCTAAAAAATATGATGCTATATCATCAGCAAGATTTGAAAATATACTTTTGGCAGCAATATCGTATTCTTGTCCCATATGAAAATTTCCCCCTTTGCTTCTACTGTAATTATATCACAGTTGAGTCAATTACCAAATATTAAAATCTCATTTAATTGCATACAAAAATTTGATCTTTTAAAATCCAAAAATTCATCATACTTGTTCAAAACAAAAAATCAACATAGACTTGACATTAATTACTTCTAAAATTCCTCACTTCAACTTATTAAATTATTGAATCGCATTCATGTTAGTATTATAATGATGAATAAAATATCATTCAGGAAGAAGGGCAAAAGTATGGACAAAACCATGAAAATTATTGAACTTTTACAAGAAAACAGCCGGCTTACGGAAAAGCAAATTGTGGTAGCTCTTGGGCTTACTGAAGAAGAAGTAAGAAATACAATAAAAGAGCTTGAAGACAAAAAATAATCCTAAAATATTCTCACTAATAAACTGGGAAAAAACAAATTGTGAAATAGTTACCGCTCTCATAGACGTAAAAGTAGCACCACAACAAGACCTGGGATTTAACTCCATAGCTCAAGAATATGCCAGTTTGAAGAAGTAAAATCTGTATCCTTGATCTCTGGAACATATGACCTTTCCGTAGAAGTAGAAGGCAAAACAATGAAAGAAATAGCGCTATTTGTGGCTGAAAAGCTCGCTCCTATTAAAGGAGTATTGAGCACCACAACCCACTTTATACTGAAAAGGTATAAAAAAGATGGTGTTTTATTTGAAGAAAATCAAGACAACAAAAGACTGGTGATAACACCATGAATACAAACAAATACATATCTGAGGTAGTAAAAAGTATACCATCATCTGGAATTAGGAAATTTTTTGATCTTGTAACTAACTCAAAAAATATAATATCATTAGGAGTTGGCGAACCAGATTTTGTAACTCCATGGAAAATAAGAAAAGAAGAAATTGAGACCCTAAATAGGGGAAATACCACATATACATCAAACTTAGGTCTACTCGAACTTAGAATAGCCATCTCTTGCTTTTTAAAGAAACATTATAACTTAAATTATGACCCTGAGAAAGAAATTATGGTTACTATTGGTGCTAGCGAAGCTATTGATTTAGCGCTTAGAGCCCTTTTAAATACATTGCAGCAGAGCATGAATTTATAGAAGCAATGAACAAAATTCATCAGTATACAACAATATGTGCTCCAATAACTGCGCAGTACGCAGCCATAAAAGGGATATACGAATGTGAAGAAGATATAGTAAAGATGCGTGAAACGTACAACCAGAGAAGAAAGTTTATCGTAAATGGATTTCGTGAAATAGGTTTTGACTGTTTTGAACCAAAAGGAGCTTTCTATATTTTTCCTCCAATAAAAAAGACAGGTATGACTTCTCAGGAATTTTGTAAAAAGCTCCTAAAAGAAGAAAAGGTAGCAGTAGTACCCGGAAATGCATTTGGTCCAAGCGGTGAAGGATACATCCGCGTATCGTATGCATATTCTATAGATAAAATAGCAAAAGCTCTTGAAAGAATAAAACATTTTGCTGAAAAAATATTGTGAAAAGTAAATATTCAGTTTTATACATCTTATTTGTATCACAATATTTCTACCTAATTTTCATCTATCCTAACTAGATAACATTTAACTATACTTTAATTTAGCAATCCGAAATTTTAACTTTAAATCTTTTCTTCATTTTTCTTATTTTGTGTTGAATTTAAAAATAAGGCTTCTCTCCCTCGTATATACTATGAGGAAGAGAAGCCTTGTATATACCTTTATTTTTCAATTTTTGTGCTTTACATTATTCACTTGTAAAAATTTCATCTAACATATCATTTTATCTTTTAATTCCTTTTCGCGTCTAGAGTCAGAAAATATTTAATCTTATAAAAATCAAACTTATCATTCTCAGCAATAGATTTAAAAATCAGGTAATCGTGGATCAAACCGGTTTAAGTAAGTAAGAACCGCCATCTGAAACCAGGAGCCCGTCACTGGTTCAACTGCCGTACTGATAAGCGGTTGACCATTGGTCCAGTCCACAGCTTCACCGGGTGTGACATAGCCACGAGCAGTTCGGCTGACATACCACTTAAGCCGAGCCAGTGCAGTGGCATCATCACCCCTCCAATGCTCAATCATAGATGCGTACATAGTCATTTGTGGCCAAACTGGTTCGGCTGCACCAGCCTCATACTGTCCACCGGGGCTGTATGGACTAGAATGATAGAACTCATCGTTTTCATATCGAGCAATGCCGTACCCGTCATGGGTCAGCCGTGATAGTACCTTAATGAGGTGATCTCGAATCCTAGTATCAGTCGGTGAAAGAAGACCAAAGACCCAAATCAAGTCCGATGAAGCATCAACCGTCGTTCGCGCTGTACCGTCTGTATTGATCGCCCGATTAAAATAGCGATTAGATTCATTCCAGAGACCTCGTGGTGAAGACAAAAACGATCGTAGAATCGCATCCTTGATGATTTGAGCACCCGACAAATAGTTATTTGCACGAGTAATATCACCTTTTTCTTGGGCTAACAACCGCCCAGCATTCAATCCTGTGGCATAAGTAACTTGAGTAAAAATATTATACTCGACCTGCTCCTCCCAGATAGAAGCATCAGCCGGACCAAACCCAGAAGCGTCAATGTTTTTGTAGATGAAATCACCAGCGCGGGTTACCTGCGTCCAAATGTTATTCAGAAAAGTCGTCGCTGCCGAGGGATCGCGGGATTTGAGTAAACTGTAATGCTGATAAACCCCGATGAGAAAAAGTCCAATGGCATCGTGTTCAGGCTCCACAAACGCGATCCATTCATTTGCCTTCCATACATTGTAATTTGTATGCCATGTCCCATCTGTATTTTGAACAGAGGCCATCCAGTTCCAATACTTTTCTGCCTCAGAAAGATGATTAGTAGCATCCATTCCCATAGCCGTTACAGCCGAGTCACGAACCCACACCTTGTACTGATAAGAGGGATTTGTAGCCGCGGGCCAGGAACCAAACTCCGGATGTTGTGCCTGTTTGTTTATGATGAGGCTCCGATCAAAGGCAGTATTGATACCAATATCAGACGTATTAACCCGCTGGCCGCTGTTAAGCCAATTATTATACTCGGCAGCAGTTTGGGTAAACCAGTAGTCAGCTGTCTGAGAACGAGCTAAATCTGCTGCTGCTTCCGCTTCCTCCTGGGTTGAACCGATAGCATAATAAAAAGCCAATGTTACGCTACCTCCAGCAGGCACGGTAATAAGTTTCTGAAAACCCATGCTAAGATTCTGTGACCAAAGATCACCGCACCTATTTAGAACACCGTTGGCGTCAAACTGATACCACGGTGATGACGTCTGACTGTTAGGATTGGAATCGGCGTCATTACCCACCTGATAACTATCCATAGTCTGAAAAGCACCCAATTCAATATAGAACTGACCAGTCTGGCTCATGTCAGTACCAAGTGCATTTCGACTCACGTCCCACCAGCCGTGTTGCCACCTTGGATTCGGATCGCTACTAGTCTTGTTGTTCAAATGAACTTGTTCTAGAAAGTTTAAAGTACGTGCGCTACTTGTCTGGTTTAAAAAAGTATATTTGATCACAAGAAAATTTTGGTTAGGCACCATAGCGTATTGTTTGGTGATCTGTACTGGCAAGGCTGAGCCATTATAGTTCAGATATCTCACGGTAAGGGTCCCGTCGTTTTCAAACCATGCTTCAGAATCAAAGCTATGAGCATTGGTATACTTTATGGGAGTAAGATCCGTTTCATCTCGGAAAAAAGCAGTTGCATCTACGATTTGATTAGTAGGCCAATCGCCTCTGAAATGAAGTTCAGCCAGGCGAGGACCATAATTTCCATTATCAGTCGGGCTTAATTTGCTAGCCATGTGAATACCTATCAAATTGGACCAGTTATTCATCCAAAAGGAGCGAGCTGAAGTTCTTGCTGGAGTAGTTTGTTGTAGAACAATCAGGTTATCAAGATTGATAGCACCATCATTTTCAGAACTGTACCAAAGTACCACTTGATGAACACCCGCTGAAAGCCACATAGTGGTTTCCACTGTATCCCACACATCCCAGTTATAAAGATTTCGGAATTGGAGAGCACCTGCATACTGACCATCAATAAATAAATTTCGCGTAGCAATAGTAGTACTGCCGTTCCCATATCGGAATCGAAGCGTGTAGGTATCACTAGTTGGAACATTTATAATAAACGATACACCTTTACCACTAGCATCAAAGTTGTCTACAAAACCGCTGCCCGTATATCCTGTATGATCGGTATTGATGTTAGTGCCGCTTTTAATAGCATATTCTGCTTCATACTGTCCATCTGGCGGTGTGGTTATCGTACGCTTTACATAAATCATATCCCAGTACTTTAAGCTTGGCACAGCAAACTGGATATAGTTACCTCGGCTATCATTACCCGTCGTATAAGTGAGTGGAATGGTCATACCGTGATCGAGATCCGGACTGGCAAGATATACGCCACTGACGGCGGCATTAGGTCCTGGATAGTATTTAACTCCAATGTTGCTTTGGAAAGTAGGCTGAACAGCTGGGTTACGCCACTGATCATCATTGCCCATTAGATTAATCAAATGTATGATATCATAATCAGACTTGCGTTTAACCATTTGCCAAATAGTACCAAAAGTTCCGTTGCCGCTTAAAGGTTGTCCAGTGGTCAGTGCAATCCATTGGTTGCCTTGGTCAGCTGGAACTATATCAGGATCAAAGAGTAAATTTTCATAAGCAGTAGCAAAACTATAGTAGTCTCTCATCGCTGCCTTGAGAGAATTACGCATTGACTTGGAACGGTTCGGATAATATTCATGCGCTAACATCTGATTAGTATCACCAAGCTCAATGTGTGTAGCACCGCTGGCAAACATCATTGCATCTGCCAATCGAACTGAATTTTCCTCAAACTCTCCAAGAGTTAAATGATCGACGTTTATAGCGCCTATATTGTCGCTGTCATACTTTAATGTCACACTATGAGTACCAGCAGTAAGTCCCTCTATTTGAATCCAGGCGTCTGCCGCCCAAGTATCCCAATTCACCTGATTAGCAAATGAGACTTGTCCCAGAAATCGTCCATCTACATAAACATTACGAGTAGCAGTAGCACCAGTGGCATTTGCATAACGGAAAACAAACGAATAATCACCAGTCTCAGGGAAGTCAATTGTCCACGTGATAGAATCACCCACCGTTTCAAATCCATCGACAAAGCCAGTGCCCGTATAACCAGGATGGTTTGTATTGACACTAACGCCTGATAGAATAGCGGATTCAGCTTCATATATTGGACCGTATTCCTGGTTGTAATTCATATAAGCTGCAAGTACAACAGGCTTGCCACCATTGTTTTGCCTGAGCCATTCGATGTAATTTCGGAGATCATTATATGTGTTAGCTTTCCACCAAATCTCGCTGAAGTCAAAGTCGCTGGCACCATAACGAGCAATTTCTCCCGCTGCCCAACCATTCACTGTGCCATCAACAATATTAAAAGTAACAACATTCTTTTTTGCATTATTAGATTCTAATTCTGACTTAACTTGTTGAAGAAACTGAGCGAATGTACTAGGCAAAGTAACGGAAAAGCCAGTATAATCGTAAACATTGTCTCGCTGCCCCATTTGATCGATCTGTATGCCGTCAAAACCTGCCGTATTGATAGCATCTTTGTATTCACTAATGATCCAAGTCTGCCAATTCACATTTGCTGGATTAAAAAGCCACAGAAACTTGCCATTATGAAAATCCACGTTAAACTGGCTTTGATGTGCCGTATCTTGAAAGATACCCCAGGTAGGGCTGATTCCCCACATTTGTTCATATCCTTCACGAGCTGCATAACTCATAGCGTAAGCCATGGCATAAGCATTAAAGGAGTGAACTGCTGCAACATTGTTTTGTATAGTTTGCCAAGAAAGTGTGCGATCAAAAAGATCAACCCAAGTAGAATCTATAACTCCATTGGTTCGCTTAATTAGCTTCTCATGCCGCCACATCCAGTCGTAAAATTGAAAAAGATTAAGATGATAGTCTTCCACCATCTGTTTAACCATATCTGTGGATTGCTGGGCAGTCTGTGAAACAGGAAAGTTTGAGATAAAACCATAGCGAGGAAACCGAAGCGGAGAGGAACTTACATCGATACCTGTTCCATTGAAATCTGTGCTTCCTGCCGCAATTCCGGCATAATAACCAACAAAGTCGGTAGGTGGAGCAGTCCATGTAAATGTGATTGTAATTGAATCCCCATTGGCAAGAGTAACTGACTGACTTGCAGTGTAAATTTGGCTTTCTAGTTTATTAATCTGAAGAGTTAAAGTGCCGGACCATGTTGAACCAGTTTTATTAATTAAATCAGCACTAATGGTAACAAGATCCCCTGGATTATATCGAGCTTTATCTGTATAAACCCGTTGAATCAAATTACCTGTTGAAGCGGCATAAGCAACAGAAACTCCTGGTGAGATAGGATAAGTAAATAATGTGAAAAAGTTAGACAACACGAAAATTACTATTAAAATTGTTATAAAGAGTTTTCTTCTATAAAGAGACAACATAATCAAAAACACCTCCTCATTTTATTTTTTGGTTTTCGGAGAATAACTTCAAAGTCATCATAAAATTAGTGGTTCTGCTATATATTTTCAAAGGAATTCCCCTGTTTTTGGCGAATTTTTGCACAAAATACGCACAAAAACAAAATGGAGGGAACCCTATGAAAACTAATAATAACCAATTGTCGTTTTTAGATAGATAATATCTAATACTTTCCTCAGACTCTATTCCTCTCACTTAATGTTTCAAGTTTTTTATTATGAAACTGAAAGATGTAGTATATATACTTCTTATTGACAATACATATATCTACCTCGCATAATTTCTCTCATTTTTTATACCATAACTCGCCAAGTTTATATCGTTAGCATCATTATACAATGGTAGCAAATAGGAATACCTCAGTTTCTCAAAAGAATTTTTATATAAAGTTTGTGCTTATCCTAATCTTCTAGATAAAAATAGCAATAAAATGAAGAGAGCTTAAATATAAGAAATAGCTCAAATATGTCCCATTTATCTATCCTTGAAATATTACATAAACTTAACTCTCACAAACTATATAAACCATATCCCAAACTATTAATTGTGGTATAACAAATCTAATAGCTTTCCCATGTTCATGAGGTACATATTCATAATCCAGTTTCTTCGGTTTACCAGAATCGATGTCTGGTGATGCTAAATATATACCTTTTACATTTTCTACTACAAGAGCAATAACTTCGATATTATTTATAATTTTGGATCTCTTTTCTTTCCCTTCATTCCACTTTGTGCTTTCTAGTCCAGTAAAGTTAATAAAATGTATTATTTTATATCCCGGTTTTTCTTTTATTAAAGTCCATACGCTATCCTTTTCAGCTTTTGGTGAAAACTTTGTACCTTTAAATACATACTCACCATTTATTCCTCCTGTATGTGTCATAGTATTATCAACAATATTAAAATCATATAAAAGTTCTTCATATCTTACAATGAAATCATAATAATTTCTTAGCTCTCTAACGAATCTCTCATTGTCTATCATTGTATAATTAGGATAATAGGCCTCTGTTAATATGCCGTTTAATTCACCAAGCAAAAGATGAAAGCCGCCACTTGCAAATATTGTAGCCATCATCATAATTGTCGCATTTTCTGCATATTCTACTGGGACATTTGATCTTTTTGAAAAAGGCTCCATGTATGCTGCAAGAATAACCTGCTTATCAGGAGCATATTTTTTCGCATTTGTAATTAAATTATATAAATCCTGATATGTATCATTTGGAGGCCATACTTCTATATATACAACATCCTGTTTCGCACTTGCTACTGTATCAATAGGCCAGTTATTTACAGCATTAAAAATTAAAGCAGGTTTATATCCATTTTTTTCGATATACTCCATTGTGTCATTAATTAACACAGGAAATTCATTCCTTAGTCTTCTTATCTTTTTCACACCACCAGCAATACTTAAAGCCTCTTTGGGGAAACCGTACTGGTCCATGTGTATACCATCAAATCCAAATTTAATAGCCTTTAAAAATTCAGATATTATGTGATTATGCCATCCAGATTCCTTTGATATATCCATAATGTAAATCAAATTTATAAGGTCAAAAACAGTTCCATCATTTTTATACAGTGCCCAATCTTTATGTTTATCATAAAATTCTTTTTCACAACCGTAAACAGCACCATAAGCAATAGCTGTCATACCAAATTTATGCGCATAATTAATTTTTTGCTTTACTACATCAATTAATAGGTTTCTACCAAGAGGATCAGCAAAACTATTAGTCGGGGGTAACAGTTCATGATGTCTATACATCCAGTCATAAAACTGTACTACATTTATATGATATTTGTTCAACTGTACTAAATCTTTATCATCGTTTTTATCTCTATCAAAAAAATCCGATAGAAAACCGTATCTCGGTGCTAATTTCCATGACTCGGTAATATCAAACGATGTTGATAAACTGTTAATCTTTTTATTATTCCTGTACAAATCCACTTCAACCCCAAAGCCCATCATCTCTTTTTCGTTTTTTTCTATATTAAACTCAAAAACAACTTTTTCGTCATGCAATTTTAATTCTTTTTCTGTTTTATAAAGTATGTCATGAAAATTTAAAACAGTACACGATACAGTATAGTTACCTAAATCATCCGTTACCTCAAATGTTGCAATAATTTCAACTTTTTCACCAGGCCTATATTGTGATTTTGACGGATACACATCTTTAATCCTCAAGTTGTACACCTGCCTTTTTAAGTTCATAGTCAAGTACTAAATACATAGCGTGTGACCACAATAATGGCTTTGCAATATTACCCCACTTATTAACCCAATAGGGATAATAAACTTCATTATTTAAATGATAAGGTACCTGTTCTGGCAGATATCCATTTTCATCCGCTTGCTCTTCTATCCATTTTTTTACTTCTTCCGCTTTTTTATAATCACCTGATTTGCAATAGTAAAGCCCCATCCATGCAGATAATAATATCCATTGGCCGCCACCATAATAAGTATCTTTTCTATAGCGGTGCATTCCCCCATTGTGTAAAAGTTCTTTTTCTATTCTTTTAATTGTATTTAGAAATATCTCATCATTTACATCAACTACTTCAAAAGGTATTGCCAGCCATATCAAACTACTGTCAACACTATTGCTTCCTACGTATTTTACAAAACTATTTTCAACAACACAGTTTGTCAAAATATAGGTCTTTATTTTATTCGCTAATTCTTTAACTTTATCATCATTTAAATACTTGTTTATAGAATTAAGTCCCCCATAAAGGCATGCTAGCGTAGAGGTATGTATTTTATCACTATTTTCTTCCCATACATCAAAATTAGGATAATACCATAAATTATCAATGTATTTAATTGTAATATCTATGCTTTTGAAAAAATCATTTATGAGTTCCGTCTTACCTGTAATTTTTATATGTTCTGATAATCCCCAAAGCCATGTGCCATATCCATCAAGTTGAAAATTACCCCATCCACTATCTTTCTCTTCATAACCTTCCAGCGTATATCGCGCATAAAGAAAGTCATTCGGTTCAAGTTTATTGCCATTTTTTATTTTCTCTATAATTTTATCCACTTTATAACTATATCTTATTATCACTTCATTTACCCAACGATAAAATTTCTTTGCTTCAGCATACTGCTCCACTAAATCCATAGAATACGCAATGAAACTGCCATCTCTCAACCAACTGAAATGATATGTTGGGAATGAAGGTGATGCTATAAATGAACCATATTCTGATTGATTATTTTTAATAATTTTAATACTCTTTTCTACCAAATTCTCCATTTCAATTCCTCCAAAAATTATTTTTTAATAAATATCATGTCCCAGTATTGCAGTTCAGGAACAGATATTTCCAGATATTTACCTTTACTATCTTCCTTCTTTTTAAATTGAAGTTTCATAACCTTACCATCATTAATATCTGGTGAAGCAAGATAAACATTTTTAATATTATCATCTTTTAAGTAATACTTCACCTTAAAATCTTTTATTATAGGTGGCGCACTATAATTCCCTAGATCATCTCTCCAATTCGAAACCTCAATACCAAGTAAATTTATCATGTGTATAACATCATACCCTTCTTTTTGTTTCGCATATGTCCATACTGTTCGTGCTGAACCATTGTTACTTATCTCAATTCCAGGTATCTCTATTTTGTTATCTGATTCTTTAAGCCCATCTCTTAACAGATTTTCATATGCTGTTAAAAAGTCATAGTAATTTCTCATAGCTTTTACAAGTGATTCCGACATTTTTAAATTTGCTGACGGAAAATACTCTTTTGAAAGCATTCCCGTATCACCAAGCTCAATATGGTCGCCACCAGCAGCAAATATTGCAGCATCAGTAAGTCTTACACTATGTTTATTAAATTCAGCACTTCTATCTGCAATGCCATAATTCATATACGCAGCTACAACAGTAGCTTTCTTGCCATCAGAATAATTATATCCATTATCGACAGTTTGTTTTAAAAAGTTATAATGAGCTCTTGCCGGCGGCCAAATTTCCACATATAAAAAGTCTACGTCAGCACCAGACGCAACATTAATAAGACCATATTCATTTACAGTATTGCATACTATTCTTTTCCCTAATGCCTTTTTCGCATTGTTTAAAAAATCTGCATATGTCATAGATAGTTCTACCAGATTCCCTTTGTAGTCATAAACTGTGCCTCTTGGCCCTAATGTATCGACATGCCATACATCAAAGTTATACACTCCAAAAGCATCCTTTTCAGCATTAAAAATGTAGTTTTGCCAGTCTTTATTTGCAGGATTAAAAAGGTACAATCTATCTGTCGCCCATGTATGTGGAAGTGGATGGTTATCTTGTTCTTCATGATTGGGATCTTTATAAAGACCCCACTCTGGTTTCGCCCCGTCTTTTACATAATCGAAATATCCTCCATACATAAGATTATAATTTGCAGCCATTATGTTTTTAGAGTGAGCAAGTTCAATGTAGTCCTTAACTGTCTGGCCATAGATATCCCTGTTTGCTATGTCTTTCCATTTTGGATCTGGGTTTTCAACTGTCCCGGCTAACGGCTTGTTATGTTTGTATTGCCAGTCATAAAACAATAATCCGTTTAAATGATATTTATTAAGGACTTCAATAATAAGGGCAGATTTTTCCTTACTCTGTTCAGGAAAATTAGCTAAATATCCGTATCTTGGGAATTTTGACCAATCAGAAGAAACATCCACAGCAGTATTCTTGTTATCTATTGCTTTATTTCCTTTTACGGCATAGACTTCCACTAAATATCCTTTAAAATCATCTTTTGGAGCTTCCCAAAATATATTCAATTGTTTTTTCTGACCACTTTTTATATTTACTTGTATTTTTGCCTTCCCCACAATACTCTCAAGATGTTTATAAAAAATATAAATCGTTCCACGAAAATCTTCTTGTAGTTCATTATTCAATTCTATCTTTATGGTTACTTTATCACTTGGATAATATCTTGCTTTATCTGTATATACATCGCTTATTAGTTTGCCTTTTGTTAAAGCTACTATATTATTGTCATCTTTAAAACTAAAAATATTTCTATACATGTAGAGTGCTCCAAATATAGCAGTTGATATTATTAATATTAACGCAATAATCTTTTTACTCAATTTTTAATCCTCTCCCATATTTATGAAACTCTATTATGCTCAACCTTTCAAAGCTCCTTCTTGGATACCTCCCCTTATAAAATACTTTTGGAATATGATAAATATTAAAATTATTGGTATAACAGCTATCAATGATGCTGCAAATACAAGTCCCCATTTTGTTGCAAACTGTCCCTGAAACATTCTTATCGCAATGGGCAATGTTCTTTTTATTGGGGTCTTTATTAGTGTCAATGCAGTGAAAAACTCATCCCATGTACCTGAAAAAGCAAAAATTGCAAAAGTTGCTAATGCAGGTTTTGAAAGTGGCAGTATTATGTGTCTGTATATAGTCCACCTAGAACCTCCATCAATAATAATTGACTCTTCCAATTCTCTTGGTATCTGTTCAAAAAAGCCCTTCAAAAAAAATGTATTTCCTGCAATTCCTCCTCCTACATATAGGAGTAAAAGTCCTGTATATGTGTCAACAAGATGCATTCCATTAATAACCGTATATTGTGCTACAATGTTTAAAACTCCTGGTACCATCATTGTAAAAAGATAGATATTAAAAATTAAATTTTTGCCAGGAAAATTGAACCTTGCAAACCCATATGCTGATAAGGTAGAAATAAAGAGAGACAATATTGTATTCGTTATTGCGAGAAATAAGCTATTTAAAAAGTATCTTTCGAAATTGTTAGCATTCCACGCCTCTATAAAATTGCCTAAGTATAAAGATTTTGGTATCAAAATAGGAGGATATGGCATAACATACGTATCTTGTGTCAAAGCTGTAGCTACCATGTACATAAAAGGAATAACCATGGCAGCAGAACAAATCAATAGCAAAATATGAATAATAAGTTGACCAAATTTGCTTTTAACCATAAATATTGCCCCTTTTTAATAATTAAACTCATCATACTTCAAGAGTCTTTTTAGTAACAAAGTTATAGCCATAATTACTATACCAATTATTACACTAATTGCAGATGCATATCCGAATTCAAAATCTGAAAACGCCCTATTATACATATAATTCAAAAGCACATCCGTTGTACCAAGTGGAGCACCATTTGTTATCATCATAACTTGTATAAATACTCCAAATGCACCTATAATTAGATTTATCAATATAAAAAAAGTGGTAGGTTTTATTAACGGTATAATAATCTTAAAAAACGTTTGAACAGGGTTAGCCCCGTCTACTTCAGCAGCTTCGTACAGCTCATTTGGTATACCTTGAAGTGCTGCCAAGTATATAACCATTACCCATCCTATACCCTTCCATATGCCAAGAACCCAGATTACAAAGTTAGCTGTCCATGTATTCTGAAGCCAGGAAATAGGATCAGAAATTAAATGTAGCTTCAACAATGCATAATTAATTAGACCTTCTTTACCATCTGTAAATAAATATTTAAAAATTAATGAAACAACTATCCAGGAAGTAATTACAGGTATATATATCATAACTTTATATAAATTTTTCCCTTTGATTACATTGTTAATTAAAACTGCAACAATAAGCCCTATCGCCATTTGACCAGGTACTGTAACAACTCCATATAAAACCGTATTTCTAAAAGCTAACCAAAATTTTTCACTGTGAAACGCTCTCATAAAATTTGCAAACCCTACAAACTCACTGGGTTGCCCTGGCATTATATTGTAATTTGTAAAAGCCATATAAATATTTTTTATTTGTGGATAAACAACAAATACAGATAATAAAACTAACCCTAATCCTATAAAAGGCAAAACCTCAAACCATTCTTTAAATTTTTGCTTAAAATGGCTATTCTTTTTGTTATTTTTACTTTTATTTTCTAATATAGACTGTGATAACATTGAATCCAACTCCTTTTTGTAAGAAGGATTAAGAGTACACTCCTAATCCTTCTTACAAAACTAATTTTAATTATTTTGCAAAAATTCATCTATTTGTTTTGCAGCTTCATCCAATGCCTGTTGAGGTGTTGCTTTACCTCTAAATACTTTTTCAAAAGCTTGATTTAAAGTCTCATCTATCTTACCCCAATTTGGACTTGGTGTTCTTGGCCATGCAGTTTTTAATTGTTGAACATAAAGACTAATAATCGGATCACCGCTGACATCTGATGAATTAGCTACATCCATATTTGTCGGTATAAGCCCTGCTTGTTGCGCTAACAATTTTTGAGGTGTTTCAGAAAACATATATTGCATAAAAATCCATGCCTCTTTAGGATGTTTAGTAGTTTTAAATAAAACAAGGTCTTCACCGCCTACAACTGATATGCTTCCTCCAGGTCCTTGCGGAAATAAAGCAGGTACTGTAGATTGCTTTGCAGCATCTCCTTGTATGCTGTAAAACCATGGACCATCGTCAATCATGAGATAATTATTACCTTTCATACCACCCCATGTATCTGGCTGTCCTCCCAAAATACATGGTCCAATTAATTTTTCATTATACAAATCTATTAATTTCTGCAATGCTGCTACACTTTCTGGACTGTTTAAATATCCAGTTGCTTTAGTATACTTATCATCTGTAACTTTACCTCCTAATGAGAGGAAATAGGGAGCAATTCCCCAAGGTCCTGTTCCACTGATTGCTATACCCCATCTATCTTTTCCCTTTATTTTTTCCGCAGCTGCAACAAGTTCATCAAAAGTCTTTGGCGGTTCTGTTAATCCTGCTTGTTGTAATAACGTTTTATTATATATTGCTATCTTAGTATTTGTATCTTGAGGAATTCCATAATAATGACCATTGAAATAGTTAGTTTCCATAGGTCCTTTAAATGCTTTTTCTTTTATAGCATCAAAACCCTCAAGGTTATCCACCGGTTGTAGTGCACCCAATTTCGCAAATTCTGGTACCCAAATTATATCCATCCTCATTACATCTGGAGTTGCATTACCTGCAACTGCTGATATTACTTGTTGTTTTAATCCATCATAAGGCATGCGCGTAGCTTTTACTTTAATATTGGGATATTTCTGCTCAAAATCAGGGATAATTTGCTCATTTAGAATCTTATCTTCCGTATCACTGAAAGTATGCCAAAATTCAATTGTAACAGGTTCTACTTTCTGGGTATCGTTTACAGAACTATTGTCAGTTGTCTTTTTTGTGCCACTATTTGAACTACATCCCGCCATTACAAATGTCAAAGCCAAAATAGCTGCTACTAAAACACTTATCACCTTTTTACTCATTCTAAATTTCCCCCTTTTATTAATCAAATTTATAAGTCAAATATTTATTTAATTTGTTCCCTTTACCCCTCCCTTCAACTTTTTTCAGTGAATGAAGTATTAAAAATAAACTCACTTAAAATACTGTTAATGCATTATCTTGCCCTTCATACAAAGGTATTTCAAAAAGTTTGCTAATCGCTAATGTTGAAGCACCAATCACCCATCCTTCATCTCCAAGTTCAGATACTTTTATCTGTACTTTTTTCATGCATTTTGAAAAAATTATTTTTTACAATATCATTTATAACAGGTAAAATAATATCTTTAGCAATCATTCCTTCTCCTGCAAGAATTATTGTTGATGGATTTAATAGATTTATCACGCTTAATAAACCATACCCCAAATATTTTGCAGACAACCTTAATACATCAATCGCAAGCATATCTCCTTCTTTTGCATATTCATAGACTTTTTCAATAGATAAATCTTCTGTTAAATCTATTTTACTTTCACTATACATTTTTATATTATCTCTAATATAATCTACTATGAAATCTTCTGAAGCATATGCTTCCAAGCAACCCCTTTGTCCGCATTCACATTTTCTGCCTTCAGCAACCAACACCATATGTCCTATTTCTCCAGCACCGCCAAAATCACCAGTATACAATTTTTTATTAATTACTATTCCTGAACCAATACCAGAACCATAAGTTACCACTATAAAATTATTTAATTCTCTTCCATGTCCATACCACAATTCAGCTAATGTATAGGCATTCACGTCATTATCAATGTATACAGGAACGTTAAATTTATTTTCTAAAATATTACCAATTTCAACATTGCTCCAATTTAACATACCAGAATATATAAGTTTTCCTTTTTGTTGATCAACTAAACCAGAAACTGCGACTCCTATACCCATCAAATTTTTGTTATAAGGAATCTTTGTAATTAATTTTTCTATGTTTTCAACCACCATGTTTAATACCGTATTACTATTTGTCCCTTTTTTAAATGGTACAACTCTCTTTTCAATAATCTCACTTTTAAGATTTGTCAAAGCAAATATCAAGTTATTCTCCTCAATTTTAATGCCTATAATATATCCGTAATTATAATTAAATTCCAAAAGAATAGGTTTTCTTCCACCTGTAGAATCAGCCTCTCCTACTTCATGAACGAGATTTTGGTTTTCTAATTCTTCAACAATGTTTGTAACAGTAGATAATCCTAAATTAAGATTTTTTGAAATATCAGTACGGCTAATAGGTCCGTTCATTCTTATTTCATTTATTACTAAAGAGCGATTAATATCTTTTATAAGTTCCTTGTTTCCTATCCTTAGTTTCATTTGCCATCACCTGTATATATAATAACATACTTTTTTCACTGAATCAAGTATTTTTAATTAAAAAAATATCCACACATTACTTTGATAGGATATAAAAAACAATAGTTTTTATGGAAGAAATTGGTAGCGGCGAATCGCTCCCAACTTTGAACGTACTTTTATCCTATCACTATCATCAAGAATTTTTTTCTGTTTTTATAGAAATCTTTAAAAATTTACTTTTGTAATCAAAGTTAATATTGAAGAGCACACAAGAAGCAATAAATACTATTAATGCAGTTATAATACTTAAAAAAACGGTCAATATCTTTGTTTCCCCCTTTTTAATTTCTAAAAGATGTAATATAAAGATGTGATATAATAATGAATGAAGGGGCACTTCAAGTGTTATAGATATGTGAGATGTGGGAATAGGTAGATGTGAGCTATCTATTCTTTTTTAGTTTATTTCTATTCTAAGAGCCCCAAATTTCTATTTTAATTGTTTATAGATCTCGAAAAATTTTTCTTCACAATCAATTATAGCACGCATATTATAACATTTCTATACAAAATTTCTTAAAGTTTTCTCTTAAATGCAGTGGCAGTTTTGCTACTGCATTGCTGTTATACTGTTACTTCAATAAAATCGAATCCGTATTGATACGACAAAATTGCTAAAGCTTCACTTAGTCCATACTCATCAGCAGCATAATAGCTTTCAAGATTATCTAAAATACAGCTGTGGTTATTTTCTCTGCATAATTTAACATGAGGATAAGTACCATTGTGATGAGGCTGATATAATACCACCAAATCTCCTTTTTCTGCTAATCTCATCAGCTCATCCTTATCATATTTGTCTTTCTCTTCCAATATTTTTCTGGCTGTTTCTCTAAATTCTTCAGCTTTTTCTCTTAAGACTTTATAATCAAAGTCAACAGCAACGTAAGTATTGCATCCAGCAAGTATTTCATTAGTGTAGTCATCCCATCTTATATACTCATACTTTTTAGCAACAGCTTCTACAAGCTTTTTAGAGACTTTTAAGTCTTTAATTCTAACTTCAATTGACTTATCTAGAAGGTATGTTTTAGCTCTGACGCTTACCTGCTTTGATGTTATGCCGTGCTTCTTTAGATTTTTTCTTATTTCTTCAGCAATTTCTCTAGCAGTCATTTTTTAAATTCCCTCCCCTAAAATTTTTTACTCGCTCGTATTTGACAGCCTAACGCTCTACCCTGCTCTCTTACGCCATGTGCTTACACCTCCTCAATTTTTTTGTTTGCTTCTTGTTTGCCCCCGGCAGTTAAAACAAAACAGCCTGCGAGCCGAAGGTCAAGGGGGCGGGGAGGGATACCGGAC
Source organism: Thermoanaerobacter sp. RKWS2 (assembly GCF_026240795.1). Lineage (NCBI taxonomy): Bacteria > Bacillati > Bacillota > Clostridia > Thermoanaerobacterales > Thermoanaerobacteraceae > Thermoanaerobacter > Thermoanaerobacter sp. RKWS2. The sequence continues at coordinate 2,472,610 of NZ_CP110888.1, forward strand.
CGAGCGCTAGCGAGGGAGGATATGCTCACCGACCCGACAGGGCTTGCCCCTTGACCGTAAGGCGAGCAGGCGTATAATCTTTTGTGCGGGGGCAAACAAAAAAAGAACGTCTTTTCAACTAATATCACTAAATTTAAAATGCGGTTTAAAAAATTATCTATAAAATATAAAGTATATTTTATATTTTTTGTATAAAAACATAAAGTATGTGTTATAATATTATAAGTGGGAGGTGAAAAAATGTCTATTACAAGCTCAGAGAATATATTAAGGATTTTATACTCTTATAACCCATGGTGGAGGGAAGGATATTTCCCTCAAGATCTGTCTAAACCCGTAAAGAGAGTAGTCTATCATCAAGCATTCGAATTACTAATGCATCCAGCCATTAGAAGATATGTTATACTTTCAGGCGCACGCCGTGTTGGTAAAACCACAATTTTATATCAAATGATAGAAACCCTTTTAAAAAATCAAGTGCACCCAAAAAAAATATTATATGTATCTTTTGATCATCCTTTATTTAAATTAAGTTCCTTCGACCAAATTATTAACCTTTATGAAACAGCCATAAATCAAGAAAAGGAAGCTTATATATTTCTAGATGAAATTCAATATGCAAGTGATTGGGACAGATGGTTAAAAGTCTATTATGACACCAAACCAAACTGGAGAATTATTGCCACAGGTTCAGCTTCTCCTGCACTTATTGAAGGTACAAAAGAAAGTGGTGTTGGTCGGTGGACTGTTATTTCTGTACCTACTCTTTCTTTTTATGAATTTTGTGAAATACTTGGAGTCCCAGAAAGACCAAATAACTTACCCGATTTAGATTTAAACGAAATTTCAAATTTAAATGAGTCTCAATTAAGTGAGCTTATATTTTTACTTATGCCCTTGCAAAAGTATTTTAATAAGTATTTAACAATAGGGGGATTCCCCGAATTTGTATTCTCAGAAGATCAGTTTTTAGTGCAAAGAATATTAAGAGAAGATGTGGTTGACAAAGTTATTAAAAGAGATATACCTTCTTTATTTAATGTAAGAAACTTAGCGGTATTAGAAAAGGTATTTTTATACTTATGCTTCAATTCTGCAAGTGTTATAAATATTTCAACGATAAGTAAAGAAATTGGAGATGTTTCAACGGTAACGGTAGAAAACTATATTCATCTTCTAGAAAATGCGAATTTAATTTACAAAAGTTTACCCATAGAATTAGGTGGGAAAAAAGTTTTAAAAGCAAAACCAAAAATTTACGTCTCTGATCCTGCTTTGAGAAATGCAGTTTTGATGATAGACAATATACTCTTAGACAGTAAGGAACTTGGAATAACGGTTGAGACAGCAATTTTTAAACATATCTATAATTTTTACTTGCAAACAAATGCTAGAATAGGTTATTTTAGAAAATCTTCTGATAATCAAAAAGAAATTGATGTAGTTGTTGAATTCCCACATAGTAAATCCTTAATTGAAGTGAAATTCAGAGAAGATACAACACTTTCTGAAAATGAAGCTATCGTTGAGATGAGTCAAAAGGAAAAAAATATTGCTTCAGCAGTATTAGTAACAAAAAGACCAGAAGATTATGGAAAAGTTAAGATTTCTACAAAGGTACCAATAATAAAAATTCCTGCTTATGCATTTATGTATTTATTTGGGAGACGATAACTTATTCATTTAATTGAAAATTGGAGTATGAATGAAATAAAAAATATGCCCTGTATAGAGTAACTGCTCTATACAGGGCCTTCATATCAAAATTTAGGACCAATAATTTGTGATTTTGAGTTATCGTATATTGAACCTTTCACTCTAACGGTAATAGTATCTGTAGCTGTTTTTACTCCTCCGCCTGCCAGCTGCTTATAAGCCGTAAACACTATCTTGTAAGTACCGTCAGGCATATTTTTAGGAATAATTACCACAACATCTCTTCCTTCATCTTTGGTGTGTTTAGTATGCCATGTCATCACATCCTGCGGTGGAGTGGTTAAAGGTATATCGGGTACTAGGGTAGTTACATTAGATGAAGCAAATTCATTTTTCGGGTACCACATTTTTGCTTCTACACGGTAGGCCTTTCCTTCAGTTCGGGCATATAGAATCATCGCTTCTCCTGCTTTGTATGTGGTCTTGTTTGAACTTCCAATAACAATAAGCTTTCCTTGAACTTGTACTGTAACTGTGTAAGGATCTGACCACATTGGTGTGAGGTTTGGATTCCTGCCTGTTGGGTCATCCAATACTCTCAGCTGTATCTTGTATGTTCCATCATCTCCAAGTCCCATTTCCTCAAAAGTAGGCTTCCATTGATTTATTGTTACCCATGTCCCGTCAGGTTTCTGTACTTTCCATTCTCTTGCTACAATTAGATCACCGTCAGGGTCATAGCTCTGGTCTGTGATCGTAAAGTGCTCATCAGCTACTACTGGATTCGGACTAATTGTAAATCTGGCCACAGGCTTATTGTTTTCGGGTATTATGGTCACGGCTTGAGTATAGGGCTCTGACCAGAGTGGTGTTCCAACCCGAGGATTATCTCTAACCTTAAGCTCTATTGTATATGTTCCAATTCCTAATGAAGGTATATTGTTAGGTACAGTGCTGCCGTAGTTTATCCATGTTCCATCGGGTTTCTGCACTCTCCACTGCCGTTCCGCAATAGGATCTCCATTTGGGTCATAGCTTTGATCAGTTATTGTTATTGTCTTATTCACAACTTGGACAATTGGATTCACAGTAAACTGTGCAACAGGCGGTAAATTTATATTCTGCGTCGTTATTGTCTGTACTTTTGGCTCACTCCATGCTCCTTCTAAATCCTGTACCCTAAGGTACACTAGATAAGTTTTTCCTACAGGGAATGTCCCTGACATTTTACCATCATGCCATGTGGTTTCATTCACTTCTTTCCACTTCCACTCCCATGCCTGTATACCTTTATTAGGCAGTGACATATGATCTAGGTCGTAGCTTTGGTCTGTAATTGAGACAATGTAGTTTGAGCCGCTTGGGGTCATAGTCACAGCAAACTGCGCAATAGGTCTTCTGTGAACGTAAATATACATCGTGCTTAAAGGCTTATAGCTCCACAGCCTGTAGTTGTCAAATCTATCATCATCCTTTGGATTATCTCTTGCCTGATACTCCACTTCATATTTCCCAACCTTATCAAAGACAGTTACAGGCACATCTAGATATTTTCCATTAAAGCTTGCAAGTCCTAAGCTGTTTTCAAAGTAATTCGGGTCATGCAGGTACATCCATCTTTCTTGATATTTTGGATCATTTTCTGGGTCATTGTAGTAGGTTTTTATCTCAATTGGTTCGCCTAAAATGACATATTTTTCAATTATTCTCTGCTGGTTTTCTAAGTCTTTTGCAATATACTCTGCAATAACAGTCAGTTGATTGCTTATGCTGTCATCAATAACTTTAAATCCTCCATTTGCAGCTAAGCTTATAAGCCCATCTGCTTGTGATGCAGGAAATGTTGTCTGCCCTGCAATTACTAGTTTGGCTGATAACTGATTTACTGCATTTACGAACTTTGTTCTTATATTGCTGTCATTATAATCCAAGAAAGACACATCATTAAAAAGTAAAACATATTTACCAGCATTTAAATCTTTATAAACTACATTGAATAAGCTGTTTGCAAGATTATCTAATTTTGCCTCCGTAGGTCTTTCTATGCCTAATAAGGTAGTAATGCTTCTCTGCTGATTTGGTGCAACACTCTGGGAGTGCCACCACAAACTTATTGCCGTATCACTCGTCTGATATGTTTGTCCAACGTAATAACTGCTGCTGAAATGCGCTATGCCGTCATCGTAAGGGAAATAGGTGTAGTTGTTGCTGCTCCATGTTTCCATTCGCCAGTCTGTAGGAGGGGTAATTACTGGATTATCTTTCAATATTCCTACAGCTCTAACCTGATATACGTCATTGTAAATCTCAAATCCCTTATTTGTTACTTTTATTGGAGAACCATCATTACCTGCTATACAAGTATCATAGTATATCTTAAATCCTATGTTCTTTTGTACAGTAGTTTTATTAGTCGCAACAAAATTTATGAGTACATATTTATCGTCATAGATTGTGTATATTACCTTTATCTCTACTCCATTTATTGTACCGTAATTAACTACTATTTTGCCATTTTCTGTAGTAATTGATGAGGGTGTGTAATTATACAGGTTATATAAATTCCCATCAATTTTTACTACAAGTGCTGACGTAGTTGATACGTCTCCTCTATAAAGCAAGTACTGATTGTCATCAGAAGTAATGCCCGGAAAACCTTCCACAGTTGTAATCCCGAATCTCCCTGCAGTATCTACAGTAGCCTTAATTACATAGCTTGAAACGGTATATCTGCTGCCATCAAAACTCGTATTTCCTCCATAAGTTCCTGTCCCAAAGTCACTGTCTATCACTCTTGCATCAATGTTTTTGCTGTTTAAAAGGGGTATCAGCAAATTATTTATTCCATCCTCCAGCTGTTTTACCCTTGTATCATAATTGTTCAGTTTACCAACCCTTATAACCAACTCTGCTTTTTTCTTTTCATACATTTCAAAATCCACAACAGGCTGCAAGTTTATCACTTCACATATTTTATCCTTCATCGGCTTATTTGAAGTATCAGCAGTTTTGTAATCTGACGGTGATACAAACTCAGGTATGGTTTCTTCTCCAAAATCTTCTTTAACTGAAAGTTCAAATAAATACTTTCCTACATCTTTTGTATACAGTACTGGGTGAGTATTATTGCCACTGTCCAAAGTTATCCACTGCTCATCATCAAAACTTCCGTTGTTGTTGCTGTCATACTTATATTTCCATATTCTCTGCACAATTTTATCACCGTCTGGGGAATAAGAGGCATCTATAAGCTCTATTTTGGCCATATTGCCGTTTGAAGGGTTCCTCAAAGCAGTGGCCATCACAAAGAAATCTGCAACAGGAGGTAAATCTTCTACAACAGTTAATGTCCTTTCATACCAGTCAGAATAATTTCCTGCACTATTTTTTACCCTTACTCTTACTCTATAATCTCCCGCTTTCTTAAAAAGAACCGTTCTTGTCTTCATATCTGTAGAAGACACTATCTTTATATCATTCTGTGTCAAGCCACTGCTCACAGGTGTTATCTCCCACTCTGTTACATCCCATACCATTGGATACTTCGGCGATGTATAGCTGCCTGACGCATCTAACACTACTTTTCTGTTTTCCTTCAATGCACCCGTGTAGTCAAAAAATGCTTTAGGTACTGCAGGTTTTACTTCTATAGTCTTCTGTGCCGTATCTGTTAAGCCGTCATTGTCTGTCACTGTCAGCCTTATTGTGTACGTTCCTACCTTGTCAAAAGATACTGTACCGCTTTCGCCTGAAAGAGTACCTGTCACACCGCTTGAAGGAGAAATGCTCCAGCTGTAGTTAACAATAGTTCCATCAGGGTCATAGCTTCCAGAGCTTATATACACATCATCACCCTGAATTACTTCTGAAGGAGCATTTATCACTGCAACAGGAGGTGCAGGTTCTGGTGCAGGAGGTGGTGTTGGCTCTGGAGTAGGTACATCCTCATACTGTCCTATTACTTTAGTGGTTTCTGCCTCTGAAGTTTTATTTATGCTTGCATCCCATACTCTTACTTTTGCCCAAACCTTGTCGCCGGGCTTTGCATTAGTAATAAGCTTCGTATACTTTGCTTGAGAAAGAGAAGTCAAATTCTGCACAGCCACACCGTCTGAACCTAATAGATCTACTCCATTCACCTTAAGCCAAAATCTTGCTGAATAAGGACCTGTTCCGCTTGACACAGAAGATGTTGCGTCAATGGTCGCATTTACATCTCCCGTTGTTCCTGCTTTGAGAGATGGTGGGTCTAAAATAAGATTTATCTTTGCCTGTATGCTGCCGGGAGGAGGTGGTGGTGTAGGTGCAGCACTTACTGTGAAAGTATAGTCTTTTCTTGTAAACCTATCTACAGAATCTTTCACATACAAAGTTATAGTGTGTTGGCCTGCTGAAAATTTTCTTGTAATGGTATCGGTAAAGCTCGTAGTGTCATATAAAGTTTTTCCTGAAATTACTCTTTCACCATCTATATCTACTGTATATACAATTTTATCTCTAAGCCCTAAAGCTCCTTTTAAATCAACTTTTTGCGGTCCAGTATCAGGATTCCAAAAAGTAAAAAAGGAAGTCCCTGAAAGCATAATCCTTACATCTTCATTTTCTTTTGGATTTACAGGAGAAATAGATATATTACCAGAAGGTGGTCTTGTTGTTGAAACATATACTTCTCCTTTACCACCTTTTTCATCCAGTACTTTATATCCTACCACATGAGCGCCATTAAGCTCTGCAAGATAGCGTATATACACACGGTCTGAACCCGATATGCTTAATTTGATTTGATTTAGATACGTATTAACAAAAGTAGGGTTACCGCCAAGCACATTTATCCACTGAGGGACAGTGCTGTACTTTATGAAATTGTACTGCTCTGCGTTGCTTTTTGTGTAAATATGCTTTATTACTTTATCATATCCTGCAAGGGTACCGTCAACATATATGCTCCATTTACCGGAATAGAGCTTTTTGTCATTAGGCTTTTGCGGAATTGGGTTAGGGACTAAATTATATGATTTATCAGGATTTAGTGTCACGGGAGTATCAATAGCTAAATTTAAGTCTCCTACGTCATCAATTACTGCTGCATAGGCATTTTCCAGCTTAGGAATGTATATTAACCCTGCAAGAAATGTAATAAGAACAATTACAGAAGCAATTCTTTTGAACAAAAACCTCATCTCCTTTCGGTGATTTTTTAGAAAAAGAAAAGAAGCTTCAAACTAAGCTGAAGCCCCTTTATATACTTGGTGGTGTAGTGTATTTTGCTCTCCATATTGTTATTGTACCGTCATTTGAATATTCTACTGCATGGTCTAAATTTTCAGCAACAAATCTTAACGGAAGCATTGTGTATCCATTTTTCACATATACTTTTCTCGGCATTTTAACTACCTTGTCGTCTACTACTGCTGTATCAGAGCCTATTTTCAGCACAACAGTTTTGCCTTTATCTTTTATGGTTATCTGCTGTGTTTTAGCATTATAATCAACAACTGCTCCTAATTCTTCCATGACGCCTCTAAGCGGTATCATCGCAACACCATTGTCTGATATGACTTTTGTGGGCAGTTTTTTCTTGTATTCTTTAAGTTCATATCTTATTGTAATATCGTTCTTACCCACCCACACATCTACACCATCCCAATTATAGATACATTCTTCTGTATAGCCGTTCCACTTAGGATCAACCAAATATTTAGTATAAGCAGGGTCTTTTAAACCTTCCCATCTGCTATAAAGTGCTTGCAATATTATATCTTTGTAAGGTGTTTTTTGCCAATCTACACCGTTGATTGTAATCGCGCCAACTGTAAACTGTTTCCAAAGCTCTATTTTGAATGTGTCAGGATGGTTATATCTTACGATACCTATATAGTCGTTTGCTAAATATCCTTGACCATATTCCTCAACTTTTGTAGTTAAATCGTATAAGCATACGTTACTTAAACCTTTTTCAATATAGTCTTTCATATACTGTTCAAACGGCATACTGCTGTAATCAAAACTACCACCTATTACAATTAACCTATCTGTATTCTTAAGCTTATCACTGTAAGCTATTTCTTTTTCTTTTCCGGGCATAATGTAGTACCAACCTAATCTATCATGGCCTTTCTCATCAGGTGATACTGCCTTTATCCATCCTTTATCTATCCACTCTTGATAGGGAAGCTGTTCTTCTTGACCTCCAGTTTGCGCAAAAGCAGGAATGGATAAAAAGATTAATATGGCAGCAATTATCATAGAAATTATCTTTTTCATAGCAAAAACTCCTTTCTATTTAAATTTTTAAATAACTTTCCTTAAAATCTCTTCAATAAATTTATCGGTACTTTTTCCCTCTTTTTTAGCTTTATCTTCCAGCAGGTTGTAGAGTTCTTTAGAAATTTTTACAGCATTTTCTTCATCTCCTTTCATTTCTTCTAATCTACGCAGAAGCCTCATCTTTTCCCTAGGGGTTAAAGCTTTTTCATTTTTCTCAAGGAGCTTCTCCATATTTTTAGGATCTTTTAAAAGCATTATCATGTTACTTAAAGACTTTTCAGGCAAAGCTCCAGTTTCATACCTCGCAATAGAAGCCTCACCTATGCCCAAAAGCTTGGCAAAGGCTCTCTGGCTTAACCCATAACTTTCTCTGATGTTTTTTATTTCTTCAGGTGAGAGTATTCCGTGCTTTTTCCGATATATATCATAGACCCTCTGTATATTCTCTTCTTCTAACTCCTCATCAAACAGCTCCTCACCACAAACACTGCACACTCTTATCCTTGCAAAAGCTTTTATTTCGTCTCCTCTAACAGTTGATACTTCTTCTTTTTCAATTACTTCTGTTTCTTGTTCTTTACCACAGACTGGACAGAATTTCTTCACACTCTACACCTCCTCACTTATACGGATAAACTAACGGCTGTTCTGCTTTGTGAAAAGAAAGACATACTAAACACTCTTTTTCCCCTCTTTGTTCAATTTTAAGCTTTATGTAAAAGTCTGTTCCTTCAATATCATACCCAAATTCCCATATAAAACCCTCTCTATTAGCGCCTACATCCACACTAGGACCTCTATAATAATTTTTGTAGGTTAAATCCATAATAATCTCTTTAACATGCTTAATTGTTAGGCCAGCTTCTTTAATTGAATCCATATTTTTCTTTCGAGGAACAAAATCAAAAGCACCTGCTTTCATCAATTCTTTAGCATTATTGAGGAATTTTTTAATTTCCTCAATGTCAGTCATAGCATATACTCCTTTCACTTAGTATTTTATCACATTTTAAACAATTTTACAATCATTTGATAGTATTTTTTATAAAATTCTGTAACAATTAATGAAAACTACCTCATAGGAAGTATTTTTGTATTCAAGAAACTGCGCTCACGCTCACTAACAGCACCTCCTTCACAGACTTTTTCATTTTGATTGTTGTTTGCCCCCGGCAGTTAAAACAAAACGGCCTGCGAGCCGAAGGTCAAGGGGTCGGGGAGGGATACCGGACCGAGCGCAGCGAGGGAGGATATGCTCACCGACCCGACAGGGCTTGCCCCTTGACCGTAAGGCGAGCAGGCGTATAATCTTTTGTGCGGGGGCAAACAAAAAAAGCACGTCTGCTTTAAGAGGTGCTCTCTTAACCGGATTTTTGATTTGAGCAAAGCGAAAATGAAAAATCCGTTCCGATTATTAGGACAGCTCTTAAAACAATGAAATCCCAAAAAGAGATTTCTTTTTCTTTCTGCTTGGCAGTACTGGAGCAAGTAGCTTTAAAAAAATAAAATCATTTTCTCTAGCAAAAGGATTTGGACAGTAAGGCAAAGCTGTCCCTTTAATTCCTGCGTAAAAAGAAACTTCTTCAACATCACTCTGCGAAGCTAAAGGGAAAATAACACTAAATTCAGAATCAATCCTGTCAATAATCTCATGCCACCGCCATTTTGCAGCCGAAGCCACAATAAAAGCTATATCAGCTCTATACATTTCTTTTTTCTTGCTGAATCTAAAACTCCAAGGTCTCTAACAACATATTCATACTGCCCTGCTTTAATTTTTTTAAGAAGCATGTCATAATTCCAATTGCCATTATTTCTGCTTTCATCTACTGGGAAAATATCAATTCCATGAACCGTATAAGAACCCTCTACCTTTCCTTCTTTTGCTTTTAATACACTGCATAAAAAAGAAAAGACAGACCTCTGGCTGTCTTCTATAACTGCTGTAGAATGTCCTAAACGGGCAAGAAATGAAGCTATAGAGAAAGCTGTATGAGTACATCCTATGCCGTGGGCAGTAGCAGATACCGCTACAGCAACAATACCAGCAAGCCTTTCTTCTATAATAACCCTTTCCTTTGCCTGTATAGAAGCATTCAAAAACTGACCTGTATGCCATCTTGCAGCCTGAGCATATGTAGCAGGAGGCGAAAGCAAAATATTTCTAATTATCTCACTCCAATTAGACTCTTTTTCTTCTGCTGCTATGTCGTATATGCCTAAACCAACTATGGAAGATATTATTTCATCACCCGGTTTCCTCTCAGGTGCAATAACAATTATTCTGGTGCCAGGTCTTGCGATTCTAAAACTTTGAAGAGCAGAAATAATCTCCTTCCCTAAAAAAACATCAAGATCTACAATAAGTACCTCTGAAGAAACCCGAGAAGCAGAATAAAATATTTCTTTAACACTCTCAGAATCTAATTTACCAATATGTTCAAAAACTATATCTCCTGCATCAGCTAAAGCTTTTCTTATCTCCTCAGCCATCTGTTTTCCAGCAATAATCGAAACAAGCAAGCCTGAACCTCCTTTCTTACTTAAAAAGGTCAAGTGGATTTACAGCTCTTCCCCCAACTCTTACCTCAAAGTGAAGGTGAGGGCCTGTGCTCTTACCTGTGGAGCCTACATATCCAATTACATCACCAGCTCTTACAACCTGCCTCTGCTTTACTGCTATGGAAGATAAGTGAGCATATCTTGTCTCTAAATTGTTGTTATGCCATATAAAAACAACTAAGCCGTAGCCGTCATTCCATCCCGCATAGACTACTTCTCCATCTAAAGTAGCCACAACCGGTGTTCCTGCTGGTGCTCCTATATCTACACCTGAGTGAAATCTTTCTACTCCGTATACCGGGTCAATTCGAGGCCCAAAAGGAGAAGTAATTTTATACACACCCGGTACCGGCCACTTAAGATTTTTCTCAGCAGGTACCCACCCTTCAGGCACACCTGAAGCAGCATCTAACAAAAAAGAAAGGTCTGCGTTTTTGAGAAACTCAAGGAACTCTTTAACCTTGTCTTTTTCTTCTTCTGTAAAATCAAGCATATTTAAGACCTCATCTAAGCTTAAAAGCTTATATACCGGAAAGTGCAGTCCATTTTCTGTAACAACTTCTCCTATGTTTTGCACAAACATTGAAGCAAGCTTATACGCATCCTCAGGGGTAGCTTTGGAAAAATCCTGCTTGAACCTTACAGCGTCTATTGCAACAAGCTCTCTCCAATCAGGACCCATGTTAAACTCTTTTTTCACCTTTTCTGCTGCATTGATGTAGAATTTGGCCTGCTTTGCAGTAATAAGTGGAACCTTCTCAAAAGCAGTAATGGGGCCTGCAAAAATTACAGCAATCACTAAAACAGGAACAACAACAAAAAGAAGAGCAAACTTAAAAATGCTCTCCAAATCATCCGGCAGAAGAGCCAGAAGCACTTTTCCCAAAACATTCATCAACTTCCGCCTCCAGTTAAATACTGCATTTCATAAGGTGCTGCTTCAATCTTTATGTGAATTCTCTGTGTACCTGCAACAAAAAGGCCTTCTCCTCTTTTTGCATTTGCGAGAAGGTCATGCTCTGCTTCAGAAAGGTTCATAAGGGCCGTTATTGCTTCTAAGTCTTTTTCTCCCTGTGCTAAAAGGAGCTTGTAAGTGGGGTTATCTAAAAGAGCTTGGCCGTATCTCTGAACCTCTGGCGCTAAAAAATCTATAACGTTCTGACTTATAACAATAAGACTTCCATTATATTTTCTTATTCTCTTTGATGTGTCTCTCAAAAATGCAATTGCCTGAGGCGTTTGAGGATCTACAAGCATCCATGCTTCATCCACAACCAAAACAGTTCTCTCTCTTCTATCCCTTTCAAGTATGTTCCATGCAAAAGAGAGCACATTAAAATATTGCGCTCTTTTAACTTGGTCTTCAGCATTCTGCAAATCATGAACATCAAAAACAATAAAATCGGAGTCAGCCTCCACAGCAGTTGGGCCTGCCCATAAATATGAGTCTGCTCCTTCTGCTGCTCTTTTTAAAAGAACTGAAAGCCTTCCATAAGTTTCAGGATTTTCTTCCGCCTTTTTAACGAGGTATTTATACAGCTCCCTTACAGTAGGCCACTTCTCATTAGGAACATCTCTTGGATCTGTATCCCATGTAATTCCTGCTTCTTTATACACTTCTACTAATGCATCCTCCAGAGCTGCCTTTTCTGTGTCTGTTAAGTCTTTAAGATATAAGCTAAAGAAAGTTCTTAAAGTCTGTATGTGTAAAGCTAAAGGGCTTTGTAATCTACTATTTTCTTCCTCTTCTTCCTCAACAGGCCTCAATCTCACCTGCAGTGGATTTATCTTTCCTTCTCCACCCGTGCAGTTAATCCAGACTCCTCCGAGCCTATGACACATATCTTTGTACTCTCGCTCGGGGTCTATAATTATGATTCTGCTTCCCTGCATGTACTCCCTTAAGAGTAGCATTTTAGCAGTAAAACTTTTTCCTGCGCCGGGCTTTGCAAGAATAGTCCAGTTAGAGTTTGTCCTATCGCCTCCTCTTTTCCATATATCAACCAGTACTAATCCACCGTCTCTGTCTTTTCCCAAAACAACACCAGTTCCATCGTTTATGCCTGAAGCAGTGAAGGGGAAGGAGGCAGCAACAGTTTCAGCAGGCATATTCCTTGCTCCTGCTTCTTTAACCTCGTCAGGCAGTGTGCAGAAGGGCGCTACTGCTTTTAATCCTTCTTCTTGGCGGAATATAAGGACTCTTCCTCTCATACCTGAAGCTGCTAGAGCTGCTTCAACCTGTCTTGTTCTTCTGTCAAGCTCCTGCTGAGTAGGGGCAAGGACCATAAGGACAACTGTAACGTAAAACACCTGCTGCTGCTCTTGGTCTATTTTCCTCATAAGCTCTTCTGCATCTTTCAAAGCCTGTTCTGTTCTCTGCATTGTGAGGGCATTGCCTCCCATTTCAAGCCTTCCTGCATATTCACCAATTGCTTTATTCAAGCTCATTATTAAATTTGTAGGGTCAGTTGGCTCAACATGAACTGAACATACAACTCCCGGCATTCCTGCGATTCTTGAAAGCCATGCTGCGTTAACTTTGGGAGGATAGCCTGCAATGACTAGGATTCTTGCAAGCTGGTCATTAAACACAATCTGCCTTGCATTAAATTCAAGGGCTTGAGGCAAAATCATATCTATTAAGCCTGTGAGTACATTTACTTCTTTTTTCTTCAAATTTCTTCACCTCACTTAAGAATACATAGGTGGTAAGTATGGTCCATTAAAAGCTGGTGCTCTTTCAAATGCCGCCTGTGATGGGTGGCTGAAGCTGAAAAGAAGGTCTATTATGTCTTGGTCTGCTGCTAATTCTATCTTTAACCCTGATTTTTCAAGATTATTAGCAAGCTCGTGAGCTTTTGCTTTAAGCTCTTCTTTTTCTTTACCTGAGAACATAATAAAAAAGCGCCTTTCTATTGCCTCACCGCTTGTGACAATAGAAGCGACATATTTTAGATACTCCTGAAGAAGCCTCTTTTTAATTATGCTCGTCTCTTCTTTTGATTTTGTCTGAAGATAGCTGATGTAAGAGTCAAGGTCTACTGGCCTGCCTATAGAAAATATTTGCATGGACTCTTTAAAACCGTTTAAAGCTTCATAAACTGTCTGTATTATTCTCTTCTTTTCATTTTCACTTTTTAAGCTGATATTCAAAGGCATAACCTTTAAAATACATATATATCTTCCGTCTTTGAGTAAAATCATATCTTCTGCAACATCTTTTACAGGAAGCCATTCCTGAACAGCCTTTCTTTTCTGCTCTTCTATTTTTACCTTATCTTTTTTTACAGCTTTTTCTTTTTTAAAAATTCCAATCAATCTCTGCAACCTCCTTGCACATAAAGGTATCTCTTCTGCTTCTTACTCCATTTGAGGTAGTATTTAATTAAACTTGACACACTGTTCCCGTCAGGACCGGGAATAACCAGAAAGTAAGCAAGGCCGGTAAAGATAAACACTGCTAGGTACCTAGCAGGGGAGTGAGTAAAGATAGATAAAATCAAATAAACAATCAAGCCTAACAAAAGGCCTAAGAGCACAAAAAAGAGCTCTTTCCATCCGAAGCCTGGAAAAAATTCAAATCGTGCAGAAATATTTTTAGGAACTTGATACAACCCACATCATCCTCTCAAAATCATTCTCCTCATTATATACATGCTTCCTGCTGTCTGTCCTGCATGGCCTATGGCAGACCCAAGTCCTGAATGATATGCAAACTGTCTTAAAACAGCAGGAGTTTTAAATGCAACCCAGAGCCAGCCTATGAGCATTAAAAGATTTAGTACAGGCTGAGTAAACTGCATGTTAACTCCTGTTGAGAGAAAGCCCCTAATCATGAAAGTCTGCACAGCTTGAGATAAAGACAAAACAATAAGCTCTCTCCACCACACAGACCACACACCTTCATCGGGGCGTGTCAGCCCTACCGCCATGATTGGAGCTGACACTGCAAGAAAAGCAACTTCTACAGCTCTTATACCTGTCTGAATGAGAATTAAAATCCATATGACCACCGCTGTAAGAGCTATGAAAATAACAGCAGAAGAAAAAGAAGAAAGCTGCTGCAGAATTGTAGTAATTCCTGCAGTAGGATTGCCTGTTTGCGTAGAGGGCAAAGACGCTACAGCCTTTGCAAGCTCTGTACCCCATTCATACACCGTCGTCACTGCCCATGGACCTGCCGAAATCATTAAAGCAGCAAAGGCAGTTCTTTTAAGAAGCTCCAGAGGCTGTGCTGATGAATCTCCTGAGCTGTATAGAATGTATGTTTTTAATGCCTCAGCAGCTACCTTTACTCCTAAAAGAGTACCTGCTACTACTTTTGTAAGGTAGATTGCATTAGTTACATAAGGTGTATTTAAAATCTTCAAAGCCAGTGCCATCTCATCTCCTAAAAATGAAACAAAAAGGCTCAGGAGACTATCCAGTATATTCGTGAAAAAATTATTTACAGCATTCATAATCATGTTCTCTATTGCAGTAAACAAGAAAAACACCTCCAGAAAGGGCCGGTATAATCCGACCCTTTAAAATTACTTGAAGTAGGATAAAAATACTTTAACAATTGAAGCTGCGCTCATCCCTATTGCGCCGCCTATTAAGATGTTTCTTATAGACCTGTTGTGCGCTGCAGTAACAGCAGGGTCGCCGTCTCCCATCTGCTTCATCAAAGCATGATACCCTATAGCTGCTCCGGAAGCAGCAGGTATAATGTAAAGAATCCACGTTAAGACATCATTTAAAAGATTAACAGCACCAGAGACAAAAGTTGGCATAAAATCTCCTCCTCATCTTAATTTTGATAATAAATTCTCATTAGTTCTCTCTATACTTTTTTCTTTTACACTTTCACTCTCGATGTCAGGTATCCATACAGGAGCAGGCACCACCTCCCTTACAGCTTCTTCTAAAGCAGCAGGAATTAAATCTTTTGCTGCAGGCCATTTAGAAAGGTCGGGTAGGGGAAGCCATGCAGGATTCTGCCTTGCCTGAAGTATAAGTGCTCTATCCTGCGGCCACCTCAAAACTTCATCAGGAATTAATAAAGGCCTTCCTGTGAGGCCCTCTGATGTGCTGTGACTGTAATCTGTATGTTTAACTTGTGAAGAATAACTTTCAGTCCTTATTGTGTACTGTCCTGTTTTTAAGCTTATTATCTTCGCTGTTTCCGGGTCTGTTGTGAGGATGTATATCCAGACAGCACAGTTTCCTGTGATTGTCTGAGCAAGCTCTTTATACTTTGCTTTAATCTGTGATATATCCTGAACAGCCAGTAAAAACCTCATGTTTCTTCCTGCTGCTACAGTGATTTTTTTATCAAAGTCAGGTATTGGAGGAAGGTTCCCAAACTCGTCTAGAATAAAATTAACTCTTTGAAGAAGTCTTCCTCTGTTTTTATTTGCAAGGTCAACTAAAGCTTGATAGGCTTGCGAAATATAAAGTGTTGCTAATACGTTTCGTGTGCTTCGTTCATCAGGAATGACTATAAATACTGCTGCTTTTTCTTTTCCTACAGCATCTAAATCGTGGTCCTTTTTTGATGTAAGATAAACAACTGCAGGGTCGCTCCAGAGCCTTAACTGTGCTGCAGTGCCTGTGAATATAGAGCTTCTTAATCTATCTTCTGAAAGAGCTGCAACTCCGTAGGCTGAAGCAGCAGGATGTGTATAGGGTAACGACTTAAAATACCTATCTAATAATTCTCCTCCATTTGCGCCTAAGCGGTGGAGCATCTCATAAGCACTGCCTAAATGCCTTGCCTCCTTTGGCGCAGAAGAAGCAACAGCTAAAATTAAAGCAGCTGTTAAGCTTTCCTGTGACTGAGGCCATATGGGGTCTACCCCTATTTGTGGCTGTTGATTTGTTATTATGTTCGCTATGTCCCATGCACTTTGACTTGCACCAGAATAATCACCGGCTTCAAGATAAGATGCCACTTCTAAAACAGGATTCCACTGGTTTCCTCGATATGGATTTCTTAAGTCAATTAGAATAACTTTATATCCAAGCTTTTTTAGGTATTCTGATGTATAGCTGTACAGTTCTCCTTTGGGGTCAGATACAATCATACTTTCTCCTGTTTTTGCAATAGCCCATATCGTTGGTAGTATTATTCTTCTTGATTTGCCGCTTCTTGTTGAGCCTATAACTAAGCAGTGAGTATCTCCTGTGTCAAGCCATGCTTTTGAAGTAGAAGGATTAAACCCTACAACAAAGCCCCCTTTCGGGGGGTTGTTGTTCAAATTCCACACTGTAAAAGTTTTTGATATTTCTTTTTCTGTTCTCCACCTTGCGGTTCCATATTCTCCTCTTCCTGCTGCTTCAGGAAGACCCAGCTCATCAGTTTTTCTTTTTCTCCTTCCATAGATAGGAAAAAGTACAGAAATTAAAGCTGCAAAAACAGCAGGCTGTAACCACAGCCATGAGGTCTTCACATCTTCTTTTTTGAGCAGTAAAGATATTCCCGATAAAGGTTTCTCTTTTATATATGCCTCCCATTTAGGAAGGCCTTCTTTAAAGCCGTAATCTTTAGCGTAAATCGGGAAAAGCAGCAAAAAAGGTGCAAATAAAAAATCAAGCATGAGAATTAGAACTGCTATTATAACTCTAAATCTCACGGCTTTCACCTCTTTCTGCCATTTTTCTTTTTTTCTCCATTTCTCTTTGAGCTGCAATACTTGCCTCTGCTTCTGCTCTTAATCTTTCTCTTTCTAGAGCTCTCCATGCTGAGCGCCATACTGAGTTTGTGAGCCTTGCTGTATCTACCGCTTTTTCTTCCTGCAGCACCGCTGCGCCTTTTAATACAATTTGAGCTACTCTTTTCTGTATGTCTTCATATGCTTTTTCTGCTACTTTTTCTAAAGCTTCAGGATTTGATGTGTAGTGGCTGGCCAGCTCTTTAGCAAGGTCCTTATATCTTTCAACAGATTGAGAGAATCCAGGCTGCTTTAAAAGCCAGTCTGTAATTTCCTTTGCTTTTTCTTTTACTTCTTCAGGCATGTAAGCAAAAGCAATGCGTCCTTTTTGAGGCATAATTTTTGACAGCTCTTTGAGTTTTTCTAAAAGCTCTTCTCTTACATGAGGTTCAAGTGTAGGAGGAAGTCCTGCTTTTCCTCCACTCAATGCTCTTACTTTCACCCTCGCACTTTCAACTTTTCTTAAGACATCTACAACATCACTTCTTGCTGTATCTCTTATTAAGTCCCTTACTGCTGATTTTTCTGCTGTAAGTGCCAGCCTTTCTTTTGCGTATATTTCACGAATAAATATTTTTCTTATGTCTTTTCTTTCGCCATGTGAGAGCACTCCTCTAGTGCGCTTGGGTTCTTTCTCCCATAGTATTACATGCACATGAGGATGACCTTTTGTCTGATGAAAAGCAGCTGCCCATCTTAGGTTTGATTCTGGAATACCCATTTTTGCTGCAGCTTCAGGAAGTGTCGCTCTTAATACTTTTTCCCATGACTCTCTTGTTGTGTAGCCCAATCTTACAGCATCATCTTCTTTCAAAGATAAAACCATTCTCCAGACAATGCCATTGTGGTTTTTAAGCTCCTTTTGAACTTCTCCCAAGTCAGGCATTTCCTCCTCAGCAGTGAAAAGTCCGTGGCTTCCAGGCCTTTCGTGCATGTACTTTGTGTGCCACTCAGGAGTGTCTGGCTCCAATTCATCTTCTATGCTGAGCTCTCCTCTGTCTGCTCCCGGCCTTGTTGCAATGTACTGAACGTGGGCACTGTTCCTTGCTTGGTTTTTAGCTGTTGGAGGATAAAAAGCTATCTTCATTACAAAAGGAGAGCTCATTCATTATCATCTCTTTCTTTGAGATAAGCGGCTGCTTTAACCCTTGCTTCATTGTAAATTTCAACAGCATTGTGTTTGCCTAAATCTGCTATAGTTTGCACATTCATGTACATTGCTGTGGCTGCTGCAACAGCTGCTTTAGCCATGAGCTTGGCCAGCCGGTCCTCTGTCGGTCTTAGTACATCCCGCATGGCTTTGCGAACGGCTTCGGTGACTTTATCAATCCCATCATTTGCAGCTTCATTAGTAATTGATTCTATAAGCATTTTTCTTGCAACAGCCGAGATAGCCTCATCTCTTCTAGAAGCTAAATTAACTAAAGCATTATAAATATCTTCTGGAAGCCAGACGTATATTTTTTTCAGAATTATCCCTCCCTTAAAATTTTGTAAAAAAAGAAACGGGCGGTAATCCCGTTTCATAGAAAACCTTAATAACTGAGTTTTATTTTATAGCTACTTTTTTATTAGTGTAAAATAATTTTTGTGTGTCTTTTTTATAACCTTCAAGTATATAAGGAGCATCTTCTGTAATAGTACCCTCTTTTATATGATACTCTATATTGTGTTGTTCACAGAATTTTATTACTACATCACTGCAGTAATTATAAAACTCTTTATACCACAAATATTCACTAACTTTTTTATTGTAGTTAAGTCTGCCAAACACGATTTTATCAACAAACGATATTTCATTTAAAATATCTCTTAAGTCTTGATTAACAATATTTGGAGTTGGATAAGGCTCAATACTTACCCAAGTTTTAAGTCCTGCATTGTGAAGTTTTTTTAGGCTTTCTATTCTATCTCTATAATTTGAGGAATATGGTTCATAAATCCTTTTAAAATTTTCATCCAACGAAACCAGGGTAATTCCATATTCATTATCAGTATCATAATTTGTTTTGTCTAGTAACTCGTCAGGATATAAACCCTTAGTCAATGTGGTCACCTTTATCCCATTTTTATTTAATTTCTTTATTATCTCTAAAGATAATTTAACAACTTCTGGATACCCCATCATAAACGGATCTGTCATAAAACTTAGGTGTACAAAGTGAATTTTATCTTTTAATTTTGGTATCTCTTTATCCAAAAGTTCTAAGGCATTAGAAACTATCTTAGGTTTAATCCATTCTTCATAAGACTTTACTCTTCCAAATCGTTTGGATAACATAAATGCATAGCAAGGAAAATTACAGCCATGTGAACATCCAACAACATGATTTATTGTATAATCACCATATTCGACCCCAGATTTATAGAGTAAACTTTTCCTAATAACTTTATCCATTTTGTTTTCACTCCTTAAAAACAATAATATCATTCTCTTTAATACCTTTCCTTTCATGACCTTGTGAAGTATATTGTGGTCTACGAATTATTTGAATTTTACCATCCTCTTCTAATTTCGATAATGCTTTTCTTACAAAGGTCTCGGCATATCCATTTTTTATACATTCAATAACTAGGGTTAAAAAACTTACTTCCCTATTTTTATATTTTCTAAATAAAAAACTACTTATTTCATCTATTTTAAATTCTTCCATGTCTAAGAGCGACCGCTGATTTTGCTTAGGCCCTCTATACTCTAAATTTCCATTGTTATACTTTGCAAAAGAAGAACTCATTATTCTAAGTCCTAATTGATGATTAGTTCCATGAATTAAATAGTAATATGTCCTATCTTTATCAGGAAAACTTATTCTATATTCTTTGACATGTGAAAATATTTCTTCTAGTTTTTTAACAAATAAACCCACAGCAGCTTTTTCACGTTCACGCCCTTTTAAATTTTTTATTTTTTCCCACTCATCTGTTCCGTATAGATTATTTATTGTTTGTCTTACTTTTTCTATAGAAATTCCTCTATTCAATGCATTAAACATAAAGTTTACTATTATTTCTGACCTTCTATCATTGCATGTTGCTTTAAAAAACTTATAATCTAAAGAATATCCAAAAGGATCTATTAGGTAAAAAGTGGGAGTACGTGGATAACTCTGTAAAACTTTTTCTGTACCTTCTTTATAGTTATCATTAATTAATTCTATCGGTATTTTTATATCTTTGAATTTGATGAATTCAATTATTTTTTGAAGGTTTTCCAAATTTTCTTTATCTGTATCTATAACAAAAATTCTAATCTTACGATTTAATTTTTCTATATTTTCTTTTGCCATAATCGCTGCTAAAATAGGAGAGCCAAAATAAATATCCTGATTTTCGTCAATATATGCTCCACACCCCCCAAAGCAATCAATATAATTGATATTATGATGTTTTCCAACTATCTTCACATATTTATCAAAATAGTCAGCAAAAACTCTATGTTTAACTTTGGTATGGTCTTTAATTTCCCAAAAATAGAATGGATATCCTTTGATATATACTTTTTTATTTGCCATAAGCCTACTCCTCATCCACTTTTAGTTACATATTTAAATTCGACATTTTCTCTTAATTTCCTCCTTTCTTTTGAAACTTTTAGATGAAAATATTTCTTTGTCTAACATTTGTCTCCTAACAAGTACCTCAAAAAGATATAGAATTTAAAATATTTTGTATATGTTTAAGGTGTTTAATACATCCTCAATTTTTAAAAAGCTCCTTGAAAAGTACCTCTTATAAATTTAGTTCCGTCGGGCACTGCCCGACGTGTGTGCAGCGCAAAGCGCACCTTCTCTTATCCTGCATTATAAAAACAAAGCATAAAAGCTCAGCAGGTTTTGAAAAATAGAAAAGCACCCTTGCATAATGCAAAGGTGGTTTTAAACAGCATCTTTCTCAATATAATGTTTTATTTTTGAGATTTCACGTATAAGTTCTATACGAAAATCTATTAAGCTATCTTCTAATTTTTGGCACTTTAAATCTTCTCTAATTATATCAAGCATAAAGTTTAATATCCGAACTTTATCTTCTTTTTTTGTCTCATCTTTTAAAACTTGATTAGTAAACTCAAGAGCATATTGAAAGTCGTAAGAATTGTGTATAACCTCCTTTTCTAAAAGCTTGAGGACGTTGTAATAAATTCTTCCCTGCAGAAAAGGTTCATAGTGCATTAGTGAAATTATCTCGTTACATGCTCTCATATACCTTTTTTCGTCAAGAGCTTTCTTTATTTTAACAAGGTACGGAACATATGAAAAGTGAACTATATTTTTCTCATACTTTTTAGAAGGCCTTAATTTTTTTAACTCCTTATAAAAATCCTGCAAAGCCTTTCTTGCCTCCAAATTCTTCTCTTCTCCTTCATCATTCCACCAGCTGTCAAAGGGATTCAAAATAGAATAAAGCTTCTCCATTTTTACACCTCCAGTAAGTTTACCTAAAGGGACAAAATATCTTCTAGGCTTTCAAGGAGAACTTTTTCATCATTAGAGGTTTCACTCTCAGCAACCGGTTCAGGTTCTGAGGACTGTAGTGGTTTTTGTACTTGTATCCCTGTCTGTTCCAATTTCTCTAATATGGCTTCAATTTTTTCTATTTTAACTCCAAAGTCTCTGTAAAAGCGCAGGGCATTTTTTATGTATTGACTTTTGTCTCCTTTTAATGATTCAAGAAGATCCTCAATATCCTTATCTTCTTTATTTGTGCGGAAACTGTAGACTTTCAATTTGCTTCACTCCCATTTATGTTTACACCTTCAAAAGCAGTTAGAAGAGTAGGGGAGAGGAGGTAAATTGTGAATTTGTATTACAGCTCTGATTTTCAACTGCTTAAAAATGTAATACAAAATTGAAAATAAGCCTTTGTAAAAGCAGTTGTTTAAAGGATTTGGTGATGTAAACATATGTTTAATCAGAAGTGTAATACAAAGTATAAAAATAAAGCCTTTTAGGTTAGATAGTATAAGGCTTAGAAGGTGTAAACACTATTTTAAAGTAGTTGTAATACAAATTCATAAAAAACAATCTCTAAGCGTCCATTTCTTCTGGGTTTAACTCTGTAAACATGTCTTCATCTGCTTTGCCAGTGTGAGTAGATGTAACTTTTTCAATTATGCTTTCTTTCGGCAGTTTTTTCTAAGAAGCTCTAGAGAAATTTCTTTTTCAGGCTCCAGTGTGACAATATAGTTTTTATCCTTCTGCTCTATGAACATGTGGCCGGTCAGTTTCAATTCATCCCATATTTCATAAACTTTTTCCTTCATGCCTTTTTTTAGGAAGAGTTATTTTAATCATATTTTTGTTCCTCCTTTGTCATCATCTATGATTTTAATAACTTTCTCATCTTTATTTTCGCACACACGTATGATGTACTTTATTTCTCTCCTTGTGAGGTACTTCTTTTCTCCCGTGTAGTAGTCAACCATCTGCTTCATTAATTCCCATGCGCCTTTGTAATCCAGATTCCTCTCTTTTGTCATTCCCTATCCCTCTCTTTTTTCTCCTCCAGTTCTGCTACTTTAAGAAATCCTTTTGCATTGGCAAATTGAGAATTCTTAACCAGTACTGTGTTTTCATACAGGTTCTTTAAGCTGTCAAATAGGCTTACTGCTCCACCTCCCGCTAGGAAAATTGTGTTGAAGAAGTCAAGCTTGCTTCCCCACACAGCCTTTATTCTGTCTTGTATTACACGTGATATCTCAAGCTTTACCTCATTTAACTCTTTTTCAAAGTTTAAAATTTTTCCTCTGTAGAATATGCTTCCTTCATTCACAAGCTGGATGAGCTCGGGTATATCAAGCTTAGATCCGGTCTTTTGAGTAAACAGTTTATCAGCAGCGTTGCTTAGCTGAGACATGCCTATGTCTAAAGTACCCGAAAGGTCTTCCCTCAGTGACAGCTTTCCATCAACAACAAAAACTATATAGTCTGTCGTTCTATAGCCTATGTCAATAAGCCCTATGTAACTTCCCTTTATTAAGTACTTCTGCAGGTCATCCATTATAGCATAGTATACTGCTCCTGCAGCCTGAGGGAAAACTGTCACTCTGTCAAACTTTACTATCTTTAAGATGTTGTATCCTTTAAACTCCACCATTGCTTTAAAATTTTTGAGCATTTCTTTAAGCTCATCTTTTTGATGGATGTACTGCTCTAAAGGAAGGCCTGACACAATGTGTACAGGCTCATCATTTGATGGGAATAAAAGAGCTGAAGCGCTGGCAAGGACAGCTTTTGTGTTGGGATGATTTATTTTATTCTCATCAAAGGCATAGCTTACGTTTCGTCCTTCTCTTCTGGCCAAGTCGCCGATAAAATATTCTTCCTGCTCTTCTTTCCCATTTCTTAAAACCACGTGCATGTTTTCGATGAGGTTATTCAAATTCTGGCCGAACAGCCCTATTAAATTTCTCTGATACGCATTCCCAACAAGGGAAGGGAAAAGGACGGTTTTGCCTGCTTCATTTACCCCTTTCACATACCCATATCCCAAGTCAAGCCCTATTTTAAACACTTGAACTCCTTCCTCCTTTAAATTTTTTTGCAAAAATAAAAAAACGCCTAATCGGCGCATCTATTTTTCTCCGCAAATCTCTAAAACTTCACTGTATAATTTTCTGTCAATATAAAAGTTTTTCTCCAGCATTTTATCCAACAATGGCTTTACTTCTTTTAAAATCTTTTTTCTTTCGCTTTTATCAGAACTCCTAATGTGCCTGTTACAGTTAATCCTAAATTTTTTGCGTGTTTTCTCGCAAGGTAATCATCTATTATGCATAGATTAGCATTAATTTCCTTCGCTAAAATCATTACCTCTATTTCACCCTTGTGAAGACTTACGGGGAAAAATTGTTTAGCTTCTTTGTTTTTAATGTTTGCAACCTTTATGAAGTCATGGCTTTTGAAATTTCCAGTAAAATTCACCTCCTCAAAAACACCAGAAGGAATATATATTGTCCCGTACAGTTTTTTAAGAATCTCAATTTTATCAATATTCGAGAGAATTATTAAAGGTGTCGAATTAGCAACAACTTTATGCATTTTTTATATCCTCCAGAAGCTCTTCCTTGTTATCGAAAGAAAAGATACTTGCATCAAAGTTTGAAAGATATTTTATAAACTCTTCTTCGCTCATTTCAGCAAGGACAGCACATTGTCCTAAAGAAAGTTTTTTTCTTTGTAGTACCTAACTGCTGCTGTTCTTTTTAGTTCGGTTATAAACTCATCTTCGCTTTTCTTGAGGCTTAGAAGTATTTCTTCTGGGATTTCTATTTTCCCTGTTATCTTCATATAACCACCTTCTTTTCTCTTTTTACTTCATTATACCACATCTCAGTAAAAACAATTACTATTTCTCCGTCGAACTGTGTGCCTGCTTCTCTTTTAAGCTCATTTAAAGCTTCACTTATACTCTTAGGTGGTTTATAGTGTCCACCGCTTATCATCACCTCAAAAGCATCACATACAGTTAAAACTCTTGCTAAAAAAGGTATTTCATCACCTTTTAATCCATAAGGATAGCCTGAGCCGTCCACTCTTTCATGATGAGCCTCAATGATAGTTACAATTTCCTCAGGGAAGTCTCTTTCTCTGAGCCACTCAGCACCCCTTAAAGGGTGAAACTCCATTATTCGCCTTTCAAAGGGTGATAAGGGGCCGTTCTTTGAAAGAATGTTGAAAGGTATTAGGAGTTTTCCTATGTCGTGCAGTAGTGCAGATTGAATGAGAATTCTTCTTTCACCTTCATCAAGAGAAAGAGCTTCTGATACTTTTTTACATAACTCAGCAGTTCTTGTTTGGTGATCTAAAACATACTTCTGATAAAACTCTGCATTTTCTTCTCTAATGAGCGTAATAATGTTTCTGTTGTTTATACATTTTCTGCACACACCGCATTTCCCGTCACAGTAGCCGCCTGCAAGCTCTACTTTGTGATATTCATCATTTAATACCAGAAGTGCAAATTCCACAAAAACACCTCCAGAGAAAAATAGAATAGGTATGACACAAACACATATGGTACAAGAGGCACAGAATACTTTACCCCTTTTCCTTTAATTAGCCCGTAAATTAAAGTACCTGCAAGAAGCACAAACATAGGGAGTGCTAATACAGAGAAATCTTTTCCCATAAAAAAGCTAAAGCAGTTAAAAGCTTAATATCTCCTCCTCCAATACTTCCTTCAAATATAATTGATGGAATAAGAAGAAGTAAAAAAACTGTTACTGCCGTTAAAAAACTTTCTTTAAAATTGCTGCAGGTAAATAAGGAATAAATAAAAAGGGCAAGTACCGCAAAATCTGGTACCTCCCTTTTTTAAGGTCTAGATAGCTTAAATAAAAAAGAAGCATTATAACTGGGATATACTTTATTTCCTCCACCTCCTCAATAAAATAAAGGCCTCGCACATTTTGTGCAGGGCCCAAATCTTATTTGTAAAATACCAAAGCATTACTCAAGTTTCTACCGGGTGTTGTAAGATACTTTCCTTTAAAGTACAATCCAGAAGAAGCTCCGCCGTCAAGATTCATAGCGTTGTAAGTGCCCAATTGCTTCATAATCTGCGCCAACTGATACACAGTAGCATTCGGTACAGTCACAAGAAGAATATCTCCTTGAGGAGTAACTCCTATTGCACTTCTAGCAAAAGATAAGCTCAAAATCTTGGCTTCAGTAAAACCTTCACTAACAGGATCAACATTTATCTCACCATTTCTAACGAGAGTGGGACCTGCTCCCACTGCCTCAACCACATCAGACCAGTCTACTTTGTTTCCGTCTGCATCTGTATAAACAATTCTATATTCTACTGTTTTTCCAACCTCAAAAACTCTTGCTAGGTACTCTTCACTGCCGGTGAGGTTTATTGCATATCCATTAGCAGGAATATTAACATCTTGGTTTTCCTTAATGTATTTGACAACACCATTTTCCACTACAACATTTATTCCATAGCCAAATCCTAAACTTGTCCCCCATTCAGGTGTAAATATGTACACACCATTTCCATTAGGTGTATGATTAAATCCATAAGCGTACCAGTTATTTGGCCATGAATAAGACCCGTTCGTACCACCTTCTATTTTTATCCTCAATTTTTCCATCTTAACTCTTCCATCAGCAGTAAAACCAAAAACGGTTCCTATATTACCTATATGAACCACTTTCCCTGACTTAATAATTGTATTCCACGGATCAGGATGGCCGTTATAGGCGCTAAAAAATGTTCCATTAATTGCTGCAGAAGCATTATAAGATTTAGCCATATCATATAAGCTCTGAGTAGTCCCTATTTGATTATTAGCCAGAACAACTGCAGGTTTATAAGGTGAATTGTAAGGTATCTTTACACCTGTTACTGAAATTCCATTAATTTTTGTGCTGAAGCTCTGTATTTCGGCATCATAATCCACTGCCTTCACATATATAGCCGAGCCATTGAAAGGAATTACAGCTGTTTGAGTAGCATCTTCCCATTTTACTTTATTTCCACCTATCAGCTCAGCTAAAAACCGAAGGGGTAAAAAAGTAGAGTCATTTTTAATTATTGCCGGTACAGGCATTTCTCTGCTTTCTCCGTTTACAACTGCTTTTGTGCTGTTAATTTGAAGCACAATTTTTAGGTCATCCTTTGTAATTTCAACAGTTTGAGTATCACCAAACCATTTAACTTCAGCTCCCATGCTCTGAAATACGCCTCTTGCAGGCACCATCATATAGGTGTTGTTCTGATAAGTGTACAAGAACCCCTTGTAATACGAATCAGCATAGGAAGGGGAGGAAAAAACAAAATAAAATAGTAAAAAATTTAGTAAAACTGCTAATGCCGCTCTTTTCGTCATTTTATTGCCTCGCTTTCTTTGGTTTTTCTAATTATATTTTCGGTTAACTTCTTCTTTTTGTAAAGTCCTTAATATCCTAGTAAAAACAAACTTCCTTTAGCTTCACACTCTTTTATAGCAACTGCCTGCTCAGGCGTAACAATTAAAGTCACTGCTGCAGGAATTAAAGACTCTTTATCATACTGATTGTTCTTATCAGCTTTTCTAACATCTTCTCCTGATTTATTTACAACATCATATATTTGAACCTTCTCAGCTATTACTTTAGGAGCACCATCCTTAGCTTCATCCTTGGGTACCCATCCAATATCGACCATATCACCCGGCTTGATTTTCCCTGCCAGAGATGATGTCAAATTTACACCTATTGTTACCCTTCTCATACCCTCCTTCAAGACAGGTACTTCCTCATGTGAAACCATACTTTTTAGCACATATAACCCCGCAGCAATATCTACTTTTGCATAACCAGTCACTTTCTCATTTGCCAAATACATTTCTTTTACATAAGCTGATTGAGGTATAACTTTTATCCCTAACTTTGTATCTACTTTTTCTCCTGCTTTAATATCAGAAGCTGCAACAATTACTTGAATTTTTTTATCACTTTCTGCCATGCTTTTGAAATATTGATACTGAAAAAATGATAAGCCTCCTGCAAGAATTAAACTTAACGCTATAAGTATCGCTTTTTTCTTTACAAACATCTATCATTCCTCCTGTAAATTATAGAAATTATCAACATCACGGTGTATAACAATCTCAACATATTTTCCAAACAAACCTGTCAAAGCCGGCCTTTTAGCCTTAAAACTTATAACAACATGAATAGATGTGTTTTTTATAAACGTTCCTCTAGGACAAAATGTTGGGTAGCTGCCGGGGTTGTAAACTATAAACTCGTCAACATGCACCGGCCCTGCTGCAACACTTCCCGGCAGGGGGTTCATATTCTCATCAAGCTTCATGTTTTTCCTGAGGTATTTATAAAAAGTATCTCTTGCAGTATTAGGGTCAAGGACATATTCCCCATAGGCTATATCTACTGGATTTGTGCTTTTTAGTGCTGCTAGGGCTGCTGCAACAACAGCATCATCAGCACTGTTTTTAATGGTATACAAGAACCTACTTTCTATCAGGAACATGCTGAATATCATAAAAGGAATAAGAAAAAGCAGTGCAAGAAATATAGAGCTTATGCCTTTTCTATCTCTCATACTTTTTACTGACAGATGAAATAGGCCCATAAACCATCTGAGTATTTTCATCAACTCTTTTTATACCTCCAAGCGTAATAGTGTACCTCCTCATAACAGTATCCATCGCTATCCTTATTTTCACTTCTTCCCCGTAAGGAACAGGGTAAGGGGTGTAATCAATATGCACCTTATTAAGGTCTATCCCTTTTGACTGAAGAAAA
Organism: Thermoanaerobacter sp. RKWS2; assembly: GCF_026240795.1. Classification (NCBI taxonomy): domain Bacteria; kingdom Bacillati; phylum Bacillota; class Clostridia; order Thermoanaerobacterales; family Thermoanaerobacteraceae; genus Thermoanaerobacter; species Thermoanaerobacter sp. RKWS2. The sequence goes on from NZ_CP110888.1 coordinate 2,501,048, forward strand.
GCCTCAAGACTGTAAAGCCCATCAGAAGTTAAGCCTCCCTCAATCTCCATCCTTAAAACTGCCTGTCTCGCTGCCTGACGCAGCGTATCGTATCTCACCAAATCTGTAAGCATATTAACTGTGTTGGCAATTGGGAGTATAAGAAAAGGAAGCACAAGCACAAAAGCTATTACTTCTGCAGTCCCCTTTTTCCAGAAATTTTTCATAAGTGCGGCAGGAAGACCAAACAGTCCTCCTGCCTTCACCTCCTTACTGCCCATTTAATACCTGCTCCATCTGTGTATTAAGGTTTGAGATTCCTCTGCTTGTAGTCTGCCCGGTATTTTTGATAGGATTTGCAACAACAAGAATTACGAATAGGATTATCAAAGCTACAGCAACAATTTCACTGAATCCTTTAGAATTCCCTAAAGCTTTTTTGATTGACTCTTTAATCTTTTTGAACATCAAATCTACCTCCTTAAAAAATTAATCTTAATCCGCCTTGAATGTTTGTAAAATAGGAGTAAATATAAAGCGTCACAATAGAAGCCATTAAAAAGAAAACAGCTGCAAGGACTTTATACTCCATAGATTTATCCTGACGTGCTATTTTGGATGCTGCAGTGTTGAAAAGTGAAGTAGAAAGAGTAGATAAAATCTCTAAAGTTCTTCCTGTCCTTTCTCCCTGCAGTAATGCCATTGCTAACACATTAGCTTCAGGCAAATTCACTTCATTTACAAACCTTTTTAAAGCCACCTCCTTTTCTCTGGTCATGATATATTCTGCAGCAAGCTTCGTTAATGCATTTCTCACCTCCTTTGATTGGGCTGACTGAGCAGTAATTAAGAATATATCCTCAAGCGGCACATCGGCCGCTGCTCCTAGCTCAAATAAGTCCACTATTTCAGGCATTTCTCTTCTAAACTTCTCCTGCCTGTCTTTTTTTACAGAAGAAATGTATATGTCAAGGCCAAAAAATCCAAGAATAATTAGTAAAGCAGCCTGTATCCCGCTCATTTCTGTCAAATAAGCGTAAACAATTGAAAATAAAAAAGCCCTGCACGAGCAAGGATGTACGTCTCAGCAGTAAGCCCGAGGGGATTTCCTGCTGCTTTGAGTTTATCGTTTATCTTTTGCAGTACATCTTTTTTTACTGCTTTACCTACAATTTTTGAAATCTCATCAACAGGTCTTATGCGGTAAATTCTTTTTTAAGCGAGTAAATCTCATATTCCTTTATCACACTGTATATCAAAAAAGCTAGTATTGGTATGAGAAAAACGCTGTAAATAATCTTAATCCCTCCTTTTTACGCAGAAGAGTTAATATTTTTAATCATGTAAAGCCCAAATACGATTGACACCGCATTTGAAATGGCTATAGCCTGGCCTGTTATGGTGTTTTTCACAATGTACACAATGTCCGGATCAGCAGAAATGTTCATCATCAGAAGAAGATTTATCACTATCATCACAAGTATAATCATGCTTCCTACAGATGCATTTGCTGATTTAATAGACTCAAGTGAAAAAAGTTTTTCACCCTGTTCTCTTAGCTTCATAAGCGCCTTATTAAAATTTCCCCCGTATTTTGCATTCATCTTAGCAAAATTTATAAACTTCCTGAACTCTTTGTTTCCTGCTTCAGCAGCCATATTTTCAAGGCATTCATCAACACTCATTTGAGTCTTTTCATACAAAAACACGTTTCTCTTAATGATTGACCTCAAAGGTTCAGAAATATAAGGTGCTGTTGATTTTAAGGCATTGATAATATTACCTTCAATATTGTAAAAGCCCATAAATGTCGTCAAAAAAGACAAATACGCTTCTTTGATTTTTTTAGCATTTACAGTTGACATAAACATCATAGCAGCATAAGGTACATACACAACTGAAGAAGCATAAAACAAAGCTGCAAAACCTAGCCTCCGAAAAGGATAAATGACTGCTACAAAAAGCAGTACGCTGACAATCATCATGTTTTTTGCGTCAAGAAAAGGTAATTTACTTTTAACACCTGACCTTGCTAAAAGCACGTCTATACTTCTTAAAAGTCTAGACCCTTTTTCTGATAAAACCCCTGTCTTTTTAAACTGCCATTTGGATAAGCGCTTTTTAAACTTTAGGCGCTCAACGCCTAATGCTGCAGTATATATAACTAAAGCCAGAAGAGCAGACTCTATAAAAGCCAAATAAATCAACTAACACCTCCTCCCCTCAAATCCAGTATCTCTTTTACTTTGTAGTCTTCCATAAAAACAATCAAATCCAATGAGGCAAAGAGCATTTCCCTTAAATCATCCACCGGCACATCAGTACCTGAGCGCTTCATGAGAAGAATTAGTCTGTTTACAACTTCTCCTGCAGAATTTGCATGGACTGTTGCCATGCTCCCACGGTGGCCCGTATACACGGCATTGAAAAAGTCCATCGCCTCTCTATCTTTTATCTCACCTATGAAAATGCGGTCCAAGCTCATAAGGAGTCCTATCTTTGTAAGTTCAAACAGAGTATAGTCTTTTACTTCAGGATTATCAGAAATTCTTACAAGCTTGCAGATAATATCAGGGTGCTTCGGCTTAATTTCAAACGTCTCCTGAATCAAAAGTCCTCTTTCTTCATGAGGAACTACATCAATTAAAGCACCTAAAAGAGTAGTCTTCCCACTTCCACCCTTACCTGCTATGACAATGGTTTTTCTGTCTAACACTGCCTTTTTAAAAAATTCTTTCTGCTCATCAGAAAGCATTCCTTTTGCAACAAGCTCATCCAGCGTAAAGCTTGTGGTAGGCTTTCTGATTGAAATAGAAGGGGAGAGCACATTAATTGGCTTAAGCGATATGACAATTCTTAGATTCCTTTTTTTATCAGTGAGCACAGCTTCAGCATTGGAGTTTTCATCCAGTTTTCCTCCGCACATCGCAGCTATTCTGTAGCAGTATCTTGTCAGCTTTTCTTCACTGCCAAAGTCCACAGGGACACGAAATTTTCTCCCGAACTTTTTGATATAGACAGTATCGGGAGAATTGACGAGTATATCTGACACTTCCGGATCTTCAATGTATGGTTGCAATGGCCCATACCCAAAAAGCACATCAAATACCTTTTGTATAAATTCCTCAACACTGCCTTTGTACAGCTTTTTATCAATCACCAGCTCTCTTATTTTGTTCTCTAATAGTATCCGTGACTGTGTCCCACTTTCCACTCCTGCAACAAGGTCTGGATGCTCCTCAACGATTTTAGTAACAATCTCATCAACAGCCGTATTTACAGTAGAGTCTATCTCTTTTCTACTCTGATAATTAACTTCCTCTGGCACAAAAGGATTAATTAACGCCAAAGCTTTTCGCCTCCTCAGCTCTTTTAATGCCAATTACTTTCTCTATGTCTTTTTTAAGCAAAAACTCTGCTATCTTGGTTACATCTTTGAGTATATTCTTCTGGCCATACCTCACACTGAAGGTTTCAATTTCAAGGATTTTTTCAGCAGTAGAAGTGTCTACTTCTTCTTTGCTGACAGCGTTTAATATTGCCTTAAATTTTTCTTTTTCAACACCCCATCTATTTGAGACAAAATTAATCATTTGTGCTGTATCCTCAATGCTCCAGATAGTAGGTGCTGCAACAGCAAAAATCACATCGCTGTTTTTCAGTGCAGTGTAGGTAGAAGAGAAGAATACCCCTGCGCTTGTATCAACAACAACATGCTCAAATTCATTTTTCACCACTTCAAGCACGGCAGAGAAGTGCTTTTCTTCAAACTTTGCAAAGTCGTTCATCCCAAAACCTGATAAAATCCATATACCCTGTTTTTTTTGTAAATGCTCCTTAACTGCTTCTGTTGCATTATGTCCATTCTCTATTGCCTCATATATATTTGATTTATCGCTAAGTTCAATCCCAAAATATTTGTGAACATGTGGTGTAACTTCCTTAAAATCAGCTAAAACTATATCTTTTTTGTACTTTTTTAAAGCCAAAGTAAATGCAGCAGCTAATGTTGTTTTTCCGGTACTTCCTCCTGCACTCCAGAAAGATATTATCCTGTTGTTCAATACTATCACCTCCAACTTTGTACTATATTGCGCCTCTCCTTCTCATGAAGAGTCGTCAAATAAAGTCTCTTCATCCATTTCCAAAAGCTCTTTATTTGAGAAAAACTCCTTTCTGCTGTGCTCAAGAAGCCTTTTCTCAAGTTCTTCTACGTCGTAAGTCCTTTGTGTGTAGCTGTTGAAGTAGTTTCTAGGCGGTATAAACTCTTTCTTTTTCTGCTCCTGTTCAAAGGGCTGTGTGTCCCAATTTCCCCTGAGAGCAGAAATAACAAAACCTTCAGGGTTATCAATTTTGCCTCTTGACATTGCTTTTTCTAAATAAGCTACAGCGTTCATTACTTTTTCAGCAGAATACTCTTCTAAAAGGGCAGCAAAAAAGGAGAGTTTATCTCTCCCTGTGATTTTTTTGTATTGTTCATTTATTTCAACAACAACCCCAGCCGAAGGCTGGGAATTTGTTCCGCCGTTAGGCGGGTTGTTGTATATATATTTTTCTGTTTTATATTTTTCTGTTTTATTATTATTCTGTTTCGTCTGAAATTTTTTCAGTGGGGGCTCTGTTATTTTTTCAGAGGGGCACTGAAAATTTTTCAGTGGGGCACTGAAATTTTTGCAGAGGGGGTCTGAAATTTTTTCAGTTGCCTCCTCCTGAACCTCTTCTTCAACAGTATCCTCAAATGGGTTTGTCTCTTGCTCTTTTCCTTCAAGAAGTGATATAATTTTTTCGAAAAGGCCTGTGAAGTCATAATAGTTTGCTATTTGTCCGCCGCGTTCATTAGTACGACTGATGACACGAAGATAGCCTTTTCCTATGAGAGAGTTTTTGTAATTATGCAGAGTACGCTCGGAAACTCCGGTGTACTCTGCCATTTTTCTTAGTGAAGGCCTTGGCAGTTCTGTTGTCCACTTAAAGCGCAGTATCTGAGCTACAAACCAGCATTCCCCAACAGACAGCCCTAATTCTTTCTGAAAAGAAAAAACAGCATCCGGGATGCTGGCAATTCCGCTTCTGACAATAACCTCACCAAATCTGGCAGTAAAATTTGACCAAAACATGATACCAACCCCTTTATGCCTGAAAAAATCCTGATAGGTTCCCGAAGGGGTTCTATCAGGATTTTTTCAGGGTAGTGTTTTAAAGTTAAAAAACATGAAGGAATATATTTTGTTCATTTTCTAACCTCTTTTAGAATTATTAAGGTGAGACTGATTGTAATTCCTAAAACTATGCCAAAGAAAATACCGGCTGCTAGGCCGGCAGTGTAAAGCATATTCAAGTTTTCATCTCCTTCCATAAAAATACTCAATAAAATAGAAAAAACCGGGCTTATTAAACGCCCAGTTTTTTGCTCAGCTCTTTTATGCGGTTGTCATGATATAATGTTTTAACTGTTAAGTTATTTACACCCAGCTGAAGCATGTCGATTTTCTTGTCTATCTCATCAATCTTTTCGTGCAGAAGCTGTCTATCATCGAATAAAGCTCTTATTTTGTCGGTAATTTCAGTATCTATCTTTATTCCTAATTTTTTTACTTCTTCCTCTACCACTTTTATCTTTTCTTCTACTCCTGCTATTCTTTCTTCTACGGTATCAAATCTTTTGGCAAATTCATCAAATTTATTACTAAATTCAGTATAAACTTTTTCTAATAAATAAAGGATTTTCTCTTCATTCATAAGAAAGCCTCCGTCCATTTTGCTTTCACTACGCTTTTGCTTTTATTCTATGATATTTTTAAGGACAATTCAAGTCCTAATTTGGTAATTCTGACATGGTAGATTTCCATTATTTTTAATTTTTTAGAATATATGTCGATGTATATATACGTATAAAATAAAATTAAATGGAAAGGAGACCTAAACGACATGAAAGAAAAAAGTTCTAAAATTTTTTGGTCCTTATTAATGTTTCTTGTTATTTTACTCTATGCAGTATTAAATATGATGGTTGATTGGAGTAACTACTTGGTCGTCAACTTAATTTTATTTTTCATTTTTAAAAGCTATTTTCAATACAACCTTTATACTACAATTGTATTGCTCATTTTCATTCAGGGCATTTATTTAATAGTATTTTTTATAACTTCCATCTTTTATTTTAACAGAATACATCTTTCAACAACCTTTATAATGAAAAGAAGCATATTCCGAAAAGATTCATATAAAATTAATGCCTCAATCCATCCAATAACCTTTTTGTGTATCAAAAAACATGAAAAACAATTTAGGAGTAAAATATCCAAATACAATAAACTAAGAAACAAAACGCTTTTCTTAAATAAAAATCAATTTTTCTCCCAAATTATGGCCAAAGATTTTAATTTAGCAATACAAAATATTATGAAAATAACTCAGAAAAACAAGAATGTAAAGACAGTGACTTTTAAAACCCATGAAGTATATATAGATAAAATCCAAAATTTAATTGAAAAACTCACCTATGCTAATCAATACAATGTTTCTATAAAACAAAGAAAATGGGATCGCCTGTATATAGAACCTTTTGCTTATCTATCATTATGGCAATCAATTGTATATATTCTAAAACATCCGGAATCCTTATGGAGACGTCGACCTGTTTATGAGGTAAAGATTAAAAAAATCTCATAATAAGGAAAATAACAAAAGGTACTATAAAATACAAACCGGAAAATACTAAAAAATCTGTAATATTAACTGTTTCAATCTCTTTTAAAGTAATTTTATGCACCAAACAAGAAAATGCTTCCGATACAGGTTCAATTGTAAAAATTCCAATAAGGGAAATAGTTATATATGCAATGAATAAGAATCCTGTACCTTTTATAAAAGATAAATTTGAAATTATCACCTTGTAATCGACAAGAATAAATATTATATGAGATAAAATAAAAAGTCCAACTGAAACTAAAGCTATCATAAAGTCCCATATAGAATTACTAATTCTATTTAACATTTTATTGTCCTCCTAAATCTGCAAATTTTTAATATTATAGTGCACTATACTCTAAACTGTTTCAAAACATTCCTATGTACATAAACCGACCTAGGAAGATCCGCAGGCCTTTTTCCGGCACTTTCATTAAAAATAAGTCTTTCTTTTTCTTTGTTATAATCGTAGTGAAGAATGCATAATTTTACAAGAACTTCATCGCTAAGTTTTCCTTTTCTTGAAAGCCGCTGTACAGCTTCTCTATGGTCCTTTATCACTAGCTCATAATCTTCATCATACTGTTCCCTTTTCTGCTTCTTATATTCATTTCTCCATTGTCTGGCTTTTTCTTGATTTTCCTTTTTGCGGCGTTCTTTTTCTTGATGATATTCCGGAAACTGCTTTAAAACTCTTGAAACTGTAGATTTATTAACTCCTAATATTTTTGCTATTTCTACAATCTTTAATTTATCTTCAAAATAATATTTTCTTACTAATTCTACATCCACAAAATACACCTCCAATAACTTATGCAACTTTTTTGTTCCGCATTTTGGGCATACTACGGCTATATACTATGTTTTTATCATCAATTTCCAGCCTTCATCGGCTTTTTCTATTCTGATTGGAACTATTTTCATAAGTGCTTCGGCTATTCTAATAAGCAGGTCTTTATTCTTCATTGGTTTGAATTCCAACCACATTTCCTTTTTCCTCCTCGATGAACCTTTTTATTTTTGGATAAAGATATTGTACCAAAGGTTTAAAATACTCTTCTTCGTCTACTTCTTCATACTTAATTATTTCTTCGGTGTCTGGTGTGAACTCTCCTGCCATGAGCTTTTCTCTAGATATGGTGGTTTTTATTATTCCTACCTTCATGAGATCACTTCCTTTATATCATTTTTATAGTTATTTACTTTACGTTGCTTTTAGGAACATCAATATTTAAAAAAATATTGTCGTCATTTACATTAAGAACTTTTTTAATTTTAGTAGCTACATCAAAAGATGGATTTTTAATACCTAACTCAATATTAGTGTAACTGGTTCTTGCTATTCCAACCTTTTTGGCTATTTCTGCCTGTGTGAGACCAGCTTGTTTTCTCGCTTTTTTTAGATAGTATCTCATTTTTCTCCTCCTACTTTATGTCCCGTTTAGCAACTTTACCTAATCTTATTATAGTTCCGTTTAGAAACATTGTCAAGAGTTTTTTAAAAAAATTTTTCTTTTTGGGACATATTGTTTATTTTAGGGACATTTTTAGCTACAATAACATAAAAGGAGGTTTCGAAAAATGACATTTTCAGATAGATTGAGAGAACTACGTAAAGAAAAAAACTTAACCCAAGAGGACCTTGCAAAGATACTAGGAATAAGTCGTTCTACTATAGCGGGATATGAGACAGAAAGGAAGGAACCAGACTATGAAACCCTAAAAAAAATAGCTGATTTTTTTAACGTTTCCATTGATTATCTTCTTGGTAGAACAGATATTCGCTCTCCAGTTGACGAGATTACTGAGGCTGTTTCTGATGATCCAGAGCTGTTTGAGTTTTGGAATACATTAAAGGAAAGGGAGGATTTAAAGCTTTTATTTAAGCAGACCAAGAAGCTTTCTCCTAAGGATATAAAACAGATAATTCGAATAATAAAGGCTATAGAAGATGAAGAAGATAAAGAGGAATAAAGGTGGAAAGAACATGAAAAAAGTTAAGTGTAAGCAATGTGATGGATATTATGTTTTAAAGTCAGGGAAATTTGGTAAATTTGTGGGTTGTTCGAATTTCCCTGATTGCAAATCAACATTAAAGATTTATGAATGGGCATTTGAATATATAAAAGAATTTGGTATTAATCTTTATAGTTGGGATAGAATTTGTTGGAAGTGTGGAAAAACTACAAAAGTTTACTCCTATTTTTTAAATTACGATTTAGAAGAATTAGATGAATACTTTTCATGGTTAGATCCTATTGGATTAGGTGATATAGAAATTCTCGATAAATTTCTATCTACTAAATACCGCACTATACGGAAAATATTTAGTAAAACAGTAAGTATGAGTTATTTTGCAAATACATGCGAACATTGTGGAGCTTTACAAGGTAGGTTTTTTATTGTTGAAGATCCTCATGAAATTATGTCAGATTTATTTAATCATAATATGGATAGATATTTTATTGAGAATATACCATACGGAAAAGTAAAAATCCCATTAGAAGAAATAAAAAAATTTTTTACACATTGGTAAACTGCTACAAAACATTCTTGTTGTAAAGAAGATAAGGGGGAATGATTCAATTGAGCAGTATCAATTTACTTAACACTTCTCTCATGAAAGCTTTAATGGATGAAACAATCCCATTTCATGATGTTATGAATGCATTTGGTATACGAACTCATATAGTGTTTAATTTACCCTCAACAGTGCTGGGGTTTACATATATAAGTAGGAGAGGAAACTATCATTTATTACTAAACGGAAATGTAAATTACAGGACACAAGTTAAGACATTTATTCATGAAATACAGCATATATTGAACGATATGCCACAACATAGCTATATTATAGGACTTAACATGGAATATTTAGAGTTGGAAGATAAAGCAGATGAAATATCGGAAAAGATATTAGAATATATTACAAAAGCTGAATAAGATTGGGAGGGGATTTCTCATGGCTGAAACAGAGTTAAGAGCTGCTGCATACGCAAGATACTCCAGCGATAATCAGCGAGAAGAGAGCATTGAGGCCCAATTAAGGGCTATAAAAGAGTACTGCGAAAAGAATAGTATACAGCTAGTAAAAATATACACTGATGAAGCAAAGAGCGCTACAACTGATGATAGACCGGCATTTCTGCAGATGATAAAAGACAGCTCATTAGGTCTTTTCAATGCTGTTATTGTACATAAATTGGACAGGTTTGCACGCAACAGATATGACAGTGCCTTTTACAGAAGACAGTTGAAAAAGAATGGTGTAAGATTAATATCGGTATTAGAACAGCTTGACGATAGTCCCGAGTCTATAATTCTTGAGTCGGTACTTGAAGGAATGGCTGAGTACTACTCCAAAAACCTTGCGAGGGAGGTTATGAAGGGATTGAAAGAAAATGCTTTTCAGGCCAAATTTAATGGAGGTATACCACCTTTAGGATATGATATTGTAAATGGAGAATATGTAATAAATGAGAAAGAGGCTGAGGCAGTAAGATTAATTTTTGAGTTGTATGCCCAAGGGTATGGATATAGGCAGATAATTGATGAATTAAACTTAAGAGGTTACAGAACTAAGAAGGGGAATCCGTTCAGCAAAAACAGCATTCATGAAATTTTAAAAAATGAAAAATATACTGGCAAATATATATTCAACAAAGGCACAAAGAAAAATCATAGAATAGTAAAAGAAGACGTAATCGTTATAGAGAATGCTATACCTGCAATCATTGATGAAGACTTATTTAAAAAAGTGCAGGAGAAAATGGAAGAAAGAAAAATAACAAGAGGGGCTAATTCTGCAAAAAGGGTTTATCTTTTGTCAGGTCTTGTTTACTGTGGTTTATGCGGCTCTAAAATGGTAGGGTGCTTAAGCAGGGGCAAGTATGTGACTTACAGGTGTAGCAGAAAAGATAGAACTAAGCAGTGCACAAATAGAGATATAAATAAAGAAAAAGTAGAAGCTTTTGTCATAGAAGAGCTGAATAAAAGAATACTCGACCCGAAAGTAGCACCAATACTAGCTAGGCTTTTAAATGAAGAAAATCAAAAGTTAAATAGAGAGAAAGCAGAAGAAATTACTTTTTTAAAAAAGCGTTATAAGGAGGTTGAAGAGCAGATGAAAAACATAGTAGAAGCCATTGCTCAGGGCATGTTCCAGCCGATTATGAAGGAAAAAATGAATGAATTAGAAGCAATGAGAAATGAACTCGCTTACAGAATTAAAGAGCTGGAAAATAAAAAAGAAACAAGCTTTATTACACCAGAAATGATTTTGAAAATCTTTGAAAAGGATAGGGAAATAATTAATTCATCGAAGGATCCTCATGAAATTAAAGAAGTGCTTAAAAACTACATAAAAAAAATAATCGTCACCCCAGATGAAATAAAGTGTGAATTTTACTTCTGGATAGGTGACGATTTCCGTTCTTTGCTGGTAGCGGCGAGTGGATTTGAACCACCGACACTGCGGGTATGAACCGCATGCTCTGGCCAACTGAGCTACGCCGCCATATTTTTGGTTGCGGGGGTAGGATTTGAACCTACGACCTCCGGGTTATGAGCCCGACGAGCTACCGGACTGCTCCACCCGCGCCATTGGTGCCGGAGACCGGACTCGAACCGGTACGGGCTTTTAGGGCCCGCAGGATTTTAAGTCCTGTGCGTCTGCCAGTTCCGCCACTCCGGCTTCATCTCCTTGAGACAGTATTTATTATATTATATCTATATCTTTAAGTCAATAGTTTTTTATCCACTTTTGCAACTTCAAATGAAAATTCCATTTCTATAGCTTAAATTCCCCAAATTTATAGAGGACTGCTCCTTCTAAATTATCCCACTCACTAACCGTTATTTCTTTGAAACTCAGCATTTCTAATATAGTCAGTAATATAGCAGTTCCCGCAATTATTATATCAGCCCTTTGGGGCTGCAATCCAAAAATTTTTTTTCGTTCTTCCAATGTAACAGACATAAATTTATCTAAAATCCTTTTAATTTCTTCCTTTTTTAACTGATAGCCATGGACTTTTTCTTGAGAATAAATTTCTAATTGCTGAGAAACTGCGGCAAGAGTTGTTATCGTTCCTCCTATGCCGATAACATTTTCAACCTCTTTGTACTTATCAATGGAATTTACCACTGCATCTATTATGTGTAACCTAATTTCATCATATTCCTCAGTTGTAGGAGGATCATTTTTAATAAATTTTTCAGTAAGCCTCACAGCCCCTATATCAAAACTTTTTTTTACAAATTCTCTACCTTTGTACGCTAATTCAGTACTTCCTCCTCCTATATCTAACACCAGAGCATCTTCCTTATTAACTCCCATCACCGCTCCGATGTATCCAAACAAGCTCTCTGTTTCTCCATCTATAATTTCTACCTCTAGCCCAAGTTTTCCAATTTGCTCAAAAAAAGCATCTTTATTTTTAGCATCCCTCATCGCAGATGTTGCAAAAGCATATATAACTTCTGCGCCTTTTTCTTGGGCCAATTTCACAAAGCGTTCAATCACTTCAATGCTTCTCTGTATCGCATTATTATTTAACTTCCCCGTTTTAGAAATTCCTTCCCCTAATCGAGTTATTTCAACGTCTTTTTGTATCTTGTTTATATTTTCATTATCTATGTCACATATAAGTTGGCGTATTGAATTTGTCCCTATATCAATCGCACAAATTCTCATAATAACCCCCAACTATCACAGGTAAAAACCCTTTATGAAAAATCTTCGGGCATAACCCGAAGTTAATATCCATTGCTTCTTCTGTAGCCTGTGTTTCTTCTCTTGGAATCAAAATTCTTTCGCAGCTGTTGCTGTCTTTCGTCTGAATCCTTTAAAAACTTAAGCAATCTCTCTTCAAAAGAACTATTAGTATTATAATTCCTATTGCTCTGCCATACAAAATCCTTTGGATCTCTTTCTTTATTATTATTATTTTTTTTAGGCAAAGCCTTTTTGATTGACAAACTTATTCTTCCATTAGCATCCATGGACAATATTTTTACTTTTACTTTATCATGCTCCTTCAAATGCTCCCTAATGTCTTTTACATAGGTATTAGCAACTTCCGAAATATGCACCAACCCAGTTTTTCCCTCTGGTAGCTGAATAAATGCTCCAAAGTCTGTGATGTTTAACACAGTGCCCTCAACAACATCTCCAACCTCAAATGGCATATAAATAAAGATCCTCCCTCTAAAAATTTTATTAATGAGTTCATTATATATTAAAATACAAAATATTTCAAGATAAATTTTTCGAAATCACTTTTTTGTCTCTTGTGTCTTAGTTTTTGAAATATCTACATAAATTATTTCTCCTTTTTTAACCAACCCCAATTTTTGCCTTGCCTCATTTTCAATAAAACTTTCACTATTTATCTGGTGAAGTAATTCATTTAAATACTTATTTTCTTTCATTACTGCAGCTTCTTTATTTTTCAAATCCCTATACCTATTATTAAGTTTCTCTAATGCAACTTGCTGCTGAAAAAAAGTAAATCCAATATATGCAATAAAGGCAAAAAACAATATCTTCTTTAGTTTTTTCACTCAAAACACCTACTTTCACAATGCGGATTAATCTATTATTTTTATTCGACATCTCTTTAAAAAATCCTCTATTTTTTCCTCTTAAAAATCTTAAAATAGGTTAAATTATTTTTTAGAAAAGCACCAGGCAAAGTTAAAATTTTTCTTGTAAACCTATAAGGAACAATAAAAAAATTGACTACTATTTTAACAGGGTATATAATAATTTCTGCCATCTTTTTTAAAAACTTTATTGTAAATTCATAAATTCCAATTAAAGCTTGGGTGATGAAATAACTTAGTAACACATAATAAAGAATAACTCCAATTGCAAATCCTAAAAAACTATAAAGCCTGATTTCAACGTAATTGCTTATATACATAAAATAAAGCATAGTAATTGTCCCAAAAAGCCAAAATATAATATCGGCAATATTAGAAAAAGTTTTTTTAAGCCTAAAAACTTGCCTTGTCACTTTAAAAATATCGTATATAAATCCCAGCACAAAACCGCCATACACTGTAACTAAAAATGCATAAATTTGACTTTGTATGGTTATTACCATTTACATACCCTCCTTTTCTTGTTATATTATATTTATCCACTGCAACAAGAATGAAACTAAAATAGGGGCGATGCATCATGACAACAGTATATGTTTCCGGACATAAAAATCCAGATACCGATTCTATTTGCTCAGCTATTGCTTATGCCTATCTAAAGCGCATATCTGAAGGTATAAATGCTATACCTGTTAGATTAGGTCCTATAAACCGAGAGACAAAATTTGTATTAGACTATTTTGGAGTAGAAAAGCCTACTTTTATTGAAAATGTATATACCCAAGTACAAGACATTAAATTTGATAAATCTCTTGTTTTTAAAGAAAACACCTCCATGTTTGAAGCATGGAACGCTATGATGGAAAAAAACATTAGAACAATAGCAGTAGTAGATGAGGAGAACAAATTAATAGGAATTGCAACAGTAGGAGATTTGGCAAAGGCATATCTTTCCTCTTCTCATGAATTATCTAAATATAAAATTCCTATTGACAATATATTAGCTACTTTGAAAGGAGAAGAAATTTTAAGATATGTAGATTATCTTGAAGGCGACATTTTAGTAGCTGCAATGTCCAAAGAAAATGTGTTAAAAAGAATAAAAAAAGGAGATATCTTAATCGTTGGAGACAGAGATGATATACAGCAAGCTGCAATTCAACAAGGAATAAAAGCTCTCATAATTACTGGCAATAACGGAATTTCAGAAAAAATTTTTGAACTAGCTAAACAATACAAAGTAACAATTATAAAAGTTGTACCAGATACTTTTGACACTGTTAAATTATTAAACCAAAGTATACCATTATCATATGTAATAAAAAAGAAGACCTAGTAACATTTAGAGTCAGCGATTATATTGATGATGTAAAAGAAGTAATGTTAAAATATAGATACCGCAACTTTCCAGTTGTCGATGAAGAAGGAAAAGTTGTAGGACTACTTGCAAGGCGACATATTTTAGACTATGAAAGAAAAAATGTAATAATGGTAGACCACAATGAATTCTCTCAAGCAGTAGAAGGAATAGAACAAGCAAGAATATTAGAAATAATTGACCATCACAGGATTGGGACGATAGAAACAGAGCAGCCAATACTATTTAGAAACCATCCAGTAGGCTCTACTGCTACAATTATAAATCGACTTTTTGAAGAAAAAGGGCTAATTCCAGAACCAAAAATAGCGGGAATAATGTGCGCTGCTATTTTATCAGATACTCTTGTATTTAAATCTCCTACTTGCACACCAGAAGACGTAAGAGCAGCTAAGAAACTTGCAGAAATTGCCAACATAGACATAAATGAGTTTGGAACTGAAATGTTCAAAGCAGGTACCTCTTTAGAAGGGAAAACTGTTGAAGAAATATTTTATACAGATTTTAAAGAATTTACAATAAATAATTATAAAATTGGCATAGGTCAGGTGAATACTCTCACAGATGCAGGAAAATTAAAACAAGACCTAATAAATTTTATGGAAAAAGTAAAAAAAGATAAAGGTTATGATATTTTACTACTTATGCTTACAGACATAATAAACGAAGGATCTGAAATACTTTTTGTAGGAAATAATAAAGAATTGTTGGAAAGAGCCTTCAACGTACAAATAAAAAATAACAGTTTTTACCTTCCATATGTCATATCAAGAAAAAAACAAGTATTGCCACCTATTATTAAAGCGATAAACTCCCAATAAGTTTATCGCTTTAACTTTTCTATTATATCGCCAAAATTTTTAAAAGAAATATATGGAATATCATTTTCTTTGCAATATTTTTCTAAAACACCCTTTGCAAAAACCTCATCAGCATATTTCACAACACAAATATCTGAATATCCATCTCCTATATATACTACATAATACCCCTCATTTTTGTATCTATTCAATACTTCCAGCTTACACATACCACATTTGTTGCAATCCTTGCTCTTATATGGAAAATCCACTTTTATTTCTCCCTTATCAAACCAAAGCTTATTGCTATAAAACTCTACATTAAACCCATACTTGTCCATAATGGCCTTTATATTAAAGTCATATCCATCACTCACTATTACAACTTCATAATTCTTTACTTTGCAAAAATTTAAAAACTCCAAGAAATAATCATCTATCTCAATAGTGTAAAGCAAATCCAAAAGTTTTTTCTCGTTCATTTCCATAAGCTTTAATGTCTCAATTGCGCATTCTTCAGTAGACATTTCCCCCTTTTCCCATAATTCCTCATAATACTGCCAACCATCCTTTGCAAACTTATTCACCATCAAATCAACAGTATCTACTTTAGTAACAGTACCGTCAAAATCTACTAAAAAGACTTTCTTCAATTAAATTTCTCCCCCTTTATTTTATATTCAAAAGCCATTTTACAAATTTTATAGCCAAATCTTTGTGCTGTCCATTCGCAATAATTGTAACAATTTTATCATTATAGTCATATCCCAAATTTTTTAAATATTTATTATTCCATCCAACGTATATTCCGTAAGCACCTGGTTTTACCTCATTAGAGGGTTCCTCTACTTTTGCCACATTTAACCCTGATAAATTTAACTCCTTTATCTCATCCAATCGCAAAAAAGCACCTTGACTTGCCAATATATCAAAATTATTTTTATCTAAAATAATGACATCTATATCTTGCGCTCCCATTCTGGCCATTAATTTTTGAGTTGAGGCAGGGTCAAGAGTAAAATTGCCATTTGGATTTTTTACAAGCCCATAAAAATCAATAGAAGCTTGTTTTTTGCCTGAAGGATCGCCAATCAATTCTTTAGTAACCTCTTTGCTAAATTCATTTAACCTATCAAAGTCCATAAATTTCCCCACGAAGGCAATATTCAATACATATTCTTTTCTATTTAAGACACTGCTTGTAAAAGCGCCTAATAGATAAATCACCAATATGCCTGTGATAATATGAACTTTATAATAGTCCCATATATATTCCACTTTTTCTTTTGTAGTCATGTTTCTAAACCAATTTTTTCTCTCCTCACTCATTTGTTTCACACCTCTCTACTTCCTTTGCGCAAAAATATCCAAATTTATTATAGCAATTAAACTTTTTAAAATCGAGTATATAAAACAAAATAAGCCGCAACATGCGACTTATCTAAACATTCTACTTATGAATCCCCCTGATTTTCCTATAAGGCCACTTTTGTCACTGTAATTTAAATTTACTATTTCTCCATCAATTGACACTTGTCCGTCATCAAGGTTCAATTTATTAATGTGAAGCCCTTGACCTCTTATTGTCAAAATTCCCAAATCCGTCTCCAATATTACGGTTTCTTCGTCAAAGCTTACAACATTTGTTACCCCAGAAATACTGATTTTTTCTCTATTTTCAATTGTAATATTATGAGGTTTCCCCGCTCTTAAAAAGTTCCTTTTATCTTCCATTTTAAACCTCCCCTCTTTTTAATTGACTATTATTATCTATGAATCTTGTACTTTTTTAGAACAAAAAAATCCTCCAATAGGAGGACTTCAATCCCAAATCTTGACTATATTTATGCTTTTAAAGTAATAGTTTAGTATGTCTTTCGCCTTTTTCCCCTCTTTAGCCATTTGATAAGCTCCCCATTGAGACATTCCTACACCATGCCCAAACCCTCTTCCTTTTATCACTAATTTACTTCCATCATAGGAAACCTCATCTATCATGGTAGATTTTAGTTTTTCACTTCCAATTGCCATTCTAAAATCGGGAGCATTTACAGGAATCTTATCGAAAAGAAGGTTTATCGTCCTGCCTGAAGCTCCTTTTGTTCCTATTTTGACAGTTTTAAAGTCATTTATTCCAAGCCCCATTTTCTTTAACGCATTAATCACTTCACTTTTTGTAAAAGTAGCTGTCCAATGCTTTACATTAGCCGGTGCATCAGGACTATCATTTGACTTTACACTTACAATGTAAGGAGGTTCCGCCTTTTTATAATTAAGGCCTTCTTTAGCTAAAGCAGTTTGTCCTGCTGCATGAGAGTGAAACCATGCATTTATAAATTTTCCGTCATAGACAGCAACTACACCTCTTGTATCTTTTACTGCTTCTTTTATTTTAGAATTTATATTTGAAGGGTTCCAAGCTTGAGCCTCTTCAAAATCTGTTGATATATCAGCTCCTGGATATTTAGACTTTTTAGTGCTTACAAAATTTAAAACATATGTCCTTGCTAAAATCGCTTGTGCTTTTAAAGCCTCAATTGGCCAGTCATTCTTTATTTCTCCTGCCACCGTTCCTTCAACATACTTTTCTAGAGGCATTTTTTCTATTTTGCCCGTTTGCACAACATAAACTTTAAGAATAGGCTCTTTCTTCTCTCCTGCATTTATTTTGGCAGGTATTTTAGGTAGTTCCATTCGTGGCTTTTTTATTGGTTCAGGTTTTTTGGCGGGCGGCTTGCAGGAAGTCATGGCAAATAACAAAGCTACTAACACCGCAATTAATTTCAGTATGTTCCTATACAATTAAAATCCCTCCTATACTTTTATTTATAGTATTTGAGGGATTTTCACAAATCATTCATTCTTCTATCAATTTATACATTTTGTAAGCCTCGTCTTTTAAAGCATGTTCCTTTACACCTATAACCTCTATTTTGACAATTTTATTTCCAAAGCTTATCTCTATTATATCATGTTCTTTTACTTCGTCACTAGCTTTTGCCTGCTTGCCATTTATAAAAACTAATCCTTTGTCACAGGCCTCTTTTGCAATCGTACGCCTTTTGATAAGCCTTGAAACTTTCAAAAACTTATCAACTCTCATGTGCTTTTTACACCCCCATGCAAAAATCGAGTAGGAGCTGAATAATTATTTTATTCAGCGTCCTCTCACACCACCGTACGTACCGTTCGGTATACGGCGGTTCATTAGGAATTGTGTACAATTAGATATCTTTGGGATAAACTCTTATAACCTATGCTTTCAAAGTATTTATTTGTAAGAGTCTTATTTAGGATTGGGCTATTGGATATTCTCCAGTAGCCTTTCCTTGTATTGGCGTATTCCCAGGCTTTTTGTTCTTCTACTCCTAGTTTTACTAAGTTATCATGCTTCGTTTTTATCTTCTTCCATTGTTTCCATATACATGCCCTTAGTCTTCGCCTTATCCATTCGTCAAGGGTTTTCATTATGCTTTTCGCGTCTGCTAATCCAAAATAGTTGACCCATCCTGTTGTTATTTGATTTAGTCTTTTTATTCTGTTTTCCATGCTTATTCCCTTGTTCCGATTGGTTATTTCTCTTACTTTTCCCTTAAACCTTTTGATGGATTTTTCATGGATTCTTATTCTTACTTCGTTTTCTTTTGTGTAGAATGAAAATCCAAGAAATTTTCTTCTCCATGGTCTATCTACAGCACTTTTTGCTTCATTGACTTTTAGTTTTAATTTGCTTTCTATGAATTTCTTTATGCTCTTCATTACTCTGTTTCCTGCAGACCTGCTTTTTACATATATGTTGCAGTCATCTGCATATCGGCAGAATTTATGCCCTCGTTTCTCAAGTTCTTTGTCTAGTTCGTCCAACATTATGTTTGCTAATAGGGGACTTAATGGCCCTCCTTGGGGTGTCCCTTCTTCTGTTGATACTTTGATTCCGTTTATCATTACTCCTGATTCTAGGTATCTTCGTATTAACTTTAGTACTCTTTTGTCCCCTATCCGCTTTTCTAGTTTGGACATTATTATGTCGTGGTTTACTCTGTCAAAGAACTTTTCTAAGTCCATATCTACAACCCATGTGTATCCTTCATTTATGTATGCTTCTGCGGCTTTTATTGCGTCTTTTGCACTGCGTCCTGGTCTGAATCCATAACTGCTATCAGAAAATGTATGGTTGTAGACTCTATTTAGTATTTGGGCTATTGCTTGTTGTATTAGTCTGTCTAGTACTGTAGGTATTCCTAGTAGTCTTTTCCCTCCATCAGGTTTTGGTATTTCTACTCTTCGCACTGGTTGTGGTTTGTATTTCCCCTCCAGCAGTTGTTGTTTTATGGTTGCCCAGTTTTCTTTGAGATACGGTAGAAGTTCATCTACTTCCATCCCATCGACTCCATGGCTTCCTTTATTTGCAACAACGCGCTTGTATGCTGCTTCCATGTTCCCTCGTTCTACTATCATTTCAAGCATCTTGCCGGTATATCTTTGTACCTCGTTTCTTCCATCTTCCGACGCCGATGATATACTATGCACTTCCGTTGTCTTTTGAAATTCCATTTCTCTATTCAACGGATAGCCTCTTTGTTGAGTTGTCTGCAGTCTCTGCATATCTTTCGAGTCCATAAGATTTCCAAAACCTCCTAACGTTCGGTCCTTCCTTATCTATTCATGTCTAGATAAGTACTATGACCTCTGCTGACTTCTCAAGGTTCAGCCATACATCACTGCATGGGTTGTCACTTCAGATTTTACTCCCATGACTTATCCTTGAGACCTCCCCGGGTAAGAACGATAACTTTCATCTCATATATCTGCCAGATTTACTGTATGGGATTCGGGTAGTGTTGGACTTCGTTTTGTTACGCAAACTCATCCATCCCAATTCAGCCTCTTATCTGGTTCTTGTTCATCAGACCGAGATTTTGCCTTAAGCTTCCTTCAGATTCCACCTCACGATGGACACCCTTGCTCTTGGCTAGTGGTTCCCACTACCAAGCCCACAGCGGACTTTCACCGCCTAGTTATCGCCCATGCCGGGCGCACGTAAGAAAATCAGGTCATAAAGACCTGATTTTCTTAAGAATTTACTAAATCCTTCAACGCTTTTCCTGCTTTGAAGATAGGAGCTTTTGAAGCAGGAATTGTTATTTCTTCTCTTGTCTGAGGATTTCTTCCTTTTCTTTCTGCTCTTTCTCTTACTTCAAATGTACCAAATCCTACTAATTGAACTTTGTCACCGTTTTTCAATGCTTCTTCTACTGCCTCGATGAAAGCATTCAATGCCTTTTCAGCATCCTTTTTTGTTAACTCACTTTTTTCTGCAATTTTCGCAACAAGATCTGCCTTATTCACAACAATACCTCCTTAGTTTTAAATATGTTTTACTCTTATTTATTCTTCACAAAATCGAAAAATCCTGCTAATATACGCTTATTTTTCATTTTTTTTATCAAATTTATTCATCTTTGCTTCATTCCATAGCTTATCCATGTCATCTAATGTCATTTCATCCAATTTTTGTCCATTTTTTGCTGCAGTTTTTTCTATGTATTCAAATCGCTTTATAAATTTTTCCACTGTGTTGTGAGTTGCGCTTTCTGGTTCTACATCTAAAAATCTAGCTACATTTACCACTGCAAAAATTAAATCTCCAACTTCCTCAATAATCTTTTCTTTATCTTTCCCTTTATACACCTCCTTTAATTCTTCTAACTCCTCATAAACTTTAGAAATTGCATCCTCAACCCTCTCCCAATCAAAACCCACCTTTGCTGCTTTTTCCTGGACCTTATAACTTCTGATAAGAGCAGGCATATGCTTTGGCACATCTTTTAAAACTTCCGTATAAGAATTTAAATTCTTCTCCTCTTTTTTCAACTCATCCCATTTTTCTAATACGGCTTTAGAAGTTTTTAATTCTTCTGTCCCAAAAACGTGAGGATGCCTCCAAATCATCTTTTTGCATATGCCATCTACTACATCGCAAAAATTGAATGTTCCCCTCTCCTTTGCAATTTGTGAATGGAATACAACTTGTAAAAGCACATCTCCTAACTCTTCTGCCATCTTATCCTCAGATTCTTTCTCAATCGCATCAATTAACTCATAACTCTCTTCCACCAAATATTTTTCAAGGCTTTGATGAGTCTGCTCTTTATCCCATGGACATCCCTTTTCACTTCTTAAAATTCTCATTATCTCTAAAAGGTCATATATGTCATACTTTTCTTGAAAAATTTTTTGAACAGGAGGAATATATAGCGAAGTAAGATAATCGATCCAATCAATTCTATCAATCATATAAAGTGGCATCGTTTCTATCACTTGTCTACCATTAATTCCTGCATTTTTTATTAAAGTTACAAGATAATTATCGCCATATATTTCTGACAGCTTTAATTTCGCTTCTGAGGCGACAAATTTATCATATATTTGCACTACTATATTATGGCATCTTTTATCCGGCTTTTGAGTATCTAAAGATAAAGCGTCGATTATTTTCAACCCATAAATAGGGTCAATTTTTAAATCGCTTATAATTGCATCAATAAAAGAAACAGCTGGTATAACTTCTACTGATATATCGGCACAGTCTTTGCAAAAGTTTAATATGTACTCTACTGATTTTTCTGCAACATGGGGATGTCCCGGCACAGCATATACCACATTTCGATATTTTCTTGCTATATCTATTATTTCCCGAGCAATATCTTCATAAACTTCCTCAAAAGTCATACTTTTTTCGTATATTTTATCAAAAGTTTCAAAAATAATTTCTTGCTCTTTAAGATATGAAACAATAGGATGTTTTTCGGTCCTCAAAAAGACTTTATCAGCTCTTTTCATCTTTTCCAATACTCCTACTGTAATAGTATCTGGTGAGCCCGGTCCCAATCCTACAATAAATAGTTTATTCACAAAAACCACCTCTAACATTAAAATGTACAAATAATATTATATCACTTATCATAATTTTTATATAATTAAATTTACTCTGTACAAATCTGTTGAAAAAGTTGCCAAATTAAATTATAATATATTTTAGCATCTGCATTAAGGAGTGGTATTACATGGATATGGTAGAATTAGGCAAAAGAATCAGGGAAGAAAGAAAAAGGCAATTCTTAAAACAAGGAGATTTATCAGGGGATGAATTTTCAAAGGGCTATATAAGTCTTATAGAAAAAGGTAAGATAAGCCCTTCCTTGAAAGCTTTAAATTTCATAGCTCAAAAGTTAAATAAGCCAGTTGTGTATTTTTTAGATGAGGATTATGTCGAAAAAGAAGAATTAAAAAAAGAACTTGCAAAATACAAAAATATTTTAGAAAAGTTCTTAACTGCTCAAAAAGCTTTTGATAACAAAAATTATGAGGAAGCTATTAAATTATACATCGATATTTTAGACAATGCAATAGATGAGTATTCAACAAATTTGATAAATTTTTACCTAGCCAAATCTTATTTTGCTATCAAAGACTATACAAAAGTTCTTGAAATTTTAGATAAAATATCTCCATATTTTGAAAAAAGCTCATTGACTGAAATTATAGTAGAAATGCATTACATGAAAGGATTGTGTTTGGGCAATCTGCAAAAATTTCAATCATCATTGGAAAATTATTTAAAAGCTTTAGATGGTTTTGAAAAATACTCTTTAAAGCACACACAGTTGAAATCCCGCATACTTTATAGTATAGCAAATTTATACAGTAAAATGGGAGAATTTATTAAAGCAAGAGATTATTATATGAAATGCCTTGAATATTCTACTCAAATTAAAGCAGTAGATTTTATTGCTTTGTCAAATAATGGACTAGGACTTGTAAATCACGAGCTTAAACAATATAAGGATGCTTTAAAATATATAAGGCGTGCTATTCTGATAAGTAAAACCCTAAACTTAAAAGAAGATATTGCTAATGAATACAATTATTTAGGTTTTGTATATACAGATTTAAAAAAGTATGATATTGCAGAAAAATATTTTGTAAAGAGCTATTCGATGTATAAAGATTTAGGAAATGAAAGAGGAATGGCATACAATCTCACAGAAATCGGAAGAATTTACTATTTAAAAGAAGATTATCCCAAAGCATTAGAATATTTAAATCAATCTTTAGAAATCGTAACAAAACTAGGAGAAGAAGAAGAAATGGGTAGAATTTATACAATATTAGGAAATTTACATTTAAAACAAGGCCAGTTCGAATTAAGTGAAAAAGAACTTTTAAAATCTGTAGAAATACTCAAAACCCTTGGCCTTAAAAAGGACTTGTCCGAAGCCTATAAAGGATTGGGAAATCTGTATATTGCCCTAAATAATCCAGAAGAAGCTAAAAAATATTTTAATCAATCAATAGAGCTGTTATATGAAAATTAATAGCAAGGAGAAAAATAAATGAATACAGTGGAAAAATTAGAATATTCTTTTCCTGCTCTTAAACACAGAAATTTTAGGCTCTTCTGGTTTGGACAAATGATTTCCCTTATAGGCACATGGATGCAAAATATAGGCCAAGGTTGGCTAGTTCTTAAACTGACAAATTCGTCTTTTTTATTGGGGCTAGTAAGTGCTGTTCAGTTTTTACCTGTGATGCTTTTTTCTCTATTCGCAGGCGTTGTAATAGATAGATTCCCAAAGAGAAAACTAATTTTATTTACACAGTCAAGTTTTGCAATTTCTGCCTTTATCTTGGCCACTTTGACTGCTTTAAAGATAATAAATTATTGGGAAATCTTGGCTTTGGCTTTGTTTAATGGCTTTTTGAATACAATAGATATGCCAGCAAGGCAATCTTTCATCATTGACTTAGTGGGCAAAAAAGATTTAATGAATGCCATTGCTTTAAACTCTGCAGTGTTTAACGCAGCAAGAATAGTAGGACCAGCAATTGCAGGAATATTAATTGGCAAATTAGGATATGCTGTATGTTTTTATTTAAATTCTGCAAGCTTTATTGCTGTAATAATAGGACTCATATTAATTACCGTAGAAGGAAAAACGCCAAAAACTAATGATGTCAAAGCAAAGATTTTTGATGACTTAAAGGACGGGTTAATATACATCAAAAATACTCCAATTATACTCACCACGATACTCATGATTGCAATTTTAAGCACTTTCTCAATGAATTTCAATGTATTAGTTCCCGTTTTTACTAAAGATGTACTTCACAGAGAAGCTACTGGTTATGGTATGCTTATGTCAGCAATGGGAACAGGAGCACTAATTGGAGCATTGGTACTGGCTTCAATAAGCAGAAGAGGAGTAAAACCCGTTTATTTGTTTGGCGGTGGCATAGGTCTTGGAATTTTTCAAATCCTCATAGGAATACAGAGTAATTATCTATTAACAGCTTTACTTTTAGCTTTAGCAGGGTGGTCTATGATAACTTTTAGTTCCTCCGCAAACACTACTATACAAATTAACTCTGCAGATGAATTCAGAGGAAGAGTAATGAGTGTTTATTCTTTGGTTTTTGGTGGAGTAACTCCTATAGGCTCATTGTATGCTGGTACATTATCTCAAAAGTTTGGCTCCCACATAACTTTTATAGTAAGTGGAATAATCGCCCTTTCGTATACACTTTATGTCTTAGTGTTTCAATATAAAAAAGTGTATAAAGTATAATGTTTTTCCCATTCTAATTTTTTTCTACTCTTCCTCATATATCCTTTTTGCCTCTTTAAATATTTCAATAGCCCTTGGAAGAAGCCCATTGACATAAGCAATTAAAATTCCATAATTTACGATAGGTATTTTTTTCTCTTTAGCGTAAGAAATCCTATAAAGCATCTCTCTTCTATTTAGCATACAAGCTCCACAATGAACAATTAAACTGTAAGATTCCAAATCCGCAGGAAATGTCATACCACTAGACCAGCTAAATTGCAAATTCTTTCCTGTTTTTTGTCTTAGCCAACGAGGTATTTTAACTGTTCCTATATCATCTTCTTGTCTGTGGTGGGTACACCCTTCTGCAATTAAAACTTTATCGCCCTCCTTTAATTTTTCGATAACTCTTACCCCTTTTACAAGCTCCTCTAAATCTCCTTTATATCGGGCAAAAAGTATTGAAAATGAAGTGAGAGGTATGTCAGGAGGAACAATAGCACCAACCTTATTAAAAACTTGTGAATCTGTAATAACTAAAGAAGGCTTATTATTTATGCTTTTTAATGCTTTGTCCAATTCTGTATCTTTTACTACTAGTGCTATACCGCCAGTGTCAAGAATGTCCCTTATAGTTTGTTGCTGGGGAAGTATAAGCCTCCCCTTTGGAGCTGCTTTATCAATAGGCACAACTAAAATCACTAAATCACCAGTTTTTATCAAATCCCCTACCAATTTTATACTATCATCGCTTGGTGCTTTTTTTATTATCATCATTTTGAGTTCTTCTATTCCTTCTTTGTTTCTAGCAGAAACTTCTATCAGTTTTAGATTTAATCTTTTTTCCCATTCTTTTTTGTAATTGTGAATAATTTGACAAATCTTTTTTATTAATAACCCCTACAACTGGGATGTTTTTCTCCGTTATTATCTGTAAAATCTTTTCCTCAAATTCTGTAACTCCTTCTGTACCATCAATCACAAGAATAGCGAGGTCTGTTTTATTTAGAACTTCATAGGTCTTTTTTACTCTCAGCTCTCCAAGAGGCCCTACATCATCTAATCCTGCAGTATCAATAATTACCACTGGTCCGATTGGAAGTATCTCCATAGCTTTTGAGACAGGGTCAGTAGTAGTGCCTGCAATATCAGACACAAGAGCCACTTCTTGATTTGTTAAAGCATTAATGAGACTTGATTTTCCCGCATTTCTTCTACCGAAAAGCGCAATATGAAGTCTAGATGAGGTAGGCGTAGTATTCATATTTAAATCTCCCTTCATAAAAAATAACCTATATAATGAATAATACAAATCAGGGAGTTTGTCAATAATTTATCTATCTTTTAAAGGCAACTCAATAGTGAAAACACTACCTTTTCCTACCTCGCTTTCTACAGTAATAGTCCCTTTGTGTTCTTCAATTATCTTTTTAGAAATAGCAAGTCCCAATCCTGTGCCACTGTATTTATTATTTTTACCTCTATAAAATTTATCAAATATATATTTTATTTCCTCTTGCGGAATTCCTTGTCCCTGGTCTTCAATCCTTATTACAGCTTTTTTGTCCTTTATGTCAAGAAACACCTTAACATATTTTCCTCTACTACAAGCTTTTATTCCATTGTCAATTATATTCACTAATACTTGTTTTAATCGATTTACATCCCCATTTATGACAACCCTATCAATCTTTTTTTTGCAAATTAAATTTACTCCATAATTGCTAGCATGAGGTCTTAAAATTGCGACTGTATCCTCTATCAATTTATCTAACTCTACTTCTTCAAAACTTAGTTTAATCTTATTTAATTCTATCTTAGAAAAATCCAAAAGTTCATCCACTAAACGAGAAAGCCTATCTGTTTCTTCATCAATAATGTTCAAATACTCATATAGTTCACTATTTTTTTCTACCAAATCCATCGCAGTTATCGCGAATCCTTTTATGGAAGTAAGAGGTGTTTTTAATTCGTGAGAAATATTGCTTATAAATTCATTTTTCATCTCTTCTAACTGTCCCAATTCTTCGGCCATTTTGTTAAAAGAATCCGCAAGTATTCCTATTTCGTCATTTGAAGTTTTCTCCGCTCTCACTTTAAAATTGCCCTTTGCCATTTCCTGAGTTGCCTTTTTTACCATTTCAAGAGGTTTTGTTAATTCATTTGCTATAAAAAATCCTATTATCAACGCAACTAAAGAAGACACTGTCAAAACAAGCGCTAAAAATAAAACCAGTCTTTTTATTATGTTGGAAACTTCCTCCAAAGAAGAAGAAAGCCTCAAAATTGCCACATAATTTAATTTGTTTTTTACAGGAACCGAAACGTGTAAAACTCTTTCATTATTGATTTTTTCTGTATAAACTCCACTTTCTCCAGAAATAGCTTGTATGACATCCGGGGTGAGTATTTTGACAGGGACAGGAGTAGATGAAAGTGTGGAATCTCCTAAAAGCATACCTTCCATATTTAAAACCTGAACTTGAGCATTAGTATCTGTAGCAAGCTTTTTAACTACATCTTGGCTTATTGTATATATATCTGCATCAATGTAGCTGTCAAACACACGAGAAAAAGAAGTGCCCTGAGAAGTTAATATCTCAATTATATTGTCAATATAATATTTTTCAAGAGTTAAAGTAGATATGACTCCGAAAAAAATTATTATCATTGTAATCAATAAAATATATGAAATGGTAAGTTTAATCTTTATACTCATTTAGTTTCCCCCAAAATAGTACCCAACTCCCCATTGGGTATGTATATATTTCGGCTGGTCAGGATTTACTTCAATTTTCTCCCTCAATCTTCGTATATGTACGTCCAAAGTTTTCGTATCCTCGATAAAAGAATCGCCCCATATAGAAGCAATAAGTTCCTCTCTCTTTACAACTTTTTTCCTATTTGTCATCAACATCTTTAAAATCTGAAATTCTCTCGGAGTAAGAAAAACCTCCTTTCCTCTTACAAAAGCCTTATTCTGGATCAAGTCCAATTTTATTTCATCATATTCCAACAAATTGATACTTTTACTTGAAGCATTAAATTCATAAACCCTTCTTATAACCGCTCTTACTCTGGCGACAAGTTCTCTCGGGTTAAAAGGTTTTGTTATATAGTCATCTGCTCCTAGCTCTAAGCCCAAGATTTTATCCACATCCTGGCTTTTGGCTGTCAAGATAATTACTGGAGTATTCACTTTCATGGCTCTTATCTTTTTCAAAAGTTCAAAACCACTTATGTCCGGAAGCATTATATCCAACACTATAACAGAAAACCTTTCCCTTTCTAATAAATAAAGTGTCTTCTCACCCTCATGCACTATTTCAGTCTCGTAGTATTTATCCAAATTTATTTTTACAAATTTAGCTATATTAACATCGTCTTCAATTACCAATATTTTGTGCATTTTACCACCTCCTCACCATTATATTATCATACTTTTATAAAAATTAACAATTGCATTTTTCAATTGTCCGATATTTGTAACTCAATTTATAAAAAATTTTTCCTTCCCTCTTGAAACTTAAAAAATTTTAATGTATTATAAATATAGAAGATAATATATTTCCGTTAAAATATATTATCTTCTGAAACTTAATTTTAATTTCACACTTTTACATAGAAGGAGGAATAAAAATGGCTGATTTATATGGAGTTTACAAATGTGAAAAATGTGGAAATATAGTAGAAGTACTTCACGAAGGGGTTGGCACTTTAGTCTGCTGTGGTGAACCAATGGTAAAAATGCAAGAAAAAACAGGAGATACAGGCACAGAAAAGCACACACCTGTTATTGAAAGAAATGGAAATATTGTAACAGTAAAAGTAGGAAGTATACCTCACCCAATGGAAGAAAAACATTGGATTGAATGGATTTCTCTCTTAGCTGATGGGGTATACATGAGAAAAGTATTAAAACCAGGTGAAAAGCCTGAAGCAGTTTTTGTAACAGATGCAAAAGATTTAAAAGCGTGGTCCTACTGCAATTTGCACGGTCTATGGAAATCTGAATGAAAATAAGGGCAAAAAGCCCTTATTTTTTACTCTCTAACTTATACCTCTCCAATTCTTTTTCTGTCAAAGAATATTTATTAAACACAATTAAGCTTAGTATAATTATAGCACCTGCTAAAGGCCCACAAAGCTGTAAACCAAGCGGATTTTCTGCATTATACCCAAAAATCTTAAATAAAAGTGGAGTTACAAGAGAAGAAATCCCTATTACTATTTTTATTATAAATCCCTGAGCTCCAAAAAACATTCCCTCTCTTCTTTGCCCTGTCTTAATCCCATCCAATTCCGCTATATCAGCAATCATTGCATTAGGTACTACAAAGAATACAGAAAGCGGTATACCAGCTAATAAAATGATAATTATAGAAACTGTTTTATTAAAAACAGTCCCAAAAAGTCCAGTAAGAGTTAAAATGAAAGCAAATATTATAGAAAACACCATAAGAAGTTTTTTCTTTCCGTATAATAGTGTAAGCTTCGGCACAAAGAAGCTAAACAAAACTGCCACAACAAATGCACCTGCAATCATAAAGCCAGAATCTTCAGCAGGAGTCTTTAAAAGCACTTCTGTTATATAAGGCATTGCTATAGTCAAGGTATTTATGCCAAACCACAAAGCTGTTGCTGCAGTAAGGTAATACATAAAATCTGCATTTGCCAAAGTCATCTTAATAGAAGTAAACATCCCCACTGTAGGTATATTTTCTTCCTCTATTTTTTCTTCTTTTACAAAAATAGGCGTAAGCATTAAAGTAATAAAAGCAAAGATTCCCAATATAATTCCCATAATTTTAAAATTAAAAATCCCAATCAGAATTCCCGACCCTGCTTCTGCTACCATAACACCTATAATCTGCGTTATCCCTTGCATCATAGTAAGTGTAATTCTTTCTTTTGCATCTTTAGTTATTTCAGGTATGAGAGCAAGATACGGCGCCACAACTGCAGTAAAAGACACAAAAAATAAACTTAATACAAAAGTGAGATAAACAAAATTTACTATTGACACCTCAGAAACAGGAGGAAACCATATCATTATAAAAGAAATCATCAAAACAGGTGAGCCAAATAGCACAAAAGGTATTCTCCTGCCCATTTTGGTATTTAATTTGTCAGAATAATAAGCAACTATTGGGTCAGATATGCCGTCAAATATTCTCGCAACTATCATAGAAAAACCTATAAGGCTTATTGGTACAAGCATTTTAAGCCCCTGTGTATTAAATGCTGGAGGAGTGTAATAGTATTGATACCATTTTACCGCAGTCTGTGTAAATATGGAAATTCCTAAATACCCCAAAGAATACATAAAAAGCACAAAAAATCTATTATTTTTCATCTTTTACCCTCCTAAAATTCTCATACACCTTTTCATAATAATCCTTCTCAAATTCCTCATTCACATCTTTAAAGTATTCCGCTTTTTCCCTTACTTCATATAGCCTTTCAATGTCTAAATCAGAAGTTACGACATAATCACCTTCATAATGAGGCGCAATTGCAATTATTCCATCTTCATTTTCAGTCATATCAATGGGAGCAAAAATAGCTGCTTTCCCTGTAAAGTGAATTCCTCCTATCCATCCGTTTAAAGAAGCTTTTGCACCATAAACGTACGACTCCTGTACCCTTGGCCATATTCCCCTTAAAGCTCTCCAGAAATTGTACTCCTCCATATTGGCAATAGGCAGTATTACAATTTCCGCCCCCTTTTCAAAAGCCATTCTAAAGGTCTCAAAATATGTGGCATCCATACAAACAGGGCATGCAATCTTACCTATATCAAGAGAAAATACTTTAAGTTCCTCATCCCTCTTTATACCAATCTTCTCTTCAAAATCTGTCAAATGAATTTTCTTCTGCCTTCCTAAAATCTCACCTTCTCTTGATATTAACGTGCCACCATTGTACAAATTGCCATTTTCAGTGATAATATAACTTCCTGTGTAAATATAAATTCCATACCTTTTAGCAAAATCCCTCATTATCTTCTCATAAGCCTCTTGATAAGCTTTTGATATAGATTTAAATATAACTTTGAGTAATCCTTCTCCTCCACCACCTTCGCTATTTGAAACCTCTTCACTTTTTGCCTTTTTATTTAGAAAATTATTTAGCTTGCCAAATCCGGGAATAAGCCCTAACAAATCAAAAAAATTGTATTCAGGAAAGGCTACTATATCACTTCCTTTTAATGCTGCCTCTTCTACAAATTTTCTCATCCTTTCGGCATATTCTTCAAAAGAATTTGTAACTTTTATTTCCCTCTCCACACATGCGACCCTTATTTTCCCTTTTTTCTTTAAAATAAAATTTCCTCTTGAAAACCCATGTAATCTTCTTAAATAGTTATTAACTTTTTTCTCAGACATTTTGCTTTCAAAAACAATCTCTAAAATGTTTTTCATATCAATCACCTAAAAATCCCTTTATAGGAGTTTATATTAAGTTGTTTTATCACATCAAATTTAGAAATAGCTTTTTGTCTCTCTACCTCATTAAGTTCCGCAATTATTATATTAGAATCTACTTCCTTGGCAAGAAAACCATCATCGTCTTTTGTCATCTCTAAAGGAGCATGTATAGCTGCCTCTGAATAAAAGTTATTTCCTTTATACTCTCCTTTAAATCCACTTTCAATTGCAAAAAACAAGTTTTGCTGCACATTTTGCCATACCCCTGCTATCTGCCTTGCAAAATTTCTCTGTCCTTTTATTGCAACAGGTGAAAGCACCAGATTGACACCTTTTAAAGCCGCATATCTTGAAACCTGAGGATAAAACACATCAGTAGAAAGAATTATGCTAATTTTATATCCCTTTATATCTACAATTTTAAGAGCCGTATCTCTTGATAATCCTAATTCTCTCTCCCACCTTGCAAGGTATAACTGCCTTTGAAATAGTTTAATCTCTCCATTTAACATTACAAAAGAAGAATGATAAACTTTTCCGTCGTGGTTTTCAAAATAACTTCCCGGATTTATAGCTATGTCTTTATACCTCAATGAAAAATCCCTAATTTTTTCTATAAAATCCTCTTCAAAATCACATACCTCTCCAGTAAGAGCGGGAAAAACCACAAGGTCAACTGCCTTTTCCTCGCATTCTCTTAAAACCTCCTCATATTTTCTTATACAGCTTCCGCTATCACCCCTTTTAAAAACTGCTGCAGCTACTCTCATAAAACTCACTCCTCAAAAAGTATTCTATAAAGAGCCATTGCAAGATATCCTGAACCAGTTGCAAAACCAACTCCTGTCTTTGCTTCCCCTGTATCTTTGTCAAAACTCTCTGCTAAAAGCCCATAATCCATATTTGCCATCTTAAGCCACTTCAAAGCTTCCTCCCTCATTAAGGGATTTAATAGGCTACCACAAAGCCCTAAACCTGAGGGTGTATTGGGATGATGGTCACAGGCAAGCTCTTTTATTTTTGCATCTTCAAAATAATATTTGTATTTTCGAGAGTAATAGTAATCAATTGTATTTTTAAATACTTCATTTTGATAGTCTACAAAGTCATAATAATACATAAGCCCTAAATTGCCGGGTGGGTCATTGTAGAGTTTATAATTCCCTTCTCCATCAGTAGACCAAGCAAAAATCCTCTTACCTTCTACCTCTGTCACAAGGTATTTGTATATTCCATTGTAAATGCCGTCTATCTTTTTCTGAAGCATATCCGCCTTTTTATACCAGTTAAGCTTTAAGTAAAGATTCTTTAAGTTTATAAACCCTCTCCAGAGTATTACATTGTCTATCGTAACAAAGGGGTACTCTGAAGGGTCGTCAGAGGGAAGCAAGAAAGTTTTATAAAGTCCTATCCTACTGTCATATTCTTCCTCAATTCGGCTGTATACAACTTCTAATGCCTTTACAAGCTCTATATCATCTAAATCCACATCCATATTCTCAAGTAGTATAAAATAGCTGGCAGCCTCATCCAACTCAAATCCGGGATATAAAACCGTTCCATCTATATAATGGGCATGTGCCCCTGCATTTTTACTGTGTCTTAAAATCATCTCCCTTGCAATGTAATCGTGAAAGCTTTTATCAATAATTTTTACAGCAGGAAAAGACCATAAAAAACTATCCCTTTCCCAAAAGGCTCCTGAGACATAATATCTTGGACTTCTTGATGTTAATGCAATATAATTGTCGGATTCCATGTCTTTTCCTATAGAGAAAAAGTAGTTAAAAAATAGGTTTTTGTTCAATAAACTTTCTAAATCCTTATCTTGAGAATATTTTATATACTTATTTTTAAGCCAGTTGTAAAACTCTTTATATATATTTTTAAATCCTTTTCTTTTTAAATGAATTAAAGTAGTTGAAGCCCCATCCATATCGGAGTTTACACTTATATAAAAACAGTTTGTCCCATTGGTTTTCGATTTAAGTATTATTTTTTCATTCTTTTCCTCATAATCAAAATCTTTTTCTCCACCAAAAGCAAGTGAAAAAGCTATATTATAAGAATAAATGTTTAAAGCAGGGTTTTTAAGCCATTTGTCAATTTTAAATTCTTTTTTAAATTCTATTTCATGAGAGTTAAATCTTAAAAAGAACAGTTTATCAAGATTTACTTCTAAATAAACTTCTATTTCTTCAGAGCTTTCAAATTCATATATAAAACCTTTTTCCTTGATATCTGCATAGATTTTTATTATTACAAAATCCCCGTTTGAAAAATACAGTTTAATATTAGGTATGTAATAAAGCTCTTCTGATACTTCACTTTTTACAATTTCAAGTTTTTCACCTTTTTTATAAAATACAGGTTTAAACAAAGCTTCTTCTCCAGAAAGCTCCACAAGTCCTTTATTTGAAAGAGAAACAATATTTAAATTTTTTATTGAAGCCTTCTCTACATCTATCTCAGGTAAACTTATATAGTGATTTCCCGCATACAGCACTCTAACATTTTTATCAATCTCATGAGGCCTTGTTATGATTTTATTCACCCTAACCCCTCCTGCTAATTTTCTATTCTCTTAGAAAAAATTGTTTTCACCTTAATTGTACTATTTTTTCTAAAATAGGTAAATAAGAATATAAAAATAGGCGAATACTCTTCGCCCTTTATACCAAGCCACTGCGAATATTCAAGCCCTTATCAATAGCTTCCTGCACTATTTTATGGCAGCACTTGCCCAACGGATTTTTTCTTTGACAATCGGAATTGCTCATTGCACCCGTAAGTTTTAAAACTTCTTTCATAGTATTAGCGCCATATTCTACTACCGCCTTTATAATTTCTTCTTCTGTCACACTGCTGCAATAACACGCATATTTAATACTGCAATAATCAATGCCAAAAAAACAACAATAGAAGTGTAATATTTCGCAAACTTTGTCATAAATTTTTCTGTAGGAGCTTTCTTACTGCTAGCCTCTTCAATAAATTCTAGTATTTTTGAAACAGTGGTATTTTTTCACCAGGCTTTACTATGATGACGTCTCCCGGTCTTACTCCTTGTGGTGAAACCCTCTTTATTTCATATCCAATTTTTAAGTTAGCATAATCGGGACGAATATTCATTAACTCTATAATAGACCTTTTCGAATGATCAACAGCAATATCCTGCAGAAGTTCCCCAATTTGGTAAAAAAGCATTACGGCTACACTTTCAGGATACTCTCCAATAGCAAAAGCACCAATTGTCGCTATGCTCATGAGAAAATACTCATCAAAAATCTGCCCTTTCAAAATATTTTTGGCAGCTTTTAAGACGACATCTCCTCCTGCGATTAATAACTTATAAAAAATAAGGTAAATTTGATATAAACCAATAAATTAAATAGCAATGCTATCGCAAACAAGATAGCAGAAATCCCATATTGAATGATTCTCCTGTATACTTTATTAGAGTCATCATTCTCAAAAAAAGCTTACAACTATCAGAATCACAATTTGCGTTCAGTGGACTTCCTTTTGCATCTAGGGCACAACTTCCACAACCAAACCTCTCTAAAACAAAGGCCCTTTTATTATTTTGCATAGTATTACCTCTCCTGATTCATTCATTAATATGTATTTGTTGAACATTCTACTTCCTTTTAAAATTCTTGACCGAATAGTTCAAATGTGTTATAAATAATTTTACCGCACAATTTTCGAGATTTGGTTCTACGGGGGTATCAAGAATGACAGTAATATTTGTAGGAAAAGACAATCAAATTACAATAAAAGCTCCAAAAAATGTTGAAAAACTCGCGAAAGAGTTGGAGATAAATTTAGAATCACATGTCTTTATAAAAAATGGAGAAATAGTTACTCCAGATGAAATTCTTCAAGATGATGATGTAGTAGAGATAATATCGGTAGTTTCTGGAGGTTAGTAGAAGGAGGCTTTACCAATTGAAGTGCATAAGATGTAAGAAAAAAGCAGTTATCACTCTAAAAAGGCATAATGCAGCCTTCTGTGCTGAGTGTTTTTTACATTATTATAGAAACCAAGTCTTAAAAAACATTCAAAAAAATAAAATGTTTAAAAAAGACGATAGAGTTTTAGTGGTAGTATCTGGCGGCAAAGATAGTATGGCTCTGTGGGACGTTCTAGCCAAGGAAGGTTATAACGTTGTCGCAATGTATATAAACCTTGGAATTGGAGAGTATTCAAACAGGTCTCAAGAGGTGGTTGAAAATTTTGCAAAGAAAAATAATCTCCCACTCATTGTAAAAAATATTAAAGAAGAATTCGGGCTTGATATATACAAGCTTTCAAAGACTTTAAAACGAAGCCCCTGTTCCGTATGTGGAACAATTAAAAGATACTTGTTTAACAAAGTAGCTTACGACAATGGATTTTCAGTTATTGCAACAGGCCATAATTTAGATGACGAAGTAGCAACACTTTTAGGCAATATTTTGAATTGGGGAGAAAGCTATCTTGCAAGACAGGGACCAGTTTTACCTCAAACTCATCCGAAACTTATAAAAAAAGTAAAGCCTCTTTATACTTTAACAGAAAAAGAAAACATGTATTACGTACTTTTAAACAAAATTGAATTTTTACATGAAGAGTGTCCTTATTCAGTTGGAGCTCGTTCAATTCTTTATAAAGAATTGCTAAATGAACTGGAAGAAAAAAGTCCTGGCACAAAACAGCGTTTTTTGATTGGCTTCCTTGAAAAGGGCAAAAAACATTTTAAAGAGGTAGAAAATATTGAATTGAAGGAATGCAAAACTTGTGGCCATGTCACAACAACGGAAGAATGTTCTTTTTGCAGACTTACAAAAGTTTCTAATACCGTTGGCTAGTGTAGAGATTGTACCTAAGGCTGGTAGTATAAAAAATTTTTAAAACCAGCCTTTTTCTTACACAAAAGTCAACATTTAAAATTACAAACAAAGTAAGGAGAGTGAAAAATGCATGAATCTTTTTGATGTAATGCTTAAAAATTATTTTGATGAAAAGATGCTTGACAAGCTTTCAAGAGTAAAAATTCTTCTCATTGGCTGTGGTGGACTTGGTTCAAATGTTGCAGTAATGCTTATAAGAAGTGGCATTAAAAACCTCACAATAGTTGATTTTGATGAGGTAGACATCTTAAATCTCAACCGACAAAATTACTTTTTACACCATGTAGGAGAAAAAAGGTATTAGCCCTTAAAGATACTCTCTTTAAAATCAACCCCCACGCAAACATAGCAGCCAAAAATATAAAAATTGATGAGTCAAATTTAGATGAGTTAATCCCTCAACATGATATAGTTGTGGAAGCTGTTGACAATGAATTTACCAAAACGCTGATTTTTAAAAAAGCCCAAAAACATAATAAAAAAGTGGTTTTGGCTTCAGGTGTCGCAGGATTTGGTGATTGCGAAAATATTAAAATAAAACGGGGTAAAAAC
The DNA here is from genome assembly GCF_026240795.1 of Thermoanaerobacter sp. RKWS2. Classification (NCBI taxonomy): domain Bacteria; kingdom Bacillati; phylum Bacillota; class Clostridia; order Thermoanaerobacterales; family Thermoanaerobacteraceae; genus Thermoanaerobacter; species Thermoanaerobacter sp. RKWS2. The sequence goes on from NZ_CP110888.1 coordinate 2,537,991, forward strand.
TTTTCAATTGTGGGTGATTTTGTTACATCGATTAATGAAAAGAAACCTTTGGCACCCAAAGTCATGGCAGTCGCCGCAATACAAGCAGATGAAGTATTAAGGATGATAAACGAGCTGGAGTAAAAATGATAATATAATTATTTTTTTTCAAGTATTTTTTTCTTTCAAGATATTCCTCTTCGCTTATTTCCCCTCTTGCATATCTTTCTTTTAAAATTTCTATCGCATCCCTCTCTTTGTTTCTATTTTTTGTGCCTCGAAATAATGATATAATAAAGTATATTGCAGCTGTGAGCTTAAATAGCTCTTCTTCTTTAGGTATATCATATACCTTTGCAGTAAAATCACCTTTTTCAAGCTTTTTAGCAACTTCCGTAATATTAACTAACGGTCTTGTAATATAATTTGACACATAAATACTTATAATCAATGCTATAAAAATAGCTATCACCGTTGCTATAACATTATATCTGCTAATGTCATATAAAAACTTAAAATCCAAGTCACTCATCATCATCGGCTCATAATAAATTATATCCACATATCCCACTGTTTTTTTCATCTACAATGATGGGAAGAGTTTTTTCAGAAATATTTTTCTTATTCCATTTTCCCATCATATTCATCATATATGACATTGAAGAAAAATCCCATATAATCTTGCCATCTTTATCTCTAAGTCTTAATCCATATCCTTCCATCATAGCTGCATGACCAATTAGAATAAAAAAAGAAAATAAAGAACTATACCCTTTGTTGAAAAGCTACAAAAGCAGTAGTTGGAGAAGCCAGTGAAGTCTTAATTTTATCGTTAAAAAATTATTTTAGAAGTTCTTGTCAAAAATAAGAATTGACATTATAATGGAATCGTAATCAATATAAAATTGTAATGTGTATTAAGGAGGAAAAATAAAATGGATGCCAAAGAGATAGTATTAAAAACTTTAAGAGAATCTTCAAAGCCTCTGCGTCCTAGTGATATTGTAGAAAAATCCGGCCTTGACAAAAAAGAAGTTGAAAAGGCTATTAAAGAATTAAAAAAAGAAGATTTAATAATGTCTCCTAAAAGATGCTATTACTCTGCAAAATAATTTGTAAAAAAAGAGAGTGCAGGTTTTACACTCTCTGATTTTTTATTACCTTTTTCTATAGCCAAAACTTTTTGAAACTACTCTTCCAATACTATTTATTCTGGCAGTTATACAAAAGCAATGAGTCGGAGTATCAGCAACACAATTTTCCTCGGATAGAATGCATACAATTTTCTGTATTCTCCCTCTGTCATATTGGGTAGACTCCTCACAAAATTCACCCGCCCTAATGTTCATTACTGCTTTTTCTAATTATGATTTTATTTTAAGATATCACAATCTCAGCAGATTTTCAACAGTTTAACAACTCTTTATAAGGCCTTTTAGATACAAAAATTCATAAAAATTATTTAAATTTGTGATATACGTTACAGTAAAATTTTCAATACAGGGTAAAATATAATCAGGTATGTTAGAGAAAAGGAGGTATTTCCCATGAGTGAACTTATTAATAATAGGGAATACAGAAGGAAACTTTTAAAAGAAGTTATAAAAGAACTTCATAGGGGTAAAAGCGTTGCGGAAGTTAAGGAAAAATTTAAAGATGTCATAAATGGAATAACTTCTACAGAATTGCCAGCAATAGAACAAGAACTAATAAACGAGGGACTAGACGTAAAAGAAGTACAGAGGCTATGTGATGTCCATGCTGAAGTGTTTAGAGATTCATTAGAACAACTAAAAAAGCCCGAAACAATTCCGGGGCATCCAGTGCACACCTTTAAAGAAGAAAATAGAGCAATAGAAAAGCACATTAATGAAAATATAAAACCTACTCTTGAAAAGTTGAAAAACAGCGGAAGTTTTGAAGACGCTCAAAAGCTTTTAGAGCATATTAATCTTTTAATGGACATAGACAAGCATTATTCGAGAAAAGAAAACCTGCTTTTTCCGTACCTTGAAAAATACGGTATAACGGGACCTCCCTCTGTCATGTGGGGTGTTGATGATGAAATAAGGAAAATGCTCAAAGACTTGAGAACAAGCCTTATTAATTACGATAATTCGAAAAAAGAAGAAATATTACAACATGCCAATGCTACATTAAACAAAATATTAGACATGATTTTTAAAGAAGAAAATATACTTTTGCCTATGGCATTAGACACCTTCACAGAAGATGAATGGATAAGTATAATGGAAGAAAGTGATGAAATAGGATATTGCCTTATTGAACCAGAGATAAAATGGCACCCAGAACGTGTCAATGTTGAAAAAAAGAAAAATTTAGTAATAAAGCATTCCTTGGTTATATAAAATTTGACACAGGTATTTTAAAACCAGAAGAAATAAGTGCCATATTTGATAATCTCCCTTTTGACATAACCTTTGTAGACAAAGATGACATAGTAAAATATTTTTCCAACACAAAAGACAGAATATTTGCAAGGACAAAATCCGTCATTGGCAGAAAAGTTCAATATTGTCACCCACCTACAAGTGTCCATATTGTTGAACAGCTGCTTCAGGACTTCAAGTCAGGCAAAAAAAGTCATGAAGACTTCTGGATAAAGTTGGGTGACAAATATGTATTTATAAGATATTTTGCTTTAAGGGACAAAAATGGTGAATATATAGGTACTTTAGAGGTAACACAGGATATCGCTCCTATAAAAGCAATAGAAGGAGAAAAGAGGCTTATGTCTTAATAAATTTTAAAGGGGTCAGCTTTAAAAACTGTCCCCTTTATTTTCTCTACTCAAAAATTACTTTGCACTCTTTAAAGCCTCTGTAGCTAATTCTTTAAAAGTTTTCGAAGTTTCTGTAGCCCCTGTTACTGTATCTACTTTAGCAGGATCTTGCTTTTCTATTAGTTGTTGCTCTAACTTTTCATCTGCTTCTTTTGGAGTAATATTAGTTTTTTCTTTCATCTTTTCGGCATATTGTTGATCATTTCTCTTAAATTGCCCATCTTTGTTAACTTCATTATAGGTTACAGATGCTATTTTGCCATCCTTTACAGTTATTTCTATTTGTCCCTTCCAGCCATGACTGTCAAAATTAGGCTGTTCTGCTTTGTAAGTACCATCTTTGTAACCACCGCTTGCTGTTTTTGAAGAACAGCCACTCAGTACAAACAAAGCAAACACCCCTACCAACATAAGAACCAAAATCCTTTTCATACAATTACACCTCTCCTCAATATAAATTTTTATTTAAGAATATTATACCATTACGTTAAAATAATATCAAGATATATAAATTAAAAACGTTTCCTTTACAAAAAACTCCATCAATTTGTCTCACTAAAATTTTGTTTTGGACAGCAATGAAGCTAAAATCATCATAATTCCTGTAATTTGATATATCTTCACAGTATTAGCATTCGCTTTTACTAACTGTGGTATATTGTCATAATATTTACGAGCAATATTTACAGATTGTACTGCTAATGGAATTGTTATAAAAGATAATAACCATAGTAAGTTTTTGGTAACAACAGCTATTACAATGAAAGAGAGATATGCTGCTCCATAAAGGGCTGCATATACCTTTACTCCTTTTTCTTTGCCTATCCTTACTAATAAATTGTATTTATGGCCTTTAAGGTCAGCCTCATAATCGGGATATTGATTAATCCAAAGAACATTGGTTATTAAAAAGCCTATAGGCAAGGAAATCAGTAAAACATCTATACTTACGCGATGTGTCATCACCAAATACATCCCCATCACTATTAAAGGTCCAAATGTCACTCCCACAGCTATTTCTCCAAGTCCATTATAACTAAATTTAAAAGGAGGTAAACTATAAAAAATTGACATCAAAACTCCTAATAATCCTACAATTAACACCAAAGGTTCCCTAAAGATTACAATAACCAATCCTATGATACAAGCGGCAAGCATTGTTATAATTGCAATAAGTATTGTCTCTTCAACTGTGAGTTTACCTTCGACTATGGTCTTTTTTCCACCGCTAAAAGGAGTCCTTTTATCTGGAGTTACAAAAGTATCTACTCCAGACTTATAATCAATAAATTCATTAACTGCATTTTTGCCAATTTCAATAAAATAAATACCTATCAAAGATATAACAAACCATAAAAAGTTAAATTCTCCAGTTTTGCCATATGCATAGGCAGCTGCAACAAACATAGGTACAGTAGATGCTACCCATATCTTAGGATCTGCCAATTGCCAAAATCCCTTCCAAGCCCTCAAAAATTCTGATTTGTTCATAAAATTTCTCCCCTCCAAAGCCAAAATTATCTAGTCATTAAACTATACTCAGGGTCAGTGATTTTGAAATTGCCTTTTAATCCGGAAGTTATATATACTTTTTTGTCATCTGTGACAAAAATAGCTTGTACTCCTGGTAAACTTTCTGCAAGTTTTAAACCTTCTTCTAATCCCATAACAAAAATTTTTGAAAGCGCATCGCCATCAATAGAAGTGTCTGTTATTATTGTCACACTGTAGAGATGGTTATCTGCAGGATACCCTGTAAAAGGATTCAATATATGATGATATAATTTTCCATCTTTTTCAAAGTATCTTTCATAAACTCCAGAAGTAACAACTGCTTTATTTGAAACTTCTACTATACCTAAATATTCGCCTCTCGGTTTAAAAGGAGTTTGAATACCTATACGCCAGTTGCGACCATCAGGTTTTGTTCCGATTGTAAGAACATCACCTCCTAAATTTATTATGGCATGTTTTACACCTTCTTTTTTTAAAACTTGTGCAACTTTATCTGCCGCATATCCTTTGGCAATACCTCCTAAATCTATGCTCATACCTTTGTTTTTTAACATAATAGTCATATTTTTTTCATCCAGTATTATATTTTTATAACTTACAAGAGGAAGTTTAGCTTTTATTTCTTCAGGTGAAGGTACTCTGGCTTTATCAGTGCCTATATTCCAAAGTTTTACTATAGGTCCTACTGTAATATCAAAATACCCCTTTTCAACATTAGAAAAATGTACCGCTTTTTTTATCACATAAAAGGTGTCAGGTGAAACCTTAACAGGTCTAACACCTGCATTCTCATTAATTTGATTCACTTCACTGCCTTTGATGGCAACACTCATCTTGTCCTCTACATCTCTTATAGCTTTAAATCCATCATCTAATACTTTTTTCGGAGCTTTATCGTATATGGTTATTGTGCAATAAGTATCTAAAGCAAATTGGGTATCAGATATAGGCTGTGAATTTTTATTTGAACATCCAGATAGTATAATGGCGGCATTAAATATTAGAAAAAAAATTACAAAAGAAGTTATGGATTTTTTCATATAATCTCCTCCAAAAATAGCTTTACATATTTTTTAATAATTCCTATATAAAAGCTTACCCGTAACTTCAATTAAAATTTGTTTAGGTGGAGAGTCTTTCAACATAGATATTTTATCAAAGGCTTTTTTAGTATATTTTTCTGCCAGCATTTTTGACCGGTCTACACCACCATTTTCCTGAACGAATTCAACTATGCGTTTTATGTCTTCCTCACAATAACTCTCTTTTTTAAGTAATGCTATCATTTTTTCGTCTTTATTCTTTTCTAAAGAATATATTAAAGGCAGTGTAAAAACTCCTTGTCTTATATCATTGCACAAAGGTTTGCCAACCACATTTTCTTCTCCAGTATAGTCCAGAACATCGTCTATAATTTGAAAAGCCATGCCAATATTGTATCCTATACTTCCCAATATTTTAGCCAACTTTTCTCCACAGTTGCTTTCATAAGCTCCCACGTAAAAACTTAAGGCAAAAAGTGCAGCAGTTTTTGCAGCTATCCGCTTCAAATAATCATTTATTGTGATATCTATATTGTATCGGCTTTCAAATTGTCCAATTTCACCTTTGCATATTCTAGACACCACTTTTGACACTTTCTTAAGATTTTCAATAGTAATGTTATCGGATAAAAGCAAAAAGCATTCAGAAAAAAGAAAATCCCCTATAAATACCGCATAATTTTTCCCATATTCTGCTTGGATAGTAGGTTTACTGCGTCTTATTAAAGCATTGTCAATTATATCATCGTGTACTAAAGTTGCCATGTGGAGCATCTCAACAGCAGCAGCTAAAGGTAATATCCTTTTTCTATCGTATTCTCCAAATTTCCCAGACAAGATTACAAAAGCAGGCCTAAGCATCTTTCCGCTGTTACGAATCATATCTAACAATATATTTCTAATTGACCTATTGGAGTTTTTTATACGTTTTTCCATTATTTTTATAACTTCATCAAGCTCATTTTTTATTTCTAAATTATTATTCCAAAACTTATCCATCTGACCACCTTAATCAATGTAAATTTAGATTTTTTAATTTCTTCCAATGCTTTAGAATAAATTTTGAAGACAATCCCACAAAAATGCCAGTCCCAACTCCAGCTATCATTAATACAGGTATATAAACCATTATATTGATATTTTGCACTATAAGAGAAGCTACCAGCATCTGACCAATGTTGTGAAATACAGCACCTATAACACTGACCCCAACTTCAGTTATATTTTCTTTGCCTACTTTTTTTGCGAAAAACATGGCAAAAAGGCTTAATAAACCTCCGCCTATGCTATAAAAAAAGGAAGATGGCGAGGAAGCAAAAAATGTTGCTAGCAATATCCTTACAGCAAGCACAATAAATGTATCAAAAAAGCCAAACAAATACAAAGATACGACTGTGATTATGTTAGCAAGTCCTAACTTAGCACCGGGAGCAATAAAAGGGACAGGTAATATTCCTTCTATAATGTATAAGACTAAAGAATTAGCAACTAATATAGCCAGAAAAACCATTCTCTGAGTCTTTGACATAGTTGTATGCTCAATAGACGACTTGGTCAACTTTGTCATTTTTAACACCCCGTATTTCTACAACTATCCTAAACGGCAAACATATTATACTTTGCCCCGGTTTATCAATAAATCCTTCTTTTATACAAATTTTATCTGGGCACTCAGCGTAAATAACCTTTACCCCACCATCTTCAACCAGCAATACATCTTTCCCATATTTTGTAACTATAGGTATCTCTTCTCGATAATTAACATCATCTAAGGACACCTCTTTATATATCTTACCGTCTACCATTATTGCCGCATATTTGTGGGGATAATGTTGGGTTGTTGATACTTTGTAAAATATCAACAACCCGATAGACAAAATCGCCACAAAAAGTACTATGAGGATATCACCTTTTTTCACTATAAATAACCCTCTTTCATATTACATCAGCTAACATAAAGATACGTTCTTCTGGCAAAAGAAGTCTTTTTCCACCAATTTTTTATCCACGGTATCACATAATAATCCAGTCCAAAAGCTCTCCCCGCTCCTCCCATAAGAGCTATAGCTGAAAAAATATACCACAATATAGACTTATCTGCCATCGCAGATAATATGAAGTTCAGTGCCAAGAATATAGAACCAGCTGATGCTAAGGCGGTAAACAAACCTGCTATTAAAGCCAGACCTATCGCTACTTCTGCAAGCACTACCATTGCTTGGAATAAGAAGGCATGTGGTGCTACAAAAGTATCCATAAACCATTTGTAGAAAGCTGGAGGCTCTTTTAACAATGGCTGCAAGGCCTGCGCTGCAGTTGCAGCTTCGCCAGCTTTAGCTGTAGCACCGGATACATCAGAGGTAGTTATAATAAATATTTTTGAAGGGTCAAGCCATCCTTGCTGTATCTTATTTATGCCTTCTATAAGCCACAATGCACCCACATATATTCTTAAAAGAACAAGCCAAAAGATAGGAATATGCGCGGCAATATGTCCTCCCAATATTGAGCGATTGCTTTTAACTTCAAAGAACTCATGGTAAATGTATGATAACACGGCATCAACGCCTGCTACTCCAAAAAGGTAATGCATATTTACAAGGTGCTTCATAGCCATTGCTAAAAAGCCTGTCAAAGACACACCCATAAGTTCTGCTACTGCATATCTACTTCCTATAGAAACCATAAAACCATGGTATCTAGGTTTAAAAGGCTTTTTTCTTCTCCTTTTATATCAGCCACTATATTGTGTACTGCAGTTTCAGCTGACTGTAGTGCTGTCTCTACAACTTGAGGAATAGGTTTTCCATCTAACTCATAGTATGCTAAATCGCCTATTACATAGATATTTTCTTTGCCTACTGCTTGCATGTATTCATTTGTCTGGACTCTACATCTTCTACCTAACTCTAAGCCAAAATTCTCAACGCATTTGTTACCTTGAACTCCACAGGTCCATATAAGCGTTTTTGTTTCAATCTTTCTTTCATCTTTTAAAACTATATAATCCTTTGCTACTTCCACTATAGGAGCATTAGTCAAAACTTCTACTCCTTTTCTGTTCAAAAACTTTTGAGCTTTGGCAGCTAATCTTGCATTTAAGTTGGGAAGTATGGTATTCAGCGCTTCTACCACCATAATTTTAACATCATTGCGATCTAAATGATATTTGTCACACAAGCTTTTTGTCCATTCCATTAATTCGCCTGCAGTTTCAATTCCCGTAAACCCTGCGCCAGCTACCACAAAGGTAAGCATTTTTCTTTTCTTTTCTGCATTACTTTCAACACTCGCTTTTCTAAACATCTCCTCAATATGTTCCCTTGTCTTAATAGCAGCTTCTAACGTTCCTACCGTAAACCCATACTCAAACACACCGGGTATGCCAAAATCACATGGTTCACTTCCAATCCCTAAAATCAAATAATCATAGTTATACTCCCCATCTTTTCCAATTACGCTTTGCTTTTCATAATCAATCTTTTCCACTTCATCTGTTATGACTTTTACTTTTTTGTTTGCGAAAATTTTGTGTAAGTACACACGAACGCTATCAGGTTCTATTCTGGAACCAGCCACTTCATGTAAATCTGTTAACAATGTATGATAGGGTTTTTTGTCAATAAGAGTTATTTCTACAGTGCTATCATTTTTAAATTTTTTGTTTAATAGTTTGGCGGCGTGTACGCCCCCATACCCGGCCCCAATGATAACAATTCTTTTATGACTACTCATAAAAAACACCTCTTATTTGATATAATTATAACAGTATTCCTTACATAAATTTTACTATATAAATTACGCTTTGTCTATAGTTTAACAACGAAAACCTTATCTTATATTTTTTAAAAAAATTCATGGGGATATACCTTATCAAAAAAGCATACCCCCATACTGTATTTCCGCGATTTCGTTAAGTTTCCATAAGCAGAGTCATCGTTTTAAAAATGCCTAAATTTAAACAAACAACGAACCGTTTATTGCTGTCCTTGCGCAAGTGGAGCAGGTAATACAAATGTCCTTTGAGCCAATTCAGCATTCAGCATGAATATAGGCTGTATGTTATCTCCTATAAGCTCTAACTTGTCAACAAGCCTCTGGAAGCTCTCTTCTTCTTCTACCTGCTCATTAACAAACCACTGCAAAAATGCATTTGTGGCATGGTCTTTATCCTCAATTGCTATATCAACAAGCTTGTAAATCCTTTCAGTTACAGTTTTTTCATGACTCAAAGCCTTTTTAAAAAGGTCTAAAATACTTTCAAAGTTTCCCTCTGGTTTTTCTATCGGGTACAGAGTCACTTTCCCACCCATGCGATATATGTACTCGTAAAAAATTCTCGCATGTGCAAGTTCTTCTTGTGTCTGAACCTTGAAGAAATTAGCAAAACCTTCTAAGTTTTTCTCTTGAAAATAATTTTCCATTGCTACATATAGATATGCAGAATAAATTTCGTAATTCAACTGTTTATTTAATCCTTCCAACATTTTGTTGCTTAACATACAAAACCCACCTTTCAATCTAGAACTTCCTTATATTTCTATTGTACACTTTTAAAAGCCAAAAAACAAGTAAAAATAAGACAAACCAGTATTTTAAGAATTTCCTTAAATCTTTCCTTGGTTTTCTACTAATTTCTTTTTCTCTTTTACTTTCTCTTCATCGGCAAGATAATAATGCCTTATAGGCTTTAAATCATCATCAAGCTCATAAACTAAGGGAATTCCTGTAGGGATGTTTAGCTCCATTATCTCCTCATTTGAAAGATTGTCAAGGTATTTTATCAGCCCTCTTAAACTGTTTCCATGGGCAACTATGAGGACTTTTTTACCGGATTTTATCGTCGGCGCAATTGTTGATTTCCAATACGGAATAACCCTATTAATTGTGTCAATCAAGTTTTCAGTGAGGGGAATTTCATCTTCAGAAAGGTCAGCATATCTGGGGTCAAAACCGGGGTATCTTGGGTCATCTTTTGTCAATGCAGGAGGCCTTACATCAGCAGACCTTCTCCATATTTTTACCTGCTCTTCTCCGTATTTCTTGGCAGTCTCAGCTTTATTGAGCCCTTGAAGTGCTCCGTAATGTCTTTCATTGAGCCTCCATGATTTGTAAACCGGTATCCACATCCTGTCCAATTCATCAAGAACAATCCACAAAGTCCTTATAGCCCTTTTAAGTACAGAAGTAAAAGCACAATCAAAAGTGTATCCTTCTGCCTTTAAAGTCTTGCCACTCTCTCTTGCCTCTTCAATACCTCTCGGTGACAGATCCACATCCGTCCAGCCAGTAAATCTATTTTCCATATTCCACAGGCTTTCTCCATGCCGCAGTAAAACAACCTTATGCATACTTTTTCCCACCTTTCACATATTATATATCAAAAATTTATACAAAGATTTTCTGTCTTTTCATACTCTATCCTGTTTTCTTAATTATATCTCACTTAAAACTTAAATACAATAGTATTGATAATTATTCTTATTTAAGATTTATATGTATCCGAAAATCTATATTTATAAAATACTATTTATTTACGCAATTTTTTGCAAAATAATGGGTATTGCCAGATTATTTTACTTTGACAATGCCATCTCCCGGTTTATCAACCATTATAACAAGCAAATAGATTTATTTAAATTATAGTTTTATTTCAAATTCAATTTCATGCAATATCGGTATATTATCATATCCATATAAAGGAATTTCGGGTTTTATCTTTCGTGCTTCCTGAACTGCATTTACATAAAGTGCAACCATATTGAATCCTCTTTTTTGGTAAAAACGAATCGCTCTTATATTATCATTGGTTGTAATAAGCCAAATTCTTTTACATTCTTGCTCCTTTGCTTTATGTATTACACGCTCTAACAATTTACTACCGATACCTTGATTTTCAATTAAACTATCAAGGGATACTATTTCACATTCCTCATTATCAATATTATAGGTTATTAAACCTTTTATATCATTATTTACAATAGCCACATACCCTGGTAATTTGTCCATTGAATGAACTTTACCTTTTGAAACCATTATTGGCGAACCCCAATTGCGTATTATAAAATCTATTACTTTTTTCTTTAACTTTTCATCAATTGGCTTAATAACAAGCATGACATTTCACCTCTACTATCTTCTTGAATCTTTTCATCGGAAAATTATATCTTTTTTGCGCTATTAATTTCAACTGTTGCTTCCTTTCTCTCGCATTTTCACTATTACTAATTCTCAACACATAGTCTCTGCTTACTATACCCTATCCTGTTTTCTAAATTATATCTCAATTATTCTCCTGATTCCAACAATATTGATAATTATTCTTATTAGGTGAATTTATAATGAGAAAAGCCAATTTTAAGGAATGTATTGATAAAATTGATAAAATAAAATCAAAAAAAGAAATAATTTTTAAAAACATTTAAATTCTAAAGGAAAACGTCTTTTTTCTACATATCCATACCCTTTTTCAGCAGTATATTTTCTTCTAAAAGTTAATTCCTTTAATGCTGTAACTTTATTCTGATTCTGTATTCTCGACATATCTAAATAGGGGGGTTATATCTATATACTCCATTTTCAAGTAAGCTTTATACTGTGTATCGTAAAATCTCTCAATTGTATTTTTGATTAAATCCTTATCATCTTTAAGAATATAAGAACAACCAGATAGCAAATTAATTAAGACAAATAGAATAACTGCCAATTTGAAAAATTTTTCAAGCCAACTCATCTTTTCCCTCCCATCTCCTTCTTCCTTTTCCATTATAACTTCTTAAATGTTAAAATTTATTAAAAAACTATTAAGTTTTGATTACAAAATGGTTACAGTATAAATTTTTATTTTTATTTAAGAAATATAAAATTCCATTCTCCCTTGACTTAAAAGATTAAGTGTATTACAATACACATTAGGAGGTGTATGTGATGAGAACAAATATAGTCATAGATGAAAATCTCATCAAAGAAGCGTTAAAAATCTCAGGATTAAAAACTAAAAAAGAAGTTGTCAATTTGGCTTTAAAAGAATTTGTAGAAAATCGCAGAAGAAAAAATTTAATGGAGATAAAAGGAAAAATACAGTTTGATGAAAATTATGATTACAAAAAAATGAGGGAAGGCAAATGATTTTGGTAGATACATCTGTTCTAATATCTTTTCTGAAAGGCATAGAAAATAAAAAAGTAAAAAAATTTGAAGAAATAATACAGAATAATATCCCCTTTGGAATAAACAATTTTATCTATCAAGAATTATTACAAGGAGCAAAAACTGAAAATGAATTTAACTTAATTAAAGAATATTTAAGCACACAAAAATTCTATGACCTAAAATATGGCACCAAATCTTATGAAAACGCTGCAAAATTGTATTTCAAGTGTAAGAAAAAAGGAATCACTATTCGCAGCACCATAGATTTACTCATAGCAGAAACAGCCATTGAAAATAATTTATATTTGTTACACGATGATAAAGATTTTTCTTTAATTGCACAAGTTGATGAAAGATTAAAAGAGTATTGATTAAGGGCTGTCTTTTTTATTGACAGCCCATTTTTCTTCAAACTATTGTTTATTACACACCCAAGCATAAAAGCAAAAGACTTTAAATTACTCACAAAAAGGTTTGTCAACAACCTGTTCCTAAATAAATTTAATAGCTTTCTCCAAAAATCTTTTTATACAAATCTTCACCATAGCTTGTTTGAAGTGGTTTGCCTTCGGTTATTTTAAAAGTACGTTTTCCGTCGTTTCGTCTTTCGGCTCGTAGAAAAATGACATTCTCCAGTTTTTTATTATAAAAACTATAGGCAAATTCAAACAAATGTGTCACAAAGAAAACTTTGATGCGTTTTTCAATCAATGCAGTAATTATTTGCCTTGCAATTTCCGAACCTTCTCTTTCATTTGTCGCAGCAAATGATTCATTAAACAGTACCATGGAATTTGGCTTTATATTGTCTACTATATCACTCATCCTGCTAAGCTCTTCATCAAGCTTTCCACTTTTCATGGTAGCATCTTCTTTCCGTTTATAGTGGGTAAAAATCCCATCACATATGTTAGCAGAAAAATACTCGGCTGGCACAAACATACCACATTGCATCATCAACTGAGCCAAACCTATGCTTCGCAAAAAGGTAGATTTACCCCCTTGGTTGGCACCTGTAATTATTGCCAGATCTTTATTATCAGCATTTAAATCGTTGCCCACGATTTTTTGTTTCATTGTCAAAGCCAAACAGACATCGTATAATCCTTTAAAAGAATGCCTACGTTCACTGGATGCTACCGGAATAGGAAAAGACACCGGCTCTCCAATTTGGGCAAGTTTCTCATATAAATTCAAACAGCCAATGTAAAAAGCCAATTCAGTCCGCAATATGTTAAAAAAACTGAGAATATGATCAGCAGACTGAGCAAGTGCATTTGCCACGAGGTTGATTCCTCTGTCTTTTAAGTCAGATAAAGCTCTTGCCCCGCTTTCATCGCGCTCACTTATATAAAAAGTATAAGCATCCGGTCTTTTTGAAAAAATCCTGTCTATTAGACTTTGTTTTTTATCCTCCTGTTTGCGGAGGATATAATTGACGCCTTTATTGCCTTTACCCAACTCAGCACTGATCAAAATTCCATCGCGAAATTCCAGTTCTTTTAAATGATTTTGGATACTTTCAAAATATTCATCATCAAGTTCTTTTTTGAGCATTGCAAAAAACCTTTTAAAGCCCTCTGATTCGAATTTATCAGCATGTTGGTCGGCAATACTCTTTAGTTTTTTCAGCATTTCCATAAACATATGCAATACATCCATTGAGCTATGAAGTATAGCTGCAGGGTACCTGGTGAAAATGCTAAAATAATACTTTTTCTCGTTTTCAATTGCTTCTACTGCTATATTATAGATATTCCTAACAATGGAAGAATTTTTTAGAGAATCCTTCAGAACATCTTGGCGATATAATATTGTAGCCAGATCACTATACACGCTGGATAAAACAGATTTTTTGGCTACTTCAAATAAAAAATTATCACCAAGGGACATAGCATTGAACAAAGTGTTTAATTCTAAATCCTGTATCAATGCTTCTTCGTTCGAGGGCAATTTTTGTTGCAGGTCAAAATCATGATCTCTATACATAAGTAAAACTTTCATGATTTTATCCTCTCCTTTAAGCAGTTATACGTAAGCCTATATTTTTCAGCAATTGATATGGCGTATGAAAGCCCATCAGGAGGTCTTCTAACAATTTTATATGTGCGCAATGCCGGATTCTCAGGAACTACCGTACTGACCATACTTACAATTTTTTCGCTTAAGAATGCCAATTCATCTATAAATGTTACCCAGACGCACAGCACATCTAATTGTATTATTTTTTCCATTATCTTCTTACTTAAAAATAATGCGTCTTTTGCTGTGGTAGATGTAAAAATTTCATTCATTATTATAATACTGTTTGATGTGGCCTGGGCAAGAATATTGTAAATTCTAAGCAATTCATCTTCCAGTTTTCCACGAAGATCTTTAATATTTTCTTCCTTTTCAAAATGTGTAAATAGTTTATCAAAAAGAAAGAGTTGCGCTTCCTTTCCGGGAACAGGGCAGCCTATACTGGCCAAATAATGCAATTGTCCGAAAGTGCGTGCAAATGTTGTTTTGCCTCCCTGGTTCGGACCGGTAATTACAAATATACGCTCTTTACCTTTTAAATAAAAATCATTACAAACAACAGCCGAATTTTCGTTGATGAGTTTATAAGCCAGAGCTAAATCAAATCCTTCGTAATTATAAACTTCCTTGCATTTACTAGATATTTGTGGATAACAAAATTTTAGTCCAGGCGCTTGAATAGTGCCATATATTCCAAATAAGCAATATAAAATTGTACTTCCCTATCAAAAGTAGCTATTGTCTCATCTAAATAATCACTATTTTTCATACAATAATTATCAAGATTAGAAAATATATCATGATATAACTGAGCTACTAAATCCAATATTTTTGCTTCGACATGGTTCATATCTGGCCAATCAGAAAATTTGACTTTATAATCCTTTGCTGCTTCCTGTTTGAATTTTTCAAACGTTTTTTCTACTTCTATACTGTAATCAATTTCAGATTCATATTTACGGACCGTCACACGGTTACCTTTTATTAACAAGCAATATTTTACTGTAGACAAATCAGCTTTAAGTTTTTTCGTTTCACTCAGTAGCAGCTGAAAACGGTCAGAATTGATATAATCCATCAAATATTGACGAAATGCTAAAAAACCACGAGATTTTAACTCTACAGAAGACAAGTCTTCTACTAAATCAGTAATTGCATCACAGTAGATTTCTACAGCATCCAAAAACCATCTTTCTTTCTGGTATTTGTAGTAAAGTTTGTCTGCTTGAGCAAGGTGTTTGCGCATTTCTTGCATTTTTTCCGCAAATGATTTTATATCCTCAAGCAAAACTTCATTTTCAAGATCTTGCATTATTTCATGGCGATACTTGATAGTATCAATATCGTTTAAAGGAGTGTAAAAAAACAGTTTTAAATTATATTCTTCTTTGCCTCTTGTTATGACATCTATAATTTGATCAAGATTTAAGTCAACAAAAAAATCAGGCGCTTCGAATGTTTCTTTTTTTACTCCATCTTCGTTTTTTTCAAATAATATGCTATGGAAAGGCATAAGAAAGTACCTCCCTTTCAAAGTTGTAGGCAAATGCACTAAATATAAAAAAGCTGACAACCCCTACGTTTTTACCGTAGAAGCCATCAGCTGTTTATCAGCAGTTCGGATTTTCCAAAAGGGGGCTTCATCCCTTTTTGAATATTATATCACTTTTTTATGAAGCCTGCAAGAATATGTGAAAATTTACTTCAAAGCATAATGTTTATGTTTATTTGTTTAAAATAAAAAAATTTTTGTATTGTTTTATATCCAAATTTTGTAATACTGCTTATTATTCTATAAGTAAACTTAACAATATAAAATACTTGATATCATTATTTTGTAGTATAATGATAATATGAGAAAAATAAATATTCATTCATTTTATGTTTTGGGAGGGATCTTATTGAATAAAGGTAAAAGTATAACATTCAATACTTTAATACATTGGGAAGAATTTCGCAAGCGTATTATAGTTGAAGGCATTATAACAGGTTTCTTTGTTGGATTGATTATTGCTATTTTAAGATATATTCTTGAAAAAACAAATATTCTTGTAATAAGTGTATACAAAATTCTTCATACAAATCCTTACTTGTTAATTGGCTGGATAATTTTCCTTTCTCTAATAGGCTTATTATTGGGTATAATAGTGAAAAAAGAACCTATGATAAGCGGTAGCGGTATACCTCAAGTTGAAGGCATGATTATCGGTTATATAAAAGTTAATTGGTTACGAGTTTTATTGTTAAAGCTCATAGGTACTATTTTAGCGATAGGTGCAGGACTTTCTTTAGGGCGCGAAGGTCCATGTGTGCAAATTGGTTCTTCAATCGGACAAGGAATAAGTAGGTTGTTTGGTAGATTTAGAGTTGAAGAAAAATACCTTCTTACATGCGGAGCTAGTGCAGGGCTTGCAGCAGCTTTTAATGCACCACTTGCAGGAGTTATTTTTGCTCTTGAAGAACTGCATAAAAATTTCTCACCATTGGTACTTGTATCTAGTATGGTTTCATCACTTACATCAACTTTTGTAGCTGGTGAACTATTAGGAATCAAACCTATTTTTAATCTGAAAAATCTAGCAGTAATGCCGCTTAATAATTATCTTTATCTTATTTTACTTGGAATTATCGTTGGGTTATGTGGAATTGTATTTAATAAAACTCTTTTAAAAACTCAAGATATATACAACATGTTAAAAATAAAATCACATATGAAGCCAATAATACCTCTTATTATATCTGTTGCAGTTGGACTATGGATACCTATGGCACTTGGCGGCGGTGAAAGTCTTGTCGATACATTAAGTAAAGATAGTTTTAGTTTAAAATTTTTAATTTTGCTATTGATTGTTAAATTTTTATTTACTATGGTAAGCTATGGCTCAGGTGTACCAGGAGGTATTTTTATGCCCCTCCTTATAATAGGTTCACTGATTGGCAACATATACGGAACTGTAATAATTAAAATAATGCATATAAACCCTATTTATATCAAAAATTTTATTGTATTTGCTATGGCAGGATATTTTGCTGCTATAGTTAGGGCACCGATAACAGGTAGTTTGCTCGTAACTGAAATGACCGGTTCATTTTCTCATTTGTTGGCCCTAAGCACTGTCTCTATAACGGCATACCTTTCATCAGATTTGTTCTCAAATATGCCGATTTATGAATCTTTGTTAGAACGTCTGCCAATAAAGAAAGGACAAAAATCTATTACCGCCAATAAAAAAAGAAAGACGATTTTCGAAATGCCTGTTTGTGTAGGCTCAAGTTTAGATGGCAAAAAATTAAAGGATATTAGTTTGCCCCAAAGTTGCTTACTTGTTGGCATAAAGAGGGGAACGCATGAATTAATACCAAAGGGAAATACGAAAATTCTAGCCGGCGATTATCTAGTAGTCCTTGCAGATGAAGATAAAGCTACAGAAATTAGAGAAATTTTGTTGAATATGACACAGAAGTGAACAAATCTTAAATAGACACGGGGACGGTTTCTTTGTCCGAGTCGGACAAAGAAACCGTCCCCGTATCTATTGGGAAAAAGGGAATCACCATTCGCAGCACTATAGATTTACTCATAGCACAAACAGCCATTGAAAACAATTTATATTTGTTGCACGATGATAAAGATTTTTCCTTAATTGCACAAGTTGATGAAAGATTAAAAGAGTACTAAAAAGAAGTCTGTATAAAAAAGTGGCAGCCTTTTTTATTATGTATTTATTGCACTGGAAGAACTTCAGCAGCACGTTCCAATTCGTAACCTTCCGGAGTAACCATTCGAAAAAGCATTATTCGGCTCTTTGTTTCTTTATCCACCATTATCCCAGCATCACTATAGTTTATCCTCACCGTTTGGTAACCTTGAAGTTGAGGTTCAACTACCACCAACCATTCATCATCCAATCGGTAGATTTCTTTAACCTTATGAGATAATAGCCATAGTTCAAAAGAATGTGATGAATTAAAAGAACTGCCGACTGGTTTTTCCCAGTCTTCTGAAAATCCAATCATGTAATACAACCCTGCTCCTTCAGAAAGTCCTCCGGTATAAATGAAAAAGTTGCGTTGAGCACAACTAATAAGTTGTGTTATGTCACTATATTTTCCTCCCATAAAGGTACTATGCCAGGCTTTAGAGTAAATAGGTCGAATCCAGCTATCATCTTCGCTGGTAATTTCAAAAGGAACTTTACAACCAAGCGAACGGATATCTTGAATAGAATGAATCGTATTTTGTTCTAAGAACTGTTTAATTTGTTCTCTGTTCCAATCGTTCACTATTGTGTTAGGTTGTTCTGGCTCAATGGCATGTAACCTCTCCAACAGCTTTGAAGTTATTTTTACTGTATAACCTTCACTGCTCTGTTCCAACTGGACATCAGCACCTAATGATTCAGCAATCCACTTTACAGGGACCATAGTTCTTCCGTTAATAATTTGCGGTGGAACGTCTGGTTTGATTTCTTGGCCGTTAACAATGATCTTAATATAATTAGAGATCTTAATATGATTAGATGCGAAAGCACCTGCAGCAAAGGCTAGTATTAACATGACAACACCTGTAACTACTGACCACTTCTTCCTCACAGGTAAAATCCCCCTGCTTGTATTTTTTATTTCATTATACCACTTTAAATGTTAAAATTTATTAAAAAATTATTAAGTTTTGGTTACAAAATGGTTACAGAGTAAATTGTTCCTTCCCTAGTATCCTTAGTATAAAGTACATAGGTATACTTGTATCCTTCTAAAAACAATCACTTATCCAACAAGATATAATCTTATCCGAGAACCAAACTCCTTCCACAATCATCTATAAAGTGAGAAGGTCATCCGGATGACTCATCTCATCGCAAAATAGGAGGTGTAAGATTGGAAATCATACAAGAAGTAAAGAAAGCCAAGCAAGGAGACAAGTCTTCCTTTGCAAAACTCATATACCATTTTGAAAAAGACATGTATATAGTGGCAAAAAGCATATTGCAGGACGACAATGACTGTGCTGATGCCGTATCTGAAACTGTACTAAAAGCTTATGAGTCTATTTCTCAATTAAAACATCCAAAGTATTTTAAAACATGGCTTATGAAAATTTTAGTAAACAATTGCTACCAAATAAAACGCCTCCAGAAAAGAGTAATAACAGTAGATGACTTCCATGATATTCCTGTACCCCAGGAAGAATACAACAACACAGAATTGTATCAAGTGTTAAACAAATTAGAAGATGATTTAAAAGTAATAGTGGTAATGTATTATTTACAAGACATGTCAGTTAAAGAAATTTCTAAAATATTGGATATTCCGGCGGGTACTGTAAAGTCACGACTTTCAAGGGCACGAAAGCGAATGAGAGAAATATTAAGTTTGGAGGGAGGTAATGTATCCTATGAACCGAAAATTTGACAGACAAATACGTGACCTTTTACAAAAGAGCAATATTGAAGTGCCTGAAAACTTTCATAAAAGAATAGAAAATACCTTAAATATGATAAAAGAAAGGAAAGGAGACAACAAAGTGCCAAAAAATAATAATTCTAAAAAAATCACCTTAGGAGCACTTTTAAAAGTAGCTTCCCTTTTAATCGTAGCAATACTGACAGTAGGAATAATAGACCCTGCTATAGGGAAAAATATTCCTATAATCAATTCTGTATTTGAATATCTATCAAATAAAGGTATAGAAAAGGCTGAGTATCAAAAATACGCTGTAGGAATAGGGGCTTCGCAAATCTCTAAAGGTGTTGAAGTGACACTGAATGAAGCAGCTTTTGATGGATCCAGATTGGTGGTGGGATATATAATAAAAGATAACCATCTCCCAAAAAAAATAGAAAAAGATAAAATTTTTGTTGATAGCAGTGCTGAAACAACAATAAATAATGAAAATTTATCTGCTGGCAGTAACACTGTTTCAGGAATTTTAACTAATGACAATACTTTTATAGCATCGGCAAAATATGAACTTGTAAGAGGATATCTCGATAAAATCCCCTCTTCTATAGATGTAAAAATCAATATAAGAGAAATAACTTTTTATGAAGGAACAAATAGACACACTATTAAAGGCAATTGGAATTTTAATTTTACAATTCCTGCCTCCAAAACTAAAGTAGATTTAAAAATACTCGAACCAAAAATTGTAATCAATGACAAGTTAGGTGAAATCAAATTTAATAAAATAATTCTTTCACCCTTTTCCACCAGCATAGAAATTGAAGCTCCACAAGACCCTGTAGTAGGTTGGTACGAATACACAGACGAATATCAATATATGCAGCCAAGTCTATGGACTGTAACTGATGATAAAGGCAATATCCTAAAGTGGGAAGCAGAGTATAATCTTTTTGATATAAATGGCAAAGTAAAAAAAGACAAAGCCTATCCAAGGTTAATAAAATTCTCACCTGTAAGTCCTGATATTGCATATATAAATATCAAATCCAGTAAATTTGAAGTAAAATTGCCTGTAAAATAACACTTAAATAGGAGGCCGGTTCTTTTAACAAAGAACTGCCCCTATCTATATTATTAAAACTCCCTATTTTTATAAAACTTAACAGATAATAAACATGAAACCGTCAGTATAATAAGCGCTAAAGCAGTTATAAACAACATTTTCACTGTATCTGATTGATTCATTATAAAAGATACAATATTTTGAAACCAATCATAATTTACAAGTTTTTCAAAAAGTCTTATAACATAAGATATGCCATAAGAAAATCCAAAAATCAAAATAATGTACATAATCCCAGAAAAACCATGTCCAAATTTAAACATTAAAGGAAGGTATATGGCATTTAGAAAACTCACCGCCAGTATGCCGTAAATTACAGCTTTAAAATTGATAGGATATACATAAATAGGAAAGCCTAGTACTTTTGTAGCTGCTGCAACTAACAAATAAATAGCTATGCCTATTGCTGAATAGACAAATATAGACAGGTATTTTGCCAATACAATTTCATGCCTTCTTAGAGGCAAACTATTTAACAAAATATCAGCTTTGTTTGTCTCATCAGCTGAGCTTGTTACTATCAGCCCCATGTATGCCATACCCACCATTATTACTACCGCTGCGAAATTTCGGAAAGTCGGCATCCATACTATAAGAAAAGCAGCAGTAAGCAATAAAATTTTTTTGCTTATTAGTATATCTTTTAAAATCAAACTGAACATTTAAATTCCTCCTTTGTAAAATATAACATCACGTCTTCTAAAGTAGGTTTCTCAACAATGACAGTATCTTTTAAAAGCTTTTTTATTTGCTTTTTATCCTTCACTAATCCTTCAAATCCAAACTTATTTTCCTTGATTCCCACAAAATATTTTTTAATATTCTCATCCAAAATGTCTTTGCTCCCCTTGACAATCCCGTAATTTTCTATAATTTCATCTTTTGTGCTACTAAATATTATTTCACCTCTATTAATCAAAGTGATGTAATCAGCAATTTTATCCAAATCAGAGGTTATATGAGTTGAAAAGAAAATACTTTTGTTTTCATCTTGTATTAAAGAAGAAAAAATGTCCAAAAGCTCACTTCTTATCAAAGGATCCAGCCCTGAAGTCGGCTCATCCATAATGAGAAGTTCAGCCCTATGGGACAACGC
This sequence comes from Thermoanaerobacter sp. RKWS2, assembly GCF_026240795.1. Taxonomy (NCBI): domain Bacteria; kingdom Bacillati; phylum Bacillota; class Clostridia; order Thermoanaerobacterales; family Thermoanaerobacteraceae; genus Thermoanaerobacter; species Thermoanaerobacter sp. RKWS2. Next base: position 2,560,127 of record NZ_CP110888.1, read on the forward strand.
TATGGCAAGGGCAAATTTTATTTTCATTCCCCTGGATAAACTCTTTATTTTTCTTTTAGCTGGCAAATCAAATTCTTTTAAATACTTCATAAAAGCTTCCTCATCCCAGCTTTTATACAGGTGGGCTATAACTCTTTTCATTTCAGAAATAGTTAAGTCCCCATAAAAATAACTCTCTTCATATACAAAACCAATTTTCTCCTTTATTTCCCTTTCATGTTTTATATTATCCAACCCAAAAACTTTGATTTCCCCTCCATCTCTTTTTAGCAAATTCATAATAAGCTTAATAGTCGTACTTTTCCCTGCCCCATTAGGTCCAATGAAGCCCATAATAAACCCTCTTGGCAATGAAAAACTGACATCTTTTAATGTAAACCCTCTAAAATTCTTCCTTAAATTCTTAACCTCCAAAATTGGCTCCACCTTTTAGACCTCCTTATACAAAATCTCTAACATCTCTTTTATCTCTTCTAAGGATAAGTTTACTGCTTTTGCAGCTATAATCGCTTCTACTAATTTTTCTTCTACAATTTTTAGCCGTTTCTCACGCATTAATTCCTTGTTTTGCGCTGCTACGTAAGTACCCTTTCCCGGAATTGTAGTAATGAATCCTTCTTTTTCCAATTCGTCATAAGCCCTTTTTGCAGTAATCACGCTAATCTGCAACTCTTTTGCTAGGTTTCTAATAGAAGGAAGCAATTCCTCCTCTTCCAACTCCCCTTTCAAAATTGCTTCTTTGATTTGCCTGACAATTTGCTCATATATAGGCTCTTCCGCAGAATTTGAAATGATAATGTTCATCTATTACAACCATCCCCTTTGTGTTATTACTGTATATTAACATTATATACAGTAATAACGGTTTTGTCAATACTTTATTGTGAAAATTTACCTCAGAGCGTGATACAGCAGCTATTAAAAATAAAATAGCATATTCTTTAAAAAGAGGAACATAATAAAACGCTCAAAAATCCTTAAAAAAGCAATATTGACCAGTTTGTTAATCTTACAATTTGACTTCTTTTTTGAATTGGTTTACAATCAAATTGATAAAAATTATATAAAAATGGGGGAAAAGTAAAATGAGATGGTCGTTAGAAAAGCTTTATACCTCCTTTGACAGCGAAGAATTTAAAAAAGACAACGAAAAGATACTTTCATCAATTGAACACATAAAAAAGTGGTGCGAGAAAAACCTCCAAACAGATGAAAATGCAAAAGAAAAGCTTGAGTACTACATAAAGTTTAAAAATGAACTGGGAGACCTTTTAGTAAAAGTGAGGGGCTTTTCTTTGCTCTCTTTAAGTGTAGATGTTAAAAATGAAAAAGCCCTCAAAGCAGTTGAAACCCTTGAAAATGTTACAACAATGCTGGCAGAGCCTGAAACAAAATTCAAAAGGTGGCTTTTAAACCTCAAAAACGTAGATGAAATAATAGAATCCTCTTCATACCTCAAATCTCATGAGTTTTACGTAAAAGAAACAATAAAGGAAGCCGAACACCTCCTATCAGAAAAAGAAGAAATAATACTGGCAAAAATGAAAAACACGGGTTCAGAAGCATGGGCAAAGTTACATGAGTTTTTAACCTCCACACTACTTGTAGATATAAACATAAATGGAGAAGAAAAAAACTGCCTCTTTCAGTTGTCAGAAACATGGCTTATGACAAGGACCCTTACATAAGGAAGACTGCCTACTTTGCAGAGTTAAATTCCTACAAAAAGATAGAAGAAGCCTCAGCCGCCTGTCTAAACGGAATAAAAGGTGAAGTCCTCACTGTAACAGAATTGAGAAAATACTCTTCTCCCCTCGAAATGACGTTACAGCGCTCTCGTATGAATTTTGAAACCTTTGATGCAATGTTAAAAGCCATAGAAGAATATTTACCAGTATTTAGAAAGTATTTAAAAGAAAAAGCAAAGCTTTTAGGTCACAAAGAAGGACTTCCTTTCTATGACCTCTTTGCCCCTGTAGGAAAACTGGACAAAAAACTTACCTTTGAAGAGGCTAGAGAATTCATTGTAGAAAACTTCAAGTCTTTCAGTGAAGACCTGGCAGAATTTGCAGATAACGCTTTTAGAAATAATTGGATTGATGCAGAACCTAGAGAAGGCAAGAGAGGAGGAGCCTTTTGCTTTAACCTGCATCCAATAAAAGAAAGCAGAATTCTCGCAAACTTTGATGGAAATTTTTCTAATGTTTTGACATTAGCCCACGAATTAGGACATGGATACCACGGCCATCTACTGGCAGATGAAACATTAATCAACTCAAGGTACCCTATGCCCATAGCTGAAACTGCCTCTATCTTTAATGAGCACATAATAGTAAACTCCGCATTAAAAACGGCAACTAATGAAGAAAAACTGTCAATTATAGAAAATTCTCTCCAGCGCTCCACTCAAACCATAGTCGATATTTACTCAAGATTTTTATTTGAAAATGAACTCCTAAAAAGGCGAAAAGACCATTCCTTATCTGTGGAAGAACTAAAACAAATGATGATAGATGCTCAGAAAAAAACTTATGGAGATGGACTTGACCAAAATTATATGCACCCTTACATGTGGATAAATAAACCCCACTATTACGATGCTGACTTAAACTATTACAATTTCCCTTACGCTTTTGGTGAACTATTTGTAAAAGGCCTAATTTGCAAGTACAATCAAGAAGGAGAAAAATTCGTAGAGGAGTACAAAGAACTTTTATCCCAAACAGGCAAGAAAAATCTTTACGAATTAGGAAAAATCGTGGGATTTGACATACATTCTATCGACTTCTGGAGAAAATCTCTCGATGTCATAAAAGAAGAAATAGAACAATTTATTTCACTGATATGACCCCAAACCCAAACAAAAGGGGTGGTTCCTTTTGTTTGGGTTCTGAACTGTCCCCTTTGTTTGGGAGGGCTAAGTTTTTATATCTTTGGTGCACCTATAGTTTTTCTTTTCTTCAATATATTTTTAAGATCTATCGCCCCATATATATCTTTTTCTATTACATCGCTGAATTTTTTAAGTTCTTCAAGTGATAACTCTTCAATTGGTAAGTTTCGTTCTATCGCATATAAGACAACTTTGCCTGCAATTTCATGGGCGGTCCTAAAAGGAATACCTTTTTGTACAAGATAGTCTGCAAAATCTGTAGCATTCATGTAACCATATTTTGCGGCCTTTCCCATGTTGTCAGTCTTTACTTTAATTGTCTTTATCATTTCTGTAAAAACTCTTAAAGACATTTTTAAAGTGTCTATTCCATCAAACAAAGCCTCTTTATCCTCCTGCATGTCTTTGTTATATGCAAGAGGGAGTCCTTTCATCACAGTAAGTATTGTAATCAAATCGCCGTAAACCCTGCCGGTTTTGCCCCTTATTAGTTCTGCTGCATCGGGGTTTTTCTTTTGTGGCATCATACTGCTTCCTGTTGAAAATCTGTCGTCCATCTCAATAAAATCAAATTCTTTGGTGGACCACAAAATTAATTCCTCACAGAATCTGCTCAAATGCATCATTGTTATAGAGGCAAAGCTTAAAAATTCTATTACAAAGTCTCTATCGCTTACACCATCCATGCTGTTTAAAGTTATATCATCGAACCCTAAAAGAGATGCCACGTATTTTCTATCAATATCAAAGGTGGTACCAGCAAGTGCACCAGAGCCCAAAGGCATCACATTGACTCTTTTTTTCATATCTAAAAGCCTTGATAAATCTCTTTTAAACATTTCAACATAGGCAAGAAGATAATGGCCAAAAGTCACAGGCTGTGCCCTTTGCAGATGCGTATATCCCGGCATAATCGCTTCTTTATAAGTTTCAGCCATTTCTTTTAATGTATCTATAAGTTTTATTAAATCCTCTTTTATTTTGTCTATCTCATCTCTTAAATAAAGCCTTTCATCTGTCGCAACTTGGTCGTTTCGACTTCTTCCTGTGTGAAGTTTGCGCCCTGTATCGCCTATTTTCTCAGTTAAAAGCCTTTCAACATAAGAATGAACATCTTCATCATTTGGTATCTCTCCAACATTGGTTTCATCAAGAATTTCCTTTAACCCTTTTTCTATTAAATTGAGTTCATCTTCTGTCAGCACTCCAGCTTTATAAAGTCCTTTTGCATGGGCAATTGAGCCTAATATGTCATGCTTTAAAAGCCTAATATCAAAAGAAATGGAGGAATTAAACTCCTCCATTAGTTTGTCCGTCTCGCTTTTAAACCTACCTCCCCACAGCTTCATCCATATCCTTCCTCTCCATTTCCCTCAACGCCTTAATTTTTAAAGAAAGTCCAAAGAGATTTATGAATCCTTCTGCATCTTTTTGATTATAAACCTCATCTTTACCAAAAGTTACAAATTCTTCATTGTAAAGAGAATAAGGAGATTTTGCACCAGCGTTTATGACATTTCCTTTATAAAGCTTTAGCCTCACAACACCAGTTACATTTTTTTGGGTCTCCTCAACGAAGGCATCCAGAGCCGTTTTAAGTGGTGAAAACCACAAACCGTTGTAAACAAGGTCTGCATATTTTTGTGAAACCAAATCCTTAAACCTCATTGTTTCCTTATCAAGCACAAGATATTCAAGTTCTTTGTGAGCAGCGTGAAGCAGTGTCCCTGCAGGAGTTTCATAAACACCGCGAGATTTCATCCCTACAAGCCTATTTTCAACAATGTCGGCTATCCCCACACCGTTTCTTCCTGCAATTACGTTTAATTCTTCTATTAATTTGACAGGTTCTAAAGCTTTGCCGTTTACTTTCACAGGTATGCCCTTTTCAAATTCTATAACTACATATTCCGGCTTATCTGGGGCTTTGTCAGGTGGGGTGGTTATATCGTAAAGGTCGCTTTTAGGCTCATTCCAGGGGTCTTCAAGGTCGCCACCTTCATGGCTTATATGCCACAAGTTATTATCGACACTGTATATTTTTTCTTTAGTAACAGGGATTGGAATCCCTTTCTTTTTCGCATAGTCTATTTCATCTTCCCTTGATTTTAAATCCCATATCCTCCACGGGGCTATGATTTTTATTGAAGGGTCAAGAGCATGTATTGATACCTCAAACCTCACCTGGTCATTGCCTTTGCCTGTCGCACCATGAGCTATTGCCTTTGCACCTCTTTGTGGGCAATCTCCACAAGTTTTTTGGCAATTAAAGGTCTCGCCATTGAAGTGCCTAAAAGGTATTTCCCTTCGTAAACAGCACCAGCCTTTAAAGTAGGAAATATATAATCTTTGACAAATTCTTCTTTTACGTCTTCAATATATACTTTACTGGCACCACTCGCTAAAGCCTTGTCTTTTATATGTTTAAGTTCTTCTCCCTGTCCTACATCAATGCAAGCCGCTATTATCTCACATTCATAGTTTTCTTTAAGCCATGGTATAATTACTGATGTGTCAAGTCCTCCTGAATAAGCAAGTACCACTTTTTCGCCTTTTAACATTTTTAAACACTCCTTACAAAACCAAATTTTTGACATTATCCTTTTGTATTTCTTGATATTCATTTACAGATAAAATGGACAAGCCGTTTATATTTACTTTTGACACAGCATTTAATGCCGCTTTTATAGTATCTATAGATGTAAAAAGAGGAATTCTATATTCTACTGATGTTCTTCTTAACTTAAATCCCGTATTATCAGGTTTTTTACCTTTTGTCGGTGTATTTACTACAGCGTCAAAATATCCATCCTTCAGCAATTTTATTGCATTGTCAAGAGACATAATATTTACATGAATACCCATCAAACTCAAATACTTACCTGTCCTGTATGTGGCATATATTTCATAACTTAAGCCCTGCAATTTTTCTACTAAAGATACTGCTTCTTGAAAATCTCTTTCCGCTATTGAAAGAAGAATCTTACCTTTTTTAGGTATTTTAAGGCCTGCTCCTTCTAAAGCTTTGTAAAGTGCTCCTTCATAGCTTAAATCTATACCCATTATTTCTCCAGTTGATTTCATTTCAGGACTTAGTGAAACTTCAACATCTGTCAATTTTTCCATAGAAAATACGGGAGCTTTTACAACCGTATATGGGGTCTGCGGCCATAAACCGCCTTTATAACTTAACTCTTTTAGCCTTTTGCCTAAGGCCACTTCTACTGCGAGTTTTACCATAGGTATACCCGTTGCTTTGCTCATAATAGGTACAGTACGTGAAGCTCTGGGATTTACTTCTAACACGTATACAGTGCCTTCTTTTACAGCAAATTGAATATTTATAAGTCCTTTTACATTTAAAGCTTTTGAAATCTTCTCTGTGTATTCGATAATAGTGTTTATCTCCCGTTCAGACAAATTTCTTGCAGGATATATTGAGAAACTATCTCCTGAATGCACTCCAGCTCTTTCTATGTGCTCCATTATTCCGGGTATTAATACACACTCACCATCTGAAACTGCATCAACTTCTACTTCTCTTCCATCTATATATTTATCTATTAAAACAGGTTTGCCTGGAGATACTTGGGTTGCATTTGAAACATAGTCGATTATCTCTTGAAGTGTGTTAACTTTTTCCATGGATTGACCGCCTATAACATAGGATGGCCTTACAAGAAGTGGAAAACCAAGTTTTAAGGCTATATCTTTTGCATCTCCTACTGTTAATGCATATTCGCCTTTAGGTTGATTGATGTTTAGCTCTTTTAAAAGTTTTGAGAATTTTTCCCTGTCTTCACTTATGTCAATACTTTCATGCGATGTGCCTAATATTTTCACTCCGTTTTTGACTAACTCTTCTGTAAGATTTATCGCTGTCTGGCCGCCAAACATTACCATTACACCAAGTGGTTTTTCTTTTTCATATATGTTTAAAACATCCTCCAATGTAATAGGCTCAAAGTACAACCTGTCTCCCGTGTCAAAGTCTGTGCTGACAGTTTCAGGATTGTTGTTTATTATGATAGATTTAATTCCAGCATCTCTTAAAGCCCACAAGGCTTTAACAGAACAGTAATCAAACTCAATTCCCTGACCAATTCTTATAGGACCAGAACCTATTACAATTACCTTTGGTATATCATGGGTCTCAACTTCGTCTTCCTCACAATAAGTTGAATATATATATTGTGTAATTGATTCAAACTCTGCTGCACAGGTATCTACCATTTTATAAGAAGGATATATACCATATTTTTTCCTCAATGTTCTCACATCTTCTTCTTTAATTCCCTTTATCGTTGCAATCTCTCTATCTGAAAAGCCCATTCTCTTTGCTTTTTTAAGAATCTCTTCCCTTAACTCATTTTTCTCTATTTCCCTTTCCATATTTATAATATTTAAAAGCTTATTTAAAAACCATTTGTCTATTTTTGTAACGTCATTTATATAATCAATGTCTATATCGCGGCGAAGAGCTTCTGCTATATAAAATAGCCTCATGTCATTAGGAACTGATATGCCTTTTAGTATTTCTTCTGTTTTCATGCCTTTTATATTGTTTAATCGAAGGCCGTAAGCTTTTATCTCTAATGACCTTACGGCCTTCAAGAGGGAGGCTTCAAAAGACCTTTCTATTGCCATTACTTCTCCTGTCGCCTTCATCTGTGTACCTATTTTTCTATCAGTAGTATAAAATTTGTCAAAAGGCCATCTCGGTATTTTTGTCACAACATAATCCAGTGCAGGTTCAAAAAATGCAGTTGTTTTACCTGTTACAGGATTTTTTATTTCATCAAGTCTAAGCCCTATTGCAATTTTTGCAGCAACCTTTGCAATAGGATAACCTGTCGCTTTTGATGCCAGTGCGCTTGAACGACTAACCCTTGGGTTTACTTCTATAACGTAGTATTTGTGGCTTTGGGGATCTAAAGCAAATTGGATATTACATCCTCCCTCAATTTTTAAAGCCTTGATTATTTTAATACTTGCACTTCTTAACATTTGATATTCGTAATCTGACAAAGTCTGCACTGGCGCTACAACTATACTATCTCCTGTATGAACTCCTACAGGATCAAAATTTTCCATGCTACAGATGGTAATACAATTATCAGCAGCATCTCTCATTACTTCAAACTCTATTTCTTTCCATCCATACAGAGATTTTTCAACAAGTACTTCTTGAGCCATGCTTTTTTTAAGACCTAAATCCACAATCGATATAAGTTCTTCGTCATTGTGGGCTATACCACCGCCTGTACCTCCGAGTGTATATGCAGGCCTTATTATCAAAGGATAACCGTAATTTTTAGCAAATTTAAGTGCATCCTCTACATTTGTGACTGTGATACTTTCAGCAACTGGCTCTCTTATTTCCTGCATTTTTCTTTTAAAAAGTTCTCTATCTTCTGCAGTTTTTATTGACTCAAAAGAAGTTCCTAAAAGTTTTACATTATATTTATCTAAAATTCCTTCTTCTTTAAGTTTGACAGCAAGATTAAGCCCTGTCTGTCCTCCTAAGGTAGCAAGAATTCCATCGGGTTTTTCTTTAGCTATTATTTTTTCAACTACAGAAACAGTAGGATTTTCAATATAAACAATATCTGCTATATCAGTATCAGTCATTATGGTAGCTGGATTGTTGTTTACCAGAACGACTTGTACCCCTTCTTCTTTTAAGGATTTACAGGCTTGGGTTCCTGAATAATCAAACTCCGCTGCTTGCCCTATTATAATAGGGCCTGAGCCTATTACCAGAACCTTACTAATATCCTTATACTTCGGCAAAATAAGACCTCCTTTTGTAAACCATGACTATATCCATGAATTTATCAAAAATATCTGTTGAATCACGGGGTCCAGGACATGCCTCAGGATGATACTGCACAGAAAAAACTGGCAGAAACTTATGCATAATGCCTTCTACTGTTCCATCGTTTAAGTTTATATGGGTTACAGTTATCTTGTCTTTATCTATTGACTCATCTTCAACAGCGTATCCGTGGTTTTGAGAAGTTATATAGTCTTTATTTGTTAGTAAATCCTTAACAGGTTGATTTGCACCTCTGTGGCCAAATTTCATCTTTACTGTATTACATCCAAGAGCAATGGCTATTATTTGATGCCCTAAGCATATTCCAAGCACAGGTTTTATACCTATAAATTGTTTAGTAAGTTCTATTGCATAAACTGCATCTTTAGGGTCTCCTGGTCCATTTGAAAGAAATATTGCATCGGGATTTATTTGCATAACATCATCATAACTTGTATTATAAGGAAACACATAAATATCAAACCCAACAGAATTTAGCATCTTTAAAATACTTTTTTGTGCCAAGGTCAATAAAAGCAAGTTTTGGGCCAATACCCGCTATACGATATGACCTTTTTGTAGAAACTTCTTCTAAAAGATTTGTTTGGTCAAATTCTATGTCGTCGTCAGGGTTACAAGTTATAATTCCTCTCATAGTTCCATTTTCTCTAAGCTTTTTTGTCAAAGCCCTTGTATCAATTCCCGATAATACTGGTATGTTGTGCTTATCAAGATAGCTTAAAAGCGACTCCTCACTTTGAAAATTACTAGGCTTATCGCAATATTCCCGTACCACAAATCCTCTTATATAAGGCTTTTCTGATTGAAAGTCGTATTTGTTAATGCCGTAATTTCCTATTAAAGGATATGTCATGACAACTATTTGACCTGCATAAGATGGATCTGTTATGGCTTCTTGATAGCCTGTCATACCTGTGGTAAAAACAACCTCTCCATATCCTTTTTTGTTTTTGCTTATTAACTCACCTTCAAATATGCTTCCATCCTCAAGTTTTAAATAACCTTTCATGCTAAAACCCCATTTCACAAAGTACATCCTCCAGTATTATTAACGCCGTATCTATTTCCTCTTCTGTCACAGTAAGAGGAGGGACAAATCTTAAAACATTGTGACTGATACAATTTATAAGTAAGCCTTTTTCCATTGCCTTTGTCACAATATCCGAAGCCTCTTCCATATCCATTTGACAGCCTATCATAAGGCCCTTTCCTCTCACCTCTTTTATGACACTGTATTTCTCCTTTAAATTTTTAAGTTTTCTCCTAAAATACTCGCCTTTTTGAGCCACACTATCTAAAAAGCCTTCCTTTGTTATTTCATTCATAACCGCAATTCCTGCGGCACAAGCAAGGGGATTTCCTCCAAATGTGGAGGCATGGTCTCCCGGTTGAAAAACAGCTTTATCCTCTTTTGCGACAATAGCTCCTATTGGGAAGCCTCCCCCAATCCCTTTGCCAAAGTCATAATGTCAGGAGTTATGCCGTAATGTTCATATCCAAAAAGTTTTCCTGTACGACCTATACCTGTCTGAACTTCGTCTATTATAAAGAGAATGTCATTTTCATCACATATCTCTCTTGCCGCCTTTATATACTCTGGTATAGCTTCATGGATACCGCCTTCACCTTGCACTACTTCAAGCATAATCGCACACACTTCATCATCAATAGCTTCATAAAGAGCATCAATATCATTAAAAGGTACATATTTAAAACCAGAGAGAAGTGGGCCAAAACCTTTGTGATACTTCTCTTGACCTGTCGCAGTAAGTGCCCCAAAAGTTCTACCGTGAAAAGAATTTTTGGCAGATATAACTTTATACCTTTTATCACCGTATTTTAATGAGGCATATTTTCTGGCAAGTTTTATTGCGCCTTCATTTGCTTCTGCACCACTATTTGCAAAAAATACCTTATTCCCAAAGGAGTTTTCCGCGATTATCTTTGCAAGTTGTATCTGATTCTCATTCCAATAAAGATTAGAACAGTGTATAAGTTTTTCGGATTGGTTCTTTATAGCATCAACTAATGCCGGATGACAATGCCCCAATGAATTTACTGCAATGCCTGCAACAAAATCGAGATAAACATTCCCTTTGTCATCCCACACTTTTGTCCCTTTCCCCTCCACCAGGGTAATAGGGTATCTGCTGTAAGTATTCATTACATATTTCTTATCATCAACGCTTATCATCATCAAAACATTCCTTTCCTATCATAGTTCCTATTCCTTCATCAGTAAAAATTTCAAGAAGCAGTGAATGTGTAAGCCTTCCGTCAATGATGTGAGCTCTTTTTACTCCATTTTCAACAGCTTTTATGCAACATTCAAGTTTTGGTATCATTCCACCGTTTATGCGTCCCGAATTCATAAATTCTTTTGCGTGCTCTAAGTCCATTCGGGATATTAGGCTACTTTTATCATTTATATTTGATAGAATTCCTTCGACATCTGTAAGTAAAATTAGTTTTTCAGCCTTTAATGCTTCTGCGATTTTTCCTGCTGCAGTATCCGCATTTACATTGTACGTTTTGCCGTCATCTCCGAAAGATGTCGGTGCAATAACAGGTATATAGCCTTTTTCCAGCATCATCGTTATTACATCTATGTTTACATCTACAATTTTTCCTACGTATCCTATGTCGCCATTCGATGTGTCCTTTTCCGCCTTTAAAAGTTTGCCATCTTTTCCACTTATGCCAATCGCCTGACCGCCTAATTCATTGATCATAGATACAATTTCCTTATTAATGCGCCCCACTAGTACCATTTCAACAACTTCCATAGTTACCTCGTCAGTAACCCGCAGTCCCTTCACAAACTTTGACTCTATGCCTAATCTTTTTAGCATGTTATTTATTTCTGGTCCACCGCCATGTACAACTACAGGATTTAATCCTACAAATTTCATCAATACAATGTCCTGCATTACCATTCTTTTTAAATTGCAGTCTAACATTGCACTTCCACCATATTTTATTACAACAGTCTTGCCAGAAAACTTCTTAATGTATGGGAGTGCTTCTATTAAAACATGGGCTTTTGCAATTTCATCGCCAAACTTCTCTTTTCTAATCATGTCCTGTAACTCCCATTGATTTTCACATAGTCATAGCTTAAATCGCACCCCCAAGAAGTCGCAGTACATTCCCCGGCTTTCATATCTACAGTTAGAGTAATTTCTTTTTCTTTTAAAATTTCTTTGGCTAAAGCCTCATCAAAAAAGATGTATCCGCCGTTTTCACAAACTTTAACCTCTCCCTTCACGCTTTTTAAATATATGTCAACTCTACTTACGTCAAAATCTGCCCCTGAATACCCCACTGCCGCGAGAATCCTTCCCCAGTTGGCATCTTCACCGAATATAGCTGTCTTTACAAGATTTGAGTTTACGATAGACTTTGCAGCTAATCTTGCATCTTTTTCAGTTTTTGCATTTATTACATTTACTTCCATGAATTTAGTTGCTCCTTCCCCATCCTTCACAATAAGTTTTGCAAGAGTTTTATTCACATACTCTAAGGCTTTATAAAACACATCAAATTCATGAGTCCCTTCTTCTATTGTTTTGTTTTGCGCTTCCCCATTTGCAAGTATTATCGCTGTATCATTTGTGCTCATATCTCCATCAACAGAAATCATGTTATAAGTTTTGTCTACAGTTTCTTTAAAAGCTTTATTTAATGCAACCTTAGTTATATTAGCATCTGTAAGTATAAAAGAAAGCATTGTGGCCATATTTGGATGTATCATACCTGACCCTTTCGCAAACCCTGTCATTGTAACAATTTTACCTTCTATTACAAACTTGGCTGTCACACCTTTTAAAAAGGTATCTGTTGTCATTATAGCTTCAGCCGCCTGGTACCCACCCTCTGTTGAAAGATTTTCTGCCGCAGCCTCAATCCCTTTTAAAACTTTTTCCATAGGAAGAGGTACTCCAATAACTCCTGTAGAACATACCAGCACATTTTCTTCATCTATTTTAAGAAGTTGTGACACTTTTTTTGCCATGTTAACCGCATCCTCAAAGCCTTTTTCTCCTGTGCAGGCATTGGCATTGCCACTGTTTATAATGATCGCCTGTGCTATACCTTTTTCTATTCTTTTCATATCAAGAAGGACTGGCGCCGCTTTAACCTTATTCGTTGTAAATACTGCTGCTGCATTTGCCACTTTTTCTGAATATATTAATGCAATATCCTTTTTACTTTTTTTATCCCTGCAAAAATGCCTGAGGCTAAAAAGCCTTTTGGCAGTTCAATGCTTCCTTCTAAAATCTCCAACTCTTCCATTATCAAATCCTCCAAATCCCTTTATTTTTTGTTTGTGGTTTTATCTAAGGATATATTGGAACTATATCAAGTCCAGTATTTTCATTTATTCCAAACATAATATTCATATTTTGCACTGCCTGGCCTGACGCTCCTTTGACAAGATTGTCAATAGCAGACATAACTATTAGAGTACTTGTATGTTTATCAATCTCAAACCCTATGTGGCAAAAGTTTGAACCATACACGTTTTTTGTTGCGGGGTAATTACCAGGTTGTAACACTTTTACAAAATACTCATTTTTATAAAAATCGGTGTAAACATTATAAACAGTGTTTACATCCATATCTTTTTTTAGTTTGCAATACATAGTACTTAAAATTCCTCTTGTCATTGGCGTAAGGTGGGGAGTAAACACAACTGACACTTTTTCACCAAAAACTTTTGAAAGCTCTTGCTCAATCTCTGGGATATGTCTATGCTTTGCAACATTATACGCTTTTATGTTTTCATTGCATTCTGCATACATATTGTTATGGGAGAGATTGTGACCTGCACCTGATACACCTGACTTTGAATCAACAATTACATTCCCCTCTATTATGCCATTTTTCAAAAGAGGCATAAGTCCTAATATAACGCTTGTAGGATAACATCCAGGATTTCCTACAACTTGAGCCTCTTTTATAGTATCTCTGTAAACTTCCGGAAGACCATATACCCTTTTAATACCTTCATAATTTTCATAATCTCCACCATACCATTCTTTATAGACAGAGTAATCGTCAAATCTAAAGTCAGCTCCTAAGTCAATCACCTTTACTCCTTTTTTTACAGCTTCTCTGGCGATTTTTGAAGCATGACCTGAAGGCAAAGCCGTAAATATGACATCGCATTCTGACATTGCCTTTTCTAGGCTTAACTCTTCCAACTCTTTGTCGCAAAAACCAATGAGGGATGAATAAACATCCGAAATTGCTTTGGTATTATAACTTTGAGAAGAAAGATATTTTATCTCTACTTTTTCATGCTTTGAGAGAATTCTTATAAGTTCGACTCCTGTATAACCCGTTGCCCCAAATATTCCTACTCTCACCATTTAAAGTGCCTCCCTCTTTTACATCCCCTGTCATTTATTAATATATATACGCTTTGATTTATATTTATGCATAAAGTGTTAAAAAAATATTTTTTAATGCATAAATACAATATTTAATTTATAATTATACAACTTTTATTTTACATTATACCACCATAAAAAATTTTTTCAAGAGTTTTTCATAAAAAATTTCGTTAAATTATTTCGCAAAAATAAAAAATAATGATTGACAAATTCCTAACGATGTGTTATATTATAAATTGTATACTGTATACAATTATAAAATAAATTATTAATAATTAACGGGTTAGCTAGTATTCACATTAATAACTTTCCCAGTATTTCAGGAGGTGTCTTAATAATGAAAGGTTTTGCAATGCTCAGTATCGGTAAAGTCGGTTGGATTGAAAAAGAAAAGCCTACTCCCGGCCCTTTTGACGCTATCGTAAGACCTCTAGCTGTGGCCCCTTGCACTTCGGACGTTCATACCGTTTTTGAAGGTGCTATTGGCGAAAGACATAACATGATACTCGGTCACGAAGCTGTAGGTGAAGTAGTTGAAGTAGGTAGTGAGGTAAAAGATTTTAAACCTGGTGATCGCGTTGTTGTACCAGCTATTACCCCTGATTGGCGAACCTCTGAAGTACAAAGAGGATATCACCAACACTCTGGTGGAATGCTGGCAGGCTGGAAATTTTCGAATATAAAAGATGGTGTTTTTGGTGAATTTTTTCATGTGAACGATGCTGATATGAATTTAGCACATCTGCCTAAGGAAATTCCATTGGAAGCTGCAGTTATGATTCCCGATATGATGACTACTGGCTTTCACGGAGCCGAACTGGCAGAAATAGAATTAGGTGCAACGGTAGCGGTTTTGGGTATTGGTCCAGTAGGTCTTATGGCAGTCGCTGGTGCCAAATTGCGGGGTGCTGGAAGAATTATTGCAGTAGGCAGTAGACCTGTTTGTGTAGATGCTGCAAAATACTATGGAGCTACTGATATTGTAAACTATAAAAATGGTCCTATCGAAAGCCAGATTATGGATTTAACGGAAGGCAAAGGTGTTGATGCTGCCATCATCGCTGGAGGAAATGCTGACATTATGGCTACAGCAGTTAAGATTGTTAAACCAGGCGGCACCATCGCTAATGTAAATTATTTTGGCGAAGGAGATGTTCTGCCTGTTCCTCGTCTTGAATGGGGTTGCGGCATGGCTCATAAAGCTATAAAAGGCGGTTTATGCCCTGGTGGACGTCTAAGAATGGAAAGACTGATTGACCTTGTTTTTTATAAGCGTGTCGATCCTTCCAAACTCGTCACTCATGTTTTTCAAGGATTTGATAATATTGAAAAAGCTCTAATGCTGATGAAAGATAAACCAAAAGACCTAATCAAACCTGTTGTGATATTAACATAAAAATGGGGACTTAAACCCCCATTTTTATGTTGATAAAGCTAAATACAACGGTTTTTTTGTGACACATCGGCCTTTTGTTAAAAAATAACAATAAATAGTTATTTTCGTAACATTTTTATTGTCATTAATACTAATAATATCTTCGAAAGTGATAAAATATTGCTGAAATCTTAATAGAAGAGGAGGATTATCATGTTCAAAATTTTAGAAAAAAGAGAATTGGCACCTTCCATCAAGTTGTTTGTAATAGAGGCACCACTAGTGGCTAAAAAAGCAAGGCCAGGCCAATTCGTTATACTAAGGATAAAAGAAGGAGGAGAGCGGATTCCCCTTACTATTGCGGACTACGATGCCCAGAATGGCACTGTTACAATAGTATTCCAAGAGGTAGGTAAAACCACCCGTGAGCTGGGGACTTTGGAAGCGGGAGACTATATAGAGGACTTTGTTGGCCCATTAGGAGTTCCAGTGGAGTTTCCTAATCACAAGAAAGTTTTAGGAATAGGCGGAGGCCTTGGTATTGCTCCACTTTATCCTAAACTCAAAATGCTTCATCAGCAGGGGGTAGAAGTAGTTTCTATTATAGGTGCTAGGACAGCTGAATTGCTAATCTTGGAAGAAGAGATAAAAGCTGTAAGTGACAGGATGTATATCTGCACCGACGATGGCTCAAAAGGCCGCCATGGGTTTGTCACAGTAGTACTTAAAGAGCTTTTAGAACAAGGTGAAAAATTTGATGAGATTATTATCATAGGTCCCCCGATTTTGATGAAAATAGGAAGCGAAATTACCAAGCCCTATGGCATACCCACTATGGTGAGCCTTAATCCCATAATGGTAGACGGCACAGGCATGTGCGGTGGGTGTCGTGTCACCGTAGACGGAGAAATCAAATTTGCTTGCGTTGATGGTCCGGCTTTCGACGGCCATAAAGTAGATTTCGATGAACTAATAAAAAGATTGGCCACTTATAAGGAGGAAGAAAAAATTTCCCTCGAAAGATTTAATGAAGCTCATGAATGCAAATTAATCAACAAAATAGAAGGAGCTGATAAAGATGCCGTTAAATAGAAGCAAAAAGAAAACACCCATGCCTACCCAAAAGCCTGAAGTCCGCAGGCGTAATTTTAACGAAGTAGCTTTGGGCTATTCGGAAGAAGAGGCAGTTAGTGAAGCCCAGAGGTGCCTTCAGTGTAAAAAACCAGGATGTGTTGAAGGGTGCCCCGTTCAGGTACAAATTCCCCAGTTTATAAAACGTATTGCAGAAAGAGATTTTGAAGGAGCTATAAAGATTATAAAAGAAACCAACAGCTTGCCCGCCATATGTGGCAGAGTCTGTCCACAAGAAGCACAATGCGAGAAAAACTGTGTTTTGGGCAAAGTAGGTGAACCTGTGGCCATAGGTCGCCTAGAACGGTTCGCAGCAGACTGGGAGAGAACAAAAGGTATCCGTCCCCCGGTAATTCCTAAAAAGCTTGGTAAAAAAGTGGCCATCATCGGTTCCGGGCCCGCCGGTCTCACCTGTGCAGGAGATTTGGCTAAACTCGGCTATGATGTAACGATCTTTGAAGCTCTTCACAAACCCGGCGGCGTACTGGTATACGGTATTCCTGAATTCAGGCTACCGAAAATTATAGTGGAACAAGAAGTAAAGTTTATACAACAGCTGGGCGTAGAAATTAAAACCAACATGGTTATGGGCAAAGTTCTGACGATAGACGACCTTTTTGAAATGGGGTATGAGGCTGTCTTTATCAGCACCGGAGCTGGCCTCCCGAAATTTATGGGCATACCTGGTGAAAACTACCTTGGCGTGTATTCAGCCAACGAGTTTCTAACCAGAATAAACCTGATGAAAGCCTATTCTTTTCCCAACACTGACACCCCCATAAAGGTAGGCAAAAAAGTAGCAGTAATAGGGGGTGGCAATGTAGCTATGGATGCAGCCAGGTCTGCTCTAAGAATGGGAGCTGACGAAGTTCATATTGTGTATCGCCGTTCTGAAGAAGAAATGCCCGCAAGAAAAGAAGAATTCGAGAACGCTAAAGAGGAAAGTATTATATTTGATTTCCTCACAAATCCAGTGAGAATAATAGGTAACGAAAATGGTTGGGTCAAAGGTATTGAGTGTATCCGCATGGAACTTGGAGAACCTAACGCTTCGGGTCGTCGTCGTCCAGTTCCTATAACGGGTTCTGAATTTATTATGGATGTTGATACGGTAGTAATCGCCATAGGTACTGGCCCTAATCCCCTCCTCACAAAGACCACTGAAGGCTTAGAACTTACAAAACACGGTTATATCGCTGTCGATGAAGAGGGAAGAACTTCCAGAGAAGGGGTATGGGCTGGAGGCGATATTGTAACGGGTTCAGCTACTGTAATTTTGGCCATGGGTGCCGGAAAAAAAGCAGCTCGCTCCATCCATGAATACTTACAAAACAAAAAATGGCGGTAAACATCTTTCGGTAAACTAAAGAGACGATAGCAAGTCGGTGCTGTGGAAGGACATACATCCAGCTATCGTCTCTTTTATTTATGAATTTATCGTTTTGCCTGCTCATTTATTTCCTGTTCAGCAATCGTTTTTAAAATTTTGTTGCTTGCATCTATTAATAAAAACTACCTTCTATTTTGCATCTTTCAAAAGCAAAAAGCCGCCTTTAGGCTAACTCATTATTCCTTTACTACCCATTGATTTATTCATCTCACTTCAATTGGAATAATTTGTAGATTTCATGAACTTCATAAGTGTTTATTACATCTTTTGCCTACCGTATTCGTTCATTTTGATACCCATTTGCTTCGCCCTATGCCTCATTGCAGTATTGTGCTCTTTGCTGCCTGTAAAGTGGTGAAGTGCATAAGGGAATTCTTTTTCCGTTACAACTCTTAAATCTGCATTTATACCTGACTTTAAAATGACACTGGTTTTTGTATCTCCTTTTGCTATAACTTCCTTTACCCCTGGATAATTTACAAAGGCTTCCATAACTTTTGAGGAATCTGATGCCGCAGCCAAAATATCAATATCTTTTACTATCTCTTTTTTCCTTCGTAAACTACCTGCAATTTTCGTCACTAATGCAGTTTTAGTCATATCTAAATATTCCTTTAATTTAAGCGCTTCTGTGTAAGCTTCTGGATATAAATGCTGACCGCTGAATTGCTTTACAAACTGTATCCCTTCCAAAATTTTCTTTTGAGTTTTTTCCCCAAAACCCGCAAGATCTATCAATCTATTTTCTATACAAGCATATTCCAACTCTCTAATTGTGGTAATATTTAATTTTTCGTATATAGTCTTTATCTTTTTTGGACCAAGACCGGGAATTTTAAGCATTTCAACAAGCCCTTCAGGAATAGAGGCTTTTAAATCCTCATAATATTTCATTTTACCTGTTAAAACTAGCTCCGTAATCTTTTTATTAATTGCCTCCCCTATCCCTTTTATGTCTTTTAATCTATCCTCTTTAACAAGGATTTCTATATCTTCATCTAATAATTCTATTGTCCTCGCAGCATTATAATAAGCTCTCGACTTAAAAGGATTTTCCCCTTTAAGCTCCAGCAATAACCCTATATCGTTTAAAATATTCGCAATCTCCTTTTTATCCATTTTATACTTCCCTTTAGCACACAAAATCTTTAGTACATTATACCACAGAAAAAATAAAAAAGAGAGGATTAAATATAGCCTCTCTTTATAAAAGACAAGGGGACGGTTCTTTTGTCTTATTTCAATATGAAACAAAAAAACCGTCTCCTTGTTCGGGAAAAAGTTATATTATTTCAATTTTGTTCATTATTTTCATTGTAAATATGGACAATATTATGCAATATAGTATTGCCGATATAATTGTAGTTAAAATATTTTCTGTACTAAAGGAATTCGCAAGTGAAATTAAGTTGTAGGGAATAAATTTAGCTATTTTATCAATATTTACTAATATTGATGAGACTATATGAAGTATTAATACTAATAATGCAGCTATTATACCTTTTTTCAAAATGCTACTCAAAAATATAAGCAATGTTATTATGAAAATATAATAAATTGACATTAAGATAGATGATATTAATATTTTATTGAAAGCTATGACGTTGTTATGGAAAAGTGTTGTTGCGTAATAGTAATTAATAGCAAATCCAGTTATTATGAAAATTGACAAAGTAACGGAATAATGAAGTATTTTTGATATGACAATAGCTGAAAGGTTAGCACCTTTAGAATAAGGGAATACTAATTTTTGTGAAGACACTTCTTCTCTTAGGGTTCCCATGAGTGTTAAAAGCACTATCAGTAATGATATTTGATTTAAATCCTTTATATAATTTTGTACTGCAGATTTCATATCAATTTGTATTAAAGAAGCTAAATCACCATTTATTTCATTTTTAAGCATTTCTGGAAGCAATTTAAGGATTATAGGATCAAGTATAGCAAATAGAACAATGCCAATTAGAAGTATTAGATATTTGTAATGCCTCCACGATTCTATTATTTCCTTTTTCAGATATGCTTTAAAGGTGTTCATTTTGCTTCACCATCCTTATAAATATGTCCTCTAGAGTATTTTCTCTTCTTTGCAGTGATATAACAGGTATACTAAGTTTTGATATTTCATTGAGGATATTCTTTTTTGCTGCTTCAATGTCATTTACGTAAATACTTATAATATCATTCTCTATTTTAATATCATCAATCCATTTTACATTATTAAGTTTTTCTTCAGCATTGGTAGGTAAATTTTCAAAGACAATATCATACACAGGCTGAATATATTTTTGCTTTAATTCTTTTAATCTTCCTGAAAAGATAATTTTACCTTTATCAAGTATGCCAACATAGTCGCAAACTCTCTCAGCATCACTTAATATATGGGTAGATAAGAATATGGTTTTTCCATTTTTCTTCATTTCCAAGATTTGATTAAGTATATCATATCTGCTTTCTGGATCTAAGGCAGATGTAGGTTCATCTAAAAAAATTATTTCAGGGTTATCTAAAAGAGCCACCGCCAGTCCTAATTTTTGCTTCATTCCTCTTGAATAACCTTGTATTTTTTTGTTGGCGGCTTCTTTTAATTTAACTGTATTAAGGAGTTCTTCCACTTCTGTTCTAACTTTTTGATGAGGAATACCTCTTATTTTACTTATAAAATACAGGTATTCGCTACCAGTCATGTAGTTATAAAAAGTAGGATTTTCAGGAAGGTATCCTATTTCGTTAATTAGTTTCCTATTATTTCTATTTAACATTTTACCATTGATATATATTTCTCCCTCATCATAATCAATAAGCCCTGTTAAAATATTCATTGTGGTAGTTTTGCCAGCACCATTTCGCCCTAATAAGCCGTAAATATTTCCTTTTTCAACTTCAAAACTTATCCCTTTTAAAACTTCATATTTACCGTATTTTTTTGTTAGATTAAAAGCTTTTATCATGTTATTCTCTCTCCCTGCCTATAGTTAAAAATATCAAGCAACCTAATATTTCTCCAAAGATTATAATTAAAAACCATGCCCATTTTGGAAGATATTTAACTTTGTCTTTTGAAAGTCTGTAAATTGAAAATACAGTAAGTCCTAACTGGATTATAGCTAAAGGAAGAAGTAGTTTTATTAATTCAGGATTGCTTAATTTATCAATCATTAATTTAGACCTCCTCAGATTATTTTAATTTTGTTGAACATTCAGGACAGTATTTCCAATCATCTTTTATTTCAGCTCCACATTTTGGACATGTTTTCTTTAAAGAAGTACCACAATAAGGACAGAATTTGTAATCATTTCTTACTGTTTTCCCACAATTAGGACATTTAAGATATCCATACCTTGTTACAAAAAGGTATATGATTAAAGAGGTAGGTATATTTAGGAGTCCAAAAATCCCCCATGCCCAGTAGTATTTTTCACCACGTTTTTTTGCATCCATAAAAATCCATAAAGCTTGAAGAAATAATAGGGGTATTACAATTATTAAAATTAATGTGTTTTTGGACATTTTATCATCTCCTTGAAGTCTTTAATTTGTAAAAGGGTATTAAGATTAATGGCAGATTGAAATAAAGGAAAATTTGCGTGTATAGGAGCAACCTAACATCCAAATTTGCCATAAATAATACTGATGATATTAAGAAAATTATTGATGTGGTTATAAAAATAAGCAATTCAAGTCTATCTTTTCGTTTATTTCTTATTTGCTCTGCCTTTTCTATAATTTCTGCGATATTTACTTGCAAGTCTGACATATCAATATCTAAGGTATCCATGTAATTTAATGTTAGTTTTAAATTTTTTTGAATGTATAACAGTCACTGCAATTTTCAATATGTGAAATTACTTCTGTATTGTCACTAAGTTCATTGTAGTGAATATCAATTATTTTGTCTTGTATTTTTTTACATTCTCTTTTCACAATATACCCCTTCTTCCCATTTCTGACATTATTTCTTTTATAGCATTGTGTAAACGTGACCGTACTGTGCCAACAGGGCAGTCCATTATTTTCGCAATTTCTTGGTATTTATATCCATAATAGTGTTTTAAAATGAATACTGCTCTTTTCTCATAAGGCAGTTTCATTAAAATATTCATTAGTTCGCTGTATTGAATATTTGTCATAGCGGTCTCTTCTACATCTTCTTCAGTATTTGAAAATATTTCTTCTACAAGTTCAATATTTTTGTGTTTTCTTAAATAATCTTTAAATGTATTAGTTGCGATTTTTAAAAGCCATGTTGAGAACTTGACTTCAGGAGTAAAATTTTTAATATTTAAAATAGCTTTGAGCATTGTTTCCTGTACTATATCCTGGGCAAGCATCGGATTACCTGTCATTTTAATGCAATATCCTAATAAAGTATTATAGTTTTGGGAGAGTAACTCATTTAGAGCATATTTATTACCATTTTTTGCTTTATATATTAGTTCTTTCTCTTCCATCACCTGCCCACCCTTCTACAAATTAAACGTGACTAAGTAAAAAGTTCATAATTTTATTTTATCAAAAACTGGTTATTTATAAGTGTATTGTGAAGAATTGTTTTAGTAATAGGATATATGTTGTATAATGATATAAAGGGTTTTATTATAATAATTTTCTGGAGGAAAGTTTAATGAAATTATTATTGAGGTTTATAGGGATTTTAATAGTAATTTTTGTTACAGTGGTAATAACATTAGAATATCAGATAATTTCTTTTGCACTTTATGAAAAACCAAAAAAATCTGATGTGATAATAGTTTTAGGCTGTGCAGTATATGGAAAGACGCCAAGTCCTTTTTTCAAAGAAAGGCTTGATGAGGCTTTGAGACTTTATAAAGAAGGGTATGGTAAGTATATAATAGTATCTGGAGGGAAAGGTCCTGGAGAGAATATTTCGGAAGCTGAGGCAGGGAAAGAATATCTTTTAAAAAATGGCATACCTGAAAAGATTATTTTAACTGATGATAAATCTTTTTCTACATATGAGAATTTACTTTTTTCCAAGGAAATTATGGATAAAAATTCATTAAAAACAGCAATAATTATTTCAAATAAATTTCATTTAAAAAGGGCAAGTGTAATAGCAAAGCGTATTGATATAAATGCGAGTTTTTCAGGAGTTTTTATAAAAAGATATATGTTAAGTGATGAAGCTTATGGTTTTTTACGTGAAATACCTGCACTTTTATATACATATTTAAAGGAATGAGGAATATGGTTGTCTCTTATTGCAAATACTATGCAAGCAAAATTAACCGCAATAGCGGCGTAAAAACAGGGCTTTTTCATCAATTTCGGACGGTTCTTTTGTCTGCAGACAAAAGAACCGTCCCCTTGTCTGTTGTCTATTGTCTACTTGTCTATAACATTTTTATTCTTTCAACTCGACTATTGGAGGGAAAATATATGGCTTACCAAACATTTTATCAGTAATAAAACTAACAATAAAGCTCATTTCACTAGCCATAAAATTCAAAAGGTCTGAAATATTTTCTTTAATTTTGTCTTCTGTAATTACTTCACTAAAATGAAAAGTACCAATCAATTCGATCTTAATATTAAATATCTTTTGTGGATCAAATCCTATTTCTGCACTCAACTTGATTTCAGCTTCATTGTTGTTAATACCTATAATTTCATAATCAAATTTTTCTTTTAATTTTACGCCTTTTCCATCTGATATCATAGTATATGGCAGACTTTCAGCTATAATTCTATTAAGTTTAATGTTGCTTTTTTCTATCTTTTTAATAATATTTGTTCTCTTTTTAGGCATGATACCACCTTCATTATTAATTTACCAATTCTACATTATCTACCTTTTTCCATTTTCCTATTAACGACTCAATTATTATGTCATTAAATGCTGGTCTATAATCACTGCTTATATCTTTTTTTGCTCTTTTATAACCAATGGCAAATGAGAGTAGATTTTGAATTAAATTATTTAAACTTACCCCTTCCTCTTCAGCCATTTCTGAAAGTGTTTTGTGCATGCTCTTAGGAATTCTTAAAAGAAGTTTACCACTATGTTCGCTTTCTTCCCTATACTCTTCTTCTGGAGGAATTTTCTTTCCCTTTTCTTTGGCTGTTTTAATCCAACATTTTATTGCATCCTGAACATTTTTTAATGCGTCTTCTGGGGTTTCTCCATCACTTATACAACCATGCAATCTTGGTACAATAGCCAAATAACCACCTCCATCTTCTTCAGAAAGCTTAACAATTTCAACTCTGTAGTTTAACTCATTTGGCATTATTATTCCTCCTCATCTTCAAATTTAACATCAAGCAATTCAATAAGCTTCAAAGCCTTTTTTACATAAACCGCCTTAATGTGAGGCCTTCCTTTTGGAATAGTTAATATGTCTTCTAGGTCAGCATGAGAATAAGTTATATGACTTGAACCACTTCCTGGCTCTCGAGCTTCAAATCCAAAATATTTTAAAATTTTATCTATTTCTTCGAATCTAACATTTTTAGGATTTTCTTTTATTTTTTTATACAGTTTTTTAATCTGGCTCATGAAAATCCTCCGTAATATTAAATATAGCCATAATAAATTGCTTTATTCATTTAGTACTATATATGATATCATTTTTTATGTATCAATTCAATAACCTTAAACACTTTTGGTAATATAAAGTTTTTGTAGCAGATATAGTTTTAGATAAACTTACCATTGAAAAATTTTAACATCATTTTCCTAATGGTTAAGAGTTTCATTACCGAACGGTAAGCATCTAATATTTCCCCTTTTTTAATTTTATTGATAAGCTTTTGTTGAGTAGCATTGTCTATTCCTAATAGTGGCCAATATTTTTTTGCAAATTCCTCTGAGGGCTTTCTTTTATTAAAAAAGCCCTCACTTGTTCTATATACCACAATAGAATAGGGAGTAAAGTCATATTTTTTAATACAAACTATAACGATACCCCAAATCAATATTTTTTCTTATAAATTCATAGTTTTTTTTCAAAAAAAGCGAATTTATATCTCTATATACCCTATTTTTAACAATAGTAACTGTGCCACCCGTTTCTATTTCTGTAGTAGGAAAATTCCCCGTTGTAGAAATAGTAACTACATGCTGATTTTCTATATACCAACCACTTCGCGACATTATATCCCAATACTTACCTACTACTTTGCCAATTTCTTTATTCCCATTTTCTTCTTGGGTTTCAAAAATTGTATACAATCGCAGAATTCCAAAATCATTTTCTTTTTCACGATATACTATATATTGGCTCCTACCATTATCCAAAGATTTGATTTCTTCACCATAGGCATCTAATAGCTTTCCTGTTTTTTTATCTATAACTTCAATTCTATCATCACCTATTTTTAACATCTTCACTTGAGAAAAGTCGTAAGATAAGCCTATATACCCGCCATTCAATTTCACTCTTCCAAATATGTCTGGAGTTACAACTATTTTTTCTCTACTAGATTTTTCGGATAATGAAAATTTTGCAAAAAGGATCATAGCCGAAGCTAAAATGGCAACCAAGACCAATAAAAATATTACTCTTTTTTTCATCTAATTCCCCCTTTGATTAGATCCTTTAAAAGAAGGCAAATACTCAGTAAATTACAGGTATCTATTAGCTCTTATAATTCCACTGGTAGTTATAATGATTTTGTATCCCATGGCACCATTTTACTTTAATTCTATTATTATGTCAAATTACTTCCTTAATTTAATTTCCATCTCAGTAGGATATTCTCTTGTTTTCACAAATTTGTAAAAAAGCCCAGACAGTGCTTTCTGTCCAGGCTTTTTAAATTTCAGACAAAGGGAACCGTCCCCTTTGTCTGACTTGGCTAATCTATTGTCCAAAATTACAGCAAACTTCCAAATTTTTTTACAAATCTCGTTTTAACGTATTGCGCCAAAGTCAAGTATGCAAGAAGCGTAGCTGCCAAGAACAAGAAGTATATTGCTGGTAGAGGCGTCATCCCAAGTTTAGCTCCAAAAGAAGTAAATGGCACAATCGTTCCTACTGTAACAGCTGCTGAGGTAAAAAGTAATAGTGGCCATGAAGCAATGCTTTGTATAAAAGGAATCTTCTCGGTCCTAAGCATGTGAACTACCATTGTTTGCGTCCATAAGCTTTCTACAAACCAGCCTGTTTGGAAAAGTGAAACAAATTGGAGTTTAAGTGCTTCAGGCAACAAGAAGTAAGAGCCACCTATAACCAACGGACCAATTACAAAAAACATCAAAGCATAAGTGGTTATATCAAAAATTGAACTAGTAGGTCCAAACCATACCATGAAATTGCCTATATTTGCAGCATCCCATTTTCTTGGCTTTTGTATATACTCTTTATCCATTGTATCCCAAGGCACTGATGTCATTGACAAATCATAAGTTAAATTAAGGAAAAGAAGTTGCAATGGCTGCATTGGCAAAAAAGGCAAAAATGCACTTGCTACTAAAACTGAAAATACATTACCAAAATTAGAACTCGATGTAATTGCAATGTATTTCATAATATTTCCAAAAATTCTGCGTCCTTCTACAACTCCCTCTTCTAATACCGTAAGACTTTTTTCTAAAAGTATTATATCTGCTGATTCTTTTGCAATATCTACTGCAGAGTCAACAGAAATTCCAACATCGGCTTCTCTTAGTGCAGACGCATCATTGATACCGTCTCCCATATATCCAACAATGTGGCCTTTGCTTTGTAAAGCCTTTATTATTCTCGATTTTTGCATAGGAGAAAGTTTTGCAAAAATTGTCGTCTTTTCTGCTACTTCTGCTAATTCTTCATCTGTCATATTCTCTATTTCATTTCCTAATAGAATATTCTCTACAGCAATCCCCACTTCTTTACAGATTTTCTTTGTCACTATTTCATTGTCACCAGTAAGAATTTTTACATCTACTCCATGTTCTTTTAAGGCTTTTATCGCATAAGGTGCAGATTCTTTTGGCGGGTCTAGAAAACCTATATAACCCATGAGAACCATCTTACTTTCATCCGCCACACTGAAAACTCCCTCTGGTGGAACATCATTTTTTTGAGCTACGGCAAGCACCCTCATTCCGTCTTCATTTAATTTTCTTACCATTTCTCTTACTTCTTGGCGTATTTCATCTGTCAAAGGAACAACTTCACCTTTGTACTCAGCGTATTCGCAGATGGAAAGCACTTCTTCAACGGCGCCTTTCGTTACAAGCTGCCTTTTCCCACCTTCGCTCTCTAAAACTACAGACATTCTTCGCCTTACAAAATCAAAGGGTATCTCATCAACTTTTTTGTATATTTTATCTAAACCATTAAAGCCCTTTTCAACTCCATACTCTAAAATAGCTACATCCATCAAGTTCCTTAGACCTGTTTGATAATAACTGTTAAGATATGCATGTCTTAAAACTCTGTCATCTTCATTTCCATGTATATCAAGATGTTTTTCTACAACTATTTTGTTTAATGTCAAAGTGCCAGTCTTATCAGTACAAAGTATATCCATTGCTCCGAAATTTTGAATAGCATCTAATCTCTTGACAATTGTCTTATGTTTTGCCATTGTCACAGCACCTTTAGCAAGGTTTGTAGTGACTATCATTGGAAGCATTTCGGGAGTAAGTCCAACAGCTACAGCCAAGGCAAAAAGCAATGCATCCAACCAATTACCCTTTGTAAGGCCATTTATCACAAAAACAATTGGAAACATAACTGCCATAAACTTGATAAGCACTTTGCTGACATTGTTAATACCCTTTTCAAAACTTGTCATTGCCCTATGCCCTACAAGGGACTTTGCCATTGAACCAAAATAAGTACGGTCACCTGTTGAAAGAACTACAGCAATAGCAGAGCCACTTACTACATTGGTACCCATAAAGCATATATTTTCTAAGTCTGAGAGGTTTAAATCCTTAGCTTTCCTTTTTTCTTCTTTTAAATCCGGATATTTCTCAACTGGTTCAGATTCTCCTGACAAGGTCGCTTGGTTTATGAATAAGTCCTTGGAAGTAATAACCCTAACATCTGCAGGTACCATATCTCCTGCTGCCAAATGTATTATATCACCAGGTACTATTTCTTCCATTTTTATTTCTCTCTCACCTGTATCTTTGCGAATAACTGCAGCAGTCGTGTGAACAAGGGCTTTCAATTTTTCCGCTTCTATATTGGAGCGGTACTCTTGAACAAAGCGAAGCAGTCCACTAACCGTTACCATTATAGAGATAATAATTATGGTGCTCCAATCTCTGTCTTGAGGTGCAGTAAAAAGTACATCAGTTATATATGACACAATTGCCAAAAATACCAATATACCTATGAAGGGATTAATAAAAGCTTTAATCAATTGAATATACCAAGGAGCTGGTTTTTCATGGGCTACTTCATTTAACCCATACATTTCAAGTCTATCTTCTGCTTCCTCAGAAGTCAAACCTTCTCTGTCTGTGCCTAATTGTGCCAAAACTTCATCTACATCTTTTTTCGCAAACTCAATTAATTGGGTAAGTATCGTATCTGTGAATCCATTTTTCTTTGCGATTTTGATCATTTCCATACACCTCCAAAACACAATAATAGACTAAGGCTGCTGAGTCTTTTGCAACCTTACAGTTACAGTATTTGTTTTTTTGTGAAAAACTTTCGCACTTAGACGATGGAATTAAAAGGAATTGTTTTGGAGGTATATGTAATAGGACATCAAAAGAAGGGATAAATAGGCATTTTAAGAAATAGCAAAATTTATTGAAAAGGCCACGTGTGAGAAGAATGGACGTGGCCTCAAACTATGCCCATCCTTCTTCAATGTCATATTACATATACCTTTATAGCTTTTACTACTACCTCCACCGTCCATTCTTCTCACCTCCGTTTTTTCGCAAATTAAAAAACCTCTCAACGAATGAAAGAGGTTTTTTAACATTTCAATTCGTTGAGCTTTGGCACTATACAGCTTTGGAGCATCCTCCAGCTGCATTAAGTAAAACCTTAATTCGGTAATACTTGTTGACCCGTTAGCATCTCTCGATGTTTCCGGGCAGCAGCGTATATCTGTATAGGAGCCTCACCTAACGATTGTATTAACTTGTGCCCTTCTACATTATATTCTTCTATTTACAATCTGTCAATCTATTTTGAAAAATTTTTTACAAAAACAACTTTGTAGCTATAAAATGGGTTAGATAAGAAAAAGTAATACCTATCGTTGAGCCCATTAATACATCTGAAGGATAATGCAGTCCAATGTATATCCTTGAAATCCCTACAAGTACTGCCAGCGAAATAAAGAACAGTGCAAGGCTTGGAAAAAACATTGAAAAAGTCATAGCAAGTGAAAAACTGGCAGTAGCGTGACCTGAAGGAAAAGAATAATCTTTTAAAAGATGTTTAAAAGTATTTGTATTAGCTAATACCATATAAGGCCTTGGTCTTGTATATTTTCTTTTTAAGAGCTGAACAAACAAATGGCTGCTTACAAGAGCAGTTAAAGCTTCTAAAGCAGAGGCTTTCACATTGTTTTTTCCGAAAAATATTAAAGATAAGCAAGAAAATATTGTAAAAAAAGGACCTCCTATATGAGTTATTTTAGGCATTATTTTGTCCAATATATTACATTTTATTCTTTTGTTTATATAGAAAAAAATGTTTTTGTCTTTGTCAAGAAGCACTCTTTTTATTTGCATCAGCAAAATCCCCTCCCTATAATCTCATTTCACTAATGCTTTCATCGAAATTTTTCAGCACAATTTCACACACTCTATCAGCGGAATTTTTATAAACCAATTCTTCCATTCTTTTTTCATATACTTAAGTTTATCAAGGTTTTCAAACAACAATTCTCTTAACTTTCAAAAGGATTTTATATTCTTTATATCTACAATTATATATACATTATCGTACTTTTCAAAAGCTTTTTCAACAGCCTTTGCTACTCTTTTATGGCCTGTTCCTATTTATCCATGGGCTTTCCCATAACCTTTGATTAAATTATCTTATGATAACATTAAAAAAACATTATAGGGATGTTAATTTTATGTTAAATTTTTTCTTACAAAATATTATACCATTATTTTGGCTATCCATTGAAAAAAATAAAAAAGGGGAAATACCCCTTTAAGCAATTGCTTTCTTTTTAATTTCCTCGATAGCATTTCTAACTTGAGGAATTAGTGAAACTGCAAAACATATTGCCACTTCTACACCTATTATGCTTCCATTAACTAAAAGTGAATAAACTATAGGACTCATTCCTTTTGGCGCATAGCTTGCAAAAAAGAATACTCCGGATAAAAAGTGAGAGAAAAATCGTCCAAATCCGCCGACTAAAATTCCCAAACTCAGGTTTTTTCTAAAAAAGCCAGCAAGTCCTAATGCACCAAAAGCCAAAGGATAGTCGAGAAGTACTTGCACCCATTGGACTATAAAGGGGTCTTGAATAAGTTGCAAAAGTCCATATGCCATGCCAACAATCACACCAGGACCTGGTCCATAATAATACGCAAATATAAAAAGTGGAAGCATGCTGGCAGGCGTTATGGAACCACCCTGTGGCCAATGGTAAAACCTTATATATGACAGCACAAAAGAAATAGCGATTGAAAGTGCTCCGTAGACAAGCATCTTTGTGTCAAATTTGACACTTCTTCGCATCAGATATAAAAGAAAAGCTGCCAATAAAATTGCCAATATAACTGATAAGGTCACTGGTTTTATTTTGGCAAAATCAGAAAATATACTTATAATGTAGGACATAATAAAAAACACCTCCATGATATTTAGAGGCTATGTTCGCTGAAAAAAATACCGCGAAATGCGGTATTTTTGAGCCGCATTCCCTACGGAGGCATTACCCTCATCAGGTTCCAAGGGTTTGGCATCAATGCCATCTCAGCCATTAAGGCTCCCCCAGCGGACATAACCACCTATTTTGTTTTCACCTTTAATTTATCATTTTCTGTAGTCTGTGTCAAGAATAATTATCAAATGCGGATGGCCAAGCTTTGTAGGTTGCTGACGTTTTGCACACACATCAAATGGTATTAACTTGCCATCTCTTCCTCTTTTTCAAACTGACTGTTATAGAGACTTGCATAAAAACCGCCTTTTTTAAGAAGCTCTTCGTGGGTACCTTGCTCTATAATATCTCCATGGTTCATGACAAGTATCAAGTCAGCATCCCTTATCGTAGAAAGCCTATGAGCGATTATAAAGCTTGTGCGTCCTTTCATAAGGTAATCCATCGCTTTTTGTATTTGTATTTCTGTAAGGGTATCTACAGAGCTTGTAGCCTCATCGAGTATGAGAATTTTGGGATCTTTCAAAATAGCTCTTGCTATAGTTAGTAACTGCTTTTGCCCTTGAGAAATATTTGTGGTCTCTTCATTTAATACCATGTTATAGCCCCCTGGCAATGTCCTTACAAAACTGTCAACATGAGCTGCCTTAGCAGCTTTTATAACTTCCTCATCAGTAGCATCGAGACGGCCATATCTTATATTGTCCATAATAGTACCATTGTAAAGCCAAGTATCCTGAAGCACCATGCCAAAAAGTGAACGCAAATCTTCTCTCGTAAAATCTCTTATATCATGCCCGTCAATCAAAATAGCTCCTTCATTCACATCGTAAAAGCGCATTAAAAGTTTCACTATAGTAGTCTTTCCTGCACCAGTAGGACCGACAATTGCAACTTTTTGTCCTGCCTTAATAGAAGCAGAAAAGTTATTTATCACCATTTTATCAGGTCTATATCCAAAACGAACATTTCTAAACTCCACATTCCCTTTTATATCTTCAATTTTTACAGGCTGTGGATTATCTGGAACTTCCTCTTCTTCCTCCAAAAACTCAAATACTCTTTCTGCACAGGCAGCAGTTTGTTGCAGTATATTGGAAATATTTGCAATCTGAGCAATAGGCTGTGTAAAAGATCGGATGTACTGTATAAACGCCTGAATATCCCCCACTTCTATTGCATTTTTTATGACCAACCAACTACCCAAAACTGTAACCGCCACATAACCCAAGTTTCCTATTACATTCATAAGTGGCATCATAATACCTGTCAAAAACTGTGACTTCCAAGCTGCTCCGTACAAAGTGTTATTTAATACATCAAACTTTTCAATGCTCTTTTTCTCTCCATTAAAAGCCTTTACTATATTATGGCCTCCATATACTTCCTCCACATGACCATTTACATGCCCTAAATAATCCTGCTGCTCTCTAAAATACATTTGTGAATGTTTGACAATAAAGGCAATTACCAAAGAAGACAAAGGAATTATCAAAAGCGCCACTAAAGTCATAAGCCAGTTTATGGTAAACATCATAATCAAAACGCCTACTACTGTCGTCACAGAAGTGATTATCTGAGTCAAGCTTTGATTGAGAGTCTGAGTAATTGTATCCACGTCATTTGTAATACGTGACAATATTTCCCCTTGATTTGTGCTTTCAAAATATTTCAAAGGCAGGCGGTTAATTTTTTCAGAAATTTCTTTTCTAAATCTATAGGTAACTTTCATCGCAACCCCAGACATTATCCATCCTTGCAGGTATCCGAATAAAGCACTTAAACCATATAAGCCTATGAGAATTAGAATTATCTTTCCTACATATTCAAAGTCTATGCCACTGCCTTGCCCTGTTATTTTATTCATTACACCTTCAAAAATTTTGGTTATGGCTTTACTGAGTATTTTAGGACCCGCAATGGAGAAGGAAGCACTAAGAGCTGCTAATATAAATACACTTATTATAGAAATTTTATAAGCTGATAAATATTTTATCAACTTTTTCATTGTGCCTTTAAAATCTCGCGCTTTTTCTCCACCGCGAACCATGCCATGGGGACCGCCTCCCATTCCTGGCCCGCGAAGTCTGGGCATCTGTTTGGGGTCTATTCTTCTATTTTCACTCATGCCAATTCCTCCTCCGACAGCTGTGATAAAGCTATTTCTCTGTAAGTTTGACAGTTTTTAAGTAGGTCTTTGTGTTTCCCTATGCCCACAATTTTACCTTCTTCAAGCACTATTATTTGGTCTGCATGCAAAAGAGTTGACACCCTTTGTGACACCATTATAACAGTGCTTGATTTTAGCCTTTCTCTTAAGGCTTTCCTTAAAGCTGACTCTGTTTTGAAGTCAAGAGCTGAAAAACTTTCATCAAAAATGTATATTTCAGGCTTTTTAACAAGAGCACGAGCAATGGAAAGCCTCTGCTTTTGCCCTCCTGAAACGTTTGTTCCTCCTTGTGCAATCTCTGAATCAAATTTCTTGGTCTTTTCATTTATAAATTCCATTGCTTGTGCAATTTCTGCTGCTTCTTTTACTTCCTCGTCCGTAGCCTGGTCATTTCCGTATTTCAAATTTGATTTAATTGTACCACTGAAAAGCCAACTTTTTTGGGGTACATATCCTATTCTGCTGCGTAAATCTTCCTGCCTTACCTCTCTTACATCTACACCATCAACCAAAACCTGTCCTTCTGTCACATCGTAAAATCTCAAGATCAAATTCACTAAGGTACTCTTTCCAGAACCTGTTCTTCCTATTATGCCTACTGTCTGCCCTGGCAAAACCTTGAAGTTTATATCCTTTAAAGCGTATTCTTCAGCACCTGGATATTTAAAAGATACATTCCTAAATTCTACAGTTCCAGCCATATTTTCATTAAATTGTTTTGGATTTTCTGGGTCTTTTATAGAAGGCTCTGTAGCCAAAACCTCAGCAATACGCTCTGCCGATACTGATGCTCTTGGTATCATTATAAACAGCATTGAGAACATCAAAAATGCAAAGATAATCTGTATAGCGTATTGCATAAATGCCATCATGTCTCCAACTTGCATGCTGGAATTTTGGATTTGGTGAGCTCCTACCCATACTATCAAAAGAGTAATTCCATTCATCACAAGCATCATAGATGGAAATATAAATGCCATAGCACGATTTACAAAAAGCCCTACTTTTGTAATATCTTGATTAGCTTTGTCAAAGCGCTCTTCTTCAAATTTTTGATTATTAAAAGCTCTTACCACCATTATTCCTGACAAATTTTCACGAGTAACTAAGTTTAATCTATCAATCAATTTTTGCATTAGCATAAACTTGGGCATCGCAATGGAGTACAATGCTGATATTATACCTAAAAGTACTATTACTGCTAAAGCTATAATCCAAGACATTGAAACACTTTTGCTAAGTGCTCTAAATACACCACCTATACCCATTATAGGCGCATAAAACACCATTCTTATCATAATTACAAGAAGCATTTGTATTTGTGTAATATCATTTGTAGTTCTTGTTATCAAAGAAGCCGTAGAAAATTTGTCAAATTCAGCATTAGAGAAGCTCTCTACTCTTGCAAATAAATCTCTTCTCAAATCTCTCGCTACTCCAGCTGCCACTTTTGATGCAAAAAATGCTACCATAATAGTGCTTAATGCACTCAGTCCAGTTATCAATAGCATTATAAGGCCAGTATGAAGAATGTAATCAGTTTGAATTTTGTCTGTATTTATGCCAATTGCCTTGTATTCTTCTTTTACAGCCATTGTTGCAGCTTGTATAACCATATTGTCACCTAAAGAAGCAAACTTTTTGTTCATTTCATCTCTTATTTGAATAAGTTGCTCTTCTGGCAGTTGAGACATCATAGCAAAGAGGTCTACATTTGCCGGTATTTTCTTTCCATTAAATTCTATACTTCCGTTTTTTGCACTGGCTTTAGCTTTTTCCACACCTGTAACAGCTAAAAAGGCTTTCCCCATAGGTAAATTTATTTTGTCAATTTCTGATTTATCTACGCTTTTAAGGACATATACAGGCTCTTTTGAAAGAATAGGATATTTTTTTACATATTTATCATAATCAGGACTGGATTTGTCTACTAATGTATAATCTTTTAAAATCTCTTCCTTTTCTTCAGGTGTAACAAATAGCAAAAGTTTATCCATTTCGCTTTTCCTTATAGCCTCAGGCACTGCATTTACTATGCCACCTTGCTGTATTCCATTGTTAACTATCTTGGACATATAGTCAGGCAATGACAAATCACTCATTGCTTGAACAAATATAAAGAACACTGCTAAAAAAATCAACAGAATATAGGGTTTTAAATATTTCGCCAGTTTTACCATACCAACACCTTCTCCTCCTAAAAATTTGCCTCGATTTCTTTTGTGAGAACTACTTCTTTTTAAATTTCTACTTCCTCAACTTATTTACTTAATTTTGTTATACTTCCTCACTATAAATCATGTTGTTTTTCCAATATTTTTTTCAGTGCTTCTAATCCTTCAATTATTTTATTAAGGTCTTGTGGGCTTGCTCTACTTATTAATTTTTCAAACTTCTCTTCAGCTTCTTTGAAATGTTTTTGAAAAGTATCTTTAAACTTAGGAGTCACACTGACATAAACAACTCTTCTATCTTCAGTGCTTCTCGTCCTCTCTACCAAGCCTTGCTTTTCTAACCTGTCAATAATGCCAGAAACAGTGCTATTGGAAAGCCCTAATCTCTGACTTAAGTCACTTACTTTCATTTCACCATAACGGGCTAAAATGCCCATAAGCATTCCTTGTGGTCCTGTAATGTCAAAATCTTTGCACTCGTATTTCATAGAATGCTTTATAATATTCATTATTTGTTTTAAAAGCTTAAGTATTTTCAATCCACTGTTTATCTCTTCCATTTTCACCACCGCATTTTAAATTATTTCGCACACGAATATTTTGTATTCAAATATTTCTGATACAAAATATATTGTACTCTTCTCATAATAGTATGTCAAGATTTCTTAAAGCTTTTCAAAAAAATAAAATAAAAAAACCGCTAATAAAATTAAAAGCGGTTTTACATATTAGAAAAAATCTCTAACACTGCCTCCAGTTCATAAGTATTTACAACATCTTTTGCTTCAAGCCACCCCTTTCTTGCAATACCAATGCCATACTTTACATCTTCCAACCCTTCTACACTGTGGGCATCCGGACATATGGCAAATTTTACACCTTTATCTTTTGCATATTTTATATATCTCCAGTCAAGGTCTAATCTATAGGGGCTGGCATTTATCTCAATTATTTTGCCGTATTCTTTTGCCGCGTCAATTACTTGATAGACGTCAATTTCATAGCTGTCTCTTGCCAGTAAAAGCCTTCCAGTCAAATGGCCTATTATCTTTGTGTATTTATTTTTAATGGCGTTTATCACTCTTTTTGTCATCTCTTCTTTAGTCATTTTAAAATGAGAATGTATAGAAGCTATAACCAAATCGAATCTTTTTAAAATTTCTTCGTCGTAGTCTAATGACCCATCCGGCAAAATATCCGATTCAATACCTTTTAATATGACTATATCATCGTATTTTTTGTTTAACTCTTCTATTTCTTCCCACTGTTTCAATAGCATTTCCTCTGCCAATCCACCGGCATAAAAAGCAGATTTACTGTGGTCAGTAATCGCTATGTATTTATATCCTAGCTTTCTCGCTCTCTCTACCATATCAACAAGAGAATTTCTACCGTCGCTATAAGTAGTGTGTACATGAAATACGCCTTTTAAATCTTTTTCTTCTATCAAGGCAGGTATTTCTCCTCTTTCTGCCGCCTCAATTTCTCCCATGTTCTCTCTAAGCTCTGGAGGAATATAAGACAAATTAAGTTTATTAAAAATTTCCTCTTCAGAGCTGCATTTAATAAGGACATCCCCTTTAAAAAGCCCGTATTCGTTCATTTTTATGCCCATCTCTTTTGCTCTATGCCTCATAGCTGTGTTGTGTTCTTTACTTCCTGTAAAATGGTGAAGAGCATAAGGGAATTCCTCATCTTTTACTACTCTTAAATCTGCATTTATTCCTGAGTTTAGTGTTACGATTGTCTTTGTATCCCCTTTTGCTATCACATCCCGTACCTCTTCATAGGAAGCAAACAAGTCCATAAGTTTTTCGGGATTATCAGAAGTAGCCAGTATGTCAATGTCTTTTACGATTTCCTTTTTGCGCCTTAGACTTCCCGCAATCTCACATCTTATAGTAAGCCCTGTCCCTTCCAAATACTCTTTAAGCTTGACTGCTTCTTGATAGGCTTCAAAATATAGGTGCTGTCCTGTAAACTGCTTTATAAACTGTATTCCTTCAAAAATCTTCTTCTGTGTTTTTTCACCAAAACCAGGAAGGTCCACAAGCCTATTTTCAACACAGGCGTATTCTAATTCGCCAATTGTCGTAATCCCCAGTTTTTCATGCAATGTCTTTATCTTTTTAGGGCCTAATCCCGGGATTTTTAACATCTCTATGAGGCCCGGAGGCACTGATTCCTTTAATTTTTCGTAATACTCAAGCCTTCCTGTTGTTATAAGCTCTGTCAGCTTTTTATTTAACGCTTCTCCTATGCCTTTTACATCTTTTAACCTATCTTCTTTCACAAGGGTCTCTATATCTTCATCAAGAACTTCTATAGTGCGAGCCGCATTGTAATAAGCCCTTGCCTTAAAGGGATTTTCTCCTTTCAACTCGAGTAAAAGCCCAATCTCATTCAATATATCCACAACAGTTTTTTTATCCATAATTCACCACTTCTTTTTTAATTATTTATATATAACTCAATGGTCCTCAAAAATTCATAAACATCGTCAATTTTCTTTGTCAAAAAATTTCTTATATAACTCCACTTTATATCAAGATATTGATGGGCAAGGACATTTCTAAGTCTTGCTATTTCTGCTATGGATTTGGCAAGCTCTATATCTATTACTTTTATTTCCCCTAATTTTAATATTATCTCTCTATAAGAATCGGGTATTTCAACATTTTCATTGGCAATCAAAATTTTTGAAATGTCAATAAGTGCATTGGCTATATTTTCAATCATCCTTTCAACATTTCTTCTAACTATCCTATTGGCATTGTATTCTTGAAAGCTCAACTCTTTATGCGCTTTTAAATCTTCCAATTCAATTTGTATAAATTCAATCCTTTTTATCACATTAATTTTATCAGAATCTTTAAGCATTTTTCTCCCTTCTTTCCTGTCTGTATCTATATATATCAAGAACAGTTTTTCTAAAATCTTCTGCCTCCATAGACACTTCAAGCATGTAGTTTATATAAAAATCATGGTCATTTATTATAATCTTTTTTCCTCTCAAAGCTTCCCAAGCAACAGTAGCATTGGCTATATTCAAAACAATAAGGTCAACATCCCTTTTAAGCAAATCCTCCAATTCATTCCATAAACCATAGACAAATTTCTCATCATATTCTTTAAGGTAAACTGCTATGTCAATGTCTGATTCCTTTGTAGCTTTTCCTTTGGCAACAGAGCCAAACAAAAAAGCCATAACTATATTCTCTTTATTTTTAAAAAACTCTTTTAAAGTTTCCAAATAATCCATTCTATCACCTGCTCTTTATCTCCATTATACCATAAAAAAGTTAAAAAATAATGGCACAATTGACAAAATTACTACCAATTGCACCATTGTAGATAGTTAAATCTTTACCCCCTCAAGACTTAATAAAAACTTTTTTATCTCAATCCCCCCTCCAAAGCCTGTCAAATTGCCATCCTTTCCTATAACTCTGTGACAAGGAATTATAATAGGAATAGGATTTTTATTAAGAGCCTGTCCTACCGCTCTTGCTGCCTTTGGCTTGCCAATCAATTTAGCAATTTCTCCATATGTTTTAACTTTCCCATAGGGAATTTTTGAAATTTCACGCCACACAGCTTTTTGAAAATCTGTACCTTGCAAATCCAACCGCACATCAAAATTTTTTAATTTCTTTTGAAAATATAGGTCAAGTTGACGTATACACTCTTCAATATAAAAATCGCTGCCTTCTTTAAAGCCTTCTAATGAAGATTTCTCATTTTCAAAGTCAATACGACATATGCCTTTACCCGAAGAAAATATTGTAAGCATGCCAATAGGCGATAAGAATTTTTTATACAGCACCTTCTCATCTCCTTAAAAATTTAAAAACTGGTAATTTGATTATATCACAATATAATCTGCAAAAACATAATGTAAAATTTTTTGAGTAATCGTTTCATATCGATTTATCACTATTGACATCATTTTAAACCTGTTTTATTATAAAAGTGTAAAGAGATTGTTAAATGAATAACAATTAAAATATAGAGCAAACTATTGTTAACTTCTAATTTTTATAGAAAAATACTTAAATTTTTCGAAGTACACTTTGACAATCTCTTTATTTAAATAAAATATTTTGTTAAATTATTATCAATATGGAGGTGTTCTTATGCCTAACTTATTACAAGAAAGAAGAGAAGTAAAAGAAAAAACAGAAGTGAAAGAAACGCTGGATGTTAAAAGACAAATAGACCAATTAGTAGAAAAAGCACAAAGAGCACAGGAAAAATTCATGTCTTATACCCAAGAACAAATAGATAAAATAGTTAAAGCTATGGCTTTGGCTGGTATTGAAAATCATGTGAGATTGGCAAAATTAGCCCATGAAGAAACAAAAATGGGTGTTTATGAAGACAAAATAACGAAAAATCTTTTTGCAGTAGAATATGTGTACAATTATATAAAAGACAAAAAGACTGTCGGCGTCCTTAGTGAAAACTTAGAAGAAAATTATATGGAAGTGGCAGAACCTGTAGGAGTTATAGCCGGCGTAACACCCGTTACAAACCCTACTTCTACAACAATGTTCAAAAGCTTAATCGCTATTAAAACAAGAAATCCAATAATTTTTAGCTTTCACCCAAAAGCATTAAAATGTAGTATAGAAGCTGCAAAGACCATGTACGAGGCAGCATTAAAAGCTGGTGCACCAGAAGGATGCATAGGTTGGATTGAAACGCCTTCAATTGAAGCAACGCAACTTCTCATGACACATCCCGGCGTCTCCCTTATCCTCGCAACAGGCGGCGCTGGAATGGTAAAAGCCGCTTACAGCTCAGGAAAACCCGCCCTTGGCGTAGGTCCTGGCAATGTCCCCTGCTACATTGAAAAAACTGCAAATATTAAAAGAGCAGTCTCAGACCTAATACTTAGCAAAACTTTTGACAATGGCACAGTATGCGCATCAGAACAAGCTGTGATAATAGACGAAGAAATAGCAGATGAAGTGAAAAAATTAATGAAAGAATATGGTTGCTATTTTCTCAATAAAGAAGAGACTAAAATGCTAGAAGAATTCGCTATAGACAAAAACACCGGTTTAATGAATCCAGCAGTTGTAGGTCAACCGGCAACAAAAATTGCTGAAATGGCTGGATTTAAAGTACCTGAAAACACAAAAATACTTGTAGCTGAATATCCTGCTGTAGGACCAGAATATCCTCTCTCCAGAGAAAAGCTAAGTCCAATACTTGCTTTATACACAGTCAAAGATTACAACGAAGGCATAAAAAGATGTGAAGAAATGACAGAATTCGGCGGACTTGGTCACTCTGCAGTAATACATTCTGAAAACCAACAAATTATTAATGAATTTGCAAAAAGAGTACGAGCAGGAAGAATTCTTGTAAACGCCCCTGCTTCTCAAGGAGCTATTGGAGATATTTATAACACGGCTATCCCATCTTTGACTTTGGGTTGCGGTACAATGGGTAGAAATTCAACAACAGATAATGTAAGTGTTTATAACCTTATAAACATAAAACGAGTTTTTATAAGAAAAGAGAGAATGAAATGGTTCAGAGTTCCACCACAAATTTATTTTGAAA
This sequence comes from Thermoanaerobacter sp. RKWS2, assembly GCF_026240795.1. Taxonomy (NCBI): domain Bacteria; kingdom Bacillati; phylum Bacillota; class Clostridia; order Thermoanaerobacterales; family Thermoanaerobacteraceae; genus Thermoanaerobacter; species Thermoanaerobacter sp. RKWS2. Next base: position 2,600,844 of record NZ_CP110888.1, read on the forward strand.
GAGGGTCATTACAATATCTGTCACAAGTAAATGGCAAAAAAGCCTTTATTGTAACAGACCCTGTGATGGTTAAATTAGGTTTTGTAGATAAAGTAACGTATCAATTAGATAAGGCAAATATTAAATATGAAATATTCTCTGAAGTTGAACCAGATCCTTCAGTTGACACTGTAGAAAAAGGGGTAAAAATAATGAGAGGGTTTGAGCCTGACTTACTAATAGCTGTAGGTGGTGGTTCTGCAATAGATGCAGCGAAGGGAATGTGGCTTTTCTACGAATACCCTGATACAAAATTCGAAGACTTAAGGTTAAAATTTATGGACATAAGAAAAAGAACTTATAGATTTCCTGAACTGGGGAAAAAAGCTTTATTTATCGCAATACCAACCACCAGCGGTACAGGTTCTGAAGTTACTGCCTTTGCAGTTATAACAGACAAAAAGAAAAATATAAAGTACCCTCTCACAGATTACGAATTAACACCAGATATCGCTATAATAGACCCTGACCTCACAATGACAATACCACCTCTGTCACAGCAGACACTGGTATGGACGCTTTAACCCATGCTATTGAAGCCTATGTATCTGTAATGGCATCAGACTATACAGACGCTCTCGCAGAAAAAGCTATAAAATTGATATTTGAATATCTACCTAAAGCATACAAAAACGGGCAAGATAAAGTCGCCGCGAAAAGATGCACAATGCTTCATGCATAGCTGGAATGGCCTTCACAAATGCATTTTTAGGAATAAACCATAGTATGGCTCATATACTTGGTGCTAAATTCCATCTTCCACACGGAAGAGCAAATGCAATACTTCTGCCCTATGTCATAGAATACAATGCTGAGTTACCTAAAAAATTTGCTTCATTCCCACAATATGAATATCCCAAAGCAGCCGAGAAATATGCAGAAATTGCAAAATTCTTGGGACTTCCTGCATCAACCATTGAAGAAGGAGTAAAAAGCCTCATTGAAGCAATAAAAAATCTTATGAAAGAGCTTAATCTTCCTTTGACACTTAAAGAAGCAGGCATAAATAAAGAAGAATTCGAAAAACAAATAATGGAAATGTCTGATATAGCCTTTAATGACCAGTGCACCGGTTCAAACCCAAGAATGCCATTGGTATCCGAAATTGCAGAAATATATAGAAAAGCCTATGGAGAATAAGGGTAAATTTTTAGTTTACCCTTATTCTATTTCCAAAACAGAAGTGAATTTTTCTATAAAAGATACTCCTGAAGTTGTCGGCAGAAAAGTAGAGGTTACCATAACTTCATTTACAGGAACAAATTCATATTTATCTTCCTTTTTCTCTCCATACCCATGAAAATTATGTATTATATAAGGAATGCCTTTTTCTTTTCCAATGTAAATCATAGCATGCCCTGGCATATAGACTAATGCTCCTGGCTTTACACTGTCGAACACTTTTATTCTTTCTTCATTTGACATTCCCTCAATAAATTTATAGGATTTGTCCGCTACTGCTTCTTGCTCATTAGCATTCCTAGGAAGCCTTATGCCAAAAGTTTTAAAAACATACATTATATAGCTTGAACAATCTCTTCCCCCAAAACTATCTCCCCACCCATACCTATCACCTAAAAGTTTAAAAGCTTGCTTTAGAATATTTTCTCTTGTATATGGAAGGTATCCTAAATTTATATCTTCTTTTTTGGAAATCAAAGAATACTTAAATTGAAGATTTCCATTACTATCTCTTACAGGTATTTTAATTACATAATTGCCTTCTACGGATTGATTGCCTATATGCCTTGGAACTTTGTTTGTTTCGAGAGGTATCTTAGTACCCATTGTAAATTCCAGTTTAGAAATGCTTATATCAAAAGGATTACTCCGAGTTTTTGTGTAGTTTCCTGTGACCACTAAAAATTTATAGGAATTTACATAATCAAATAACTCTTTTTTGTCCTTTGAAATTGCAATATCCTCTGCTTTAATCCATCCTCTGTAATTGTACATCTGTATAAAAAACCATTTTCTATCTTTACTTTTGTGTAAAATAACTAAAGGTTCAAAAGCTTGACATCCCGTCTCTTGAAACCTGTCAAATTCAATATCTCCCTGCTTGTCAAAAACAGCTTCCTCCGTGGGAAAACTTCTAATAGAAGTATTTCGAATTGCTATACCGTATTTTACTGGATTTACATCCTCAATTTTTTCTAAATTTGTATTTTCTATTACATCGTCATAAAAGTCTTCTTCTATGAGGTTGCCGTACCTATTGTACATAGACTTTTTGGGTATCTCATAACTTTTGATTAACTTAATAAGCTCATCTTTTTTTAAACTCTCTTTATATGTCTCAATGTCACATACCATACCTACTTTATTTATTATCTTTCTGTTAAAGTTTTCAATCTCTTGTGGTGTCATAATAACTTTGTCGGCATTGTCTATTTTCCTAATCCAATATTCTGGACTTAACATATCTTCAATAACCTCAAACATACAAACTCTCCTCTCATATATGCAAATTTATACACGCCTATTATAGAAAAATTTTAAAAAAATGAAACTAAAAGCGAACTTTTTCGTCTATATTATAGAGATATGTTTTACAAAGGGGCGGTATACTAAATGGAGAAAAAATTTTATTTAGCCATTTTTTTAATACTGAGTATATTATGTCTTCTTCTTGGGATAACAATATTTTTAACTGCTTTTCATCATGGCATCTAGATTTTTAATACATAAAAGAAAGCGAGAAGGAGTGACAAAGTTTGTCAATCTCCTTCTCCTATTTTTTCGTTATGCTCTTTCAAAATAATTTGCAACTTCTTTAAGGTAGTCAATTATTGTAAGATGTTGTGGACATACGCTCTCACAGGTACCACATTCAATGCAGGAACTCGCTTTTGCATCTCCCAAATCTTTATAAGCCTTACGGTTAGCCTCATAAATGTTATACATATGAGCTTCGTTGTAAAGTTCAAAGTTCCTTGGTATATTTACACCATTTGGACAAGGCATACAGTAGTTACACCCTGTACAGGCAATTGGTGAAAGCTCTTTGTATTTGTTTCTAACTTTACTCACAATCTCAAGTTCTTCTTTTGTTAAGGTATTTATTCCTGACCTTTTTGCGCTTTCAATATTTTCTTTTAGTTGCTCAAACGTGCTCATGCCACTTAACACAACCGAAACCTCCGGCTGATTCCATAACCATTGAAGTGCCCACTCTGCAGGGGTACGCTTAACCTTTGCAGTATCCCAAATGTCTTGCACTGCTTTTAGAGGGTTGGCAAGCCTTCCTCCTCTTATAGGCTCCATTATTACAACACCTAAGCCTTTTGAAGCAGCATGTTTTAATCCCTTCTCTCCAGCCTGCACATCTATGTCCATATAGTTGTACTGTATTTGACAGAAATCCCATTTGTCATAATAATCTACAATCTCTTGGAATACAGGATACTCATCATGGAAGGAAAACCCTATGTATCTTATCTTCCCTTCTTGCTTTTTCTTTTCAGCCCAGCTTAAAGCATCAACTTTTTTCATGTTCTCCCATTTATTTTTATCTAAAGCATGCAAAAGATAAAAATCTATGTGGTCTGTCTGAAGTTTCTTGAGCTGTTCATTTAAATATTTGTCCATATCTTCTTCCTCGTTAATTAGCCAGGTGGGAAGTTTCGTAGCAAGAAAAGTTTTTTCTCGGTAACCATCTTTTAAAGCTTTACCTGCAACTATTTCGCTGTTACCTCCATGATACGGCCATGCTGTATCAATATAATTCACGCCATTGTCAATGGCATACCTTATCATCTTTATCGCTTCAGCCTCATCTATTTTGCTGTTATCATTATCAATTACAGGAAGCCTCATTAAACCAAATCCTAATGCAGATACTGCTATATTTAGTTTGCCAAATTGTCTGTATTGCATCTCATCCTCTCCCCTTTGTAAATATGTTTTAAGTTAATTATAACATAGCGAATTGCATAAACAAAAATCTCTTTAATATTGACATTTAGAAAATATTAGTGTATTATATAATTAGTTCACTAGTACAATATGGAGGTGTTGTATTGAAAATTGAGTTTGATGAAAAAATACCCATTTACCTTCAAATAATGAAGGCAATAAAACAAGAGATAGCTACAGCAAATTTAAAAGCAGGTGATAAATTGCCTTCTGTCAGAGAAATGGCAGAAATTTTAAAAGTAAATCCCAATACTGTCCAAAGAGCATATCAGGAACTTGAAAGAGAACAAATCACCTATACACAAAGAGGAATGGGAACCTTTATTACAAACGATGTACAAAAACTAAAATCATTAAAAAAAGAAATGGCAATGGAATTAGTCACATCCTTTGTAAATGAAATCAAAAATTTAGGTTTTAACATGGATGAAATAATAGAAATTGTAAAAGAATCCTTAGAAAGGGAGGTTAAGTAATTGGACACAATTTTAAAAATCTCTAATTTAACAAAAAATTATTACAATACCCAAGCCTTGAAAGGCATAGACTTAGAAGTTGAAAGAGGAAAAATCTTAGGGCTTTTAGGTCCTAATGGCAGTGGTAAAACTACATTAATGAAAATTATAGCTGGCATACTAAAGCCTACTTCAGGAGAAGTGCTAATTGAAGGTAAAAAGCCGGGAATTTATAAGAAGCAAATTGTATCTTATTTACCTGATGTAAATCCTCTTTATAAGTGGATGAGGGTGAAAGATGCTGTAAATTTTTTCAAAGATTTTTACAATGATTTTGATGAAGAAAAGGCTAAATCAAATTTAGACTTTATGGAGCTTAAAGAAAACCAAAAAGTCTCTTCCCTTTCAAAAGGCATGTTAGAAAGGCTTCTTTTAGCACTTTTCTTGTCAAGAAATGCTAAACTTTATATTTTAGACGAACCTTTAGGCGGCGTAGACCCCCGTGCAAGAGACAAAATAATAGATACCATAATAAAAAACATTAATGAAGATAGCTCAATGGTTATTTCTACTCATATTATAAGAGACATAGAAAAAGTTTTTGATGAAGTAGCCTTTCTCTCTGAAGGAACAATAATTTTAAAAGAAGAAACAGAAGATTTAAGGAGAAAAAAAGGAAAATCAATTGATGAAATTTTTAGGGAGGTATATGCTAATGTTTAAACTTATAAAATATGAATTGCAGGGAAGATCCAAATATTACATTGCAGCTTTAATAGGGATGTTTTTTATGTTTTTTTATATAAATATGAGACTTACTTCCAAGGATTTTACAGTTTCGCTAGCTTTTTCATTTTTAGCAATTTACTTAGTCTACATTGTTCTTGTAATATCAGGTATAATACTCTATGCAAAAGATGTCTTTGGAAACTCTGGATATTTGATTTTTACAATTCCCAAAAGAGGAGAAACAATATTGGGGGCAAAATTAATAGTTGCTATTGCTGAATTTCTAATATTTATGTTTACTGTTGTTTTGCTATCCTATTTGAATCTATCAATAAATTACCCTGTGGAAATAGTAAACAATTTTATTTTAGAATATAAAAATACTCTAATACCTGCTTCTACACTTATAACACTTTTCTTTATCTTTTTAATTCTTCTGTCATATTTTAGCATAACTCTTACAAAAACAATTTTTTACTCAAACAAATACGCCATATGGATTTCTCTCATGTTGATGTGGTTAATTTATTTTATAATAAACAAACTTATTACCCTTATATCAAAATTATTCCCTTATTCCACTCATATTGGAACTGGCAGTATAATCGCAAAAGCCGTTAACACTAACTCTAATATAACAATGTATCTTACACCATTAGAGTTAAATATCGCCGCTCTAACTTTTGAAACATTTACACTTTTTATTCTCTTTATCGCAACCTCATATTTAATTGACAGCAAAATGAACTTATAATAACTAAAAGGGCCAAAAAGCCCTTTTAGTTATTCCCTTTCTTTTCTGTATTTGTCCATTATCTCTGAGAAAATCTCTGCATTTGTAGGAGGAGTATAGGATATAGCATTAGCGCCTGCTTCTATCGTCTTTAAAATGGTTTCCTCAGTAGGACCTCCTGTTGCAATAATGGGTATGTCGGGACAAATATCTTTTACACGTTTTACTAAATCAGGTGTCTTTTGTGCACCAGATATGTTAAGTATTGTAGCGCCAGCTTCTACTCTCCCTTTTATGTCCTCTTTCTCCGACACTATAGTTACAACAATAGGTATATCTATTGTCGCTCTAATTTTTTTGATTATATCATTGGCAGTAGGAGCATTTACAACAACTCCCATTGCTCCAGAAAATTCCGCGTCAAGAGCCAAGTTAACAACTCTCTTTCCTTGTGTAAGTCCTCCACCCACCCCGCAAAATACCGGTATATCCGCTGCCATCATAAGAGCGTGAGTAATAACTGGCTGAGGAGTAAACGGATATACTGCTAAAACAGCATGAGCATTAGTATTTCTAATCAAAGCAATATCTGTTGTAAAAACAAGGGATTTTATTAATTTACCATAGACCTTTATTCCCGAAGCTTTTTGATGAATAACTTCAGGAACTAAAACCATCTTTTGCCTTAAAGGTGAAATTATCTCGGGAACAAAATTATCAGACATTTTATCACCATCTTTTGCTCTTATTTTATAAAAATATTATACCAATAATTGTTTATAAATCAATGCCTTTTAAGAATTAATTCCATATTTTTCAAAGATCCATTTCTTACCGTATAAAGTCCATACAAAGCAAGAAAACACTATTAAAATTATCTTATTATTTCTTTACTTTTTAGTGTTTGAAAACAATTTTAGTTTAAAAATAATATTAAATTTTAAATTGTATTGTGTTTTTGCCACTTTTTTTGAAGGCTTATTAAATTTTTGTGAAAAAATTTCACAAAATATGTACAAAAATCATCTTTGTTTGCATAAAATTTAAATAGGAATTTAAAAGTTAATAATTTTTATCTTCACATTTTAATAGATTTTAAAAATATATATACAAAATTAAAAAAAGCCCGCAAAAGATTTACACTTTTAATGGGTATGTTGTCAATATGTATTAAATATGCTATAATAGTAATTGTGTACAAAATAAATATAATTTAAAATAAAATGTAAGGGGGATTTAAAAAATGCTAAGAAAAAAGTGGCTTCCTCTAGTTGTGACCCTAATTTTTATCCTATCTGTTTTTTTGACCTCCTGTGGTAAGACAGAAACTCAAACGCCACAACAATCTCAAGAACAAAAAACAACACCTACAGCTTCAGTTCAAGATAGCGACAACTGGACTAAAGCAAAAGACACTTCAAAAATACCAGAAGCATCAAAGGCTCGTACCGACACACTTATAATAGGTCTTCATGAGCCAAAAGGAGTTTTCAATCCTCTCTATTCTGAAACATCATATGACAATTATGTAAACAGCGCTATTTTTGATAGTTTACTAGAGGTAGACTTCGATGGAACATACATTCCATCTCTTGCAAAGAGTTGGGATATAGACAAAGATAACAATACTATCACCTTCCATTTACGAGATGACGTAAAATTTAGTGATGGAACACCTTTGACAGCTAAGGACGTAGAATTTTCTTATTATGTACTAGCTGATCCTACTTATGATGGGCCAATTGCTTTATCTGCAGCAGGAATCAAAGGGTTTAAAGAATATAATGAAGGAAATGCAGACAAAATTGAAGGAATAAAAGTAATAGATGACCATACAATACAGATTCAATTAGAAAAAGTTCTCGGAACATCTTTGTCAGACCTTAATATCCCAGTTATCCCACAACATTATTATGGAAAAGACTTTGCTAAAGGCAAATTAGACGGAGTAAAGGCTTTAGAACAGCAGCCACTCGGCTCAGGTCCCTATGTATTTGAAAAATTTGTTCCTGGTCAAGAAGTTCGCTTAGTAGCAAATGAGAATTACTGGAAAGGTGCTCCAAAAATTAAACACTTAATTTACAAAACTACAACAGAGGAAACAGCTGTTCAAATGTTACAAACCGGTGAAACAGACTATGAGACCTCAAACATCACAGCAAAGAAAGATAACGTAGAGTTGCTAGAAAGCCTTGGATTTGTTGATTATAGCTTACTTCCAACTAATGGTTATGGTTATATAGCTTTCAATCACAAATTGCCAAAATTCCAGGATGTAAGAGTGCGTAAAGCATTAGCTTATGGTCTTAACCGCAAAGCTATAGTTGATGCTGTATATCAGGGCTTAGCAGAAGTAAGAGATGTGCCACAGTCTAAAGTATCATGGGCATATCCTGATGAAAAAGACATAATACATTATGACTATAACCCAGAAAAAGCAAAGCAGCTTTTAGATGAAGCTGGTTGGAAATTAGGACCAGATGGTTATCGTTATAAAGATGGTCAGAAATTTACAATACACTTCTTAGCTTCATCACCTAATCCAGTAAATGATGCTTTAGTGCCAATGGCAGTAGAAAATTATAAAGAATTGGGTATAGAATTTGTGGCAGAACCTCTTGAATTCAACGCCATAATTGACAAGGTCAATAAAGGCGATTTTGAAATGTACTTCATGGCTTGGGGCTTAACTCCTGAACCAGATCCTTATACTATATTCTTCTCAAAAGGGTCTCAGAATAAAATAGGGTATGCAAATCCAAAAGTTGATGAACTCATACTAAAGGGCCGTGAAGAAACAGATATTAATAAACGCAAGGAAATTTACCATGAACTTTACAAAGTATTAAACGATGACTTGCCATACATCTTCCTGTATCAGAGAAATGACCTCAATGCAAAGAACAGCAGAGTAGTAGGATTCCAGATCTCATCTTTCAGAGATTTTACTTATTCACTGTATCAAGCAGAAATTCTTCAGTACTAATTTAAATTTAAAAAGCCCGGGCTGTTAAGGGCCGGGCTTTTCATCTATTAGGAGGGATAGAATGACACAGTTTATTATACGCAGACTACTACAGAGTATTCCTACATTAATTGGAGCTTCTATAATAATATTTTTAATTTTTGCAATGGCACCTGGTGACTACGTCACCTCTCAACTTCAAAATCCTAAGATGACTGAGGAAAGGGCTGCACAATTAAGGGCCCTTTATGGATTGGACAAACCACTCCCTCAAAGATATATATCTTGGGCAAGCGGTGTCTTAAAAGGTGATTTGGGCGACTCTTTATTGTTTAAAAAACCTGTAGTACGAGTAATAAATGATTTTATATGGAATTCCTTTATATTGGGAGTAGCTATAATGTTTTTTGAATGGTTAATTGCCTCTATAATAGGTATCTATTCTGCTATACGGCAGTATTCTGTATTTGACACTATAGCTACCTTGCTTGTATTTATCCTTTACTCTTTACCCTCTTTCTTCTTAGGTCTTGTTATGCTTAAAGTTTTTGCAGTAGACCTCAAATGGTTCCCCTTAGGTGGAATGATAACAACAGGATCCAATTATACTGGTTGGGCCCATATAGTTGATGTTGCAAAGCACATGGTGCTTCCTGTTGCTACTCTAACTTTAATAAGTGTAGGGGGCTTAAGCCGCTATTTTAGGGCAAATATGCTAGAAGTCATAAAGCAAGATTATATAAGGACTGCCAGAGCTAAAGGCTTAAAGGAAAGAACTGTTATTTTTAAACATGCTTTAAGAAATGCTCTTCTACCTTTGATCACTTTGTTTACTTTAGAATTACCTAGCTTATTTGCAGGTGCAATGATAACTGAGAGGATATTCAACTGGCCCGGCATTGGTAAAGTCGTTCTAGAAGGAATTTATATAAGGGATTATCCATTGTTTTTGGGATACACAATGCTCATAACCGTTCTTACAATTTTAGCAAATATTTTAGCTGACGTTTTGTATGGCGTTGCTGATCCACGTGTAAGACTTAAATAGGGGGGATAAAGCTTGGATCAAGTCAATGTAAATCAACCTCTTGATTATAAAAAGAAAAATAATCTGAAAAAAGCACCTTCGATTTGGAGAGACGCTTTCCATAGATTTTTAAAAAATAAATACGCCATATTGGGACTGGTAATTTTGACTTTTATGTTCCTTTTCTCTTTTGTAGGGCCTTATTTTTCGCCTTATCTGGATGCAAAAATAGATGTATCAAAAGGGAATCAACCACCAAGTGCGGAACATTGGCTTGGTACAGATAATCTAGGAAGAGATGTGCTTTTAAGGCTTATGCTTGCAGGTAGAATTTCCCTTACAATAGGGATTGCAGCTACTTTGATAATCGTTTTAATCGGTGGAATGTTAGGCTCTATCGCAGGATATTACGGAGGCTGGTTAGATGTCATAATAATGAGGTTGGCAGATATCATTTACGCTATGCCTGGTCTTCCCATTTTAATCATGTTAGGTGCTATAATGTCCGACTTAAAAATTCCGCCACCTCAAAGGATATACTATGTCATGTTTATCTTAGGATTTATATCTTGGGTAGGTCTTGCAAGGCTTATACGAAGCCAAATTTTGAGTTTAAAAGAGCAGGAATTCATGCTGGCAACAGAAGTTTTAGGTTTAAGAGATAGTAAAAAAATAATAAAACACCTTTTCCCCAATGTATTACCTACTGTTATAGTTTCTGCAACATTGGGAGTAGCTGGCGCAATATTATCAGAATCTGCTTTAAGTTTCTTAGGACTAGGTGTCATCCCTCCAACACCTTCTTGGGGATATATGCTGTCTGCTGCAAATAATATGATCGATTTTGCAAAGCGTCCATGGCTTTGGATTCCGCCAGGTGTTGCTATAATGCTAACTGTCGTAGCTATCAACTTCATTGGTGATGCTTTAAGAGACGCTTTCGATCCTAGACAAAAAATTTAGGAGGAATCAAAATGGCAAAAAATCTAGTAGAATTTCGCAATCTCAAAACTTTTTTCTACACTGAAGAAGGTGTTGTAAAAGCAGTAAATGATGTAAGTTTCTCTATACGAGAAGGGGAAACGGTGTGCATTGTCGGTGAATCTGGCTGCGGCAAAAGTGTAACTGCTTTATCCCTAATGAGATTAATTCAGTCTCCTCCTGGGAAAATTGAAGGTGGCGAAATAATCTTTGATGGGCGAGATATTCTTAAATTAAGTGAGGCAGAAATGAGAAGAATACGCGGTAATGAAATAGGCATGATATTCCAGGAGCCAATGACTTCTTTAAACCCTGTTTTAACAATTGGAGAACAAATAATGGAGCCTTTAATGGTGCATAAACTCATGACTAAAAAAGAGGCCTGGAATAAGGCTATTGAACTTATTAAACAAGTTGGCATACCAAGAGCTGAACAGATAATGACAAGTTATCCTCATGAACTAAGCGGTGGTATGAGACAGCGTATAATGATTGCAATAGCTCTAAGTTGCGATCCAAAACTTTTAATAGCTGATGAACCAACCACTGCTCTTGATGTAACAATTCAAGCCCAAATCCTTGACCTTTTGAGAAAAATAAAGCAGGAAAGAAATATGGCTTTAATGCTTATAACCCATGACCTTGGAATTGTTGCTGAAATAGCTGACTACGTAGTAGTTATGTATGCTGGAAAAGTTATTGAAGAAGCTCCTGTAAGAGAACTTTTCAAAAACCCTAAACACCCATATACAAGAGGTCTTTTAAAAGCAAAACCAATAATTGGTCAAAGGCAAGAAAGACTATACACAATCCCAGGGCAAGTGCCTAACCCTATTGGTTTGGGAGACTATTGTTATTTTAGCGATAGGTGCGAATATGCAATGGACATTTGCCGCCAAAAGATACCTCAACTTGCAGCTGACGAAAATGGGCACAAAGTCGCCTGCTGGCTCTATGAAGGAGAGTGGAAAAAATGAGTGAACCTTTAATAGAAGTAAAAAACCTTAAAAAATACTTCCCAATACGAGGCGGTATTTTACAAAGGACGATAGGATATGTAAAAGCAGTAGATGGAGTGACATTCACTATAAATAAAGGTGAAACTTTAAGTCTTGTTGGCGAATCTGGTTGTGGTAAAAGCACAGTCGGGCGTACTATAATAAGGTTGTATGATAAAACTGACGGAGAAGTTTTTTACAAATCTATTCCTATTCACAGTCTCAAAAAAAGCGAGCTTAGAAAACTAAGACCTAAAATGCAATTGGTTTTCCAAGACCCCTTTAGCTCTTTAAACCCACGCCTTAGAGTAGGAGATGCCATAGGAGAAGCTCTTTTAGACCATGGCCTTATTTCTAAAAATGAATTGCGGGATAAAGTCATAGAAACAATGGAGATATGCGGATTAGCTCCGTACCATATAGACCGCTATCCTCACGAATTTTCTGGTGGTCAGCGTCAGAGAATAGGAATAGCTCGTGCACTCATTTTAGATCCTGAATTTATTGTGTTAGACGAACCTGTATCTTCTCTTGATGTCTCAATACAAGCCCAAATAATCAACCTACTTATGGATTTGCAAGAGCAAAAAGGGTTAACTTATTTGTTTATTTCTCACGATTTGAGTGTAGTAGAGCATATAAGCACAAGAGTTGCAGTAATGTATCTTGGGTCTATAGTTGAAATGGCAGCACGAGACGAACTTTTTGCCCATCCACTTCACCCCTATACACAAGCCCTTTTGTCTGCCGTTCCAATTCCAGACCCAGACTTAAAAAGAGAAAGAATAATCTTAGAAGGAGATATCCCGAGCCCTGCGAATCCACCAAAAGGATGCAAATTCCACACAAGATGCCCACTTGCTAAAGACATTTGTAGAGAGCAAGTACCAGAATACAAAGATGTAGGAGGAGGGCATTTCGTAGCTTGCCATTTGGTATAGCTAGATGCCTTCCACATCTTTTTGAATTTCTTCTTCAAAAGAAAAGTTACTATTGCTTAGCTTCTCAATAAAAATCGGTTTAATAAATATAGCAAAATACAAAAGACTTACTAATAGTATTACAAACGTAATTAGAAAGGGATAAGTATAATTTTGATTTTCTAGGATATAGCCAGCTAAATAGCTGGCTATTGCTGATCCTATACTCCTTAAAAGTGATTTTACTCCAGCAAAAAAATCCCTTTTTTCTTCCTCTACAACAGACATTGTTTGACTTTCTATCATATTATTCAAAAGCGTAAAACTACCACTTCTTAGTAAAAATATTGTTGAAAACATCATTACAGAAATATTATTAAAGGCTAATATAAGTGCAAACAATAAATTCATCCCATATACATAGTAATAAGCTTTAATGGTTCCAAATTTATTTATTATCCATGGCATTATCATAGAAGCAAAAAACAAAATTAGCCCATTTATTGTAAGCAAATAGGAGACATATTCATCGCTCCAACCCATCCGAAATTTCACAATCACGTTTTGGAAAGGAATTATCGTAGAAAAAGCCATACCCGCCAAAAAAAGATAAAAAATAATTAAAAGAATTTTTTTATCAAAAACTTGGTAAATTCTAATATTTGACAATAACAACTTACTCTTACCTTTATCAAAACTATTGTTTACGCATGGCAACAAAATCCCTCTTAATAAAGCCACCACTAAAATTAACACGGCTGATATATACACAGAACTTTGATATTTTGTATTACCATATGGAAACCAATTGGGTATAAAGCCTCCCAAAAGCGTACCTACTCCACTAAATAGAGTAAAAACAGCAAATAAAAGGCTATAACTTACAGTTTCCAATTCATTTGTCTCAGCATATGAAAATAAAAGCTGTATTTCTGTTGTAATCAAAAAGGAAATTCCTATAAATTGTATAATCTGTGCCAAATAAAAAACTCCTATAGATTCCCCTAATCCAAAAAGCCCATATCCTATCCCTGTAAGAGTTATTCCTGATATAAAAATTCGTTTTCTCCCAATATAATTAGCAAAAAAACCTGCTGGAATAGCAGCTGCCCCCATCACTAAAGTTCCTACAGAATTAAGAGCTCCTATTTGTTCAGGAGAAACGTTTAAAGCAAGCAAATGCAAATTTAATACTAAACCAAAAATCCCCATTCCTATACCCAATAAGGCTTCAGTTGCTATAAAACGTTTTACTTCTTTGGGCAAAAATTTAACCTGGGCGATGAACGACATATATGTTCTCCTTTCCTCCCGTATATATCCTCCAAAAAAGCCGCTTTAAAAGGCGGCTTTAGAAATACTCAAAAGTTATCCATGTCTTCTTAAAAAAGGTATTTCACAAAGTCATTGATTCCAAAGGAAAGCAAAACAGACAAACCAATTACTACCATTACCATTGTTAACTTCAACTTTTAAATTGCGAATTACTTCATCAACACTCATTTTATGTAAAGCACTTTTTTACTTCAACACTTTTGTCTTCCATAAAATATCACCTTTTTACTTTTTCTTTCATTTTCATTATACTCCTAATAACTGCAAATTGCAATCAGTCAAATTCTCTATTGCGGGAAAAGTAAAGAGCAATTTGAGTGCCTTTTCCTTGTCTTTTGAGAAAATCCCCAAAATTAAGTCTGCAGACAAAGCAGACAAAGGGGACGGTTCCTCTTGTCTGATCTTTTAAATTTAATCAGCCTATATAGTCAGGCTTTGCCTTTTTCTTTCAAAATCTTATGTATACTATACCTAGTCACCCCAGCAATAGAAGCAATATCTTTAATTGAAAGTCCGGTTTTTTCTCTGTATTTTTTTATTAAGTCATGCCATTCTTTACGTTTTTTAATTTCCAGATTTTCTATATCTTTAATCCCAAATTCCATCGCCATTTCTTTAAATAACTCTTTGGCTTCTTCCGTACTCATTTTTTCTTCTTCAATGTCGATAAAAACTTCAGTGCCTTCTGTCTGCTCCATATATTTCTTAAACTGTTCTATAGCTTTCTTTTTATCATCAGAGAAAATACCTAAAATCAAGTCTGTATCTACAATTTGACACATTTCATCATTATCGCTAAGATAACAGCTATAACTGCTCCACTTATAATCAGAAACTTTTTTCACTAGTCCCGCTTTTACCGGATTTTGATGAATGTATCTCACTAATGCTATAACGTAACTCTCATCTTCAACTGGCTCACTTCTAAACCTATCCTGAAATAAATGCCCTGTCCTATCGTATTTTTTATTAAAATAAGAAGCATAAGTTCCTGCAATCCTCTTAATAGAACCTGATAAATCTTCATTGCCTTCCTTGATCATCAAATGAACATGGTTACTCATTAGACAAAAAGCAGTTAAATAAAACTTCCCGTCTAGCTTTTTCTCTGCCAATATTTCTATAAAGCGCTTTTTATCATCATCATTGTTAAATATATTTTTCTTTTCATTTCCCCGCAACATCACATGATAATATCCACTCTTGCTTTTAACTCTTGACTTTCTAGGCATTTACATCCACTCCAAAAATAATAATTCAGACAAAAGGAACCGTCTCCCTTGTCTGATTATAACATATAAATTAGATAAAATCTCCCATTTTTTCAGAAGTTTTAATTTTATATATTCCTAACAGGATAAAGGTTAATGCAAAAGCCAACAGTATGATTATATTCATATAAACATCGCTTAAACTACCACCCATTTGAATTTTTTCTATAGCGTCTATTGCCCATTTCTGTGGTATAAAATCAGAAAGCTTTTGAAATGATTTTGGCATTAAATATAATGGCCAGAAAGCTCCCCCTAACATACAAGTAGGTGTAATAATTAAAGTAGACAAGGTATTAGAATAACTTGTAGAGGTGAAAAAGCAACTATCATTGAACTTAAACCAATAGATGTTATTCCAAAAGAAACCAGTACTAAAAAAACATCAAATGTCGCTTTTGTGAAGCCTAAGTTTAATATAAAGGTAATCAACGCAAGTATAAAAGCTATTTGAAAAACTGTCAAAATTAAATTTACAAAGAAATTGCTCACTAAATAAGTTCTTGGCTTTAAAGGAGAAGCAAAAATTCTGTAAAAAGTTTTATCTCTCTTCTCCACAAGTACAAAATTAGAAATATTAAAAGTGCTAAACATCAAAAACATTATAAAAAATCCTAAACTTCTTGTTGTTGCCACTGCCATCTTCCCTATATCTTCAACAATATATGTTTTCAAGCTAAAAGGACTGTTCTTATAAAGGTCGTACATCTTATAAAAATTTTCTTTATTTCCTTCAGATGCCTTGCTTAAATTGTAAAGAACATTTATCTTGCGGTCAAGATAACTTTTCAAAAATAAGGTGGTTTCTTCCCCTTTTATTGATACAATCTCTACATCCTTTGGATTTCCCTTCAAAATTTCTTCTTCAAATCTTTGAGGAATCACTATAGCGCTGTCAACTTCTCCTTTCGATACTTTATCATTTATCTCATTTTCTTTCAGAAAAACAACCTTGAATTTATCCGTTTTTTCCAATGAATTAATTAAATCTGTTGAAATCTGACTTTTATCTCTATTTACAACACCTATTCTAAGTTGCCCGCTGCCACCATAGGTAAAAAGCAAAAAGAAAAGTGGAATTATAATACCAGAAATCAATAAAATAATATTCCCTTTCCTTCTAAAAAACAACTTTACTGTATTCTTCATAACCAAAAATAGCTCTCTCACTTAAAAAGCCTCCCTTCTGAATAAATAAGCTGACAACACTATGAAAAAAGCTGCAGGAATTAAATTTACCATGAGGGCTGTAGGTACATATTGATAATTGCCTCCCAATATCACATTAAATATGGCTGTATTTGTCCATGTAATTGGAGAAAAATTTGAAAGTTTCTCAATAAATTGACTTCCCATTTCTTTTACAGGAATATAAGAACCACCTAAGAAGGCTATAAAAGGAATTATACCGTTTAGTAAACCTTGTGCCATTGCTCCATTTTTTATAATAAACCCCAAACTCACTCCCAAGCCCACCACAAAAATTATCTCACTAATTATAATCACAAAAACTGTTACAATATCCTTTCCCCAATTAGTTCCGAAGATGTATTTGCTAAAAAGAACAATAATCAAGGCCTGTATAAAAACAGAAAAAGTTACCCCTAACACCTTCCCCATCAATATTTCATATTTCTTAACAGGAGAAGCTAATATTCTGCGCCCTGTCTTTTTTGTCCTTTCCATATCTATTGAAAATACACCACTCATAGCACCGTATAAAATTATTAAAGTAAGCATCGTAACAGAATAATAATCGAATGATGTTTGTTTAACTTTTCTGTCAATAGAGGTTATTTTTATAAATTCTCTATTTAAATTTATATCGCCGCTATTTTTAAGAAAGGCAGGATTTTGTGAAGCTATAGCTGTCATTCCTTTAAAAGTATCAGCAAAAGAGTCAATCATACTTGCTGCAATCTCCGTTTTTATATCTCCATGTGCATTCTTATAAAAAGTTATATCTTTACCTTTTAAAAAAACATAACCATCATATTTGCGTTTTTCTATTTCACTTATTCCTTTGCTGACATCTTTTATTTCTACAAATTTTACTCCCATTTTATCAGTTTCTTTAATGAAAATATCAAAACCCTGTGAAAGTATCGTATCTCCTTCATCTGTATATATGACTTTTATATCCCCTAATTTTATATCTGATGTTGACGAAAACGCAAAACCTAAAATTCCAATAAGAACTATTGGCAATAGTATCATAATAGCCATTACCTTCTTGTCATAAAGAATTTCCTTTATTTCTTTAAGCATTATTGTAAGGATTCTCATATTTTCACCTCTAATCTCTCAATTTTCTTCCTGTCAGGGTAAGAAAAACTGTCTCCAAATCGGGAATTTCGTTTCTTAGGTTACGTATTGGTATGTTTTTTGAAATAAAATAGTGGATTATATCATCAAAATTGCTCACATCTTTTAAGCTTGTTATCTTTATCGTGCTATCTCTTATCTCAACAGCTTTTACACCCTTTATTCCTTTCAATTCCTCCTCTTTTATTCCATCAATTGAGCCAATTTCAATATAAACTGTATTCACATCTGTAACCATTGAAGTGAGTTCTTCCTTTGTTCCTTCAGCTATAACCTTGCCATGGTCCATTATAGAAATCCGCGTGCAGATAGCCTCTACTTCCTCCATATAGTGACTTGTGTAAATAATTGTACTACCCATTTCATTTAACTTTTTAACAGATTCCAAAATGTGATTCCTCGATTGAGGGTCTATACCTACTGTAGGTTCATCCATTATTATTAATTTAGGTCTATGGGCAATGGCACAGGCAATATTTAGCCTTCTTTTCATACCACCTGAAAATTTATTTGGTACTTCTTTCGCTTTATCTGAAAGACCTACAAACTCTAATGCCATCTCTACACTTTCTTTTAGCTCTTTTCCCCTAAGTCCATAAAGACTTGCAAAAAACTTTACATTTTCATAGGCTGTTAAATCTCCGTAGATAGCCACATCTTGAGGCACAATACCTATACTCTTCTTTATGAATTCCGGTTCTTTGCGTATATTTTTATCAAAAACATACACCTCTCCTCTATCAAAATTGAGCAAGCCGCAGATTATGCTTATAGCTGTCGTCTTCCCTGCCCCATTAGGACCCAATAGTCCGTAAATTTCCCCTTCTTCTATTTCTAAATTCATATTGTCTAAAGCTATAACATCACCAAACCTTTTTATTACATCCTTCATTTTAACTATCTTCATGAAACACCCTCTCCCTACAAAATAAATTTTCAGACGAAAGGAACCGTCCCCTTTGTTTGAAATTGATTTGGTTTTCTAGGAATATAATAAAGGAAATGGTGAAAGTTTTGTAGTATACAAAGTCACCATTTCCTCATGACTAAAGTCACATTGTATTTAAATTTTTCATCATGTATTCCATTATTCTTACAGCCTCATTTATAGTTTTTACATCATCCTTTAATGGTCCAAGCCATATGCAGTAAGCTAAATCATTGTCTGCAATTGGAATAATTCCAAAAATCTCAATATATGTTGTAGGGTCATTGGAAGCAGCAGGAGGGCTTCTCCTCAAAACGGCAATTTTTCCTTCTCCGATAGGCGTTTTTATATTTTCTTCTTTTAAAAGTTCGCTGTGATTTGGAAGAAAACCTCCAAAATATTGGTCTTTGTAATAACTTATAACATATATACCACCGTTAATTTCATCCTTTGAATTTAAGATATAAATTTCATTTCCGCCTGTAAATTTCTCCTTCCACCCATTTGGCAGAGCAATCTTGAGTTTTTTTAAATACCCAATCTCATTATTGCGGCAAAGTACCGTTTCCATATAGGGCATATCTTGAAAGCTATTTAAATCATAAAAGAGTACTTTCTCAGCTCGACTAACGCCAGCCAGCTTCCTTTCAGAAATAAATTCTACTGAATTCCATTCCAAATTATCGCTTTCCTTTAATTCCTTCACATTTCCATTTAAATCAACACTTACTATAGGAGCCTCTATAAAATTACCTTTATCGTCATATTTATAAATCTTGAATATAACATGTTCACCATCCGGAAATGCCATACTGTCAAGCGAATAAAATCTGTATTTTAAAATGTTTTTGTACGTTTTTATTATTTTAAAGTTATTTCCATCCAAAACATCTAAGCAGTTTTTCTCATCGTTTAGCACAAATATAGTTCTACTTTTATCTAAACTCCCATACGTTACACTTCCGTTAAAACTGTAAACCGGCTTTACGACCTTGTTTTCAAAATTTAGATAGTTTATTTTGTTATCACAAATAAACAGCACCCCTTTATTGTCAAAATATGGTTTGATTTTGCCACAAGAATTTATTTCACTTTCTAAAGGATACTTCTCAAATGTCCCTTTATTTACATCATAAGAAAATATATACCCACTTTTAGCATTTAAAGAATCCGGTGAAATACCATAGATATACTCCCCATCATCACTCCACACTGGATATATTCCATCTCTTACAGGAAGAGTAAGTCTTTCTGGAGCGCTGCCATCAATGTTTATCACATAGTATTCAAATGAAGCAGCATCGTAATGGATTCCCACAACAATTTTGTCTTGTCTTGGTGATAATTTATAATATCCAATGCGTTTATTTTTTAAAAATTCACTTGCTATTTTGTTAGAATTGTTGTCGTACAAAAGGCCGGTATAAAGGGTATTATCAAAATCTTCGCTTGAATTAGGAAGTGAAAATACCAACCTTATAGGTGGTTCTTCCCTGGTTGTAGACGATTCTTTAAGCTTTACTACATCACAGGAAGTTAAAAAGAACATCACCACAGCAAGAAGTAAAAATAATTTTCTCATTTGCTATCCCTCTAATCTTATAATTTTCCCCTCCTTTTTAAACCGATTATATCATAATAAAACAAAAATCTCCACATCATCTATTTTTAAAAATTCAGACAAAGGGGACGGTTCCTCTTGTCTGTTTATTTTGATTTTCAGACAAAAGGAACCGTCCCCTTTGTCTGTGTTATGCCAATAAAAAAGTAAGGCTCGTAATGGTCTTCGCTTCAGCCAGTACAAATCTCTTCATACCTCACTTAAAAGGCAAGGTATTGCAAAACCCATACTGACCTATGCTCGACTATTATAGATACCTTAGAAACCTTATGCACTTTGCATAAGACCTCCAGTCTAAGTACATGACGTACTTCGACCTGCGGCACCTATAATAGTCTTAGCTCGACTATAATACATCCTTTTTAGCCTTAAAATTAAGGCTCTACATGGACATATTATAATCTGCCCGCTGACTAGCATCCGACCTTTTGATCGAATACCAATCTTTGGCCGACCATCACAGAACTTGCGTTCTGTGATGATCTTGGCTCGACCATTACGAACCTTACACTATTATATTGCCCTTTTTGTCTTTTTATATTCATTTGTTTTTAAAAAAATTTAAAAAGGAATGAGATACCCACTTTTTTGGTTTAAGCTAAAGCTCTTAGTGAAAACAAAGGAACTGTACTTCATTTTAAATTATACAGAATATTGATAATTTAAAGCAATTACTTTTGGCTCACCTTCTAGATCTTTCTTAGTAATACCTATTTCTGTGGATAAAATCTTTTTGCCACCTGTCATATCCAAAAAGTTATCCACAGTATCAATAGGGAAATTAATAAACTCCGTTTTATAGTGCATTGGTATAGTTATTTTAGGCTTTAACTGGTTCATCACTTCTACCGCTTGTTTTGCATCAATTGTATAATAGCCTCCAACAGGAATGAGTAGAACATCAACTGGTCCTATTTCTTCAACTTGCTTTTCTGTTAAAACATGTCCCAAATCTCCCATGTGACAGACTCTGATTCCATCAATATCAAAGACAAAAACTATATTTTTACCTCTTTTTGCACCATGTTCGTCATCGTGAAATGTATTTACACCTTTTATGTTGATACCTTTTATATTATGTTCTCCTACTGTGTCAACAATATCAAAGTTTCCCTTTACTGCTTTAAAATAATTGTGGTCAAAATGGGAATGAGAAGATGTCACAATGTCTGCCTTCACATTTGGCATAGGATAGCCAACCGACTCATCAAAAGGGTCTGTAACAATAACCGTACCCTTCTCGGATGTCAACTTAAAACATGAATGCCCTAGCCATTTTATATTCATAAAAAACACCTCCTAACCATATTATACCACAAAATAAAGGCGGAAAAACCGCCTTTTACATTCTCTCTGGTGCTGTTATTTTCAATATATCTAAAGCGTTCTTTATAACAGTCTTTACTGCTAATATGAGCACAAACCTTGCTTTCATCAAATCCTCTTCTACGCCTTTTACTCTATGACTGTTATAAAAAGAATGGAAAAGCGATGCTACATCAAGTACGTACCTCGTAATTCTGTGGGGTGCCAATGTCTTTGCAGCAATAGTAATTTCTTCAGGGAAATATGCCAATTTTTTAATTAATTCTTTTTCCTCTTCTTCTTTTAAAAGGCTTAAATCTACTTCATCTATATTATCTATCTTTACACCCTCTTCTTCTAACTGCCTTATTATGGAGCAAATCCTCGCATGGGCATACTGCACATAAAATACTGGATTTTCATTCGATTGCTCTTTAGCCAAGTCAAGGTCAAAATCAATGGGACTGTCTGCAGACCTTAAGTTGAAAAAGAATCTTGCTGCATCTTTTCCTACTTCATCTATCAGATCTCGTAGTGTCACCATTCTGCCTGTCCTTTTGGACATTTTAACAACTTGACCGCCTTCTATGAGTTTCACAAGCTGCATTAAAACAACGTCAAGCCTGTCAGGGTCTATGCCAAGTGCCTGCATCGCTCCTTTCATAGGAGCAACATGGCCATGGTGATCCGCACCCCAAACATTTATAACCCAATCAAATCCGCGAGTTATAAATTTATTTTTGTGATAGGCTATGTCAGAAGCCAAATAGGTAGGAAATCCATTAGACCTAACTAATACATCGTCTTTTTCTGCGCCAAATAATGTCATTTTAAACCACAAAGCCCCGTCTTTTTCGTAAGTATACCCTTTTTGCTTAAGCTCTTCAATTACTTTATACACTTCTCCGCTGTCATAAAGAGATTGCTCAGAAAACCACACGTCATATTCTATACCGTAAAGAGCTAAATCCTCTTTTATTTTTTCTAAATTCTTCTTAAGTCCATATTCTATGAGCGCCTTTCTTCTCTCTTCTGATGGCACATCTTTATATTTATCTCCGTATATTTCTAAAAACTCTCTCGCTCTATCTATTATGTCCTCTCCGTGGTAGCCGCCTTCGGGCACTTCAGCCGGTATGCCCAATAATTGCAGGTATCTTGCCTCAAGTGAATATCCAAACTTCTCTATCTGATTTCCTGCGTCGTTTATATAAAATTCCCTTGTAACATCGTATCCTGCATAGTCAAGTACTGACGCCAAGGCATCTCCCAAAGCACCGCCTCTTGCATTTCCCATATGCATAGGACCCGTCGGATTTGCCGATACAAATTCCACTTGTACTTTCTTGCCATTCCCAATGTTTACTCGTCCATAATCTTTCCCTCGTTCATAAACGAGCTTTAAAGTTTCTTCCAAAAATTTATCCTTCAAAAAGAAATTGATAAAGCCAGGTCCTGCGATTTCAATCCTTTCTATAAAAGTATTTGAAGGGTCCATTTTTGAAACAATGATTTCCGCAATTTTCTTAGGGGGCATTTTAGCCTGCTTTGATATTACCATCGCTGTGTTTATTGCAAGGTCACCATGTTGTTTTTCTTTTGGCTCCTCTATTTCTATCTCTGGAATAACCTCTATATTCATCAAACCTTCTTTTACAGAATTCTCTATAGCGGTAGTCACCATGTCTTTTATTTCATCTTTTACTTTTTGTATAATGTTTTCCAAATCAGTTTACCTCCCACACTTTTAAGTATAGTTCATTATTGCTCACAGTCTTGTTATTAAGGTCAAGAGCATATTTTATAGTAATCTCACCGCCAGCTTCCGACATAGCCACTTTTACATCTGTTGGCAGTATTCCTAAAGGAATTTTCCCATAAGGAGTATCATAGTCCGATTCGTATCTTTTGTTTTTCTCAAAAACCATTTTCGATTTGTTAGTGCCAAACCGCAATAATGTAACTTTGTCTTCTGTAATTTTTAAAGTAGTAGTAGTTCCATCCATTCCTGATAGTTCACTTTCTTCATATACTACATAAAAAGTATTGCCTTTAATATAGAAACTACCCTCTGTAATAAGTTCTATTGTATCAGATTCATTTTGATCGTTTTTTTGAGTACCTTTTACAGATATAATCGCTTTTTTCAATTACCTCTCCCCTTCTTCCCTTATTTCTCACCATTCCCTACATTTTTCATTATAGCTCTCTATCGCTAAGTTTATAAGTTCGTCCAATAATATTGAATACGGCTTTCCACTTACTTCCCACAGTTTAGGATACATGCTTATTTTCGTAAACCCAGGAATGGTATTAACTTCATTTAGATAAAGGATACCTGTGTTTCTATCCATCAAAAAGTCTACTCGCGCCATACCTCTCAAATCCAACGCCTTATATGCTTTTATAGCCAATTGTCTTACCTCTTCCATTTTTTCATCTGGAAGTGGTGCAGGTATTAAGAGAAGAGATTTACCCCCATCAAAATATTTAGCATTATAATCATAGAATTCATTAGAAGGAACAATTTCTCCTGCAATAGAGGCTTGCGGATTTTCGTTACCTAGCACGGAACATTCAATTTCCCTAGCATCTATTCCTCTTTCTATCAACAATTTTCTATCATATTTTGCAGCTAATTTCAAGGCCCCAGGAAGTTCTTCCTCATTGTGGACTTTGGTAATACCAACACTAGAACCTAAATTAGCAGGTTTTACAAAGCACGGATATCCCAAGTGTTCAACTTTTTTCTTTATAGCTTCTAAGTCTTCAATCTCTTTTCTATATACTACTACAAAATCAGGTGTAGGTAGCCCCGCTTCCTTAAAAATCCTTTTTGTAAAAACTTTATCCATGCATAAAGCAGAAGAAAGCACATTAGCTCCTACATAAGGTATATCTAATAATTCTAAAAGCCCTTGTATAGTCCCATCTTCTCCATTAGGTCCATGCAAAACAGGAAATACCACGTCTATAGGATAAAAACCATTTTTTCCGTCTTCGAAAGTTATTATTCCTCTATACTTCGTAGAAGCTCCCATAGTTGCAGGAATTCCTTCTTTTTCCCATTCTCCGGTTTCTATTTTTTCTACATCTCCTCTATATAAATACCATTCTCCTTTTTTTGTAATACCGATCATGTAAATCTCGTATTTATCTTTATCAAGGTTGTTTATTATAGACTTTGCAGACATTAAAGAGACTTCATGTTCTCCCGATTGTCCACCAAATAAAACAGCTATTTTCTTCTTCGCCATTCTCTCACACTCCACTAATTTTTCTTACATTATCTTTATTCTACTCTTTTAAGAATATGTATTCAAGAAAAATTTTATTTTATAAATTTAAAGCCGGGAAAGAAGAAGTTTTTCTTCCCCGGCTTGGTGGGCATTTAGAAGGTGGTATTTCCGTTGTTATAATTTTCTACAAGCATTTTTTCTGCTTTTTCGATTGCAAGTTTTACAAGATTACCGCAATTTCTAGAAGAAACACTTCCCCAACCTTCCTTCATTACTGTGTCGTAAACGCCGAGTTCTTTAGCCAACTCATATTTAAGTTGGTCAGACATTAAGCCTCTGCGTCTACCCATTTTTATCCCCTCCTTCTTTTGCCCTACACTTATTTTGCGCCTTTAAAAGCACTTTTATGTTATGGACTACATGGTCAAATCTCCATGTTCTGTTTTTATAACCTTTAAAATTTTTTCTTCATTTCCATTTAATGCATTTATATACACGTAAAATGTATCACCTTTGTATGTTCCTTTAAATTCGTAAGCCAATACTTCTTTTCCGCCCTCCAAAGGAATGAGTGTTAACTTTGTTCCTTCTATTTTTAAGTTTTTATTTACTTTTTGCTCCGCTTCTTTTTCCGTAAGTTTTGGCTTTTCTAATTTTCTCTCCGTATGATTCATGTAGTAAGCTGTAGCGTCAAATCCGATTATGTCACCATTGTCAAGTGCCACTTTCACTTTGACAATGTCTGGATACAAATATACCTCATCTTGTACAGGAACAAAATTAAACTGTACACTACCATCCGCCTTCATAGAATAAGTACTTTCCACGTTTTTGAAACCGTGTTTTTCTAAAAATTTTTTAGCATACTGCAAAGCTTGTGATTGAGAAATATTTATTTTATTCACACTTCTCTGGTCCATCATCCATACAACATATCCACCTTTTTGACTCACATTTATATAAACAGGTAATTTACCTGGAGATTTTAATTCTATCCCATAAGCTTTTATTTTTCCATTGTTAGGACTATACTTGTTTTGTGATTCTACAGGCTTTCCATAAAAATCTTTTGCTATTTGTAAAGCTCTATCGTAAGAAACTTCTTTCCCAACTAAACCTTTAGGTGTAGTTTTTGCTAAACTTTCAGAAAAAGGGCCGTCATATATCAAAGTAGGGTAATTTGTCATAGTCTGATTGACACTACTCATTTTTACATTTAAAATTTTACTATCAATCTCACCCATTTTTTGTGTACCTTTTTGACGTAAGTTTCCAAGTTCATATCCACCTTGAATTTTTTTTCTTAAGTCTTGTAAGTTTTTACCTAAAAATACCGCATAATTCTGTAATTTCGTAAGGGTTGCTAAATCTTGTTGTGATAATTTTTGCCCTGAAGCAACTTTTTTTGTAAGACTGTAAGCGTAATCGCCAATTTGTGTCAAAAACTTTGAAGTATTATCTATTTCAGGCTGCCCTATAGGAAGTTGATTTAAGTGCTCTTGCCCTGAAAAAGCTTCCCTCCATATTTCATCTAAAATAGGAATAGTGGTTTTATCTGAAGAAGCTACCATTAGTTTTCCCATAGAAGTTTCGATGTTCTCTACGTTAGACACCAATTGATAAAAAGACCTATCATATTGTGCTTGTAAATACCTGTGATAAGAAATTTTCTCAATATATTGTCTATATCCCCATGCTCCGAGGATTAATATTAAAATTAAAGCAAAAGCCGTCAAGCCTCGTTTTAACATTTTTTCACCTCACCTTGCAAAGATATGGCTGCCTATTTGGGTTATAATTGGCCTGTTAAATATCCAATAACTTGTCACTCTCGCAGCGTTGTAATAATACAAGGCACCACCAGTAGGGTCCCATCCAGCAATTGCATCTCTTGCCGCCCTTATGCTGTCATTTGTAGGAGGTAGCCACATTTGACCATCATCTACTGCAGAAAAAGCCCCAGGTTGAAATATAACACCTGCTATAGTTTTTGGAAACCTCGGGTCTCTTACTCTATTCATCACCACAGCTCCAACTGCAACTTTTCCAATATAAGGTTCCCCTCTCGCTTCTCCATTTATAAGCATTGCTAAAAGGTAAACATCGTCATTTGTGGTGACAGAGGAAGAAGCCTGATAAGCCGCTAAATCTTGAGCAGTAGTTGTAAAACCTAAAGCTACTTTTGTATCGTCATCTACAATTCCAGTAACTCTGAGTCCATTATATGCTTGAAATTTCCGAACTGCCAGCCACGTTCTAACCCCAAAAAATCCATCTACAGCTCCCGTATAATATCCCCAGTCTTTAAGCCGTGCTTGCACTTTTGCAACATCACTACCTGTATTTCCCCAATAAAGGTTAGACATAGCTGTTTTGGTCAAATCATAAGCCGCATACTCAAAAACTGCTGTTATAAAAATAGCCAAAACTGTTATTATAATCTTTATGCGGAGAATAAAATCTATTTTCATTTTGAACCTCCTTTTCTTTGGTGTTTGTAAATATTTTTTGTAGTAGTAAAAGTATTATACGCTGTTTTTAATTTAAAAAATTAAAGCGCCCTTTAAGGCGCCTTCCATGCCACTTTAAATTTATTGTAATATTCCTCTATAATTTCAACTATTTTAAATTTAACTTTAGGTTTTTCTTTCTCAATAAGTTTCATTTCATCTTGAGAAAGATATTTAGCCACTTCCTCTGCAGTTTGTGTATCTGTAAACCCATGGGTAACATCAATAAAACAAAGGGGAGGAAATATTACACACCACCAATTTTTACCTTCTCCGTTTCCGATAACTACTTTAAGCGCATTATAATTCCCCGCAGGAAGAGTAATAGTTCCATAATACCGTGTAGGAAAATCAAAGGTGCCATAGGCAACTTTCACACCATAATTCTTACCCTCTCTACGAATTACTTCCTCTGCAACCTTTTTAATCTCCTCAATACTTTGCTTTATAATCCTTTCCGAATCTTTTACATCTTTTACTTTTTCAAATTTAGGCGTTAAATCAACAAGTATAGCATCTCTAACCTTAAGTTTTAATTCCTGGTCTTCTTCGGAATCGCTGTTGGCAATCACATGAAACCTTATTAATTTGCGGGATAGGTCTTCTCTTTGCAAATTAGAAGCTTTAGCTCCATAAAAATTTGCTGCTATAATAATTGCTAATACCATCAATGCAATTAACCTTTTCATAATTTTATCCTCCATCACAAATCTTTAGTTTAACTAAAGTATAACCAAATATATTAAAAAATATACCCTTCTACCTGAAAAGCCCTATCCTTCGGACATGAGAAGTAACATCTACTTTTATCTCTACCTCCGGAAAAATTTTATCCCAATCTTTCCCCACCTTTTCCCATAAACTTGGATGATATTTTTCAATATAATCTCCTATACCTAGCATGTCTACTTTTAATTCTTTTTGAAATCTATTTATAGCTTTTTGTGTCATCTTCTTTATTTCGTCACTAGTTTTTCTTTCTATGACGTTTAACAAGTCACCTTTCATCATTTCTCCGTGCTTTTCAAAAGTATATTCCGTTATATCTCCTTCCACCTCCAGTTTAACTCTATAAATAATTTTCCCATTTTCTTCTTTAACATCTCGCCTTCTAATAACATTTGAAATATTAAAAGGAACCTTTATTTCTTCTCCATCTCCTGGCATATTTATAGAAATATCTCCTCCCTTCACAAGACCAGTCAGCCACATATATCCCATGTTTTCATCATCTTCCATCCAACCTACTAATTTATAATTTTTAATAATAGCAGAACCTGCTATTTTAATTTCATCTTTTCCTGCAATTATTTTGGGGATTATCGCATTGCCGTTCGTCTCATGAAGAGACTTAGTAATTTTATTATAGTCAATTGTTGGAAATTTTGATGTCAAGTTGTAATGTTTGAATATATCTCTAATATAAGCTCCTGTATTTGGTTCCATCTCGTATTTTTTTAGAAGAATATCCTGAGCTTTTTGTGGAGTTACAAGAAGGTAAACTTTACGGCTCAATTCATAACTCCTGTCAAGAGAATCTAAAACTTGCTGAAATTTATCCTTGTTTTCCACTACGTCTTTGCCAAAAATAATAGCTTGTGTATGACCTAAATACAGCGCTTTATTAATTCTTGTACTTATATGACGGGAAGCAGAAAAAATCGTATCAGCAACTTCTGAAACAGCAAAACTTGGCTTTTCACTTCCTCCTCCACCGCCACTGGTACCTTTTGTAATTTGAGCAGCATTAGGAAATTGAAAAGTCACAACATATCTTTTATTCGAAGAAGATAAATCTATACCAATTGCCATCACAAAAGCCCTGTCTTCTATCTCAATTTTATCCCAACAGCCTGTCAACATGAGAGCAATTAAAACCCATAATATCACTATTTTAAGTTTTCTCTTCATCTTTATCACCTAATCTTTTAACTTTTAAAATGATAAACAATAGTATTGGCAATATAGCTATAAAAAACACTGACATGTACTGGGAAACATATCCCGCATATTTATAAACTGTCACAATAGAATCGGGAATTAAAGCCATTAAATACATTATAGGAACTGCCGGCAATACAAAATAAGAATGTTCTCTGGTCTTTAAAAGCTTTGAAAGAGCCAAAGTAGCAAAATAGTGAAAAGAATAAATAGAAGTAAAAATGGTGAATGTCCATATTCCCATTACAATTCCCTCTACATTTTCAATGAAAAACACAGGAAAATTAATAGATTTAATGAGGGTCAAAAAAGGCCACAGCTGTTCCCTTGTTTCCTTGTATCCAAATATGCCAACTACAAAAAAAGTTATATACATGTAAAACAACATCGTAGAGATTATTGCTGAATTGACACTTCTTTTCAATTTGTCTGTATTAATTATATATGGAAAAAGCAAATACAATATCTCAAAGCCAACAAAACTATATGTAGTCACAAGCATTCCTTTAAAAAACTCAACTAATGAAACCCTCATAAATGGAAGAAAATTACTTAAATCTATATCAGTTAAAGTCGGTAAAAAAAGTAATACAAGAGGTATCACTATTATGGGAAACAAAATTTCTGACATTCGTGCAATTGGCTCAAGTCCATATCGCACTAAATAGGCAGAAGTAAAAAGCATTGTAATAATTATCGTTTCAATAGGGGTACTTGGCAAAAGATATATTTTCAAAACTTCCCCAAAAATCCTTACATCAAGGCTTGCAAATATTGTGAAGTAAAAAACAAGTATAATACTTATAATAATAGAAATAGGTCTTGTTATAAGTTTACCGGTATATTCGACAAAAGTTTCTGTAGGAAATTTAGAAGATAGATAAAGTATCAGCCTTGCAAAAAAAAGAGAAGCTATTCCTCCTCCCAAGATAGCTATAAGCCCATTAGGTCCTACCTCTTTGGAAACATCTGCAGGAAGACTTAATATTCCAGCTCCTACCATAGTAGTGAAAAGCAATATTGATACTTGATTTGCAGAGATTTTATCATTGTTTTTTATCATTGTTGTCTCTCCTATCGTCTTCTATGCTTTCTATTTTTTCTTCTCTTAAATCTTTCATCTTTTTTCTATCAGGAGTATCTAAAATTTCTGGTCGGTTTTTAAAATACATTATAGGAGCTTTTATTAAAGTATCCGCAAGGTCACTTAGGTCTATTTCCACAAAAGGAGAAAGATAAGGAACTCCAAAACTTTTTAAAACAACCAAGTGAGTGAGAACTATCATAAATCCCAACATTATACCATACAAACCAAAAACAGCTGCAAGAATCATAAATATAAATCTTAGCATTCTAAAAGCAATGGCAGCGCTGTAACTGGGTATTGCAAAAGAAGCTACAGCTGTAACGGCTACCACTATTACCATCAATGGGCTTACAATACCCGCTTGGACAGCAGCTTGTCCTATAATAAGACCACCTACAATGCCAATAGTTTGCCCTATAGGTACGGGAAGTCTAACTCCTGCCTCTCTTAAAAGCTCAAAAGTCGCTTCCATAATAAAAGCTTCAAAAAAGGCAGGAAAAGGCATACCCTGTCGTGTTGCTGCAACATACAAAGTCAATTTAGTCGGTATAAGGCCTGGATGATAGGCTGTAAAAGCTATGTAAACAGCAGGCGAAATTAATGCGACGATTGCTGCAAGAAATCTCAAAATTCTTAAAAGTGAAGATATCATCCACCTTTCGTAATAATCTTCAGGCGATTGAAAAAGAGTAGCGAGAGTAGTAGGTATTATGAGAGCAAAAGGAGTATTATCTGTCAAAATTGCCACTCTTCCCTCTAAAAGAGAAGCTGCAACCTTGTCAGGCCTTTCTGTACTCAAAACTTGAGGAAATGGTGAATGCCAATCTTCTTCAATCAATTGTTCTATATACCCGCTTTCAAAAATACCGTCTATTTTTATATTTTTGAGCCTTTCCATCACTTTATTCAAAACATTCCTATCGACAATATCTTCTATGTAAAGCACTGCTACATCTGTATGAGTCCTTTCTCCAATCTGCATCTGCTTTATTTTTAACTTGGGATCTCTAATCCATCTCCTTACAAGAGCAGTGTTAACCCTTATTGTTTCTGTAAACCCTTCTCTCGGTCCTCTTACAACCGTCTCTGCCTCGGGAGGTGAAATTGACCTCATCTGCCATCCTTTACTAGAAATGATGACTATTTCAGGAGAACCATCAAAAAGCAAAGCAGTGTCTCCACTCAAAATTGACAAAATACACTTGTCTAAATCTGTAATCTCTTTTATGTCTCCTCCTGTTATAGTCCCTTTCTTTATGACCTCATACAAATTTCTCTTTATCTTTTCAATAGAAGGGGCTGCTTGTCTTGAATCCAAAAGCAAAGAGTGGAGTACATGGTCATTTATGAGGTCTTTATCCACAAGCCCGTCTATAAATACAATTGCAAGGTTATACTGCTGGTTTTCTCCCACCCAAATATCTCTATATATTACATCATCACAATCTTTTAATTTATTTTTTATATAATCTAAATTTACCTTAAGACTATTTGAAGCTAGTGTACCATTTTTTTCTTCTTTTTTATCGTTTTTTTTGCCAAATATCTTATCAAAAAATCTCATATTCTCCTCCTTACATAGGAAAAAAGGTTCGTAAAATAATAGCAACTATCCCAATAAAAATATAAAACAATCCAATCCATTTACACAGCTTAGAATCCCTATCTAATCCTTTCCTCTCTAAAAATTTAGGCTCTATAAAAGCTTCATAAATCCCTACAATGAATACATTAGCAAGCATATAAACAGTAAAGTATTGTCTTACAAAATGCAGTAAACTATACATACCATCACCTTCTGAATATATATTTTGCATTCAGAAGAAAAATATACAAAAAAAATAGGCCTATGCCTATTTTTGACTAAGATATTTAGTTGCCATTACTACATCTTCTTCTTTATCAACATCGTTACCTATTTCTGGATATTTAGATATGATAGCCTTTCCTTTTATGTTAAATAACTCTTGTGCTTTTTTCTCAATATGAGAAATTGAAAGTCTCCCTATTAAAAATAAAAATAATATCTTTCCTCCTAATAATTTTCCTAATTTCCATGGTTTTTTTCTATAAGCTATAAATTGTTTCGCATCTTTTATTAATCTATCTATGATTCCAGGGTTAACATAAAAAATATTGCCACCTGTAAAAACTCCTTCTTTCACCCGTGCATAAGTCCTTTTAGCCTCAGGAAACTTTTTTAAATTATCTTCTTTTCTAACAATAGGATAACATAAGTCCGCTCCTGTAGCCTCTGACTTTTCAATAAAATCGCAAACAGCTTCTTTAGTCAACATAGGAATATCACAAGTAAGAATCAAGACTCTTTTGTCATTTTTAAAAGGCTCTACTCCTTTCAAAACATTGTCCATTATATTGTCAGCTTGTTCAATGATAACATCTATCCCTGCTACTTTTTTAAGTTTTTCGGGATCTCCAACTACTGCAATTTTATCTATTTTATCACAACCTCTTAAAGCCTCAATTACATAAGAGACCATATACTTCTCATTTATTTTAACAAAAGCTTTATCAGGCAATTTGTCCTCTTTAGTACTGCCGGCCAAAATTATGGCATTCACCCAAATCACTCCTTGTAACTAAAATACTTTATGTCTTTTACAACCTCTGTCTGGAAATTGCGTATATGCTTCTCTGCCCATCTTCTTGCAGCATCTGTATCTCTTGCTTCGATAGCTTCTGTAATTTTTTTATGCTCTTGATGTATCTTTTTCGCTTTTTTCTCTTCGTTTATATACCTAACTCTAAATCTGTGTACATGTTCTTGTAAATTATTCATTATTTGAATTAATTTGTCATTTCGTGAAGCAGTAAAAATTAAATCATGAAATTCTTTATCCAACTTCACTAGCCCTTCATTATCACCTTCTTCTATCTTTTTTTGAAATTCCTCTACAATTTTCTTTAATTTATCAATTTCTTCATCCGTTATCCTTTCAGCAGCTAGGGAAGCAGCTAATCCTTCTAACGAACTTCTTACTTCTAAAACATTCAAAAGGTCTTTTGCATCCAAATCTGCCACATAAGCACCCTTTCGAGGAACCATAACAACTAGCCCCTCAAGTTCTAATTTTCTAATCGCCTCTCTCACTGGAGTCCGACTTACTCCCAGCTTTTCTGCCAGCTGAACTTCCATAAGTCTCTCTCCAGGTTTTAACTTGCCTGTAATTATGGCATCTTTCATGTAATCAAAAACTACATCTCTTAGCGGTTTATAATTTTCCAATGGAAGAAAATCATTCATACAATTCTAACCCCTTATCTATAGTTTTTGAAAAAAACACAAAACTGTAAACTTCTTTTAAATCCTCATAAGCTCTCTTAAGTCTTTCTAAATCGTCAAAAATTCCGTAAACAGTGGGACCACTACCTGACATAGCACATCCTAATGCGCCTTTTTTAAGCAATTCCTCTTTTATTTGATTAATAACTTCACATTCCCGAGAAGTTACCAATTCTAAATCGTTTTTTATATTTTCTGCAATTTTGTATATGTTTCCTTCTTGTATAGCTTGAGCAACTAAAAAGTAGCATGGTGACTTTTAAAATTAAGTCTGTCCCATTTATCATAAATTTCTTTTGTGGAAATTTCAATATCAGGTTTTACAAGAAGTAAACTCATAGAGGGAACCTTTAAATTTTCAAATATTTCCCCTATGCCTTTCGCAAGCTTTGTCCCACCTTCCAGACAGAAAGGAACATCTGCTCCAACTTTCAAAGCAATTTCTTTTTTCTCTTCTTTTGACATATTCAAATTCCATAATTTGTCTAATGCAACAATTGTAGCAGCAGCATCAGCACTTCCCCCAGCGAGGCCGGCAGCTAAAGGAATTTTTTTATTAAGCTTGACTAACACCCCTTCTTTTTTTGGTATTTTTCTTTTAGAAGGTTGATGACCTTCACTATTAAATTATCTTCTCCTTCTGGCACTCTATGATCACTGCAAAAAACCTTGACTATTTCGTTTTTTTCAAACTCCAAAATATCAGCCAAATCAATTGATTGCATCACCGTAGAAATTTCATGATATCCATCTTCTCTCTTTCCTAATACATCTAAAGATAAATTAATTTTAGCATAGGCCTTTACTTTGATTTTTTTCATTTTTCCATCCCATCCACGCTCTTTCAATAATATTATAGTTATATATTATACATTATACAATAACTTTTCTGTAAAAAAAATACGCAGTCTCCTGCGTATCATTCTTCCATAGGTATTATTAATTTCATTCCCTCTGAAACTTTTTCTTCTTCTAAGCCATTGGCAGAAATTAATTCTTCAAGGCTCACCCTGTACCTTTTAGCAATATCCCATAGGGTTTCATCTTTTTGCAGCATGTAGATAACAATGCTGTGTTTATTATCGATTTCTCTTGGAGCTTCGATTTCCTTAAGGTCTACAATAACCTCTATTTCTTTCTCTACAAGTAAATCAACAGTATTATCAATTGCAAACTTTAATTCAATTTCTTTCATAGCTATTATTTCATAGGAAACATGAGAAATTTTTATATCAACCAACATAAGTCCTTTAACTTGACTTATCTCAACAAAAGTCTTAAAAGGATATTCATCTCTATAAGACTTTACACTACCTTCTTCAGACAAATATAAAATAGTATAATCTAATATTCCTTCTAAAACCAATTTATCTACATCTACACTGTAGTCAGATATAACAGGAATAACCACAACATCTATAAATCTTTTTAAGAAAGAAGGTAATTCTACATTAGTTTTGACTACAAATTGAGATTTAAAAGATTCTAATTTCTCTATCACAGTTAAATTTTCTTTTATGGGTTGAATATAAGCTTTTGTACCATAGGCATCAACAGGAAGCTCTCTATCCTCCGTCTCCAACACTTGAACTTTTACTCTTATTGTGACTTCTATATCTAAAATAGTATTTTCTCCCTTTTCATCCTCCAATATGGTTGTAACTACGTCCACGACTTCCTCTTGAGTTTTAGCAGACATATAACTTAAAGCCCCAGGAATATCTACAAAATTTGCATAATTTAAATCTGTTTCTAAATTTCCAAATTCTCCTCCCTGGGAAATATATAAAATATTACATTGTACACTTCCTTGAACTATTACCTTGTTATCAGTGACTTTAATTTCTTCCGGTTTTACTGCGACATCTGTTTTTATGACTTTTTGAATAGGGGCCTCTCCATCAGGAACTTTTATTTTATCTTTTACAAAGACTTCTACACTATTTTGTCCCACTGTATGCATTAACTTCACATTTTTCTTTAGAGACTCCACTTTTATCGAATCTTCAGCTCCTATTACTACTTCTTTTTTATCAGATACTACTAATCTGCATTGTATCTTTATTACAGCCCTCATACTTATTTTTCTACTGTTTACCAACTTATAGTCAATATTTTCAACATTTGCAACTAGTATGCATCTGCTCCTTTTATCAATGCCTTCATCCTCGATAACATGGGAATAGTCAATTTCTTTTTCAATTCTTTCAAGCTCTCCATTTTTTTCGCCTAAATACAAAATGTCTAATGTTAGTTTACCTTCAAACTGAACTTTTCCTTCTGTTACAAAAATTTCATTAATATATGTCCGGGGATTTACCGCCAAAAGTACCAGCACGTCCGGTTCATTCTCAGGAACAATTATATCATTCTCTACAAGAAGTTGAGTATCATATGTACCTGATACAGAATCAAACTCTAAAATATCTTTATACACCTGTGGCATGCTTTTACCTCCTTAAAATAATTGTCCTTCACAATAAGATATGCTAATATAATATATAGTTATTGAAATAAAATTATGCCAAAAAAATAAGACCGAATATCTTCGGTCATTGGAGACACTGGATTTTTTTATTTCCTTCCATCACTGTTAACTCTACTGTATCTGTTAAAATATCTGAATAACTGTAAGAAACCCTCCGGGTCGCTCCTTGTCCATCTAATACCACAATAAAAATGCTCGGATATGTCTTTTCTAGTAATCCTTCTTTTATTATGGTCTTTTTTCTGCCACCATTTGTTTTAAGGCGAACTCGAGCACCTATATGTTTATCCAATTGTTTTTTTATTTCATCAAGGGTTGATCTATCTGCCACCACTATCAACTCCTTAACACATGCTGTGAATATTGTACCACAATTTTCAGACAATGTCAAGGGTATAATATTATATCAGTGCACCTGCCTATTTGTCAATAATGATTTTTGTGCAAAAAACAAAAAAAATATGCAAATCTCAGAGATATTTGCATTTAATCAGTAATTTTTAGCTTACGGAGTAAATTAATTTAATATTTGCCTTTTGGAACGCCATATCTAAATTTTCCCATTGTCTGCAATCCTCCAATTCCTGGCGCTCCCGTTATAGTGTTTTCTATTAATTCTTCAATTTTTACAAGCTCATTTATATGGGAAAAAGCCACTTTTTCACTCACCAAGACTGGATCAAGGCAGTGTATTAAAACCCTTTCTGGAGAGCTGGCATAATTAGCTCCCGCCTTTATAAGAGCTTCGTAATTTGATTGACAAGCTCCTGCAAAAATCACTAAATTGTCAAGTGCTGGTTCGTACTTCCTTGCATTTTTAACCGCTTCCACAAAATATTTGGAATTTCTGTAGTTATTTATATCGCTATAATCTCTGGTGTTGCTTCTTATACTATCATGACCTGTAAGAACTAATATATCAGGCCTATATTTTTCTAAGAGGTCATACACTTTATCTGGTTGTTCTTCTTCCTTTACCACTACTCCTACGACTTCCATACCTACCTTTTTATAGGCATCAAGACATACATTTAAATATTCCTCATCTCCGTCTATGTGAA
Source organism: Thermoanaerobacter sp. RKWS2 (assembly GCF_026240795.1). Classification (NCBI taxonomy): domain Bacteria; kingdom Bacillati; phylum Bacillota; class Clostridia; order Thermoanaerobacterales; family Thermoanaerobacteraceae; genus Thermoanaerobacter; species Thermoanaerobacter sp. RKWS2. The sequence goes on from NZ_CP110888.1 coordinate 2,638,024, forward strand.
GAACTTTTCCTGGTCTTCCGTAAGGCTCTTGCCGACTTGCACGCACCATCCCTTTTTTCGCTGAAGGCTTTTTGAAGAGGCAATTTTTTTTAAAAGGTATTCTGCCTTTTCTCTATAAGGCCTATCATACTCCACAATTTTGGCGCGAGAAACCTCTATAAGGTCGTCTTCTGGTGCATCTGCAATTATTCTCATGTTTAAACCGTGTAAAAGATAATGCCTTACTCCTTTATTATCTATAACATTAATGACTCTAAACAAAATGTCAGAGCCATAAGACTTTCTCATTACAATGTCATTAATGCGAAAAGCCATAAATTAACCCCCTGCGCAGCTTAATTCATAGTTTATAATATGCAGAGGGGTATATATAGGTGTATATAAATTTATTCTTCCATCTGTTTACCCAAAAAAGCAGCAGCTGTTTCAGCGATTTTTGCTTCAACTTCTGTAACTGCTTCACCGGCTTCTTTAGTAAAAATCACCACACTTCCTATTGTATCTCCTCTTGAAATAATAGGAACTATAACTTGAGATGTAATGTTAAATTCCTGTCCATCTGCTATTTTAATCGGTCCTTTATCTTTCCCAGTCCCAAGCATTATCGTCTTTTTTCTTCCAAATATTTTTCTAATTCTTGACTTATTGGTTTATCAATTAATTCTTTTTTGCAACTCCGGAAACAGCTATTACATTATCTGTATCTGTAATGCATACAGGGTGTTTTGTAGATTGATATATGCTATCAGCGTACTCTTGCGCAAAATCGCTTAATTCACTTATTGGAGAATATTTCTTTAAAATTATCTCTCCTTCTTTATCTGTAAAAATTTCTAAAGGGTCTCCTTCCTTGATTCTTAATGTTCTTCGGATCTCTTTAGGAATAACAACTCTCCCTAAATCATCTATTCTGCGTACAATTCCTGTAGCCTTCAAAGTAAATACCTCCATTTCCTAAAATTTTTAGCTCAAGATTAGTATTTATATTTTTCCATAAATTTATTCGCAAAAAAACCGGCAACTAAACTGCCGGCTTTTTACCCCACTGTTACTTTTATATTTTGAGGAAACTTTTGTATTTTTGCTGCTTTCTCAAGGGCATCATATTTTTCTTTAATAACTTGATTTTTCTTATCATTTAACAAATAGCTTTCTATCGCATCCTTTACTTCATTAAAAGGTTTTATTGCAACACCCTCTGACTTTATTATATGGTATCCATAATCAGTCTTAACAGGTTTTGATATTTCACCTTTCTTAAGTGAAAAAACTACTTGGTCAAACTCGGAAACCATAACGCCATGAGGAAATTCTCCCAAATCTCCTCCTTGGTCTTTTGTAGCAGTATCAATAGAATACTCTTTTGCTAATGTAGCAAAATCTTCGCCTTTCATAAGTCGATTGTATATATCTTCTGCTGTTTTTTCATCAGCCACTAATATATGACTAGCCTTCACCACTTCAAACTGCTCTTTATTATCCTCATAATACTTTTTTAACTCTTCTTCTGTAACTTTTACATCTTTTGTATATTCGTCAAAGAGCTTATTTATTAAAAGATAATTTTTCACATCTTCTTTTGTAATATCTTTATTAACTTCTTTTTCTTTTTGATACTCATCCGCTATTTCTTTGTCTGTAACTGCAATATTATTTTTTAGGGCCTCCTGCACAAGTAATTTTTGAGCAATCAAACTATCAAGCACATTTTCTTTTACTACATCTAAAAACTTTTTCCCTTGATAATCCTGATTCCATATGTCTTTTGTATATTGTGGACTACTTTCAATTTGAGCCTTTACTTGGTCAAAAGCTTTTTTGTATTCAGCATTAGTAATGTTTTCACCATTAACAGTTGCAACAACGTCTTTTTTGGCAGAGCAGGATACTGTTAAAAATACTATAAAAACAAAAAATAAAAGTAATGCGATTTTCCTTTTCAATATAACATCCTCCTGACTTTAAAAAGTTTACATAGGCATAACTTAATTATATATCATTTCTCCACTAACTGCAAACTTTTTATTTTTTCTACTAATTCAATAAGTTCCTTTTGTATAGTCTCTTTTTTATTGAATCTATAAGTAAGATATGGTTGTACTTGACTTGAAAATATTAAATTCCCTCCATATTCTTTTATTACCTTCTCTATAACCTCCATATTTACTGATTCCATATCTTTAAACTTTAAAATAACGACGTTTCCTTTTTCCGTTATTTCAGTAATATAGAGCTGAGAGGCAATAGCCTTTAAATAAGCAATTTCCAATAGTGCCTCTACAGGCTTTGGATAATCGCCAAACCTATCTACAAGCTCTTCTGAAATCTCTATCATATCTTCTCTAGATTCTATAGAGGCTATTTTCTTGTACATCTCTAATCTTAAATTTTCGTCTTCAATATAGGAAGAGTCAATATAAGCATTGACTTTTATGTCTATTGTGGTAGTAATCTCTTCTTTGGGAGCTTCTCCCTTTAAATTCCGTATAGCCTCCTCTAAAAGCTTTAAATACAAGTCATAACCAATTGCATTAATATGACCATGTTGTTCTGCTCCAAGGAGATTTCCTGCACCTCTTATCTCCAAATCTCTCATGGCAATTTTAAATCCAGAACCAAATTCAGTAAACTCTTTTATCGCCTCCAACCTTTTTTCCGCCACTTCACTTAAAACTTTATCCTTTCTATAGGTAAAATAGGCATAAGCAAGTCTATTTGACCTACCTACTCTTCCTCTTAATTGATACAATTGGGAAAGCCCTAACTTATCCGCATCATAAACTATAATAGTATTTACATTTGGTATATCAAGCCCTGTCTCAATTATTGTAGTACTTACTAAAACATCGTATTCCCCATTTAGAAAGTCAATCATCACTTTTTCTAATTGGCTTTCTTCCATTTGCCCATGAGCCACAGCTACTCTACAACCAGGAACTAAATCTTTTACCAAAGAAGCCATCTTTTCTATGCCATTTACTCTATTGTAAACAAAATAGACTTGTCCCCCTCTTCCAATTTCCCTTAAAATAGCATCTTTTATTAATTCTTCATTAAATTCCATCACATAGGTTTCTACTGGAAATCTGTCTTCAGGAGGATTCTCCAATACGCTCATATCCCTTATACCAATCAAGGACATGTGCAAAGTTCTAGGAATAGGAGTTGCTGACAATGTCAAAACGTCTATATTTTCCTTAAGTTTTTTTATTTTCTCTTTATGAACAACTCCAAACCTCTGTTCTTCGTCTATAATTAAAAGTCCTAAATCTTTAAATTTCACGTCATTCTGTAAAAGCCTGTGAGTACCAACAATAATATCGATAGTCCCTTCAGCCAGGCCTTTAATTATTTGCGCTTGTTCTTTGGGAGTCCTAAAACGGCTAAGCATTTCTATCTTTACAGGAAATTCTTTGAATCTTTCTATGAAATTAGTATAATGCTGATAAGCCAAGATAGTTGTAGGACACAAAAAAGCAACCTGTTTTCCATCAGCCACCGCTTTAAAGGCAGCCCTTAAAGCTACTTCTGTTTTACCATATCCCACATCTCCACAGAGCAATCTATCCATTGGCCTGTCTTTTTCCATATCCTCTTTAATTTCTTTTATACACCTTAACTGGTCTTCCGTCTCTTCATAGGGAAATTGCTCTTCAAACTCCTTTTGCCATGGAGTATCAGGAGAAAAAGCATGTCCTTTCACCATCTGCCTTTTGGCGTAAAGTTGTATCAAATCCTTAGCAAGGTCTGCTACTGCTTTTTTGGCTTTTCTTTTTGCTCTAAGCCATTCACTACCCCCTAATTTATTTAACTTAGGTGGATTGTCTGTAGGCCCCACATATTTTTGCACAAGGTCTAATTGTTCTACTGGTACAAAAAGGGTATCTCCCCCTGCATAAATTATTTTTAAATAATCCCTTATAATCCCATCTACTTTTATCTTTTCTATGCCTTCATACTTTCCTATACCATAATTTACATGCACAACATATGACCCTACTTCTAATTCAGTAAAGCTTTTTATCTTGTCGGCATTTCTAATTTTTACAGTTTTTTTGCTCCTTTTAGTCTGACCAAAAATTTCTCCATCGCTTATAACCGCAAATTTTGCATCCACATACTCAAATCCCTTGCTAACAGAGGCAGGATATATGACCACTTGCCCTTTTTGTATATCGTATTCACTGTCTTTAATCACTACAGTATCAATATTAAAACTGTCAAGCGTATCTTTTAAAATTCTTGCTCTTTCTTGATTCCCACTTAAAAGCAATACTTTATATCCTGCGTTTTTGTAATACTTCAAATCATCTACTAAAATATCCATTTTGCCGTGAAAAGGGTGCATAGACCTTGATACAAAATTAACAATTGTTTGAGGCTGTAGTTCATTGTCAGGCTTTGCTAAAGTATTCATTATGAGTAAAAAGTTATTTTTCACTCTTTTTAATATCTCCTCATAATCAAAAAAAGCTTACTTTGCTCTGGCAAAACCTCTCCTTTTTCTAACAAAACCTTGAAATTTTCATTAAATTCCATTTGAAGGTTATTTACCCTTTGTTTAATGCGACTGCTTTCATCTAAAATAATAATTGCCTCTTCTCCCATATAGTCAACAATAGAATAGACATCATCATAAAAATAATCTATAAGCTCATGAATATTTTCCACCCTTTTAGATTCTGTAATCTCCTCCATAATTTCTTCAAATTTTTGCTGTAACTTTTCTGCAATGCCACTTTTCGATTTTTTTATTTTTGACAAATAGGAATTTAAATAGTTCGAAACTGCCGAAATCCCCTTTTTGATGTGCTCTGCCTCTGCGATAAACTCTGTAGCTGGAAAAATATTTATTTTATCAATATTTTCTAAAGACCTTTGGGTAATCACATCAAAAGTCCTTATGGAATCTATTTCATCGTCAAAAAGTTCAATCCTATAAGGATATTCTTCCGTAGGGGAAAAAACGTCAATTATTCCTCCCCTCACACTAAATTGCCCTTTTCCTTCCACCATTTGAACCCTTTCATACCCCATGGTCACCAAATTTTTTATAACTTCTTCTAAATTTACAGTATCACCTAATTTAAAAACAAATTGATACTTTTTAAACAAATCCATAGGTATGAGCTTACCTACTGCTGCGTCTATAGAAGTAACTACAGCATGGGGACTTCCTTCTGACAATTTTTTAATTACCTGCAATCTCTGAGACACCACTTCTTGACTCGCAGCATCTATTTTATAAAACAAGGCTTCTCTTTTGGGAAATAAAGAGGCATTGCCAAAATTAAAAGAATACAAATCTTCGTATATTTTTCTTGCTTCCACCTCATCAGGAGCAATAACTAACACCTTTTTGTTAAACTTAGTCATTATATAATGGGCAATATGGGCTTTTTGAGAATCTGTAAGCCCATAAGCCAAAATAGGTCCTTTCCTCTGTTGTAGAAATTCTTCTATTGTTTTAATCTCTTTTAATTCTTCTATTTGACGAGTAAACATGTTCATCACCTCAACACAAGCCTATTCCATAAGCCATGTATTAAAGAAGTTACAATAATAGCCAAAAAAATATTTGTATGCATCACTAATATGTAAGAGGTTATACCAAAAAAGCTGTGGCTTAAGATACTTAAAATAGAAGCCCTTAAATTGATTTTATAGGAAGCTTTTATGTAATCATTTACTGCCTCTGCAATTCCAAATATCAAATGAGACAAAAGAATAGAGGAAGTCAAATACCCTGCCACTGTCTTACAAGTTTCTTCAATGGCTGGTACAAGATAAATTATAGCTCTTCTCTTATATTTAGTTACTGCCATCCTATTTAGAAAATATGCTAAAATTACACCACCAATTCCAGATAATAGCCACATGTATTCATTTTTCTCCTTTATTGCCTTTTTATCAACCGTTAAATTTGCTCATAGAATGTTCTATCCCATTTTCTATAATATCTATCACCGCATCTGCTGCTTTTATAACAGCTTCATCAATTAGTTTTTTCTCTGACTCTTCAAACTTTCCTAATACATGACTTACTAAATCCTTTTGCGGTTTTCCAATTCCTATTCTAACTCGTGGTAATTCTTCGCTATTTAAAAGATATATGATAGACTTCATTCCATTGTGACCGCCTGAACTTCCTTTTTTCTTATCCTTATTTTGCCCACATCCAAGTCTTTATCGTCATAAATCACAATTACATTTTCAAGTGGAATTTTATAAAAATTTACAGCATCGTATAAAGCTTCACCACTTGAATTCATAAATGTCTGAGGCTTTAAAAGAATTATTTTCTCTCCTTTAAAATTCCCTTCACCCACAAGGGATTTAAATTTTAATTTTGTAACATTCATACCTAATTTTTTTGCCAATTCATCTATTACCATAAACCCTATATTATGTCTCGTTCCTTCATATTCTTTACCAGGATTCCCTAAACCCGCAATTACGTACATACGACCACCCTTCCTTATCAAATTAATTATACACAATTAAGCAAAAAAAAGCTATAGCATTTACAAAAGACTACCGGCAAGTTGCCACTTGCCGGTAGTCTTTTGTGCGTGGGAGGCCTTTATTTCATTTATTGAAAGTTTGCACTGCTTTGCAATTTTACAGGAACTGTAAATGTTTTGCCATTTCTCCAAACTGTTACACTTATTACATCTCCAACTTTGTGGTTATTTATTATGCTTTGCAAATCCTCAAAGGAAGTAATGGTTTTGCCATCAGCCTTTATTATCACATCTCCTGGTTGGATACCAGCTTTTTCTGCTCCACTATTTGGCTGAACTTGTACTACATACACTCCTACAGGCAAATTATATTGGGCAGCATCTTGTTGTGTAATAGTTTGAGCACCTATTCCCATCATAGGCCTTTCTACATAGCCGTGTTTTATTATCTGGTCAATTATAGGTTTTGCTTCGTTTATTGGAATTGCAAAACCCATACCTTCAACAGGGGTTCCTTGGCTCTGGAACATTCCAAAAGGGTCTTGTATACTTGGTCCTATTGAAGTGAGCTTAACACTTGTTATACCTATAACTTCTGCTTTACTGTTCACAAGAGGTCCGCCGCTGTTACCAGGATTTATAGCTGCATCTGTTTGTATGAGTTTGACAGGCCCGTAATCACTTTGGAGGTTTCTGTTAAGTCCGCTTATTATACCAGCTGTGACTGTACCTGCAAAGGAATCTCCAAGAGGATTACCTATAGCAATTGCCAATTCCCCAGGTTGGAGTTTTGAAGAGTCTCCCAGTCTTACCACGGGTAAATTAGGAAGGTTTATTTTAAGTACTGCGAGGTCTGTTCTATCATCTTTTCCTACAAGTTTTGCATCAGCACTCCTTCCATCTAAAAGTTTTACTGTGATTTTCGATGCTCCGTCAATTACATGGTTATTTGTGACAATGTATCCATCCGAACTTATTATAAAGCCAGAGCCACTGCCTTTAGGGACATATTCTGTTCTATAACCATTTGTATAAGCTGTACTTGTATCAATTTCTACCACGGCTGGGCTGACAATTTTGTATATGTTAGGTATTAAATTCAAAATACCACTATCATTTGAGGAAGTAGCATCTAGAGGTAAATATCTTGTAACAACCTGTGCTGATGCATCATTTTGAGTTCCATAGTATTTCATCACAGCACCTGTAACTCCTCCGCCAATTAAAGCTGATACTAGCGCTACTGCAATAAAAGATGCTACCATCTTCCTTCTAAATCTTTTTACCATCTTCCCAAGACTCTTTTTGTTGTTTCTAAATTCCACTTTAGGAATTGGTGCAGTAGTTTCCAATTCCTCTTGCTTTTGTTCTTCTGCCTTTAATATTTCGCTATTTAATTCTTCTGTTTGATATAGCTCTTCTTTTTCATTTTCTTCTGGAGGAACTACATTCTCCGGATCATTTTTTTCAATTTTATCTTCAAAGTCTTTTTCGTAATCCATAATCACTCACTCCTTTTGTTTTTTCTTGCTTTTAATTATAACCCCTTTTTATTAACAAATTATGAACATGATGTAAAGATTTTAAGTAGTTTTTATTAAAAAATTTTTTGCACTGTTTTTTATAAATAAATGTGCGGCCCAAGTATTCACTTGGACCGCTATGATAAGGGAGGTCAAGGAGAGGCATTTGTCGCTCTCAAGTATCATTATATCCTTTATTTATGAATAAAGTGTTAACAAAGTGTAAATATTTTATTGTGATTTTTTAAAATTTTTTCACCGGTAAAGTAAAAGTAAATGCTGTACCTTTGCCGAGTTCACTTTCTACCCATATCTCCTCATTATGAGCATTTATAATGCGCTTTACTATATAAAGTCCAAGGCCTGCTCCATCTTTCCCTCTCGATTTGTCCGCTTTATAAAATCTATCCCATATATGCTCTTGGTCTTCTGGAGAAATACCTATTCCATTATCTTTTATAGTAATAAATGCCTTGTCATCTTTTATTTCAGTAAAAATATGAATTATACCCTTTTCTTTAGAAAATTTTATTGCATTGTCTATAAGATTTGTCAAAACTTGTTCTATCTTATCTTTATCAGCTATAACTATTCTTCTGTCTTCTTCAAAATCGACTTTAACAGTTAGATCTTTTTCCACTATCCTTTTTTCAAACTTTATAACGGCCAGTCTTATAAGTTCATTTATATCAAATTCAGTCTTATTAAGTGGGAATTGCCCTGACTCAAGTTTAGTCATTTCAAGGAAATCATTTATGAGTCGAGACATCCTCCTTGTTTCTTTTTGCACTATTTTAAGATAATCGCAAGCTTTTTCCTTGGGAATAGTACCATCTAATATCCCATCTATATATCCTTGTATAGAGGTCAATGGAGACCTCAATTCATGGGAAACATTTGCCACAAAATCTTTTCTCATATCTTCTAATTGTTCTAATTCTTTTGCCATAACATTAAAGGATTTAGCTAAATCCCCTATTTCATCTTCTTCTTTATGTTGCACCCTTGCTGAAAAATTCCCCTTCGCTACCTGCTGAACAGCCAAGCTCATTTCTTTAAGAGGCTGAGATATTTTACTGGAAGTATAAGAAATGAGCACAAAACCTATTATAAGAGCTACTCCTCCAGATAAAAGCATTAAAATAAAAATGTTTATAATGGTTTTATTCATTTCTGTCAAAGGTGCATGCATAAATATAGCCCCTTCAATACGGCCATTTATAACAAGAGGCACTCCTACTGTCAAAACAGGCTGATTAAATTTACCACCAAAATATCCTTTTTTTACAACAGATTGTCCATCTAAAATGCTTTTTATTTCTTCTTTACTGAGGCTTACTCCTGTCCACGCTTTGCCCTGCTGCTGTGATTGACTGTAAATTAGCCCTTCTTTATCTACGATCCATACAGTAGCATTAATCAACCTAGTAACAACATTTAATTCTTGATTCCATTTATCTATGTTTATGTCACCTACTGCAAATTCATTTAAAATTGCATTTATTTCTTGAGCCTCTTCCAACATTATTTTTTCTTTGTCGGCAAAATAATAGTTTTGAAACATCAGATAAAACATCCCTGAAAGGATAGACAAAGTAATAAGGATGATAATTATATTGCTTATAAAAAGTTTTTTAAAGAGTCTATTTTTGCTCAAATTTAGTTCACCTCAAATTTATAGCCTACACCCCATACGGTGGTAAGTTTCCAATTAGGACCATCTCCCATTTTCTCTCTAAGCCGCTTTATATGAACATCTACTGTACGACTATCTCCCATATAATCATAACCCCATACATTTTCTAATAGCTGGTCTCTCGTGAAAACCCTGTTGGGATGTGTACATAAAAAATATAAAAGTTCTAACTCTTTGGGAGTTAAATCCACATTTTGCCCTTTATAAACAACTTTATATTCGCTCAAACTTACATAAAGGTCTGGATAAGAAACAGCCTGTTTTTCATCACTTTCCGGTTCATATCTTCTTAAAACCGCTTTAACTCTTGCTACTAATTCTTTCCCGTCAAAGGGCTTTACAATGTAGTCATCAGCGCCAATCTCTAAAGCCAATACCTTATCAAGTGTATCCCCTTTTGCGGTAAGCATTATTATAGGTACTTTTGAGAATTTTCTGACTTCTCTGCAAAGAGCTATACCATCAATTCCTGGTAACATTATATCAAGTATGACGAGCTTTGGAGGTTTTTCTTGTATTTTCTTTAGTGCGGTTTGCCCATCGTATATCTGCTCTACATCAAAACCTTCTTTTTCAAGGTACAAAGAAACTATTTCACATATATTTTTATCATCATCCACCACATAAATTTTTTCATTCTCTCCCACAAAACCACCCTCTACTTCAAGTTTCCTTGTTTAAATTATATCATAAAATTTAAAACAAAATATAAAAAAGGCACATAAAGTGCCTACACAAACAATTTACTGACAGACATGCCTTCGTGGATTCTCAAAATTGCTTCTGCAAATAAAGGAGCCACAGACCGAACTTTAATTTTATCAATTTTTTTCTCTTCAGGAAGAGGGATTGTATCTGTTATAACCAATTCTTTTATTGGTGATTCTTTTAACCTTTCAATCGCAGGACCTGACAGCACTCCGTGGGTCGCGCAAGCATAAACTTCAGTAGCACCACTGTCAAGAAGAGCCTCCGCCCCTTGTACTAAAGTACCAGCAGTATCAATAAGGTCATCTACCAAAATAGCCTTTTTCCCTCTTACATCACCTATTATATTCATTATCTCTGCTACATTGGCTTTTGGCCTTCTTTTGTCAATAATAGCAAGAGGAGCATTCAATTTTTCTGCAAAATACCTCGCCCTTGTAACACTGCCGTGATCAGGAGAAACAACTACTACGTCGTCTCCCAATTCTTTGTCAATAAAATATTTTGCAAGAATAGGTCCTCCTAACAAATGATCAACAGGAATGTTAAAATAGCCTTGTATTTGAGGAGCATGGAGGTCCATAGTAACAACTCTATGAGCTCCTGCTGCTGTTATAAGGTCTGCCACAAGTTTTGCAGTAATTGGGTCTCTCGCTTTTGCTTTTCTGTCTTGTCTTGCGTAACCATAGTAAGGTATAACTGCATTAATTTCAGCCGCAGATGCCCTTTTAAAAGCATCAATCATTATCAATAATTCCATTAAGTTGTTATTTACAGGTGCACAAGTTGACTGTATTACAAAAACGCTTGCACCTCTTACACTTTCTCCAATCCTTACACTAATCTCACCATCACTAAAAGTCCCTACTTCTGAATCGCAAAGCTTGAGTCCAAGATGCTCTGCTATTTCACTGGCTAACTTAGGATTTGAATTTCCTGAAAAAATTTTTAGAGAATTAGTATATCTCGCCATTTAATTTAAAGCCTCCCTTTTTTATTCTTTCCTGTACCCAGCCCTCTTTATTAGTTTGCCTACTTCTGGCTATGGCAAGTGCTCCTTCAGGAACATCCTCTGTTATAGTTGAACCAGCAGCAATATAAGCATTATTTCCAATCTTTACTGGCGCTACAAGATTTACATTGCACCCCACGAAAACATTATCTCCTATCACTGTCTTGTGCTTTTGTTTACCATCATAATTAACTGTAATAGAGCCACATCCCATATTGACATTTTTACCAACTTCCGCGTCTCCCACATACGTAAGATGAGGAACTTTACTTCCTTCATCAATTATTGACTTCTTTATCTCCACAAAGTCCCCTATTTTGACATTACTCTGTATCACAGTTTCTGGTCTTATGTGGGCAAAAGGTCCTATTTTAACATTATTTTTTATTTTTGAAGAGAGTATTACCGAATACGTGACACTACATCCATCACCAATTTCCGAATCAACAATCCTACAATTAGGCCCTATCTCACAATCACTTCCTATTTTCGTTTTCCCTTCTATAACACAACCAGGCAATACTACAGTATCTGCTCCAATCTCCACTTCAGCCCCTATATAAGTGGTATCAGGGTCCACTATTGTTACTCCGTTTTCCATATGACGATAATTAATCCGCTTTCTCATTATTTTCTCTGCTTCAAAAAGCTGCACCCTTGAATTTACTCCCGTTATCTCCTCTGAAGGTACAGTAAAAGCGCCAATTTTTCCATCCATATCTCTTATAATTTCCACAGCATCCGTCAGATAATATTCACCCTGTGCGTTATTATTTGTTATCATTCTTAGCGCTTTTTTTAGTTTGGCTATATCCATAACGTACATGGCAGAATTTATCTCATGGATGCTTTTTTCTTCTTCCGTTGCATCTTTATCTTCCACAATCCTTATAACGTTTCCACTTTTATCCCTTATTATCCTCCCATAACCTGTAGGGTCCTCTAATACTGAAGACAAAATTGTAACACTGTTGCCCTCTTTAATATGAAAATTTATTAATTCTTTTAAGGTATTGGAGGTAATAAGAGGTGTATCTCCTGTCAAAATCAGCACATTGCCTTCCTCAGGGAGTAAGTCTTCTGCCATCATCACAGCATGACCTGTGCCTAACTGCACTTCTTGATAAGCATACTTGACTCTTTCTTTTAAAACTTCCTTTACCTCTTCTGCTTTGTGGCCGACTACTACAATTACTTCTTTACTGCCTATCTCTTCTACCGCATCTACTACCCATTCTATCATCGGTTTACCACAGACTTTATGAACCACCTTTGGATGCTTAGATTTCATCCTTTTTCCAAGCCCCGCTGCTAAAATAAGCGTCACTAGCCCTTCCAATTTTCCACACCCTCTATACTAAATTTAATTTTCATACCCTATACTATTTTAACTATAATTGCAATAAAGTTCAACAAAAAAAATAAAAAGGAGACCAGCTCCTTTTTATTCCTTATGTGCAGCTTCTTGTTCTTTTGCTTTTTCATATTCTTTTAAAATAGCGCTTTGTAATCTATTTCTTGTGTCTGAATTTATAGGGTGAGCAATATCTTTAAACTCCCCTTCGGGAGTCTTTCGACTTGGCATAGCAATAAACAACCCATTTTGGCCCTCTATAACCTTTATGTCGTGAACCACAAACTCATTGTCAAAGGTTACAGAAACTACAGCCTTCATTTTGCCTTCCTCATTAAGTTTTCTCACCCTTACGTCTGTAATTTCCATAAGCTCACCACCTTCCTGAAGTTAAACCCTAAGTTAGCATTTGCAAACTCTCTTACACTAATAAATATTCGCCATAAAATCAAAATTTCCTTCAGGAAAAACTAAAATTCCGAAAAATTTTTAAAAAAATTTTTTACTCTCTTTAACCCTTCAATATCCAGTCACTTATTTCAATATCAATTATATTTTTCTCCTCCTCCATATTTTTTAACACAAAAACCGAAATGTAATTATCCACCAGCTTATTCTCCGGTTTTTCCGTCGAAATCATAACTCCTGCACCAACTACTTCTGCATCAAATTCCTCCATAAGTTCCATCATACCTCTAATCGTTCCGCCTGCTTTCATAAAGTCATCTATCAACAATACTTTAGAACCTTTCTGTAAAGACCTTCTAGCCAAAGACATAGAACGTATGTGTCTTTGAGACCCAGAAATATAATTAATAGAAACAAAAGAACCTTCTGTAACTCTGCTATCTTTTCTAATTATTACAAGGGGAACATTAAGCGTCCTTGCGCACATTAAGGCAATAGGTATACCCTTTGTCTCCACAGTTACAATCGCATCAACGTTTTTATCCAAAAAAGGAAATACTAAAATTTCACCAATTTTTGTTACAATATTGGGAGAATAAATCAAATCGGCAGTGTACAAAAAACCTCCGGGAATTATTCTCGACGGATCCTTTAATTTTTCCTTTATTTCTTGTACAAAAGGCAAATAACTTTTAATATTAGCTATAGGAATGTATTTTACTCCACCACCAGCTCCAGGCAGCGTAATTAATTTACCAAAATTAAATTTTTCTATTACACTCTTTAAAATATCGATATCTTCCGAGGCAGTAGATTTAGCTATACCAAAAAAATTCATAAAATACTCCAAATTTATTAGTGTATTAGGATTTTCACTAAATATCTTAACGATTGCTGCCAATCGTTCATACCGTTTGTACTTATCCATAAAAAATAACCTCCGCACATACAAACTTTTATACCAAAATTATATTTAAAAGTTCACTTTTCTGCAACATGTGATATAATTTTTTTATAAATATAATAGAGAAAAATAATAAAAAAGTTAAAATGTATTGAAATTTTTATAAAATATATTTTAGGGATGTGCAAAATTAATTAAAATAATCATAATTAAAAACCAAAATATGTATGACATACAATATATAGTAATCAACACTGACAATCGAACATAAAGAAAGTGGTAAAGGAAAAGAAAAGACAAAAATAGGAGCTAAAAAAGGGCATAAATATCCTGTAGAAGTCAAATGTTAAAAAGTGGCATGAACCAAATTCAGCAAAAGTATTTTGCACAAGTCTATAAAAATATATTTAGAAAGTGAGGTGAGTAAAAATAATAGTCAAGAGAGTAGAACAAATACAGATAAATAAAAATCACGAATTATGGAATTACTGTGATAAAATATGTTTTGCAGCAAAAAATCTATATAATTACGCTAACTACATTGTAAGGCAGGAATTTATAAACAACCATAAATGGATAAGATACAGAAATCTTAATAAAATGCTAAAGGAACATGAGACTTATAAAAACCTGCCTGCCCAGACAGCACAACAAACTCTAAGACTTCTTGATAGAAACTGGAAATCATTCTTTAGAGCAATGAAAGAATGGGGAAAAGACAAAAGCAAGTTTAACGGCAAACCAAAGTTACCAAAATACAAAAAGAAAAATGGCAGGACTGTTACTGTATTTACAAATCAGCAGTGTAAAATAAAGGATGGATATATAACTTTTCCAAAAACAGATTTAAAGCTTAAAACAAGGATAACAGGAAATTTAAGAGAAGTCAGAATAATTCCAAAAGGAAGTATTTATGTTGTTGAAATAGTTTATGAAAAGGAAATAGCTGAAATACAAAGGCCGCCAAAAAGGGTAGTGGGAATAGATTTAGGGCTTAATAACTTTGCAACTTTGATAAATAACATAGGCATAAAGCCTATTGTTATTAATGGCAAAGTTATTAAGTCAATAAACCAGTATTACAACAAGAAGAAAGCAGAATTGATGAGTTATGTAGGTAATAGAGGTACCAGCAACAGAATCAAAAAGTTATCAATAAAAAGAGACAACAAAATAAAAGACCTTATGCACAAAATAAGCAGATTTATAGTTAATTGGTGTAAACAATACGGCATAGATACACTTGTAGTTGGATACAATTCTGGATGGAAGCAGGAAATAGAATTAGGAAAGAAAAATAACCAAAATTTTGTAAGTATTCCCTTCTATAATTTTACAAATATGCTCAAATACAAATGTGAAGAAGAAGGAATAAACTTTATACTTATAGAAGAGAGTTACACCAGTGGCTGCAGTTTTTTAGATGGAGAAGAAATTAACAAAACAAATTATAATCCTAAAAGGAGAATAAAAAGAGGATTATTTAGGAGCAACAAAGGTATTTTAATAAATGCAGATGCTAATAGTGCTTATAATATCATACGAAAAGTATTCCCCAAAGCATTTGCGGAGGGGATAGAGGGTGTAGGGTTACACCCGGTTAGGCTTAATATTGCCTAACAAAGAATAGTGTTTAATAAAATTTTGAATGGTTTTTAATACTTTAAACACTATTCATAACCTAGTTGCTTTTGACAAGCTTTAATCATATTTTAACCATGAAAAGGCAATAATAACAATAGGAACTGAGAGGAGCGTAAACTATGGATATAAATCTTGAAAACTTTAAAAGAGTGCATTTTATAGGAATTGGCGGTATAAGTATGAGCGGTTTAGCTCATATACTTTTGAATAACGGCCATATAGTAACAGGCTCAGATATAAAAAATTCTCATATAATCGAAAGGTTAAAACAAGAAGGAGCAGTTATAACAATACCTCACAATGAAAACAGTGTCATAGGTTCTGATTTAGTAGTGTATACAGCTGCTATCCATGAAGATAATCCTGAATATCAAAAGGCTAAAGAATTAAATATACCTACTATAGATAGAGCTACCCTTTTAGGTCTCATTATGAAAAAATACAAATACGGCATTGCTGTTGCAGGAAGTCATGGAAAGACAACTACTACTTCTTTAATATCTGTAATACTCGATGGTATGGGATTTGACCCAACAGTTTTAGTAGGAGGAGAAGTAGATGTAATAGGAGGAAATGTGAGAGTTGGAAACAGTGAATATTTTGTCACAGAAGCTTGTGAATATACAGATAGTTTTCTAAAGTTTTATCCTTACATAGCTGTTATACTAAATGTCGATTCAGACCACTTAGATTACTTCAAAAATATTGACAACATAAAACAGTCTTTTAGGCAATTTGCTAATTTAGTTCCACCAGATGGATTTGTGGTAGCATGCAAAGATGATGCAAACACCATGTATGTTGTAAATGGGTTAAATAAAAACATTGTGACCTATGGTATTTACCAAGATAGTGATTGGAAAGCAAAAAACATAAGTTTTGATGACAAAGGCTGTGCAATTTTTGACGTTTATTATAAAGAGGAATATATGGGCAATTTTAAATTATCAATACCCGGAAAACACAATGTTTACAACGCCTTAGCTGCTTTGGCAGTAAGTCACCTTGTAGGAATTGACATAAAAAAAGCTTCTCATTATTTAACTGAATTCAAAGGCACTCATAGAAGATTCGAAATAAAAGGAATAGTTGATGGCATAACAATTGTGGATGACTATGCTCATCACCCTGCTGAAATTAAAGCAACTTTAGAAGCAGCAAAAAATTATCCTCATAAAAGAATTATTTGTATATTCCAGCCACATACTTACTCAAGAACTAAATCTTTGCTTAATGATTTTGCAGGATCCTTTGACAATGCGGATAAAATAATAATAGCTGACATATACGCCGCAAGAGAAAAAGACACAGGAATTGTTTCATCTAAAGATTTAGTGGAACTAATCTCTCAAAGAGGAAAGGATGTTTTGTACTTAAAAGATTTTGACTCTATAGTTGAGTATTTAAATAAAAATGCAAAAGCAGGCGATTTAGTATTAACAGTTGGAGCAGGAAATATCTACGAAGTAGGAGAAACGTTTTTAAAAGGCCATGAAAAAGCTGTAGGAGCATAGAATTTATTTAAAATGATTTCACCAATTATTTCTAGTAAGGTGAAATCATTTTTGTTTAATTTTACATATATCAGCAGCTTTCAGGTCTTGTTCCGCTTTTTTAAACCAGTCCTGATAATACTTACTGTCTGTCATACAAAACAACTCCTTCTGAATTTATTACATAGGCAAAACTTTGCTTGCTTTTTATGTGTTTATTCCATTCTTCCGGTGTTTAAACTATTATATCTATTGGAATACTGTGTTCTATACCATATATCTCAGTTTTAATTTTTCTTTTATTTTCAGTATCAATAACAATACATAAATCTATATCGCTATCAAACTTCATTGTATTTGCAGCACACGAGCCGAATAAAATTATTTTTTCTGGATTAAACTGTCTAATGATCTGATTTTTTATTTTTTCTATTTCACTTTTATAAATTTCATCAATATTAACTTTAGTAGCTTCAATCATAAAAAAACACCTCTTTATAATTTTTCTAAAAGCAGACTCTAAACTTAGAAGTCTGCTTTTTATCTTGCAACACAAGATTTCCTCTCCACAAGCTTTACAGGCACAATGATGTGGTCTGTGTCTACATCCTTTTGCTTTAACCTTGCAATCAAAAGTTCTGCAGACTTAATTCCCAAATCAAATGTAGAAATATCTATTGTCGTAAGGGGTGGGTTTGCAAAAGCTGACAAGGGAATGTTGTTAAACCCTACTATTGATATATCCTCAGGAACTCTATATCCTTTATCTATTGCAGCCCTTATAACACCAAATGCCATAACATCATCAGTAACCACAACTGCAGTAGGTTTTTCTCTTTCTAATATTCTCATCATCGCCCTGTATCCACCGTCTTCTGAAAACTCGTCTTGTTCCACCAACTCTCTCTTAAAAGGTATTCCATTTTCCTCAAGGGCAAGTTTATAACCATCTAACCTATCTAAACTCACTACATATTCCAATGAACCACTTATAAAAGCAATTTCTCTATGCCCATGTTTAATAAGGTAATTAGTAGCAAGCTTAGAAGCCCCTATATTGTCATTGTCAACCCAATATACACCTTTAGCATCAAGAGGTTTACCTATTACTACAAAAGGAAATTTTTCATCTCTTAGCCAAGGTATAAGCTCATCGGTTGTACGAGAAGATAAAAGAATTATTCCATCTACTCGTTTGCCTTTTACCATATTTATAACCGCTTCTTTTTCCTCTTCTTGATTTCCAGATGTCGACAAAAGCAAATCATACTTTTCTCTATGGGCAACAACACTTATGCCCCTCATAACTTCTGGGAAAAAAGGATTTGAAAAAGCTTCTTCTGTGGAGCGAGGCATTATAAGTCCCAAAGTATTTGTCACTTTACTTGCAAGGCTTCTGGCAATGGCATTTGGATAATACCCCAATTCCTCCATCGCCTTCCAAACTCTTTCTTTTGTCTCTTTACTTATACGCGGATTATCAGCAATAACCCTCGATACAGTAGAAGGAGCAACATTTGCCCTCTTTGCCACATCTTTAATCGTTACATTCATGTATATCACCACCTTTAAAATGAAACCGATTGCATTTCTTCTATTTATTATTCTATCCTATTCTTTTATTTACGTCAACAGTTTTCATTTTCTTTTAAGCATTCTTTATATAACCCCAGCTATTTTTAATATCTGTTCAGTAATTCTATACAAAAATACTAACACTGATAAAAGTACAGGCCAATACAAGAAAATATATAAGTCTTCTTTTAACTTTGTAGTACCGCGAATAACATATGGGTCAGTTACTTTCTTCAAATATCTTAATAGCACATACAAAAGAATAG
Organism: Thermoanaerobacter sp. RKWS2; assembly: GCF_026240795.1. Lineage (NCBI taxonomy): Bacteria > Bacillati > Bacillota > Clostridia > Thermoanaerobacterales > Thermoanaerobacteraceae > Thermoanaerobacter > Thermoanaerobacter sp. RKWS2. Next base: position 2,657,071 of record NZ_CP110888.1, read on the forward strand.
CAGCAAATAATGCAAAAATCCCATAACCAATGACAACAATAAATGGAAGATCTACCTGTTGTAATGGAGTTGCTTTTCCTAAGTTTTGTTGTGCTACAAAATATGATAACAATACAGAAATAGTGTTATTTGTAAAATGGCCTATCATTCCTCCATATATGGAATTAGTTCTATACACCACATATCCCAATAAACTACCGAGAAAAAGTATACCTAAAAAATTTTGCACATTTAAATGAAGCATTGCAAAGAATATAGCGGTTATAAAAATACTCTTTATAGAACCTCTCATTTCAAAACTTCTCATAACAAGTCCTCGCATAAATATTTCTTCACAGCAGGCAGCTACAGCTCCAAATATTAGAATTTGCATAAAAAGTTCTTGTGTATTGGAAGCTGCAGGTATTGGCATAACCGGAATTTTACCTAATTTAGATAGAAAGTAATTTGTTAAAAGTGCAAAAAAACCTGATACTATCCAACCTAAAACAGCTATTATTATTACTAAAAAAGCTTGATCACCCTTTATAGGATTTAACCTTAAAACATATTTTACATCATATCTTTTAAAAAGAAGGTAGAGAATAACAGGCAGTAAAACAAGAAAAAATTCTGTGATTAGTATACCTATATATAAAGAAGCCTTTTGCACCAAATATCCCACTGTTATGAGAAGTAACATGACAAAAAAGTACAACTTACTTACATCTTTTTCATCTGGCCGCATTTAATCACTTCCTTTTTTACATCATCAATTTCACCCTTATAGATTTTAACATAAAAAGAATAAAAAAGTAAGAATTAAATGTGAGGATTTTGTGAAACCTAATAATTGAAAATTTCAATCAATGTGATATAATAAATAATAGAAAAATATGGAGGTGATGTAAATGAGCCTTATGAGGCGAGGACGCGACTGGTGGGATTGGCCCTTTGATTTCAATATTAGAAATTTGCCAAGCATTTTTGATGTGAATTTCCCATCTATTTCAGGTCTATTTTCTCGGCCAAGAGTGGACATCACCGAATCTGAAACAGAAATAGTGGCAACAGCTGAACTACCGGGCGTTGACAAAAAAGACATTGAAATAAATGTTTATGACAATATACTGGAAATAAAAGGGCAAACCACAGTAGATGAAGAAAGAGAAGATAAAAATTATTACATGAGAGAAAGATATTACGGAAGTTTTGCCAGAAGAATAGAATTACCCGCAGAAGTAGACCCTGAAAGAACTACTGCTAAATTTGAAAACGGCATTCTCAAAATCACAATGCCAAAATTACATCCAAGCAAACCAAAGGGAAGAAAAATAGATATAGAATAATATGAACAAAGGTAAGCAAAAAGTGGAGATGCAAAATATCACATTATCTTTGCCTAAGGGTTTATTACAAAAGATAAAACATATAGCTATAGATAGACAAACATCAGTATCTAGCCTTTTAACAGAAACTCTTGAGGAAATTGTAAGAAAAGAAAATTCATATGACAAAGCCAAGTCACGCCATATATTAGAAAAAGGTTTTAACTTGGGTACGGAAGGCGAACTTACCTGGAGCAGAGAAGATTTGTATAGAGACCTAAATTCAGGTCAGTACTCTGGCAAAGTAAAGGTGCAAAATCCTTTTAGCAAATAAAAAACTGGAAGGCAACAGCCTTCCTTTTTTATTCTACTTTTTTCTTAAGAAGCGCTACCATTAATGCAGTAACTACTGTACCAACTGCTATTACTCCAATGTAAAGAAGAGGATTTGACACAGCTATCGGTATTACAAATATTCCTCCATGAGGAGCTCTTAATTCAATGTGGAAAAGCATTGAAAGAGCACCCGTCACAGCAGAGCCCACCATTATTGAAGGTATTACCCTGAAGGGGTCTGCTGCCGCAAATGGTATAGCACCTTCTGTTATAAAGGAAGCACCTAAAACCCATGCTGCCTTACCTGCTTCTATCTCTTCCTTTGTAAATCTATTCTTAAAAAGAACAGTTGCAAGTGCAAGTCCAAGAGGAGGTGTCATACCAGCTGCCATGACCGCTGCCATTGGAGCAAAAACATTTGATGCTAAAAGACCTGTTGCAAAAGTATAAGCTGTCTTGTTTACAGGACCACCCATATCAAAAGCCATCATAAGTCCCAATATTGCTCCAAAAATCACTGCATTTGTAGAACTCATCCCAGTAAGCCAGTCAGTCAAAGATGTCATTATGGCTTTCATTGGAGAACCAATTACATATATCATTAAAAGTCCTACTATTAAAGTCGATAATACCGGCAATATGAGTACTGGCATTAAACCTTCTAATGTTTTAGGAAGCTTTATTAACCTTTTCAGATAAACTATCGTATATCCTGCCAAAAATCCTGAAATGATACCGCCTAAAAATCCTGCCCCAGTGGATACTGCCAGCATACCGCCTACCATACCGGGAACAAGACCAGGCCTATCTGCAATAGAAAATGCTATATAGCCAGACAAAATCGGCACCATCAATGCAAAAGCTGAACCACCGCCAATTTTCATCAAAGCCCAAGGAAGAGTTCCTTCTACCTCAAAGGCTTTATATCCCCAGAAAAAGGAAAGTGCAATTAAAATACCACCTGCAACTACAAAAGGTATCATGTAGGAAACACCTGTCATAAGGTGTTTGTAGGCACCTGTCCTTTGCGCTGACCTTTCTTTATGAATTTCTTCTACCTTTTCTACATAATCTTTTGGCTTTTCCATCTTAAGAGCCTTTTCAATAAGTCCTTTTGCATCCTTTATAGCATCTTCAACTGGTACCTCAAGTACAGGTTTACCGGCAAATCTTGATTTATCAACTTTTGTCGCAGCTGCTATTATGACAGCATCAGCAGCTTTTATATCTTCTTCAGTAAGCTGGTTTTCTGCACCTATTGACCCTTGAGTCTCTACCTTTATGTCTACTCCCATTTCTTTGGCTGCCATCTGAAGATTTTCCGCCGCCATATAGGTATGAGCAATACCTGTAGGGCAGGCTGTAACAGCAACTACCTTTTTCATAATTAATCCCCTCTCTTAAAAATTTACTTATTAAAAGCGTTTATGACTTCCTCAGGTGTCAAAGCTTTTTCTAACTCTTCTCTCACCTCCTTATGCATTAAAGACCTTGAAAGCTCAGCCAAAACTTTAAGATGTAACTCATCAGAGTTGTCTGGCACAGCAATTAAGAAAAATAAATGGGCAGGTTTGCCATCCATTGAGTTATAGTCTATTCCTTGGCGAGACTTACCAAATACTATTGCTGGCTTTTTCACAAGACTGCTTTTGCCATGAGGTATTGCAACCCCATAACCTATACCTGTAGAAAACTCCTCTTCTCTTTTTTTCACCACTTCTAAAAAGCCTTCTTCATCATCTACAACTCCATTTTCTTTTAAAACACTTACTAACTCTTCCAACACTCCATTTTTGTCCTTTGCCTTTAGATCAAAAACCATCATTTTTTCGTTCAATACATCTTTTATTTCCATTTCCCTCACCTTTCTATCCTTTCTATTCCAATCTTATCCTTTAATATATTTACCTCCTCAAGAGTGCCTGCTCTTGTGCCTTCTTTCATGACAACGGAGGTAGATAAAGCTGCTGCTATTTTTATTGTCTCCTCAATCGGAAGTCCTTTGTATATTCCATGGGCAAAGCCTGCAACAAAGGCATCTCCTGCTCCAACTGTCCCTTTTACTTCAACTTTTACAGGCATTACCCTATATATCCCTTCCTTTGTTATCACAACACTACCGCGACCTCCCATAGAAATCGCAACTATTTCTATACCTGAATCCTTCAGCTTTTTTCCTTCTTCAATAACCTCTTCTAAACTCTCAAGCTTTTTGCCTACTACATCTTCTAACTCCTGCACATTAGGCTTTATCATGTAAGGCTTTTCTTCTATGCCGTATAAAAGCGCTTCTTTGTCAGCATCAAGAATTATTTTTAAATCACCGCTTTTTACTTCTCTAATTATGTCTTTGTAAAAAGTCTTTGGCACTCCTTGTGGTAAACTTCCTGAAAGCACAAGCACTTTTGACTCTTTAGTATATTTAAATATACTTTTTTTAAGTAGCTCTATTTCTTCTTCGCTTACATGAGGTCCATATTCATTCAAATCAGTAACTTCCATCCTTGAAATATCAGAAATCTTTATATTTGTCCTCGTCTCATTTTTTATTTTCACAAAGTCAGTTTTTATGCCTTCATCTTCTAAACAATCGATTATATATTTAGCATTAGGTCCTATAAAGCCAAGAGCAATAACATCATCTCCAAAATTTTTAAGGTTTTTAGCGACATTTATACCTTTTCCCCCAGCATCTACTCTTGATCGAATTACCCTATTTACATAACCAATTTTCAAATCCTCAACAATTATTGTCCTGTCAATTGCTGGATTCGCCGTTACCGTCGTTATCATTATTTTCATCCTTTCCAAAGCTTACTATATCTATATTTGCCTGTTCATATTTTCTCACTATCTCATAATCAACCTCATCATCTGTTATTATTGCCGTAATGTCTTTTATATCTGCAAATTTGACAAAAGACTTTTTCCCAAATTTAGTGTGGTCTGCTACTATATAAACTTCACTTGACACATCACACATGGCCTTTTTTGTATTGGCCTCAATTAAGTCTGGAGTCATAAGCCCATCCTCAAAAGATATAGCATTTGTGCCTATAAAAGCCTTATCCACTTTAAACTGTCTTATTACCATTTCAGCAATAGGACCAACTAAAGCCTTAGTCCTCCACCTCTGTATGCCTCCTGTCATAATAAGCTCAATATCCTCGTGTTTTGAAAGTTCTATTGCAATAAGAGGTGAATTTGTGACAACAGTAAGTTTCACATTTTTAAGATTTCGCGCAATCTCAAGAGTAGTCGTACCAGCATCTAAAATTATAGAATCTCCTTCTTCTATCATTGAAGCAGCAATTTTACCTATTTTCCTTTTTGCCTCAAGTTCTACATCTTCTTTTTCAAAAAATGCAGGCTCATAATGAGTGCCAGCATTCAATATTGCGCCACCGTGAGTCCTCTGTATGAAACCCTTTTCTTCCAGTACACGCAAGTCTCTTCGTATTGTAGATTCAGAAACGTTAAAAAGTTTACTAAGCTCAGAAACACTGATACTTTTATCCTTACTTATAATTTCCGCAATTTTTAAGCGTCTCTCTTCACCAAACATCCTATCAGATATACTCATATTCATTCACATCCATTCAATATTATCCCGCTCAAATGTGATTGATTTTGCTTAATTTTGATTATATATTATCATTTTTACTTTGTCAATAGGCAAAAAAATAAACGATAGTGTCAAGATACTGTAGGATTTTTTTAAGACAACCCCTGAAACTTAGTTAATTTCAGCCTCCAACTTATCATGCTTTTTATATAACTTGTGCATATTTTAATGCTCTTAAAACCCTATATATTGGCGTTACTTTCCCTATATTCAAAACCGTAATATTGTTTATTTTTTCATTTGTAGACGTTTTAACTCTCCTTACTGCCTCTTTTATTTGCTTCTTCGTTAATTTGTAGCTCCCTTCATTTATATTCTTTCTCTTACCCCATTCTATTTCTCTCAAATCTCCTCCATTCTTGCTGAATACTCTTAATTTCGCCATTAACTTTAATCCTTCTCTACTCCATCCTAATGGATTCCTACTTAATCTAGAAGAAAATACATGACTTATATGCCCTTCTGCACTGCATCCTATTACATCTTTGTCTTTACTGTATATCTCTACTCCTTCCCAATTATTTAGTATGTACCTCTTGGCCTCTTTTACCTTCTCTTTTTCTCTCTCTTCCTTTGTTACCTTTATTAGTTCATTAAATACCTTCTTTAGTTCTTCTTTATCTCCTTCATTTATTGCTCTCCATATCTTATCCCTATACTTTGGCTCTTTTGATGTCGCTTTCAATACGTATTTGTTTAAATGATATCTGTCTAACACAAACCTTGATTTTACTATCCATTTTAATCCCTCTTTTATCCACGGTGCTCCATCTCCTGCTATGTATATCTTCTCTATCTTCTCTTCCTTGTAATTTTCTTCTATGTAATTTGCTACATCTATCCATATGTCTTCAGCTTTCTCTCCTACGTATGCCTTGTAATGCACATTTCTCAGTACATTTCTACCATTTTTCTCTTCTTTACCTTCATGTATGTATATCAATCGCGGTGTTTCATTGCTGCCATCTTGCAAAGGCACATGGTCTTCATCTGCTTCTATGTATAATACCCTTACTTCTTTCTTCTCTTTTATTTCTCTCTTTACCTCTACTTCTCCTATTTCCCTTATTGCGTTTAATACCGTCTGTTTACTTAACTCCTCTGGACATGCTTTTTTACTGCTTCTTTCATATGATTCTTCTATTGCGTTCTCTACTAACTTTATTTTTACACCTTTTTCTATCCTATCGTGCCGTCCTATCTCTAATGCATCATCCACCAAATATGTATATCTTCCATCCTCTCTGGATTTGTAATATGTCCTCTCATATTCTATATCCCCAAGGATTGTGGTTAATCTCTTTTTATCTTTCCTCTCTACTACCCATTTTTCTTTCCTTCTCTTATCTTCTTTTATTATCCTATCTAACTCTTCAATAATTGCTTCTATTGCCTCTCTACCTAGTTTGTCCGTGAGTTCTTTTATCCTTGCTGCAAGCTCTGTAATATTCATTCCTTTGTTTAATAAATCACTAAAAATTTCTATCACTTCTCTAGTGAAATTTAGAGCATTTTGTAGTATAATATCTTCAAAGATATGTTTGTTCACAAGAGACACCCCTTTCTGTGTTGTTTTGTTTTCCATAATCTATTTTATCACAGGGGTTGTCTCTTGTTTTTTTTACTCAAAAAATCCTACGATAATTTTACACTATGAAAATAAACAGGCAGTGCCTGTTTTAAAGCAAATAAAAGAGTCCCCCAAGGAGGAGGACTCTTTATGGTTGAATATTATTGTACTATTTCTATTACAAATACTTTACCTACGTCGTTAGTATAGAGGTTAACTACTGTATTCTTTGTAATATCGCTTAATCCTTTGAGATTACCATTTGTATCTACTACTATAAAGTTAGGATCCAAGAGATACCCTTTATCGTTAGTATCAGTAATTCTCAAATTAGCTTGATCAATATTTGTTAATTTTACTCCTGAAGCAACAGTTGGTGACGCAATGTCTGTAATTTTTCCATTAGTTAATGTTAATACAACAGCTTTATGTGTATAATTTGTATTTAATTGAGAATTTGCATCATATGTCTTTGTTTGACCATTTTCAAGAACTGTTAATCTAGTAAATGTTGAGCCATTTACATACACATCTGCTGTACCTGTTACATATGCGTAAACTGTAGATATTGTAGTTGATACAAAAGATGCATTATTAAATACTACTACTTTTGCCACATTGTAATTATCCGCTACAATACTACCGCTCAGGTTTGTAGCATCTTTTAGATCTGTCAATTTTAATGCTTTATAACCATCACTTGTGTTGTTAAGAAGCACTGTGTTGTCTGTGATGTAGTATGTCTTATCTGCTGTTAATACTTTTGCATCAGCTTTATATGAAGCACTGCTAAATGGTTGTGCATTTGCATTGTTTATATCATTCAATTTACCATTTGCATCAACTTTGTAGGTTACAATAGTACCTTCATTTAGGCTAACTTTATTATATACGTCGCTGTATACCGCATCAAATACATTTTCTGAACCATCTGGCATTATTAATTTTACTTTTGCAAACCAAGCAGTAAATGGATTTGATACCTCTTTAAATATAGCGTAATTTGCAGCTGTTGTTGTAGTTGTTGAAGCTACTCCTACAATTACATTATCTTTATTAAGTATGACTGTTACTTTATTACCTGGAGTAAGTTGATTCCATACATTATTATCAGCTACAGTATAAGAAACATTATCTATGGAAGCCTTATATGTTGACTCACTAACAGCCTTCTCTGTAACAGTACCAGTTACCTGATTTCTTACAACATATACTACTGTTCCCACAACATTTCCATTTACATCATATTGATTGCCATAGTAGACATAATCATTAGCTTTGATATCCGTTACTTTTGATACTGCACCACTTACTGTTACTGTTCCTTTCAATTCGTAATTAGAATCTCTATTGAGGTACTTGTCACCACTTTGTACATCATTGTACACAATTGTTGATTTGTCATAAGAACCATTTACAATGAGATAATTGTTGTTTATAATTGTTACCTCAGCACCTTTTTTAACCGTTACCTTAGAAATCTTTGTTAAATAGCCATTGTAAAGTACATATGCATTGTCAGCCACTTTTACAGCAGTTTTAGCATCGTCATTCTTATATACTGTTGTGCCAACAGAATCTTGACCCTCTGTAAAGGTTACAACATCATTTGTTCTTTCAACAGCATATACTGGATCACCATTTTTGGGTGAATACACGGTAACTTTTTTACCTAAGAATTTTGTAAAATCAACTGTACCTGCATTAATAGTTGTTAAATTATTATCTTTATCCAAAACTGCAACTTTACCATCTGCAACTGTGCTGTCCTGGGCTTTCGTAGCTATAATAGTATAATCTGCTGTTGTTGCAATTTTTGATATAAGTGGGTCTCCAGGAATTACAACCCCATCCTTATCATACTTGACCATAGGTGTCTCTAAAGCTTTATCCATTACTAATGCAAGATCTCCACGTGTTATTACATCATTATAGCCAAGATTTACTCCTGCTGTTAATCCAATCTCTTTAGCTTTCGCTAACACACCATATGGCCATGAAAGGTCTTTGTAACCGAGCAAGTTGAGCATGAAGCCAAGAGCTTGTGCATATGTTACTTTCCCTTCTGGATCAAACATGCCATTACCTACACCATGTGTAAGACCCAGTTTTGCTGCTAAGTTGATGTCACCAACTGCCCAGTAATTTTTTGAAACATCTTTGAATGCTGGTGGATCATTTTTAGCATATTCAGCCAAATCTCTGTTGCCTGATAATCTGTTTACGAAAACAGTCATCATGGCTCTTGTAACAGGCTGATCTACGCCATATGTGCCGTCTGTATTACCATTTGTAATGTTTAAAGCATACAGACGAGCCACTGCTGATGCATAAGGCGCATCATCTTTCACATCGGTGAACGGTGTCGTTGCAGCAAAACCTACTGCCATCGCACTGAACACCAATGCGAACGTGAGAACCACTGCTATTAACTTTTTGAGGTTTTTCATACAGTCAATCCTCCTCCTTGTATTTGTATTTTAATTTTTATATTTTTTGTTTTGAAAGGCATAATGCCTTTCAAAAATTTTTTACCTATGTAAGTGCATTTTAGAATATGTAGTATGTTTTGGATAAACAACCTGATTATATTATAGCATCAGGTATTTAATGAGTCAATAAATGTTACCAATTTGTAATATTTCTGTAATATTAATTTAACATTTCTCGTGGGTCTGGGGCCCTTCGTTGCGCTCAAGATGACATGGATACTTTAATCAATTTTTCATTCCCATCCCATTTAACTGTATAGCCTATTTGTTGAGCTATTTCTGTTAAAGGGAAGTAGGAGGTGCCGTTTAAAATAAATGCACCTCTTTGACCGTTTGTAACATCTTTATAGGATTCTATATCAAAGGTAATGGCGTTACTCCCTTTTGAAACGGTCAATTTATTGTTTTCTGAATCCCAAAAACTCTCGCTTTCATGTATTTTTGCAATACAGCAGATGATACAAAAGTTTTTCCATTTAATACTAAAATTCCGTCCTTTACTACCATAAATTCATTGTTTGCAGTGCCTTCAAGGTTAGGCCCTACGTCACTTAGAAAATATGGATCACTGATTAGATTAGAATAGGTCTTTAAAATTCTTTCATTGTCTGTTATAGCATAGTTGTTTATTCTTCTACCGGCTGGTGCATTTACCAAGTTATTCACATCAAAGTAAAATATAGATTTAACCCGCGGATACTTTGTCTTTAAGCCCTTGTACATGCGGGTTATCTTTTCAATTGCAAAGTTTTCATAGTATTTCCCGTCAGTTATGGTATAGTGAGTAGCACCAAATTCAGAAATCTGTATCGGCTTTCTTTCACTCAATGTGTCGTAAACATAATCCAATAACTCCAATGGGTCTTCTTGGTCTGCTCTTAGGTTTATATTGCCATTGTGATAAATTACGTTGTATATATTTACTCCGACCCAATCAACATAATCGTCGCCAGGATAATATGACAATATATTTGATTGTGGAAATGTAAATACAGTCCACACCATCATGACATTTGGTGCTTCTTCTTCCATCACATCATGGACAAGTCTCCATTTTTCTATGTATTTTTTAGGATCGCCGCTATAGGCTGTCCAGTCCCCATTCATTTCTGAGGCAAATCGCAAAAAAACAGGTATTCCAGCTTCGTTTAATTTTTTTGCAAAACTCCGTAAATATTCGTCATCTTTTACTTCATCTAATCCGTTATTCGGTTCAAAAGCTATATGAGCAGCTGCGCCTACTTTTTTTAGCTCATCTATCCACTTTTGAGGAAACGGACTGCCATAACCGACGTAAATGAAAAAAGAAGCATCTTTTTTGCCTGTGAGTTCATTAAACTTTTTCATATCACCATTTATTAAAGTGTCTTGATATACATAAGCTCCAAGGTATACGCCTTTTTTAGGCTCGTATTTTGACAGTTTGTAGTCATTTACTTCAATTAGAACTCTTATGTTTGAATTCGCATCAAATGTTTGTTCTGCCTTTGCAGAAGTAAAAGATGCACAAGTAAAAGCAAAAATTAAAATCCATAATGCAAGCTGTTTAATTTTTGTCATCTCCCTACCTCCACAACTTTATCTTTAGTTTTGTAAAGTTACTTGGGGCATAACTTCTATTTCAAACATTCTACTCCAAGGGTATCTTACTTTTACTTCTATATCTTTTATTGTAACAAAACTATTTTCCCTCTTTACTATTTCTCCAATATATTTTTCCTTTATTGTATCAATAATGGGTTTCATCTTTATTGAAAGTTCTTCATCTGCAGTTTTTCTATCTATGTTATCTTTGCTCATGTGGTTTGACTCTGCCCATTTGTACATTTTATTTCTTACATCAGCCTGATAGGCAAAGTCATCCGCATAACGTATAAAAGAAAAAGAGATAAAACTTTTTATGGCCTCCTCCTCTATGTAAGGAGGAAGTATGCTTTTGTCAAGGACCATTTTAAAAGACATTTCAGATATAACTGTCCCTATTGCGTTGCTGGGAGTATTCCAGCCCGCATAGAGAAAGCTTAAGGGATTCAAGTCAAAGAGCACGTTGATTAGCTTTTTATCCGCCATATTAACATATGCAACATCTGCTATTCCGAAAATTTGTCCTTTATTTTTATATTTTTGTATGTCATTTTTTATTCCTAAATTTTCATGTGTATGGACATACAATATACATTCGCCACTTGAATCGGTTTTTCCTCCTATAAAATTAATTTTTTCTTCCACAATTTTCTTAAGGTCTGCTCCTTCATAAGGCAAAATAACTTTATCAGGGTCTTTTACGTCATAAACGACATTAAAACGCGGAATTTGCTTGTAGTACTCATTTGCAAGCCTTGCCGTTATCTCCATACCTATTTCATCAGCACCATGAAGTACATATACTTTATCTGATATATGCTGTGCTTTCGCATATTGGTTAAGTTTTCGCGCCACCATATTTGACATGCTAAACTTCTGTGTGTCGTCAATGCCTATTACTAATGTTTTTATATATCCCTCTTTTGTCCAATCAATGAGCTTTTCATTTACTTCTTTATTTAACTCAAAAAGTTCAGTGTACTTAGTAAGCACATCAGTTGGTATGCTTTTTTTATTTTTTCAAGCCCGGTTTTATCCTTTTCTTGATTAAAAAGGTCCACTTTATCAGTTAACTCTGAAAATTCTTTTAGCTTGTCACTGTATTTTACATACTGGTAGTCGGAAAATTGTGTAGGTGTAAGGCGAGGTATTATTGAAAATATGATTATATTTTTGTTTTCACTCTCTGTCAAAAATTTATAAAGGAGTGAAAGTCTTCTTTCATAATCATTATAGTTTTTGATATCACGGGATGCTATAAGGCCTCCATTCAAATACTGTTGCAGTGATATTACAACAGCATAAACGTTACTTCTAGGAATAACCTCATTAAGCCATTTATTAAGCCCTTCAAACTTTCCCGGCTTTGTGTAGTCATCAAGTACATTCTGTGGAGGCAAAATCAAGTTTTTCCCCCACATATTTGTCAGAAGGCTTACATTTTGGGTATTTACAGGCCGGCTGTCAAGAGGAATAAAAATTATGTCGTCTTTGGGCATTGTAAATTTTTCATTGTAAGTAGAAGCTGGCAAGGAAAATATACATAAAGTCAGTACAAACCACAAAGCTTTTTTAAACATATCCTTCTCCTGCTTGTCTTTTTGTATAAATTATACCATAACAAAAGGGAATTTTCATTTTATTATAATCTTTTTTTGGGCTTGGGGATTCTTCTGAGTACTTTGCACTCCTCATAATTACAGAAAAAGAAAACTTGGCTCATAATTACAAATATTTCTTTTATAAAAAATTTAATGTTTTGTTAACTTTTTTGTAACATATTTGTGATAATTATGTGATATATTTATGATAAATTTGTGTGAGAGGTTGGAAAACATGAGCAAAAAAGCGTTAATCATCCTTACAATCATGGTAACAATTGTACTTGCTGCATCAATTCCAGTGCTACATTCAAAGGCACAATCTAAAAAGCCATTTGTGCCTGTTTTAATGTACCATCACCTTCAAAAAGAAGGTACATTTGATTCTAAAAAGTATGGTGGTGTAATAATTGACCCAGAAAGATTTGAAAAGCAAATGCTTTACCTTAAAGCGGCAGGATATCACACTATAACTTTAGAACAGCTCAGAGATTTTGTACTGTACAACAAGCCTTTGCCACCAAAACCTATTGTAATAACTTTTGATGACGGATATTTAAGCAATTACACGTATGCATATCCTATACTTAAAAAATTAGGAATGAAAGCTGAAATAAATATTATAGTAAGTTATGTGCCAGATGAAGTAAACAAGCAAAAACCCGAAGTTGTTATACCGCATTTTACGTGGCAACAAGCAAAAGAAATGGCAGACAGCGGAGTAATAGAGATTGAGAGTCACACATATGACCTCCACGGTTACAGGTCAAATGATTTTAAGAAAATCCCAATGGTAATGGGACCTGTAATCATTGATGGACATCTTGAAACAATGGAACAGTATAAAGAAAGGCTTTATCTAGATTTCTTGCGCTCACGAGAAATAATTAAAGAAAAAATAGGTAAAGCGCCTATATGTTTAGCATATCCTTTTGGTTCGGGAAATAAAATAAGCGACGAGATAGCAAAAAAAGTAGGTTTTGAAATGGCATTTGGCATTAAAGAAGGAGTAAATTATTATGGCGATAATATTATGAAGTTAAAACGAATTACTGTGAGGGATTCCGATACAGGTCAAGACATTGTTGAAAAAATAAACAAGTTAAGTAGGGATACAGGGTTTATTCCTTTTTGGGATATTAAAAATATGTGGTCTGAAAAGAATATACTTAGTTCGGTAATAAAAGGGATTTTTGCAGGATATGAAGACGGATCTTTTAGGCCAAACAAAATTATATCTAGAGCAGAATTCGCTTCTTTGATAGATAGAGCATTTTTAAAAGATAAACCGGTATTGCAGCAAGAAATTTCCTTCAAAGATGTTTCTCAAAATGCATGGTACTATAAACCTATTGCAAATATAGTAAATAATGGAATTATGAAAGGATACGAGGATAACACTTTTAAACCTCATAATCCCATAACGCGAGAAGAAGCCATTAGCGTTCTTATGAAATTTTATGAGCCAGAAGAGAATGTTGATTTTGCTATTTTTGATCCTGCAGACAAAAATGACATTTCATCATGGGCATATGATTTCATTAAAAAAGCTTATGAGAATAATTTAATAGCTGGTACAAATATAGATGGTAAAATATACATTTATCCTAAAAAGCCTTTGACCCGAGAAGAAGCAGCAGTACTATTAGATAAAATAGTGAAGGAGTAGCGAAAAAGCCACTCCTTCATTTTTAATAATTAGCAAATACGTCTTTTAGTTCATCATTTAGTGTATTCCACGTATATATTGAATATCCAACTGCATCTTTTGAAGCATCAAGAGCACCCCTTAATTCGTCTACAGAGGGAAGTCCATAGCCGTCATCATAACCGTGCAAAATGACTTCTATGTTGACGTTGTTTCCTGCTAAAAATTGTACTTTTTTAATGGAATCAGATACAAAATTTTTTGCATCATCATAGGTGTAGTTTGCGCTTGATACGTGCCAGTAGTCCATTAAAGCAATTGCATCAAAATATTTTGACATTGTAGCATAAGGGTAGTTAGGTCTGTATTGGGGTGGATAAGTGATCGCGATAAAAGGCATTCCTGCAGGTAAATTTTTTAAAGTTTGTGTTGCATAGTCTTCTACCTTCTTTGAAGCTGTAACTGGATCTTTTTGAGGCAATTCTTCTATATCTGCAGCAATCCCATCTACGCGATAACCACTTGGGGTAACATAGTTGGCAACTTGAGCCGTCAAAGATGCATCATATGTGGTGTCTTTCAAGTCTGTGTACAGCCATGCTATGACCTTTATTCCAGCTCTATGTGCAGCAGGAAGTAAGTCATCCAGCCATTTTTTCCATTTGTCTGGAAATCCCGCTTTTGATGTAGCAACTTCAAGGTAAATATGAGTTACTCTGGCATTTACAAAGCGGCTTAAATCATTTGCAGTAGGCATCGTAGAATATATACTGTACCATACTCCTTTTCCTGCATAGGGTAAAGACGTAAGAGCTTGACCGATATTTCCTCTTGAAGATTGACTGCCACCAGCTGTCAGCGTCCTTCTATCAAAATTAGAAATATCACTCGCTACTTGATTAGGATTGTTATATGCAATTGTAAGCCATCCTGCAATCCAGCCTACTACTCCGTTTTGAAGTTTGACTTTATACCAATCGCCTGATTTGTTAATTACACTTAATATGTCCCCGTTATTGACCTGCGTTATAATGTCATACTGTGTACCTGGGCCTGTCCGTATATTTACTACATCAGCGTTTACCATTAAAGAGGAAGGTAGAGTTGTAATAATCGGTTGTATGTTAATTATCAATTTGCCATCCTGTTGCGCTACGGAATAATCAGCATCACTGCTCAAGGTAATAATTACTCTCACCGTGTTAGGAGTAAGCTGTGTCGGAATAACACCTTTTACAACTTTATCATCAAGGGCAAATCCATATACTCCATTTTTTAAAACTGCATTGTTTAGATCTACAAAAATTGCGTCCTTATTTGGCGATTTTGAAATGTTATAGTTAGAATCTTGAGTTAAAATAATTACACTTCTTGCATCATTCATATTAGTAAATCCTATACTATCTACAGTATACGGTTTGACAGAGGTATCTTGTGTATTTTGATTTGTGGAAGTATTGTTTAAATTAGGTTGGGAAGTCTGAGTAGTATTTGAGCTTTGGACACTCAATTTTGCAGAAGCAATTTGCGTGTCTGTCCCTGTTTTACTGTCTATATACACAGTGTTTGTATTTTCGTCCCAATTGACGTTATTTTTGAAAGCTTCACTTATAAATCGCAATGGGACATATGTATAGCCATAGTTTACAAGTTTAACAGATGAGTCAAGTTTTACAGGCTTGTCATTTACATAGGCAGTGTCTTTGTAAAAATAGAGGACGATTTTATCTCCATTGTAAGTAATCCACACTTTAGTGCTGTCATAACCTATTTGCGCCCCCATTTTTTCTGAAATAAACCTTACTGGCACAAATACATGATTGTCAATCATGAGGGGCTTCATATTCGGATTTTGTTTTACCCCGTCTATGAGGATATTTATAGGTGGGTAATTGTAGGAGATGTTTTTTCCATCGATGTTATAAGTTTCAGCCGCATATGCAAATGTTCCACTGTAAATTAGAAAAATTAATAAAAAAATGAACAGATACTTTCCCTTTCTTCGCATCGGCCTCCTCCTCTTTTGTTTCTCTACTTTTTATTGGATTTATTGTAATACACTTATGTTACAGTTATATTGCAAAAGGATTACAATATGGTTACAAATTCTTCTGCTTTTACTATTTTAATATTTTTATACTCTTTAAGTTGAAGCAAATGATTGTCACCTGTGACTATGAAGTCACAACTTCCTTCTAAAGCACACTCTAAGAAAATATTATCTTTTGGGTCTTCTTTTATAACCTCTATTTTTTGTTTTGGATATACAAATAAAACCCAATCAAAAGATAAAAGCCTATTTAGCAAGTCAAGTCTTTTCTCAATAGTGCCAAAAACAGCAAACTTATCTCGCGCCAACACATTGGCATATTCTTCCACAATTTCTTTGCTTACTACTGGGTCAAATTTATTTAAGACCCAATAATCAATAACTTTTGCAGGATAGCTTTTTTTGCTAATAAAAGCTGAAATTAAAACATTAGTATCAATTACTGCACGCATTTTCGTGCTTCCTCTATCTCTTTTTGTACGTCTTCCTCAGATAAGCCTGCTGTTTCGGCTTTACTTCTAAATTCGTTTAAAATTTGCATAATCTCTAATTGTTTTGCCTTCTTTTCAAGTTCTTTTAATTGATTGTACATAGAATAACTGATTATAACTCCTTTGGGTTCAGATCGAGAAGAAACTATTATCACATCGCCTTTTTCTACTTTTTCTAAATATTCACCTAATTTGGGCCTTAATTTGTCTATTCCAATGACTTCTTCCATCTATTTTCACCTCTAGATTAATTTTAAAATTAATTTCTAGATATATTATAACCTTTTTGTTCATAACTATCAAGTAAAATTTAAGGGCTGGATAATATCCAGCCCTCCAAATTGTATATAAAATCAATGGGTAATCCTGAGGAGTGCGAAGCACGACGAAAGGATCGCAGACCCTAAAGAACTCTTAGGTATTACTTTCGGGTCTAGGGTTCTTCGTTGGCGCTCAGAATGACCCAGGGAAGTTGTGTACTCCGACGCAGAATGACATAAAAAGCTCTTTTATTCCTTGTCTTTTAACATTGCACCAATGAAATCTCTAAACAATGGATGAGGTTTTAAAGGTCTTGACTTGAATTCCGGGTGGAACTGGGATGCCACAAAATAAGGATGGTCTTTTAATTCTATCATTTCAACCAACCTTTCATCAGGAGAAAGACCTGAAAGCACAAGGCCTTTTGAGGTTAAAAGCTCCCGGTATTGGTTATTGAATTCGTACCTATGTCTATGTCTTTCATAAATTAATTCGTCTTTATAGGCTTCATAAGCTTTTGTTCCTTCAATTACTTTACAAGGATACACTCCCAATCTCATTGTGCCGCCTTTTTCATCTATGTCTTTTTGTTCAGGCATGAGGTCTATTACAGGATGGGAAGTATCCAGGTCAAACTCTGTAGAATTAGCTCCTTTTAGTCCTGCTACATTTCTCGCAAATTCTATTACAGCACACTGCATCCCAAGGCACAATCCAAGGTAAGGAATTTTGTTCTCCCTTGCATACTGGATAGCCCTTATTTTGCCTTCAATGCCTCTATCACCAAATCCTCCCGGCACTAATATACCGTCTGCTCCCTTTAAAAGTTTTTCCACTGTCTCATCATTTACATGCTCAGCATTTACCCACCTTATATTCACAGCAGCTCTATGATAAACTCCCGCATGTTTTAATGCTTCTACAACGCTTATATAAGCATCATGAAGGTCAACGTATTTTCCCACCAAAGCTACTTCTACCTGTTTTGTGGGGTTTTTTTCTTTTTCTACGTATTCTCTCCACTCTTTTAAATCCGATTGGCCAAGGGGCAAATTTAATCTTCTTAGCACATATTCATCTACTTTTTGCTTTTCGAATTCCAATGGTACTTCATAAATTGATTCTACATCTCTATTCTCTATAACCGCTTCTACATCTACATTGCAAAAAAGAGCGATTTTTTCTTTTAAGTCCTGCGTTAGAGAAAGTTCTGTTCTGCATACAATCATATCCGGTTGAATACCTATTGACCTTAATTCTTTAACGCTATGTTGAGTAGGTTTTGTTTTTAATTCCCCTGTATTACCAAGATGAGGTACTAATGTGACGTGGATAAACATAACATTGTCTTTACCTTGTTCAATTGCTACTTGTCTTATAGCTTCAAGGAAAGGAAGGCTTTCTATGTCTCCTACTGTTCCGCCAATTTCTGTTATTACTACGTCCACATTTTTTTCTTTTGCAACTCTGTATACTCTTTCTTTAATTTCGTTCGTTATGTGAGGTATCACTTGCACTGTGGCACCAAGATAATCCCCTTTTCTCTCTTTTGTGATGACAGACCAATACACTTTACCTGCAGTTACATTGCTATTTTTGGTAAGGTTAATGTCTATAAACCTCTCATAATGGCCAAGGTCTAAGTCTGTCTCCGCCCCATCTTCTGTAACAAAAACTTCACCATGTTGGTATGGACTCATTGTGCCGGGATCTACGTTTATATAAGGGTCAAATTTTTGAATAGCAACTGATATGCCGCGACTTTTTAAAAGCCTTCCCAATGATGCAGCAGTTATGCCTTTACCAAGAGAGGATACAACTCCTCCTGTTACAAAAATATATTTCGCCATCATCTCACCTCTTAAGTGTATTATCGTTTTTTATGATTAATTTTTAATGGTTTATAACCCATAAAAAAATCTCTATTTTGGAAAAATAGAGACTCGTATCCCTTTAAGTTTAAATAAATTTTTTTAAATTTTTGTCATCCCGCCAGTACATAAAAACACCTCGTGAAAATAAATACTTATTTATTATATAGGATTTTAAAGTGATTGTAAAGAGGATAAAACATCTCACCTCACAAATTAAATCAATCACTTTAAATTATTATAACACAAATTGCATTAGTTTTTGCAAAATATTATAATGTTGTAAGATATTAAAATCTTAAAGCTTTATCTTATTGAAAAGGAGGAAAAATATGGCTGCAGATTATCACGTCCACATAGAAAACGGCCCTTATACTATAGAATGGCTTAAGAAGTTTATAGATTCTGGTTTAAGTAAAGGTCTAGTTGAGATTGGCATTTCTGAACACGGACATAGATTTAAAGAAGGATATAGCACTTATAAAAGTGACGGTTTCAGAGGAGAATGGATAAAAAGTTACATGGACCAAAGCATTTCTAATTATGTTGAATTGATAAAGGAAGCAAAAGCAATGGGACTACCTGTAAAATTAGGTATAGAGGCAGACTACTTCCCCGGAAAAGAAAAAGAATTGAAAGAATTTCTTGAACCTTATCCATGGGATTATGTTATAGGGTCTGTTCATTGGATTGAAGATTGGGGAATAGACCTTGAAGAATCTATAGAAGAATGGAAAAGGCGTGATATTGATGAGGTTTATCTTGAGTATTTTAATATAATTGAAAAAATGGCTAAAACAGGTCTGTTCGATATTATAGGACATATTGACCTTGTAAAAATTTTTGGATTTAGGGCAAAGCCTTATACTTTTGATAAGATAAATCGGAATATTGAGGAAATCTCTAAAACAGGTATAGTAATTGAAGTTTCTACTGCAGGCTTTAGAAAGCCTGTTGGGGAAATATACCCTTCAAAAGAAATAATGGGAATGATCAAGAAATATAATATACCTATTGTAGTAAATTCTGATGCCCATAATCCTTACGATGTGGCAAGAGATTTTGACAAAGCTTATGCTTATGTAAAATCATACGGGATAAATACTCTTTATTATTTTGAAGGGAGAAAAAAACTACCCTATAATATCTAAAAGGAGCAAGAAAGACCTTGCTCCTTTTTCATTTTATTTATTTATATATATCTCCTCTTGTATCAAAAGCTTTCACTTTAATAGCAAAATCTACGTTGTCAATCTCAAAAATCAATCTATAGTCTCCAACTCTTAACCTATATAAACGCTCCTTTTTCTTGACTTTGTCAGTTCGAAACCCAAAAAGCTTGGGAATACAGGTATTGACAAAAAATGGGCGTGAAATTTGTCACTACATCACTTTCTCATGCTAATTAATTCCATGCCTTCCTCATACGTAATGAAATTTTTTGGTGCTTTTATTTTCATCACCTTCAATATGTTTTCAGCTTTCTCCTCCATCTTTTGTTTAATTAAATATTTCTTCCCATTTATCTCTATCTCCACAAAATTCATTGAACCTATCGCTTCTTTTATTCTATCACTGCTTAATTCTTTCCCCTTAGACCTCAAGCTGTATTCTAAAGTTCTTTCCAGTAAAAATGCTAAATAGCACACAACAAAATGCCCTCTTATCCTTTTTTCCGTCCAGTGAAATATTGGTCTTACCTCCAGACAGCTTTTCATTACTCTGAAAGACTGCTCTATCTTCCATAAATCATGATATGCATTCAAAACTTCTGTCACACTCATTTCTTTCTTGCTGGTCTGAATTGCATAAAAACCGTCAAATTTCTCATCTCTCTTTATTGCTTCTTCATCCAGTACATATTCTTCTGATTCGGAAATGCGTCTTAAATATTTCCTTCCTCCTCTCTTTTCTGCTGCCCTTACATTGCCGGGCCTTTCTAAAAGTTCTTTTGCTTTTTCTACTAGCCTTTGCCTGTCTTCTTTATCTTTTTTGGCCCTCTTGCTTGAATAGGTTATTACTAGATTCTCAGGTATCTTGAATATTTCCCCTTCTCCCGTTTTGATAATATTCTCTCTTTCTATGACCTTGAATCTAAACTCTTCACCAAATATTTCTCTGTCAAATCTCCACTTTTTCTCTTCAAGAACTTGATATCCTTCTTCATCAAATACTCTATCTAAAATCTCTTTACTCATGTTTTTCAGTCTGCTTGCCACAATGTAGTCGTATCCCGCTTCTTTTATCAGCTTTAAATTAAGTTTACTGTTAAGACCTTTGTCCGCCACTATTATTACCTGGTCTATGCAAAATTTCTCTTTCAGTTTCCTCAAAATTTCTATCATGGTCTTGCTGTCAACAGTGTCTCCAGGAAACAGTTCATATCCAACTGGTCTTCCTTCTTTATCTACAAGCATGCCCATTACCACTTGTACCTCATTTACCTTGTTATCCTTGCTAAATCCAAAATCCCTTAAATTATCTTGCTTAATACTTTCAAAGTAAAATGTTGTCACATCATAAAAAACAACATCAACTACCATGTTAAATAAATCTCTATTCTTGTGATAAAGATATAGCTCTAAATCCTCTTTTATCTGGGCCAGAATATCTAATCCCCTGTACAGCTGATTTAAATCAATATCTTCTTCAAATTCAAAGTATCTGTTTTTGCGGTAGTATGTCTGAAGTTTGCTTACTGGCTGAATTAATCTTTGTACTGTCATCAAAAATGTCACTTTATCAATGTCAAACTTTATCCTGGAATTTTGGGAGCTATACCGTTTGAGAAATTTACCTATTTCAAGCTCTTCCCAAAGTTTTCTATACACAACATATCCCCAGTTTTTAATAATTCCTTCTGAAACATCTTCTGGAAAAAGCTTGATGGAACCTGTTTCTTCACTGGAGCTTAAAAATATTTTTTGCAATTTATCTACAAGATTAATGAAAGAAGGGTCATTTTTGAGTTCATCAATTCTACCGAGATTAAGCAAGACTTTTTGCTTTATTTTACCATTTTCGCGATAATTATGGACAATTTTGGCATACTCATAGCCACCAGCTTTAGTTATTTTGAGAAACATATGGCATCACCTTTATGTTAGTTTATTACATTATACTACAAAAAGTGAATATAGTCAAGTATTATGGCAATAATTAGAAGAAAAATTGTCCCTACAGTTTTGAAAATTTTTTTAATCCTAAAAACAAAAAACCCTTGAAAATCAAGGGTTTGATATTTTTTACCAGCCTAAAAATGGCCTCCAACTGACAAAGTCGAGAACTCTTAACCTATATAAACGCTCCTTTTTAGATGTTTTTAGTTTTTTTATATCTCCCTCAAAAGGCAACTTACTGCCTTCTTTGCTTCTTCTAAAGTTATATATTCTCCCTCGCTTTCTTTTAACAATTTTTCCTCTTCATGGGTCATTTGTTCTACTTCTAAAGATTTATCCCAATCGTTAAATTTTTTTATAAGCTCTTTCTTTTTTCTCTTTAAGATACTCAGCAAAGTCAATCGCTTCAGCAATTTCCTTCTCCGTTAAAGAATCTATAATTTCATTTAATTTTTTTATCATGCTACTATTTTGCATTTTTATCACCTTAATAAAATTTACTTTACATATATTATATCATCTTTACAATATTCTGACAACAATCCATATCTCTATATCAATCCTTTAACTGCTCTTGCTTTTATTATGCTATTTAATTTATTTAGAGACTCTACTGCTTCATCAGGGATTTCTTTGTCTGTGCTTACAATCATTAATGCTGTTCCATCATTTTTATTTGGGCTTACTTGCATGGTAGAGATGTTTATGCCAAAGTCTCCTAACACATTCCCTATGTGACCTATAACCCCTGGTATGTCTTTATTCTTGACAAATAGCATATACTCCGTAGGTTCAAAATTTACTTTATGTCCCATATACTCTACAATCCTCACTTCTTCTCCGTATGTGGTTCCTGCAAATTGTGTTGTTTTGCCATTGGTATCTGTAATCTTGAGAATGATAAGGCTTGAATAGTGGTTTATTTCTTCGATTTTACCCTCTACAACTTCTATTCCCATTTCTTTTGCCCTTAATTTTGCATTTACAACACTTACATCCTCCTCTAATACAGGCTTTAAAAAGCCTTTAAGAGCATAGAGAGTAACAATATCTGTATTAGTTTTCGAAATTTCTCCTCTATATATCACTTCAACTAATCTAACAGGAGTATCATTTATTTGATAATAAAATGCTCCCATGGCTTCAGCCAATTTCATATAAGGTTTGAGCTGTGAAAATTCGTCGGATTTTACCCCGGGTAAATTTACTATATTTCCGTACAGATTACCGTTTAAAGCCGAGATTACTTCTTGCGCAATGGATATACCTATGTTTTCTTGCGCTTCATAAGTTGAAGCTCCAATATGAGGCGTAAAAACGACATTTGGCAGTTCAAGAAGTGGATTGTTAAAATCTTGTCGTTCTACATTATATTTGGGTTCTACTTCAAGAACGTCTAATCCTGCTGCCGCTACAATGCCCTCTTTAATGGCATTGTAAAGGGCTTTTTCATCAATGATGCCTCCTCGTGCGGCATTTACTATTCTAACTCCCTTTTTCATTTTTTTGAACTCTTTTTCGCTGAGCATTTTTTTGGTCTCTTCCGTTTTCGGGAGGTGAATTGTTATAAAGTCTGATTGCTGAAGCAATTCATCTAAAGTAACTTTTTCCACACCGTATTTTTCAAAACGGCTATCAGGCATATAAGGGTCGTAAGCAATTACTCTCATGTTGAATGCTGCCAACCTTGCAGCAACAAGGGAACCGATTCGACCCAAACCTATTATGCCTACAGTTTTTCCGTTCAATTCAACGCCTTTGAATTTATCCCTTCTAAAGTCTCCATTAAGGCCAGCATGATATGCCTGTGGTATATTTCTGGCTATAGCCAGCATAAGACCAATGGTCAATTCCGCGGCAGCAACGATATTTCCAGCAGGAGTATTTACAACAAGGATTCCTTTTTCAGTAGCTGCTGTTACATCAATGTTGTCAACGCCATTTCCCGCACGACCTATGACTTTTAATCTTTCACCTTTTTCGATGAGTTCTCTATCCACTTTTGTAGCACTTCTAACAATAATAGCATCATAATTTTTAATAATTTCTAAAAGCTCATCTCTTGAAATATTAGTTTTCACGTCTACGTCAGCGTGTTTTTTTAGATATTCAATGCCATTTTCTGATATTTTCTCTGTGACAATTATCCTCAAGTTATATCCCTCCTTACCCCTCTATTGCGTCTTTCAACGCCTCAAGAGTTTTAATAAGCATTTCTTCAGTCACATAACCCATATGACCTATTCTTATAATTTTCCCTTTTAAAGGTCCTTGTCCTCCTGTTATCAATACCCCATGTTTTTCTTTCATATAGTTTATAATTTCTGATGCTTTGTATTTTTCAGGAACTTTTATGGCAGTTATTAAATCAGAAGCTGTGTCTTCTTCCGGCAGTAGCTCTAATCCTAGGCTCTTTACGTATTCTCTCACTCTTTTTCCATAGTCGGCTTGCCTTTTGTATACATTATCCAGTCCCATTTCTAAAAGCATATTTGTCGCTTTTGCTACAGCCATTATTATGGAAACAGCAGGAGTAGCAGGAGTATCGGGGTTGGGCTTTAAAACGCCTTCTCTTGCTTTTTTTAAGTTAAAATAATATTTTGGAAGATTAGAAGTTTCAGCCATTTTCCATGCTCTTTCACTTAAAGCAACAAAGCTAAGTCCAGGAGGCGACATAAGGCATTTTTGAGAACAGGTTATTACTGCATCAATACCCCATTCGTCCATTTCAAGTGGTATACCGCCTAAAGAGCTTACAGCATCAACGACAATTGCCACCCCGTATTTATTAGCAATTTTTGCAATTTCTTTTACATTATTTGTAACTCCTGTAGAAGTTTCATTATGAGTGACTAAAAGGGCTTTGTAATTACCATTTCTTAATTTGTCTTCTAATACGTTAAGGTCTACGGCGTTTCCCCAGCCAAAGTCTTGAAGTTCTGCATCAAGGCCATAAGCTTTTGCTATATCATAAAACCTTTCTCCAAAGTAACCTATACTGGCTACTAATACTTTATCACCGGTGGAAAAAAGATTCGCAATGACAGCTTCCATTCCACCTGTTCCTGATGAGGTCAAAGTTATAACTTCATTTTTAGTTTTAAATATTTCTTTTAAATTTCTATTGAGATTAGAAAATAATTCATAAAATTCTTCCGTTCTATGGTGTAATGGCTGTGCACCAGCAACTTTTTTACCTCTTCCGGTACCATTGTAGGCCCCGGTGTCATCAATGTCATCTCTTTCATCTTATCACTCCCTGTTACTAGATATATATTTAATATGATAAATCAATAAAGTAAAAAATGCAATAGCAAAAAATACATTTGTCCACGCAAAGTGGACATTGTTAAAAAAATATCGATTACTGATATGCAAAAATGAAAAAATATATTATCACGAAAGGTAAGAATTATTAAAAATTATCCATAATAATAAAATAAAAAGAAAGCGCCCGTTAGGGCGCATTTTTCTTTAGCTCCATCTTATATGTTTCCTGTTTTCTCTAAAATTCTGTAAAGCATAGCTGCTGCCTCTGCTCTTGTAGCGTTGTCTTTTGGCTTGAAAGTGTTATCTTCATATCCTCTTACTATTCCAAGTTTTACTGCATTCGCTACTACATTCTTTGCCCATTCGCTTATCTTGTTGTTATCACTGAAAGTGGTATTCCCTATACTGTCCTCTTTGTACTCTGCAAGCTTTCCGTATACCCTCATTATTACTGCTGTCATCTCTTCTCTTGTTATTGGGTCATCCGGCCTCATATTCTTGCCGTCTCCTAACATTATCCCTGCTTTGTATGCTGCTTCTATTGCGTTAGCATACCATGTTCCTTCTTTTACGTCATTGAATTCTCCTTTGTATGGCTCTTCTTCTATTCCTAATGCCCTTATCATTAATGCTGCAAATTCTGCTCTTGTTATTTTTGCGTTCGGTACAAATGTTTCACTGTCTACTGTCATTTCTCAAATTAATTTAGCTTAAAATCGAAAAAATTTCTCAGATTAAATAATCTTGTGATAAAATTAATGCTAAAGGAATTTGATAAATTTTTTCAGATTCCTTTAGCATTAATTTTAATTGGAGAGGTTACTTATGCAAATAGTTTTCCATGTTGATAACATTGAAGAATATTTACATAAAGGTAAAGATTACAATTTCCCTGCCCCGCCAGATAGATGTCCTCATCCCGATTGCAAGTGTAAAGTAAAATTAAAAAAGCACGGGTTTTATTACCGTTACTATTTAGACGGATCCAACTGTGTAAAAATAGCCATAAGAAGATATATATGCCCTGTGTGCAAAAGGACTCTTTCCTACCTTCCTGATTTCTGTATTCCTCATTTTCAGTATTCTTTCAATATGATTGTAAAGTCTTTAAAAGAGACACTTCTCAGAGAAAAAACTCTCAGTTCTTTCATAAGTGACTTAAAAAGAAACTTCCCTACCATACTATTTTCAAGACAGCATATATATTTTTACACCAAAAGGATAATGAATAATTTAAGTTTTATCATATACGGATTAAGGCAAATAAACCCTTACATAAAGTTATCTGAGACTGACTCACAAAGAGAGAGGGCCAGAGAGATTTTGGACATAATAAGCATTGTACCACTCTTCTCCCAACGGTTTTATGCTCATTGCCAAAAATCATTTCTGGCCTCTCTCACATAATTCTAGCATTAAACCTGAAAGATTTAAATAAAAATTTTGATTTTTCTTAGCAACATAACTTTTTCCTTTAATGTCCCCCAGGTATGAGCTAAAATTACGATTAAGAAATCAAAAAAGTGAAGGGGGAACATATAAATGCTTGATGAAAAAGCGAGAGAAGCTATAGCATTAAAGAGATTTTCACTGATAAGTCCGGTGTTAAACGGACAGGTAAAAAATCAGAAAGAATATTTTGATGCTCTTTCCGATAAACCTATTGAGATACCTTATCTTGGAATGAGAAGATATACTCCCAAGACA
This sequence comes from Thermoanaerobacter sp. RKWS2, assembly GCF_026240795.1. Taxonomy (NCBI): domain Bacteria; kingdom Bacillati; phylum Bacillota; class Clostridia; order Thermoanaerobacterales; family Thermoanaerobacteraceae; genus Thermoanaerobacter; species Thermoanaerobacter sp. RKWS2. The sequence continues at coordinate 2,684,003 of NZ_CP110888.1, forward strand.
CTTAGAGGGTGGCTATATCAGTATTTAAGAGGCGGTATAGAAGCGTTAAAGCCGGGTTATCGAAGTGACAGAGGCAAATACAGAAAGATAGACTTTGAACTTTCAGAGAGAATAAAGCAAAAGAAGCTTGAACATCCTGAAATGCCAAACAAACTTCTTTATGAGACATTGATAGGAGAAGGAATAATATCACCGGATAAAGTATCCCTTTCGACATTCTATAGGTTTTTGAAAAACATTCCTGTAAAATCTTTAGATAAAGAAAAAGAGGGTAAAACAAAGAGGTTTTCCCATGAATACATCAATGAACTGTGGCAAACTGATGTCATGTATGGGCCATATATTAAAGAAGGTAAAACAAAGAGACAAACGTACCTTATTGCATATATAGATGATGCTTCCAGGCTGTGTACCTATGCTCACTTTTACTATACCCAGAATTTTTTAGCTTTAAGAGACTCATTTAAAGAAGCAGTGCTAAGAAGGGGAATACCCAAAATGCTCTACACTGACAATGGAAAGATATATAGAAGCAGTCAATTTGAATATATATGTGCCTCACTAGGTACATCTCTTATTCATGCTGAGCCCTTTTCACCTCATTCAAAAGGAAAAATAGAAAGATTCTTTCATACGGTGAGAATGAGATTTTTAAGCACAATAGATCCTACATCCATAAAGAGTATAGATGAGCTCAATATGATGTTTTTTAAATGGCTGGAGGATGATTACAACCGAAAAGAACACAGCAGTATTGGCATGAGTCCTTTAGATTTTTTCATGTCTCAAATATCAAGGGTAAATATGTGTAAAGACATAGATATGTTGAATGAATGTTTTCTCATAAGAGTAAATCGTAAAGTAAACAAAGATGCTACACTTAAAGTGGAAAATATACTTTATGAAACAGAAGAAAAGTTTAAAGGTATGCGCTTAGAAGTCAGATATGACCCGCAGTGGCTTAAGGATAATACACCTCTTCTACTTTTTCATGAAGGCAAAAAAGTGGGGGAAGCGTATAAGGTAAATTTTCATGATAATGCTAAAATTCCCATAGGATACACCCAAAACAAAAATGCTGTAAGCAGAAATGAAGAGTTAGTTGATTTTATTAAACACACAGTGATATCCTTTAACGATATCATTGATTAAAAAAGAGGTGTTTACAATGTTTACCCAATATTTTGGAATGAAATTTAATCCATTTTCTAAAGAGATAAGTGTAAACGACCTTTACATAAGTGAAGACATTGCTGAATTAAATGCCAGGCTAAAATATTTACAAGAAACAAGGGGTATAGGACTTATCGTTGGGGAGGCCGGTTCAGGCAAATCTACCGCATTAAGAAGATATGCTGAAAGCCTCAACCGTTCTACATTTAAACCATGTTACTTTGCTCTATCTACACTCACAGTGAGAGAATTCTATCAAGCATTGGCTATGATTTTAGGCGAAACACCCTCATACAAAAAAGTAACGCTCTTTCACCAGATACAAAGAGCGATAACAGAACTTTACTATAGCCAGAAGATAACTCCTGTCATAATATTAGATGAAATACAACTGGTTTCTAACGATGTTCTTGAAGATTTGAGAATAATATTTAACTTTAATATGGATTCTCAAAACCCGTATATATTGATACTTTCAGGACAACCACACATAAGAAACAAACTAGCCTTGAATGTAAACAGTGCACTAAGGCAAAGAATTTCTATAAAGTATGTGATGCAAGGGCTAAAAAAAGAAGAAATTCAAGATTATATAAAAACAAGAATGAAAATAGCCGGAGTGGTGAATGATATATTTACACCATCAGCATATGAAGCAATATATTCTCTAACAAAAGGGCTCCCAAGGATAATAAATAACCTGGTAACAGCTTCTCTTCTCTATGCGTATTCTAAAAGGCTAAGAGAAATAGATGAAGAAGTAATATACCAGGCACAAAATGAAATCAGTTTGTGAGAGTAGTAGCTTTCGCTACTCTCATTTTTTATTATACATCAATTAACCCAAATTGCCAATAACAGATATTAACATATTTTAGCGGTAATGCTCTTAAAAAGTGAAAAAAATTTTTAATCAGGCTGTGATAATTTGAGAAAAAATACTTTTATGCACTTAAAAAATGCCATTATAATTTGAAAATCTTTGGAGATTTAATTTGAGAATTGACAGTCTACTCCTTTTATTATGTGCCTTGATGCAAGGACATTTACTACGTCATATGCCCAATTGTCTTTTGTTACGTCTTTGAATTCTTTGTTGTATTCAAAGACTTCATAGGTTGAGAAGTGTTTGGCTTCAAAGGTTATTGTGTTTGTTCCTTTGTCAATTTTTCCTCCTACGTATTCCCATTGATTTGTCTTCTCGTTTAAGTAGTATACTCCTATTTTTCTTATGTCTTTTCCACCTTTTATGTTAAATGTCATTTTTACTGGTGACCCTATTTTTATGTCTTTGTCTCCTGCTTTTATTGTTATGTCATAGGCGCTTGTTATTGGCTCGAAAGATGATGCGGTTATTTTGCCTTTGTTGTGTATGTTAAGTTTTATTGTTCCTGCTTTGTTTATGAGGTCAATTGCTTCTTGTGATACTCCCAAAGTTTTTGCATCAAATTGAAGAGCTACTTCGTCTGATTTTACTACTACGTTTTTGTTGTTCTCTGCTATTAAATTAAGTACAGTTACAGGTATTTCTAATGCTTTTTGAGGTGTAGTTCCTATATTTGTTAAGTCAAATTGTATTTCTTTCTTTGAAGTGTCTTTTATGTCTTTTGCCACTTTGTTTTCGTCTACTGTAAGTGTTGTTGTGTTATTTTCTACAACTACTTTGCCTTGTGATACTTCTTGAGTTGGCTTTGCTGTTTCTTCAGTGCTTGCAGGTGGAGTCACTGGGGGTATAATAGGTGTAATACCTACGCCTCCGCCAGAAGAAGGTACTTCTTTTACTGTAACATTGACAGATGTAGTTTTGTCGTCATAACTTATTTCAATTGTGGTACTGCCTGCTTTAACCCCTTTAACAAGCCCTTGGTTTACTGTAATTATATTTGGATCAAAATTATATTTAGCATCTTTTGTCACGTCTTTTGTTGTGCCATCAGAATAGTTTGCTGTAACTTCTATTTGTGTAGTTTCTCCCACTTTTATTTCAATAGAAGAAGGTTGAACTTGTATATTTTCAAGAACTGGGTCTGTTACTGTAATTGGAACATTTAACGCACTATTGTTATACACGGCAGTAAGCACAGTGCTTCCTTTAGAAAGGCCTTTTACAACTCCCATAGTGTAGTCAGCAATAAGCGGATTTGCAATTATAAATTTAGTGTAATTTGTCACATCTACTTGACTGCCATCTGAGAAATGATTATAAACTGCAATTGGCATTGCTTTGCCTGCTGGAACTGTTATAGATGGCGGGTCAACACTTATCCCCAATGGTACAGCTTCTGAAACTACAACTTTTATATCAACAGATTTATTATCATATGTGGCAGTTATTGTAGTCTCACCTGGATTCATTCCAACTACAATTCCATTACCCTCTACTTTTGCAATGTCCCCATATACAGATTCAAACACTGCTTTATCTGTTATATCTTTTGTTGTACCGTCTGTATATATTGCATTAACGGTTATTTTGCCTGTTCCCCCAACCGGTATATAAAGTGGATTTGGATTAGCATTAAGTGAGTCAAGCGTGACTTTTGCAAGTTGTATTGTCTTTTGTGTTCCATTGTAGGTTATTGTAACGTAATTTTGTATATCTGAAGTATACACATTTGCAGCTACTGTAACTTCGGCTTTATTTGTTGCCACATCTACTGCACTTATCGAAATGATATTATTTCCCACGTTAAGAGGTACTCTGGCAATAAAGTTATCATTAAATGTTGTGTAATCATCAGCTTCTTTGTTAAGTATATTGTTGCCATTGATAAACAGTTTGTATCCAAATCCTGTATCGTACACATTGCCTGCTACTGTAAGGCTTACTCCTTCAGGTGAAATAAAGCCTTTGAAATTATCTACATTTAAAGTAATTTCGGGTTTTGTAGTATCTATATAAATGGGTATTGCAAATTCTGTCTTGTGTTCATATGTTGAAGGGTCGTCTGCATTATACAAATTATCAAATGCAAGGAATTTTATTTGTTTCTTTCCATCACTGTAAAAATGTATTGTTGTTTTGAAAGTATTGTCTGGATTGACTGTTACTTTTTCATCATTAATATAGAGTTCACCCATAAATGTCGTCTCATCTTCTATGGTTCCTGAAACAACAATATCTCTTGTATTAAATATTTGTGCTACTTGAGGTTCTTTTACAGTAATTACAGGTCCAAAATTGTCTTTTATTTCTGGGTTAAATGCAATACAGCTATTATTTACACCCATTATATCAGAAATATTTCCTGCATAGTCTACACCAAGTACAGCAATAAATGTATAGCGGTTTGGAAGAGGGACTTCTGCTGAAGTCACATCATTTGGTAAGACTTTTGCTTCAATATTTGCTACGTTATATGTCACAGGGTCAATCTTTCCTGTAAAGAGAACATAATAATCTATACCTGAACCTTCTTTATCAGTAGCTGTCCATTCAATTATTGCTTTTCCGTTTGAAATGTAATTTTCGTTTAAATATCCATATTGATCGACATAGCCATCATTTATCATAACTTCAGGCAATATTGTATCGACTTTAACAGGCATTTGAAGAACTTGTGTCTTTGCATTTGGATAATCTATCTTAGATTCAAAGCGCATATAATATTGTCCATCAGGAACTGCTTCAAATTCTCCTGTCGCAGGGTTAAATGCTTTGCCGTCCCATATCCATGAATCGGAAATTCTCGCCTTGGAAGTTTCTGCAACGTTCTTTCTTAAATATTCTTCTTGCGATATTTCTCTTATTACATTTCCATTACCGTCTACAACGCTTACTTTAAATTCTCTTGCATTTCTCATAAATGAAAGCACTGGCTGTGCAAAATCAAATACACCATCACCATTTGGCGATATAGCAATTGTAGATGGATCAGGTTTTTCTTCCTCACGTCCCAAGTTACCTAAGAAATACAAGTCTTCATCTATAACTCCTGCCATACCTGTAAGTCCATAATAAGTGTCATCTTCCCAAAGAGGTGAATCTATAATTCTCGGTTCATCCCAACTTCCATAAAAAGCTGTATAAGGTACGCTTAGTTTGGGAAGATTGCTATCTTCTGGAATAAAGCTTAAAAATCCTTCCGCAAAAATATTTTGTGGAGCATTTTGAGGAATTATCAATGTAACATTGACAGTCGCTTGTCCGTTCGCAGGCACTGTCACAGTATCTTTATCAAATTTAACTGTCGCCCCTGTAAGGGTTGTTGTTTCAGCAAAGTTAAATCCCCAAAGAACATAATCTGTCAAAACTCCATACTCGTCCTTTAAGGTATACGTAACATCACTCTTGCTGTGATTTTTAAGAGTCAAGATAAAGGTTGCACTATTTCCAATACTGCCAAGGGCAATACCGGCTTTCCCATTCACATCTGTAATTGTCACAGGTGTCTTGATTGCCTTATCTATTTGAATCATACCTGCCCCTTGTTGTCTCGGTGAATAAGGCTTAGGACTTCTTAAGATTTTACCTGTATAAAGAGCAGCATTGTCGTTTGTATCAATTATAACTTTGGCTGTATTCATAGCCATTATTTTAGCCATTTCAACAAAGTCTCTGCCATCTTTGAAAGTTAATTCACCTTTAGATACTTTATCTTTAAGAGCTTCAGCAATTAACGCCATTGCACCTGCCACATGAGGTGATGACATAGATGTACCGCTCATCAAACCGTAAGAATCTTTGTTAAGTGTTGAATATATTCCGCCGCCAGGTGCCATTATTTCCGGTTTAAAGTCAAAGCTTGGTGTAACACCCCAGGATGAAAAGTCTGTTACATTGTCTCCCGGAGGAACTCCTAATTTATTTGTTCCTATAGCACCATCAAATTTTACTGTGACTTTTTGCCCTTGATCTAACAAAGCTTTAATTGCAAGACCTGCATCTCTTAAAATAGACACAGAAGGAATTTTCGTACCTTCTCCTAATGCCATTGAAATTGTTCCTGTAGTATTATTGAAAATTACTGCAGCTACTGCACCAGCATTTTGTGCATTTATCGTCTTTGCGTTAAATGTAATAGAACCTCTTGAAATAAGGGCAACTTTACCTACTACATCTTTACCTTGAAAATCCTCGGGTCTACCTAATCCACAGTATACTACCTCATACTCTCCTTTCAAGACATCTGCAGGGTCAATAGGGTCATGGTCTGTAGGACTTCCTACAGAATATACTACTCTGTCAAAATCTTGTGGAGCAGGATTTACAGAAAAGCTTTTTCCTGTAAGTCCAGGATTTATAGAAGCAGCCACTTGAATAGCATCAAGCCACAATCCAGGCGAGCCGACAGTTCCTATATCTGGATCCATTGCATATGGATAAAATTCTGCGCTCGTCGAATAACTGGAGTTACCAGCTGAAACAACAACTATTACGCCATTGTCAACAGCATTTTTTATCGCCAGGTGCTCAGGGTCATCTGGACGGACAAAACCTGCTGTTGAGCCTAAGCTCATGTTTATGACATCTGCTCCAAAAGCGACTGCGTGGTCAATACCTGCTACTATATCGTCTGAAAAAGCAGATGCAAAATTAGGGTTATTTGAAAATACTTTTTCAGCTATAAGCTGCGCCTCAGGTGCAACGCCTTTAATATTGCCATTTGCTGCAACTATACCTGCAACGTGCTGTCCGTGCATTGACTGTGTAGCACCAATATCTATAATTTGATCATTATTGTCTGCCCAGTTCCAACCAACAGGTACTTTATCTGTAAAATATTTATAAGGAAGACCTGTTGTATTTGCTATTTCCTGTACTTTTGCTTGAGTCAATTTTACTTTGGAACTATCTGTTATTTTCATATCCTGGTGCCTATAATCTATTCCTGTATCTACTATTGCTACAACCATTCCTTCTCCTTTATATCCCAATTCATTCCATACAGTAGGAGCATTTGTAGAATAAACTGCTGTTTTCATATCAAGGAAATACTCATTTACAATTCTTACATCTTTTACTCCAGGCAATGTTTTAATTTTTTCTATATCTTTAACTTTTACCTCACCACTTATGCCATTTAAAACAGTTTTATATGTATGTCTTGGTTTAAAATTGAAATTTTTGCTCAATACGCTTTTTAATTGAGTTTGTTCTTGAGTAATTTTGCTTAAAATAGTCGTTTTTTCATTTTGCGTCAAAGTTTTGAGAGTCTTGTTAGACTTTAATGCAAAAGAAGCAAGACTATCCTTTTCTAATTCCACAATAACTCGTACAGTTTCATCAGGATTATATTTTTCAATCTCTTGCTTGGAACCATCTCTTAAATTTTGCATCTCTTCTCCAAATTGTTCCACAACTTTTGACTTGCTTTGATAGGGTTTAGCAGTTTCTTTAAAATTATCTTTAGCAATCTGTTTTACAAGATTATAATCGATTTTTAGCGAATCTAAGGTAAGTTTTGGGTTATTCGATGATGGCATCTGCTCCGAATAACCAAAAGAGCTAAAAGCACCAAATACCAATGTAAATGCAATCAGAAAAACTAAAAACCTTTTACCCATAAAATCTTAACCCCCTTGTTTTTCATCTTCCTTATGTTTCGACAAAAAGATACAATTTTCTTCCCTTCATCCCCCCATTTTATGAAATATCTATAATCTAAGGGAATAAACCCTTAGATAGCATATGTTTAATAATTATAAATAAAATTTGTAATTATTGTTGAATTTGAGACATTTTATTTAAAATATAATATACTAATCCTTTGTATATCTTTTGCTTTGCTATTTGTATGATTACTATTTAATGTTGCATAAATTTCATATTCAATATTATTCTATATAAATTACATTTTTCCTTCTCTGGAAAAATAAAATTTTTTATTTATAAAACACACTCTTTGCAAGAAATTATTCATTTTATAAAATTAAGAAAGCTACATGCAAAGCATGTAGCTTGTTACATTTTCTTTAGCACTTCTATTGCCTTATCTAATTGAATATCCTTATTGTTTAATTCTTCAAGCAGTTTAACCAATGCATCATAAGTGTTTTTATCAAAAACCCCTGTCGGAGTTAATCCCGCTTTCCTTTGCAGTTCTTTTACAGCGTTCGCCGTTTTAGGTCCAAAAATACCATCTTCTGGGCCCGCATTAAACTTCAATATATTTAAATTCTTCTGTAAAATTTTCACATCATTTCCTCTGGAACCTACCTTCAATGTGCCATTAAATTTAAATGAAGGAGTATATTGAGTATTTACCACATATATATCTGGTTTCAAGCCTTGTTTGTCAATATATCTGCCTGAAGGGAGTTTATACCTTGCAATTGTAAGCTTAAAACCACTTCCATCTGGCAATGGCACTACTGATTGGACAGTCCCTTTTCCAAAAGATTTTTCCCCCACTAATATACCTGCTTTTGTATCCTGTATAGCCCCTGCTAATATTTCAGCTGCAGAAGCAGTATTGCCGTTAATTAAAACTGCTAATTTATACTTAGGATTATTGAGATAAGAATAATATGTTTCATTTTCTCCATTTTTTGTCTCTACAGTCAATACAACTCCTTTTGGAACAAAAAAGTTTGCAACACTTACCGCCTCTGTAAGAAGTCCACCGGGATTATCTCTTAAATCAAGGACGATTTTATTTATGCCGTTATTATCCATATACGTGAGGGCATTTGCTATATTAGATGTGGTATTTTCATTAAATTCTTGTATTTTTATATATCCAACTCCATCGATTATTTTATAGGAAACTGGATTGACACGAATTATTTGTCTGGTAAGTTCAAATTCTCTTATTGCCCCTCCTACGTCAAAAGTGACCTTTACTTTTGTGCCTTCTTCTCCAATTATCATATTTACTACGTCGTTTATATTCATTCCCTCAACGCTTTTGTCGTTTACTGCTTTTATAATATAACCACTTTTGATTCCAGCTTTTTCAGCAGGCGAACCTTCTAAAACGGAAGTTACAACAATTTTTCCGTCCTTTTCAGTCAAGACCATTCCTGTCCCACTGAAAGTTCCGGAAGTATTTTTGGTAAAATCTTTAAACTCTTCTTTTGTAAAATATGTACTATATTCATCAAGGCTTGAAAAAATTCCTTTTAAAGCTGCTTCTTTGAGTTGATCGTATGTCACATCTCCAATATAATTATCTGTTATATACTTCATTATAGAACCAATGTCTGCAAGATTATCATATAGTTGTTGGTCTGTCGTGGTTTGCGTTGAAGATTCAGCAAAAACATGTACTGGAACAGTAAAAGCAAGACTTGCAGCAATTAAAAATATCAAAATTAGCGCCAAAAATTTTTTCACAATATATACCTCCATTTCTAATATATTGAGTTATAATCTCTCCGCTACTACAGTTTAATTAGGTTATGAATAGCGTTCAAAATATTAAAAACTATTCAAAATTTTATTAAACACTTTTCTTTGTTAGGCTACATTCAGCCTAACCGGGTGTAACCCCACACCTCTATCCCCTCCGCAAATGCTTCGGGGAATACTTTTTTGATAATGTTGTATGCGCTGTTTACATCCGCGTTTATTAAAATACCTTTGTTGCTCCTAAATAATCCTCTTTTTATCCTGCGGCTTGGGTCATAGTTTTCTTTGCTGACCTCTTCTCCATCTAAAAAACTGCAACCACTGGTATAACTCTCTTCTGCAAGTATGAGGTTTATCCCTTCTTCTTCACATTTGTACTTGAGCATGTTTATGAACTGATAATAAGGGATACTCACAAAATTTTGATTGTTTATTTTCCCTAATTCTATTTCCTGCTTCCATCCCGGGTTGTATCCAACTACAAGTGTATCTATATTATATTGTTTGCAAAAGTTTACTATAAATCTGCTTATTTTATGCATAAGGTCTTTTATTTTGTTGTCTCTCTTTATTGATAGCTTTTTAATTCTATTGCTGGTACCTCTGTCTCCTACATAACTCATTAACTCAGCCTTTTTCTTGTTGTAATATTGATTTATTGACTTAATAACTTTGCCATTAATAACAATAGGCTTTATGCCTATGTTATTTGCCAAAGTTGCAAAGTTATTAAGTCCCAAATCTATTCCAGCTATTCTTTTTGAGGATTTCTTTGTTTCAACTACTTCTTTTTCATAAACTATTTCAATAACATAAACACTTCCTTTTGGGATTATCCTGACTTCTTTTAATTTGCCTTCCACTCTCGTTTTAAGCTTTAGATCTGTCTTTGGAAAAGTTAAATATCCGTCTCTAATCTTACACTGTTGATTGGTGAATATAGCAATGCTTCTCCCATTTTTCTTTTTGTATTTTGGTAATTTAGGTTTCCCATTAAACTTGCTTTTATCTTTTCTCCATTCTTTCATTGCTTTAAAAAATGATTTCCAGTTTCTATCGAGAAGTCTCAAGGTTTGTTGTGCTGTCTGGGCAGGTAAATTTTTGTAAGTCTCGTGTTCTTTTAACATCTTATTGAGCTTCCTGTACCTTATCCATTTTTTGTTGTTTATAAATTCCTGCCTTGTAATGTAGTTAGCATAATTGTATAAGTTTTTTGCTGCAAAGCATATTTTATCACAATAAGGCCATAATTCATGATTTTTATTTATCTGTATTTGTTCTACTCTCTTGACTATTATCTTCAAACACCTCGCTTTCTAAAAGCTTTCTTATTTTTTGAATTTTTCTTTTGCTGTAGAATTTCATACTGTAACAGTGCAGCAAACTTATAATTTCTTCAATTATTTCCTGAGAATCAAGCTCCTCATTACCAACTTCTGATACAACAATCATTTCAGTATTAAATTTTCTAAATAAATGTTTAAACAATTCAAATCCTGCTCTGCTTAACCTGTCTTTGTAGGCTATAATAACCCTCTCTACTTTACCCGCAAGAACATCATCAAGCATTTTAAAAAATTCATTCCTCTTTTCAAAGCTAATTCCACTTGTTATGTCAGAGAATACTCCGTGTATTTTATACCCATTACTAAAACAAAATTGTTTCAATAATTCAATTTGATTTTCTAGATCTTTCTTTTGTTTTGGGGTTGAAACTCTTGCGTAAATGTATGTTTTCCTTTCAACACCTTTCATAAAAATTTTGTATACGTCTTCCTCATTATAATCATAAAATCCATTTGGCATAACTGTTACTCTTATTTTTCCTTCTTTTACATATTTGGTTAGTGTTGGCCTTGATATTTTTAATAATTCTAAAACTTCTTTTGCTTTCATATTTATATCACCCATAAATATTATAGCATAACTCACGAAGCAAAGTAAATATATTTTATTAAAAACTTTAATATGTTTAAAGCATTTTAATATTTTTTTGTTACTATATCACATTGGTTAATCATAAAAATTTATCACATAATAAAGTTTCAAAGGTTTCCCTATACTGATAGAGAAACCTTTGAAACTTGAGCACCGTTATTTTCACAATGGAGTTTATATACTCTATAATCTATCTCCATGCTAGTATACACACTTCCTACTCCTTCTACTACTGTATCTACCTTATCTTCCGAGCAAATAGCCATAATTGTGGGGCCTGCTCCACTTAAAAAAACAGAATAAGCGCCTGCTTCTAAAGCTTTTTCAAAACAGGCATACATTTCAGGTATAAGTTTAGAGCGGTATTTTTGATGGAGCATATCTTGAGAGGCAATCTTTAACAAGTCGTACCTTCCACTAAACAAAGCAGCTGTCAAAAGAGAAGACCTACCTGTATTGAATACAGCATCTTTAAAATCTACTTTTTTGGGCAATATACTCCTTGCTATTTCCGTCTTTAAAACTTTTTTGGAGTAAAAGTGATAAATTTTAAATCATTTTCTAATTCTTTTTTTACATAATAAGTACTTACCCCGTCAAAAACAGTTATATTTAATCCACCATTTAGAGCAGGGCCTACATTATCAGCGTGTCCTTCCATAGAAGCCGCAAGGTCTAAAATTTCCTCATGTGTTAAAATACCTCCTGCAAGTTCATTTGCTGCTAACATCCCACCAATTATCGCCGCCGCACTACTTCCAAGACCACTGCCTATGGGAATACCATTTCTTATCTCTATTTTTAATCCCTCATATTGTGTCTCAGTTTTTTCAAAAACTCTTTTAGCCGCTTTATAGACGAGATTATCCTCAGTTGTTTCTATTTCTTTATAGTCATCTCCTGAAACCTCTATCAAGAGCCCTTCTTCTATAAATCCCATAGAAATTTCTGTATACAAATTTAGTGCCACTCCTATGCAGTCAAAGCCCGGTCCCAAATTTGCTGAAGAAGCGGGAATTCTCACTTTTACCATGTCACTCTCCATATAAAACTTCCTCCAATGCTTTTAGATTCGCCTCTATTGTTTTTATCTCTCCACCTAATTTAACAGCAGTATCTGGATCCTTTAATCCATTTCCCGTTAAAACACAAACAACAGATTCTCCTTCTTTAAAAAATCCTTCCTTGTATTTCTTAATAACCCCTGCAATAGAAGCTGCTGAAGCAGGCTCTGCAAAAATACCTTCCTTCTTGGCTAAAAGCGCATAAGCCTCCAGTATTTCTTCATCTGTAACTTTGTCAATGAGTCCACCTGACTCATCTCTCGCAGCGACAGCCTTTTCCCAGCTGGCAGGGTTACCTATTCGTATCGCTGTTGCAATAGTCTCAGGGTTTTCAATTACTCTGTTTTCAACTATGGGTGCAGCCCCAGCTGCCTGAAAACCTAACATTTTAGGAAGTTTATTTATTTTCCCCGCATTATAATATTCTTTAAAGCCCATCCAATAAGCTGTTATATTCCCTGCATTCCCCACAGGAAGCGCAACATAGGAAGGAGCATCTTTAAGTTCGTCACATATTTCAAAAGAAGCTGTCTTTTGTCCTTCTAACCTATAAGGATTTATAGAATTCACCAGCGTTATGGGAAATTTTTTTGAAATCTCTCTAACTAACCTCAAAGCATCATCAAAGTTTCCATCTATAGCAATAACCTTAGCACCATAAGCAATCGCTTGAGCAAGCTTTCCTAAAGCAATTTTGCCGCCAGGTATAAGTACAATGCTCTTGAGCCCTGCCTTTGCTGCATAGGCAGCTGCAGAAGCAGAAGTATTTCCTGTTGAAGCGCACACAACTGCATTAGAACCCTCTTCTTTTGCCTGCGACACTGCTACAGTCATACCCCTGTCTTTAAAAGAGCCTGTTGGGTTTAACCCTTCGTATTTCAGATATATTTTTATGCCTGGAAAAAGTTTTTGAAGATTTACAGCCTCATAAATAGGTGTATTGCCTTCTTTTAATGTAACTATGTTTTCCTCTTTTATTCTAGGCATAAACTCTCTATAAGCTTTTATTAGGCCTTCCCACCCCATTGACTATTCCCCCTCTACTCTTATGACACTTTCTATACTTTCTACTTCCCTCAGATTTTGTATTTCTTCCAGGGCTTCAAATACTTTCCCTGTATTCGCGATATGAGTGATCAAAACAATCTCCGCAGTATCCCCTAAAACCCCTTTTTGTACTACCGACAAAAGACTTATTCCTTTCTCTCCTAATATACCAGTAATTTTGCTCATTACGCCAGGTTTATCAAAGGCTATGAGCCTTATATAATATTTGGATGCAGTATCCACAATAGGAAGAAGGTCTGCATCTTCGCACCCATTTTGAATTACAATATGGTTTTTTACATCCATTATGTCCGCAACAACTGCACTGGCAGTAGGCATCATACCTGCACCTTGTCCATAAAACATAACTTCCCCTACTGCATTTCCATCAACTAAAATAGCGTTAAAGACTCCATTTACGCCGCTTAAAGGATTGTCTTTTTTTATCATGACAGGATGTACCCATGCTTCTAATCGCTCTTTTTCGTCAATTTTTGCATAAGCTATGAGTTTTACATTGTACCCCAATTCTTCTGCATATTTTATGTCAGATTTAGAAATAGACTTTATACCTTTTGTATAAATTTTTTCAGGCAAAGTGAATTTGTTAAAAGCTAAAGTGCATAGTATGGCAAGTTTTCTTGCCGCATCAAAGCCTTCCACGTCATCTGTCGGATCTGCTTCTGCATAACCTTTTTGCTGAGCATCCTTTAAGGCTTCTTCAAAATCAAGGCCTTTTTCTTTCATTTCTGTCAATATATAATTTGTAGTTCCGTTTAATATTCCTTTGATTTCGTATATTTTATTTGCTGCAAGACATTGTTTTAATGGCCTGATGATGGGAATGCCACCACCAACTGATGCCTCATAGAGAAGACTAACTTTATTTTCTGTCGCAAGTTTTATTAGCTCTTTACCGTGAACTGCTATGACTTCTTTGTTGGCAGTGACGACGTGCTTACCACTTTTGAGAGCTTTTATAATATAATCCAGAGCGGGATGTTCTTTCCCCATCACTTCTACTACTACATCTATTTCTTCATCTTCTAAAATGTCATCTGCATTAAAAGTTATTTTTCCTTCTGCAAGGGGTGTCCTCTTTTTATTGGGGTCTTTCACAAGTATCTTTTTTATCTCGATTTTCTCCCCTATCTTTTTTTCAATGTTTTTGCCGTTTAGGTTGATTAAATGAACTACGCCTGTTCCAACTGTTCCAAGCCCCATTAGTCCTATTTTCATTCATATCCCCCTTATTCTCCTAAAATTTCTATTTTCCTAACTCCGTTTTGACTGGATAGTTTCTCAAGGAAATTTTCCAAACTCATTTCCATGTACTGGGTATCAATAGAAATAGTTACGCTCGCAACCCCCATCGAAGGTATACTTTGATTTATAGTAACAACATTGCACCTCGCATCTGCCACAACGTCAAGAATAGAAGAAAGCACTCCTGGCATATGCTCCAATACCATAGATAAAGTTATGATTTTCCCTTTGCTAAATTTAGAAAAAGGGAAAACATAATCTCTATACTTGTAAAAAGCACTGCGAGATATGCCTACTTGTTTTACTGCTTCATTGATGGTTTTCACTTTGCCCGATTCTAATAATTCTTTCACTTTTAAAGTCTTTTTAAGAGAGTCTGAAAGGATTTCTTCTCTTATTATATAGAGTTTCCCATCTTCTCCCATGAATTTCACCTCCACTGTTTTTGTTGCATAAACATTATTCCATATATAGAATACATATTATCACATTAAATTATAAAAATCAATAGCAGTTTACGTTTACTAAACAAAAAAGCAATTGACAGAAACTAAAAATATGCTCTATAATTAACTAATAACTGCATAAATTGTTTGTTAAATTGCGTGTTTCTCCGCTTTTTAAAATAATTATTTAGTCAATTTTGCAATTTATTAGTTTTAAATTTGCAATTTTTTCTTTAACCAGTATTTTGAAAAGAATGTTGAATATATTATTGTTTTGTTTTAATATAATAGTAAAGTAATATATTATCACTTTAAAGTTTTAAATTTTTTATTTTATACTTTTTTATTATCTTCTATATTAGAAAAAGGGGGCATACGGTTTTTGTTTACAAAATTTTGTTTAATAGTTGCTATAAGGAGGTAGCTTAATGACAAATTCAAATGGACTTTTTAGGAAGAAAACTTTGGAAATGATATTAGCTGATACAGAAAGCGAACAATACAAACTAAAAAAATCATTAACAGCAATTGACCTTGTTGCATTAGGTATTGGCGCAATCATAGGTACTGGTATTTTCGTTATAACTGGGGTTGCTGCAGCAGAACATGCGGGACCTGCTATTATACTTTCTTTCGTGTTGGCTGGTTTGGCTTGTGCTTTTGCTGCAATCTCATACGCAGAATTCGCATCAATGTTCCCAATTGCAGGTTCAACTTATAGCTACAGCTATGTTGCATTAGGAGAAATCTTCGCGTGGATCATAGGATGGGACTTAATACTTGAATACGTCTTTGCACTTCCAGCAATAGCTTTGGGCTGGTCCGGTTATTTTACTAACCTTCTTGCAAGTATAGGAATAAATATTCCTGATTGGGCAGCTCATTCTGCTTGGCAAGGTCCAGGAGGACTTATAAATTTGCCGGCAATAGGCATTTTATTATTAGTGGCTGCACTTGTATATATAGGTACAAGAGAAAGTGCTACTGTCAATAATATAGCAGTTGCATTTAAAGTATTTGTCGTACTTTTCTTCATAGTAGTTGCAGTATGGCACGTAAAACCAGTAAACTGGCATCCATTCATGCCTTATGGATGGAAAGGGGTTTTTACAGGTGCAGCAATTGTGTTCTTCGCCTATATAGGTTTTGACGCAGTCTCAACCGCAGCTGAAGAAACAAAAAATCCTGCAAGAGATTTACCAATAGGAATATTGGGTTCTCTCGGCATTAGCACTATTCTTTATATAGCTGTTGCTGCAATACTCACTGGTGTAGTTTCGTATGCCCGGTTAAATGACCCAGCACCTGTTGCTAAAGCTCTTAACATAATAGGTTTGAACTGGGCAAGGGGCCTTGTATCCATTGGTGCTTTAACAGGTATTACGACAGTTTTGTTGGTTATGACATATGGTTCTACAAGAATAATTTTTGCAATGTCCCGTGATGGATTGCTTCCACCTGCTTTTTCAAAGCTTCATCCAAAATTTAGAACACCTACTTTGGCTATATATCTTATAGCAATAGCAACTTCTTTAGTGGCAGGCTTTTTACCAATAGGAATTATAGCAGAACTTGTTAATATAGGAACTATGCTGGCATTTGTACTTGTATCCATTTCGGTTATAGTACTAAGATATACACAGCCAGACTTGCCAAGAAAATTCAGAGCACCTGGTGTACCATGGACACCTCTTTTGGCAATTATATTTGTAGGTGCTTTGATGGCATCTCTCCCATGGGAGACATGGGTAAGACTTATAGTATGGCTTATAATAGGATTGATTATTTACTTCTCATACGGCAGACATCAC
Organism: Thermoanaerobacter sp. RKWS2; assembly: GCF_026240795.1. Classification (NCBI taxonomy): domain Bacteria; kingdom Bacillati; phylum Bacillota; class Clostridia; order Thermoanaerobacterales; family Thermoanaerobacteraceae; genus Thermoanaerobacter; species Thermoanaerobacter sp. RKWS2. Next base: position 2,701,041 of record NZ_CP110888.1, read on the forward strand.
AGCAAACTAGCTCAACAAAAGCAATAGCTAAAATAAAGATCGAGTAGGAGCTGAATAATTATTTTATTCAGCGTCCTCTCACACCACCGTACGTACCGTTCGGTATACGGCGGTTCATTAGGAATTGTGTACAATTAGATATCTTTGGGATAAACTCTTATAACCTATGCTTTCAAAGTATTTATTTGTAAGAGTCTTATTTAGGATTGGGCTATTGGATATTCTCCAGTAGCCTTTCCTTGTATTGGCGTATTCCCAGGCTTTTTGTTCTTCTACTCCTAGTTTTACTAAGTTATCATGCTTCGTTTTTATCTTCTTCCATTGTTTCCATATACATGCCCTTAGTCTTCGCCTTATCCATTCGTCAAGGGTTTTCATTATGCTTTTCGCGTCTGCTAATCCAAAATAGTTGACCCATCCTGTTGTTATTTGATTTAGTCTTTTTATTCTGTTTTCCATGCTTATTCCCTTGTTCCGATTGGTTATTTCTCTTACTTTTTCCTTAAACCTTTTGATGGATTTTTCATGGATTCTTATTCTTACTTCGTTTTCTTTTGTGTAGAATGAAAATCCAAGAAATTTTCTTCTCCATGGTCTATCTACAGCACTTTTTGCTTCGTTGACTTTTAGTTTTAATTTGCTTTCTATGAATTTCTTTATGCTCTTCATTACTCTGTTTCCTGCAGACCTGCTTTTTACATATATGTTGCAGTCATCTGCATATCGGCAGAATTTATGCCCTCTCCTTTCAAGTTCTTTGTCTAGTTCGTCCAACATTATGTTTGCTAATAGTGGACTTAATGGCCCTCCTTGGGGTGTCCCTTCTTCTGTTGATACTTTGATTCCGTTTATCATTACTCCTGATTCTAGGTATCTTCGTATTAACTTTAGTACCCTTTTATCTCCTATCCGCTTTTCTAGTTTGGACATTATTATGTCGTGGTTTACTCTGTCAAAGAACTTTTCTAAGTCCATATCTACAACCCATGTGTATCCTTCATTTATGTATGCTTCTGCGGCTTTTATTGCGTCTTTTGCACTGCGTCCTGGTCTGAATCCATAACTGCTATCAGAAAATGTATGGTTGTAGACTTTATTTAGTATTTGGGCTATTGCTTGTTGTATTAGTCTGTCTAGTACTGTAGGTATTCCTAGTAGTCTTTTCCCTCCATCAGGTTTTGGTATTTCTACTCTTCGCACTGGTTGTGGTTTGTATTTCCCCTCCAGCAGTTGTTGTTTTATGGTTGCCCAGTTTTCTTTGAGATACGGTAGAAGTTCATCTACTTCCATCCCATCGACTCCATGGCTTCCTTTATTTGCAACAACGCGCTTGTATGCTGCTTCCATGTTCCCTCGTTCTACTATCATTTCAAGCATCTTGCTGGTATATCTTTGTACCTCGTTTCTTCCATCTTCCGACGCCGATGATATACTATGCACTTCCGTTGTCTTTTGAAATTCCATTTCTCTATTCAACGGATAGCCTCTTTGTTGAGTTGTCTGCAGTCTCTGCATATCTTTCGAGTCCATAAGATTTCCAAAACCTCCTAACGTTCGGTCCTTCCTTATCTATTCATGTCTAGATAAGTACTATGACCTCTGCTGACTTCTCAAGGTTCAGCCATACATCACTGCATGGGTTGTCACTTCAGATTTTACTCCCATGACTTATCCTTGAGACCTCCCCGGGTAAGAACGATAACTTTCATCTCATATATCTGCCAGATTTACTGTATGGGATTCGGGTAGTGTTGGACTTCGTTTTGTTACGCAAACTCATCCATCCCAATTCAGCCTCTTATCTGGTTCTTATTCATCAGACCGAGATTTTGCCTTAAGCTTCCTTCAGATTCCACCTCACGATGGACACCCTTGCTCTTGGCTAGTGGTTCCCACTACCAAGCCCACAGCGGACTTTCACCGCCTAGTTATCGCCCATGCCGGGCGCACATACAAAAACAGGGCCTCGCAAAATAGGCCCTGTTTATATTTCTACTAAATCACTTTCAATATTTCTTAAAGCCATACGCACCTCAAATTTTACTCCTGATTTTTTAAGTACATTTGTAACAGTCGCAAAGGCAAGTTCTGGTCTGTTGTTATTTTGGCTTAAATGGCCTAAAAAAGCTATCCCTATCGCTTTCATTTTAAACAGCTTCATGAGAGTGTCTGCTGCAGCATCATTAGAAAGATGCCCTAAATTAGATAAAATCCTTTTTTTAAGAGGCCATGGATATGAACCATTGATAAGCATTTCTATATCATGGTTTGCTTCTAAAAGTACTATATCGGAACCTATAAGATGATTTGCAACACCTCTCGTCATGTATCCTAAATCAGTAGCAATGGAAATTTTTTTATCTCCACATTTAAAGGAAAAACCTACCGGTTCCACGGCATCATGAGACTTTTTAAAGGGCATTATTTTTACATCCCCAATTTCAAATTCTTCTCCTGTGGTAAAATAGAGTTTGTTTTTTTCGGAAATTTCTTTTATGTCTTTCTCCATTACCTCCCATGTAGCTTTATTGGCATATATAGGTATATTGTATCTCCTTGAAAGTACCCCGGCTCCGATAATATGATCTTTATGCTCATGAGTTATAAGAATGGCAGATAGACTTTTAGGGTTTATCCCTATGTTAAGTAATGCTTTTTCAATTGTTCTACCGCTTAAACCCGCATCAACAAGTATATGTACATCTTTATGATTTATGTAAATAGCATTTCCACTGCTTCCTGACCTCAAGGAACAAAACTTCATAGCCAATATACCCGCATTGCGGGTATCCCCCTTTCTTTTGCTATCACAATTAATTATAACAATTTTTCTAAGGCAAGTGAAGAAATTTTCTTTTTAAAGGAAAAGTAATTATTCACATTCGATCTGTGTGCAAATTTTTCATAGCTCAAAAATTCCTCATAATTCTAGCAGAAAGACTTTCAACATTAAATTATCAACATATTCACATACATTTGTGGATAAGTTGATAATTTAAAAATATAAGAGGGGAATAACCCCTCTTATAGGGAAAGACCTAAATTACGTCCCTCAGAAATAGCGTGAACAATCTTTCTCACTTCTTTAGCATCTCCTATAACATGAAGCTTTTCTTGTGGTAAAATCTTACTAACCTCTTCGTAAAGCGAAGGATCTGGTTTTAAACCTACGGCTAAAACTATAGTATCGGGAAGTGGCAGCTCTTTTTCCCCTTCAGGTGTCTCCACCAAAAGGGCCTTTCCTACTTCCTTTAAACGAGTTTTTACATAAATTTCAACACCTCGTTCTTTTAAGCGCTTCATAATGAGAATCTTCTCAAAAACTCCCATGTCTCTTGCTACTTCCTCCAAAAGCTCAATAACCATTACCTTTTTGCCTTGTTCTGAGAGATAATCAGCAGTTTCCATGCCTATCAAGCCGCCACCAATTATAGCAACTTTATCGCCTGCTTGTTTTTCTCCTCTTAATACTTCCACAGCTGTCAAAAAGCCGTATTCTTTAAGTCCGGGAATAGGTGGTACAATTGGCTGTCCTCCTGTCGCAAAGACGACTTCGTCAGCCTCCCATTTTTCTATTTCTTCTGCTGTAACTTTATGATTAAGATTTAAAGTGACACCAACCTTTGGAAGTACCACTTTATAGTATTCCACGATGCCTTTCAATTCTTCTTTGTGAGGAGGAACAGAACCGGGCAAAACTTGACCTCCTATCTCTCCTTTTTCTTCATAAATGTATACTTTATGTCCTCTTGCAGCAGCAGTATAAGCTGCTTCCAAGCCTGCAAGTCCAGCACCAATGATAAATACTTTCTTTCCAGGTTGAGGTGCTTTTTGTATTTCGATTTCCTCCTCCTTGCCAACTGATGGGTTTAAATTACAACCAAAACGGCGTCCTGCTCTTAATTCATCTAAACAGCCTTGGTGACAAGCAGCACAACGGCGTATTTCCTTGCTGCGTCCTGAGATAGCCTTTTCTACAAATAGCGGATCAGCCACCAAAGGACGTCCAAGAGCAACTAAATCAGCTTTGCCTGATACCAATATTTCTTCTGCCAATTCTGGCGTATTGATTCGCCCGACAGCGATAACAGGAATATTGACCTGTTCTTTTATTTTTGAAGCAAATTCCCATGCCAATCCTTTTTGCGTTCCCAAAGTTTGCAATGTAATAGCACTAGACTCACAGCTACTTCCTAAAGAAACATCAATAGCAGCAACACCTTTATCTTCTAATGCTTTAGCCAAACGGATCGCATCCTCTAATGTCCAACCTCCTGGCACAAATTCATCAGCACTAATGCGTACAATAATTGGAAAATCAGCACCTATCTCTTTCTTTATTTCATCTAATATTTCCATCCCAAAGCGAATTCTATTCTCAAAACTGCCACCATATTCATCCTCTCTTTTGTTAGTATGAGGTGAAAAAAACTGGTGAATGAGATAACCATGTCCAAATTGAATTTCCAATGCATCTGCACCAGCTTCATAAGCTCTGACAGCAGCTTTTACGTAAGTATTTTGCCATTTCTTTATGTCCTCATGAGGTATTCCTTGTGGTTCAACTCCAATAGTTGGACAAGCTATTGGAGAAGGTGCGATAAGGGGTAATTTAGTTACCATTGGATTTGCTATCCGCCCCGCATGGTTGATGTAGACTGCGACTTTGCTACCATCCTCCTGTATGGGGGTAATAAGGTGGCGAAGCCCCTCTACCATTGAATCATCATAAATACCTAATTGACGCGGAATTTCTTTCCCTGAAAGGTCTACATATGCTGATTCTAAAACAATTAAACCTACTCCCCCTTTTGCTCTATTGACATAATATTGAATTAGGTCCTCTGTAACCTGTCCCTCTGATGTAGCATAACCAGTTTTAACAGGCGCCATTACTACCCGATTTTTTAAATTTAAATTACCTATTTTTATTGGCTTTGTAAGCTCCATTATATCACTCCTTTAGTGCAGTGTATTTTAAAATAATGTTCATAATTATTAAATTCGACATAAAATAGTCAATTCCTGCTTTGTTAAATTTTTGTCTTTGTTTGCTCTGAAATGTAAATTTTATATAATTATGTCTTCTCCACCTTTTCTAAGCCCAAGGATTTCTCTTTCAGAATATTTGGTAGTCCGTAAAATATAAAAAATAACTGAATCCTCATCTTTGTCTATTATTCTTGAAAGCTCTATTTTTAGTTTTTTAAGATTGGCTTCTGATATTTCGCCTTCTAAAACAGAATTTTGAACCCAGTGAAGGTATTTTCTGCAAGTCTTTAAAACTTTATTGACCCTTTTTTCATTCACATCGTATACTAAAATTAAAAACATATCTTATCACCTAAATTTACCATTGTGCAATAAAAGGCTTGTACTGTTCTTCTTCAATCAAGTGTTTTTCCAATTTATAAAGCTCTAACCTTATAAGTCTTCTATAAGAAACATTGTTAGAAAGATTCCTGTGTTTAATAGTTGTAGCAAGCTTATCTTCAAATTCCTGCACAAATACTTTTTTCCCTTTTTCTTTAAGTAATAATCCTTCTGCATCTTCTTCAAAGTCTTCTTTAGTAACCATTTTTTTGCTAAGCAAGGTAAATATAGTCCTATCTACAATGATAGGCTTAAAAATCTCTGAAACATCAAGATTTAAAGAAAAACGTCTAAAATTGGTCGCATGCAAAAAACCTATTCTCGGGTCTAAGTGGGTTTTGTATATTTCACTTAAAGTTGTCGTATACATCAAAGAATTTCCAAAGCTTATCAATGTATTCAAAAAATTTTGAGGTGGTCTTTTGCTTCTAAAGTCAAACTTAAAATCTGGGTTTTGAATTATCTCATCAAAAGCCTTATAATAATATTCCCTAATATTACCTTCTATTGCCATTAATTCATTTATTGTAGAAGTTGAATCAACGCTCTCCCCTAATTTTTCTATGGAATAAATGACATCTTCCAAATCTTTGCCTCTATTTGAATAATATTTCAAAACTTGCCTTATATTCTTATAAGCTCCTTCGACAAATTTTTGAGCAAGATAAAGCCTTTTACTTTCATCATTATAGTGCTCAGCTTGTCTTAATATCATATAGCCTGAGTTTAAATGTTCTCTTGGATAATAAGACCCTACATAATATCCATAATGATTGAAAAAATGAAGTATAATCTCTGATTGTGTTAAAAACTCAAGAAGTCTTTTGTTAAGGCTTACTTCTCCAAAAACCATTATTTCAGAAGTATTTTCTACTGGTATAAATTTTCTTCCATTTTCTCCTTCAAAAAATAGAGTATTATCTTTTCTTTTTAATTCCCCATCTGAAAAAATATAAATCGTTTTTTTCATGACATACAAAACTCCTTATACCCACAATTTTTACAATATGGAATTTTTATAAAAGCAGGTGGCTTTTCTTTATATACTATATCTTTAATTTCTTCAATTGCCTTTATAACTTCTCTTTCAAATTCTGGTGTAAGTTCTACTACTTCCCTCTTCCTTTCTTCTGGAAAAAAAAGTTGCCCTTTTGCAGTTATTCCGCTTTGCTTTAACTTGTAGAGATAAAATAAAAGTTGCATTTTAGCACTATCTTCAGCTTTTGAACTTTTCTTTACCTCGCCAATTAAAATATTATCTTTTTCCATTCTCACAAGGTCTAATACCACATTTTCAAAATGAATCTTTTTTCTATCCCTTTGATAAGAATTTTCATCAATAAGCCTACCTATTTCAATATAAGGATGTTCTTGGTCAGGCACTATCTGATGTGCCATAAGCCAAACTTGCCTTTTACAAATGGTATAACTTTGCATCAATGCCCCTGTAACCTCAAATTCCATAGTATCACCTGTATATTTTCTTTTCTACGGCATTTCCCATATAATTTCCTCTATTTGGTCTTCGGTTATTGTTATAATTTCTTCTTTGTCTAATAATTCCAAATCATACCCTTTAGGTAAACCAGGAATATTATAAACTTCAATAACAGTTCCTTCTTTACCATCTTTCAACCTGACAATATCATAAAGTTTAGCTTTCATCTTTTCGCTCATGTAGATCTAACCTCCTCTTTATACCACACATTTTCAAATTCTTTAAAAAAAACTATTTTAATAAGCACTGTTCAATTCCTTATATGTATTATATGTAAGCCAAAAACGAGATATCAGGGCAAAATTAATACCTATACATTCAATTCCTATAGGTAGGCTAAAAACACAATCCTTCTAATGCAGTCGGGCCTGTTGTTTGGTGTTTCAATCCCTTATAGGTAGGCTAAAAACTTGTATACGTACCACCTGGAGCAAGAGATGTTGTAGTATCGTTTCAATTCCTTATAGACTCCCATGCCGCAAATGCAGCACCAGCAGAGGATGAAAATGTCCTTTTTTGATGATATAATCAGTACAGCGGCTGGTGAAGAAAGGTCGTTCTTACCTTGGTGCTTTGAGCCCGACTCATAGACAGACTCCAACGACCAGGTGCACCACAGATTGTTGCTCCCTTTACGGGAAGCACGCAGGATAGAATAACCCCTTATGGTTGTTGCACCAGCTCTTCAATTTTACAGTCGCTATCGTTCAAATTTTAAAAAAGGAGTTGGTTCTTTCATGGATTTAGTTTATTCTCATGTTTGCGGATTAGATGTCCATAAAAAGAATGTCGTAGCTTGTATAATAACACCAGAAGGTAAAGAAATCCGCACTTTTTTCAACTATGACCGATGACCTTATTGCATTAAAAGAATTTATTAAAGCTAAAGGTTGTTCTGTTGTTGCTATGGAAAGTACCGGCTCTTATTGGAAACCTATTTACAATCTACTTGAGCTTGAGAGCATTAAAATCCTACTCGTCAATGCTAAGCATATTAAAAATGTCCCTGGTAGAAAAACCGATGTAAAAGATGCTGAGTGGATAGCAAGTCTCTTACAACATGGCCTTTTGCAAGGCAGCTTTGTGCCAGATCGTGAACAAAGAGAACTTCGCGAGCTTGTACGCTATAGAAAAAGCCTCATTGAAGAAAAATCAAGAGAACTTAATCGCATACAAAAGGTTTTAGAAGGAGCTAATATCAAACTGTCTTCGGTAGTCTCTGATATCAACGGGGCATCCAGTCGTTCTATACTTGAGGCTATTATAAATGGTGAAGAAAATCCCGAAACCCTGGCTGAGCTTTCTCAAGGCAAGCTAAAAAATAAAATGGATGAACTAAAACGCGCTTTAAAAGGCTTGATCAATCATCACCAAAGGATGCTTCTGGAAATACAGCTTAGACATATTGATTACCTTGATGAAGAAATAGCAAAATTAGACGAAGAAATTAAAAATCGAATGCTCCCTTTTGAAAAGACCTGGCACTGCTGGATACAATCCCTGGAGTCGGAAGAAGAACTGCAGAACAAATAATAGCCGAAATCGGCACGAATATGGAACAGTTCCCCTCTGCTGCCCATTTGTGTTCTTGGGCAGGGTTGTGTCCAGGTCATAATGAAAGTGCTGGTAAACAAAAGTCTGCAAGAACTCGAAAAGGTAACCAAAAATTGCGAAGCTCTCTTATTGAAGCTGCCAGAGCTGCCTCAAGGGCAAAAGATACTTATCTCTCAAGTCAGTACCACCGCATCGCTGCTCGAAGAGGAGCAAACCGTGCAGCAGTTGCAGTGGCACATAGCATTTTAATTATAGTTTATCATATTCTCAAGCAAAAGCAACCATATATTGAATTAGGTCCTACTTATTATGAAGAGAAAAAGCGTAATATGATTATTCGTCAATCTTTAAAAAAGCTAGAGTCTTTAGGCCTTAAGGTCACGGTCGAATCTGCAGTGTCTTAACTTTTAATTTAACTTTATTAACCATTTATTTATCCCATATTTTTACATCGGTATGGGTTTAGTTTTTTGTTGCCTTTTTGAGAGACACTATTTTCAGGATAGGTAGGCTAAAAACCTGTATTTCATTATCTGCCATATTCTCACCTACCTTTTGTTTCAACGAACTAATCTTGAATTTCCCTCAAGTATCGGTTTCCTGATTACTATTAAAGCAGCCTAATCATTCATTGCAAGGGAGGTGTTTTCAAGATGTCGTTCGTTGATTGGGTCGAAGAAAAAGTCAATACCGAATTCGGCCCAGCAATTAAGCGATTTAATCCAGTAACAGGCGAGACTGCCTTTTTCGCTCCACACGGAGAGCAGATTGGCAAGTCGTTTATTGACCCGCTTGCGAAACGCCCAATCAAGAAAAATAACACCTGTGAGGTAGAAACAGCCCGTAAAATAGCACGGGAACAACTGAGCCAATTCCCGCAGGAAGATGCCTTCGTTAAATACGTTAAGAGCAGTTTAGAAGAAGCTCGGACAGTGGAGCGCATTGACAATTTGATGCGTCTGCTCTCTCAACATTTTATCACTAAAACCGCAAGCACGGCTACTGTTTCAAAATCTCAAAAGGAGGGGTCAAATATGCGAAATGAGATAAGAAAGCGTTACGAAACCGATGAGATATTCCGCAAGAAAGTTGACAAGGTTGCCAAACAATGGCAGGCATTGAGAGGCAGCAAAAACTCTCTGGAAAGCTACGTGGAGGTAGTGCTCCGCAACTACGAGGTATCGAAATCTGTTGTTAAAGGGACATCCTTTGCCCTTTCAGACGATGAAATCCTTCAGGGACTCTTAGATTCTGTTAAGAAGGATGTTGTCCAGAAAAATTTCAGGCGAGCTACCGCTTTGCAGAGAGAGGTTGAGGAAGGAAGCTACGACTTGGAACGTATTGGTCGCTTCCTTGAAGATACCTACGGGCTGAAACGCCCGCCGTTTACCCCTAACGATTTTGCAAGACTGTCTAAGGACAATAAGGAACATTACGAACCCTACCCGTCAAGTATGTACCGCGCAGTAACGCTGCAAGCAAAAGATTTGCAAGGGCGGTTAAGCCAATGGTTGAAAGAATTGCCAAACGCTCTTAGCTATCGTGACAGGCTAACTTCCACCGCAAAGGAAGGGGTTGCAAAACAGCTAACCGATATTCTCTCCATGCTGATGACCGTGGGTACTTTGGATGATGCCACAGTCGATAAGGTTTCTACGCCCACCCGAAAACGTGACAGTGCCACGTACACGCAGATGGAGATGGAAGAGTTCTTCAAGAGAGGCCAAGAACTTGCCAACAAATGGCACACCTTCGTTAAGAGAGTGCAAGCTTCTGTGGAAAAGGAGAAGTCCGAAAGGAGTTACCTCTCCGGAGACTTAAAAACTTTGTCCAACGTGGCACGCTGGCAGTATCCTAACAACCTTCAACCGGATATTGAAAAGCGTGACGATAGCGGTTTCTGGAGCGGTGTTTTTAGAGCATTACCACCTTCTCACGAGCTTAGCAGGCTGATTAACCAAAGAATCTTTAACGAGTAACCGAAAGGAGATGAATATGATGCTACCCATTTTTTACTGGATTAAGTGGAATGACCTGATGAAAGACGAACTGGCTCAGAAGTTGTCTCAAACCTGTTTCGGAAATTTCGGGTATGACTTCCTCTGCGCCTTTGGCGACAACGAATGGCAAGCTTTACGTCACTGTCCACTGGGAATGCAATGCTGCGAAGCAACTTACCACTACGAGTTAGTACCTCAACACATCAAAAAGCAGCTGGAGTATGCAGGATAAGACTGGAGCAATAACCATGATTGCGTATCATCAGGTTAACATTCGTCTGGTAGACGGAAAGCCACAGTTCGTATCTCCGTTCATTAGCCGGTTGAGGGTTACTCACACGTGTCCTACCTGTGGGAGGGAGTTGAGACCGCTAACCTTCGAGGTCGGAAAGGTTACAAAAGCAGAGCACTTCCATCCGAAGAGTCCAGTAACTGATGACGATGGAGGTATCTACTCCTTTCCAATCAAACCGCTTTTTTCATCCTTTGGGTTTATTACGTTGGAAGGTCAACCGGTCGGAGAAATTCGTGAGCAGCGTGTACCTGACCTACAAGTACCAATTTTGCAGAGCGAGGCGTTTCTCCCACAGAGCATTGAGCAGGTGTTCTGTGGTCTATGCCATCGTCCAATTGAGTTGGAAGTCATTCCTCTCTATCACCATCGACACGGAAGGCTGATACCAGTCTGCTGTTTACAGGAACCACGAACACTCTTGGAAGTTGCCTTCTCACACCAGAAGTCGGAGTGGAACTTGAGAATAGCTGATGGAACATTCTTCTTGGAGAAGAAAAAGTTCCTCTCTATAAAGTTCCGTTGGTGTAACTTAAAATTTTATCCATTAAGGAAGCTAAGGAGGTGAGATTCATGGTTCTGCCTAAAAGAGGAACACCTGAATATGAAGCGTGGCGTAATTCTCCAGCCTATGAAGAGTGGCGAAAAAAGACAAGTCAAGTAGTAAGGAGCCTCTGGCAAGACCCTAACTCAAAGATACGTCAAAAATTGCAATCCGATGAATATAGAGAGAAAAAACGCCAATTTTTGAAAGCGCAATGGCAGGACCCTAACTCAAATATTCGTCGCGCTTGTCAGTCTGAGGAATTCCGGAAAAAAGTAAGTCACGGGGTAAAAGCAGCGATGAACGACCCAGAGGTAAAATCACGACAAATCGAGGGCGTAAAGCGAGCTTGGGAAAATCCGGAGATTAGAGAAAAGTATCTGAACTACCTCCGTGACCCAGAAGCTAACCAAGAACGCAGGAAACGCATTTCTGAAGGAATGCGAAAAAGCTCAAAACGTATTGGCAGACCACCCAGGGATGGTGATAAAGAATGTTCTGGCTGATATGGTCACTGGTAACTCTATCTGTGATCGGAAACGGCTATCTTTATTTGAAAAGAGACAAAACCGTATTTTAGCACGTGAAAATATCGTTGGATTAACGTTTATAAGCCTCTATGCACCTAGGAACTTTTTTCTTCAACTATTTTTATACGTAAAAATAATAACCAACTTATTTAAGGAGGTATGATAACTGTGCAACGAGAGCCTTTCTACACAAAAGACTTGCACTTCGCTGCTTATCTAATGCTAAATGGGTATGAGCCGGAAATCAGAATTCCATTTTCTAAGGCGAGAAGAGCGATATTCCTTTACCCAGATGCTGACTTCTCCACCCTACGGGACTTGCGGACGAAGTTCGAGGGTGACAAAAACCTGACTGTGAACCTGTTCGACTACGTTAGAGCGATGCGGGAGCTTGGCGACCGCATTAACTACATCAAACGAGAGACATTGAAGAAGGAGGCTGGTCAAAATGACCACAGCGAGGGCGTTGGAATGTAACGTTCAGGACAACTTGCTGCAGCTACTTTCACCACTTTCAATGGAAGACCTGAAACGAAGCGGACTAAACGAAGAAACCATTAAGAAGATGGGCGTAAGGGATGCTACAGATGTAGAGAGAAACTTGACTCCTTTCCCACAAAGCACCGGTTACGTTATTCCGTATTTCGATAAGGACGGAAATCCCATTCATGACAGGCTTATTACTGGTGAGAAAGAGGAAATTCCGTTCTTCCGTATTCGCTACCATCAACCGCCGGTCAATTCAGAAGGAAAACAGATTAAGTACGCTCAGCCAAAGGATACTGGCGTTCATGTTTACGTACTACCGGATATATGGAAGATAGCTAAAGATACGTCTAAACCGCTCGTTGTAGTAGAGGGCGAAAAGAAGGCTGCCAAAGCAGTACAGGAAGGAATTCCCGCTATTGCTCTTGGCGGTGTTAATAATGTCAAACATGGTAAGTACAGAATTAAGCCTAACGAAATTGAAGAAAGCAAAAGAGGCTTTATCACTTTTACGATAAAGGATGCTGATGCTATCCAGTTGCTGGAAGAAAATGTGGCTCCAGAACTTCTTGAGTTTGACTGGAGACAGCGGACAGTATACATCGTCTTTGACAGCGATTCAGCAAGTGGCTTTCCAGTCAAAGAGCAAGTTCAGCAAGCAGCCTTTGATTTCGCCTTCTGGTTGTTCAAACGTGGTGCTGATGTAAAACAGGTAATCCTACCTCATCCGGAAAAGGAAGGAGAAAAGATTGGACTGGATGACTTCTTGCTTACACACACCGCTGACGATTTTTGGGAATTGGCTAAACAGGCTCGTTTTCCGATACAACCGCAACTGCGAAGTTGGTTGCAAAGGCACCTAAGAAAACGAGGTCTAAACCAGGACGATTACAAAATGGCAGCTACGGCAATAGTAGCCGACCTTGATTATGAAGGACGACGTTATCGTGATGAAGCGGATAACAGAAAATTCTACTATTTTGACGGGAAAGATAAACTTCTTTACGAAGTAGACTGGACTGAAAATGCAAATGCTTTCCGGGTTGGAGAGTTTGCGGAGTTAATCACAGCTAAATACGGTATTGGAACCGCTGATAGAGAAGTCATAAATCGTCTGTCAACAGCTTTCATACAGGGCTGCCCTCGTGTGAGGATTCGCAAGGTTTCATACGTAAGCGAGCCACCAAAAGTATCAACGGATGCCTTATACGTCCAGCTTAGCGATTCGGCAGTTGCAAAGGTAACTAAAGATGCTATCACTTTGGAGGATAATGGCGTTGACGGAGTGCTGTTTAAGAAAGGAATTGTTAAGCCGGTTAAGATAGACTTCCAAAACCTGCCTTCACGACCAAAACGGTTATGGCGTCAGGTAGTGAACACTCTCAACCTTGACAGTCATTCTATTTTTACGGACGAAGAACAAAGAGCACTGCTTGAAGTCCTTTGTTACCTCTCCCCTCTCTTCCGGGATTGGAGAGGATTGGAGTTGCCAGTTGAAATGGCTATCGGTGAAGCTGGTTCAGGTAAATCTCGTTTTTACTATGTTCGGACAGGAGTTCTTGTTGGAGAGATAGGCGTTGGAGTTACTCCAAGGGATATTCAAGAGTTGCGAACTTTCCTTGCCAGTGCCCGTGGGATTTACGTTTTTGATAACGTCAGACCAGGTAGCCTGAGAAATTACCGGGAACAGTTTGAAGAGGAAATCGCAAGGGCGGTTACGCTTAAGAAAATCCAATATCGTCCGCTCTACTCTAACACGGATGTGACAATTAAGACAGACTGCACTTTCGCTATTACTGCTACTCGTCTACCTATTCACGCGTCAGATTTGATGGAGCGGTCGTTGGTTTTTCGGTTCAAAAAGATACCGGAAGGGCAAAAAGTAGATGACTGGGAGTGGAAGGTTCTTTATGATACGCCGGGAAGAGAAGCCTTGCTTTCCGATATGCTCGTTGCCGCTCAACGTTTCTTCCAGCTTGTCGATACGAAGTTTGAAGCGTACCGGCGTAAGAGTATACGTCTTGAGGGCTTTGAGAGAGCATTGCTACTGATGGCAGAAGCCCTTGATGAAAGCAAGCAGCTACTTTCCACAATGGAAACAGTGGTTGACAAACTGCCACAGGTTATACGGGAAACACAGTACCAAGCCGATAACGCATTGATGGTTTTGAGAGAATTTGCGGAGAAGAGAAGACAAGAAGTAGAAGCAGGACAAAAGAAACCTGTCTTCCAGCTTAGAGAAATTACTGATTGGGTTCTTGCTAACTCCAATGGCCCAAGCACCATACCTTATCCCTTCCATAATCCGCAGGAACTCGCTGGTTACATTCGGGAGCAGGAGGAGCTAGTAGCAGAAGTTACTGGAATTCGAGTTCACCGAAGAGACCCGAACACCACTTATTACACCTGCTAAAAACCACCACTCATTAAAGCTCAGCTAAGTGATAATGCTTGGCTGGGCTTTTCTGTTGGTTCCCACGCCTAGCTTTGCTAGCATCGAAGCTAGCTAAGCTAGCACGAAGCTAGCAATCGAAAATCCAATAAAATCAATAGTTTGCAGCGTTTTTGCTAGCTTTTTTAGCTTTTTTAGCATATCTCTTTATATGGAATTTTTTAAGAGAGGTGTTTATAAAAACTATATATAGAGATATACCCAAAAACCTAAGATAGCTAGGCGCGAATCGTAAAATACTTGCAAATAGTAGATTTGCCGTTGCTAGCTTCGAGCTAGCGGGTGCTAGCCCTAAGCTAGCAAAGCTAACAATAAGCTCCTCTGTAAGGCAGCTACTTCCTCCCTCTTCCGAAGTAAAAAAGTTCCTCCCTATAAAGTTCCTGTCAAGCCCTTTATAATTTAATCATTAACAGTAAATGGTAGGGAGTGAGATTATATGCGTAATTCCGCTTACGAGGAATTCTTGAAGGAAATCGAATATCAAAACCAGCGATGGAGCAACCAGCAGTACGCCATCCTGATTGAGGTCATACCGTGGGTTACGAATTACGACCAGGAGTTTTGGGATATAATCTGTGCTTCATACTATCACGATATTGATGAGTTACCGGAAGCACCGCTGGTTGTCGTTGAAGGGAAAACGTATAAATGGCACGAGGATGTAATGGACGCTCTTGGAGACGGTTTCACTATGAAGATGTTACCAATTATGCTAGAACTAGGAGCGACAGTCCGACCAACCTACTACATCAACTCTCCGGACGAAAGAGTTCGCTACTTCTTCGATGTTATCATCCCTCGGCACGAGAAACAGCAGTTCCTTAACAAGTTTTTCGATGCCGTCCGAAGTGGAAATTAGAGGAAAATATTGGAGGTGATTACTATGCCCTACCCTGTTCTTAAAATAAGTGACTGCGACTCTACCTCTTATCAAAGGTTTGAGACATACAAGCAAGTATGTTACGAAAACAGTCTTCCAATGATTGTTGTAGATTTCCAGACGGAGCATAATTATTGCGAAGTTACCCTTGACCTCTCTTCCACCGGACTAAAATTTCTCCCTTCCGAGATGAAGGCTCTGGAGAGAATTAGCAAGCGTCATGGATGGCTCTCCTGTGTTGACATTACCCCTACAAAAGCAAGATTCTTATACAGTAACTGGAGTGACCCATCAGAACAAGAAGACTACAGCTTCCTTCTTGAAGACATTTTGAAGTGGGTGGACAAAAACATACCTCGTTCTTCCATTTTTGCTATTCTTACCGCTCCGTTTTACGCTACTGCTCAAGTATCTGTTGGCTGAAAAACCGTAAAGCTCAGCAGCGTATCGAAGCTAAATTGATGGAACTCTGTTCTCGCAAGTAGCCTCCCCTTCCTTATTCGGTATTGTTTTCTGACGATGAGCCTTAAAAGCAGGCTCTTTTTTCTTGTAAAGTTTTCGACATTATCCGACAAAAAATCTGGTTCCCCTCTTTTATTCATGACTGACCTATACTATAATATAATCATAAAATGTTAAAATTTTCCAACAAGGAAAGGAGATGATTCTATGACCAAACGGGAGACACTCAAAAGAGTGCGAGACATCATCCGATGTCTGGAACACCAACAAACCCTACCTACAGATACCTGTTCTGTGGTAGCTGCAAAGAAGCTGGAGATGCTCGTGAAAGAGGCTCCAGCTTCTCTCGTTTATGAGCTTTCCTGCATTCACAGCCAGCTTATCCACTCCGGAGAGGACGTAGGCACTGTCCTGAACCGACTGAAACGACTCCTACATAACGAGGGGAGGTGATTACCGTGGCACCAAGAACCAAGAGCGAGCCGGTTGAACCCAAGCAGTCTTTAGTAATCCCAGCAGGTAATACCCCACCGGAATTGCAAGCATTACGGTCAAAAAGAGATGCTTTCCGTGCTAACCTCCAGTACGCTATCAGGCAGGAGGAAGTTTACCGCAAGAAGTTTGAAGCTGGCGACGAACTGGCAGAACTGAAGATGCTGGAACAAAGGCTACGGGTTGACTGGTACTCAAAAAAGATTGCCGAAGTAGAACAAGAAATCCAGCGATACTATCTCAAGCGTAAATCGGAGAAAAAAGACCTGGAACCTGAACAAGAAAAAGCCAAAAAGGAAGGCGTTGCGTAAAGAAAAGCGTGGCGCCTTCTGGTTTTTCTCTCTTGCAAACCAATTATACGACTCTATGCCCTACGGAACTTTTTTCATCAATATTTTTATACTCCTACGGTTATTAGCAACTTTCTTGGGAGGTGATACCATGACGAAAATACGTACCTGCAAGACCTGCCCTCTCTACGATAGAGAGCTTTCTCGCTGCCGGATGGGTTTCGTTAACCCTTCCACTAAACAGGCTACCACGAAAGCGATGGGTACTTACGGCAGCGATTACATCTGCCATTACAACCGCTGGAAGAATTCTGGTACATTGAAGTATCAGCTTTATCTATAAGTAGCCTAACCCACCTCGATTTACTTTCCGTAGTTGACTTTCGTGATAGACTTTGATATAATATCCATCAGAATACATCAAGTTGATTGAGGTGGGTTGCATGGCTCCTCGGAAAACGGAACCACGTACTAAATTAGTAAGCGTTACCTTTACCGAAGACGAATACGAAGCCGTTAAGAAAGCAGCATTGATGACCGACCGTAGTCTAGCTGCCCTTGTCCGGTGGGCTGCGATAAAGTACCTTAGAGAGGTTGACCTGCTCCCAAGCGGAGAAGAATTCGGGAAGGAGAAAGTAGATGATGAAAAATTGGTATAAATTTGTCATCCCGGTGGTAATAGCTGCTGCCGCTATCGGCGGATATTTAATTTTTTCAAAGCCTCAAGTGGTAACACAACCAGCAAAGAATAACCAAGTACAGGAAGTAGATAAAACAGCTTCTGAAAATACTTCCGCTGCTCAAGAAGTTGCGTCTGCGGATACGCCGGATATTGTTATCACCAAAGAAAACCTCCATATGTCAGATGTTCCCCTACCCGATAAAAATGTGGTGGAAAAAGTTCAAGCTGAACTGTTTAAGGACGTTAAAAAGGAAGACCTAGAAAAAGCAAAAAAGACCGTTCACGAACTACATATGTCTTTCGAGTCCGGTTTTGTTTATGAAGCAGAAAACTGGATTAAAAAGTACAGCGACCCTAACAGTCCGGGTTGGGTCTTCTGGGAGAAAACCGGCACAATCGAAATCCCCGATTACACCGAAAAGGTGTATAACGAAAAGGACGGTAAATGGTATATCCAACAACTTGAAGAAGTTAAAACCACTTTCGCTGGTAAAACAGCCTTCGCTGACGATATTGCTAAAGCTCAAGAACTGATAGACGAAGCCGTGAAGAACCACGACATCAAAAGTCTGTGGTATGCTCATCAGGTGTTGCATGACATCGACTATTGGGTATTAAATTATCCTATTCAATATCCCAAAGGTACTGCTGCCCCACCTGATTGGAAGGGTGTGGAGACTTATTTTGGTGTCACAAAAACAATAGAAGGTCTTTATCAGACGGCACTTGCAGGATACATTTATGATGAACAAACTGGACGGTATATTAACAAAACTACCGGTGTTTGGTATGTCATTAAGGACGGATATAAGGTAATACCATCCGAAGAATATTTTGACCCCGATAAAGTAGGCATACCCAGCGGTATAAATATTTCAAACCGTCCCAATGATGTATGGGAGCTAAAAGAGGTACGGGAAATAACCGTTCAATCAGGGGATACGTTGGTTGACATTATCAACCCGTACTTTATGAATGAGCATTTCAGAATGGATTATGAATGGTATGCCAAACAAGTTCTGGAGCTTAACAACATTGCTGACCCACATTTTATCAAAGCGGGAGACACATTAAAAATACCAATTTACATTGATAAAGAAGCTGAGTAGTTGCTCGTTTATCGGTGTATCTGCTCTTCCTTATTAGAAGGGTGTGGAGACGTATTTTGGAACACTAGGTGTTTTAGATTGGTTTTATGGAAAGGGAGGAAAGACAGTTGATCCTGTTATTATCTATTTTGTTACTTCTGGCCACTTTTTCGACCAAACTGATTTCTCGACTCGGCGTTCCCGGTTTAGTGATTTTTTTGGGCTTGGGAATGCTTTTCGGGAGCGATGGCCTTAACCTAATATATTTCGATGACCCTTTACTAGCCCAGCGGATAGCCAATGTAGCCCTGATTATTATCCTTTTTGAAGGTGGCTTTAATACCAAAAGAGAGGAATTACAGTCGTCCTTCAAACCAGCTTTTACCTTGGCGACGGTAGGTGTCTTTATTACCGCCGTAACTCTAGGACTGGCCACCCACTACATCGTTGGGCTCAGCCTCGAGGCCTCCCTACTGGTAGGGGCCATCGTTTCTTCCACCGATGCTGCAGCAGTTTTTTCTATTTTTCGCAATAAGAGCATTCAGCCCAAACTGGCCACCACCCTGAAAGCCGAATCTGCCTCCAACGATCCAATGGCCATTATCCTGACCATAGCTCTGCTCGACTATATGAAGAATACAAATTTTAACCTTTTTCCCTTTATCGCTCACTTAATGTGGCAGATTGTGGCCGGAATTGGTGTGGGGTATCTGCTTGGTAAGCTTGGACCCTATCTCTTTAACCGGGCTCGCCTTGAATCGGGTGGTTTTTACTATGTTTTGAGTCTCGGTTTCTGCTATTTGAGCTTCGGAGTAGCGGAGATAATCAAAGCCAACGGCTTCCTCGCTGTATTCATAGCTGGTTATTTGTTGGGGAATAGCAAGTTCGTCTACAAGCAGGGAGTAGCACGCTTCCTAGAAGGCTCCTCCACTTTCTGCAACATCATCCTCTTTCTAATGCTGGGGCTGCTGGTCTTTCCTTCGCAACTTCTCCCCTTTATCAAGGAGGGGGTGTTTATTGCTCTGCTACTAATGCTAGTGGCACGGCCAACAGCGGTCTTTTTAACGACCCTGTTTTGGGATTACAACCTCAAGGAAAAACTATTCCTCTCTTGGGGAGGTATAAGGGGCTCAGTCGCCATTGTACTGGCCACTTACCCCTACGTTGCAGGAGTCGACCACAGCAACTATTTTTTTAACGTTGTGTTCTTCATCATCTTCCTAACGGGCTTAATCCAGGGGTCAACCCTCGACATTTTAGCCCACAAGCTCCGGTTATTTGCTGGAACCAAAAAGACTCCTCCCCATTCCCTTGAGTTAATCTCTACGGAAACTACCGAATGCGAGTTGTTGGAGTTTGAAGTCGAAAAAGGGTCTTCTTTGATCGGTAAGCGTTTGGAGCATATCCCTCTACCAAAGACCACGCTGGTTACTGCCATTGTAAGACATGACGATATAGTAACCCCCCGGGGCGACACGGAGATCCAGGAGGGAGATATCTTATTTATCCTGACCCACCAGGAAGATAAAGAGCACCTGATAGCGCTGCTGGAGTAGCCTAAGATAAGAGATTCTTTATTGCATTGTTTCTCGCCTAGAATTGGCTAAACTAAAATTTCTATTATCCGAGAAATTGACGATAGCGCTTTCGTAGCCATAGAAAATGTTCACGAGGTACTTGAGGAAGGGTTCTGCAAACAACTAATTCATTAAATGTTCAGCCGGTAAGAGTAGCTATTGCCTAAGCTAGGCGTGTCGAATTATGTAGAAAATTTTGGAAGCCCTCTTTTAAGTTGCTAGGAAGCATCTTAAAATATAAACATAGAGCTAATAAGTACGGTGTAGGAGGTGAATGCTTTGGCTAAAACTCATTTAGGTAGATGCGAGTGCTGCGGTTATGAGGTCTATATCGAAGACTTCGCCGGTCATGATAAACCCAGGAAATTCGCCAAGGTTCCAGGGCGTGGCGATGTACTTCACGCTCGAATAGTGATGGAGAAGAAACTTGGTAGAGAATTAGACGGCTACAACGAAGCTGTTCACCACATCAACGGCGACTGTCTCGATGACCATCCAGAAAACCTAAAAGTAGTGACACGCAGGCAGCACGCTATTGAGGGTCAGAACACCTATATTGACCCACCAGGGGAAGATGAGCTAAGCACTCGACAAGCTGCAGCAATCCTTGGGATAAGTCCGAATGCAGTACTTCAAGCGGTACATCGAAAGAAAATTCCAGCGATACGAAGAAAGACTGTTCATAATGGAGACCAGTGGTTTATTAAACGAGATGACTTAGCTCTTTATTGCATGGCAATTTCCATGCTTAACATGCTCCAACAGAAGGCAAAAATGCAACCAGTGGAAGAAGGTGTCCCATTGTGACTAAGGCTGTAGGTTACATTAGAGTAAGTACGGAAGAACAAACTTTGCATGGTTACTCTCTTGAAGCTCAGGCACAAGCAATCAAGAAATACTGTGAGCTTCAGGGATGGGAACTTGTAAGGATTTACCGAGATGACGGTTACAGCGGTGCCTCTATGGAAAGGCCAGACTTGCAGCAGCTTCTCGAAGATGTTTATTTAAGAAAGTTCGATGTGGTAGTAGTCTGGAAACTTGACAGATTAAGCCGTAACTTAAAAGATACCCTCTACCTCCTCGATGATGCCTTAGAGAAGAACGGGATAGGCTTCACCAGCATACAGGAGCAATTTGATACTACTACTCCTATCGGTAAGGCAGTTATGCAAATCATTGCAGTATTCGCTCAACTGGAAAGAGAAATGATTACCGAGAGGATGAAAATGGGAAAGTACCAAAAAGCTCGATTAGGTCAGTTCCCGGGTGGTCATGTCCTATACGGTTATAGGAAAAATCCACAGACGGGAGAATTTGAGGTTAACGAGGAAGAGGCAAGAATCGTCAGGCTCATTTATCACTGGTATGTGTATGGCGATGAAAGCGGCCAACCATTGGGTATGGAAGCTATTGCTGATAAGTTAACAAATATGGGTGTCCTTCCTCCCTCTGCTGTCCGTGGAGTTCGGGTAGGAGTCAGAGGCAAGAGAGGTCAAAAAGGTGAATACGTCAAGCACTGGTCAAACGCTACTGTCAGACAGATTCTTACTCATCAAGCCTACATCGGAAAAAATTATTTCGGACGTGACGGAAAAAATGCAGAACCTGAATATACTAAAGATGATTGGATACCTATTCCTTTCCCGCAGATTGTTGATGACCACATTTACCAGTTAGCACAAGAACGCAGGAAACGTGCTAAATTCTGGCAACGCACACATGAAACGCCATTACTTACTAGCATTATTCATTGCGGTGTATGCGGGTTACAATTTAGAGGAACTTACGACCACGGAAAAACAGCAGTTTACTCCTGTTATGGCAGGCTTAAACGCTACCACAGAGATGGAAGTCCTACATGCGATTCTCCGAGAATTCCTGCTGACTGGCTTGACCAACAGGTTGTGCTGAAGGTATTGGAGGCCCTACAGAGGCCAGAGCAGATGAGAGAAGCAATAATGGCTCACTTAGAAAGTTGGGAACGGAGAAAGCGGGAACTGGAGCTTCTAGTTGGGCCTTCGGTTAAACAAATGAAAGAATTGCAGGATGAGCAGGAAAGGCTGAACTACCTCTTCCGCAAAGGAAGAATATCGGTATCAGAATACGAGAAGGAAGCTTCTTCACTGGATAAGAAGATAGCTGAGCTCCGTGAACAACATAAGCATCAAACGAATGAACTCCGTCACTTACAGAAGCTCGAAAAAGATTTGGACTTTATAAAACAGGCTCTTGAGAACGGCTACTGGAAAGTAGAGTACGAAGCACTGCAAAATGAAATTAAAATGATGTGGGATACCGCTTTAACTATTGACAATAAAACAGGAGAGGTAGTAGTTACCACTCCCAGACAGGAAAAGAAAGTTACTATTGATTTTAGCGAAGCTGGTAAGCAAATTCCGGAACAGGAAGAACTATTAACTTTTGCAATACACGGAGGTGGCAAGATTGCAACACGCCAGCTATTTGATAGGCTTCATATTACCGTTCACGTATACCATGACCGAGTGGAGGTGAGAGGGTTAATACCAATAGGGAATATCAATATTAGTTCGTTTCAATTCCTTATAGGTAGGCTAAAAACTTCTATTCTATTCATGTCCGCTGGTTGTACTACATCGTTTCAATTCCTTATAGGTAGGCTAAAAACCAGTTTTGAGAGACACAAATATGCCAGCAATTTTACTGTTTCAATTCCTTATAGGTAGGCTAAAAACTTTCTTTTCCATTGATGGTGATAATTCTTTTTTCAGTTTCAATTCCTTATAGGTAGGCTAAAAACGGAATGCCGTAATGAATATGGCAAGAGAGATTGATAGTTTCAATTCCTTATAGACTCCCATGCCGCAAATGCAGCACCAGCAGAGGATGAAAATGTCCTTTTTTGATGATATAATCAGTACAGCGGCTGGTGAAGAAAGGTCGTTCTTACCTTGGTGCTTTGAGCCCGACTCATAGACAGACTCCAACGACCAGGTGCACCACAGATTGTTGCTCCCTTTACGGGAAGCACGCAGGATAGAATAACCCCTTATGGTTGTTGCACCAGCTCTTCAATTTTACAGTCGCTATCGTTCAAATTTTAAAAAGGAGTTGGTTCTTTCATGGATTTAGTTTATTCTCATGTTTGCGGATTAGATGTCCATAAAAAGAATGTCGTAGCTTGTATAATAACACCAGAAGGTAAAGAAATCCGCACTTTTTCAACTATGACCGATGACCTTATTGCATTAAAAGAATTTATTAAAGCTAAAGGTTGTTCTGTTGTTGCTATGGAAAGTACCGGCTCTTATTGGAAACCTATTTACAATCTACTTGAGCTTGAGAGCATTAAAATCCTACTCGTCAATGCTAAGCATATTAAAAATGTCCCTGGTAGAAAAACCGATGTAAAAGATGCTGAGTGGATAGCAAGTCTCTTACAACATGGCCTTTTGCAAGGCAGCTTTGTGCCAGATCGTGAACAAAGAGAACTTCGCGAGCTTGTACGCTATAGAAAAAGCCTCATTGAAGAAAAATCAAGAGAACTTAATCGCATACAAAAGGTTTTAGAAGGAGCTAATATCAAACTGTCTTCGGTAGTCTCTGATATCAACGGGGCATCCAGTCGTTCTATACTTGAGGCTATTATAAATGGTGAAGAAAATCCCGAAACCCTGGCTGAGCTTTCTCAAGGCAAGCTAAAAAATAAAATGGATGAACTAAAACGCGCTTTAAAAGGCTTGATCAATCATCACCAAAGGATGCTTCTGGAAATACAGCTTAGACATATTGATTACCTTGATGAAGAAATAGCAAAATTAGACGAAGAAATTAAAAATCGAATGCTCCCTTTTGAAAAGACCTGGCACTGCTGGATACAATCCCTGGAGTCGGAAGAAGAACTGCAGAACAAATAATAGCCGAAATCGGCACGAATATGGAACAGTTCCCCTCTGCTGCCCATTTGTGTTCTTGGGCAGGGTTGTGTCCAGGTCATAATGAAAGTGCTGGTAAACAAAAGTCTGCAAGAACTCGAAAAGGTAACCAAAAATTGCGAAGCTCTCTTATTGAAGCTGCCAGAGCTGCCTCAAGGGCAAAAGATACTTATCTCTCAAGTCAGTACCACCGCATCGCTGCTCGAAGAGGAGCAAACCGTGCAGCAGTTGCAGTGGCACATAGCATTTTAATTATAGTTTATCATATTCTCAAGCAAAAGCAACCATATATTGAATTAGGTCCTACTTATTATGAAGAGAAAAAGCGTAATATGATTATTCGTCAATCTTTAAAAAAGCTAGAGTCTTTAGGCCTTAAGGTCACGGTCGAATCTGCAGTGTCTTAACTTTTAATTTAACTTTATTAACCATTTATTTATCCCATATTTTTACATCGGTATGGGTTTAGTTTTTTGTTGCCTTTTTGAGAGACACTATTTTCAGGATAGGTAGGCTAAAAACCCTTTCTTCTGGGCTTAAAGGCCTGTCCTCATATTCAGTTTCAATTCCTTATAGGTAGGCTAAAAACCTGATGATGTAAGACCGTTGACCGACCATGTAACAGGTTTCAATTCCTTATAGGTAGGCTAAAAACGCTGTATCTGGTGCAACATCATCACAGATGCAGAAAAGTTTCAATTCCTTATAGGTAGGCTAAAAACCCACCAGGCGATGGGGGGAAGCCTGGTCAATAGATAGTTTCAATTCCTTATAGGTAGGCTAAAAACCGATACCCCTTATGCGGTCGAGGATGCGGCCTTCATGTTTCAATTCCTTATAGGTAGGCTAAAAACTCCTGGAGCGGGCTCGAAGATAGGGAGGTGTAAAAAGTTTCAATTCCTTATAGGTAGGCTAAAAACATGTTCGGACTTAAGAACATATTCTCTTACGGAGCCAGGTTTCAATTCCTTATAGGTAGGCTAAAAACGTAGACTTTCTCATCGACTGCGGGAGGTACCAGGCTGTTTCAATTCCTTATAGGTAGGCTAAAAACACGCCATCCCTGGCAGTAGAACGGCCAAGGATTTTGTTTCAATTCCTTATAGGTAGGCTAAAAACCCGCACTTTTAGCCGCCGCTAGATTGTCATACTGGCGTGTTTCAATTCCTTATAGGTAGGCTAAAAACCCGCACTTTTAGCCGCCGCTAGATTGTCATACTGGCGTGTTTCAATTCCTTATAGGTAGGCTAAAAACTGGAATACCTTGCGAAGGGTAATTATCCGGCCGTCGTTTCAATTCCTTATAGGTAGGCTAAAAACCGGCGTATCAGATATATTTTCTTTGGCCGATATAACCCGTTTCAATTCCTTATAGGTAGGCTAAAAACGGGAATAAGTTTGGCCCGAACAGTCTTCACAGGATTTGTTTCAATTCCTTATAGGTAGGCTAAAAACATTTGCTGGAGTTTTGGCTGATGATGTTATTCTAATGTTTCAATTCCTTATAGGTAGGCTAAAAACAAGAAGCAATTGTTTGAACAAATGAAAGCTCTTGCTTGTTTCAATTCCTTATAGGTAGGCTAAAAACTAGCGGTAGGCCAATCAGATTTATCATTACAGAAACACCGATGTTTCAATTCCTTATAGGTAGGCTAAAAACCAGAAGCTACCCCTAAATAATATCTTGCAGTAGGCATGTTTCAATTCCTTATAGGTAGGCTAAAAACTGTCTTTTGCAGGCACTTTTTTATTTGTCTCTTTTTAGTTTCAATTCCTTATAGGTAGGCTAAAAACTGCTCAAATTTTTTATTATTTAAATTGCCCAGAACCCTGTTTCAATTCCTTATAGGTAGGCTAAAAACAAGAGTTATTGTCTGAATTAGAATTAGACAGATTAGAGTTTCAATTCCTTATAGGTAGGCTAAAAACCAGCAATCAGACAACAGTCCAACGATATGAGGAGAGTTTCAATTCCTTATAGGTAGGCTAAAAACTCAAATGCTTTGTCGGTTGTGCCCGCAGCATTCCCCAGTTTCAATTCCTTATAGGTAGGCTAAAAACTATTGTTAGAGGCGCTTTAAAACAAGCGGTAAAAAAGTTTCAATTCCTTATAGGTAGGCTAAAAACTCTGAACAGCTTGATGTCATACGTGGGCAGTTCCGTAGTTTCAATTCCTTATAGGTAGGCTAAAAACTTGTACACTACGTAGGCATCGCCTATTTTATCTACGTTTCAATTCCTTATAGGTAGGCTAAAAACGCTCCTGTTACAGCCATATAGTGCATGCATTGTACAGTTTCAATTCCTTATAGGTAGGCTAAAAACTAGGCTAGCAAGTGATTCCTCTTCACGATAGTACCCAGTTTCAATTCCTTATAGGTAGGCTAAAAACTCCTCCTTTTTATTTTTTTCTTTCTGTTTTATATTAGTTTCAATTCCTTATAGGTAGGCTAAAAACGTTATAATTGAGTCAGAAGCAAGGGAAAAGGAAAAATGTTTCAATTCCTTATAGGTAGGCTAAAAACTCTTGCTTTGACGTGGCAGGACATAGATTTTAAAAAGTTTCAATTCCTTATAGGTAGGCTAAAAACTAAGTGCTAACTTTTATGAGTTTTTGTAAAAGTTCTTGGTTTCAATTCCTTATAGGTAGGCTAAAAACACAAAGAATTACAACACGTTATACGCTTGTATCTGTTAGGTTTCAATTCCTTATAGGTAGGCTAAAAACGGAGGGTCTATTTCTATGTGGTTTTCTATCTTTTCGTTGTTTCAATTCCTTATAGGTAGGCTAAAAACCAAGCCTATTCCTTCTTGTTCGTATTTTTCAAAGTTTGTTTCAATTCCTTATAGGTAGGCTAAAAACTCTCTTGTACAGAATCCATCATCTTGTTTTCCTCCTTGTTTCAATTCCTTATAGGTAGGCTAAAAACGATAACACAGTTTTAAAAATGGCAAAAAAGAGAGCTTGTTTCAATTCCTTATAGGTAGGCTAAAAACTGCACAAATCCAAATAAGGCTGATATGTAAGCCTTCGTTTCAATTCCTTATAGGTAGGCTAAAAACAAGCAATGTAGAGAAAGGTGTAGTAGAAACAGAACTGTTTCAATTCCTTATAGGTAGGCTAAAAACATTTCACGGGCTGGAGTTACTTCTTTGTTGGAAACTGGTTTCAATTCCTTATAGGTAGGCTAAAAACTCAAAAAATATCAAAAATAAAAATGCCTTCAAATTCAGGTTTCAATTCCTTATAGGTAGGCTAAAAACATTGATTGCTTACGTGGTATTGCAACAAAAGTTGTAGTTTCAATTCCTTATAGGTAGGCTAAAAACTCATTTTTAACCTCCTTTCAATACCGGCAGTATTTGGTTTCAATTCCTTATAGGTAGGCTAAAAACCTGTCGTCGGTTTGACACCAAAACAAGCAGAAGCGGGTTTCAATTCCTTATAGGTAGGCTAAAAACGTAGAAGATGTAAATTCAAAGATAAATACCTTCATGGTTTCAATTCCTTATAGGTAGGCTAAAAACAAGGCACAGATGTAGTAAATATTGATGACCTTAACTAGTTTCAATTCCTTATAGGTAGGCTAAAAACTCATTCTAACATGCATAAATAGCACATTATACACCTTACAATTTTTTAATTTCTGTCAAGTATCTTGACTTTATTATACCATATTGTCCAATAAAATCAATTACTTTATGAAAATCAGAAAAATAAAAATGTCGTCTATCCCCAGGTGTTTTTGCCTTATTTGGGATCGACGACAAATTTGTTACCATATACTTGTGACTCCTTTTGTTATAAAACCTGTTTCTTTGTCATAATAATCATTTAAACTATCATAATTTACATACTTAAAACCCCAAATATCAGGAGGCATATTTTCCACTGTTGCAGGTATTGATATTACATATTTATAAAAGTCAGCTTTAAATCGATTAAAAATATTTCTCCTTTCAAATAGATTTTTTATGTCTTTAAGCTCAACATACTTATGCCACAATTCTTTAGCTTCATCATTCAATTCAATAAATGCATCTACTTTATAATAGTCATCTTCAATTAATTCAAATTTGGAAATACACATATTTCCATCTTCGCTATCATACCTCAATGTGTATATAGCATCTAATAGCTCTCTTCCTTCATTTGAGGACATTCTCTCTGATACTTCTTGATAATATTTCTCTATAATCTTCAAAAGTTCTTGCTCTTTTATAGTATCATATTTACTTAGTATTTCACGCGTTATGCCAAGTAATATTTTATCATAAACATATTTTGAATATTTTTGACCTTTTTCATCTATCAATGATACAACATAGACTTCTCCTTTTCCTCTCCAGTTCCTGTTGCACCTTCCTGCTGATTGATTAATAGAATCAAGAGGTGCTATATCTCTTACAACAACATCAAAATCAATATCTACCCCTGCTTCTACTAATTGAGTCGTTACAGCAAACCTTATCTTACCTTCTTTTATTTTTTCTATTCTTTCCAACCTTTCCATAGGTACTACATGTGTTGACATGTAAATTATTTCATCATTAGGTATCTTAGCCCTTAATATATTATAAAATTGTTGAGCAGATTTTATAGTATTTAGTATGAAAAGATAGCTTTTACCATCATTTAAATCAAACATTTCGCTTAGCTCTTCTAAGGTAATATCTCGACTCAATTTGGGAATAATTTCTACCCTATCCATTTGAGTAAAATATTTAGTCTTGGCTACTAATGGATAAATTTCCTCTTCTCTAAATATTAACGGCTGAGTAGCAGTTACAAAAATTATATATGAATTTAATTCATTTGCAACCGCTTTTAAAAGTTCTTTTGTCAAAAGCCAATATTTAAATGGTATTGATTGGACTTCATCAAGTATAATTATAGAATTCGCTAATCTGTGGAACTTCCTCAAAGTTTTATTTTTTTCAGACACTAATGTATGAAAAAATTGAACAAAAGTAGTTATTATTATTTCTGAATTCCATCCTTCTATCAATATTTTGGCTTGTTCATCTTCAAATTCAGTATTATTTTTAGTATATCTTATATCTGACAAATGATGATGTTTCAATATTATTTCTGTATCTGGTTGAATTCCATTATATCTTAACAAATCTTCAAGCACATTAGAATTTTGTTCTATAATACTTAAAAATGGCAAAGAATAAATAATTCTATATTTTACACCGGTTTCTTTATACAATTTGGCCCATAATTTCATCGCAAAAGCAATTGTAGTCAACGTTTTGCCAAGGCCTGTAGGAAGATTGATAGACATTATTTTTTGTTTAATATCTATATCCTTCTCTAATACTTCTTTATAGGCTTCCTCTCTCAATAAATTAATTTTACTTTCTTTATCTGGAAAAGATGCTTTATACTCTTTTACAAGCTGCTCTTCAAACTTTATTTCCGGCCGTTTTATATTGTCAATTCCAACAACAACTTCAGTTTTATCGGCATCAACAAGTAAAGAAAACAAAAAGTTTAATAATAAATATATAGAAACATCTTGCTCCTCTTTAAGTCTTCTTAATTCTCTTTTGATTTTTCTTAATTCAGAATTAATACTATCAATATAATCATTTATCGCTGATTTAGTCAAATTTTCATTTAAGCCAGCATTTCTAAGCTTTCCATTTAATACTTGTAATTTTTCATCATCTATACTGTTAAGCTGTTTTTTAAGTACTTCTAACTCTTTATCATCTAATATAACTTCATTAAAAACATTTTTTAAATCTCCATGGTGATTTTTAACAATTAAAAAAGCTATAAAAGGAAACAATATCCCCTTTCTATCCTGAGCATTTATTTCATTTTTAACCAAATAAAAGGCTACAACTGCAGATAATAAAGAATGGTGCGTTTCTTCCATTGTTTTTAATTTATTTCTCTCTTTCTCGTTTTCAGTAAACAAATACTTTTGAAAATAATTTGTCGCTTTTCCAAAGTCGTGGCATAAAGAAATTATAGTAGCTGTTTTTAAGAAAGTCTCTTTATCTATTATCGCCACCTTTTTTCGTTAAAGTAGCTTCTAATTATTTTAGAAGTATTGATGAGATGGTCTTCTAAAAATTTGTCAGGATGGGAGTATAATTCAGAAAAAGATGACATGTTCACCCTTAACCTCCCAACATTTCTTTACATGACACTTTATGCTTTGTCCATTTACTTCATATAAAACATCTTCGTAACTTAAAACAACCCTATCTTCATTCATACCTGCAGGTATCTTTTCTTTAAAATATTTTTTGCCATTTTCAAAATAAATTTTGTCCTCTAC
The DNA here is from genome assembly GCF_026240795.1 of Thermoanaerobacter sp. RKWS2. Taxonomy (NCBI): domain Bacteria; kingdom Bacillati; phylum Bacillota; class Clostridia; order Thermoanaerobacterales; family Thermoanaerobacteraceae; genus Thermoanaerobacter; species Thermoanaerobacter sp. RKWS2. The sequence goes on from NZ_CP110888.1 coordinate 2,731,454, forward strand.
AATAGATTGAAATGGTAGTACTGATAAAATATCTACTTCTGCATTTTCTATTTCTTCTGCTTCATATACCCCTATAAACTTATAATCAGCAATCATTTCACTTAACCCTAAAGACAAAGTATACACATTTCGGCGATTTTTTATTTTTTCCACTATGTCTTCAAATAAATCATTATCTTTATGCATAAAGTAAATCCGATACGCTGCATCTTTTACAAATTCTGTCTTCACTTGCGTTCTCGCCTCATGATTTTTAGCTTTATAAGGTATCCAGTAATTCCCTTTTGTATTTATTAAATTCAGTCCCAATCTGATTTTTTTAATAGGGTTCAATATCCTGATAGCAACTTTGCAGTTTTCCTCTGAAAAAACTTTGAGATATTCTTTTTTGTCAATCCCCGCTATCGCCCCCAACATGCCTTTGACAGTTGGGGGTGGTGGAAAGGAAAAAGTAAGCGGGGAAGAAGTAGTATAGTATTTTCTGAAATGTCCATAGTCCCCGAACACATCAAAAACTAAAGTCTTCATCTCTATATCCCCTTAATATTGGAGTTTTTGAATGTTTAATCCTTCCAAAGCTTTCTCTAATGTACATTCTTCTCCATTACATGTAAATGTAACTCTATAATCGTAAATGTATTTTATCAATTTTATTTTCTCTTGGTTTTGTTTTAGCACTGCCACAAGTTCTGTTATATCGAGTTTGCCATCTTGTATATCTCTTATTTCTTCGTCTTCCATCTCATGCACAAATTTTATGCGTTTTTCAAGCTCACCTATTTGATAGTTGTTCTCTTGGTATACCACTTCTATTAATAATCTTGGCATATGTCCCATTTTTGAACCTGACATTAAATTTTTGGTACCATTCCACATTCCTTCTAACATCAAATCAACATCTTCAACTGTCAAAGGTATATTCTGATTTATTGCAGCATTTTCATTAACAATCCCATAAAAAGCAATTAATGAGTAGGGTAATATGTATTTTTCTGTAAATGTTCCTTGCCCTCTACCCTCTCCAGATGGCATAACTGTTGTACCTTTTATATACATTAAATCTACCTTATGAAGAGATTTGCCATATTTGAATTGTACTGGGCCAGTGAGGGTCATTACTTTGTCTTTTACTGCAGTTGTTGCTCCAAATAGCCTTACATCAATGCACCTGGCAATTATATCTTCATCTTTACCAAAATCCCCTATCCTATCTTCTTTTGTCCTTAGTTTTCCATCCTCTTTTCTTGTTTCAATTATAAACACTTCTTTGCCTTTGTAATAAGCAAGATAATCCCTTATCGTCCTTTTAAGTCTTACATCTGTCACTATGTTTATTCCCGTTTCTTCATCTATACGCGGCTTGTTTTCATCCACCGGGTCGCCATTAGGATTTGCAAAGCTCACATCATAGAGAAATAAAATCTCTGCACGATTTTTAATAACATTTTCCATTTATTTTTCCTCCCCTTCTTTTTTATAAATAATACTTGTCAATTCATCAGCTAAATTAATACCACAAGCAAAGTAAAAATTTATTTCGTCAACAGACATATTCCAATTATCTCCCGCTAAGAGAAGATAATCAGAAGCTTCTTTCGCTAAGAGTCTTTTACCTTTGTCAAAAGAATCGTATTCTTCAAGTTTATTTTGCACTTTAGGAAGAAGACCTTTTATGTCTTTTTCATCCATTTTTAATCCTTTTAAATTTTTCATGAAAGGCTTAGCTTCTCTATCTGAGTACTGTTTTCTCAATAAAAGTTCTGTTAAAGCCCCTAAAAGAACAAGTCCTCTTTTTAAAGGCATTTCAAAAGTAGGACCATATTTGGCAAAAAAGCTATCAAATATTCTTTCCTCCATTGGGATAACCTCCATTTTTATCAATTTCATTTTTTCAAGAAAAGCTATCGTCATTAACCCATCTGCAGTTGCAGCTTTATAATAACCATCCTTCACAAACTCTTCTCTTATTTTTTTCATTATAAGGTTGTATAAAAATCCCAAATCCACTGCCCTTCCTCTAAAAATCCTATCAGTTATATCGAGAAAATAACCGTCCAAATCATTATCCCTTTTATTTGAGTCAGATTTAGACATAAAGCTTCTTATATTTTTAAAAGTAAAACTATTTCCAAAAATTTCATCTACTTGTTCTTTCGCATTAAAAATTTCTCTCAAATGAGAAGGAAACACATCTTCTATTAAAAGCAATATCCTTTCTGCTGAATTTGATTTTCTTAAAAACAACAAATTGACAGTCATAGAATCTTCTGCATCAGCCAGGTAATCTAATATCTCATCTTCATCTCCAATAAATCTCTTTTTTACTTCTCTCTTAAGAGACAAAAGTCTTTCCGAACTCTCAAATATTTCTCGTACTTCTTTTCTTACAAATTCTTTTCCTATAATGAAATTAGGTATTAACTGATACTCCAAACCATAAAATCTGAAAGTAAGCTCATTTTCAAGGTATCTCTTTCCTTCTTCTAAAGCAAGTCTACATTCTGCACATACAGGATAGTTCTTCCATGATTCTTTTTCATTAAAGCCGCCTGCAATATATCCTGGTTTGTCAATTGTATAAAATTTATATGTATCAACTGTACCAAAAACAATATCTTTCTTTTGTCCGCAAATTGAACATACTTTATCTTCTGCATAAATTTCCTGATACTTTTGACTGTCTAATTGTAACATTAAATCTCTAAATACATTAAAATCACCAATATATTTGTACTCTCCATCTACATTAAATTTGAGTATAAGAGATAATCCTTCTTTTTTGGGAAAATCTCCTCGAATTTTCTCTGCTTCTTTGATAATTTCATCACTTTTTTCTTCTAATATGTCTTTTATTCTTTCAAGAAAAGCTCTATCTTTTTCATCGATTTTTATTGACTTGTCTTTTAGCACCTTATTAAACCAATTTTTTATTTTGCCATTAAATGTTTTTGGCACTTCTGTTATTTTTGCAGCAGGGGTATATCCAGGAGCATTACCACCTGTATCTGTAAAAATGTATCTACTTATTTTTGAATCGTCATACTCTTCAAGTCTAATTCCTTCATATTCAATCTCATCTTCTTTTACAATGAAATTTATAGCAATTATTTTAGAGTATCTACCATCCTGATTTGGATTTTCTATAAGTACGTCCAGCAAAGTTTTGTTTTGAGATTTTAACACCATCTCCCCTAACTCTTTTATTGCTGTTATCATCCTCTCTCCCTCCTTTCTTTCACCCAATTATCTCAAAACACCCAAATCCTTGGGAGTTTTTTGCACCCAAACCTGTATAGTAAGCAAGTTCTAATAATTCAGGACTGCTTTCTACGTCGTATATACCCATCCATCCCTTCACATAAACATTTTTGTATTTAATCATCTTTGAATATCTCCTATCTTCCTTTTCTGATAAGGGATAAAGCTTAAAATATGGATCTTTCGCTTTTATTTTGTATACTAATTCATACTTTTTAAGCAGATTATTAAGTAAAAGAGGAGAAAATTTTTCATCCCAAGGGGAATAATAATAAGTATACTTTATGTCACCATCCTTTAAAGTAGTATACATCACAACTGGAGAAATAAATTTTATCCTTGCTTTATTTTTAAAAACAGGAGGATTGTCTATATTGAGTGAATTCAAAATAAATTTTTGACCATTAAAATGGCAATACTCCTTTTTTAACGCATTTTTTGAAATATCAAATATAAATTCATCTAAAGGAGAGGCAACAGTAAATTTAAAAGGAGGTTTTATGCTTATTTTTTTCTGCCCTTTGGAATCTGTTAAAATCTTGAACTCCCCTTCAATTCTTGAAAAAGTAAATAATTTAAATTTTCTTTTTTCATATTGAAATCCTTCATCATGTAAAAAAGCTGCAAACTCACTGTCCCCCATGAGGTCATACAAAAAGCCTTGAACTATATAATTATAATGAATTGGCAATACTAAATTTTTTTCTCCCACAAATTCCAAAGTAATTCTCATAATAACACCTCATAAATTTATTCCAGTGAAGATATGGATATATTGGTTTTACGTGTATATAATTCTACATTAATTCCCATTTTTCCTTCTTAACTTTTAAAAAATTTTTAATGATTTTGTCTAAATTTATTTAATAAATAGTAAACCATAAAACAAAAAAGAAAAGCCCATTTTGAGCTTTTCTCTCTTTACAAAATTTCCTGAAGTGTCTTCCAAGCCAGTAAAGCACATTTTACACGGGCAGGAAAGTCAGATACTCCCTGCAATACCTGTGCATCCCCTAATTCATCTAAATTTACGTCTTTTTTGTGTATCATGTCTATAAATTCTTGAACAAGCCTTAAGGCCTCTTTTTTGTCTTTCCCTTTTATAAGGTCTATCATCATAGAGGTTGAAGCTTGGCTTATAGCACATCCATGACCTGTAAAAGATGCGTCTTCTATAATGTCACCATTCATTTTTAGATAAAGGGTAATGTCGTCACCGCAAAGAGGATTGTGCCCCCTTTCTTTGTGAGTAGCATCTTTAAGCTCTCTCCTATGAGGGGAGTTTTCATAGTGTTCCATTATAACTTCAGAATAAAGCTGATTTAAATCGCTCATTTAAACCACTTCCTGACTTTTTTTAGTCCTTCCACAAGGGCATCAATATCCTCAAAATCGTTGTAGAGATAAAAGCTTGCTCTTACAGTTGCAGGAACGCCTAAGTATCTCATTAAGGGCTGGCAACAGTGATGCCCACTTCTTACAGCAACTCCTTCTTCATCGAGAATTGTAGCAACATCGTGAGGATGAACTCCTTCTACATTGAAGGAAATTATTCCTCCTCTTTCCTTCGCGTCTTTGGGGCCATACAATTTTACAAAGTCTAATTCTTTCATTTTTTGAAGACCATACTCCAAAAGCTCGCCTTCGTGTTTATATATATTGGTAAGCCCAATTTTTTCTATATAATCTATGGCAGAAATAAGCACATACGCTCCCTCTATATTAGGAGTACCTGCTTCAAATTTAAGAGGGGAAGGTGCAAATGTGGAATAGTCCTCGTAAACCTCGTCTATCATTTCTCCTCCTCTTAAAAATGGCGGTACCTCTTTAAGTAAATCTTCTTTTATATATAAAACCCCAATCCCCATAGGTCCTAACATCTTGTGACCAGAGAAGGCAAAAAAGTCACAATCTATCTTTTGTACATCAACAGGCATATGAGGTACACTTTGTGCTCCATCTATTAATACTTTTGCCCCGTATTTGTGGGCAATATGTGTAATCTCCTCCACAGGATTTATTATTCCCAAAACATTCGACATGTGTTGCACAGCAACTAATTTTACTTTTTCAGACATTTTTTCTTTAAAGTCTTTCATAGAAAGCCTAAAATTTTCATCAAGATAGACATATTTAAGCTTTGCCCCTTTAGCTTCTGCTACCATCTGCCATGGGAGTATATTACTGTGGTGTTCAGCTATGGTAAGTAGTATTTCGTCTCCTTCGTTTATATGCTTCATACCCCAAGTGTAGGCTATAAAGTTTATAGACTCTGTTGTATTTCTTGTGAAAACTATAGACTCTTCTTTTTTGGCGTTTATAAATTTTTTTACCCTTTCTCTTGCCTCTTCATAGGCTTGTGTTGAAAGTACACTTAAATAATGGGGGCTTCTGTACACATTGGCATTTAGCTCTTCATAATATTTATCCATAGCCTTTATTACTTCAATTGGCTTTTGTGTTGTAGCGGCATTGTCAAGATATACAAGCCTTTTTCCATGGGGCTTAACACTCAATATAGGAAAGTCTTTTTTTATTCTTTCAATATCGATATTTTTCACTTTATAATCCTCCTTCCTATATGACCCTTTATGATGATTTCTCTTACAGGGTCATAAGGAATCAAGTCTATAACAGGATTTAATATGGCTTGAACCATTAAAAGCCTTGCCTCTTCTAAACTAAAGCCTCTGCTCATCACATAATAGAGTTTGTCTTCATCTATTTGCCCTGCACTGGCTGAGTGGTTTGCCTGTACATCATCTTCTCCGCAGTAAAGAGCAGGAATTGCAACGGATTTTACAGTTTTGTCTAATAAAAGTACTGTTTCATTTTCTTCAGCTTTTGCCTTTTTTGCACCTTTTTTAATGTCAATATTTCCTATAAAGGTAGCCTTTGCACTTCCTTTTAAGGCTCCTTTTAAGTCCACACTGCTGGTAGTTTTAGGAGCTTGGTGGTATACTTTATAAGCCATGTCATATTTTTGACTATCCACACCTAAAAAAATGGATTTGGAAGTAAAGGTACCTCCTACCTCATCAAGATATACCGCCACATCAAAAGCGCTTACTTTCGAGCCTATCACAACATTTGACCAGTTGACCATAGCATTTTTCCCTACAATTACAAGGTTATTGTCAAAGTCGTTGAATTCGTCTCCCAATCTTTGTATTTTTACTATATTTACAGTAGAACCTTCTTTTGCAATCACCTGCGTTATGCCATTGTGAAAGCCTTTTGTACCTGAATTATAGTCAAAAACGATTGTAACTTGCGAATTAGCTTCCGCTTCAATTATGTTATAATCAATCAATGTGTCATTTTGTTCATTTGTTATATAATCAATCACTATAGGTTTTTCAACATTACTGTTTTGAGAAATCTCAATGTGAAAACCTGCATTGTAAAAATCTTTTACCATATTTATAAATTTGCCTTCTATACCAAAAGCTTTATCCCTTAAAGCCAATATCTCTGTCGGCAATCCAGCTAATTTCTTTGTCTCTTTTATTTTTACTGTATCATGAGACAAATCTTTTATTACTGCTGAAGTGTATTCTTTATAAGAAGGCTGTTGTATTTCCTCCATACTAACTCTCTTCCACATATTTTCACTCCTATCCTATTGCGCCTTCCAGCTCAAGTTTAATGAGCCTATTCATCTCCACTGCATATTCCAATGGCAAAGCTTTAGCTATAGGCTCAACAAAACCTCTTACAATCATAGCCCTTGCATCGTCTTCGCTTAAACCTCTGGACATGAGGTAAAATATCTGTTCATCGCTTATTCTTCCCACTTTCGCCTCATGACCAATGTCCACATTGTCATTTTCTATTTCTATTACTGGCATTGTGTCAGACCTTGAAATATCGTCCAACATCAAGCCTTCACACTGGACAGAAGCCTTTGCACCTTCCGCATTAGGTCCTATTTTGAGAAGTCCTCTATAGCTTGATATTCCACCATCTTTTGATATACTCTTTGCTAAAACCTTTGAAGAAGTATGAGGAGCTAAGTGTATCATTTTTGAACCTGTATCTAAATGCTGCCCTTTTGCAGCAAAAGTCACACCGGTGTATTCCGCCTTTGCTCCTTCTCCTTTTAATATAGAAGCAGGATAAAGCATTGTCTTGTGGCTTCCAAAAGAGCCGGATATCCACTCTATAATGCCATCTTTCTCAACAATTGCCCTTTTTGTATTTAGATTATAGGTATTTTTACTCCAGTTTTCTATAGTAGAATAAATTATGCGAGCCCCTTCATTTACAAAAAGTTCTACGCAACCTGCATGTAAGTTTGAAACAGAATACTGTGGTGCAGAACAGCCTTCTATAAAATGTACTTCACTGCCTTTGTCAGCAATTATGAGAGTGTGCTCAAACTGTCCGCTTCCTGGTGCATTCATTCTAAAATAAGCCTGAAGTGGAACCTCCACTTTGACCCCTTCTGGAACATAAACAAATGTGCCTCCGCTCCATATTGCAGCGTGAAGGGCTGCAAATTTGTGATCATAAGGCGTCACGTTTTTTGTCATAAAGTACTCTTTTATTATGTCAGGATATTTTTTTATTGCAGTGTCCATGTCCTCAAATATGACACCCTGTTGAGTAAGGCTTTCTTTAATATTGTGATATACAACTTCAGAGTCGTATTGAGCACCTACTCCCGCCAATGCTTTTCTTTCCGCCTCAGGAATCCCCAACCTTTCAAAAGTACGCCTTATCTCTTCTGGAACTTCATCCCACGACCTTTGCATTTTTGCACTTGGGCGTATATAGGCAATAATAGAATCTATGTCAAGTTGACTTAAATCAACACCCCATGTGGGCATAGGCATTTTTTGATATATCTCCAAGGCTTTTAATCGAAAATCCCTCATCCAGGAAGGTTCATTCTTTTGCTCAGATATTTCTAAAACAACTTCTTTAGAAAGTCCTTTACCTGTCTGATACTCATACTTTACGTTGTCTTTGACGTCGTATATGCTAAAATCTATTTCCTTTATATCTGGTTTTTTCATTATTTTCGCCTCCTATGGGTTACACGCCATTTCTCACAAAGTCATAACCCTTTTCTTCAAGAATCTTTGCAAGGTCCCTGTCACCACTTTTTACAATCTTTCCATCCATTAAAACAGATATTACATCTGGCTCAAGGTAATCCAATATCCTGTTGTAGTGGGTGACTATTAAGATAGACATCTCTTCAGTCTTTAGCTTTTTGACCGCTTCCGCGACAACTTTTAAGGCATCTATATCAAGACCAGAGTCAATTTCGTCAAGCATTACAAGTTTAGGCTTTAGAAAAGCCATCTGGAGTATCTCAGTTTTTTTCTTTTCCCCTCCAGAAAAACCTACATTTAAATACCTACTTCTGTACTCGGATTTCATGTCTAAAAGCTCTAATGTGTTTTTCATGTCTTTTGCAAATTGAAGCATCGACACATTTTGGCCTGTCACAATATTAACAGAGGTCCTTATAAAATTATCCACTGTTATTCCGGGTATTTCTTCAGGGTACTGAAAAGACAAAAAGATGCCCTTTTTTGCCCTTTCATTGACTTTTAGATTTGTTATATCTTCTCCTTCAAATAAAATCTGTCCTGAAGTCACTTTATATTTAGGATTCCCCATGATGGAATTGCACAATGTGCTTTTACCACCACCATTGGGTCCCATAATTGCATGTATTTCTCCTTTTTTTATTGTTAAATTAAGCCCTTTAAGGATATATTTGTCCTCAACTTCTACATGCAAATCCTTTATTTCTAACAATGTTTCTCTCATCTTTTACAACTCCTTTTTAATTCCGACTATTTTAATAGGAATACTCAAGCAATACTATTATACACCACCTAAACAACCAAATCAATAGAAAAAGACACAAAATTGATAATTATTTTCATTTAATAAACATATGTCAATAATTATCTATAAAAATATAAGAAGTCGGGACTTCAATTTCCCCGACTTCTTATATTTCGTCAACTTCCACAAACTTAGCCAGTATGTCATCTACTGGAATTATGAGATATTCCTCTCCCTCGTGTTTTATCTTGGTACCTGAAAACTCTTTATATATAACCCTATCCCCTACAGCAAGCTCATCGGAGGCACCTGCTGCAAGAGCTTCAATTACTCCCTGATTTAATTTTTCTTCAGCAGTCTTGGGAATTATTACTCCGCCTATCTTTTTCTCTTCAGGCTCTTTTTCCAATTTAATAAGTGCATGGCCATTTATAGGTTGTATTTTTGTCATAACTCCTTCTCCTTTCTTTTATTATTTTTTACCGCTATTATTACATTATTTATTATACCTCACTTATAAGAAAAGGTACAAGAACAAAAACTTATTGTTCAGTAATTCCCAGCAATCTATTAAGCTTAGCTTTATCAAACCCTACTACAATTGTGCCATCAATATCCGTCTGAGGCACACCTCTTTGGCCGCTCCGCCTTACTAATTCTGCTGCCGCACTTGGATTTTTGCTCACGTCTATTTCTCTAAAAGGTATATTGTGTTGTCTTAAATATGCCTTTGTAGCATTGCACCAGGGGCAAGAGGGAGTGGTGTAAACAGTCACTCTGTGGGCCTTTTGACCTTTCCCATCAGAAGCTTTTGAAGGAGCGACAACTAAAAGTTTTTCATAATATTCTTTGCTTTGAAGTCCAAATACAAACTGCCAGGGCTCTTTATCCTTGAAAAGTATCACTGAAGGCACTACTTTGATTCCATATTGTGGATGAATATCTCTTATCTCAGAAGCATTTACTACATAAACGGGCACTTTAGGATTGTCTTCACTGAATTTCTTCATGACCTCTAAAGCTTCAAGACTCTTTTGTGAAGAATTAGAATAAAACATTAGCATAAAAAATTCTTCTTTATTTTTTACTTCTTCAAAGTGCTGAGTATCCTTTATAAACTCTAACATCAAATCACCTCTTTAAATATTTATGTTATCCAAAATCAAAAATTTATATAAGCAAAATTGCAATTCCTTTTTATTACAAACCGTTATAAACTACGGCTACCCCCCATAAGTATTGGGTCGCAATTTATATTATAAGGAAAACTATTTTAAAAATCAAGATATTTTTAACAATCCTCCTTATTGAATTAAGTAAGAGCCTCTCTGCTCTTAGAATGACAGATAAAAACTCCCCTTAGTTAGAGGGGAGTCAGTTTGTTGACAAAGTTAAAAAATATTCAAAGGAGATATTTTGCATCGTCGCTCCGATGTTCCAAAGCGACAAAACTAAAGCTCGACCTTCGGGCTCCGGCAGGGTACCTACGTCAGGTGGCATCCATGCCTTAAGGTGCCCGCCTCCGCCCTCCTTGGCTTCGGCCCTGCCTCCACCCTCGGTCTTGCTAAGTTTCCCGGCACTCAAGTAAGAAAGTTTATAAAGCAAAAATAGAAAAGACAAGCATACTTACTTGAGTGCCGGGCCGCTTTGTAACAAGTCGCTCCTTATGCAAAATATTTCCTTTACGAAAGTTTGTCTACAGTCTGACCCCCTTAGTTAGAGGGGAGTTTGTTTAATACATACACTTTTTCCTTTTCAATATATTTTATTACTTCTCTATAAACAAATTCCTCAAAATATTCTGCCTCTTTATAGGTAAATATTCCATCTTTCAAAACCGTATCATAGCAAAATATTGGAGAATATTCTTTTAATTTTTCTATTTTTTTAGCTTGCTCCTTTACCATTCTAAAAGCTCCAATATTGACATCTTGTATACCTTCTTTAGGTATTTTTGAAAAAACATATTCCACAAAATTTTTATATATTTTTTCAAATCCTTCTATATACATCACTGGTTCAATAGAAATTCTAACTTTTAAACCCTTTGATATGGCCCTTTTTATGCTTTCTATTCTTTTACTGAGAGAAGGTGTTAGTTTTTCATATTTATCGATGACCGGTTGTGGCAACAATGTCCATGCGAAAATTACATTAGAAGGTATGTCGATAAATTCTACGGAAGAAAAATTGGCGCTTTTTGTTCGTATTTCTATTACAAGGTTTTTATTCCCTTTGGCATATTCAATCCACTGTTTAGTAAAGCCTGTAAGGTATTCTAAAGCAAGTAAATCCGTCTCATAGGATATGCTTAAATAGACCTTCTGGTCCTGTGTAAGTTTATCTATTTCTTTAAAATAGTCCTCAATATTCACAAAAATAACAAGATGTCCTGAAGGGTACATACCCTGTAAATAGCAATAATCACAATCATAAATACAATTGAATATATTTGATGTATGGTAAAAATTGATATTTCCAAAGTCTTCACAAAGCTTAGAACCTTTATATATAAAATCATATCTTTTTTGGGCCAATATAAGATTTTGCCTTTCTTTTTGTATAAGGTAGTTTTGATTAGGTCTATTGAAAACCTCACTATATCTGTCAATAAGCACTACTTTACTTTTAGGAAATTTCTTTAAAATATTTTGCGTTATAGGATTAGGAAGTACCTCCTTCTCAACGTAAATGTGAGAGAATTTTTTCAAAAGCCTTCTTCCTTTCTTCTTTATTATTTACCTGTACATCATAAAAGTTTTCTAAAAAATCTATACCTTCACTTTTTCTAACCTTATAATGTAGGCAAGCTTTATAAAAAATTTGCTTTTGACTTACCGTAAGTTTTAGCTTTTGTGAAAGAAAATTTATAATTTCTCTTTCATAAAAGGAAAATATTTCGCTAGTCTTAAAACTATTTTTCAATATTTTAATAAATTCATCTATTTCCTTTAACTTGTTTTTTATTAACTCATAAATTTTATCTTTAGACACATCCTCGAAATCTGTACTATCAGAGACAATTTTTAAAATATAAATTCTGTGGGTCTCAAAAAATTTAGAGGCTGCTTGATAAAAGCCGCTGGTTTCCATATCACAAAGTCTTGCTGTCATCAAACCTTTATCTTTTACTATATAGTTAAAAGTCTCTATATCGCTTTCTTCAAAAGGATGATTTACCAAGATATCAGGTATATAATTTTTCTGAGTTTCATTGTCTACAATTTTGTTAATAAGGTATATGTTCCCTATTTTTTCATCAATATCTTTCGAACCACATACACCAAGGTTTATTATAAAGCTTTGTGGATCCCACAAATATCGAGTTGCCGCATGAGAAACAGCTATACTGCTATTTATTTTGCCCACTCCTGTTACTACCAACGTTATTTCTTCATTTTTAAAAACTTGAAAATATCGATTTTCTACATCTTTTTTAAGCCAAAATATTCAATTAGAGGTTTTGCCTCAATATATAAAGCGGTTGCGATAAAGACCATCTTAGCACCTCTTTCAAGAACATATAAAATTTGTGTCAAGAGAACTCTCTTGACACAAATTTTTATAACCCCACTTTTTCTAATAAAAGCCTCACATCTGCTTCTCTTTCTAATATATGGTTATTTAAAGCTTCAAATTTCTTGTCAATGCGCTTAAATTGAAAGTTTATCTCCGTAAGAGATTCAGTGTTTCTTGCCACTTGTTCAAAAGTACTTGTAACAATATTTTCAATTTTATCCACTTTTTGTTCGAGCCTATCTAACCTCTGTTCAAAAGTGTCCATCCTATGTTCAAAGTTATCCATTCTTTGCTCTAACTTATACATCCTTTGCTCAAAATTGTCCATTCTTTGTTCTAATTTGTCTATCCTTTTTTCAAACTCAGTAAATTTAACTTCTAACCTGTCAATGCGGTTTTCTAAATTCTCAAGCCCTGTGTCAATACTGTTAAGTCTTTCTAATACAAGGTTTAATAATTCTTCACTTGACACAAAAAGCTCCCCCTTTATTCTTTAATGACAAGCCTGTAATACTCTTTTTTGCCCTTTCTTATTAAAATGCTATTATCTTTTATCATATCATCTTTTATATATTCATCAATGCTTTCAACTTTTTCATTGTTTATATACAGTCCACCTTGTTGAACGAGCCTTCTACCCTCACTCTTTGAAGGTATTATCTTTGCTTCAAAAAGCACATCTAAAATTTTTTTACCTAAAACATCAGAAGAGACAGTAACAGAAGGCACATTATCTAAATCTCCACCACTTTCAAATAAAGCCTCTGCCGCCTTTTGGGCTTTTATAGCCTCTTCCTCTCCGTGTATAAGTTTCGTGACCTCATATGCCAATATTTTTTTCGCCTCGTTTATCTCTTTATCTTTTAATGCCCCTAATCTTCTCACTTCATCCATAGGCAAGAAAGTGAGAAGTGCCAGGGCCTTTTCCACATCCGCATCAGCTATATTTCTCCAGTATTGATAGAATTCATAAGGAGAAGTCTTATTCGGGTCAAGCCACACTGCTCCCTTTTGTGTTTTTCCCATTTTCTTCCCTTCACTGGTTGTAAGTAAAGTAAATGTCATACCATAAGCCTGTTTACCTTCTTTTTTTCGTATAAGCTCTATGCCAGCAATAATATTAGACCATTGATCGTCTCCGCCCATTTGCATTACGCAATTGTATCTTCTGTTTAATTCAAGAAAATCATAAGCCTGCATCAGCATGTAGTTAAACTCTAAAAAGGAAAGGCCTCTTTCTAATCGGGACTTAAAGCATTCCGCTGTAAGCATTCTATTTACAGAAAAATGAACCCCTATATCTCTTAAAAATTCAATATAGTTTAAGTTTAAAAGCCAGTCAGCATTATTTGCCATGATGGCTTTGCCATTCGAAAAATCAATGAGTCTTTGCATCTGCTTTTTAAAAGCTTCAGCATTTCTATCTATTTCTTCTTTAGTCAACATCTTTCTCATATCAGTCCTGCCGCTTGGGTCTCCTACCATCGCTGTGCCACCGCCTATTAACACAATAGGCCTGTGGCCTGCTTTTTGCATGTGAGACATCACCATAATTTGAAGAAAATGTCCCACATGTAAGCTATCAGCAGTAGGATCAAAGCCTATGTAAAAAGTAATTTTTTCTTTTTCTAAAAGCTCTCGTATTTCCTCTTCATGAGTCATTTGCTGAATATATCCTCTTTCTTGCAAAACATCAAGTACAGACACGATAATACCTCCATCATCTTATTTTTGTATATTGTATCAAATGAAAAACATATTTTCAAATATTTTTGACAATATAATTTTATCACTTTATAATATTTACTATCAACAAATAAAAGAGAAGTGATTGTATGAATTACAAAGTCTATGCTACAGGTAATAAAATAGAAAAGTTTTATTCTGATGCAATAAAAGAATATCAAAAGAGGCTGAGCCGATTTTGCAATATCACTTTTTCAAGCTACAAAAATTCTCAAAAATTACCTTTTCAAGAAACGGATAAATATTACAAAATAGTAATATCACCTGCAGGTAAATCCTTATCTTCAGAGGAATTGGCAGAAAAAATAAAAGAGTTTGAACTTACTGGAATAACAGATATATTAATAATCATAGGAAATGAAGAAATTCATTGTAATGAGACCATAAGCATAAGTAGCATGAAAATGAGTTTAGGTTTGACTTCTACTATTTTCTTTGAACAGTTATATAGGGCATATAAAATTTTAAACAATGAACCTTATCACAAGTGATTTTCTCCACTAAAAGCTAAATAAATCTGCTCTAAAAGTATAAGTCTCATAAGCTGGTGAGGAAAAGTCATTTTAGAAAAAGAAAGATTTAAATGAGACTGTTTCTTTATATTTTCCCACAAGCCCAACGATCCACCTATTACAAAGGTCATTTCTCTATAACCAGATTGAAAAGTCGCCTTTATAAATTGGGAAAATTTATATGAGTCTATTTCTTTTCCTTCTATAGCAAGAGAAACAACAAAGCTTCTCTTTTTTATTTTAGAAAGAACTCTTTCTCCTTCTTTACGCAAAATCTCCTTTTTTCTTTTTCACTTAAATTTTGAGGAGCTTTTTCTTCTTCTACTTCTTTAATTTCTATTTCACAATAAGGGCGCAATTTTTTTAAATAAAAAACTATTCCATCGCTTATATAGTTCTCCTTTATTTTTCCAACAGCTATTATATATATCTTCATTATTAAGTCCCTCATTTTTAAACTACAAGATATTTAGGTGGCTCATCGCAAAAATCACATTTATGAGGTACCAGCCAATCAGTAAAAGAAACTTCATCCAATTTGTAAATATCCGGTGGTTGTTCGTACACTTCGACAAATTCTTCAATGGCATCCTCTAAATGCTTTTCACACACAACAAACATAAAATCTCTCCTATTCTCCGAGAGTTATAGTAGTATATCCTGTCTTTCCCGATACGGTTTGGTACTTAACTTTTATTTTGTCACCTGGATTTTTTTCATAAATAATACATTTTAAACTTGTCATAGTATTTACAGGTCTTTCATCTATCTCCAAAATAATATAGCCTTTTCTAATGCCAGCTTTATAAGCAGGACCTTTAGGGTCAATATCTGCCACATATATCCCTTCATATATATAAACATCTGCGGAAATGTAACTGGCAATTTCTTTATCATACGCAACTATGCCAATATAAGGTGCTTTAAATGTACCCGTTTCTATCACTTTCTTAAGTATAGGCTTTACAATGTTTATAGGTATAGCAAAGCCCAATCCTTCAGCAGTTGTTACCTTCGCAGTATTTATTCCAATTGCATAGCCTTGAGAATCCACTAAAGGCCCTCCGCTATTCCCTGGATTTATAGAAGCATCTGTCTGTATCAAGTCTTCCATGATTCGCGGTTTTCCATCCTCAGTAATGGGAAGGCTTCTATTTAAAGCGCTTATTATTCCAGAAGTAACCGTCCTTTGAAACCTAAGACCTAAAGGATTTCCAATTGCTATTGCGGTTTGCCCTACCGATATCTTGTCAGAATCTCCCAAAGGTATAATTGGTAAATCTTTTGCATCAATTTTTAAGATAGAAAGGTCTAAAACAGGGTCAGTCCATAAAACTTTACCCGGAAGTATACTGCCATTGCTTAAATATACCTTTATATTTTTGGATTTTTCATTAGCTACATGATTGTTTGTTATAATATAGCCATTTGGATTAACAATAAAACCTGAACCTACGCCTTCTACAGCCTTTTCTATAAAATAATACTCTCTTTGAAATTCTACAGTAGTAATTCCCACAACAGCAGGAGTATCCTTTTTCGCCACTACTTCCGCTATTGTAGGAGATTCTTTTGTTGGTATCACTACTTCTGTTCTTATTCCTGAAGAAGGAGGATAAGGTATAGGAATAACCTTACCCCATAAATATTTTGGTGCAATATATACAAATACTAAAGAGATAACCAAAGAAACTATAATTGCAACAGCAAAAAAACTCTTCAATTGACGCTGCATAATATCACCTCACTAAATAGGATGAGATATTATGCAGCACATTATACTCAAAATTTTATAGCTTTTTTACTCTTTTACCCTTACTATATCAGCTCCTAATTGTTGAAGCTTTACTTCCATCGCTTCATAACCTCTATCTATATGATAAACCTCCATAACCTCTGTCGTACCCTCAGCAGCAAGCCCTGCTATAACCATCGCTGCACCTGCTCTTAAGTCTGTCGCATAAAGAGGTGCACCTGTCAATTTCTCTACGCCTTCAATTATTGCAGTCCTTCCTTCTACTCTTACTTTCGCTCCCATTTTCTTTAACTCATTTAAATATTTAAATCTATTTTCATATATATTTTCAGTAATGACACTTATACCATCAGCCAAAGCCAAAAGCACCGCAAAGGGCTGTTGCATATCTGTTGGAAAGCCAGGATAAGGTAAAGTTTTTATATCAACATGTTTTAAAGGTCCTTCTCTTCTTACTCTTATCACATCGTCGTATTCTTCAACAATGACGCCCATTTCTGCAAGTTTTGCAATAATTGCTTCTAAGTGATTTGGAATTACTCCTTTTATATACACATCACCTTTAGTTGCGGCAGCTGCCACCATGTAAGTTCCTGCTTCTATTTGGTCAGGAATAATAGTATAGTGACATCCGTGAAGCTTGTCTACGCCTGTTATCTTAATAGTATCTGTACCAGCACCTTTGATATTCGCTCCCATGGCATTTAAAAAGTTTGCTACATCAACTACATGGGGCTCTTTTGCACAGTTTTCTAATATCGTTACCCCTTCAGCTTTAACTGCTGCCAACATCAAATTTATAGTAGCACCTACACTCGCCACATCAAAATATATATGATTCCCTACTAATTTATCAGCTTTAATCCTTATAAGTCCATGTTCTATAGTAGTCTCCGCACCTAAAGCTTCAAACCCTTTAATATGCTGATCAATAGGTCTTACACCAATATTACACCCACCTGGCATAGCTATTACTGCCTCATTAAATCTACTTAAAAGTGCACCTATAAGATAATAAGAAGCCCTCATCTGGCTTGCTAAATCTCGAGGAGGGTAAAAGGAATTAAGCCCTTCAGGGGCAATTACTACTTCGTGTTTTTTCTTTTCTACTTTTCCTCCCAGATGGCGTATCATCTGGACTAATAATTCTATATCTTTTATATCAGGCAAATTATCTATCACACTCGGAGTATCAGCCAATAGGGCTGCGGGAAGGATTGCAACAGCAGAGTTTTTAGCACCACTTATCTGTATACTTCCTTTAAGAGGCTTTCCTCCTTTTATTATAAACTTTTCCATTCTTCAATCTTCCCTTCAAATCAATAAAATAAATTAAACTTAAACAGTATCACAATATATACTTTAATACAATTTAAAATATTTTACAAGTATTTAAGGGTTAAAAAAAGAAGAAGAAGGTGGTATTATTTACCTTCCTCAAAATTTCCCGTATAAGCGTTTATGTAATATCTGTTGCCATCCTGAGTAGTTATCCTCCAAACAGGTACTGCTTCTCCTTTAGTAGCACTGCTCCAGTTAAAATAATAGCCTAATTTTATTTCTTTTACAACCATAGGTTTTGCATCCGTCTTTATCTCCACAAGCTTCAAAAGAGCATAAGCCGCATTTATCACCTCTTTTTTCGCCTTTTGCATCACAACAGAACCAAACCAAGACTTTGAAAATTCAAAGCTTTTGTCATCTATTTTCCCTTCCATCCATCCGCCATCTATGAAGTAATCCTTATAGGTTTGAAAATACTTTATCTTTACCTCTTTACCTTGAGAAATTTTTTCAACTTGTACATTTATTTCTTTAAAATGATAATTATTTATAAAATTCTGTACATACTCTTCCTTTTGAGAAGAAGACATATCTTTAAATTTATCGTTCTTTTCAAAATAATAAAAACTAATGCCATCTACTTTGATAGTTTTATCTTCAAATTTAAAAATTGTATATCTATTTTCTTTGTATTTTTCATATTTTTGACTTTTAATAAAATTTTCTAAAACAAAACTTTCATCAAATATTTCTCTCGTTACCTTAACAAGAGGCATTGGCTCTGTCTCTTGCGGAATTGTAGTTTTCAAAATTATGTTGTTTTGCAATAAGACTTCCTCTATTGAATACAAATCTTGCCTTGATAAAAGCTGGGGTTGCGGTTTATTAATTTTAGCAATAGTTAGATATAAAAGAACATTCAAAATCGCAAAGGTGATTATCAGCACTGTCTTTGCTTTAGACCAGTTCATAATTTATACCCCATTGTAAATCAACTTTCCATTAAATATGTTTATAAAAAACACTTTATTGTTACTTTCTCCAATCCAAACAGGGATAAATTGTCCCTCATAATACGCATAACCTATTTTTAAATCAGAAAGCGGTTCTCGCCAGTTTATCTCTTTTAATCCCATTGCAAGAGGTTGCTTCAATTTTGCATGAGAAATTAAATAACTTCCATTACTCATCAAATCTAAATACAAAACTCGTGCATATTTAATATTGCCATTTGAAATATTTATTTCGATTGGAAAATCCAGCATTTCTTTTTGCAAAATTCGAAGAGGATAATCAAATATATAATTAAAATAAAAAGTATATTCCCCTTTTTCTTCTTTGAAATCCATCAGATAAATATCGTCAACTTTTATCCCTATTTCCTCCAAAAAGACGACAGATTTTCTCAGTGCAAAAATTTTATCAGTGGGAGAAGCTTCAGAAACAGTGTCATAAAATTCTATATACCCATTTTGATATAAGCGCAGACTTTTTAAACCGTCGGTATAAACAGTACATCCGTTATTCTCGGTAATTTTTCTTACAACAGAGATATTCGTAAAAAATTTTTCTAGAAAATGGGGGTCAGATTCAAAATTTGTTTCTTTACTATATATTTTTTTTATCGAAAACGTTAGAGAAGGTATGTACACGTTTTTTTCAAAATATGCATTGCCTTCCTCATAAACAGATTCACACACACTGACCTCATCTTTAGGGAAATTCTTTATAATGTTTTTTAAATCCTCCATCTCTGAATAATTGAAACTATAAAATTTTTTATTGGCTGCATCCTTCACAAAAATTTGATTTTTGTCTATGTTAACGATAATCTCTTTTACATATACATTGCTATTTATTTTTCTAGACCAGCTATCTCTGTTGCTAAAAATATCTTTTAACAAGTCACCATTTGCACTTTTTCCCATTAAAAACCGCATAAACTTACCTTTTTGTGCGTTTTCCCAACTATTCTCATCGACCACATTTATTTTTTCTTCTTTATTTGAACTAATAAAATCCGTTGTTTTTTTCCATAAAGAAAAGGAAAGATTACCATCTGATACTAAGTACACTTTTCCTTGCAAACCCACAAAAGTGTATTCTGGCCTTATTATACGAAAAATGTCCACCTTTGTATTTGTGGACTTTTTATTAATAAATGATAATTCATTTTGCGGAAAGGATATCCACAGTTTATAAGTTAAATACACGCTAGTTAAAACAAGAAAAAACAATAGCAGTGACTTAATCTTCTCCCTCATCCTTCAAGACCTCTATTTTAAAAGAGATTTTATTATATCCTCAATGGCAGTAATTGTTATTTGCAAAATCCCATCCTTTTTTGTAAGTATCACATGGCCTTTTATTATTTGCAATTGGTCGTCTTTATAAGCTTTTATTACTATATAATTATCTCCATAGCTTAAAGTCAATAATTTTGCGAAAAGCATTGTATCGCCAATTACCCATTTGTCGCTTAAATTATCGTTTAAGATAAGCTCTACAGTAGTATTAGGTTGTCCACTCCCAGAAATTATAAAATATTTGTTGTCCGTTTTTACATCGTTTATATTAGTTTTAACTTTTATGAGGTCATCTGCATATCCATATGACATAAAAAGAGCCATAAACATCATCACTGCTACAAATAAAGCAACTATTTTTTTCAAGGATATCCCTCCTTCTCCTTTATGGTTTTATTATACAGTACTATTATTACAATATTGTTACAGTAATATTAAATTATTATTACGAATTTACTGGTATGGCAGTTTAACCCTCACTATAGTGCCTTTTCCTACTTCGCTTTCTATGTTTACTTCTCCTTTGTGAAGTTCTACAATTTGTTTTACAATAGAAAGCCCCAAACCTGTACCTCCAAGCTCTCTGGATCTGGCTTTATCTACTCTGTAAAACCTTTCAAAGATTCGAGGCAGGTCTTCTTTAGGAATTCCTATACCGTTGTCTTCCACAATGAAGGTTGCAAAATTTTCATCGTATTCTGTCATAACTTTTATCATTCCGTTTTCTGGAGTGTATTTTATAGCATTGGTTACTAAGTTAACTATTACTTGTTCCATTTTATCTTTGTCAATATACACATGCCTTGGCGTTTCTTGAAGGTCTACGATAAGTTTCTGATTTTTTTTATGAGCTTCAATAGAAAGTCTATTTATTACGTCAATTATTACTTCATTTAAATTTTTATGCTCAAATTTGAGGTTTTTGTCTTCAGAATCCATTTTAGATAAAAGAAGCAAATCTTTTACAAGACGTGTCATTCTGTCAGTTTCTGAATCTATTATTTTTAAAAATCTCTTTAAATATTCAGCATCTACGTTGCTGTAAAGAAGAGTTTCAACATAGCTTTTTATGGTAGCAAGAGGAGTTCTAAGTTCATGAGAGACATTTGCCACAAACTCCTTCCTCATGGCATCCAATTTGTGTTGCTCCGTGATATCGTGAAGTACATAAACATATCCTTCTATTTGTTGATTGCTTTTTAGCGGAGCTATGTTAACTGTTAAAACCTTGTTTCCGCAATTCATTGTCGCTACTGCATCTTCTTTTTCTAAATTTAGTATTCCCTCTATTGGCATTCCTAATTCCAGCTTCACATTTAACATTTTCTCGGCAGCCTCATTATAGTGGATTATGTTGCCTTTTGCATCTGTTGCCACAACACCATCGGTCATAAATTGTATAATAGCTTCTATTTTGTTTTTTTCACCTTGAATATCATTTAAAGTCTGTTTTAATCGCAAAGATAAAAAATTAAACATTTCACCTAATTTTCCTATTTCATCATCAGATTTTATCTTTATCGTCACATCAAAATTACCTTCTGCCATCTTTTGAGCATATTTTGTCACTTCTTTGATGGGGTCAGTTATAGTCTTGGACAAAATATATCCAAGCACCATAGTAATTCCAACAGCAAAAAGAGTAGCACTCGAAAGAATCAAATTGACATCCCATAAAGTCTCATATATTCCATTTAAAGAACCGCTAATATACACAACTCCATTTATTTTACCATCGCTATTATAAACTGGCATGGCAAAGCTTTTTATTTTTCCAGTAGAATTATAATCATCAGTCACTTCACTTCCGATTTCTCCTGATAGGGCTTTGACAATAGCAGGAGTCATCATTTTACCCCTATCCCCAGTTGAACTAGCTAAAATATTTCCTTTATTATCCAAAATATACACATACTTTACGTTTGAATTAGGACCCATGTACATATTTATCACATTTTTTAAGCTTTTTGCATCCATGTTGTCTTTAAGGGTAAAAGAAATACCTCGTGCTTGCGCTTCAAGGTAATTGTCAAAGTTATTCATGTGGTAATTTTCAAGAGATTTATAAAGATATACCCATATGATTTCCATTGCTACAAGTATTAACAAAGTATATATGAGAATTATTTTCCATTGAATGCTTTTAAATCTGCTTCTCATCGCTAAAATAGTAACCAACCCCTCTTTTTGTGTGAATAAGCTTGGGGTTACTGGGGTCATCTTCAATTTTTTCTCTCAGTCTTCTTATGGTGACATCTACTGTTCTAATATCACCCAGATATTCATAACCCCATACCTTTTCCAATAGCATTTCGCGTGAAAAAATAAGCCCCTTGTTTAAAATGAGAAATCTCAAAAGTTCAAATTCTCTGGAGGTAAGTTCTATCTCTTTATTGTTTTTTTCTACTTTATATTTCGACATGTCAATTTTTAAATTTTTTACGTAAATGATATTCCCAGACTCGTTTCCATTTAAACTAATTCTCCTTAAATTAGCTTTTACTCGTGCTATGAGTTCTCTTATAGAAAAAGGTTTCGTTATGTAGTCATCAGCTCCCAATTCCAGTCCCAATACTTTGTCTACTTCTTCCTCTTTAGCCGTCAACATCAAAATAGGTATAGTCATTGATTGCCTTAGAGTCCTTAGTACTGAAAAACCGTCTAATTTAGGCAACATCACATCAAGTATTATCAAATCTGGATTTTGCTCTTTTGCTATTTTTAAAGCCTCTTCCCCATCATAAGCTTCATAAGTTATGTATCCCTCTTTTTCCAGATTGTATTTGATTATCTCAACTATAGGCTTCTCATCATCAACTATCAGTATTCTGTAACTCATTTTACTTCCCCCTTGTCTTTTTATAGGGTTAAAGCAAGAAGAGCAACACTCTCCTTGCTTTATTTCACTGAATCTATAAATTTCTCTAAATCTTGTCCTGTAACTTTATAAAAACTCTCACTTAAACTTAACCCTCTCCCCAAATATTTTAAAATATCTCTTATGCTTTGCATCCCATATTTATCACTTATGGCTTTTACTATTTCAAAAGACCTTTTATAGGCCAATGTCTCATCTAATTGGTTAAAGTTATAAGTCAACTCTTTGAGGGAATAGGGTTTATCACCTGTTACACCTTCACCCCAGACAAAACCGTTTTCTCGATATTCTTCCAAAAGGGCTATACCTTCTGTAAACCATACGGGGTAATTGCCTCTCGCAATATCATCTACAACAAGGTGGGCAAATTCGTGTACAATCGGTCCGTCATGCTCAAAGACTTTTTCTAGGTCTTCTGTAGGACTAATCCACAGTTCAGGTGATACTATGCTTATGACTCCATTTAAATAAAGCCCCATCGCAGTATCCCCTTTTGCTAGTGAAAAATCTGTGTTCATTTTTTCAGGGTCATGGTACATTATAATGACGGTTTTACCAGGTGGTTTGTAATCTAAATCTTTAGTAACACTATCATAATGTTTTTCTGCAATTTCTAAAACAAGAGAAACGTATTTTTCATCTGGCATGGTATATCGCACTATAAAGTGCTCACTTTGTGTTGTTTTGTAATCTTTTACATTATCTGTTAAACTATTTTCTTTTATTTCTCTCACATAAGGATAGGAAGCCACCATAATTTTGTTAGCATAATAAAGAGAAATGAACAAAATAAGTGCAATAGCAAAAACAATAATTTTCTTTTTCATCCTGTATCACCTCACATACATTTAAAACCCCGTATGTAATTTATATGTAGAGGCTTTTATATGTATGAAGCGATACAGTTTTTTTGACAAATATAATTACAACTGTATTATAACATTCATAAATACTTGTAGCAACCCTACAAAAATAAAAAGCCCTCCATAGGGCTTGTCACAATTTCATCTATTTAAATATGATAAAGGATTAACTGGAACGCCATTTTTTCTAACTTCAAAGTGGAGATGAGACCCTGTTGCACGACCTGTCGAACCTACCAAAGCAATTTTTTGTCCTTTCGCCACTTTATCGCCTTTCTTAACAAGGAGTTTACTAGCGTGTCCGTAATAAGTAACATAACCATTGTGATGGTCAATTTTCACTAAATAGCCATAGCCACTTTCCCAACCAGAAAATATAACAGTTCCTGCATCTGCAGCATAGATAGGAGTTCCTTCTGAAGCTGCTATATCAACTCCCGTATGAAAACTCCCCCATCTAGGACCAAATCGTGAGGTTATTGTACCTCTCGCAGGATAATTAAAAGACCCTGTAGCAACATAAGATATTCTTTTTGAACCTACGGCAACTATTTTGTTGATAGGATTTTCAAGGACATTTTCGTTCTTTATTTTTTTGAAACCTCAATGCCATTGTAACTTACAACAACAGCAGTTACCTCTTTCAAGCCTTTTTTACCTTCTACTAACACTTTAGACTGATTGGTATACAGTTTGTCATCTTTAGTAAGCTTTGTCTCAAAAGGTATTTCCTCTTTGTAAACTATTCTCTTTTCAGTAACAACCGTGACATTAGGTACAGCAGAAGATAAATATATTATTTGTCCTGGTTTTAAATTTTCTGTAAGGCCAGGATTTAATTTTAAAATATCATCAATGTACATGTCGTGGTCTCTTGCAATAGACCACAAACTATCGTTTTCTTTTACAGTGTATGTAACAGCTTTTTTTACAGGTTGTTGCAATATTTTTAACGCTTCCTCAAAGCTTACTAAATATTTTGGAGGTATGTACTTTTCTTCAATTTTGACATCCTCTTTAAAATATGTTCTATCAGAATCCTTTGCGTATTTATTCTTTAACATTTCAAGAACCTTATTTGCCTCTTCTTCATTTTTTAACGCAGTCACAAACTTGCCATCTACTATTATGGCAGCAGCTTTGCAGCTAAAACTCATAGCATTTTCCAAATTAGCATAAATTTTATGTACATCTGTCAACTCTTTATTTGATACTCTTACCCTTTCAAATTTTATTTGCTGATTTAAAACTATATCCGTTCCTGTCTTTTGCTTTTCTTTTTTATGTAATTCTTCTATAAAACTTTTTACCTCATCTATATTCTTGGTAATTCCAATAGTTTCACCATCTACTGTTATCTTGTAGGCAAATCCTTTTTCATATACAATAAAAGAAAGACCTATGGACAGTGCTACCACAAAAGCTATAATATTGTTCTTGTAAGTCTTTAATAAACCAAGAAAAAACTTATAGCTTTTATCCCCCACCTTCCCCATAGTATTCTCCTTTCTTCTGTTAATCTTTTTTAATTATACCATACTTTTTTGTAAAACCAAATTTTAATTAATGAAATTTTTAGCATCTTTCTATATTGTATGTTATACTTCAAACTAATATTCCTATATATACTTATTTAATTTAACAATATACTCAAATATTCCGATAATTATGTTAAATTCTTTTCAATTGAAGAGGCTATTTCGCTGTGTTATAATATATTCGAGGTGGGGAGGATGAGCGTTTTTAGATTTTTAAACGAAAATGACGATTGGGGAAGTACTCCCATCAGCAATTATTTTATAAATCATTTCATGTTGGATGCCCCAGGCGAATATGTCAAAGTATATATTTTGGGATTGAAATATTGCTATTATGGCAATGAAATACCTTTGAAAACTTTAGCAGATAAATTATTTATGTCAGATATAGAAATTGACAGAGCTTTGAAGTATTGGGAAAAATCAGGCTTAGTTAAATTAAAATACATAGATGGTGAATACACAGTTGAATATCTCCCGGTTATTCCACAACCAACCTCAAATCACAGCGTGTCCTTACAGGACCCTCAAGTAAAACAAATGTTTGAAGCAATTGAATTGACTTTGGGAAGGCCTTTAACCCCCACAGAAATGGAAACATATTTAAGCTGGATAGATGAATACGGCTTTTCCTTGGAAATAATAACGATGTTAGTAAGTTATTGCGCTTCTAAAAACAAAACTTCTTTAAGATATATGGAAAAGGTAGCAATAGCCTGGCATGACGCAGGTCTTAAAACCGCATTAGATGTAGAAGAATACTTAAAAGCAGAAAACAAAAGATGGCAAAATTATAGAAAGATTTTAAATGCTTTAGGCCTTAAAGAGGATGAATTAATGGAATCCCACAAAGAGATGATGGACCGCTGGATGGACGATTTAGGTTTTGATGTAGATGTGATAATAAAAGCCTGCAACGAATGTACTCTTAAATTGAATGAACCCAGTTTCCCTTATATAAATAAAATACTAATCAACTGGTTTAATGAAGGTATAAGAACAGTAGAAGATTTAGAAAATAAAAAGTCCTCTACAAAGAAAAAAACTCCTGTTACCTCAGGTTTTAAAGCTCCTAAAAACTACTTCAACAGCTACTCTCAGAGAAGTTACGACATAGAAGATTTGGAGAAAAAGCTTTTAGCCCATTCAAGGGGTGAATTAAATGAATGAAAACATCATCCATGAAATCCTTAAAGAATATGAAATGAAAAGAGATAAGGCTTTGCAAGAAGCCCTTTACCGTAAAAACAAACTTTATAAAAAAATTCCTGAACTTGAAAAAATTGAGGAAGAGATTAAGAACGTAGGAATCGAAATAACTCAATCAATTTTTAAAGAACCTGAAAAGGGAAGAGAACTTTTAAATCTTTTAAAAGAGAGGTTAAATAAATTAAAAAAGAAGAAGGCTTATCTCTTAGAATCTAATGGATACCCTGAAGATTATCTAGAACCTAAATACGAATGCAACATATGCAAAGATACAGGATATGTAAATGGAAAGCGATGTAAATGTTTTGACCAAAAGCTTATAAATATTTATTATAAACAATCAAGTATAGCCGAAATACTTAAAAAAGAAAATTTCTCTAATTTTAATTTCGAATATTATTCAGACAAACCCTATGAAGATAAGCCTTCCCCAAGAAGCAACATGAAAAATATTGTAGAGTTTTCTCTTAATTTTATAAAAAATTTTGATACTACCGCTGAAAGTCTTTTTTTCTATGGAGACTCGGGTCTTGGTAAAACATTCCTTGCTAATTGTATAGCAAAGGAATTATTAGATAGAGGTAAAAGTGTGATATATCGAACAGCGCCAGATTTAATTGAAGGTTTGAGAATAAACAAGCTTAATGCTGATGGCAGTAGTTATAATAAATATTTGGAATTGTTAAAAGAATGTGACCTCCTTATAATCGACGATTTGGGAACAGAATCTATAACTGCTTTTAGTTTGCAGGAATTTTTTAATATTTTAAATACAAGATTGTTGCTTGGCAAAAAATTTATTATTTCTACAAATTTACCTCTATCAGAAATAATGGCAATTTATCCCGAAAGAATTTATTCACGAATATTCGGCCATTTTAAATTGCTTAATTTCTACGGTGAAGATATAAGACTAAAACGAAAAATGATAATTTAATAGAACCACTCTTGGAAAAATCCACCTGTATCTTTGCCTGTCACACTGTCCACTACGTCAATTAAGTCTTGCGTAGTGGCAATTTTATATTTGTATTTATCGTAATAATTTTGAAGCACTTTTTTGAATTCTTCGTCACCTACCAGATTCCTCAGATTATAAAATACCATTGCTCCTTTGTTATAAGCTATATTAGTGTACTCCTTCCACTCTTTAAAATCTGCCAAAGTCTTAGCAAAAGAAATATCTGAATTGGTATTTAGAAATTTATTAAATTCCCCCTCTATAACAAGCCTATAAATCTCATCAGCTGTTGCCTTACCGTAATACCTTTCTATATACATAATTGTAGTGTACTCCGTCAATCCCTCATCCAGCCAAGATTCTTTTATTTGGTTGTTTCCCACAGCACCATACCACCATTGATGAGCAGTCTCGTGAGCAATTACATATTCTAAATGAAACAAATTAGCTTTTGTGTACAAATCTTTTGATATCATTACAAGATTAGGATATTCCATGCCTCCCATGTAAAAATCAGTCTGTACAACAGAATATTGTTTATAAGGATACTTGCCAATATAATCATTGTAAAACTTAATTGCATCTACAGCAAATTTAAGAGCTTTGTCTCCATATCCTTCCGTAAAATAATAGGATTTAACTTTTATGCCATCTACCTGTTGCTCTGCTATCTTAAATTTCGTACTTAACACCATAGCAAAATCCCTTACTTTTTGTGCTTCAATAACTAATTCTTTGGAATCTCCATAGTTTTTCTCTTCTTTTATTTCTCCAGTGGAAGCAACTATCATGTTTTTAGGTACTGACAATTTTACTTTGTAATTTGCTATATTACTATAAAAAGGATCTCCAAAAATGTAGTACGGATCATTATTCCAGCCATTTTTATCATATACAGAGAGTATAGGATACCAATTTCCTATCTGTACGGTATTGTTCCCATAGCCAAATCTACTTCTACAAGGTGGAATTTGTACTTTGTAGGTCATATTGATTTCTATTGTTTCTCCTTTTTTTAATTCTTTAGGCAAATTTATTTTTAAAATTTCCTCATTAGGTTCTTCCAATTCGTAAGTAGCTGGAATGTCTTTATCAAAAGTAACTTTTTCAATCTCTATAAATCCCGGTTGAAAACCATCAGGATAGGCAAAAGGGAGCTCTCCCTTCGTAAAAGGCAAATTCTCTTGTGTCTTGAAAGCATTTGGATATAAATGAAAGTATATTTCTTTTAAAGGAATATCATTAGTATTTATATATTTTACTGTTTGAGTAGCATAAATTATTTTATTTTGGTCATCATATTTTGCTTCAATTGTGTAAGATGTAAGTTGACTCTCTTCAGGCAAAAGATAAAGCACTAAACCGATAATTACAATTATAGCTAAACCCAATAGTGCTTTTTGTTTTATTTTCATATAACCAGCTCCCCTAAATTATCCTTCAATATATATTAGTACAAATTTTTAAATAATAGAACTTTTTCACTTAAAAAATAAAAAGCACCTTAAAATGAAAAGGTGCTTTTAGCTCAATTCGTGAATAAATAATCCGCTTCTTAGTTTAGGCTCAAACCAGGTAGACTTAGGAGGCATTATCATTCCCGCGTCGGCAACAGCAATTAAATCTTCAACTGTTGTCGGGTGCATAGAAAAAGCTACTTTCATGTCTTCCTTAACTCTTCTTTCTAATTCTTCTAAGCCTCTAATTCCTCCTACAAAATCAATCCTTTTGTCAGTTCTCGGATCTTTTATTCCCAAAATAGGATCCAAAAGATTTTTTTGTAAGATGGATACATCTAAACTTTCTATCGGATCCGATGGATTAAAAGTACCTTCTTTGGCAGTAAGTTTGTACCAATTTCCTGATAGATACATGCCAAAAGTGTGCTTTTGCGAAGGATTGAAAGGCTGACCTTCATTACATTTCTCTACTTCAAATTTCTCTTCTATTTTTTCGATAAATTCACTTTCGGAATAGCCGTTTAAATCCTTTACCACTCTATTATATGGCATGATAAAAACTTCATCATTGGGCACTAACACTGCTAAAAAATAGTTAAACTCCTCATCTCCTTTATAATCACGATTTTGTTCTCGCCTCTTTAAGCCTACTTTTACAGAAGCAGCAGCCCGATGATGTCCATCTGCAATGTAAAGATAGTCTATTTCCTTAAAAACAGAAGTAATTTTATTTATTAAAGATTTGTCATCTATAATCCATACTGTATGTCTTATTTCATCCTCTGATGTAAAATCATATATAGGATCTTTGCTCCCCATCCAGCTATTTAACAACTTTTTAAGCTCTTGATTGGCTTTGTACGTTAAAAAAACTGGACTGGTGTGAGCATCACAGTAATCCATGTGATTTATTCTATCCTGTTCTTTCTCCGGCAGAGTAAGCTCATGCTTTTTAATTATTCTTTCTAAATACTCATCAATCGA
This sequence comes from Thermoanaerobacter sp. RKWS2, assembly GCF_026240795.1. Classification (NCBI taxonomy): domain Bacteria; kingdom Bacillati; phylum Bacillota; class Clostridia; order Thermoanaerobacterales; family Thermoanaerobacteraceae; genus Thermoanaerobacter; species Thermoanaerobacter sp. RKWS2. Next base: position 2,761,536 of record NZ_CP110888.1, read on the forward strand.
AACAGTCGCTACCAATCCCACTTGACTCCTGCCATTCATTATTTCTCTATAGATGTAATAGTTCTCCTCATTATCTTTTATTAACAGCCCTTTTTTAAGCATTCTGTCAAAATTTTCTCTCGCTTTTTCATAAACTATTTCATCGTAAGGATTTATAGAAGGAGCTAAATCTATTTCTGCTCTATCCACATGAAGAAATGAATAAGGATTATCTTTCGCCAAATTCCTCGCTTCCTCGGTATTTACGACGTCATAAGGCAAGGACGCTATTTTATTTGCCAATCCTGGTGCAGGCCTTATTGCCTTAAAGGGTTTTACTGTAGCCATAATAATCCTCCTAAAAATTTATTTCAACTGGTTTCAATGCTTTTATTATATCATATCACTTTATAAATGCAATGTATTAAACTGACACACTCTCTCCACTAAAGTGGAGAGGTTCTTTAAGCGAAGATTGATAGTCTATGCTACCCTTATTCGCTTGGGGTTGCCAAACCCTCTACCCCTATCCAATCTCGGATTCAGGGTTACTCTCTTTAATATGTTCACTGCACCGTTTATATCTGCATTCATTACTGTCCTACACCTACTGCAAACATATAATCCTCTGTATATGCGATTATTCTTCTCCACTATACCGCATACAGAACATGTTTGAGAAGTATATGCTTCTTCTACTTTTTTTGCCTCTATCCCATATTCTCTAGCTTTGTATTTTATCATATCAAACAATCTACCAAATGGTATTTTGTGCAGTTTCTCGTTATTCTTATGTCCTATATCCATATCTCTTATTCCGTCACTCATTCCACCTATTATTATTTTGCTTACTCCGTTCTGCCTCGCCAGTTCTATTATATACCTTGAAACTTTATGTATGTAGTCTTTTACAAAGTTCTTCTCTTTGATTATTAAATTGTGAAGCTTATACGATGTTTTGTATCCTTGTTTTGAAATTACAGATTGGATTCTCGCTTTTTCCTTGGCTAATAATCTTAATCTTGAGATAAGATAACCGCCATCAATAATAAATGTTTCTGGATTTTCTTCTATAACTATTGCTGCAAAATTCTTTATTCCAAAATCTATTCCCATCATTTTTTTATCTGCAGGTTCGACTTCTGGTATATCTTTTTTATAAACGATATGAACAAAATATGTAGTATGTCCATACAAAGTTTTTGGAACAATTTCAATTTCCTGTACAGTATTGAGCGATAGATTTTTCGGTAAATCTATCCATAGATATTTGGACTCAATACCGTACTTTTCTTTTAAATATTGCTTTGTTTGTGTGGACAATGATAGTCTGATTTTGTTATTAATTATTTTTATGCCATTTTTCTTCCATCTTACAGGGATATGCCCGTTTTTGGGTTGATACTTCGGCTTTTTAGTATATCCATCAAAAAAATTCTTCCAAGCTATCTGTAGTTTTTGCAGTATTGCTTGTGCAGATTGTGAATGCAAGTTTTTATACCAGAAATTATCCTTTAAGCACTTTTCTAACTGATTTACTGATATTTCTCTGTTCTGAACAGCGTAGTTTGCGACGTTCCACAGTTTTGATGCTGAGTATGTTAAATGTCCCAATATTATTCTGTGTTCTCTGCTGCAGTGAGAAAGTTGAAATACTATAACTCTTGTTACTTCCATTTTTCTCACCTCCTTCCTGTTTTAACTCTACTTTATTTTATCACATTTTTTACCGCCTTTCATCTCTCAATAAATTGGAAAGCGTTCTCGGCGGATGATCGTAAATTATCTTTTAATCTCACTTCCCGACAAATAATCCCCCGGCTCTACATTAAAATTTATAGTTTTGCCATCACTTACTGCAATTACAGTCCCACATTCATCTGTTCTATATACTATTATTCCTAATGACCTAAGCTTTTTCATTGTTTCTTTGTGGGGATGACCATAGTCATTGTATTTACCGCAAGATATAACAGCATATTTAGGATGTACTGCCTTTAAAAATGCCCACGTAGAAGCTGAAGAACTGCCATGATGCCCAATTTTTAATACGTCAGCTTTTAAATTATATCCTTCACTCAGCATTTCCTTTTCAGATTGTTCACCAGCATCTCCTGTAAACAAAAAAGAGGTATTACCATACGTAATTTTTACTACTGCACTATAATTATTTAAGTCCTCGTAATGGGAACTATTTGGCGCAAGCATTTTTGCAATTATGCCATCTCCAAGGTCAATTACTACTCCTGCTTTTGCAACATTTATCGAAAGTCCTTTTGATTTTGCTGCCTTTAGAACTTCTTCAAATGTCCTTGTTGTCGTCGTTACTTTAGGCATATAAAACTTTCCTATTTTAAAGGTTTTTATAACTTCTACTATACCACCTATGTGGTCATTATGAGGGTGAGTTCCGATAAGTATATCAATTTTATTGATTCCGCGGCTTTTTATGTAATTTTCAACTTCACTGCCCATTTCAGGCGTTCCTGCATCTATTAATATCGTTTTGCCTGATGGAGTTTGTATAAATATACTGTCTCCTTGTCCTACGTCTATATAATTTATTGTTAAACTATCTGTTTCGGATTTTTTAACTGTTTCTTGCTGGCTTTTTGTCCCCTCATCCTGTAAAAGTTGTTGAACTTCATGAGTAGATGTATTGTCAAATATTGTACAGCCTGTCAATATAAATGCAAATAGTATTAATATAAAGGGCAACAGTAATCTCTTCTTGTACATAGCTAAAACCTCTCCTTCAAATTATGCACTTTTTTAACATTTATCCATCTTTATTCATCTTTAAATAAGTCCTTTGCCAAATCTTCAATAGACTACTATCTACAACACAAATTTCATTTTCTTTAGGCATTATTATCGCCTCTTTAAAAAATAATTAATTCTTTTTTCGAATGAACGAAGCCAAAAGACCCTGATTTCATAAGGCTAATTTTTGTTTTGAGCAAAGCGAAAATGAAAAATTACAAAGTGGTGAGGTGGATAAAAAATCATTCATAAAAAATAGTGAACTTATTCTAAATGCCTGCTATAAAAGGAGCATAAGAATAAAAGCATATAAATTATATCACAAAATTTCTGCAAGATGTCACGACGATTATATGCTTCAGTTTAAAACTAAAGGGTAGGCATTCAGAAAAATACCCACCCCAACTCTTGACAAAGAGCCCACAATCAATATTGGTAATTTAAATCCCAAGTTATTCCAAATTTATCAGTAACTTTCGCATATTTAGCATTCCAAAAAGTTTTTTGAAGCTCCATATGTATCTTACCACCCTCTGATAAGGCAGTATAAGCCTTATCAATAGCCTCTTCTGTGTCAAACTCAAGTGTTAAAGATACATTAGTTCCTTTTTCAACCTTCTGTCCCTGGAATGTGTCAGATAAATATAAAATAAATGATTTATGTTCAAGTCTTGCATGCAATATTTTATCCTTATATTCTTCCTTAACTGGCATCTGTGAATCTCCATATCTTATAACATTAGATTTTTCTCCGCCAAATACATCGCTGTAGAAGTTTAATGCTTCTTCTGCATTTCCTTCAAACATTAAATATGGCACAATTTTCTTAATCATTATTTATCCACTCCTTAGTTAATTATACGTTGGCTTGTGCATAATTTAAAAGCCTTCATTTAAGCCATTCCTAGGATGTACTTTTTATTATCATTCCTAAATTTCTTATCTTTTATGTAGGATTTCCTCCCTTATTTATCGAATTATTTCTATTCTTCTATGTTTGAAAATCTTGATCTATCTCCAATGCTGAATTTCCTTCTTCCACCCCCAGCCGTAAAGATTATACTTCATCATTATATTTTCTTTGTCCTCTTGGCATTTTGTAGACACTTCCTCTCTTTATATTTTTATTTTATCCTGTTCGAGTTAAAGTGTCTACAATAATATACTAACACCACAACAAATATAATATAAAAAAGTTGACAAAATGAATATGCATAGTCTAAAATAAAATTGATAATGATTATCATAATCATATAAGGAGGGTTTTTATGTTAGCAGGTATATTAATTACAATCCGCGAAGGACTCGAGGCTTTTTTAGTCATAGGTATACTATTAGGATACCTTACAAAAATCAACCAAAAAAAGTACTTTAAACACGTATGGCTAGGTGCTATTGGTGCTATAGTTTTGAGTGTTGTTATTTCGTTTATATTCCAGGCTTTAAAAATTAGTTTTGAAGGCGAAAGTGCTGAATTATTTGAAATAGTTGTTGCAGCGATAGCCATTATTATCCTTTCATATATGGTTGTCTGGATGCAAAAGCAGAGCAAGAACATCAAAGGTGAGCTTCAAGCAAAGGTTGATGAAGCTTTGTCAAATAATCAGGTATGGGGCATAACGATATTAGCATTTGTAACAGTGATAAGAGAAGGGATAGAAACGGCACTATTCTTAACCGCCTTAAAAGGTGAAGGTTTATTATTAGGATCATTTACAGGGTTATTTATAGCTGCAATAATATCTGTATTATTATACAAAACAACAATAAAATTGAATTTAAGGAAATTCTTTATGATAACTGGCTGGCTTTTGATATTCATTGCAGCAGGTTTAACATCTCATGCAATTCATGCATTAGGAGAATTAGGAATAATACCTCCAATAATTGAAAAAGTATGGAGCCTAGAATGGTTAATTCCAGATGAAAGTTTGTTAGGTAAGTTACTGCAGCGTTTATTGGATACGAAAGCACTCCGTCTTTAATGCAGGTCATTGCGTATAGTGCTTATATATTGATTGTAGGTAAAATGTTTATGAATAGTTCGAAAGGAACCACCTAATACGTAATTTTATGTGAATATATACCTATTTGCGATACAAAATAGCATTAAATTGTGGCGATAGTAAGATGGAAAATAAAAGAAACATCCGGGTAGTTGATGATGAGAAACAGATCATCAATGTACTGAAACCTTGTCTAGAGAAAGAAGGGATATAATGCATTGTTAATTCTCAAATTAGATCTCCAAAGATTTTCAATTATGATGGTATTTTTTAAGGGCATAAAAATATTTTTTCTCAAATTATTACAGCCTGATTAAAAATTTTTTTCGCTTTTTAAGAGCATTACCGCCAAAATATGTTAATATTTGTTACTGGCAATTTGAATTAATTAATGTATAAGCGAAAGCTACTGCTCTCATAAACTGATTTCATTTTCTACCTGGTAAACTTCTTCTTCGTTTATTTCTCTTAGCCTTTTAGAGTATGCGTAGAAGATAGAAACTGTACCATCTCAAAGACGCCGTTTTCTGCGACGCTAAGGTCTAAAACGGCCTCTTGTAGCATTTCCGAAAGAAATACAAAGAAAGGGGGAAAGCGAAAGTTACTCGAAGCAATCTAACTTAAAGGAAATATAATACCATTAATTTTCATTTATTAAGCTGGTAAAGAGTCTAAAACTCTACCGTTTTCTCATATAAGTAATGATTTTATTATAAATAAAATGTATTCCACAACTGAACAAGCAAAGTATGTAACCGATGGTAAGCCAATTCAAATTAAAATATTTTAAAAACTTACATACAAAATCTTAACACGGACATACTTTACCCTAACTTTTGACAAACAACCTAAATAAATTAGGACCTTTACATAATATATAAAACATATTATGTAAAGGTCTCGTCTTTTAAGGTCATAAAATGTCAATAGGAGCAATGTAAGCAAAAATAATGTCAAATTATTTAGCTTATTTTTTTAACATTTTTACTATTTCTGTATATTCGTCTGAAGTAATTTCACCTCGAACGTATCTTAACTTGGCAATTTCTAATGCTTCATTATTAGGATCTGTATCGTGTTTTTTAAAAAAGTTAACATTTCTAATCTGTTTTACTAGCAAGTAAATTACTACACCTATTAAAATTAAGAACAATATATTGGTAAGTCCACCACCGAACCAAGTTCCATAACCGTACGGATAATATCCTCCAAAACAATGACCTAAACCACCCGGTATATATCCTCCAAACATTGTTTTCTCCTCCTCTCTAAATATTTAAATTTTACAAAATACTTTTTAATTTATTATATTCTTCTTCTGTAATTTCGCCTTTAGCCAAGCGTATATCGAGTATTCTTTTTGCTTCGTTTGTTTGGTAATTTTTGTTTTCATGTAAATTATTAATCATTCTTTGCAGGTCACCTGTTTTGTACAAATAAAAGCCAATTGCCAAGATTAATATAAGACACATACTTTTCAACTCCTTTCTATTTATCGAAAAATTGTTAACTTGCTTTACCTTTATTTTAAAACTTACTTTTGAAGAAAATATGAAGAGAAAATAAATATAAAAGTACGTTTTTCTTCATGAACTGGCAAAGGTCTTGGGCATTCAGACGTAAAAATGACTCTTAATACATTATTCGCATGTACTTCCCGAAATGCAGAAAGAAGCAGCTGAAAAACTAAGTAAGTTATTTATAAACGGTAAAGATAAGATGTTGTCATTTTGTTGTCACCAACACTAAAATAAAAAAGCAAGGTACTTAAAAACCTTGACTTTTTGACAAAAAAAATGGAGCTGGCGAAAGGACTTGAACCTTCAACCTGCTGATTACAAGTCAGCTGCTCTGCCTATTGAGCTACGCCAGCACCTTTATTAGCTATCCAATTGTCCTGACATTTATATATTATACTTAGAGCAACAGTATATGTCAAGCTTTTTTATAAAATTTTTGTAAAAGAGCCTTAATCACTTTATCAAAAATCCCTTAAAACAATAGTCTGATTTCTTTCAGGTCCTACAGAGATTATTGCTGCTTTAATACCTATCAATTCTTCAATTCTTTTTATATATTTTTGAGCATTATAAGGTAAGTCGTCAAAAGTTTTTGCTCCTTGTATATCTTCTTCCCACCCGTCAAATTCTTCATATACAGGTTCACATTGAGCCAAATCCTCAAGGCTTGCAGGAAAATCTGTTATTATTTCTCCCTTAAATCTATAACCTGTGCATATTTTTATTTTTTTAAGCCCTGTCAAAGTATCTAATTTGGTAAGAGCAAAATGAGTTATACCAGACACTCTTACAGAGTATTTAAGAATAACAGCATCCAGCCAACCACATCGTCTCGGTCTTCCTGTAGTAGTCCCATATTCATGACCTTTTTCTCTTAAGAAATCTCCATTTTCATCAAAAAGCTCTGTGGGAAAAGGCCCTTTACCAACCCTTGTAGTATATGCTTTTACTACACCTATTACTTCATCAATCATTGTAGGTCCTATTCCTGCTCCTACTGTCACTCCTCCTGCTATGGGATGAGACGCAGTAACATAAGGATAGGTACCCAAATCTAAATCAAGAAGTGTCCCCTGTGCTCCTTCAAATAAAACTTTTTTGCCACTTTTAATTAAATCGTATAAAAGCACTGTTGTATCAGTAACAAAGGGTTTTATTTTTTCAGCATACTCTAAATATTTTTTATACATTTCATCAAAATCAAAGCCTTCTACACCATACAAATCTCTAAAAAGTTTATTTTTCTTTTCTATATTTCTTTTAAGCTTTTCCTCTAAAACCTTTGGCTTTATAAGGTCGCATACTCTTATTCCTATCCTTTCTGACTTATCCATATAGCAAGGACCTATGCCTTTTCTCGTAGTACCCAAGTCATTTTTTCCTTTTGCTAGTTCTTCAAGTTCGTCTTGTCTTATATGATAAGGAAATACAATATGGGCTCTATCGCTTATTTTTAAATTCTCTATACTAACCCCTTGTTTTTCTAAATTTTCTATTTCCTCAATCAAAGAAGCTGGGTCAATTACCACTCCATTTCCTATTATACAAATTTTATCAGGATATAATATTCCAGAGGGAATTAAATGAAGTTTATACTGCACTCCTCCTTTTTCAACTGTATGACCAGCATTATTTCCTCCTTGGTATCTTACGACTACATCTGCCTTTTCCGCAAGATAATCAGTAATTTTCCCTTTCCCTTCATCTCCCCATTGGGTACCAACTATAACTAATGTTGACATAATTATTCTCCTTCCCTATTTAACTCTCGTTAGAATTTCTCTTGCAACTACAACGCCAGATACAGAGGCTTGTGCCAGTCCCCGTGTAATGCCTGCTCCATCTCCCGCCGCAAATAGATTTTGAATTTGCGTTTCAAATTTGTCAGTAAGCTTTACTCGTGAGGAATAAAACTTTACCTCAACACCGTATAAAAGTGTATGTTTAGAATATACCCCTGGAGATACTTTGTCCAAAGCTTGCAACATCTCAATTATTGACTGCAAAAATCTATAAGGTAACACCAAGCTTAAATCCCCTGGTGTTGCATCTTTTAAAGTGGGCTCTACAAGTCCTCTTTTAATCCTTTCCGGAGTAGAGCGCCTTCCTGCCAACAAATCTCCTAACCTTTGGACAATCACTCCATCTCCTAACATATTAGCAAGCTCTGCAATATAACGACCATATTCTATTGGCCTATTGAAAGGATGAGTAAACTCTTTACTTACCAGTATTGCAAAATTTGTATTCTCCGTTTTTATATCTTTGTAACTATGCCCATTTACAGTTTTTATGCCATTATTGTTTTCAACAACCACCTTGCCATAAGGGTTCATGCAAAAGGTCCTTACTCTGTCATCAAAAGACTTAGAATAATATATAAATTTAGATTCATAAACCTCCTTTGTAATATCCTCCATAACAACAGCAGGGATTTCTACTCTCACACCTATATCTACCGCATTATTCTTTGTCTCTAGCCCAAGTCTATCAGCTTCTTTCTTAAACCACTCTGCCCCTTCTCTTCCAGGCACAACCACTATATATTTGCCGTAATATTCTTCTCCTTTTTCTGTAACTACACCTTTCGCCTTCCCATTTTCTACAATTATCTCAGTTACCATTGTCTCTGTTTTAATCTCCACTTTTTCGCCAAGGTATTCTCTCATATTTTTTATGATATCGAAACTTTTATCTGTCCCCAAGTGTTTAATAACAGCAGGAATCAATTTTAAATCTGCTGCTTGAGCTCTCTTTTCAATTTCTCTAATCTTTGCTCTATCCGTTCCATGAACTTCTGTCGTCCCACCAAACTTTACATATATGCTGTCTACATAACTTATGAGATGATTAAGCTGAGACTTCGGCATGTACTCGTCTAAAACACCACCAAACTCTGAGGTTAATGTTAACTTTCCATCACTAAATGCCCCTGCACCACCTATGCCTGAAGTAATAGAACAAGGTTTGCAATTAAGGCACTTTGAACCATAAGCATTAAGAGGGCAAATTCTCTTTTGTATATCTTTTCCTTTTTCAAACAAAAGTATGTCTAAACTTTCATTTTTGTCTACAAGCTCTAAAGCCGTAAAAAGGCCTGCAGGTCCGCCTCCTACAATAATAACATCGTATATTTTCATAAAAATATGACCCCTTCTCTTTGATGTAGTAAACTACAAAACCCGTAATATATATTACCAAAAAAAGAATTACAAATCAATAAAAATGCGAATTTTATTTGAATAATTCTATTAAATGTTCGTATTTCATAATGGCTATCGCCCAACTATATTTATTAAAATCTTTTCAAAACAATTCCTATAAAAATAAAAAGACAGGCTATTACGCTCTGTCTTTCATTACTCATTAATTTTTATAAAGATACAACCAATTTCGATAATACATTTTCTAGTTGTGTAGCTGATTTTAGCAGATTTTCCGAACTTTCTTTTATTTCCTCAATAAATTTCATGTGCTCTTCTGTAGATGCGGCAACTTCTTCAGTGGATGCAGCAGTCTCTTCTGACACTGCTGTAATATTTGCTATAGATCCTATTATTTCATCTTTATACCTTGCAAGTTCCATCATCGCATTATTCAACATATGTATATTTTCAGTAATAGTATCTATTGAACTCTTGATCTCATTAAAGGCAGCATATGTAGTTTCCACTTGATGCGCTTGGTCTTCCGCAATTTCCTTTACCACATTTGCTTTTTCAACTGTCTTGTCTGTTTTTTGCTCTATTTCGCTTATAATCTTGGCTATTTCACTGGCAGCTTGTCTCGATTGCTCTGCTAAATTTCGAACTTCTTCTGCAACAACTGCAAATCCACGACCAGCCTCGCCGGCTCTTGCTGCCTCAATAGCAGCATTTAAAGCAAGCAAATTGGTCTGGTCTGCAATTCCCGTTATCACCTCTATAATCTTTTCAATATGATGAGAATTTGCTTGCAACTCATTTATCGCACTAACAACTTCGTCAATTGACTCTTTTGTAACATCAGTTTTTTCTTTTAAAGAATTTACTGTGTGCATGCCATTTTGACTAAGTTTATCAGCATTTATAGTAGACTCTTCTACGGCTTTGAAAAATTTAGCGGAATCATCAATACTATTCCCAATATTCTGCACCATATCGGCTGCATTAGAAGTATCTTTTGCTTGTTCAGAAGCTCCATTTGCAATCTCTTCCACTGCCTTAGAAATTTGTTCAAAAGTCATATTCCCTTGTTCAATAGATTTAAAAAGAGCATTTGCCGTATCTTTAGTGTTTTGAGCAAAAGTAGAGACATCTTGTAAAATTGCTCTAACATTTTCCATCATCGTATTAAAAGTCGTTATTAATGTACCAATCTCATCTTTTCTCTTTAAATCTACCTTAGCTGTAAAATCTCCTTCTTGTGCTTTTTTAAGTTCTTCAATTAATTTTTTAATAGGTCTTGTAATATTTAATGAAATAATTACTGATAAAATTAATGACAAAGCAAAACTAACACTTGCTACTGTAACAAAGAGATGCATTACTTTATCGTCAACCGCAAAATAATAAATAGCCCCCACCGGTATGGCTGCTACTATAAGAAATGAAATAATGAGTCGCCAAAATATGCTTCTCATATGTGTTCCCCCTTTTATAGATTATGTTTTCACCCCACCACCCTGCTACTTTAAGACTTCACCTACCAATCAATTTAAGGATGTATTCAAACAATACTCCCCCAAGGTAAATTCCTATAATGCCAGCTATTCCTGGTAATACATTCGGAGCAGGGAGTGGCAATTTTAAAGATGAAAAAATTAATCCTACAATCATTCCAGTAACTAATGCTAACAATGTCTCTTTCACATTAACACCTCACTTTATTTTTATCGGTATTTTTATTATTTACTTTAACCAATTTTATATTATATCACAATTTTTTGTTATTTGTCAGACGTCTAATCACTTTTCAGAAAAATAAGATGTGTACAGCATTAATGAATCGACCTCTTTTGCAATTTACCTCCTAAAACATCGTAGACATCATGTATGGTAACAAAGGCTCTTTCGTCATGTTCCTTCACAATCATTTTTAACTTAGCAATCTCCAAACGGCTAACTACAGCATACAAAATTCCTTTTGTTCCTTTAGTATAACCACCCTTCCCTTCCCTTCCCAAAGCGTAACACTTCGTCCTAAACGGGCTATTATAGTTTCTGCAATCTCATCTGCTTTCTCTGTAACTATCATAACAGCTTTCGCTTCATCTAAACCTTCTATAATCAAATCAATAACCTTAAAAGCAATAAAATAAGTGATGAGAGAATACATGGCTCTATCCCAAGTAAAAACTATTCCAGCACTTCCAAGAATAAAAATATTAAAAAATAATACAATTTCTCCTACAGAAAAACCACTCCATTCTGAAATTACCACTGCCACAATTTCTGTTCCATCCATTGAACCTCCATACCTTATTACAAGCCCTACTCCAATTCCCAAAATGATACCTCCAAAAACAGAAGCCAGCAAAGTATCACTTGTAAGAGAAGGGAGTTTCTCTAAAAAAGTGACCCCTATAGAAAGAATCGTAACAGCAAAAAAAGTAGAAATTACAAAACTCTTACCTATTTGTTTATAACCAAAAACTAAGAAGGGAATATTTAATAGAAAAATAAAAGCTCCAAGAGGCAATTTTGTTAAATAGCTTAATTCCAAATGCCTGGTTAAGTCGAGATTTTTAAAACATATAAAAAGGTCCTACCATGAATATAGGTAAGACCTTTTTGATCGTTATTTTTCTCTTTGTGCTACTGTCGCTGCTTGTTGGAGAGGATCCCACACTGAGTTATATGGAGGTGCATAGGCAAGGTCCAAGGCCTGAAGGTCATCAATTGTCATACCATGGAAAAGCGCTGTAGCAAGAACATCAATTCGCTTGTCTACCCCAGCACCTCCTGCAATTTGTCCTCCTAAAAGCTTGCGGTTGTCTTTATTAAAGTGGAGACGAATAGTCAAAACTTCATCTTCCCAGGGATAATAATGACTTATAGGTCTTGCCTTAATAGAAACAGTCTGATATGGAAGACCTAAAGCTTGGCATTCCCTTTCCCCTAAACCGCTTCTTGCAATCGTCCTATCAAAAACCTTCACAATCGCTGTACCGACAATACCTGCAAATTTTGCATCTCCGCCCGCCATGTTAATTCCAGCAATTCGCCCTTGTTTATTAGCCGTTGTCCCTAATGGCACATAATCTGGCGCATTTTTTATGCGATGAAAATGAGTAGCGCAATCCCCCGCGGCAAAAATATCTGGAATATTTGTTTGTAGGCGTTCATTTACAAGAATCGCATTTCGAGGGCCTAACTCTATACCAGCTTCTCTGGCAAGCTCACTAACTGGGCGAACTCCTATAGAAATAATGACTAAATCGGCTGGGAAAGAATCATTTTTTGTCACAACAGCCCGTACGCCTTTTTCATCTCCTTCTAACCCCACAACTTCTTCATTTAAATGAATTTCTACCCCATGCCTTTTAAGAACATCCTGTGCAATTTCAGCAATAACTGAATCAAAAGTTGGTATAAGTTGGGGTGCTAGATCTAAAACAGTTACTTTGAAACCTCTATTATGTAAGGCTTCTGCTGTTTCTAAACCAATATATCCCCCACCAATTACCACTGCTTTATTAGGAGTATGAGTTTCAAGCCAAGACAAGAGCTTTTCTGCATCTCCCATTGTCTTCAAAGTAAAAACTCCAGGCAAATTTCTACCTTCCCATGGCGGTACAATCGCTGCACTTCCTGTCCCAATTAAAAGCACATCATAAGGCACTGTAATTTCATCTTTTTCTTCCCGGCGATATACGCGAATCTGCTTCTTTTGAGGTATAATCTGTGTAACCTCATGATAAAGCTTTACATCGATATTATAGCGAGTGTAAAACTCTTCAGCTGTTCGCGCAATAAGCTTTTTCCTTTCAGCTACTACTCCCCCTATCCAGTAGGGAAGGCCACATTGAGCATAAGAAATGACCCCCTCTTTTTCAAAGACAAGAATTTCTCCTTCAGGGTCCTGTCTTCTAATTTGAGAAGCTGCACTCATTCCAGCAGCATCGCCGCCAACAATTACATAACGCTTGGCCATTTTTTCTCCTCCTTTTTTGCACTTATGTCCATATTTACATTATACTCTTACCTGCTTATTTTTTCAAACCAAAAGCTTCTTGAAGTTTAATTTACCCACTTTGATAACATTTCAATCTTTTTTAATACCCTCTCTTTTTCTTCCCCTTCTAAAATAACCGGTTTATAGTCATTCCTATCTTTTTGTGAAGAAATAGAAACAGGTATTATGTTCATCTCTACTTTTGCTATTTCTCTTTTGTCATTAAAAAGAAAAATTTGTTGTAAAATTATAGAATCCTTATCTTTTGGATTTCTATTACCTCCGAAAGAAAAATTCCCAAGAGAATATGCAATATACCTATCTTTATACTTCTCTATTCCCTGTAACACATGGGGATGATGACCAATTACTAAGTCTGCCCCTTCATCTATTACAAAATGCCCTAAATCCCTTTGAATCTTATTTGGATAGTATCTATTTTCTTCCCCCCAGTGAAAACTGACAATCAAAATATCTACACTGGGCCTCAACTTCTCAATATCTTTTTTAATTTGATTTTTAGTCCATTTGCTATTGTCAAAACCTGTATACCCTAATATTCCAATTTTTATCCCTTTTACAGTCATAATATACTGATACCCATATCCAAAATACCCAATTCCTTCTTTCTTTAAGGCTTTTACAGTGTCTTCAAAGCCTTCTTTCAAATAATCAAAAGTGTGATTATTAGCCAAATTCACAACTTCAATGCTTCCTTCTTTCAAAATCTTGGCATAGGAAGGGTCCCCTTTAAAAGCATACTCCTTTTCAGCCCGCTTGGTTGCATTAGTAAGAGTTGTCTCTAAATTGGCGATGGTCAAATCATCCTTTTCTAATACACTCTTTACATTTTCAAAAAAATATCCATAGTCATAATTATGTTTTTTAAATTCTTCATCAAAAGTGCCATATTTCCCATAAGACTCATCTGAACCTAAAACGCAATCCCCTACTGCACTTATGACTATTTTTGTATAATTATCTTCCTTATGAACATCTTCTTGAGGAAGACTTTGTGGCTTTTCTTCCACAATAAATTCCTTTAAAAGAGTTTCCGAAATCCCCAGATTTACTGCCTTTAATGGAATAGCAATTATTGCCATTATGAGAAAAACAAAAACTAAAATTTTAGTCACCGTTTTTCCTTTCATATCCACTGCCCTCTTCTTAACATTCTGTAACAATTTTACACATTCATACAAAATAAATCAATATAAAAAGGAAACCACTTATTGTGGTCTCCTTTGAAATAACTAATCTTCTAAACCTAAAACTTTTGTAAACTCTTCTTTTGCCTTTTCTAATAGAGATTTAGCTTCTTCAAAAGTTTCCATATTCATAACCATAAAGTAAAACTTCACTTTTGGCTCTGTCCCTGAAGGCCTTGCATAGACCAAAAGCTTATCTCCAAACTCCATCCTCAAAACATCTGAAGGCGGAATTTGTCCATGTCCTTTTAAATAATCTATCATCCCTGTCAGTTTATGTCCCGCAAGATTTTCAATAGGATTTTCCCTCAACCTTTTCATTATTCTCTTTATCTTTTCTACTCCTGCTCCCCCTTCATACACAGGAGAAAGCTGCCCTTCAAGATAATACCCGTATTTTTTATAAATCTCTTCTAAAGCGTCCACCAAAGTCATGCCCTTTTGCTTGTAATAAGCTGCCATTTCACAAGTCACCATTATTGGAGTCCCAGAATCTTTATCGTAAACAAAATCACCTATATTGTATCCATAGCTTTCCTCATAAGCAAAAAACACTGTCTTGCCTTCTGCTCTCAATCTGTCAGCCTCATTGCAAATCCACTTAAATCCAGTCAACACTTCAGAAACCTCAACCCCATGAGCCTTTGCAATTTTAGCAAACAACTTTGAAGAAACAATGGACTCTATAACTGCTGGATTTTTAGGCATGCCCTTTTTTGAATACATCTCCAACAAGAAATTCAAAAAAAGTATCCCCATTTGATTGCCATCTATTCTCACATAATCTCCCTTATGCTTCACTAATACTCCCATCCTGTCTGCGTCAGGGTCAGAAGCTACAACTATATCTGCATCAAGCCTTTTCGCATCATCTAAAGCTAACTTAAAGGCGTCATCAAATTCGGGATTAGGATAATTTACTGTAGGAAAATTTCCATCAGGTACTTGCTGCTCTTTTTGAATGTAAATATCAAAACCCACTTTCTCAAGCAGTGGTGGCACTATCTTTATGCCTGTTCCGTGAAGCGGTGTATAGACAATATTTAAATCTTTTGAAGAAATTCCAAAAGAATAAGAAAGTGCTCTTTCAAAATATGCCAAATCAATTTCCTGACCCACCATTACAACAAGCCCTTTTTTCTTTGCCTCTTCAAAAGGCATCCTCTTTATTTCACCAAAAGATTTTATTTCCTCATATTCTTTTATAATCCCCTCATCATGAGGCGGTATCACCTGCGCTCCATTTGACCAATATACCTTGTAACCATTGTACTCTAGAGGATTATGACTTGCAGTAATCATTATACCTGCTGTTGTCTTTAAATACCTAACAGCAAATGACAAAAGAGGAGTTGGTCTAAAGTCGTCAAACAAATACACCTTTATGCCATTTGCAGCAAGAATTTCTGCCGATTCAATTGCAAAATCCTTAGAAAAATTCCTTGTATCATAAGAAATAGCAACACTTTTTTCTCCTCGTACCGTCTTATTTATGTAATTGGCAAAAGCTTGTGTTGCTCTACCTACAGTGTAAAAATTCATCCTATTTGCTCCAAGCCCTATAACGCCCCGCATACCTGCTGTGCCAAATTCCAGGTCTTTAAAAAAAGCATCCTGTATTTCAGATTCATTCATTTTCCTTAAAACTTCTTTATCCTTCTCTGAAATTGAAGGGTCATTTAACCATGCTTGATACCTCTCCATTGTTTCCTTCTCCATCTCATCCACGCCTTTCCTACTACCTATTTTTTGTACTTCTATTTTAACCAATTTAAATTTTATTGTCTACAATTTATAAAAAAACTGATACTCAAAGCTGAGTATCAGCGAAAATGTCAAGTTTTGTAAATTTATTTTTCTAATTCCTCTGTTAATTTAATTATCTCATCTATTATACTGCCAATATACTGGATTGTATCCAATAACGGCTTTTCTGTTGTTATATCTACTCCCGCCATTTTCGCCAGTTCTACTGGTGTCTTTGTACCGCCAGCTTTTAATACCTCTTTCCAATCTTCCAATGCCTTTTGCCCTTCCTCTAAATATCTCTTGTTCACTTGGGTGGCTATAGTAAGCCCTGCACTGTAAGTGTAAGGGTAAAGTCCCATATAATAATGAGGCTGTCTCATCCAAGTGAGTTCTGCTCCTTCGTTTATTTTAACAGCATCTCCCCAGAACTTTTCCAGAACTTCTCTTTTAATCTTATTCAAAGTGGGAGCAGTAACAGACCCTCCCTCATCAATTATCCTGTACACTTCTCTTTGATAAGCTGCTTCTAAAAGGTGCGTCACAAAATTGTGGTAATATGTCCTGGAAATCAAAGTAGAGAGCACCCATCTCTTCATTCTCTTATCATTGCTATTTTTCTGCATCAAATAATTAGCCATGAGAAGCTCATTCATTGTGGATGGCGCTTCTATAAAGTAAAGGGATGGCCTTGAATCAAAAATATTTTGATGCTGATGTGCCAAGTAAAAATGCCCAGCATGCCCCAGCTCATGCGCTAGGACAAACACTTCTCTCATTTTATCCGCCCAGTTTATCAAAACGTACGGGTGAGCACCGTAAGGTGTGGCACAAAAAGCACCTGTAGCCTTTCCTCTATTTTCCGCAAAATCTATCCATCTCTCGCTAAAAGCTCTTCTTATCATCTCCCTGTAATCTTCGCCGAAAACTGAAAGCCCCTCTTCTATGTACCTTTTTGCCTCTTCAATTGTCACTTCTGGCTCAAAATCAGGGTCTACTTCCAGCTTCAAATCGGCAAAAGTCATCTCATCTAACCCGTGTATTCTTTGAAGAAGTTTAGCAAATTTTCTTATATGAGGTGCAAGATTTTCCATTATAAGGTCAATCTGCCTCTCGTACATATCCCTTTCCACTTTCTGAGGGAAAAGCAAGCTATCAATGACAGAATCAAACCCCCTCAAAGTGGCTATAATCTTCTCTTTCTGCACCTGTGCCTGGTAAACAGCTGCTATAGTGTGCTGATATTCCTTTAATTTTCTGTAAAAAGCTTCAAAGGCAGCTCTTCTGACTTTCGCATCTTTCTCATACTCCCATTTAGTCTCAAATAGTGAAAAGCTCAAAGGGTATTCCTTGTCTTCAACCTTAAAAGTTCCAAAATCCATATCTGCCAATTTTGCCATATTGTAAATATCTTCAAAAACTTCTAAAACAGGAGATAAAGCAGACAAAGCCTTTTCAACTTCGGGATGAAGGGCATGTTTTTTCTTCCTTAAAATTTCTTTCAGATAATTTGCATTTTCCTTCGACCCTTCTATCGCTTTATTTATCACCTCTTCTTCCTGCTGTATAATCTCAGATTCCACAAAACTTATGCGGCTCTCAATATTTGATGCGACATTTCTAAACTTCATCTGCCTCTGAAGATTTTCTGTATTGGTCTGGTCAACTGCCACAGCTAGATAAGCATAGCTACCTGCCAGTGTAAGAAGCTCTGCTATACTTCTTAACTTGTCCAGGCACTTATTAATATTTTCCGGAGTTGTGAGCTTACCTTTAAATTCTTCTTCAAGCTCTTTTGTAAGCTCTTCCGTTTTTTTAACTGTCGCTTCATACTCTTCTTCTGTCTTGAAAATACCCGACAAATCCCAAGTCAGCCTTTCATCAACATCCTTTCTATCCAACAAATGTGTACTCAAAAAAATACCCCCCTTTAATTTTTGGTAATTATATGATACCCCCTCAAAAAAATAAAATCAACCCGAATTGATTCTGCATTGATTTCCTTTTTTTGTATTTAGTTTTGTTTTCTTATTTACATTTTTGTGCAACAAATAATAAATGATTACTTGCTCCGAAAAACTCTGGCTTTTCGCTATAATAAAAATGGAAATTAAGCCACAATTGATAACTCTCATCATCCATGTTGTTTATTTTATCCGCTAATAATTCACTTAAACCATCGGTTGCAATTTCAGCCACAATTGTCAATCCGGAGTTTTTAAGTAATTCTCTTGCTTGTTGGACTGTTATAAATACAAAAGGAAAATCTCTTACCTTAAAAGTCTTGCGGTCATAATTACCTTTCCTTAAATAATCAGGTTGATAACACATGGTTTCTGTAACAATAACCATATCATTATTAATAAACGCAAAAAGCATCATTCCATCATCTTTACATACCCGTTTTACTTCCTCTATACATTTCAATCGATTCCCTATATCTTCTAAATGATACAATGGGCCAAGACATAACACAATATCATAGCTATTATTTTCGAATCTAGAAAGATCTAAAGCATTACCTTGAAATATGTCAAGTTTCATATATGGCTTTTTCTTTTCTTTAATACGTTTTACATGTTTTTCAACCAAATCTACCGCAGTCACTTGATAACCCTTTTCTGCAAAATACAAAGAATATTCTCCAGTGCCTGCTCCTAAGTCTAAAATTTTCATTCCCGGTTTCAAATATTTTTCAATTTGTCTTACTGTAGTTAAAAATTCAATTCTTGAAGCTTTTGAAGATAACCTGAAATCTTCATCAAAGATTTCATAAAGAGCTGAAATTCTCTCTTCTTCACTTTCTATTTTTAGTAAGTCTTCCATTTTCATTTATCATTACCCCCATTAAATGGATAGTTTCATGAATCTTATGATTTTATTCTATCAACTCTACTCTCTTTATCAATAGGGAAATTACTTGATAATTTCATCAGCCAATATACCAATTCTTTCCCTGGATATTCCATTGTTTTACGTGTTAATTGTATTATACCTTTCCCTTATATGACATACATCCCGTCAAAGCTTATATGTGATGCTAATTTTGACATTGAAATAGTAAATAAAGGATTGTTTATTTCATTAGTTTGGGTGTTAATACTTGGTTTCATTGTTTTTTTACTCATGAAAAATGGATTAAAAAAATACACCTCTCATGGAGCGTTTGCTTTGATAGTAACAACTTCTGTTAGCCTTTGTAATCCAGCATATCCTACACCCAAAATAAAGAGAAATATTGGCCATCTTTGTCGAATAGAAACCTTCAAATATGTAAAGATAGTATATCCCCCATTAAATTTCAAAACACACATTTTATTTTCTTCTAAATTTTCTTTTTTACTTATTCTATTTCCTATATTATACAAAATAAAGAAAACAATTTTAACCCGATTTAAATCGGGGTTTGATGTAAAAAAATGGATATGCGCATAAAAAAATAAGCCCACATAAAAGGGGTTATTTAAACTAGCTTACCACTGATAAAACTACACTCGCAGGTGTGAAAATCTCATCAAAAGTACCTATTTTTATTACTTCTCCATCCTCTACAAAAATTATCTTGTCATATTTTCTCAACACCTCTTCAGAAGTATTATGAGTAATTACCAATGCTGTCAAACCTTCTATGCTTAAAATAGAATCTTCTATGCTGGAGGCTGTCTTTTTATCCAGTGAAGAAGTAGGTTCATCTGAAACCAAAATAGGTGTGCCCTTAATTAGTGCCCTCGCAATACTTATTCTCTGCCTTTCTCCACCTGATAAATTGCTTCCTTTCTCTCCTACTTCAGTGTTTTCTTTTTCAGGTAGTTTCTCTATAAATTCCTTTAAACCAGAGAGAGAAATTGCTCTCTCTATAATTTTTTCATCATACTCTTTAAAAAGAGTTATATTGTTTTTTATACTAGTATCAAACATAAACACATTTTGATGTATTACAGATATTAAATTATTGTACAAATCTTCTGTTTTTATCTTCCTTATATCTATACCGTCAATTAAGATTTTACCCTCAAAATTGTTATAGTATTTCAAAAGAAGTTTTAGTATTGTAGATTTTCCGCTGCCACTTGGACCAATAATTGCACATTTTTCTCCTCTTTTTACTGTAAAAGATACATTCTTTAAAACTGGTTCTTTTCTGCTATCATAAGAAAAACTAACATTGTCAAACACTATTGCATCATTAAAGTCTTCCTTTGAAACAAATTCCTCTTTTCCGTCTTTCTTGTCCTGCATAATATCTATTATTTTCTGCTGTATTGACTCTGTTCCTTTTAAAGCATTTACTTTTTCTATAATTCCTATCATCGGATTTACAATGTTATTCATCAATTGTACTGCAGCTATCATCAATCCCGGTTCTATAACATGCTTTATCACAAGATAGGCTCCAACGCCCAGTGAAACAAAAAACATTAAAGATCCAAAAAATTCCGTCAAAGCATTTGCTAAAGCAAGTATTTTTTCAAAGAAAAATCTAGTGTCTTCTACTTTTTTGTTGTATTTCTGATACTGTTTCTCCACCAATTTTTCCACATTAAAACTTTTGACTATTTCAAAGCCAGACAATATGTCATTTGTCTGCACTGTCAAATCAGATAAACTATCAGAAAAATCTTTTTTAGCTTTACTTATTTTCTCCCTAAAAAGATAAGGAATAACTATGAGAAAAATATTTATGACAAAAACTCCTACAGCAATGTAAACATTTAATTTAAAAATCGCCACAGTAGCGATTATAAAAGAAAATATTTGCTCTAACATTATCAGTATATTCTTAAAATAATCCTGTTCAAGTATTGTGATATCATTATTCAAAGTAGAAATATACGCAGCACTATTGCCCTTTTGAAACTGGTCTATTTCTCTATTTATGACTTTAGAAAATATGTCATTTTTTAAATTGTAAAGCATTTGTCTTACATAGTTCGCCCTTAAAACTCTCAAAAAATACCATACAATGAGTACTCCAATTAAATACAATACAAAAATTATACTGGTTCTATAAAGGCTTTCCATATTATATTGTACAGCTGCATCTACAAAACTTCCCAAAATAAATGCCACCATAACAGTTAATATACTTTCTGCCAATGTGAAAATTATATTTGCTGTAAGTAGTAACTTATGCTTAAAAAAATACTCCCTCATTCTCTCACCTCCCTAAAGCCTCTACTAATACAAATCCCATTCCAACTCCTAAAAACAGACCACCCATGAAATGTCCAAGAAGTATCCCTAAACCTGTACCAATAAATAAGCATCCTACAAAAATTTTGCCTTTCTTTATAAATCCCAAAGTATCCCCCCTATTTTTCTTAAACTAATCAACACTAATCTTAAATAATACAAATTTAAAATTAATTTTTTTTATTTTTGTTGCTTTAATAATAACATTATTTAAATTCCAGTAAAATTTATTAAATCACGAAAAACGGCCTTTATTTCGCATTTAATGAATTTGGCTTATGAATTCTCTAAATTTTAAAGTTTTATTCCTTTTTTCTGTGTAAATTAAAAAAAGCATAGAGTAAAAGCTCTGCAGTTTACTCTATGCTTACTTCTTTTCCAATACCATTGCCTTTTTAAAGGGTATGCTGGAAATTAAAGCAGTAATCAAAGATAAGAAAAGTGCAGCATTAAGGCCCATTCTGTCACTTAAGATTCCAAATAAATAAGTGCATAGAATTGTCGAAACACTAATAAACAGACTGTATATTGATATAATCGTAGCACGCTCTGAAGATGGTATTAATTTATTAAAATATGGCATAAAAATTGGTGTATGAGCTGAATATATCACTGTATAAATAATATAAGGTATAAATGAATAGCTTGGAATTACATACATCATAAATATAAACAATGCCGAGATAATACTTATAATCATTAATGTCCGAAGTAACCCGCCAAATTTTTCAGCTATTCTGTCAGCATAGCGTGGGACAATAATGCTAAGTATCATGGTTAACGCTAATATGACTCCAAACCATTCTACAGGTATACCTGCTTTTTCAAAATAGGGCTGCCACAACATTGACAAAATTCCCGAAGAAAAAAAGAAGAAAAATGCTCCAATTGTAATAGATAATAAAATCCGATGCTTAAATAGATATCCAGTTCCTTTAGAAATTTTACTAAAATATTCTCTATAACTGTATTCTACCTCTTTTTTCTGTGATTTATCTTTTTTGCCTGTTAAAAATACGTAAATAAAAACCAGAAAAATTCCTATACCTTCTATTAGCCAAATTTCTCTGAAGATGTTATAGCGTACTAAAATACTCCCTCCTAAAAAACCCATTGTGCTTCCCAAGTAATTATAACTTGTAAGACGTCCCCAGTATTTTGTAAGGTCTACGTCTTTTTCACTAAAAAGAATCGAATCAGCAAACCAAGATTCAAAGGCCCCAGAGTTGAGGGTAGCTCCAACCCCTGATAAAAAATAGAGAAATAAT
This sequence comes from Thermoanaerobacter sp. RKWS2, assembly GCF_026240795.1. Taxonomy (NCBI): domain Bacteria; kingdom Bacillati; phylum Bacillota; class Clostridia; order Thermoanaerobacterales; family Thermoanaerobacteraceae; genus Thermoanaerobacter; species Thermoanaerobacter sp. RKWS2. The sequence continues at coordinate 2,784,374 of NZ_CP110888.1, forward strand.
AAAACTGCAAAAGAGGTATTAAAGTATATACCGATAGAAGTCAAACTGCCAATCAACAAAGATAAAAGAACAGAAAATTTTCGACTATATGTATCCGCAAGAGCTTAAAAACAGACAGGTCCCTGTCCCCTTGTCTTTTGAACATTTTCATGTTTTACTGTGGGTGTTTCTTTACACCACAAATATTCCTTCTTCCCTCACTGGCTCCTCTACTTTATCCAACTTCTCTATATTAAATAAACTGTAAAAATATCCTTTCCTATCTAATAGCTCATCAAATTTCCCACTCTCTATTACTTTCCCATCTTTTAATACTATTATCTCATCATATTTCTTCAGTAACTCACTCCATAATCTGTGTGTCACTACTATTGCTGTTATATCTTTCATCTCCAATATCGTTTTCTCTATTAAATAGGCTGTCTCATTGTCTAACGCTGCTGTCGCCTCATCTAACGCCAAAATCGATGCATTTGTTATTATTGACCTGGCTACCGCTATCCTCTGCCTCTCCCCTCCTGATAATAATTTACCTCCTTCCCCTACATCACTGTATATCCCCTCTGGCAATTTCTCTAACAATGGCCCTAACCCCGCTATCTTTGCTGCTCTTATTACTTCTTCATCTGTGTATTTGTCATTAAAAAGAGTTATGTTGTCTTTTACTGTGCCGTCAAATATGAATACATTTTGATGTAATAACGTAATTATTTTGAACAAGTCTTTCTTATCTATTTGCCTTAATTCAATCCCATCTAATAATATCTTCCCTTCATAGTTTTCATATTGTTTTAACAATAATTTCAGTATAGTCGATTTTCCTGCCCCACTTGTTCCTACTAAAGCGTATTTTCCACCTTTTTTGATTGCAGACAAAGGGACAGGGACTTGTCTTTTGTCTAAATTCTTTCATCTAAATAAATGAAGATATTTAGAAGTAAAATATGGAAATTTTCAAACAAAGAGAACCGTCCCTGCCGTTTGTTTACTCGTCAATTTTGTGTATTCCCTTTTATGGCCATAAATGCTATAATTATAAAAAACACTTAAACATTTTCATCCCCTCTGGTGGTGAAATTATGCTCTCTTCTATAGGCGATAAAATTAAAGCTTTGAGACTACAAAAAAATCTCTCACAAAGTGAATTGTGTGGAAATTTTATGAGTAGAGTGGTCTTGAGCAGAATTGAAAACGGGAAAGCACTCCCCTCATTAGAACAGTTAGCTTACCTCGCCGAAAAATTAGAAGTACCTGTAAGTTATTTCTTTAGTGATTCTACAGGAGAAAAATACATACTTTTTGAGAAAAATTCGTCTTTACTTAAAGACTTGTTTTTAGCCAAAGATTATTACGAAATTATTAAATGGTCCGAGGAAAATCACAATGCTTTTTGTGAAGTAGAAGATTCTAATAAATACTACTATCTTGGCATGTCTTATTTTTACTCCAATATCTTTGATAAAGCTTTAAAAATTTTGAAAAAATATATAAATGCTTTTACTAAATCAAGCACAGACTTTAAAAGGGAAAATATAGAAAAATTTTCTGATGCCTTAAACTCTCTTTTTAAAATAATGCTTAAAAATAAAAACTATGAAAAGGGAATTCATTACTTAGAGCTTGCAAGAAAGTATCTTTATCAATTTAATGCCTTGAGTTTACCTGTAAGTTTTGCAATACATAATAATTTAGCTTACACTTACCTCAAAACGTGTCAGTTCCAAAAAGTAGTAATTATATTGGAAAATTTCATTAATTACAATAATGATATTATAAGCCTTAAAATTATGCCAGATATATATACTTCTCTAAATATCGCCTATTACAACTTAGGAAATTATGAAAAAGCCCTTTACTATATAAAAAAAGCGATACTTTTATTTGAGTTTCAGGGCGATCATTTAGAAGCTGGAAAATGCTACCTGAACTATATAAATACCTTAAGGCACAGTAGCAAATTTAAAGAAGTCTTTGAAGTGCTTGAAAAAGCTAAGAATGATTACAAAGATGACGCTGAACTTTATCACAAGTTTAAAATTCAAGAGATGATTCTTTATTTTAATATCGGTATGTATGAAAAAGTTATTGAACTTTCAGAAAGCATTAATACTTCTTTACTCAGCATGAGAGGGAAAAAAGAGCTCGCTTTCATATTAGGTCATATAAAATACTTGAATAAAGAATTTGAGGAGGCTTATAGATTTCTTAAAAAATGCGAAAAATATTTTGCTGAAGAGAATTTTTACAATGACCTATCTGTTATCTATGAAGACTTATACGCAATTACAGGTGATGTTAATTATAGAGAAAAAGTATTGGCAGTAAAAAATAAATCAGGTAGGAAAAATGTAATTATAAAATAAGCAAATGTCCTGTATAGCAAAAAGCAGGAACCCTCCTCATAATAATGAGTTCCTCCTTTATATGAATCTCCTTATGGAAAAAACAGAGTATTATTTAGCTTTTACTAAATACCTTGAACATTTAAGAAAGCATATTTATACCACTAATATTATAGAAAGTAATATTATAGAAAGTGTCAATAGCCTGATCGAGAAAACCCGCATAAAAACAGGTGAATATTTCAATTCCGCTGAGGCCTTGAAATTAATATTTATCTCCAGAGAAAAAATTTAAAACAGACAAAAGGGAAAAAGCCGGTTCCAATGACAAATGGCCATATCTATGAAATACAACAACTTTTCCAGTTACGTTACTTTAACCAGACACAAAATTCTTGACAAATCTCCGAGTATACGCCTAGATTAAGAGGCCCTCAATCTATACCACAAATATTCCCCCTTCTTTCACTGGTTCCTCTACCTTATCCAGCTTCTCTATGTTAAATAAACTGTAAAAGTATCCTTTCCTCTCTATTAAATCGTCAAACTTGCCCCTCTCTACAATCCTACCATCTCTTAATACTATTATCTCATCATATTTCTTTAGTAGCTCACTCCACAACCTGTGTGTCACCACTATCGCCGTTATGTCCATCTCCAGTATCGTCTTCTCTATTAAATATGCCGTTTCATTGTCCAGTGCCGCTGTTGCCTCATCCAGTGCTAGTATTGACGCATTTGTTATTATTGACCTCGCTATCGCTATCCTCTGCCTCTCCCCTCCTGATAGAAGTTTTCCCCCTTCTCCTACATCGCTTAATATGTCCTCTGGCAATTTCTCTAACAATGGCCCTAATCCTGCTGTCTTCGCTGCTCTTATTACTTCTTCATCTGTGTATTTGTCATTAAATAGGGTTATGTTATCCTTTACTGTCCCGTCAAATATGAATACGTTCTGATGTAATAGCGTAATTATTTTGAATAAGTCTTTCTTGTCTATTCTCCTTAATTCTATCCCATCCAGTTTTATTTCTCCTTCATAGTTTTCATATTGTTTTAACAATAACTTGAGTATTGTGGATTTCCCTGCTCCACTCGTCCCTACTAATGCGTACTTTCCTCCTTTTTTGATTGTAAAGTTTATGTTATCCAAAGCTTTTGTCTCACCTGTGTAGCTAAAAGATACATTTTTAAATTCTATTGAATCGTTAAAAGATTTTACTGGTATATAATTATCCCCCTCTTCCTTTTCCTGTAATACTTCATTTATCTTCTGTGATATGCTCTTTAAGGCGAGTATCCTATTGAGATTTTGACCCATACTGTATATTGGCATAATTATGCTATTGCTAAGCTGCACACAGGCAATCATTGTTCCTAAAGTCATCACTCCTTTTATGGTAAAGTACAAACCTACTGCAAATACAGAGAGGAAAATAAAACTACTTAAAATTTCAGACATAGTGTCAGAGGTATTTAAAAGTATGCTGTATTTAAGCTTTTTATCTTCCACATCTTCATTAACTTTTGAAAACTTCTCATGTACTTTATCCTCTATCCCGAAGCTCTTTATCACTTCAAGTCCTGTAAGAGTATCTTTAGATTCTATAGTAAAAAGTTCTAAGCTCTCAGAATAATCGTTTCTCATTTTAGCAATCTTATCATCAAAAATGCGAGGAATTATTACACTAAGAATTGCCATGAGTATTATCATCACAGTTATTTTGTAACTTAATATAAATAGAGAAATTAATGCAGCCACAAATCCTACTGCACTGCCTAAAAGCCTAAAGAAATTGTTAAAATAATCCTCTTCTACAATCTTTACATCATTTGAAATAATTGAAATGTACTTACCTGTATTAACTTCATTAAAATGTTCCACATCCTTTTTAATGATTGCTCTAAATAACCTGTCTTTTAGGTATATCAAAGTTTTTTTCATGTAATGAAATCGAGTTGTTCTATTTAACCATCCAACTACTGCTTCCAATATGGTAAACATTACTGCGAATTTGACAACAGAATAAAATTTCACCAAATCACGTGTAGTTGCTACATCTATGAGTTTTTTATAAATAAAAGCAAAGTAAATATTTATCAATACAGAAGCTACTAAGAAAAATACTGCAAGCACAAACTCTTTTTTGTACTTGAATAAAAATTCTCTCATACAGGTCTTTCTCTCCTTTTATATAATAGTTGACAATTTGTTTGTTTTCCCTTTACTTTCCCTTCTCTTGCCCATATAATATCTGGTAAGTGAAACAATTTCAACCCGAATTGATTCTGGGTGGTGTGTTAAAAAATTGAAATATATAGAAAAAAGTTATAGTTTACTATAAAATAGAAACATTGCTATTTTTAGTTTCTATAAGTTGCTCCTTAATAATTTCTCTGTAGATAGGACATGAACTGGGCAATTCTTCATGAGCTCCATTAGCGACAATTTTCCCTTTATCGAGCACATAAATTTCCTTGCACTGGAGAACTGTTGATAACCTATGGGAAATCACAATTAAATTTTGGACAATAGTTTTTATGTTTTTAAATATCATACTTTCTGTTTCAGTATCAACCCCTGATAAAGCTTCATCTAATACTAATAATGTTGGCTTCCTTAAAATTGCCCGCGCTAATGCTAAACGCTGCTTTTCCCCAGTAGACAAATAAAATCAAATCTATTTGCTCTTCTCATATATACACATGTTTTTTATATATGGCACTTCTATGCTACTTAAAATCAATCAAATTTAAAATTATATAAATTCTGAATTAATTTTTTTAAATTTATCTGCACTAATAATAACATTATTTAAATTTATAATAAAACTTATTAAAGTATCAAAAAACGCTTTTATCTTTCATTTAATCAATTTAACTCTCAATCCCTTTAATTCCCTCAATTTTTCTTTGTTTATCTGCATAAAATAAAAAGCAGAAAGTAAAATTTTATATTCTGCCCTTCTGCTAACTATATAACTATGGCTCTTCTTCTCTTCAATTGCACATCTTTCATATTTCCAGAAAATACACCAATCTAGATCTCTTACAGCCTATATTAGTGCACCTTTTAAACTATAAATATCTCTCTTTTTCGTTTCTCTGGTATTTCACACAAATTCTTTTTCATACAGTTTCTTCTACAGTCTCAATCTCTTCTTTCTCATCAATCCCATAATTATACATATAATAGAAATACCCTCTCTTCTCTAATAGCTCATCCAATGTGCCTCTTTCAATGATTTCTCCATCTCTCATTACAAATATTTCATCATACCTTTTAAGTATCTCTGGGTCTAACTTATGGGTTACAGCAAGCACTGTCGCATCTAAATTTATAAGCGTCCTCTCTATATCGCTCGCTGTAACTTTGTCTAAAGCTGCTGTAGCCTCATCTATCAGCAGTACTTCCGCTTTCTTGATTAGTGCTCTTGCAATTGCTATCCTCTGTCTCTCTCCTCCTGATAGCTCTACTTCCCCTTCTCCTACTATTGTATCGAGTTAAAAGCTTTTATTACTTCAAATCCCTGAGCCATCTCTTTTATCCTGTTGGTAAACCTCTCAAGTTTTTTAAGGTACTGTCCTTTTAGCTCTTGATTTATTTTTGTGAAAAGCTGAGGTACAATCACTGGAACCCAGCCAAAAATGAAAATGACTATAGTGAGATAAACGTTTATTCGAAGTATTAGATATAAAGACACGATAAATAGTAAAACGTCTTCCATAATGTTAATGAGACTTGTTAAGTAATTACTCTCTATCATTCTCACATCATTGCTAAGTAAAGATATCAATTCTGAACTTGTAATTTTTCTTCTTCTAGAATTTATGAAACTTTCTATGATGGATTGTTTGTAGTCTATTAATACTTTCTTGTTAAAAGCTGCTGAAGCTGCCTTTGACAAAGTTTCAGCTGTAAATACTGCTATTAAAAACCCTACTGAATACCATATTAAAGCAGAAATACTGTAATTTAAATTTCCAACTGATGTGTCAACAATTATTTTAAAAAGTATCGCCTGCAGGGCTTTAAGGGCTGATACAAAAATTACAAGTATAGCGTTTACCAGAATTAAAAACTTATACTTTAAGATGTATTTCTTTATCGTCTCCATTTATATAACCTCCCTGGAATAAAGTTGCAATATCAAATTAAACTTTCCCCTTTAAATTAAGACAATTCGTTTTTTATACAAGCTGAAATTGCGCCATATATGTCAGTATCCCAAACAAAAAAGTGAATATCATCAATAAAGCCACAACTTTTTCAATTTTATCCTAACATTCTTATCTCTCCCAGTAAAATAGCAAAAATGTCTATAAACTTTCCTGATATTTCATTTTGGTGAACTTATCCATACTTTCCTCCATTTTTCTCATTTTTTCATATATCGCCAGTGAAAAATTTTAATTTTGTAACTGTAAGTTACAATTTCAGCTACAACCCAAATGTAAAAGCCATTTATACTTATATTGACGTCTTCTTACACCAAACATTCCACCTTTTTAGAAATTCTATTTAAATCTATCACTTCATCCGCTATATTTAAAAACTCTTGATTATGAGTAACAATTAAAATTATTTTTTCCTTCTTGAGTGCTGTTAGCATAGATTTTAATTTCTCAATACTAACAACATCTAAGGCAGACGTGGGCTCATCTAACACTATAACATCTGGATCTTTTAAAAATGTCCTGGCAATCGCTATCTTTAATTTTTCTCCTCCTGAAATGTTGCTGGAGGCTTCATTTAGTTTTGTATTCAATCCTTCATGAAATTTATCTATATTTACATTTAAATCTTTTAGCAGTTTATCAATAGTTTTATAATCGTAAACCTCCACCCCATATATTAAGTTATTGATAATTGTGTCATTAACTAATTTTGGTTCCTGTTCAGTAACTCCAATAATTTTCCTTCTTATGTAATACATGTCTAGTTCCTTAAGTTCTATTGAATTGTAATATATCTCACCTGAATAGTAATTTACCAAAATACCAAGGATTACATTGATGAGAGTACTTTTGCCAGCTCCATTATCTCCAACAATGCAGTATATCTTTCCTTTTTTAAATTCATAATTGAAATCGTGTATAATTTTCTTAGAATTGTCATAAGCAAAGGAAACATTTCTAAGCTCAATAGTGTCTATCCCTTCTAATCTGATAGTACCATTTATCTCTTGGTGCTCATCTAATATTTGTCTTAATCTGTCATAGGAAACTAAAGCATCCTGATATGATTTACCCAAGTTTAAAAAATATCCAACACTTCCTATCATCATTGAAAAATAACTACTAATTATCGTAAAATCTCCTATTGTCAAATTACCATTTATTATTTCCATTCCGCCAACAAAAAATATTATTACCCTTGCAATAGTAGTCACCATTGAATTGCTGCTATTAAAAAGATAAGAAACTTTTGTATACCTTAGTAATGAATTAAACATTTTTTCAAATGCGCTATTTAATCTTTCTGTTTCTTCCTTAAAAGTGGCATTTAGTTTTATAACTTTTACATTTTGCAAATTATCATTCATTTTTGAAAAAATTCGTTCTGTTTTTCTTTTAATTCATAGCCTCGTATATATAGAGGTTTTCTAAACACAAAGTAAAGAAATATATATAAGGGAATTAAAGCCATTAATTCTAAAGTTAATTTGGCATTTATTCTCATGGAAATATAAGCCAAGAAAATAATAGTTAAAGCATTAGTAAGAATATCTAGCATATTGGCTAATACAAAAGAAACTACAGTATTGCTGTCAGAGTTTATTCTTTGATTTAGATATGCACTGTCTACTCCTTTAAAGTAAAGAATAGGCAATTTAGTTACATGGTCCAATACGTAAAAGTTTAAGTCTGTCATTGATTTGGTCTGAATTTTAACATAGGTATAGCTCACTATAAAAGAAGTGAATATAGTGGTTATGCCAATTAATATTATCTTTACTGTAAAATCGTAAATTACTTTGAAATCTTTACTTTGCAATAGAAGGTCAATATAATTACCTGTAATGTAAGGCACTATAATTGACATAAGCCAACCAATGATACTAAAAATCAGAAATACTATCAGGGAACCTTTGTACCTAAATATAAATTTTTTAACAAAGTTAAATATTTTCATATTGATCAACTCTCTTGCATTTTTTAGAAATTACTTCTCTTTTCCTAAAGATTTAATTAATTCAACTGTCTTTTGCTTCAATATTTCTGCTCTTACTTCTGGATAGCCAGCATTTGTATCTGGAACATCTAATTCTATGTCCGGTTTCACACCTTCTATAAAAAATGAACCCTCGTCTCGGTTTAAAATTGTGCCGGCTTCAAATCTCACAATCAATCCACTGTTGGGAAGTCTCATATATGAGGTAAGTGAACCATGGCCTAAAGTATTTCTTCCCACTAATGTAGCAAAACCTGTTTCTTTACAAAACTTGGCAAATTCTGTGGCTGCAGAAAAAGTCGCTCTGTCTATTATTAGAAATATCTTCCCTTTGAAATTTACATATTCATTTGATTTGAAAAACTTTTCTATATACTTTTCCTCTTGTTTAAATAGGTTTTCTTTAAATTCATAGATTGTAAAATCTTTTTTCATCTCTTCTGAAAGTTTATCGTATATAGGACTCTCTCTGAATTTATACTAGCAATTCACTCCATTTTTCATAATTTTTCTTGGAATCTTTAAATATTTTTATAAAAGGCTTTAATTCAACAAAATCTCTTATCGCTTCATCTTCGATTAACTTTAAAAAATAATTAAAATAGCTAGGACTTGCTACATAAAGGTGCCCATCATGCAATTTCCCTAAAATTTCATTTAATTTATTATAAAACTCAATATTATTCCTTGTATTTTTTATCTCTTCTATAAACTCTTCCTTATGGGCTAGCCAGTCGTAGCCGTACATCTTTTTTACTTCATAAAAATGTGCGTAATTGTCTTTTAAAATGTTATACATATACTCAAAATCTTCTATCTTTTCTTTCTCTGTTAAATCTTTTAATTCCTTTGATGCAAATAGAGTGTTTGAAGTATATATACCGGTAAAAAATCCTGTTGAAAATATCAGAATCAATAAAAATATCAAAGTAATCATAGAAATTGACAGTTTCTTACTCAACAGTATCACACCTTTTTTCCTTATTTAATGCCTTTTTCCTCATTTTCTAACGATTTAATTACTTGCAGTATTTTTTGTTTTAGCTCCTCATCTTTTTCAAATGGGTTTTTAGGAATCATTTTTATTTCTATATCTGGTATAGTCCCTGTTTCAAAATATGAAGTACCATCCTGATTTATAAGCATTGCTCCATCAAATCTCACAATTAACCCGCTATTAGGAAGGCGCATTAAACCTGGCATAAGCCATCCTCCATCTCCTTTTCTGGTTCTTTCACCTATTACTGTAGCAAAGCCCGTTTCTTTACAAAATTCTGCAAATATATTTGCTGTTGAATAAGTGGTTCTACTAACGATTAAAAATATCTTCCCATTAAAATCTACAGGTTCTACATATTTAGAAAATTTTTCAAAATCTTTTACTATATCTGTGGTCGCATAGTACATGAAATTTTCTTTTACTCCTGCAGGAAGCAAATCATACATAGGAAGTTTATCTATAGTATTATTTTTCAAATCTGGTATATAATTTTCAAGCAGATTAACAATATATTCCCCACCTCTTATAAGATAAGTCTTTTCTACTGACAAGTTTTTAACTTCTTTTAACTTATTCCTCAAAGGTGCTACTATAGCTTGCAACCAGTACTCCCTATTACCCCCTTCATTATCACTAATATCTATGAAAAGATACGGGTAATCTTTTATACTTTTCAAAAAATCGTATATGATCTCTATTTCTTTCTTGTATTCTTCTCCTTCTTTGTGATAATCAATTAAAAAAGAATAGATTTTCAAATAAGCGATCTTTCCAGGTTCTATAACGTCTGTCACAACATTTTCTCTTCTTTTCTTTAGTGAATAATAATCTTCTAGTTCGCCCTGTCTATATGTATTTTTAAAGATTTTTTCCCACATCTTATAAGAACTTTCTGATTCCCTAAACATATCTTCATAAGGTTTAAAACCTAATGGTCCAAATAAATATTTATAATACCCGGGACTTAAAACATGTGTATGCCCATCATGCAATTTTAGTAGAATATCATTTAATGCATAATAAAATTCTAAATTATTTTTTGTCTTCTTTATCTTTTCTTTAAATTGCTCTTTATATTCTAACCAGTCATAACCATACATCTTTTTCACTTCATAAAAATGAGCATAATTGTCTTTTAAGATGTTATACATGTATTCAAAGTCTTCTATTTTTTGCTTTTCTGTTAATTCCTTTGTCCAATATAAATTAAGCCGTGTATTCAAAAAAATATGTGTACTGAGTAATATAATTACTGAAAATACCAAAGTAACTATTAAAATAGGTAACTTTTTTCTCAAGAATATATCCATCCTTTCACTTATAATTTTTAAAAGTAGCGATGCATCTAAAACTTAAAAGTTCCAGATGCATCGCTATTAAGATAACAATTTACTTTATTGCTCCGTAATAAGGCTCCATCTTAGGACGGCATGCCTGCACCCAACAATATGGACCCCAGCACACACAGGGACCTGGTCCTTCTGGTAATTTTATTATATCACAAGGTGTTATAGGAAAAACGTCATTAGGTATCTCATTGCCAATTTCTTTATTATTGTCAATTCTCAAATTAAATCTCCAAAGATTTTCAAATTATAATGGCATTTTTTAAGTGCATAAAAGTATTTTTTCTCAAATTATCACAGCCTGATTAAAAATTTTTTTCACTTTTTAAGAGCATTACCGCTAAAATATGTTAATATCTGTTATTGGCAATTTGGGTTAATTGATGTATAATAAAAAATGAGAGTAGCGAAAGCTACTACTCTCACAAACTGATTTCATTTTGTGCCTGGTATATTACTTCTTCATCTATTTCTCTTAGCCTTTTAGAATACGCATAGAGAAGAGAAGCTGTTACCAGGTTATTTATTATCCTTGGGAGCCCTTTTGTTAGAGAATATATTGCTTCATATGCTGATGGTGTAAATATATCATTCACCACTCCGGCTATTTTCATTCTTGTTTTTATATAATCTTGAATTTCTTCTTTTTTTAGCCCTTGCATCACATACTTTATAGAAATTCTTTGCCTTAGTGCACTGTTTACATTCAAGGCTAGTTTGTTTCTTATGTGTGGTTGTCCTGAAAGTATCAATATATACGGGTTTTGAGAATCCATATTAAAGTTAAATATTATTCTCAAATCTTCAAGAACATCGTTAGAAACCAGTTGTATTTCATCTAATATTATGACAGGAGTTATCTTCTGGCTATAGTAAAGTTCTGTTATCGCTCTTTGTATCTGGTGAAAGAGCGTTACTTTTTTGTATGAGGGTGTTTCGCCTAAAATCATAGCCAATGCTTGATAGAATTCTCTCACTGTGAGTGTAGATAGAGCAAAGTAACATGGTTTAAATGTAGAACGGTTGAGGCTTTCAGCATATCTTCTTAATGCGGTAGATTTGCCTGAACCGGCCTCCCCAACGATAAGTCCTATACCCCTTGTTTCTTGTAAATATTTTAGCCTGGCATTTAATTCAGCAATGTCTTCACTTATGTAAAGGTCGTTTACACTTATCTCTTTAGAAAATGGATTAAATTTCATTCCAAAATATTGGGTAAACATTGTAAACACCTCTTTTTTAATCAATGATATCGTTAAAGGATATCACTGTGTGTTTAATAAAATCAACTAACTCTTCATTTCTGCTTACAGCATTTTTGTTTTGGGTGTATCCTATGGGAATTTTAGCATTATCATGAAAATTTACCTTATACGCTTCCCCCACTTTTTTGCCTTCATGAAAAAGTAGAAGAGGTGTATTATCCTTAAGCCACTGCGGGTCATATCTGACTTCTAAGCGCATACCTTTAAACTTTTCTTCTGTTTCATAAAGTATATTTTCCACTTTAAGTGTAGCATCTTTGTTTACTTTACGATTTACTCTTATGAGAAAACATTCATTCAACATATCTATGTCTTTACACATATTTACCCTTGATATTTGAGACATGAAAAAATCTAAAGGACTCATGCCAATACTGCTGTGTTCTTTTCGGTTGTAATCATCCTCCAGCCATTTAAAAAACATCATATTGAGCTCATCTATACTCTTTATGGATGTAGGATCTATTGTGCTTAAAAATCTCATTCTCACCGTATGAAAGAATCTTTCTATTTTTCCTTTTGAATGAGGTGAAAAGGGCTCAGCATGAATAAGAGATGTACCTAGTGAGGCACATATATATTCAAATTGACTGCTTCTATATATCTTTCCATTGTCAGTGTAGAGCATTTTGGGTATTCCCCTTCTTAGCACTGCTTCTTTAAATGAGTCTCTTAAAGCTAAAAAATTCTGGGTATAGTAAAAGTGAGCATAGGTACACAGCCTGGAAGCATCATCTATATATGCAATAAGGTACGTTTGTCTCTTTGTTTTACCTTCTTTAATATATGGCCCATACATGACATCAGTTTGCCACAGTTCATTGATGTATTCATGGGAAAACCTCTTTGTTTTACCCTCTTTTTCTTTATCTAAAGATTTTACAGGAATGTTTTTCAAAAACCTATAGAATGTCGAAAGGGATACTTTATCCGGTGATATTATTCCTTCTCCTATCAATGTCTCATAAAGAAGTTTGTTTGGCATTTCAGGATGTTCAAGCTTCTTTTGCTTTATTCTCTCTGAAAGTTCAAAGTCTATCTTTCTGTATTTGCCTCTGTCACTTCGATAACCCGGCTTTAACGCTTCTATACCGCCTCTTAAATACTGATATAGCCACCCTCTAAGTGTCTTGGGAGTATATCTTCTCATTCCAAGATAAGGTATCTCAATAGGTTTATCGGAAAGAGCATCAAAATATTCTTTCTGATTTTTTACCTGTCCGTTTAACACCGGACTTATCAGTGAAAATCTCTTTAATGCTATAGCTTCTCTCGCTTTTTCATCAAGCATTTATATGTTCCCCCTTCACTTTTTTGATTTCTTAATCGTAATTTTAGCTCATACCTGGGGGACATTAAAGGAAAAAGTTATGTTGCTAAGAAAAAATCAAAATTTTTATTTAAATCTTTCAGGTTTAATGCTAGAATTATGTGAGAGAGGCCAGAAATGATTTTTGGCAATGAGCATAAAACCGTTGGGAGAAGAGTGGTACAATGCTTATTATGTCCAAAATCTCTCTGGCCCTCTCTCTTTGTGAGTCAGTCTCAGATAACTTTATGTAAGGGTTTATTTGCCTTAATCCGTATATGATAAAACTTAAATTATTCATTATCCTTTTGGTGTAAAAATATATATGCTGTCTTGAAAATAGTATGGTAGGGAAGTTTCTTTTTAAGTCACTTATGAAAGAACTGAGAGTTTTTTCTCTGAGAAGTGTCTCTTTTAAAGACTTTACAATCATATTGAAAGAATACTGAAAATGAGGAATACAGAAATCAGGAAGGTAGGAAAGAGTCCTTTTGCACACAGGGCATATATATCTTCTTATGGCTATTTTTACACAGTTGGATCCGTCTAAATAGTAACGGTAATAAAACCCGTGCTTTTTTAATTTTACTTTACACTTGCAATCGGGATGAGGACATCTATCTGGCGGGGCAGGGAAATTGTAATCTTTACCTTTATGTAAATATTCTTCAATGTTATCAACATGGAAAACTATTTGCATAAGTAACCTCTCCAATTAAAATTAATGCTAAAGGAATCTGAAAAAATTTATCAAATTCCTTTAGCATTAATTTTATCACAAGATTATTTAATCTGAGAAATTTTTTCGATTTTAAGCTAAATTAATTTGAGAAATGACATCTTTATTATACCCTTCTATCAAATATTCCATTTTCTTTTACCTCCCTTCTTTTTATCTTTTATATAGAATGTGCGCACATTCTAATCAAAATTAATACCCTAAAACATCAAACTCAAATTGGTTTAAACCCTTTCTTGTTTTTTCTCTAACAATTCTTTTGCTATATCTTTTAAATACTCTTCTAAAACATACTTATAATCCCTACACCTCTCCGTCACTCTCTCTATTCTTCTCCTTGGACATCCTCCCATACAAATTGGCAGTAGCTTGCAATCAATACACATCTCGTCTATCGTAGGGTCATAAAGAAGATATTCCATATATTTATCAACATTCAAAGAAACTAAGGACGTGTCGTCCAATATATTCCCTACTCTATACTCTTCCATACCTATATCAGACCAGACTTGTATATGTATCCTTCCGGGTCTATCACCATTGAATTTACACTATCTGCTCCACAAAAATTGTATTTTAAATGGGGGTACTTATGCATTAAATTATTCGAAAAACCTCTTTCTTTTAACACTTTTTCAAACATATAAGTTACTTTAGAGTATTCATACATAGATAGACATTTATTTGGTACGTAACTGTCATTTGTATGTTCTACATGTCCCAAATAAACGCTGAGTCTATTTTTCAATCCTCTTATTTCTAACTCATCTAATATCTTATTAACTCTGGTTACGTTTTCTTTGTCCACGTTTATTCTTAAGTAAATATTTGGCATTATATCAATATTTTCTTCTATGTTGATCAGTATCTTTTCAAAAGTCCCCTGTCCACCTTTTAAAGGACGTCTTTTATCATGCACATCCTGGGGACCGTCTAATGTTATTTGTATAAATGATAATCGCAAGTTCTTAAATTGTTCTACTACTTCCCTTGTCAAGTTATATCCATTTGTTATAATAGATGCTCCATACATAACTTCATTTTCATCACAGAGCTTTATAATTTTTTCTGACATATCTTTGACAATGTCAAAAGCTAATAAAGGTTCCCCTCCATACCAAGTAATATTTACACTCTGCAAATACTTTATCTGCCGCTTTATATATTCAACTATTTTATCTTGTACTTCTTCACTCATAAATACATTTTTCTGACTATCCTTTTCATAACAATATACACAGGCAAAATTACACCCTAGTGTAGGTGCAATAGTTAAACCCAAATTTTTGTCATTAAATCTACTCCGCCAGAGATTGAAACGTAACAACTGGAGTTCATCAACATTGTCATCTATGAGAAATTGCCCTTTTTTCAAGTCCTCTATTAATTTACTGTCATCAATTGGAATGCCTTTTTCCACATAATTTTTATACTTATCGTAATTATTTTTTTCCATTAAGGCTAAAGCTCCTGTTCTTGAATTATAAGCTACTATTTTCTCCGGCTCTTCAGGAAAGTCAAAGAAAAAGTTATATCTAGACGGTTTCATTTTCTTTCTCTCCTTAAAGAATTTTTATGCTGAGCCCATCTCAAAAATTTTTTACATAAAAGTTTTAAGATGTGCCTTCAGCCTGCCTGAAATCTATTTTTGCTTTGCATCTTTTTTATTTATAATAGATTGGGGAAAATTCAAAAGCTTTCATCTAAGCCGTTCTATAGATATCTTTTTATCCTTCTTGAGTTTTTATCTTCTACGGTATGTAAGCATTGGATATTAAAAATATTTTTCAATTTCTAAGCTTCTATCCACCCCATGGATTATTTATATCTCCATGTACCCTTGGTTCTCTTTCTTCTGCTAACATGTATTGTTGCATTACTTTTTTATCATTTATATAGGAGGGCTTTACGTTAATGTACGTCACTATCCCAAGTAAAAAAGCTACTAATGCCAATAAAGCTATAGCTTTCTTCAATTTTCTTCACCTCCCAAATTTTCTTTCAATTTTATCCTACCATTCTTACCTCTTTCCAGTAAAATGGCAAAAATGCTTATAAGCCCTCCCAATATTTCGTTTTGGCGAAGTTATCTATATTTTCCTTTCTTTTTCTCTTTTTTTCATATATCGCCAGTGAAAAATTTTAATTTTGTAACTGGAAGTTACAATAGGCTAAATTTGTAAAATGTCTTCAAAGGCAGTAAAATAAAGCTTTTCAGAGCTTAATAAGTGATGTTTAAAGTTAATTATCTGAAAATTTAAACTTTATATGTTTATTTTGATTTCTTATGTATCCCTTTTTGTGGCTATAAATGTTATAATTACAAAACTTTCAATGCTTTTGTTTCCGCCGTTGATGAAATGATGTCTTCTAATAGGCAATAAAACAAAAAGCTCCCCATCTTCTGGAGAGCTTTTTGTTTCCGGACAACAAGAACCGTCCCCGGTGTCTATGGTATAACCCACTTGAGGCGAAATTTTTACAACATTTCTCTTAATCTCTCTATATCTTTTATTATTACCTTATTTCTATTTAATTTAATAATCCCTTCTTTATCCATTTGGCTTAGAACTCTTGTTACAGTTTCTCTAGATATACCTATTATGTTAGCGAGGTCCTGCCTGTTTAAATTTAGATTTAGCAAAATCCCTTCTTTAACATTTACTCCTCTTTCCTTAGCAAAGGTCAAAAGCACGGAGGCAGTCCTTCCTATTGAATCTCTTAAAGCAAGGTTCTCTATTATATATGACACATTTTTTAATCTTTTCGCCATAAGTTTAATAATGCTTAAGGCTATTTCGCTGTTTTTTAGTATCAAGTTTTCTATGTCTTGATTTTTAAGCATAATCACTTCGGAGTCCTCTATAGCCTCTGCAGTTGCAGGATATTCTCCACCGGCAAATAGAATAGACTCAGCAAATATGTCCCCTTTTTCCATTATTTTAATAATGTACTCTTTCCCGATAGAAGATGTTTTTGATATTTTAACTTTGCCGGATTTTACAAAATATATAGCTTCTCCCTTTTCCCCCTCTATGAAAATAATAGAGCCTTTTTTAAAAGATTTTATGATAGAAATCTTATGTATCTCTTCAAGGGATTTGTCCTCCAGTTCATTAAAATAAGGGACTTTTTTAAGGTAATCAAAATGAGCCATAATGACTTTCATCCCTTCTTAAAAGCAAACTAAAGATTATTCCGTTCTATATTTATCAAGACTTACAAATTTTGTATACTGTGCAAGCCATAAAAGTTCAACTGTACCTGTGGGTCCATTTCTGTGCTTTGCAATTATAACTTCTGCTATGTTTTTCTTTTCAGAATCTTTATGATAGTAATCATCTCTGTACAAAAACATTACTATGTCAGCGTCCTGCTCTATTGCTCCAGATTCTCTCAAATCGCTCAAAATAGGTCTGTGGTCTGACCTAGACTCAGGTGCGGGAAAGCTGTGAAAGGGTAATTACAGGAACATTGAGTTCTCTTG
The DNA here is from genome assembly GCF_026240795.1 of Thermoanaerobacter sp. RKWS2. Classification (NCBI taxonomy): domain Bacteria; kingdom Bacillati; phylum Bacillota; class Clostridia; order Thermoanaerobacterales; family Thermoanaerobacteraceae; genus Thermoanaerobacter; species Thermoanaerobacter sp. RKWS2. The sequence goes on from NZ_CP110888.1 coordinate 2,802,037, forward strand.
CTAAACTTTTAAGAGACCTCGATATTTCTGAAATTTCTTGTTGCCTGTTTTCTGCCCTTCCTCTTCCCTGCATAAGCTGCAGATAATCTATCATCACCAAGCCCAATCCTTTTTCCAGTTTAAGGCGCCGGCACTTCGCCCTTATGTCCATTACGCCAATTCCAGGGGTATCATCAATATAGATAGGAGCTTTAGAAAGAGGAGTCATCGCAGCTGCCAGTTTCATCCAGTCATCTTCATCAAGGTTTCCTGTCCTAAGCTTTTGGCTATCTATATTGGCAGTAGAACAGATAAGCCTGTTTACCAACTGCTCTTTTGACATCTCTAAGCTAAATATGGCAACAGGAAGGCCTGTCAAAAGAGCTGCATTTTGAGCAATATTTAAAGCAAAAGAGGTTTTTCCCATTGAAGGTCTTGCTGCGACTAATATAAAGTCAGAGGGCTGAAAGCCGGCAGTTTTTAAGTCAAGGTCAGGAAAGCCAGAGGGAATTCCCGTAAGCTGTCCTTTGTTTTTGTAAAGTTCTTCTATTTTATAAAAGGTATTCATTAACACGTCTTTTATAGGTGAAAAATTAGTAGTGTTTCTTCCTTGAGCTATATCAAATATTTTTTGTTCTGCTATGTCAAGGACAGTTTCTACGTCATCCCCTTCGTAACTTAACTCCATAATCTCTGAAGAGGCCTCAATGAGCCTTCTCAATGTGGCCTTTTCTTTTATAAGCTTTGCATAGTAAGATACGTTAGCAGTGGTAATAACATTGGAAGACAGGCTTGCTATATAATCAATTCCGCCAACAGCCTCCAGCATGTTTCGCTTTCTAAGTTCATCAACTACTGTCACAAGGTCAACGGGGATGTCTTTTTCAAACATCTCCATCATTACATCGAATAATTTTTTGTGGGATTCTTTATAAAAGTCGTCGGCTTTTATTATTTCAGAAACGTCTATTATAGCATCCCTAGATAAAAACATTGACCCTAAGACGGATTGTTCAGCTTCTATGTTTTGGGGAGGGATTTTGCTCCACTCCATCCTTATTCCCCCTTGCTTTAATTACTCTGCCACAACATCTACCTTCACTTTTGCTATGACTCCTTGATAAAGTTTTATGTCTACATAATAGGTACCTGTAGTCTTTACAGTCTCGTCAAAAGATATTTTCTTCTTATCAATGTCAAAGCCTTTCTCCTTTAAAGCCTCTTCTACGTCTTTTGAAGTGATAGATCCAAAAAGTTTACCATTTTCTCCTGCTTTTACTTTTAAAACTAAGCTTAAGTTTGAAAGCTTTTGGGCCATTTCTTTTGCTTCCTCTAATTCTTGCTGTCTCTTTTTCTCTTCTGCCTTTTTCTTTTCATTAAGCACTTTTATGTTGGATTCTGTAGCCTCTATGGCAAGTCCTCTTGGAAGGAGATAATTTCTCCCATACCCGTCGCTGACATTTACAATTTCTCCTGCTTTTCCTACATTTTTAACATCTTTTACTAATATAACTTTCATTTGTCTTCACCTTCCTCTTCAAAATATTCTTTAATAGCATTTTTTAAGTCTTGCAGTACTTCCTCTATAGGCTTTTTGACCTGAGCTCCTGCAACAGTTAAATGTCCTCCTCCACCAAGCTTTTCAAGGATAACTTGAACATTTATGTCTCCAAGAGAGCGTCCGCTTATGGCTACATCTTCTTCTCTTTTTAAAAGGACAAAAGAGGCTTGTACTCCCTTTATTGTAAGAAGTTCATCAGCAGCCTGGGCTATAATGAGATTGTTGGCATTTGGAGGGCTAACTGCTATTGCAATGCCGTTATCCAATATCTCGGCATTTTTCACTATTGAAGCTTTTATTATGTAAGAATCTAAGTCATTTTGGAAAAGCTGCTTAACAGAGGTTGTATCTGCCCCTTTTCTCCTCAAAAAGGAGGCTGCTTCAAAAGTCCTGGAACCTGTCCTGAAAGTGAAATTTTTTGTATCCACTGATATTCCTGCCATTAAAGCCTCAGCTTCTATAGGTTTTATGTCAATCTTGTCTACTATATATTGCAAAATTTCTGTGACTAATTCGCTAGCAGAAGAAGCATAAGGCTCTAAATAGACAAGCAAGGCTTTATCAATAAACTCTTTCCCTCTTCTATGGTGGTCTATTACAACTATTCTGTCTATAATATCTACAAGTTCGGGATAAGTAAGATAACTGGGTCTATGGGTATCAACAACTATTAAAAGGCTGTTTTGGTCCACCATGTTTTTAACTTCACTGCTTTTTATAAATAAATCTTCATAGCCTTTTGTGTTTTGTATTTTCTTTACCAATTCATCTATTGCTACATTAGATTTATCTAATATTATATAGGCTTTTTTGCCTAAAGACATGCTGGCTCTATACATGCCAATTGCAGCACCTAATGAATCAAAGTCCATAAAGTTGTGACCCATTATGAAAATGGTAGAGGATTCTTTTATGAGCTCTTTTATAGCGTGGGCAATTACTCTCGCCTTTACTTTTGTCCTCTTTTCAACAGCTTGTGTTCTTCCTCCATAAAACGAAATTTTATCTCCTCTTTTTATTACTGCTTGGTCTCCTCCTCGCCCTAATGCTAAGTCTAAGGCGCTAGAGGCATATTCATTTAAGGCTAAAAAGTCATTGGCATCTGCTCCAATTCCTATGCTTAAAGTTAAAGGGATTTTTATCTCTTCTCCAATTTCTCTCACTTTATCCAATATTTCAAATTTATTTTCTTCTAAGCTTTTTAATCCTTCCTCTTTAAATACGACAAAGTATTTATCATCATCATATTTTTTCATAAAAGCTTTTATTGAGGAAGCCCATTCTGAAAGTTTTTTTCTATTTCTGAAGAAACCACCGCTTTTTTAATATCTTCTATTGCCATCATCGCTTCTTCGTAGTTGTCAATTATTATATGCCCTACCACAGGTCTATCGAAAGCTAAAGATTTCTTAAGCTGAATGTATTCAGTGTTATCAAGGAATAAAAGAGTACAGCTTAGGTCCTTCCCTTTTTTTCTTTTTGCTTGAGAATCTACTTTTAACACGGAATAGTTCCGGCCATTGAACTCTATTTGGTTTTTTTGTCATCTATTTTGTTTCCAGCATATTTTTTTATCAATTTCTTTATCTCTTCATCTTCATTAAAGACCTGAGAATAGCTTAAGTTATACCACAGGATTTCTCCGTTATCATTTAAAATAACGGCGGGAATTGGCATTTTTGCTAAAACACTTTTTGATGCCTTGTCAACATTGAAAAATATATTTTCTATATATTTATCCAATTCTAATCGCTTTTTCTTTACGCCATAGTATTCACTTAAAAGCACATAAAGAAAGATGATTAATGAAATAGAAGCAATTATCTCGTTGTAGTAAAACATTAAAGCTATTAATAAAGCTGATAGTAAAATATTTATCACATTGACAGAAGAAATTATTTTATAAAATTTCTTATCCACAAAAACACCTCTCATTTTCTAACTCATGTATTTCCTTAAATCCATACTGGTATCTGCAATACCTATTATGGTGAATAGCCAAGAGGTAAGAGGAAAAAGAAATAAAAATACAAGGATTAAGTTAGCAGCCAATGATTTCATATTCAATTTATGAGTTAAATAATATTTTACTACCGCCAAGCCTCCTAAAGTAAAACCTAGAGAAAGCAATACTATTATATTGGTAGTTATTGCTTCAGGTTGCTTTAGAAAATATTGATACAGTAATGCTCCAATGAAAATCCATCCTGTGACATAAGGCATTTTCCATTCTTCAAAAAGTGGAAGTGCATCTATATAAACCCTTTGAGTTTTCAAGATTTTGTATATAATTATATAATTAATTAAAATGACAGCTACGACCGCGATTATTATAGATGCAGGTAAAGTCATTTTTAGCATTTCTTCAATTGTTAATAAATTGCTTTTTATAGCCGAAAAGTTTGGATGTCCCTGATAAATAGATAATACTTCTTTTGTGCTCATATCAATTGCCTTAAAAAACTGATCGAGTGCATTTATTTTGAAAGCCACTTTTATGAAATAAAATATTACAATCACACCAAATATTGACACAACAGAAGTATCTATAAGTGTCTCACTAGCTTTACGTTTTTTCGATATTAAATACCCCATAACAAATCCTTGTAAGGCAAAAAATAAACTTGTAAAAGCTGTACCTATATCTGTAAAAATTACATTTACAATAAATACAGCAAAAGATGATGCAATAGCATAAGATTCAGAACTTCTTATACAAGTTATAGCAATGGGAGCTGGTATCAAAAAAAATAGCACAAATAAGGGCGGAATATACACTCCTATTAATGTCATTACTACAGCCATTGCTGTCATCATTGCCGCATTGGTAAGTTTTCGTAAATCCATTAAATCAATCACTCCCGCTTTCTACCCTTTATGTATCTCTCTAATCCAGAAAAATTATATTCTCCTTCAAAGTTTTTATCAATAATTTGAAGTTTGAGTTTTTTTGAAGCGCTTCATCTATTTCTTCAAAGTCATAGCCTAATTTCTCTCCTAATAAGTACGCAGAAATTAAAATATCACAAAGATTGTCTACTAACACTTCTCCACTTTCATCTTCATTAAAGGCTTTCAAAAGAGAATATACTTTTCCTAAAATTTTTATTTTTAAATTTTCAATACTCCTTATGTTTTTAGCAATCTCAAGATTATTTTTCATACTTTTATTCCACCTTTATTTTTGACAGCTTTTTTAAATAGTAAACTAAAAGAGGGCATCGCCCTCTTATTATTATATCATTATTCTACTGTATATGGTAGTAGTGCAATCTGTCTTGCTCTTTTAATAGCTTTTGTAAGCTGCCTTTGATGCCTTGCACAGTTTCCTGTAATTCTTCTCGGCAGAATTTTTCCTCTTTCTGTGATGTACTTGCGGAGCCTTGCTACATCTTTGTAATCAATCTTATCTATATTATCTGTGCAAAAAGCACAAACGCGCTTTTTCGCTTTTCTGCCTCTTTTTTTAGTAGCTGCGTTATCTTTCGCCGTCGTATTAGCTGTTGTCATCCTTCAACCTCCTTTTTAAAAAGGTAAATCATCTTCACTCTCTATAGGTGTAAAGCCCTCAAACTCTTCCGGTATATCTTCAAATACACTGTCAAAGCCTTCATCAAAATCTCTATTTTCTTCAGCATTGCCACTGCTGCCAAAACCAGATTTCGGCTCTAAAAATCTCACGTCATCTGCTACAACTTCAGTAACCCAATGTCGATTGCCGCTATTATCATCCCATGTTCGGGTTTGAATGCTTCCAGTTACCGCTATTAATCTGCCTTTTTTTAAATTGTTAGCGCAAATTTCTGCAAGTTTTCTCCAAGTTACGATGGGTATAAAATCTGTAGGCCTTTCCCCGCTTTGACTGACATAATTCCTGTTAACCGCTAATGTAAATGTAGTAACAGGAACCATGTTAGCACTATACCTCATCACAGGGTCTTTTGTAAGACGGCCTATTAAAATAACCTTATTTAACATTTTTAACCCACCTTTTTATATTAATAAACGATCATTCGTCAGTTCTTATTATTAAATATCTCAAAACGCCATCTGTGATCTTATAAACTCTCTCCAATTCCTGAGAAACCTTTGAGTTGCTGTTAAAGTTCATCAGTACATAATATCCCTCAGGCTTTTTGTCAATTGGATAGGCTAATTTTCTCTTACCCCATTCATCAAAATTGGTTATTTCTCCACCATTTTCAATGATGAGGTTTTTAAATCTTTCTATTAAGCCTTTTCTTTCCTCTTCACTTAAATCTGGAGAGAGAATGTACATTGTCTCGTATGACCTCATCTTTTCACCTCCTTTTGGACTAAACGGCCCCAAAAAGGGCAAGGCGGCAATCCATATCCATATTCTATCATTGTCCAGAGGGATTTTCAACTGTTTTTAAAATTTTTTTGATGCTCTTTTCAAATTTAGCTCGCGGCATCAAAACCATTCTTCCGCATTTTAGGCATTTTATACGAATATCCATACCAACTCTTAAAATTTCCCATTCGTCAGAACCACAAGGATGCTTTTTTTCATCTTTACAATATCTCCTACATGGAGTTCTTTTGGCAAAACAATCACCTCAATTAATTTATGAACTTAATAAATCAACTAAAAAGGTGCTTTGATTTTCACACATTACTAACCGAGTTATGTGTCAATATTTGTTATTGTAACATCTGTATGCGGATACGGAAATGTAATCTTTTCTCTATCAAATACTTTTTTTATCCTGTATCTTATATCCCTTTCAACTTCCCATTGTTTCATAGGCTCTGTTTTCGCAATAATCGTTATTAAAACTTGCGAGTCCTGAAAATCCGTAATTCCCAAGACTGTAGGGCCCTCTATCACATCATTCCTGGATTTTTTTATATCTTCACAAATTTGTGTGAGCACATTTATTATTCTATCAATATCTTCCTCATAAGGAATACCTACATTTACAAGCGCTCTCATACTGCCTCGTGTATGGTTTGTTACAGTCTTTATTTCTCCATTTGGTATTATATGTAAATCGCCCGAAAAATCCCTTATTTTGCTTGTTCTTAGTCCTACTTCTTCAACAAGACCCGAAAAATTATTTATCGTTATATAATCCCCAACTCCAAACTGATCTTCAAATATTATGAAAAACCCCGAAATCACGTCTTTGACTAGATTTTGAGCACCAAAACCTATAGCCAAACTGCCAATTCCGGCAACTGCCAATATTGATGTCATTTCTATGTTGAAAATTTTTAGTATTGAAGCAGCTGCTATGAAATAAATGACATATCTCAATATATTTTTGGTAAGAGACATTAAAGTGCCTATCTTTCTTTCAGGAAGCTGTATTTTTCCTTTTGTCTGTAATTTGTAAAACCTTGATATAAGTATGTCTCCTATTTTTATACCTATAAAAGCTATAACCAAAATTTTTATGATGTCGAAAGTTACTTTTAATATTTTTATATCGTAAAGACTTGAAAGTTTTTGGTATAGTTGAGCTATTGTCTCCATCATATCACCCGCTTTATTTCCTTTATATTTTATATATTACACAAGTAAGAAAGGTTTTTCAATAATCAAAACCGGAAATTACCTGTATTTAATTTTACATAGTTGACAAAAATATATTTGTAAGACTTATCAACTTAAGAAAGGAGAAGCATATGGAGTTAATAAATATTGAAGACAAAAGTGCTGTAGGGCATTTTTATAAATTTTTCTCTAACTACCTGACAGAACTATATGATTATCGAAAAGAAATAGTTTTGCTGTGTATAGGGACTGATAGGTCCACAGGGGATAGCTTGGGACCTTTAATTGGTCATAAACTAAAGCCTCTTCTTAAAGGAAAAGCCCATGTCTTTGGTACTTTAGAAGAACCACTACATGCAAAAAACATACATCAGGTTTTAAAGTACATAAATTTAAATTATGGACGTCCTTTTATGATAGCGATAGACGCTTGTTTGGGTTCTTTAAACCACGTAGGTCATATCTCTGTTGGAAAAGGACCTATAAAGCCTGGAGCGGGGGTTTCTAAAGACCTGCCTTCTGTAGGAGATATGTTTGTTACAGGAATTGTCAATATCTCTGGTTTTATGGAATACATGGTGCTTCAAAATACAAGACTTAGAACTGTAATGAAAATGGCAGATATAATTTCTGTGGGAATATACAAGACAATAAATGAAATATATGAACAAAATAAGATAAGGGCTTAAACTCAAGCCCTTTCTAATTTTATTTCAATATTTTTCAAATCTTTGTTTTTGATAAACTCCTCTATCACCTCTATAATTGGCTGATATTTTTCATAAAAGACTACTATTAAATCTCCTCCTTCAGCATTGTACATAGCCGCCCTTAATGCTTCTGTCTCTTTTAAAATAGTCTTTATTTTTTTCCTATCTATACCCCCTTTTATTGCACCTTGTTCTAATAATTTAGCTACTTCTCCCGGTTTTCTACCTCTTAAATCTAAATCTTCTTTTACATATATAAAGTCAAATCCTTGACCACAAATTTCTCCTACTTTTAATATGCTAGAATTTATTCTATCTCCTGGAACTCCTATCACACCGATGAGCCTGTTCGCATCAAGTTTTTGTGCTGCTTCTATTACACTTTTTATTCCAGCTATGTTGTGGCCATAATCTACTAATACACGGAAATTACCTACATTAAACAAGTTAAACCTCCCAGGATTGTGTGTAGTATCGCAGTAAAATGTCTTTATACCTTTTGCAATAATATTTACAGGCACTTTTACTCCATAAGAAGCAGCGATAGCTGCAAGAGCATTTTCCACGTTGTACAAAACTTTCCCTGACAAAGCTGCAGGAATCTCCTCTATCTTTACAACAGGAATTATTTGCCCATTCGCTATAACGATGACACCGTCTTTAACGTATACTGCTATTCCGCCTTTTTCTATATGTTTTTTTACAGTGAGGTTATTATCGTACATTGAAAAATATATTATTTTCCCTTTTGCCCTTTGGGCCAAATAAGTGGTCATCGGGTCATCAGCATTTAAAACACTATAACCGTCTTCTTTTACCGCTTCCACCACTAAAGCCTTAACAAAAGCCAAGTCTTCTAAAGTCTCTATCCCATCAATGCCAAGATGGTCTTCTGAAATATTGGTTATCACCCCTACATCTGCCAAATCGTAACCTAAACCTTCCCTTATAATACCTCCTCTTGCCGTTTCTAACACTGCAGCATCTATGTTTTTATCAGCAAGGCAAGTTCTTGCACTTTTAGGACCAGTATTGTCACCTTTGTAGACACAGGTGTCATCGATATAAATGCCGTCAGTACAAGTCATTCCTACAGTATAGCCATAGGTTTTTAAAATATGAGCTGTCATCCTGGTGACTGTAGTTTTCCCGTTTGTACCCGTAATAGATATAATAGGTATGGTAGCTTTGCTTCCTTTAGGGAAAAGCATATCTACAATCGCTTTTGCTACATTTCTAGGTTTACCTTTGCTAGGATAATGGTGCATCCTTATGCCCGGAGATGCATTTATTTCAATTATTGCTCCATTTTCTTTAGTTAGAGGCTTTTTTATGTCCTCCATTGTAATGTCTATACCAGCTATATCAAGGCCAATGGCTTTTGCCGCTCTTACAGCAATTTCTATGTTATATGGGTGAATGTCATCTGTTTTGTCTATTGCAATTCCTCCTGTACTTAAGTTTGCGCTTTCCCTTAAAAACACTTTTTGCCCTTTTTTAGGGATCTCTTCTAGATCAAATCCTTGTTTTTTAAGGGTCATTTTAGAAATCGTATCTATTGTGAGTTTGGTAAGGGGTTTTTCATGGCCTTTTCCTCTTAAAGGATTTTTATTTTCTATTTCTACTAATTCTTCAATAGTATGAATTCCATCTCCTATCACATGGGCAGGAATTTTTTCAGCTACCGCTACTACTTTTTCACCTACAACTAATACTCTGTAATGTTTTCCCTTTATATGTTTTTCTACAATAACAAGGTCACTGTAAGCTTTGGCGTTTCTATAGGCTATACTTACTTCTTCTTTATTGGTTATGTTTAAATGAACTCCTTTGCCTTGATTTCCGTTGTAAGGTTTTATAGCGACAGGATATCCAATTTCTTCCGCAATAGCAATCGCTTCTTCTTCATTGTAAGCAACATCTCCTTCCGGCACAGGAAATCCATGGTCTCTTAAAATCTGCTTTGTCAAGATTTTATCTGATGCTATGTCTACAGCAATACAACTAGTATTTTGTGAAATTGTGCCTTCAATCATTTTTTGATATTTCCCATAACCTAGCCGCAAAATGCTTCCATTTCCCACCCTTGTAACTGGGATTCCCGCTTTTAAAGCTTCATTTTTTATAGCCATTGTGCTAGGCCCTAGTTCTATCTCAGCAATTATATTGCGTATTCTTTCTAGTCTTTCTTCTAAATCAAATTCTTCCCCCTGTATAAATTTATTTACCATTTCAACCGCTAATTTCCCCACTCTTATGCCACACTCTTCTAATCCATATTCATAAATTATATAATACAAATCCCCTTCTATATTTCTCGCTCTTCCAAATTTTACATCATACCCTAACATATTTTGTAGTTCCAAAATTATATGCTCTGTCACATGGGGTAAATAGGTGCCTTCCTCTAATCTCTTTAGAAATCCCCCTTCATATCCGTAAGAACAACTATGTTTTGATAGGCCAGGAAGCCGTTTTATCAATCTCTCATTAAAGTTGGGTATATCTTTTGTAGGAATATCCAATCTCTCTATATCTACTACCATTTTTATTACAGGTCTATGGCTGTATATATTTCTCCCTCGATATACCCTTATATCTTTAATAATCATACTTTATCCTCCTTGAGCTTGACTTTGGGTATCCATTTTTCTAAATCATAACCATAACCGGATGGCAATATGTGAAGTATAACATTGGTGAGGGCTAAAATTTCATTAGGACTTGATTCAGAAACATTAGAGTGTTTTAGCTTTCTTCCCTCCACTACTGTCACAGCATTTGACCCTATTACCCTAAATTCATTTTCTTCTACAACTATGGCAGTATCTTCATCAATCCCTATTCCGAGATTGTTTGGGTTTTGAGCAATTGCTGCAAGAAGCCTTCCAATGCGCCCTCTTTGTGCAAAATGTTGGTCAATTATTACATCTTTTAATAAACCTAATCCAGGAGCCATTTTGATAGTGCATTTCCTGGGAGAATCTTCATCATTTCCCTCCACAATCATAGTTTGTGACATCACCGAAGCCCCTGCACTTGTACCTACAATCAAAGTTCCTTCTTTGTGCAATTGTTTTAACAATTTATCTATGCCACTTCCTCCTAAAATACTGGTTATCCTCAATTGGTCACCACCTGTAAAAAACGCAACTGCAATCTTCAAGTACATCCCTTGCATAGTTTATTTCTTTGTCTTCCCTTGAATTTATGTTTACAACTTTTACATCATTTGCCCCTAATTTTTTAAAAATAGAAATGTACATATTGCCCACTTCCACAGGTTTTTCTGTGGCTGTTGTCATTACAACTATTCTACTCTCTCTTCCCCCAGCTAAACCTACAACTTCTCTCAATATTTCACATTTGTCCTCTTTGTCTTCTGCTCCTCCTATGATAATCAACTTTCCTTTTACTTTCTCCGCCATTTATCCGCCTCCAAAAAATAATAAACTCTCAGGTTTCATAATTTATTATTCCTGAGAGTTTAACGCAATATACTCTATTAAATTTACAGAGTGCATAATTTTATTGCATCTTTTTCCACTTTTATTTCCAGGTTTTTGATATATAATATTTCACCATCGACAGTAACAGGTACTTCTCGATCTGCCTCTATTTCTACTTTTTTTGCTCTATAAACTTCTACAATTTTAAGTTTAGTATGGGTTCCAAAAAGAACTAAGGGCAATAAAACCAATAATTTAATCTTACTTATTTTGTCAACAATCATGACATCTAAATAGCCATCATTAGGATCAGCACCCGGCAAAAGCTTTAAGCCGCCTCCATAATAGCTTAAAACTCCCGCTGCAAAAATTGTTATTTCTCTATTTAACTCTTTATCATCCATCTTTATCTTTACAGAATAGGGCTTGTACTTAAAGAGGACATTTAAAAGGGCAGACAAATAAACCCATATTCCAGATAAAAACTTTTTAAACCGCACAGCCATTGCCGCTGTTTCAGAAGCGATGCCTGTGCTTGTAATATTTCCAAAAGTTAATATATCGTTTATCACAGCTCCGTCTATAATTTTAATATTACCCATTATAAGCACATCAATAGCCTTTTCTAACTTTTTAGGTATGTGGAAAAATCTTGCAAAGTCATTTCCTGTCCCTACAGGAATAATTCCCAGTACAGCCTGTGTACCTTTTATTCCATTTACTACTTCAAGTACAGTACCATCTCCTCCAACTGCCGCCACAACTTTAAATCCACTAAGAGCTGCTTTTCTTGCTAATATTTTCCCTTCCCCTGCATATTTTGTTATAAAAATTTTGTAATCGATTAATTTCTTTTTCATGATCCTTCTAATTTCTGGAATCTTCCGATAGGCCCTTCCTCCACCCGCCACTGGGTTCACAATAAACGCAATCAAGGTTATCACTCCCTGTTTTTTACAAAGCTTTTCTTTTGGCTCTTTCTATAGCTTGTACTTCTTCAGCAGAAAGAGGATATTTAGATTGCCCTCTTTCAATAGGTTTTGCAAAAGTAGCCGTCTCATTCCTTCCGTATATTCCAGACAAAACAATACCATCGTCATTGCTATCTAATAGGGCAATAGAAAAGCTTAAATCAGAGCCTACATCAGGAAAAGCATTATACCGCACCATTCCCACTTTTTTAATTGCTGTTTTTCCTTCTTTGTCTAAAGAATTTAAATCAATTTTTAACTTGTCCAATTTGTTTTTTATCTCTTCATTCTCTGTAAGGATTCTAGAAAAAATATCAAAGACATCTCCTTTTTCCAATGTTTTAATTACCTTATTATAAGTCCTGTTTAATCTTAAAAATTTCCCATTAATTATAAGTATGAAAATTAATTCTATAATTGATAAAACTGATAAAAACAGGATAATCATCGTAGCATTTTGAGAAATAATGTCTAAAAAGTTTTGCATAAGTTTCTCCTCCAATTCGTTAGAATGTTTTTCGCGAAATTATTTCAATAGCTTTTATAGCTTTTTCTACTTCTTCTTCAGTGTTAAAATAGCCAATTCCAAATCTCAAAGTGCCAGTCTTTAGTGTGCCAATTGTTGAATGGGCTAATGGAGCACAGTGTAATCCTGCTCGAGTAGCTATGTCAAAGTCTCTATCCAAAATATAACTTATTTCTCCTACATCTCTATCTTTTAATGTTATTGAAACTACTCCAACTCTTTCTTCTATTTCGTGTGGACCATATATTTTAACTTCTTTTATTTGCTCCAATCCTTCTATCAACATTTTAGTAAGCTTTCTTTCATGTTGATATATAGCATCTACACCTATGTTTTTTACAAATTTCACTCCTTCCTTTAGTCCTGCAATCCCTGGAGTATTAGGAGTACCACTTTCTAATTTGTCTGGCATCAAATCAGGTTGATACATTGACTCTGACTTACTTCCCGTTCCCCCTTCTTCAAGAGGCAATACATCTATACCTTCTCTTACATATAATCCTCCTGTACCTTGAGGACCGTACAATCCTTTGTGGCCAGGAAAAGCTAAAAGGTCGATGTTTTGTCTTTCTACATCTATAGGCAATACTCCCGCCGTCTGAGCTGCATCCACCAAGAAAATTAAATTCATTTCCCGGGCAATATTTCCTATTTCCTCAATAGGATTTATCGTACCTGTCACATTGGAAGCATGGGTTATTGCAATCATTTTTGTTTTTTTTGTAATTGCTTTCTTTATATCCTCAGGGTCAATCTTTCCTTCCTCATTTGCTTTCACAATTGTAACTTCTATTCCTTTTTCTTTCAATGCCATAAGGGGCCTTATCATAGAATTATGCTCCATACTAGAAGTTATTACATGATCTCCTTCTTTCAAAAGGCCCTTTAAAGCAATATTCAAAGCTTCTGTTGTATTAGATGTAAATACCACTCTCATAAGGTCTTTAATATTGAAAATGCTGCATATCTCTTGCCTGGCTTCAAAAATAACCCTTCCTGATTCAAGTGCCATTTTGTGTCCGCCTCTTCCAGGGTTTCCGCAGTTTCTTAAAACTTTCTCTACTTCCTTATACACTCCCTCGGGTTTAGGCCAAGAAGTAGCAGCATTATCAAAATAAATCATAATCCTATCTCCTTTAAATTAAATCTCCCGCTATTAATATATGCAAACCTCCTTTTAGAGTTCTTAACTATATTTTATATTTATTTTTTCTCATTAGCAACAAAAAACTAATTAAAGTGTGTGTCAAAAGTTAGGTGAATAATATGCTGACAATTGCACGTACCTAATTAAATCCCTCGTTTTGCTTTAAAAATGGTAAAATTGCTGCAAAATTGGATAAAATTAAAAGCCTCCATAAAAATAGGAGGCTTTTTAGCCCTTTCCATAAATGATTTCAATAATTCTTGTCAAATCTTCCTCACTGTAATATTCTATTTGTATAATTCCTCTATCTTTACTTCTTTGAGATATTTTTACTTTTGTTCCTAAAAAACTGCATAAATTATCTTCTATTTCCTTAACATGCACATCTATCTTGTCCAACTTTAGCTTTTTCGTGATTTTTTCATTTTTACGCAATAGATTCTTTACTAAATTTTCTGTTTCTCTTACATTTAAATTTTCTTCAACAACTTTTTTTGCTGCTTCATACTGTAAACTTTTATTTGGTAAAGAAAGTATAACCTTTGCATGGCCTATTGTTATATCACCTTTCACTAACATTTCTTGCACTCTATCGTCGAGATTGAGAAGTCTTATGCTATTTGCAATTACCGAACGGCTCTTGCCAATTTTTTTAGATATCTCTTCTTGTGTAAGATTAAATTGTTCTATCAATGCTTTATATGCTTTAGCTTCCTCGATGGGATTTAAATCTTCCCTTTGCAAATTCTCAATCAAGGCTATTTCCATAATCTGTAAATCATCAAAATCCTTCACAATTGCTGGTATTTCCGAAAGTCCCGCAATTTTAGCAGCTCTCCAACGTCTTTCCCCTGCTACTATTTGATATCCAGAATCTACCTTTCTTACTATAATTGGCTGAATAACTCCATGTTGTTTAATAGATTCTGCTAATTCTTTTAAACTTTCTTCATCAAATTGTTTTCTCGGTTGGTATTGATTGGGATGAATATAGGCTATATTTATCGTTTCTACCCCTTGCAGTTCTTCTGTTTGATATTCCGGTATAAGAGCCTGTAATCCTCTACCTAGCCCCTTTTTACCAGCCATTTCATCACCACCTTTGTAAATTTTTCATATCCCTGCCCTTTCTATCACTTCTAATGCCAATTCATCATAAGCCTCTGCTCCTTTAGAATTAGGGTCATATATAGAAATTGGTTTTCCGAAACTTGGTGCTTCTCCTAAGCGAATATTTCGTGGAATAATCGTTCTATAAACTTTGTCTTTAAAAAATTTTTTCACCTCATCTACCACTTGTATAGATAAGTTTGTCCGAGCGTTAAACATAGTAAGAACTACACCTTCTATTTCCAATTCAGGATTCAAGCTCTTTTTTACGAGATTGATTGTGTTCATAAGCTGAGTAAGTCCTTCTAAAGCATAGTATTCGCACTGAATTGGAACAATTACTGAATCAGCAGCAGTAAGAGCGTTTATAGTCAAAAGTCCAAGAGATGGAGGGCAATCTATTAATATATAGTCAAATCCATCTTTAATTTGATTTACAGCATTTTTTAATTTATATTCTCGCGAAAGCATAGGAACTAATTCGATTTCTGCTCCTGCCAATTGAATACTGGAGGGAACTATTGAAACCTTTAAATCATTCAAATATATTATTGCATTTCTTATGTCTTCCTCTTCAATCAATACCGTATATGTAGTGTGTTTTAAAGAAGCCGGGTTTATCCCAAAGCCACTCGTCATATTACTTTGAGGATCTATATCTATACATAAAACTTTTTTCCCTTGCACTGCTAAAGAATATCCTAAGTTTATAGTTGTAGTAGTTTTACCTACACCACCTTTTTGATTTGCAATAGCAATAACCTTGCCCATTTTTTCACCCCCTTTTGCGTACAAATACCTCTTTAAGGATGCTAAACTTATATGTCTATTATATCATTGTTTATACCAATGTTCCACATGGAACATTATCAAGGGGGTGAAAAAGTTTTTTACTTTTTAGAAATTTTGATTACAAACTCTACATATTCTTCCATATCATTTTCAATATATTCTGCCGGCACACCAGATTTTTTCATTAAATCTACAGCTTGTTTCACTGTATTTACAAAAATTCTTATGTCTTTATAAAATTTCATCATCTTTTTGTTTGCCTTTTTTGTTTCTTCCTGTTGTTTAGTAATTTTATCTATCATATCTTGTATAAGTTTTTCCGTTTGGCTTACATTTAACTTTTTCTTTACAATTACTTCTAAAGCTTTTTTTGCAATTCTTCATCAGGAAGCCTTAAAAGGGCTCTGGCATGTCTTTCTGTTAAATCATTTTCTAATAACTTTTCTTTTATTTCTTTACTTAACTTTAAAATTCTCAGCTTATTGGCAATAGTCGATTGACTTTTGCCCAACATTTTTGCTAACTGTTCCTGCGTCAAATGGTGATCGTTTATCAAATTGTAATATCCTTCAGCTTCCTCGATAAAATTCAGGTCTTCTCTTTGTAAGTTTTCAATTAAAGCTAAAACAGCTGCATCTTCATCTTGAGCATTTACAATTATTGCCGGTATTTCAGTAAGTCCTGCTAACTTTGAGGCTTTTAACCGCCTTTCCCCCGCTACTAATTCATAGGAATTGTTACCTACCATTCTCACAGTAATAGGTTGCAGCACTCCATAAACTTTGATTGATTCGGATAATTCTTGTAAATTTTTTATATCAAAAGTCTTCCTGGGCTGATAAGGACTAGGTCTTATAGAGTCAATCGGCAAATAAGAGATTTCCTGCATTTTGCTCGACAACACCTTTACACACCCCACTTTTTTAAAACAATAATAGATTTTCTAACATATATATTCGACAAATAATGTAAAATTCCTCCTTAAATTCAAATATATTGTTTAAATTATAAAAAAGTCTCAGGAATAGGAATAAGACAATTGAAAAAATCTTTTTGTTGTATGAGTTCCGCCAATTTTTGAGGGTAAACTTGATAGTTTTTCAAATCCTTAAGATCAACCCATTTTACTTCTTTTAAAACCTGTTTCTCTTTAGGTAATTCAGGGTCACTTCCTAAGGTCAATTTTCCCCCAATAATAGAGGAATAAAAATATGTTACATAGTAAATATCATATTCTTGAATATAACACACTCCGTTCAACTTAATGTCATAGCCTGTTTCTTCTTTACATTCTCTTATAGCGGCAACTGCTACTGATTCATTTTCTTCTACCCTACCTCCTGGAAAAACCCATGCTACTTCCTCCCCCTCTTGATGTTTTACTAAAAGAACTTTTCCTTTTTCAACAATGACAACTCTCGCAACTAAAAAGCTCGCTCTAAATTTTAACATTTTTTCTTCCCTCATTCCAAGATTGATATACTAAAATTATACCATAAAAATTTTTTATAAAAATAAAAAAGAACAGTCTAACCTGTTCTCAGTTTGTTGACAAAGTTCTATTTTTGTTGGCATTTTGCATCGTTTGCTCCGGTAACATCACAGACTAAACTAGCGCTCGGCCTCGGACTCAGGCGGGGCTTCTGCGTCAGCGGCATCCTTTCCTCAGGTGCCCGCCTCCGCCCTCACAAGGCTGCGGCTCCGCCGACCTCTCTCTGTCTCGCTAAGTTTCCCGGCACTCAACTGAACACGCTAGTCCTCTCTCTTATTACTTTTTTCTAACATGTTTAAGTTGAATGCCGGGCTGTTAAGTCACTCACTTATGCAAAATGCCAACATATCATAAAGACATTACACTTTTATGCGTAAAGTGCATTGATGACAAACTTCTAACTTCACAAAGGAGACCTTTTTATAGCATTGGCCTTTCTGGGATATTTCAGAGGACAGTTATCTCCTTTTCTTATAATTATCAAATGATGAAGTATATCACTAAAAGGAAGTCTGATTTGCTTTACCTCCTCAATTTCACCTTTTAACTCCTTTAAAGCTTTTTGACTGCTTTTTATTTCTTCCTCAACTTCTCTTCCTTTTAAAGCAATAAAATACCCACCTACTTGTACAAAAGGAAGAGTATATTCCAATAAAACATTTAAAGGTGCAACAGCTCTTGCCACAGATAAATCAAATTGTTCTCTATATTTTATGTCTTTTCCTATATCTTCTGCTCTTCCATGAATTAATTCTATTTCATTTATACCCAATTTATTTATAACCTCTTCTAAAAAAGTAATTCTTTTTTTAGAAGAGTCTAAAAGAGTAGCTTTTAATTTAGGAAACACAATTTTTAAAGGAATAGAAGGAAAACCAGCCCCTGTACCAACGTCTATAATTTTTTCGTCCCCTTTTATTTTCCCACTCTTAACCACAGATAAGCTATCTAATAAATGCTTAATCACAACTTCACTTTCTTCTGTAATTGCCGTTAAATTCATCTTCTGATTCCATTCCAATAAAAGAGCATAATATTTTTGGAAATGTTCCACATGGAACATTTCCAAAAATATACCCCACTCTTTAGCGCCCTCAATTAGCATATCAACCGATTTGTTCTTCATCGTCTTTATTTCTCCTTAACTGCTGCATGTAAATTAAAAGCACAGAAATATCAGCAGGTGAAACTCCCGAAATACGAGAAGCCTGTCCAATTGAAGTAGGCCTTATTTTTGTCAATTTTTCTTTTGCTTCATTACTCAAACCATGAATTTGATAATAATCAATATCTTCTGGAATTTTTTTGTTTTCCAATGCTTTAAAGTGTTCAACTTGTCTCAGTTGTTTTATTATATATCCTTCATATTTAATATTTATGTCTATTTGCTCAGCCACACTATCTAAAATATCATGCGGTCTATCTTTATCCAAAAATTTAGTAGACTTATAATCAATTTCAGGTCGCTTTAACAAAGTATAAAGGTCAATTCCTGTAACTAAAGGAGTACTTCCTTTAGATATGAGAAAATTGTTGACTTCCTCAGAAGGTCTTACCATGACGCCAGGAAGTCTTTGCATCTCTTTTTCTAACTGAATCTTCTTCTTTAAAAATTTTTGATATCTTTCTTCTGTTACAAGACCAATTTTATACCCTAGCTCTGTCAATCTAAAATCTGCGTTATCTTGTCTTAATAGAAGTCTATATTCCGCTCTCGAAGTAAGCATCCTATAAGGCTCATTTGTACCTTTTGTCACTAAATCATCAATTAGCACTCCTATATAAGCTTGAGACCTATCCAAAATTACAGGAGGTTCGTTTAAAAGCTTCATAGCAGCATTTATTCCCGCCATCAAACCTTGAGCAGCCGCTTCTTCATATCCAGATGTGCCATTGACTTGTCCTGCAAAGTACAACCCTTCAATTTTTTTAGATTCTAAAGTAGCTTTTAATTGTGTTGGGTCTATACAGTCATATTCAATAGCGTAAGCTGGCCTCATCACTCTTACATTTTCAAGACCGGGAACAGTCCTCAAAAATTCCAGTTGTACATCTTCAGGTAAACTAGAAGACATGCCTTGTACATACATCTCATAAGTATTTAATCCTTCTGGTTCAATAAAAATTTGATGCCTTTCTTTGTGGGGAAATTTTACAACTTTATCTTCAATAGAGGGACAGTATCTTACTCCTACCCCTGTTATTTCACCACTAAAAAGAGGAGAACGGTCAATATTTGCCATTATTATTTCATGAGTTCTTTTATTCGTATAAGTGAGCCAACAGGGTAACTGTTCTATTTCGATTTTATCATGCATATAGGAAAAAGGAGTAATAACTTCATCCCCCGGCTGTATTTCCATTTTGGAAAAATCAATGCTTCTTTTATCAACTCTCGCAGGAGTACCTGTTTTAAATCTCATCAATTTAAAACCTAATCTTTTCAAAGTCTCAGAAAGCTCATTAGCTGGAAAAAGCCCGCTAGGTCCACTGTTAAAACTTACATCACCAATTATAACCCTTCCTTTTAAGAAGGTCCCTGTAGTAATAATGCAAGCCTTACATTTATATATCGCACCTAATTTTGTCACAACCCCCGTGACTTTGTTGTCTTCTACCAAAATGTCTACAATTTCCGCCTGTTTTATATCAAGGTTTTCTTGTCTTTCTAAAGTGTACTTCATGTTCATCTGGTAAAGTTTTTTGTCAACTTGTGCTCTCAAAGACCTTACAGCAGGGCCTTTACTGGTATTTAAAGTGCGAATTTGTAGTAGCGATTTGTCAGTATTTATAGCCATTTCCCCACCTAAAGCGTCAATCTCTCTCACCAACTGAGCCTTGGCAGGGCCACCAATAGAAGGATTGCAAGCCATCAAAGCAATAGAATCTAAGTTTACAGCAAAACCTACTGTTTTAAGTCCCAACCTTGCACAAGCGAGAGCAGCCTCACTGCCCGCATGTCCCAACCCAACAACTACCACATCATATTCTCCAGCAATAAATCTCATACTTTTCACCTACTTTCCAACACAAAATCTTTCAAAAATTTGATTTATTAAATCTTCAGTTGCTGTTTCACCAGTAATTTTCCCTATTTGCTCAAGAGCTGCATTTAAATCAATTGTAATTAAATCCTCACTATACTCCCTCTCAATGGCTTCTACAACACTTTCCATATATTTTTTTGCATTGATAAGGGCTTCCTTGTGCCTTGAATTTGTAATTATTTCGTCTTCCTTAACATTTATATTTCCCTTAAAAACCAAATTGTATATTGTGTCTTCCAATTCTTGTAGCCCAATTTTTTCAACAGTAGAAACCTCTATTATTATACCATCTTTGGTAAGATTTTTTAATTCTTTTTCATCAATTTTTTTAGGTAAATCGATTTTATTCAACACAAATACAATATTTTTACCTACCAAAATGTCGAAAATTTCGTAGTCTTCTTTAGTTAACTCTCTTGAGGCATCCAGCACAAACAATATTAAATCTGCTTCCGCCAGAACTTCTTTGCTTTTAGCAACTCCTATTTTTTCCACCAATTCGTCTGTATCTCTAATTCCTGCCGTATCAATAAGTTTTATTGGAATACCTTTTACATTAACATATTCTTCAATAATATCCCTGGTAGTTCCTGGTATGTCTGTGACAATAGCTCTATTTTCTTTCAATAAGGCGTTTAAAAGAGAGGATTTACCAACATTTGGTTTACCAATTATAGCAGTTTTAAGTCCTTCTCTTATAATCATTCCACTTTCAGAAGATGCAATAAGTTTATCGATATCTTCCACTATTTCCTTGGCAGTTTCTAACATTTCTTTTCTCTCAAGTTCCTCCACATCATCTTCAGGAAAATCTATTAAAGCTAAAAGATGGACTAATAGACCCATGATTTTGTCTTTTAATTCTTTCATCTTTTGCCCTATATGACCTGATAACTGCTTTTGAGCGTATTTATTAGCAAGCATAGTCTTAGCGGTAATTATATCTATAACTGCTTCGGCTTGAGATAAATCAATTCGCCCATTTAAAAAAGCTCTTTTTGTAAATTCCCCTGGTTCAGCTAAACGAGCACCTTGTTTTAATACTAATTCCAAAATTTTAGAAGTAACTACTATACCTCCATGACAATTTATTTCAACTATATCTTCTCTGGTATAGGTATTAGGTTTTTTCATAATAGATACTAAAACCTCGTCATATACTTCTTCTGTTTCTGGGTCTACTATGTGTCCATAGTGCAAAGTATGACTTTTCACCTTTTTTATATTTTTAGGCTTATAGGGTTTAAAAATTTTTGAAATTATCTCTAAAGCATCATCTCCACTTATTCTAACTATTCCAATTCCTGCTTCTCCCGGAAAAGTGGAAATAGCTGCAATTGTATCAAAAACCATTTTCATCACCAACCAAAAAATTGTCTTATAAAATAATATACCAATGTTTTTGGCTTTTCAATCACAAATATAAAAAAACCCCCTTGACAGGGTATTATTTTAAAGCTATTATGACTCTTCTGTTAGGCTCCTCTCCTTCACTATAAGTCTCTACATATGGATGGTCCTGCAAAGCCATGTGAATTATTCGCCTTTCATTAGGACTCATCGGCTCTAACTCAACGCTTTCTTTTGTCTCCATTACTTGTTTGGCTAATTTTTTTGCAAGCCTAATTAGAGTCTCTTCCCTTCTTTTTCTATAATTTTCTGCATCTAATATAATCCTTCTATATCTATCATATTCTCTATACTTGCTGGCAACGACATTTACAAGATATTGCAATGAATCTAATGTCTCTCCCCTATGACCTATCAGCAACCCTACATTTTTTCCATATAAATTAAACTTTATAGTATCCTCATCTTCTTCTATATCAAATTTAACATCTAATTTCATCGCTTCAATTACTTGCTGTAAAAAATTTCTAGCACTCTCCTTTACTACATCTTTTAAAATCACTTTAACTATTGCCTGCTTGCTTATAAGACCTAGAAAACCTTTACCCCCTTCATCCAACACTTCTACTTCTACCATTTCCCTCGGTACGCCAAATTCCTGCAACGCAAGATTTACAGCTTCTTCCACCGTCTTACCTGTCCTTATAAGCTCTTTCAATTTATGATTCCCCCTTAGCAGTATTGGTCTCTCTCATAAAAATATACTGCTGCACTATCTGGAATATATTGCTTGTAACCCAATATATTCCTACCCCTGCCGGCAAAGAAACAGTTACCCATCCCATAAAAATTGACATCATTATATTCATAGAATTTTGACTCTTGTCTGTTGCTACCATTGCAGAAGATATATAAGTAGTCACAGTAGCTAAAATAGGAATTATATAATAAGGGTCCTTTTGTGCAAGGCTATGCATCCATAAAAAAGAAGCAGTTGAAAAAGCTGGATAGGTTCTAAGCATCGTAAAAAGCGGCCACAATATTATCAAAGGCAAAAGCATAGGTAAACATCCACCGAAAGGATTTACTTTTTCTCTTGATACAATTTCATTGTTTCCATGTTTAATTTTTGAGGGTCTTTAGCATACTTCTTTTGAAGTTCTTCTACAAGAGGCTGTATTTCTTTCATCTTTTTCATTGTGCTCATTTGCTGTATATAAAAAGGCAAAAGAAGTATCCTTATTAAAATAGTAAAAATAATTATAGCGATACCATAATTTCCCACATAATGATGTATAAATTCTAACAATTGTCCTAAATACATAGCAATTGTTGCCATAATATACCTCCAAAAATTTATTTTACAGGGTCATATCCCCCGGGATTAAAGGGATTGCACCTTAAAATCCGCCAAATTGACATAATTCCGCCCTTTAAAAGTCCATGCTTTGATATTGCTTCTATAGAATATTGAGAACAAGTTGGGTAAAATCTACAGGTCCTTGGCTTCATAGGCGAAATATATCTTTGATACAACTTAATTAAAAAAATAACAACATTTTTCATCTTTCATTCCCCGCATAAAGAGGTGTTTTCATAATCAATTTTCTCATGGAATTTTTTAAAGTGTGAAAATCAGCCTCTACAATTTTCCCTCTTGCGACAAAAATTATATCAAAACCTGTTTTTATCTCAATATCTAAAAGTCTAAAACTTTCATGTAAAAGCCTTCTAACTCTATTTCTTACCACACTTTTACCTATTTTTTTACTCACTGAATAGCCAACTCTATTAAAACCTAAATTATTTTCCATATAATACATTACAACAAACTGATTAGCAACAGATTTTCCATTTGAATAAACCTTTTTAAATTCATAACTTTTTTTAATTTTTATAATCTTGTTACTCATTTATACCTCCGGATTGTAAAAAAGGCCCTAAAGGCCTCACGCTGTCAATCTATGTCTACCTTTTTGTCTTCTTCTTTTTAAAACATTGCGACCACTTTTGGTAGACATCCTCTTTCTAAAACCGTGCACTTTTTTTCTATGTCTTTTTTTGGGTTGATAAGTGCGAAGCATTGCCACACCTCCTAAAACCTAAAAAATGCTATAAAAATTATAACGTTAATTAAGGAGGATGTCAACAAGACTTTTTAAAACAAGAAAATTATCAACAACTGGTTAGTTGTATAATTAAATGCAACAGATAAAAAAATAGAAACCATAGTGAAAATCGTGTATGATATAGGTGTCAACTCAACATCATACAAGGAGGATTTTCACTATGGTTCATAATAATGATACCACAAAAAATCGTTCTTTTAAACACTTAAGTAGCTATGAACGAGGAGAGATCTATGCATTACTCAAAGAAGGAAGAAGTATTCGGTATATTGCTAAAAAACTTAATCGATCTCCAAGCACTATAAGCCGTGAAATTAAACGTGGAACTACTACACAACTTAGAAGTGATTTATCTTCTTATACAAGCTATTTTCCTGAAACCGGTCAAGCTATCTACGAAAAAAATCGTTCAAATTGCGGAGCTAAATTTAAAGTAGCTAAAGCAGAAGATTTCTTGAAATATGCTGAAAATAAAATATTAAATGAAAAATGGTCACCAGATGCAGTTGTAGGCTATTGTAAAAAAGACCCAAGCTGGAATAATAAAACCATTGTTTGTACTAAAACACTGTACAACTATATAGATAGAGGATTATTAAAAGTTAAAAACATTGATTTACCTTTAAAACTACGTTTAAAACCAAGGAAGAAACAAAACCGTAAAAATAAACGTATTATGGGTAAAAGTATTGATTTTAGACCTAAAGAAGTTGAAAGCCGTGAAGTTTTTGGGCATTGGGAAATAGATACGTTAATTGGCAAGAAGTCTAATGACAAGGTGCTTTTAACATTAATAGAGCGTAAGACTCGCCATGAAATAATATTACTATTGGATACAAAAGACAGTAAATCTGTTAAAGATGCACTATCAAAATTAAAAGATATGTTTGGTGACAATTTAAGCAAGGTCTTTAAAACAATAACATCTGATAATGGTACAGAGTTTAGTGATTTAGAAAGTGCTCTTTTAGAATATGGCGTAGAAGTATATTATACACATCCATATTCATCTTGGGAAAGAGGTACAAATGAACGACATAACGGTCTTATACGACGTTTCATCCCTAAAGGTAAAAGTATTAAACATTTATCTATAGATACGATAAAGAGAGTAGAAAACTGGCTTAATAACCTTCCTCGAAAATTGTTAAATTATAAAACACCTAAAGAATGCTTTTATGAAGAGCTGGCAAAAATCTGTTAAGCCCATCCCTTATAAAGTATAGAGCTCGCTCGTGATTTGTCAAGGGGCAGGCTTCGCCTGACTTAAACCCTTGACAAATCACGACCTCCGCTCAATTTGTTAACTAAGATGGGCTTAAGGTTATATATGATTTGTTCCAAATCCTATATCTACATGATTTTCATTAGGTGTTGCATTTAATATTGCAATTTATAATTATCAACAACTTAAGAATTATCTACACACAGCTGTAGACAAAATTATTTTTCTTATTGATAATCTGTTGATAATTTGCTATTATAAAATTAAACTGTTGATAACTTAAATAAATTGTAGCCACAAAAATAACAACTTATTCACAGGTTGTTGATAAATTTGTGAATAAGTTGTTATTTAAATGTTAGTTTTCTTATTCATTATATTTATAATCAATGTATTTTAATTTTTTTATCAGTTTTTTTATCAAAATATCTTTTATCAACAATATCTGCACATGTGTTTTTGCAAAAGTTATCAAATTAAAAAATTCACAAAACTAAATTTAACTTATTAACAACTAACTTATACCGATAATATATTATGCCACCCTTTTAAATAAGTTATCCACATTTTATTGATGGGCTTAGGAGGTCATACA